>NZ_JAZBON010000027.1:0-425787 GCF_036351135.1 Erythrobacter sp.
CCCGCTGATCCGCCTGCGCGAAGGGCAGGACATTCGCCTGCACGTCACCAACAACCTCGACGAGGACAGCTCGATCCACTGGCATGGCCTTTTGCTGCCGTTCCAGTTCGACGGGGTTCCCGGCGTCAGTTTTCCGGGCATCAAACCGGGCGAAACCTTCACCTACGAATTCCCGGTGAGGCAGAACGGCACCTATTGGTGGCACTCGCATTCGGGCCTTCAGGAACAGGCCGGACATTACGGCCCGATCATCGTGGAGAGCAACGAGCCCGACCCGCGCTATGACCGCGACTATGTCATCCTGCTGAGCGAGTTCACGCCGATTCATCCGCATCAAGTCATGCGTAAACTGAAGGTCGGCGAGCACTATTTCAATCGCCAAATGCAGTCGGTGGCCGATGGCGACATGCCGGGCGATATGCGCCGCATGTGGAGCCAGATGCGCATGAACCCGCGCGATATTTCCGACGTAACTGGCTCGACCTACACCTATCTCATCAACGGCTATGGTCCTGCCGACGACCTGCAGCTGGAATTCCGTCCCGGCGAGCGTGTGCGCCTGCGCGTTATCAACGGCAGCGCGATGAGCTTCTTCAATTTCCGTATTCCCGGCGTACCGATGACGGTCATCCAAGCCGATGGGCAGGATGTGGACGAGGTTGAGGTCGACGAGTTCCAGATCGGCGTCGCCGAAACCTACGACGTGATCGTCGCGCCGACGGATGGCAGCCACGCGATCGTGGCCGAGGCGATGGATCGCAGCGGAATGGGTGTTGCGAGCCTCACCAGCCACAAAGGACATATTGCCACGCCGCCCGCCCTTCGCGAGCCGGTGACCCTTTCGATGACCGACATGGGCATGATGGATCACTCCGCGCATGCCGCGATGGGTCACGATATGGGCGAGATGGACGGCATGGACCACGACATGCGCGACACTTCGAAACTGCCCGCCGACGTGAAGGTCGGACCCGGCATCGACATGGTCGCGCCCAGCCCTGTCGACCGGATGGACTTCCCCGGCCTCGGTCTCGACAAGGTACCGCACCGAGTGCTGCGCTACACCGATCTCAGGGCCAAGCGCATGAACCCTCACCGCGAGGTCGAGCGCGAGATGGAAATCCATCTCACCGGCAATATGGAACGCTATATGTGGAGCTTCGACGGGAAGAAGTTCACCAGCGTGACCGACGACCCGATCCGCTTCGCCTTCGACGAGCGCGTCCGGGTGAAGCTGGTCAACCAGACCATGATGGCGCATCCGATCCACCTCCACGGACACTTCTTCGAAATGGTCAACGGCGCGGACCGTATGCATCAACCGGTGAAGCACACGATGGTGGTACAGCCGGGCGGCACCGCGACCTTCGATGTGACCGCGAACGAGCCGGGCGACTGGGCCTTTCACTGTCACCTACTCTACCACATGCACGCCGGCATGATGCAGGTCGTGACCGTCCGCCCGTTCCCGGACGGCTCGCTGTCCTGATGCGCGCGCTTCTGCTTTCAGGCGCGGCGCTCGTCGCCGCCCCCACTGCCGCGCAGGACCACTCGGCGCATGGCGCGCACCAGACCTATGAGCCCGATACGCAGCCGAAGGACGAGGTAGACCACTGCGCCATGGGACATCTGCCGCCCGACCAATGCCCGCCCAAAGACAAGGATGCAGAGCACGGCGGGATGGACCATTCGCAGATGGATCACTCGCAAATGGATCATGGCTCGCAAGGCTCTACGGAGAACTCGCGCGCCACCGTATCAAATGTCTGCGCGGTGAGAAACTCCTCGCGAATCTTACGCTTGCGTTTCTCCAGTGCTGGATCGCCGCCGGATGCGACAGCCTGGCGCGCTTCGTAGGTCGCGTCTCGCGCTTGCTTGAGGCTGACTTCGGGATAGCTACCGATCGAGAGCTTCTTCTCGATCTTGCCGATCCGGTATCGGAATCGCCACAGCTTGCTGCCTGCAGGCGTGACCTCGACATAGAGGCCGCGCTGGTCAGCAACCTTATAAGGCTTATCTTTGGTCTTGAGGGCTCGAAGCCGAGTCTCGGTAAGAGGCATGTGCGGGCCTTTTCCCAATGTGGTTTTCGCAAAGGCCCGCAAAAGGCCCGCAAAAATGTCGGGAACCCCCGAGATTTCGCGGGACGTTCCGGAACGATCCAAGGGCCAAATCCCTAGGATTTCTGCGGGTTTTATAGATTATTTGGGAGAACGTGAGAAGAACAAATGGTGCCCAGAAGAGGACTCGAACCTCCACGGGGTTGCCCCCGCCGCCACCTGAAGACGGTGCGTCTACCAATTCCGCCATCTGGGCCCATTTCGGCTGGCGCGGGTCTGCGCCGCTGCCGGGTAGGCGCGCGCCAATAGCGGGTGGGGCGGCGGACTGTCAACGCGAATCCTTTGCGCCCTAGCAACCGACGGATGGGGCGAGAGGACCCTTGCCTGCGCCCGCGCCTTGACGCATGGCGGGGCGATCTTCGCCGCCCGATACATCGATCCGGAACACGCAACGACATGTCCCTCCCCTCCCCGCTCTCCAACCGGCTCGTCACGATCTTTGGCGGCAGCGGCTTTATCGGGCACTACGTCGCGCAGGCATTGCTCGCGCGCGGCGCGCGGGTGCGCATCGCCAGTCGCAATCCCGAAAAAGCCTGGGCGCTGAAGCCGCTGGCCAATCTGGGCCAGCTGCAATTCGCGCGCTGCGACATTACCCGCGAGGACAGTCTGAAGGCCGCGCTTCACGACGCCGACTATGTCGTGAACCTCGTCGGCGCCTTCGACGGCGATCTCGGCGAACTCATGGGCGAGGCGCCCGGAGAGATGGCACGCATCGCGCAAAACAGCGGCGCGCTCGGCTTCGTCCATGTCAGCGCAATCGGCGCCGATGCGAACTCGCCGACGGCCTATGCCAAGAGCAAGGCCGAGGGCGAGCGGCGCGTTCTTGACGCCTTCCCGCAGGCGAGCGTCCTGCGCCCCTCGATCGTCTTCGGCAAGGACGACGAATTTCTCAACATGTTCGGGCAGATGATTGAGACCTTCCCGGTTCTGCCGGTCTTCGGTCCCGAGGCGAAGTTGCAGCTGGTCTATGTCGACGACGTTGCCGAGGCGGTCGCCGTCGCGCTCGAAGATCCGGCGGGACATGGCGGCCACATCTACGAGTTGGGCGGACCCGAAGTGTTGACGATGATGGAGATCAACCGGCGGATCGCGAAATCGCAGGGGCGAGAGCGGCGCTTTCTGGCGATGCCCGACGGCGTAAGCGGGCTATTCGCCAGCCTGCCGGGAACGCCGATGAGCAAGGATCAGTGGACCTTGCTCAAGGCCAACAGTACCGTCTCGGGCGATCATCGCACCTTCGCCGATCTCGGTATCGAGCCGCGGCCCCTAGGCCTGTATCTCGACAGATGGATGACGCGCTATCGCCGGTTCGGGCGGTTCGGCCTTTCGAACGAGCGCAACAAGGAGCGCGAAGCGCGCGGTGTCGAAGCGCCCGGGGCCGGAGCGGGCGCCGAAAAACGCTGAGCGCCAAAAGGCCGCGAGGACAGCCTGGACCTCAAGCAGACCGGGCTCAGAGATTGTCGTCGTAAAGCCTGAGAAGGTCGACATAGGCCTGTTCGGCGGCCGGCGCGTTGTAGGCCGGGCTGTCGGGGACGGTCCAGCCATGATCGCCGGCATAGACCGACACTTTCGCCGGCACGTCCGCTTCCTGCGCCGCTTCCGAAAAGGTCCGCTTGGCCTCGGGGTCTTCCGCATCGTCGTCCTGCGCCACGGCGATCAGCAATGCGGCATCCACTTCGTCCAGCAGCCGATGCGGGCTGGTGGGCAGGTCGTCACGCACCAATCCGCCGCCGTGGAAGCTCGCCGCGGCATCGATCCGTCCCGGCACTCCGGCAGCGCTCCAGATCGCCAGCGGCCCGCCCATGCAATAGCCCTGCACGCCCACACCGCGCGCGGTGTCGACCGCGTCTTGCGCATCGAGCCATTCGACCGCAGCCGTGGCATCGCGGCCAATGGCGGCGGCGTCGTGCTTGCCGCGCCATGGGCCTACCTTGGTAAAGCCATCGGCTTCGATGAAAGACGCGAAATCGGCGAATTGCTCTCCCGCGACGTCGCGATAATAGGGGTTGAGCACCAGCACGGCATAGCCCTTCCCGGCAAGCCGGCGGGCCATATTGCGCTTGGATTCGCGCAGACCCGCTACGTCGGGCCAGAACAGGACGCCGGGATGCGCGCCGCTCGCCGGATAAGCGAAAAAGGCGTCCATCTCACCGTCGGGGGTCGCGAAACTGACGCCGCGTTCTTCGATCGCGAGCATGTCCTCCGCCCCGTCCTTAGAACTGGCGGCGCCTTCGTTACTGACGGTCGGCCCGCAGGCGGCGAGCGCGGCCACGCCCGAAACCGCGCCGACGCGCGCGGCGAAAGTGCGGCGGTCGAGCGCCTCGCTCGCCCAACGGCGCAGATGATCGCGGTCGCACATCTGTTCGTGTCTCCTTCCTGACTGCCCCGCCCCGCATGGTCGCGGGCGAGCGAATAATTTCAGGCATGGCTTAGGCGGCGCGCGGCTTATGGACAAGCATCGCCATGCGCGGCAACATGCGCACAAAGGACGAGAGCGCGCCGCAGCAGCGCGTTGGGAGAGGATGGATGGGAATGCGAACGAAGATTTGGGCCGTGCCCGCGGCGGCGTCGATGATGCTGGCACTGACGTCGTGCGAGGAGGTGCCGGCGTTCGGAGCCGAGGCGGATGGCGTCACCGCGGCAATGCTCGAGGCCGCCGGTAGCGACGAGGCCAACTGGATCATGCATGGCCGCACCTATTCCGAGCAGCGCTATTCCCCGCTTTCCCGGATCGATACCGGCAATGTCGGCGAGCTGGGCCTCGCCTGGTTCGCGGATATGGACACGGCGCGCGGGCAGGAGGCGACCCCGCTCGTCATCGACGGCAAGCTCTACCTGACGACCGCGTGGAGCAAGGTGAAGGCATTCGACGCGGCGAGTGGCGCACCGCTGTGGGAATACGACCCTCAGGTGCCCGGGGAAACCGGGGTCAAGGTGTGCTGCGATGTCGTCAATCGCGGCCTTGCGAGCTGGGGCAATTCGTTGTTCCTCGGCACGCTCGACGGACGGCTCGTCTCGCTCGACCGCGATACGGGCGAGGTCGAATGGGAAACTGTCACCGTAGACCAGTCGATGGCCTATTCGATAACCGGCGCCCCGCGCGTGATCGACGGCAAGGTGTTGATCGGCAATGGCGGGGCCGAATTCGGCGTGCGCGGCTATATCGCCGCCTATGACGCGGCGGACGGAAGCGAGCTGTGGCGTTTTTACACAGTGCCCGACGGGACCGAGGGTGAGGACGCGCCGGCACATCTCAAGGCCGCGGCCGACACTTGGAACCTGGAGGTTCTGCGCGGCTCGGACGCGATCGGCGGCGGGGGCACGGTGTGGGATTCGATGGCGTACGATCCCGAACTCGACCTGCTTTATTTCGGCGTCGGCAATGGATCCCCCTGGAACCGCGCCTATCGCTCGCCCGGTGCGGACGGTACCGGCGAAGGCGATAACCTTTATCTTTCCAGCATCGTCGCGGTGCGCCCCGATACGGGCGAATATGTCTGGCACTACCAGACCACACCGGGCGAAACGTGGGACTACACCGCTACGCAGCACATCATCCTCGCCGACATGGAGATCGACGGCGAAGAGCGTCAGGTGCTGATGCAGGCGCCCAAGAACGGTTTCTTCTACGTCCTCGACCGCGCGACTGGCGAATTCATCAGCGCCGAGGAATACATCCCGCAGAACTGGGCCGAGGGGATCGACGAGAACGGTCGCCCGATCTTCAATCCGCAAACGCGGATCGATGTGACAGGCGAGGCGGCGCTGGTGATGCCCGGACCGCTCGGCGGGCACAACTGGCATCCGATGGCCTATCATCCGGGCGAAGGGCTGGTTTATATCCCCGCTTTCGAAGCGGCAACGGTCTACGATCCCGAGGACGATTGGAAGCCGGACCGGGCGCGCGGCTTCAACGTCGGGTTCAATCTGGGCGCGGGCGACTTGCCGCCCGATCTCGGCATCCGACGCGAGGTCTATGGCACGGTGAAGGGGAAGCTGATGGCCTGGGACCCGGTGGCGCAGGAAGCCCGCTGGGAAGTCGAGTTTCCCGGCCCCTGGAACGGCGGCCTGCTCGCGACCGGCGGGGGCCTCGTCTTTCAGGGCAATTCGGGCAGCGAATTCGCCGCTTATGATGCTGCCGATGGAGAGAAGCTGTGGAGCTTCGCCGCGCAGACCGGTATCGTCGCGCCGCCGATCACCTACGCCGTGGATGGCGAGCAATATATTGCGGTTCTCGCCGGATGGGGCGGCGCCTATGCGATCTCCGCCGACGGTCATCTGGTCAACGATCAGGGCCCGGTTCGCAACGTGTCACGCCTGCTGGTCTTCAAGCTGGGCGCGGACGGCGAACTGCCCGCCGAGCGCGAGCTCGTCAGCCTCCCGCTCGATCCGCCGCCCAGCCGCTCGGATGCGCAGACGATCGCGCTCGGCAAGGTCAAATATGCGCGATATTGCGCGGTCTGCCACGCGCCCGCCGCGGTCGGCTCGACGGTGCTGCCCGATCTCAGGCGCTCGGGGACGCTCGGCAATGCGCGCAGCTGGATGGCCGTCGTCCATGACGGCATCCTGAAAGACAACGGCATGGCAAGCTTCTCGCAATCGCTATCGCGCGAGGAGATGGAAGCGATCCGCGCCTATGTCATCCAACGCGCGAACGAGGACAAGGCGCTAGAGACCGAGCAAATCGCCCGGCGTTAGCGTCACCTCGCGAATTGCTAGCCGCGGAAAATCACGGTCCGGCTGCCGTTGATCAGCACGCGATCGCTGGCGAACAGGCGGACGGCTTCGGCAAGCACGCGCCGTTCGATGTCGCGGCCCTTGCGCACGAGGTCGGACGGGCTGTCGGCGTGGGTGATGCGCTCGACGTCCTGGTGGATGATCGGACCCTCGTCGAGATCGGCGGTGACGAAATGGGCGGTCGCGCCGATGATCTTGACCCCACGATCATGCGCCTGGTGATAGGGGCGCGCGCCCTTGAAGCCGGGTAGGAAGCTGTGATGGATATTGATGCAGCGTCCGGCGAAATGGCGCGCTTGCTCGTCGGAGAAGATCTGCATGTAACGCGCGAGCACGATCAGTTCGGCCTGCGTCTCCTCCGCAATCTCGCGTAGCCGCGCCTCGGCTTCGGGCTTCGTGTGCGCGGTGACCGGCACGTGGTGGAAGGGGATATCGCCGATGTCGGTTCGGATCGCGGCTTCGCGCGCATGGTTCGAGACGATGGCGACAACCTCGATATTCAGCTCGCCGGTGCGCAGGCGATAGAGCAGGTCGACGAGACAATGATCGCCCTTGCTGACCATGATGATCATGCGGCGGGGCCGATCCTGCGCGGACAGGCGCCAGCGCATCGCGAATTCCTCGGCAAAGGGTGCGAACTCATCGCGCAATGCGGATGCATCCTGCGCGCTGGGCTCGAACACGATCCGCATGAAAAAGCGGTCCTCGCTGTCCGCGGTCGCGCTGTCGCTGGCCCGGCTGCCGTATTGCTGCGCATCGAGGATGTTGCAGCCGCGATCGAACAGGAAGCCGGTGACCCGCGCGGTGATGCCTGGGCGATCGGGACAGGCCAGCGTCAGGATCAGCGCCTCGCTCACCGCGTCCCCACGGTCAAGCTGGCGAAGATGGTGAAATAGTCCGCGCGCGCATCGTTCGGCGCCGGAACGCCCCACACCGCCGAATAAAGCATCGCCGCGCCGACCGGCGCAGGCGCCTTGACCATGCCGTTCGCATCGCTGCGAAAGCTTTCATAGTCGCCCGTCGCATCGAGCGGGGCGGCGAGCAGTTGCGCGCCCGCGAGAGGTTCGCCCCGCCACAGGATTTGCAGCTTCAACGGAGCGCCCGGGTCAAGCGCGAAGGGGTTCGTGAGCGGCACGATCTCCAGCGTCTGCCCGATGGGGCGGGTCGCATTGTCGGTATGAGCGTCGCCGACCTGCAACAGCGTCTTGGCGCGTCTGGCGTAGAGCTCCTTGCCGTTGCCGCGACCTTGCCCCAGCGCGGCGCGGTGCTGTGCAATCGCGCTCAGCCCTTCATGTTCGACATAGCGGTCGAAGCGCTCGGCCTCGAGGTCGGAAAAGCTCGGATTGCTGGCGAAGGCGAGGATATGCGTGCCCGGCTTCGCGACGGCGATAAGCGCGCTGCCCGGCTCCTCGCCCGCCGTCACCCGAATGCCGCGCTGCTGATCGCTCACGCCGTCGGGGCCGAACAGCCGCAACGCCGCGATTCGCTCCCAATAAAGGCCCCAGTCGTTCACGTCGCCGGCATCGCCAACCTTGAATTCGATTCTGACCTCTTCCCCCGCCTCGGGCGTGTGATCGACCGGTTGCAACCAGAAGGAGTGCGCCGCGGCAGCGCTCGGCAGGAGCAGAGCGAGAAGGACGAAGATGCGCAGGAAGGAGGTTGGGCGGATCATGCGGGATCGAACTCCGGTGGTCTGGGAAGAGAAAACGCGCGCTGCTGGTTACGATCCGTCCGTCGTCATTTCAATTGCCGGCATCGGCCGCATGCAGACTTCGCCTCAATCGTAGCGGACCCGGATCCGCCCCGCCGCCTCCTTCGCGAGCCGCCGTGCCTCATCGGTATCGCCGCCCCTCGCCAATGCCACCCCCATGCGGCGATAGGGGCGGGCGACGGGCTTTCCGAACAGGCGGATATCGACGTGCTCGTCCAGCGCCAGCGCATCGCCGAGGCCCTCATAGCCGAAGCTTTCCGTATCGCGATCGGCCAGAATGACGGCGGATGCGGCGGGACGTGCGGCGATCTCCGCCGGGATGGGCAGGCCGAGAACCGCGCGGGCGTGAAGGTCGAACTCGCTCAATTCCTGCGAGGCGAGCGTGACCATGCCGGTATCATGCGGGCGCGGGGAGAGCTCGGAAAAGATCACCTCTTCGCCGTCCTCGCCAGAACGCACGAAGAATTCGACGCCGAACAGTCCATGGCCTCGGCCCCCGCCCTTCAGCGCCGTGACGATGCGGGTCGCCATGTCCTGCGCGCTTCGCAGCGCCTGATCGGACATTGTCTGTGGCTGCCAGCTCTCCTGATAATCGCCGCGCTCCTGCCGGTGCCCGATCGGCGGGCAAAAGCTGATGCCGTCCCTATGCCGCACGGCGAGCAGCGTGATTTCGTAGTCAAAGGCGATGAACTCCTCGACGATCACGCGCCGCCGGTCGCCGCGCATATTCGCGCAGGCATGGTCCCATGCCTCCGCAAGCTGCGCCTCGTTTTCGACCTTGCTCTGACCTTTGCCCGAGGACGACATGACCGGCTTGACGATGCAGGGATAGCCGGTCTGCGTGGCGCCTTCGCGCACCTCGTCGAGATCCGAAGCATAGGCATAGCGCGAGGTGGCAAGACCGAGCTCGTGCGCCGCGAGATCGCGGATCGTGTCGCGGTTCATGGTCGCCTGCGCCGCTTTGGCCGAGGGGATGACGGCAAAGCCTTCGGCTTCGAGCTGCGCCAGCGCCTCAGTCCGGATCGCCTCGATCTCGGGCACGATGACATCGGGCCGGTGCCTCCGGGCTACGTCGATCAGTGCATCGCCGTCCAGCATGGAGAAGACCTCGCGCCCGTCGGCGACCTGCATGGCGGGCGCATTGTCATAGGCGTCGCAGGCGACGACTTTCGCGCCCAGGCGTTTGGCGGAGATGGCGAATTCGCGTCCGAGCTCTCCCGAGCCCAGCAGCAGGATGGTGGCGGTGAACGGCATCGTCAGCGCCTAGCCGACCGCCCCGGCGAGGCCAAGCCGGCGGGCAAGCTGGCAGCCACATGCCGCGGTCTTACGAGTAGCGCTGGATCGCGCGCTGGACGGCCGCCTCCATCTCGCGTTCGACGAACGCGCCATTCGCAAAGCCGGGCCGCAGCTGCGACTTGGCGACCTGCATCCCCCCGCCCGCGCGCGCCATGACGAGGCCAAGCTCGCCCTGCCGCAAAGTCCAGTCCGCGCTCACGTCGAGCGTCGCGAGCCCGGCGCTCGCGGTCAGTTCGCTGGTGCGCGAGGCGCCGCCCATGGCCAGACCGGCGAAGGTGGTCAGTGTCGTTTGCGCCCAGGCCCGTGCGGTCGATATGGACATTCCCGGCAGGATCACGCCGAAGCGTTCGTCATCGACCTGAGCCAGCACCTGCGAGGCGTCGGTCATCGTTTCGAGGAAGCGCGCAAAGCCCCAGCGGATCTCGTCGGCCGTCGTCTGGCCGTATTGCATGAAGATCGCGCGCATATTGTCGATCGCGAACAGGGCAAGGCTCGCTTGCTGCCCAGCGGCAATCGCGCGGGTCAGGTGGCCGCAGAAAGCCGCGCGCGTGGCAAGCCCGGTATGCGGATCGAGCGCCGCCGCGCTCTCCGACTCCTCGTGGCCCTGATATTTCCCCTGAACCGATCGCAGGGTGCCCATCGCCCCTTGCAGCGCATTGCCATCGTCGGGTTCGACCGGCAGCAGCGACAGCGCGTACCAGTGGCGCGCCAGTTCGGCGCCTTCGCCCGTATCCCGCGCGCTGAGCTCACCCTGATTCAGTGCGCGTCTCAGCACGGGAAACTCCATCGCATCCGCCACCGGTTCGTCCGCCAGAACGCCGGCGACATAGTCGACGATCGCATCGTGAAACGCCGGATCGGCGAAGTCCGCGATATGCGGCATTAGCAATAGAGAAGAGAGGTCGATCCCCAGCACGTCCGCGTTCTGCGATGCGTGGACCACGAATCCCGCGTGATCGAGCCGGACGAGGATGTCCCCGTCCGTCATCCAGCTTTCATTCGGCGATGCGGCCCCGGCACGCGGCGCGCGCGCGGCTGCATTCTCGAAATGCATGTTCATACGAATTGCCCCCGGCAGTTTGACAACCGAGCCCGCCTCGCCGCTTATCGCGTCAAGCAATACGTAAACTAACCTAAAGAGTAGATTCGGAGAGACAACCCCTTCTCTCCTGAGTGCGACCTCTAACAGCGTTAGTTATGTTATATTACCTACGCTAAAAAACGAATCAGCGGGCTATTTCGTTTACCATACTCGGCGAATATTTCGATTTTTAAAAAGCCTCGGCGAGATAGGGGCCGCCTTAAACTTCGATCATGATACGAATGTTGTCGGGGCTGGTTCCGAGCTCAGCAGCAATACGTAACCGACACTCTTCGATCAGACCGGAACCCGCCTGGCCCGGAACCGGATCGGCAAGCTCTTCCTCGGCCACGCCCAGCACCTCGGCGATTGCGGCGAGGCGTTCGGGTAGCGGGCGCGCCTTGCCTTTTTCCCAAGCCCAGACGGTCGGCTTGCTGACGTCGAGCGCGCTGGCGACCTGCGCCAGGGTCAGCCCGCGCTCGCGGCGCAGGCGGTTCAATTTGAGGCCGAGCGGATCGCCGGCGTCGCGTCCGGCGTAGGGCGTGCGGGCGCGTTCACCCGCCGGCTCGCTTCCCTGCGGCTGCGAGGCGATAAGCGGCGTCTCGCCGCGCAGCTGCGCCGCGGCAAGCGCCGCTTCGCCCAGCGCCTGTTCGAACGCGCAACCATAAAGCCGCCCGCTCGCCCAGACGATTTCCGCCCCCACCGGCCCCAGATCGGGCATGGCGATCGCCAACGCGTCGCCTTCCTTCAACTCGAGGTCGGTTTCGATCAGCAGGCCCGCCGCCGACAGGTTGTGAACCGTCACATTGGCCTCCTCCCCCTCGGGCAGGGTGCCGCTGGTCTCGAGCCGCAAGGCGCGGCGGGGATGGCGCCTTTGCTCGCCATCGGCTTTCATTTCTTCGAGATGGGCTTTCAGCGCCATGAGGTGACTCCCGTATGTGCGAGGTCACGTTCCGCCGACGAAGGTTAAGATCGAGTTAGCACGCGTCTGCCAACGCGGTGAACCGCGCGCTTACGATGTGCGAGGCGAGTAGGAAAGCGCGCTCAGTCTTCCGCGTCGAGGCCATAGGCGGTGTGCAGCACGCGCACGGCAAGCTCGGTTTCGTCCTCGTCGATCATAACGCTGATCTTGATTTCGGAGGTCGAGATCGCCTGAATGTTGATCCCGCGATCGGACAGCGAGCGAAACATCGTGGAGGCGACGCCCGCATGGCTTTTCATGCCGACGCCGACGACGCTGATCTTGGCGATCTGGCTGTCGGTGATGATGCGGTTGAAGCCGATCTCGCCGCGCCGATCCTCGAGCAGCGCCTGCGCCCGCGCAAGGTCGGCCTGCGGCACGGTGAAGGTGACGTCGGTCTCGCCCTTGTCGCGGCCAACATTCTGGATGATCATGTCGACATTGATCGACGCATCCGCGAGCGGGGCGAAGATGTCGGCGACCGCGCCGGGCTTATCGGGCACGCGGGTGAGGATGATCTTCGCCTCGTTCTTGTCGTGCGCGATCCCGGTGACATGCTGGCGTTCCATTTCGCCCCCTTTTACAAGTTCGTCCATTTCCTGGTCTGACACGATCAGCGTGCCAGGCAGGTCATCGGCGGCGACAGCGTCTTCGCCCACGAAGCTCGAGAGCACTTGGAGCCGCACCCCCGCCTTCATCGCAAGGCCGACGCTGCGAGTCTGCAGCACCTTGGCCCCGACGGATGCGAGTTCGAGCATCTCTTCGTAGGTCACCGCTTTCAGCTTGCGCGCCTTGGCGACGATGCGCGGGTCGGTGGTGTAGACGCCGTCGACATCGGTGTAGATGTCGCAGCGCGTCGCATCGATTGCCGCCGCCACCGCCACCGCCGACGTGTCCGATCCTCCGCGGCCGAGCGTCGTCACCCGGCCTTCCTCCGACAGGCCCTGGAAGCCCGGCACCACCGCGATCTCGCCCGCCTCGAGCCGCGCGATCATCGCGTCGGCGGTGATGGCGGCGATGCGCGCCTTGCCATGTGCCGACTCGGTTGCGACCGGCACCTGCCAGCCGAGCCAGCTGCGCGCCTTGCACCCGAGCGACTGCAGGGTCAGCGCGAGGAGCCCGCTCGTGACTTGCTCGCCGCTGGCGACCACCACGTCGTATTCGGCCGGGTCGTAAAGCGCGTTCGCCTCGCGGCAGAAGTTGACCAGCCGATCGGTCTCGCCGGCCATCGCGCTCACCACCACGGCGACCTCGGAATCCTTCGCCGCCTGCGCGCGCACGATGCCTGCGACACGGCGGATGCGCTCGGTCCCGGCCATGGAGGTGCCGCCGAACTTCATCACGATCCGCTGTTTCGCGCGCGTCACGGCCTCGCTAACTCCCGCTGGTGGGCCCATGCTCCGGCTGCTAACGGGGCGGCATGGCGAAAGCAAATGTCGATCCGATCCGCCCCTCCAATGGGACCGGTACCACTATCCGCCCGAAAGAGGCCGCGTTCTTCGCGGGACTGGCGAAGGATTGGTGGAACCCCAAGGGCAAGATGGCGAGCCTGCATCAGGCGAACCCGGTGCGCCTCGCCTTCATTCGCGAGGCGGTGAACGCGCATTGGAGCCTCGACGAGGCCGCCCTCAGACCGCTGGAAGGGCGCAGCGCGCTCGACATCGGCTGCGGCGCAGGGCTGGTCTGCGAACCGCTGGCCCGGCTGGGCGCGGATGTCACCGGCGTCGATGCCTCGGCCGAGAACGTCGCGGCGGCGGCGGCGCATGCGGAGGGGAGCGGGCTCGACATCCGCTATATGGCGGGCGAGGTCGGCGCGCTCGATATCGGGCGCTTCGATCTCGTCGTCAGCCTGGAAGTGGTCGAGCATGTTGCCGACAAGCGCGCCTTCCTCGCCGATGTTGCCGCGCGGCTGGCGTCCCCTAAGGACGATCAGGGCGGCCTGCTCATCCTCTCGACCCCCAACCGCACCGCCGCCAGCCGTCTGCTGCTGGTCGGCGCGGCCGAAGCGGTCGGCTATGTCCCCCGGGGAACCCATCGCTGGAGCGACTTCGTCACCCCCGAAGAGCTCGAGGCCATGTTGGCCGAGGTCGGGCTCGAGGTCACTCACCGCCGCGGCATCGCCTGGCGTCCGGGCAAGGGGCTGTACCTGTCGGACGACGAAAGCCTCAACTACATCCTCAGCGCCCGCCACCGCGACTAACGCTGCTCCAGCAAGCTGACGAGCTCGTCGACATTGTCGGTGAAGAAGCCGTCCGCGCCGCTCGCGATCGCGGCCTGCCACACACGCCGCCATTGCCCGTCCGCCGCAGGTCCGCCCTCGCTCTGCAGCGGCGCGGGGAGAAAGCCGTTCTCCTTGCGCAGCGTCCAGGGATGCACTTGAAGCCCCGCGGCATGCGCATCGGCGACGAGCGAGGTGGGCTGCACCGTCTCCTGATCGATCACATGACCGAGCCACGGCCCGATCCCGTCTGCATATTGCGCGACCTCGGCAAGGCCGCTCGGCGTCATCACGTCCGCCCAGCGCATCTCCGGTTCGTCGTAAGGCCCGCCTTGCGAACTGATCAGCAGCACGAGCGGCGTATCCACCCGGGCATCGAGCCGCTGCAGCGGCCCGACCTCGAAGACCTGCACGAACACCATGTCGTCGGCATCGTCGAGATCGTGCTTGCGCAGCTCGGCGACCATCAGGTCGACCATGTCGATCCCCTCCTGCTCGAGCATGAGCGTTGGGTGCTTCAGTTCGGGATAGAGGCCGATCCGGCGCCCGGTCTCGGCCTCCTTCGCGCGCACCAGCTGGACGATCTCGGCGAAGGTCGGCACCTGGTAGAGCCCGTTATAGGCCGCGCTTGCCGGGCGCACATTGCCGACCCGTTCGCGCGCGCGCAGGGTGCGCAGTTCGGCCAGCGTGAAGTCTTCGGTGAACCAGCCGGCGACCTGCCGCCCTTCGACCGTCTTGGTGCGGTTGCGATCCTCGAACTCCTCGCGGCTCGCGACGTCGGTGGTGCCCGACAGCTCGTTCTCGTGGCGCGCGACGAGTGCCAGATCCTTGGTCACGACGAGGTCGGGCTCGATGTAGTCTGCGCCCTGATCGATCGCGAGCTCGTAGGCGGCGAGCGTATGCTCGGGCCGTTCGTCGCTCGCCCCGCGATGCGCGATGACGAGCGGGCGAGCAGGCGGGCCTGCGCCATCCGCCGCCAAGGCCGCATCGGGAAGCGCCGGGGTCAGGAACAGCACGGCGAGGCTCACCGTCAGACGCGTCAGCACAGTTGGTTCTCCCATTCGCTTTCGCTGAAGCCGACCAGCACCCGGCGGCTGTCTTCGCGGGTCAGCACCGGGCGTTTGATCAGACTTGTATGTTGCAGCATGAGGTCAATCGCGCGCTCGCGGGTGAGATCGGCGCGAGCCGCCTCGTCCAGCTTGCGATAGGTGGTCCCCCGGTTGTTGAGCAAAACCTGCCAGCCGACCTCGTCGGCCCAGCGCTCCAATGCCTCGCGCGTCGCTCCTTCCTTCTTGTAGTCGTGAAAGGCGTAGTCGAGGTCGTTCGCATCGAGCCATTTGCGCGCCTTCCGGACACTGTCGCAATTGGGGATACCGAAGAGGTGGATCATGCGCGAAGTCCTACAGGGTGGAACATGTGGAACACGGTCCAGGGGAAGAAAAGCGATTGCGTCACTCTAGCGCGCGAAAGCGTCACTCTAGGCTCTGGTGTGTTACCTTTTCGACTAAAAGTGTCACTGTCCGCGCAGCGAAGTGTCAATTTGCGAGCGCCAAAGTGTGAACTTTCACCTGGTCTACCTGTCACTTTCATTCAGCTTAGCCCTCTTCCAGCCTGCCCTTCATGGCGCCGATGCTTCTGCCATACGGACGGCGTGTAGGACATCGTTTGCGTTGAATATCAGCGCGTCAGATGCGCGTCCGCTATGGCGACCGCCAGCGCATCGGCCGCATCGGCGCCCGCGACTTCGGCGCCGGGCAGCAGCACCCGCAGCATCGCCTGCACCTGTTTCTTGTCCGCGCCGCCGGTGCCCACCACCGCTTTCTTCACCAGCCGCGCGGCATGCTCGTTCACGTTCAGGCCCGCCGCGCCGCAAGCAGCCAGCACCGCGCCGCGCGCCTGTGCGAGCTTGAGCGTCGATTTCGGGTTCTCGTTGGCGAAGACTTCCTCGCAGGCCGTGCGCATCGGCGCATGCTCGGCAATGACCTCGCCGATGCCGGCGTGCAGCGCCGCGAGCCGCGCGGCCATCGGGGTGCTCGATTTCGTCGCGATCTGCCCGTTGGCGACGTGAGAAAGACGCGAACCATCCGCGCGGATCACGCCCCAGCCGGTGCAGGTGAGCGAAGGGTCGAGGCCGAGGATGAGGGTCACACCAGGGAAATACCGCTCGTCCTGAGCTTGTCGGACTCGGAGAGGGCGCGAAGCGCCAACGACCGCATTTCTTCTTGCGCAGCGCCGAAGTGGAAGGACGACCCTTCGACAAGCTCAGGGCGAGCGGGTCTGGAAAGCCAATTCATAAACCCACCAGCCAGCCCAGCCGCCACGCGATCGCCAGCGCGAAGGCGGCTAGCAACAAAGTCAGATAGACCCATTCGAAGCGCGGGAAACCGGGCGGGGTCAAGCGTCCAGCGTCTCCATCACCTCATCCGAAATCTCGTAATTGCCCCACACGGTCTGCACGTCGTCGTCGTCGTCGAGCGCGTCGATCAGTTTCAGCAGCGTGCCGGCATTCTTCTCGTCCATGTCGACGGTCAGGTTTGGCTTCCAGGCGAGCTTCACTTCCTTGGCTTCGCCCAGCTTTTTCTCGAGCGCGCCGGCGACGTCGTGCAGATCGTCTGGCGCGGTCCAGATCTCGTGCCCGTCCTTGGAGGATTGGATGTCTTCGGCCCCCGCTTCGAGCGCGGCCTCGAGCACCTTGTCCTCGCCGCCGACCTCGGCGTCATATTCGATATAACCGACCCGTTCGAAGCCATGCGCGACCGATCCTTCGGTGCCCAGATTGCCGCCGTTCTTGCTGAAAGCGGTGCGCACGGCGGTGGCGGTGCGGTTGCGGTTGTCGGTCAGCGCCTCGACGATGATCGCGCTGCCGCCCGGGCCATAGCCTTCGTAGCGCACCTCCTCGTAATTCTCGCCATCCGCCGCGCTCGCCTTGTCGATCGCGCGCTGGATATTGTCCTTTGGCATGGACTGGGCCTTGGCCGTGTTGACCGCCAGCCTCAGGCGCGGATTCATGTCGGGATCGGGCGTGCCCATCTTCGCCGCAACGGTGATCTCGCGGGAGAGTTTGGAAAACAGGTTGGAGCGTTTCTTGTCCTGCGCACCCTTGCGGTGCATGATGTTCTTGAATTTGGAATGGCCTGCCATGGGACCTCGTCATTGAATCGGGGATGTGCGACGGGCGTTTAGCCCCTCATTCATACCTTCGTGCCTTAAACCCTTGGACGATATGCCGACAAGCCCCGACGACGCCACCGCCGCCCGCCCGATCGCGCCCAATGCAGATGCGCCCGATACAAATGCGCCCGATACCGGCGCGCTCACCGATCCTTCGCCGGGCGGCGAGGCTGCCGGCGGCATGATCGCCGAATGGCGCCGGCTTTGGGCGTTCATCAAGCGGCCGAGCCTCGCGGTGCGCCACGAGGGCGGCGTGCCGCTAACCGCTTTGGCGCGGCTCTATGCGCTCGACGTGGCGATCATGCTGGTGCTGATTCTGGCGGCGACGATCGCGGTGGCGCTCGGCGTCTATCTGCCTGCGACCGCGCTTGCCGGCATCGAGTTCACGCCGACCATCGTGTTTCTCGTGGTGGTCGCCGCGCCCCTCTTCGAAGAGATCGTCTTTCGCGGCTGGCTGTCGGGCAGGCCCGGCGTGTTGCTGGCGCTGCTTGCGCTTGCGCTTGGGCTTGGCGGAGCGGCATTCGCGCATATGATGAACCCGCTGCTGGGCGTTGGCCTCGCCCTGGCGGGCCTGGTGGGCGCCGTCGCCGCGCTCGTGCGCTTTCGCGATGCCGAACCCCTCGCCTGGTTCGAGCGGCTGTTCCCCGCCTTCTTCTGGCTTTCGACCGTCGCCTTCGCGCTGGTTCACATCGCCAATTTCGAGGAGGGCACGCTGGCAATCCTGCTGCCGCTGGTCCTGCCGCAATTCATTCTCGGCATGATCCTCGCCTATGTCCGCGTGCGCTTCGCCCTGTGGGCCGCGATACTCCTCCACGCCGTCCACAACGCCACCGCCCTGACCTTCGCCGCGCTCGCCATGCTAGCGGAGAGCTAGACCCTGACCGCGGTGCCGCTGGCGCTGACCATCAGCATCGAGCCGGTGTCGCCGATCACCTCGTAATCGAGATCGACGCCGACCACCGCGTTGCCGCCGCGGCTGGCCGCTTCGGCCTGCAATTCCTCGATCGCCTGGGTGCGCGCCTTCGAAAGGATGCGCTCGTAACTGCCCGAGCGACCGCCGACGATGTCGCGAATATTGGCGAACAGGTCGCGGAAGAGGTTCGCGCCGACGATGACTTCGCCCACGACGATGCCGTAATATTCCTGGATCGGCTGCCCCTCCACCGTCGGGGTGGTGGTGACGATGATCCCGCGCGCGTCTTTCCATTCCCTAGCCATTTACGATGATACCTCCGTTGGGATGCAACACTTGTCCCGACATATAGGAACTGTCCTTGCAGGCAAGGAACAGGAAAGCGGGCGCGACCTCGTTGGGCTGGCCCGGGCGGCCCATCGGGGTGCTCTCGCCGAAATCGTCCATTTCTTGCGGAGGCTGCCCGCCGAACGGGTTGAGCGGGGTCCAGATCGGCCCGGGGGCGACCGCGTTGACCCGGATGCCGTCCTCCACCAGGTTCTCGCTCAGCGAACGGGTAAAGGCGGTGATCGCGCCTTTCGTCGCGCTGTAATCGAGCAGGATCGGCGCGCCCTTGTACATCGTCACACTGGTGCAATTGACGATCGCCGCGCCTTTCTTCAGGTGCGGACGCGCGGCCTGAACCATGTAGAACATGGAGAAGATGTTGGACTGGAACGTGCGCTGAAGCTGTTCGGCGGTGATGTCGCCGATCTCGTAATCGGGATGCTGTTCGCCCGCATTGTTGACCAGCACGTCGAGCCGGCCGAACGAGTCGATGGTTTGCTCGACCAGTTCCTCGCAAGCCTGCTTCTGGCCGAGATCGCAAGCGTGGGTCAAGGCGCGCGCGCCTTCGGCCTCGCACAGTTCCTTCGTTTTCGCCGCGTCGTCGTCTTCGCTGAGATAGGCGATCGCGACATTGGCACCCTCGCGTGCAAACAGCACCGCGGTTGCGCGGCCGATGCCGCTGTCCGCGCCGGTAATAATCGCGACCTTTCCCTTCAGCCGACCCGAGCCGGGGTAGCGCGGCTCCCAATCGGGCTTGTTCTCCATTTCGCTTTCGTGCCCCGGCATCCGGGGTTCTTCGTCGATGGAGGCGATAAAGTCGGCGTTCTGATGCTTCTCGAGCTTGTCGGACATGGTTCGGGCTCCCTTGCTGGCGTCTGATATTACAAGACAGCCGGGCGCGGGGTGGTTCCGAACTTAACCCATGCCGAGCGCGGCCTTGTAGGTTTCGAGAATGGTTTCCTGCTCGCTGCGATCGTCGGGCTTCATCTTCCTGAGGCGCACGACCTGGCGCATGATCTTGGTGTCGTAGCCGACCGCCTTTGCCTCCGCATAAACGTCGCGGATGTCGTCGGCGATGCCCTTCTTTTCCTCTTCGAGGCGTTCGATGCGCTCGATCAGAAGGCGCAGGCGGTCGTCGGTGGCGTCGGCCATTTTTCTGTTGCTCCGGGTTTCGCGATTCGCGTGGAAAGGCGCGTGACTAGGCCGCAGGCTGCGCCGCGCAAAGGCCGCTATCCACAAGACCTGTCATTGTCGCTGGATAAATCGTCTAACGCAGATCGGGCTTGTTCATCGACAGGCTCTTCTCCATCGCCTCGATCTGGCCGGGCGTTGCGGGACGCTGTTTCGTCGCCTTCCATTCCTCTGCCGGCATGCCGTGGATGAGTTCGCGTGCCGACGCCTTGTCGCCGTCATAGCCCGCATCGCGGATCCAGTCGGCGAGGCAATTGCGGCAGAAGCCCGCGAGACCCATCAGCTCGATATTCTGGGCATCGTGGCGGTGGCGAAGATGGCGCACCAGGCGGCGAAACGCGGTGGCGGCGACGGCATCGTCGAGCGTATCGAGCGGGTCGTTCACATCGGACATTGGAGCTTTCCTTTACGTTGCAGGCTTGAGTTGGAGGGCGCCTGTGCCATAGCCGGGCCTTCGACGACGGGCGGCTCATCCAACGGACTATACGGATTTCGCATGGCAAATCGCGACAATTCACGGATCGACCCGCGCGGGCGCAAGGTCAAGATCCTTGCCACGATCGGGCCGGCCAGCCGCTCGCCCGAGATGCTGCGCCGCCTGTTCCGCGCAGGCGCCGACGCGTTTCGGATCAATATGAGCCATGGTGCCCACGCCGATCATGCCAAGGCCATCGCCGCGATCCGCAATCTGGAGAAGGAATTCGCACGGCCGATCGCGATCCTCGCCGATCTTCAGGGGCCAAAACTGCGCGTCGGCGAATTTGCCGGCGGCAGCGCGGTCATCCGACATGGCGGGCATTTCACGCTCGACCGCGATCCCTCGCCCGGCGACGACAGCCGCGTCTGCCTGCCCCATCCCGAACTGTTCGGCATCCTTGAGCGCGGACAGCGGCTGCTGATCAATGACGGCAAGATCCGCCTGGAAGTGCGCGAGGCGGACGATTCTCAGATCCGCTGTTCGGCCGAAGTCGGCGGCGTGATCTCGGACCGCAAAGGCGTCAACGTCCCCGATGCCGAAGTGCCGATCCCGGCATTGACCGACAAGGATCGCCGCGATCTGGGCTTCGCAGTCGAACAAGGCGCGGACTGGATTGCGCTGTCCTTCGTGCAACGGGCCGAAGACCTCGCCGAAGCGCGCAAGCTCATCGCCGGCCATGCGCGCGGCGGCGCCTCCTTCAACGGCGGGCCATCGCTCTGCGCCAAGATCGAAAAGCCCAAGGCAGTCGAACGGCTCGATGCGATCATCGAACTCAGCGATGGTATCATGGTCGCGCGCGGCGATCTCGGCGTCGAGCTCGAGCCGCAGGAAGTGCCGCCGCTGCAAAAGCGGATCATCGATGCGAGCCGCGAGGCGGGCAAGCCGGTGATCGTCGCGACCCAGATGCTCGAGAGCATGATCGAGAGCCCGATCCCCACCCGCGCCGAGGTCTCCGACGTCGCCAATGCGGTCTATGACGGAACCGATGCCGTCATGCTCTCGGCCGAGAGCGCGGCGGGCGAATGGCCCGAGGAATCGGTCGCGATGATGGACAGGATCGTCGCCCAGGTCGAACGCGACGAGGGCTACAAGAAGCGCGTCCGCCTGCTTGCGACGGTGCCCGATGCGACGACCTCGGACGCGCTTGCCCACAGCTGCATGACCATCGCCGAAACCGTGCCGATCAGCGCGATCACGGTCTTCACCGCCAGCGGATCGACCGCGCGGCGGGTCGCGCGCGAGCGCCCGGCAACCCCCATGCTGGTGCTGACCCCCAGCCTGCGCACCGCCCGGCGCGTTGCGCTGCTATGGGGCGCGCATGCCGTGGCGACGCGGGATATCGGCAGCTTCGAAGAGATGATCGGCAAGGGCAAGCGCATGGCCCTGCGCCATGGTTTCGGCCAGGCGGGCAGCAAGCAGGTGGTGCTCGCCGGCGTCCCCTTCGGCACGCCGGGCGCGACCAATCTGCTGCACGTCGTAACGCTGAGCGGCGACGAGCTGGAGAAGCATGAGGGCCGATAGCGGATGAGGGTGCTCGTGCTTACGCTGATACTCGCCAGTTTGGCTGTCATAATGAGCAGGGCGTGGAGGGCGGATCAAAGAGACGTAGAGAGCTTTGTAGGCGTCGAGAAAGGCATGACCCTCACCGAGGCAAAGGGTTCGCTGACATCTGCGGGCTGGCGCTATGCCCGATATCGAGGCCGATCATTCTCGAGCTTAAGCGATCGAGCTTTTTGCGGCGACGGGCAGCCCCACGTGTTCCTCCACATGACGCGGCAGGAGGATTTGCTCCTCTACGCCAACGAGAATTGCAGTGTAAGTCGGATTTTACGGCGTAAGCGGAGCCTCGCGCTGGACCACATAAGGTAAGGTTCACGCCGTCGGGACTAGAATACAGCGAGTAGCGCGCATTACGTCGCAGCTATTTGGATCGAAGGACATTTGACGTAAGCTCGCCTAACTGAACAAGATTTCGAACGAATGCCCGACGCAGCGGAAATGGAGGCGCAGGCCATGTCGCCCTATCGAAAGGAATTAGTCCTTTCCGGCGCTCGTGCGCCGATCGACAAGCGCGCGCTCGTTCTTTCAGTTCTCTTGACCGCTGGCCTGTTCGTCTTTCTTCTCGGCATTTCGATTGCGAAAGATGCGGTGCGGGATGAGAGCAGAGCGCTGGTTCTGTTTTCCGCGCATTCGATTGTCGCATCTCCGCGGGATAGACCCGCGCCGCAACCTGCCGATGCCGCACCTGTGATCGCCGATACACCCGAGCTGTCGGCTCCGGCGGCGCGCCGTTCCGCGGTCCTGCCGGCGCCCGATCTCACCATCGTGCCAACCCCGGCGATCCGGCTCAGCCCGCTGACCGTGCCGCAAATCGAAACGCTCGGCGTCACCCCATTCCCGCTCGATGGACGGGACGGCGAAGGCGATCGTCAGACCGGCGCGGTGGGGGAGGCGGGCGCAGGCGGCACTTTAGGAGGCGGCTCGGGTCCAGGTGGCCCCGGCACGGGCGCCGGGCGCAAGCTGCGAACGGATCTGACAGCGCAATGGGCGCCGCAAATGGATCTCGACGTATTGCACCGTTTCTACCCGGACCAGGCCAAGCTCATGAATGCATCGGGGCGCGCCATTCTCATGTGCATGGTGCTGCGCAACGAACGCGTTCGCGATTGTTCGATCGTGGCGGAGCAACCGCGCGGGTTGGATTTCGGCAGGGCCGCGCTACGGGCTGCGCCCACCTTTCGGCTCCGTGTGTTCGATCAGCGGGGTCGCCGGGTCCATAACGAATGGGTGCTCGTCAATATCGCTGCGTCTCCCCGCGAACGGCGCGACACGCAAAACGAGGGCTGAGCCGCGGGCGTCGACCCCGCACATTACGTCGGCGCGATCGTCTGGTCCTGCGGCGTGCCGCAGGCGCCCATCGCGTCGTTGATTGTGCGGTGGAAGGCACATTTGCGGCTGTCGAGGCGCCCCAGCGCCTTTCTCACCGGCTCATGCACCTCGGCGAAATGCAGCGCGATGCCTTCGCGGTGCAGCCGTTCGGACAGCCGCTGGAACATGGCAAGGCCGCTGGCATCGACCGTGTTCACCGCGCGCATGTCGAGCACCAGACATTCTGCCTCGTCATGCTCGCCGAGCCGATTGAAGATCTCGTCCTCGACATAGGCGGCATTGGCGAAGAACAGCGAGCGGTCGACCCGCACGATCAGGACCGGCAGGGTGCTGAGCCGCACGTCGTCGCGGTCTACCGAGCGATAGGAATGCCCACCGTCGTCGGTACCGATCCGGGTGACCCGCGGGAGCGAGGAAAACCACAGATAATGCGCCAGCCCCGCCAGCGCGCCGACCGCAAGGCCGAGCGTCACCCCCAGCGCCAGCGTAGCGACGAACGCGACCCCGATCAGCACCCCTTCCCACCGGTCGTGCCGCCAGACCGATGTCATCGCCCGCGTCTTGACGAGGCCGAACACCGCGCTGATCACCAGGGCGGCAAGCGCGGCCTTGGGGAGATAGGCGAGCAGCGGCGCCACGAAGAGAATGACCGCGAGCACCAGCGCGGCGCCGACCACATGGGCGAGCGGGGTCTTGCCGCCGCTGTCCTCGACCAGTGCCGAGCGCGACAGGCTGGCCCCCACGGCATAGCCGCCGGTGAGCGGGGCGGCGATATTGCCGAGGCCCAGCGCGACTGCCTCGCGGCTGGTGTCGAATTCGCTGCGATCCTCGCCGGCAAGCGATTTGGCGACCGCGATGGCGGTAGCGAAGATCACCACCGCGATGGCAAGCGCGCTGGGCGCCAATTGCAGCCAGACAGCGGGATCGAGCGGCGGCAGCGTGACCGAGGGGATGGCGCCGGGCGGCGCTTCGACCCGCGGCACCTCGCTCTCGACCATGCCCGCAGCGACGGCGCAGCCGATGATCACCAGCAGCGGCAGCGACTTGGCGATCGCCTGGCGCCATGGCGGGCGCACCCCGATCTTCCACAAAGCGGGCGCGGCGAGCCAGTCGATCAGGAACAGCAGCGCCAGCGCGCCCGTCCCGATGGCGGCGGTCGCCGGCCGGATCTCGGGCATGACCTGCCAGAAGGCGGAAGCCGCATCGATCAGATTGCCCGCCCGGTCGGGATCGGTTCCGACCAGCGTCGGCAACTGGCTCATGAAGATGAGGATCGCGGCCGCCGCGGTGAAGCCCAGCAACACGGGCTCGCTGATGAAATTGATGAGCCGTCCGAGCCGCAGCGCGCCCAGCATCGCGAGCACCAGCCCGGCTTCGATGGCGATGATCGCCGCCGCCTGTATCGGCTCGACATCGGCGCTGCCCGACGCTTCGGCGACGACCAGCGAGATGAGCGCCACCGGTCCGACCGAAACGAACGGGCTGGTGCCGAACAGGAGATAGAGCACCGGGGGAACGAGCGTTGCGTATAGCCCGGCCTGCGCGGGGAGGCCGGCGAGCTGGGCATAGGCCATCGCCTGGGGCACGAGCAGGATCGCGAGGATCACCCCCGCGATCGCGTCGGCCAGCGCGGTCTTGCCGCCATAGCCAGACACCGTCAACTTTGGGACGAGTGGATGGGTCATGAATGGGGTCGGCGCGTTGCCATAGCGGACTTAACGCGAAGCCGTCCGGGGCTGTTCCGAACCACGCATCGGTTGATGCGCCGTCAGGCCGCCGCCCGTTCCAGCCGCTCGCGCGCGCGTTCTTTGCCGATCAAAGGCAGCAGCTCGCCCATATCGGGGCCGTGATCCATCCCGGTGAGCGCCTGGCGTAGCGGCAGAAACAGCGCGCGGCCCTTGCGCTCCGTCTGCGTCTTGAGCTTCGCGGTCAGCGCGCCCCACGGGTCTTCGCCCCATTCCAGAGCCTTCGCAGCCTCGCCGAGATAGGCCTTGTCCTCGTCGCCGAATTCCGGCTGCGCGATGGGGCCGGTGACCAGCTGCCACCAGACGTCCGCCTCGGCGACCGTGGCGACATTGGGCCGCACCGCATGCCAGCCCGCCTCGTCCATTCCGGCGGGCAGGCGCCCGCGAACCTGCGCGTAATCCAGCTGGTGAACGATGGCGGTGTTGATCCGCTCGAGTTCCTCCTCGTCGAACCTCGCGGGGGCGCGGCCGAAATGGGATAGGTCGAAACCTTCGACCAGCGCGCGGCGATCGGCGATCGGCTCGACCGGCTGCGAGGTGCCAAGCCGCGCCAGCAGAGCGACAATCGCCTCCGGCTCGATGGCGCGCGCGCGAAGGGCGTCGCAGCCAAGCGAACCGAGGCGCTTCGACAGCTTGCCTTCCTTGCCGACCAGCAGGGCCTCATGCGCGAAGGCGGGCGGTGTCGCCTGCAAGGCCGTGAACATCTGGATCTGCACCGCGGTGTTCGACACGTGATCCTCTCCACGAAGCACCTGCGTCACCCCCATATTGATATCGTCGACGGTGCTCGGCAGCATGTAGAGCCACGAGCCATCGGCGCGGCGGATGACGGGGTCGGACAGCTGCGTGGGATCGAATTTCGCCCGTCCGCGCACGCCGTCCTCCCATTCGATCGCTTCGTCGTGATCGAGCTTGAAGCGCCAGTGCGGCGCGATGCCGTCCGCCTCCTTCGCCGCGCGCTCTTCTTCGCTCAGCGCAAGCGCGGCCCGGTCGTAGATCGGCGGTTTCCCGCGCCCGAGCTGGATCTTGCGCTTGATCTCCAGCTCCTGCGCGGTTTCGTACGCGGGATAGATGCGATTTTCGCCGCGCAGCTTCTCGAATGCGGCTTCATAGGCGTCCAGCCTGCGCGACTGACGCTCCTCGCGATCCGGTTCGAGACCGAGCCAGGCGAGGTCCTCGCGGATCGCCTCGACATACTCCTCGCGGCTGCGCGCGGCATCGGTGTCGTCGATGCGCAGGATGAACTGCCCGCCCGCCTTTTTCGCCAGCATCCAGTTGTGCAGCGCGGTGCGAATATTGCCGACATGCAGGCGGCCGGTGGGCGAAGGGGCGAAGCGGGTGGTGGTCATCGGCCTCGCTCGTAAAGGTGCAGGCGATGGCCTGCAAGCACGGCTCAGGCGGCGGAGAGTTCGGCGATGACGAGCTCGCTGGCCGCAATCCAGAGACGTTCGATCCGCCTTCGCCGGACGAACCCTTCGAGCGCCCGGTCCCCGCGTGCCCGGTCGCGGGCCGCGGCCGCTTCGACGAGCTGGGCGATCGTTGCTTCGTCATGGCTCAGCCACCCGCAACAGAAGCGCGAGAGGTGAATGTCGTCGGGCCAGCAGGTCGTGATCGCCTGCGCGAGGGTCAGCGCTTTGGCAGCGACAATGACGCTGCCCAGCCGTGCCGCGAGTTCGGGCACGGGATCGCGCCCCGCCCGCTCGTGTACCGCGATCAGGCGCAGCGCATAAACGAAGCGCGCGGCGATGGGATGGGCTTCGGCGATCGGCGCGGGGGCGGCGAGGCGGGCGATGATGCGTTTCGAAGTGAGCGGGGACAGGTGGCTGGTGGGCATTTAGGTCTCGCATGGCTGAGAGGATGCGAAGGTGATGCCCGATATGCGAGTGCTTCGCAATAGCGTTTATGCGCTTTCCCGCCCTTTGGGCAATCCCGCAAAAGCGGGAACCCAGGGTGGGATAGCGTTCAGCCGCCCCTGGGTCCCCGCGTTCGCGGGGATGACTTGGGGGGCGCTGGGGGGATTCGAGGGACGCGTTTTATTGCGTGAACAGCGTGACGCTATGCCCGCCACCGCTCAGCACAAGCGCATTGTCCTCGGTCCGCGCGACCTCGCTTACCGCGTCGAGCGCGGCGGCGAGGCGGCGCTGTTCTGGGTGGACCGCGATGCGGCAGGTGGGGCGTTTGATGCTGGCGGTATAGGGCGCGCCCGGCTCGCGCGGCTTTTCCGGGCGGTCGGTGCGTAGCGCGCCGGCTTCGTAGGTGTAGGTCCAGCTGAAGCCCGCACAGGTCGGATCGAACCGGATCAGTTGGTCGGTAATGGTAAGAGCTATGCCGATCCCGCCCGACACCTCCGCTCCGTCGATCCCGGCGACCCGGTATTCTCCGGGCAGTTCGCCGGCGGCGGGGACCGGTGATGTGTCGGCCACCGGCGCCGCGACAGGACGCGAAACCGCGGGCTGACAGCCGGCCAGAGCCATGCCGGCGACCGTGAGAAAAGGGAGGAAATATCGCATCTGCACAAGTCCTGCGTGAACGGTCGCAACCTTATCCGCCGCGACGCCGCAAAGCAAAAGGCCCCGGCGAACGCTATCGCCGGGGCCTTTTTTGTCTGGTCGAAGGATCCGCGCCTTACTCGGCGGCGTCTCCGTCTCCGCCCGAACCGGCCATCGCGGCCTTCATCGCTTCCTCGCTCGAAACCGGATCGGCTTCGGGCTCGGGTTCGCTCTGGGGTTCGGGCTCGGGATTGGCCGCGGCCTGCTCGGCTGCGAGCTTCTCCTGCTGCTTCTTCCACGCGGCCTTCAAGGCTGCGTCGCGGCTCGAGGCGGTGACGCGCATGCGGTTCATGCCCGCACCCGTGCCCGCCGGGATCAGCCGACCGACGATCACGTTTTCCTTGAGGCCGATCAGCGTGTCCTTCTTCCCCTCGACCGAAGCCTGGGTCAGCACGCGGGTGGTCTCCTGGAACGAGGCCGCCGAGATGAAGCTGCGGGTCTGCAGGCTCGCCTTGGTGATCCCCAGAAGGATCGGCATGCCTTCGGCCGGCTGCTTGTTCTTGGTGAGCTTCGAATTGACCTCGAGCATCTCGGCCATGTCGATCTGTTCGCCCGGCAGCAGCGTGGTGTCGCCGCCATTGGTGATCTCGACCTTCTGCAGCATCTGGCGAACGATCACCTCGATGTGCTTGTCGTTGATCTTCACGCCCTGCAGTCGGTAGACCTCCTGGATCTCATTGACGAGATATTCGGCCAGCGCTTCCACGCCGAGCACTTCCAGGATGTCGTGCGGGTTGGGCGAGCCGGAAATCAGGGTGTCTCCCTTCTTCACGAAGTCGCCTTCCTGCACGTCGATCACCTTGGTCTTGGGGATCAGGTATTCCACCGGATCGCCCTCTTCCGGGACGATCGCGATCTTGCGCTTGGCCTTGTATTCGCGGACGAATTCGATCTTCCCGGAAATCTTGGCGATGACGGAGACGTCCTTGGGCATACGCGCCTCGAACAGCTCGGCCACACGCGGCAGACCGCCGGTGATGTCGCGGGTCTTGGCCGCCTCGCGCGAGGCACGCGCCAGAATGTCGCCGGCCTCGACCTGCTGACCGTCCTCGACCGAAAGCGTGGTGCCCGGTGCCAGCATGTAGCGCTGCGCGTCGGTTTCGCCTTCCTCGGTCTGGCCTTCCCCGAGCAGGGTCAGGCGTGGGCGAAGCTCTTCCTTCTTCTTGCGGCCCGTCGCACGGTTTTCCGTGACGACGCGCTGCGCGATACCGGTGGCATCATCGGTCTGCTCTTCGAGCGTCGTGCCCTCGACCAGATCCTGATACTTCACCACGCCCGATTGCTCGGTGATGATCGGAAGGGTGAACGGATCCCACTCGGCCAGCCGCTCGCCTTCCTTGACCTTCGCGCCGTGCTTGAAGTGCAGGACGGTGCCGTAGGGCACCTTGTGCATTTCGCGCTCGCGGCCCTCGGCATCGATCACCGCGATCTCGCCATTGCGGGCAAGCGAAAGGATACGACCCTTCTTGTCGGTGATGGTCGGCATGTCGCGCAGTTCGACCTTGCCGTCCGAAATGGCCTCGAGGTGCGAGGTTTCGTTGAGCTGCGCCGCGCCGCCGATGTGGAAGGTCCGCATCGTCAGCTGGGTGCCGGGCTCACCGATCGACTGCGCGGCGATAACGCCGACAGCCTCGCCGATATTGACCGGCGTTCCGCGCGCAAGATCGCGCCCGTAGCACGTCCCGCACACGCCGCCTTCGCTCTCGCAAACCAGAGGCGAGCGGATCTTGGCGGATTGCACTTCGGCCGCCTCGATATCCTTCACCATCGGCTCGTCGATCAGCGTGCCGGCCTTGACGATCACTTCGTCGGTCGAGGCGTTGACGATGTCCTCGGCCACGGTGCGGCCCAGAATGCGCTCGCCGAGCGAGGCGATCACGCTGCCGCCCTGAACGATGGCGCGCATTTCGAGCGCGTTGTCGGTCTTGCAGTCGATCTCGACGATCGTGCAGTCCTGCGACACGTCGACGAGACGGCGGGTCAGGTAGCCCGAGTTCGCCGTCTTGAGCGCCGTATCCGCGAGGCCCTTGCGCGCGCCGTGGGTCGAGTTGAAGTATTCAAGGACGTTCAGGCCCTCCTTGAAGTTCGAGATGATCGGGTTCTCGATGATCTCGCCCGACGGCTTGGCCATCAACCCGCGCATTCCGGCAAGCTGCTTCATCTGCGCCGGCGAACCACGCGCACCCGAATGGCTCATCATGTAGATCGAGTTGATCTCGGCCTCGCGCCCGTCCTTGTCGATCGGGCGCGCCTTGATCTCCTCCATCATCGCGTCGGCCACCTGGTCGCCGCAACGGCTCCAGGCGTCGATCACCTTGTTGTACTTTTCCTGCTGCGTGATGAGGCCGTCCTGATATTGCTGCTCATAATCGGCGACCAGCTTCTTGGTCTCCTCGACCATACCTTCCTTGGCGTCGGGGATGATCATGTCGTCCTTGCCAAAGGAAATGCCCGCCTTGAAGGCGTGGCGGAAGCCCAGCACCATGATAGCGTCGGCGAACAGCACCGTGTCTTTCTGACCCGTATGGCGATAGACCTGGTCGATCACGTCGCCGATCTCGCGCTTGGTAAGCAGGCGGTTGATGATGTCGAAGGGCACCTTGTGGTTCTTCGGCAAGCATTCGCCGATCAGCATGCGGCCCGGCGTTGTGACGAAGCGCTTCATCACCACCTTGCCATCCTCATCGGCCTGCGGAACGCGGGCGATGATCTTGGAATGCAGGGTTACCGACTTCGCTTCGAGCGCCTGGTGCACCTCGGCCATATCGCCGAAGCGCGGCAGTTTCTCTTCCTTGGTGCCGTCCTCGTTCTCGAGATATTCGGGCGTCTTTTCCTGCCGCTCCATCGACAGGTAATAGATGCCCAACACCATGTCCTGAGAGGGCACGATGATCGGCTTGCCGTTGGCGGGCGAGAGGATGTTGTTGGTGCTCATCATCAGCACGCGCGCTTCCAGCTGGGCTTCCAGCGAAAGCGGCACATGGACCGCCATCTGATCGCCGTCGAAATCGGCGTTGAAGGCCGAGCAGACGAGCGGGTGAAGCTGGATCGCCTTGCCTTCGATCAGCACAGGCTCGAACGCCTGGATGCCGAGACGGTGAAGCGTCGGCGCACGGTTCAGAAGAACCGGATGCTCGCGGATAACCTCGTCGAGGATGTCCCAAACTTCCTTGCGCTCCTTCTCGACCCACTTCTTCGCCTGCTTCAGGGTCATGGAAAGACCCTTGGCGTCAAGGCGCGCGTAGATGAACGGCTTGAACAGTTCGAGCGCCATCTTCTTCGGCAGTCCGCACTGGTGCAGCTTGAGTTCGGGCCCGGTCACGATGACCGAACGGCCCGAATAGTCGACGCGCTTACCCAGAAGGTTCTGGCGGAAACGGCCCTGCTTGCCCTTGAGCATGTCGGACAGCGACTTCAGCGGACGCTTGTTCGCACCGGTGATGACGCGGCCGCGGCGACCGTTGTCGAACAGCGCATCGACCGCTTCCTGCAGCATGCGCTTTTCGTTGCGCACGATGATGTCCGGCGCACGCAGCTCGATCAGGCGTTTCAGGCGGTTGTTGCGGTTTATGACGCGGCGATAGAGATCGTTGAGATCCGACGTCGCGAAACGGCCACCGTCGAGCGGCACCAGCGGGCGCAGTTCGGGCGGGATCACGGGGATGACTTCGAGGATCATCCACTCCGGACGGTTGCCGGAGTCGATGAAGCTTTCGACGACCTTCAGACGCTTGATGATCTTCTTAGGCTTCAGCGCCGACTTGGTGGTCGCGAGCTCTTCGAGAAGGTCCTCGCGCTCCTGTTCGAGGTCGAGTTCCATCAACATGGTCTTGACCGCTTCGGCACCGATATTGGCGGTGAAGGCGTCCTCGCCATATTCGTCCTGCGCCTCGAGCAGTTCGTCCTCGGTCAGCAGCTGGTACTTCTCGAGCGGGGTGAGGCCCGGCTCGACCACCACGTAGCTTTCGAAATAAAGGATGCGCTCGAGCTGCTTCAGCTGAATATCGAGCAGCAGGCCGATGCGGCTCGGCAGCGATTTCAGGAACCAGATATGCGCAACCGGCGCGGCCAGTTCGATATGGCCCATGCGTTCGCGGCGCACCTTGGTGACGGTGACCTCGACGCCGCACTTTTCGCACACGACGCCCTTGTATTTCATGCGCTTGTACTTGCCGCACAGGCATTCGTAATCCTTCACCGGACCGAAGATGCGCGCGCAGAACAACCCGTCACGCTCGGGCTTGAACGTGCGGTAATTGATTGTTTCCGGCTTCTTGATCTCGCCGAACGACCAGCTGCGAATACGCTCGGGCGAGGCGATGCCGATCTGGATCTGGTCGAAGGTTTCCGGCTTGGCCAGCTGGTTGGTGAATTTGGTCAGTTCGTTCATTCTTCAATTCCTCGAAAGAGGTGAATCTCAAGACAGCTAAAACCGCTCATGGTGAGGAGGGACTGAGCTTGTCGAAGGCCCGTCTCGAACCACGGGTCCTTCGAGACGGCTCGGACTAAGTCCTCACCCCCTCAGGATGAGCGTCCTTTCCGGGCTATTCCGCTGCCTCCGGCCATTCGTCCTCGTCTTCCTCACCGTCGCTGAGCGACTTCAATTCGACGTTGAGGCCGAGCGAGCGCATTTCCTTGACGAGCACATTGAAGCTCTCCGGAATGCCCGCTTCGAAGGTGTCGTCGCCCTTGACGATCGCTTCGTAGACCTTGGTTCGGCCGACCACGTCGTCCGACTTGACGGTGAGCATTTCCTGCAAGGTGTAGGCGGCGCCATATGCCTGCAGGGCCCAGACCTCCATCTCGCCGAAGCGCTGTCCGCCGAACTGCGCCTTACCGCCTAGCGGCTGCTGGGTGACGAGCGAGTAAGGACCGATCGAGCGCGCGTGGATCTTGTCGTCGACGAGGTGGTGGAGCTTCAGCATGTAGATGATGCCCACGGTCACCTTGCGGTCGAACGCCTCACCGCTGCGCCCGTCGTAGAGCACCGACTGGCCCGACGAATCGACGCCCGCCTTCACGAGGTAATCGGTCACGTCGGCCTCTCGCGCGCCGTCGAACACCGGGGTACCCATCGGGACACCGGCCGAAAGGTTGGTCGCGAGTTCGACGATGCCCTGGGTCGAGCGGCTTTCGAGATCCTCGAAATATTGCTCGCCATAGACGTCCTTCAAACGCTCCACGACGGCCTCGGGCGGCTTCGCCTTGGCGTAGTCCTCGCGCGCATTCGGGTTGGCGGCGTGCCATTCCTCGAGCTTGTCGGCGATGTCCATGCCGAGGTTGCGAGCCGCGAAACCAAGGTGGGTCTCGAAGATCTGCCCCACGTTCATGCGCGAAGGCACACCCAGCGGGTTGAGCACGAGATCGACCGGCGTTCCGTCTTCGAGGAACGGCATGTCCTCGACCGGCAGGATGCGGCTGATCACACCCTTGTTGCCGTGACGGCCGGCCATCTTGTCGCCCGGCTGCAGCTTGCGCTTCACCGCGACGAAGACCTTGACCATCTTGAGCACGCCCGGCGCGAGTTCGTCGCCGCGTTCCAGCTTTTCCTTGCGGTCGTGGAACTTGGCATCGATCATGCCCGCGCTTTCGTCATATTGCGACTTGATCGCTTCGATCTGCTGCTGGCGCGTGTCGTCGGCAACGGCGAACTTGAACCACTCGTGCTTTTCGACATCGGCCAGCACCTGCTCGCTGATCTCGATCCCCTTCTTGACGCCCTTGGGCGCGGCCGACGCGGTCTGGCCGAGCAGCATGTCCTTCAGCCGGTTGTAGGTCGCACGGTTGAGGATCGCGCGCTCGTCGGCGGCGTCCTTCCTGAGACGCTCGATCTCCTCGTTCTGGATCGCGCGCGTACGGTCGTCGATCTCGATCCCGTGGCGGTTGAACACGCGAACCTCGACGATCGTCCCGGCGACACCGGGCGGCAGACGCAACGAGGTGTCGCGCACATCGCTCGCCTTTTCGCCGAAGATCGCACGCAGAAGCTTTTCTTCCGGCGTCATCGGGCTTTCGCCCTTCGGCGTGATCTTGCCGACCAGGATGTCGCCCGGATGCACTTCGGCGCCGATATAGACGATGCCCGCTTCGTCGAGGTTGCGCAGGGCCTCCTCGCCGACATTGGGAATGTCGCGGGTGATGTCTTCCGGTCCCAGCTTGGTATCGCGGGCCATGACTTCGAATTCCTCGATATGGATCGAGGTGAAGACATCGTCCTTCACGATACGCTCGGAGATGAGGATCGAGTCCTCGTAATTGTAGCCGTTCCAGGGCATGAAGGCGACGAGGCTGTTCTTGCCCAGCGCCAGCTCACCGAGATCGGTCGAGGGACCGTCGGCGATGATGTCGCCCGGCTCGATCGTTTCGCCCACCTTCACCAGCGGACGCTGGTTGATGCAGGTGTTCTGGTTCGAGCGCTGGAACTTCTGCAGCGTGTAGATGTCGACGCCCGACTGACCGGGTTCGACATCGCCGATCGCGCGGATGACGATGCGGGTAGCGTCAACCTGGTCGACGATGCCGCCGCGCTTGGCTGCGATCGCCGCGCCGCTGTCGCGCGCCACGGTTTCTTCCATCCCGGTGCCGACCCACGGCGCCTCGGCCTTAACCAGCGGCACCGCCTGGCGCTGCATGTTCGAGCCCATAAGCGCGCGGTTGGCGTCATCGTTTTCCAGGAACGGAATGAGCGATGCCGCGACCGAGACGAGCTGCTTGGGGCTGACGTCCATAAGCGTGATCTGGTCGTTGGGCGCCATCAGGTTGTCACCCGCATGGCGCGCGGACACCAGATCCTCGACGAAGCTGCCCTCGTCATTGAGATCGGCGGACGCCTGCGCGACCGTATGCTTCTGCTCTTCCATCGCGGAAAGGTAGACGACGTCGCCCGTCACCTTGTTGTCTTCCACGCGGCGATAGGGCGTCTCGATGAAGCCATACTTGTTCACGCGGCTGAACGAGGCGAGCGAATTGATGAGGCCGATATTCGGACCTTCGGGCGTCTCGATCGGGCAGATACGGCCGTAATGCGTCGGGTGAACGTCGCGCACTTCGAAGCCCGCGCGCTCACGCGTCAGACCACCCGGGCCAAGCGCCGAGATGCGGCGCTTGTGGGTGACTTCCGACAGCGGGTTGGTCTGGTCCATGAACTGCGACAGCTGCGAAGAGCCGAAGAATTCGCGCACCGCGGCCACCGCCGGCTTTGCGTTGATGAGGTCGTTGGGCATGACGGTCGACACATCGACGCTGCTCATGCGCTCCTTGACCGCACGCTCCATGCGAAGGAGGCCAACGCGGTACTGGTTTTCCAACAGCTCGCCGACCGAGCGCACGCGGCGGTTGCCGAGGTTGTCGATGTCGTCGACTTCGCCCTTGCCGTCCTTGAGGCCGACCAGTTCCTTGACCACGGCGAGGATGTCTTCCTTGCGCAGAGTGGTCACGGTGTCTTCGGCATCAAGGTCGAGGCGCATGTTGAGCTTCACGCGGCCGACGGCGGAAAGGTCGTAGCGCTCGCCATCGAAGAACAGGCCTTCGAACAGCGCCTCGGCGGTTTCCTTGGTCGGCGGTTCGCCCGGACGCATCACCTTGTAGATGGCTTCGAGGCCCTCGTCGCGGTTCTCGGCCTTGTCGGCCTTGAGCGTGTTGCGCATCCAGGGGCCGGTGTTGATCTCGTCGATATCGAGCAGCTCGAGACTGTCGATCCCGGCGGCGTCGAAGGTTTCGACGTGCTCGAGCGTGATCTCGTCACCGGCTTCGACATAGATGCGGCCCGTGCTCTCGTCGATCATGTCCTTGGCGGCATAGCGGCTGACGACTTCTTCGGTCGGCAGCAGCAGATCGGTGAGCCCGTCCTTTGCCGCCTTGTTGGCAGCGCGCGGACTGATTTTCTGGTTGGCGGGGAAAATCTCCTCGCCCGTTTTCGCATCGACCAGCGGGAAGGTCGGCTTCTGCCCGCGCCAATTTTCCGGCACGAACGGGATTTTCCAGCCATCCTTCGCGCGTTCCCACGTAACGGTGTCGTAGAAGTGATCGAGAATTTCCTCGCTATCGAGGCCCAGCGCATAGAGCAGCGCGGTGACCGGCAGCTTGCGCTTGCGGTCGATCCGGACATTGACGATGTCCTTGGCGTCGAATTCGAAATCGAGCCAGCTGCCGCGATAGGGAATCACGCGCGCTGCGAAGAGCAGCTTGCCCGACGAGTGCGTCTTGCCGCGATCATGATCGAACAGCACGCCGGGCGAACGGTGCATCTGGCTGACGATCACGCGCTCGGTGCCGTTAACGATGAAGGTGCCGTTCTCGGTCATGAGCGGCATGTCGCCCATGTAAACATCCTGCTCCTTGATATCGAGGACGGAGCGGGTTTCGGTTTCCTGGTCCACTTCGAACACGATGAGCCGCAGGGTCACCTTCATCGGCGCTGCGTAGGTGATGCCGCGCTGGCGGCATTCGGTCGTGTCGTATTTGGGCTCTTCCAGCTCGTAATGCACGAAGTCGAGCTCTGCGGTCCCGGCAAAGTCGCGGATCGGGAAGACGCTGCGCAGCGTCTTTTCGAGACCCGAGACATAACCCGTTTCCTTGTCGGAGCGCAGGAACTGTTCGTAGCTCTCGCGCTGGACCTCGATCAGGTTGGGCATCTGGACGACTTCGTGGATGTCGCCGAAAATCTTGCGGATACGCTTCTTCGCGGTGCCTTCGGCCTTACGGCTGCGAACGCGTTTTGCAGGAGCTTTGGTTGCCATGGAGGGGAAGTGCCTCTTCTTGCCTTTGGCGAGCGGATGGGGGCGCTCGCCAGTTTCGTGTCGGTCGTGACGCGAGATCGGGGCCATACTGGGACGCAAGAAAGCCGCCAGCCTGAACGAACCCCTGGCCCGTCTGGCAGCAGCTTACGCTTGGCGTCGCGAATATGGCAGTGCGCCGCTTCCATTCTTGGCCCGATCCGTCGCGCATGAATCGGTCCGGCTCGAAGCTGGCGTGTGAGGGTTATGTAGGAATAGCGGGGCGCGCCGTCAACAGGGCGCGCAGCGATCCGAATCGCCGGCAGACGCGGCGCGAAATCCGCTGTGGCCCGCATCGTGTTCTCATATCGAGAAACAATATGGCCGAAAATATCGCTTTCCGATCAGCGCCTTATCGTTTTTCGATATTTATTGATTGACGATAAATCGCAGCCCGCCTAGACGGTGATTATCGAAATTCAATAATGCACATCAAGGAGAACGATATGTCCCGCCACTTCACCAACACCCTCGCCGCTCTCGCAGCCGTGATCCTCGCCACCAGTTCGATGGCCGCCATCGTAGACGTGCCGCCCGCTTCCGAGCAGGCGCCCGCCGCCGCCATGCCGCTCCCCGAACTGGCCTGATTTCGACAGCATCGAAAGGAGACGTAATGCCGATGAACGAGAAGCCCAATGACCTCCTGCTACTGGCAGGAAAGGTCCTTACCGTCCTGATGCAGATCTTCATGGCGATCGCGGCGATCGCCCTCGCCATTGCGATCCCGATCATCCTGATATTTAGCGGAACCATCAACGCTGAGATTGCGGCGGAATATGGCGATGCCGTAGGCAGCCTGCCTCTTGCTGCGATGATCGCGCTGTTCGCCTCGCTTCTGGTGCTCGTCTTGCTCGTTTTCGTGTTCTTCGGAAAACTGCGCGCGATCATCGCATCGGTCGGCGAAGGCGATCCCTTCGTGCCGGAGAATGCCCAGCGGCTGAACATGATGGCGTGGCTGATGCTTGCCGTGCAGGCGATCATGATCTCCATCGCAGGCTTTGCGGTCACCGTCGCGACTTGGGCGTCGGATTTCGAGGAAGGCGATTTCGCCATCGAAGTCGGGCTGGACCTGACCGGCGTCCTGATCGTCATCGTCCTGTTCATCCTGGCCCGGGTGTTCAAGCATGGTGCCGCGATGCGCGAAGACCTGGAGGGGACGGTCTGATGCCCCCCAAACCGCACGACTTCGACGACGAAGGAGCAACGATCATGGTCAGGCTCGACGACCTGCTGCACGACCGACGCATGACGCTGACCGAACTGGCCGAGCGGGTGGGGCTGACCCTCGCCAACCTCTCGATCCTCAAGACAGGCAAGGCCAAGGCGATCCGCTTCTCCACCCTCGCCGCGATCTGCCGCGAACTGGAATGCCAGCCGGGCGATCTGTTGAGCTACCGCGCCGAGTGAGCGGCGTCGGACTGGGCGGCTGACTGGCGTCGCCATTTTTTTGCCATCTTTCGGAACCGGCAGACCGTCCGATCATTGAGGGAGGAAAGAACCTTTCTCTTTTATGAACGAGGAATCGATATGAAGACCTCCATCACCATCGCCACCCCGCTTGCCCTCGCCCTTGCTCTCGCCGCCTGCGGCTCGGGCGATCCGGCCATGGAAGCCGAAGCCGAACAGATCGACGAGCGCGCCGAGGCGCTCGAGGACGCCGCCGACGAAGCGCCGACCGAAGCCGGCGAAGAGGAACTCGAAGCCGAAGCCGAAATGCTCGAGGAAACCGCCGACGAGATGTAAACTTCGCGCTGCACGGCAAACGAACAAAAGGGCCGTCCGGGCGACCGGGCGGCCCTTTTTCATTCGTCCCGCATGCGCGCCGGCGATGCAGTCCACACCGCATATGGTCTGCGCCGCCGCGATAGTGTATCGCCCTCCTATGACACCTCGCCTGTTTTCGCTCCCGTCGGTGCTTATACCGGCGTTGACGCTGGCATCGTGCGGCATCGACGAGGTTGCGATCAACCCCACGCCAAGCCCGACCCCGATCGCCTCACCCAGTCCTACGCCCAGCCCTTCTCCGACCCCCGGTTCGGCCTCGCTTCCGCGCCTTGCGCCCGGGCCCCATCTCGGCATGATCACGGGCTTCGAGGCGCTGAACGAAACGCGCGCCGCAATCGCTGCGCAAAGCTATGCCGAGGCGCGCAGCGCGGGGGCGTCTATCGGGCGGGTGCAGATCGACTGGGCCGATCTCGAAACTGCGCCCGGCGAATATGATGCGCAGGCGCTTGCCGAGCTGTTCGACGATCCGAACCTGGAGGGCATGAACCTCGTCGTGCTCGTCTCGACGCTGGACAGCGAAGGGCTGACCCTGCCCTCCTATCTGCAGGATGGCGTCGACCTGCGCAGCGGCCTGACGCTGGCTGCGCCCGAGGTGACGGACGCCTTCGCTGCATTCCTCGACTGGCTCGCCCCGCAACTGGAGCAGCGCGATGTCTGGCTGCTTTCCATCGCCAACGAACCGCTCGGCCCGATCGAGGACGAGCGGGCCGCCGAAGCGGATGCGGTCGCCTTCTATTCCGCGGCGATGGATCGATGGAATGCCGAGGTGCCCGAAATCGGCATTACCGCGACCTTCACCGTCGGCGGGCCGGACGGCATCCCGGACCTTTTCGAAGCCACGCGTTCGCGCGCGGATATCGTCAGCTTCAACTATTACTGCCTGACCGGCGATCTGATCGTCACCGGCGAGGCCGAATGGGAAGCGCGGCTGGATGGCATGAAAGAAGACGCAGGCGATCGCGACATTTTCCTCCAGGAGCTCGGCTGTCCCGTCGGCTACGGGCCGTCCGGCGAGCCATCGGGCATCGGCGGATCGCTCGACAATCAGGCGGCGTTCTTCGAATTCTTCGGCGAAGCCTTCGCCACAGATCCGCAATTGCGCGCCGCGACCGCGTTCCAGCTGTTCGACTGGTCGCCAGAGTTGGCCGCCATGTTCGCGCAGCCGCTGCGAGCCGCCGGCCTGCCCGCCTTCGCCGACCGGTTCGAAGAATGGCTCGCGACAGTGGGCCTTCGCCGCTGGTCCGACGGCAGCGCGCGTCCGGCCTGGAATGCCTGGCTCGATCAGCTCGAGCGGGTGCGCGAGGCGCGCGGCGGGTGAGCGGTTCGCCCATTAAGATGGAACAAGGTGAGCGACACACGCATTGATCTGGGGAATTGCTAAATACTTTTTGGAGGAACCCCGTGATGAAACACACGATGAAGAAGACCCTGACCCTGACGACCCCGCTCGCCCTCGCCTTTGCGCTGGCGGCCTGCAACAACGATGCCGAACAAGTGAACGAGGCGGCGGGCGAGATGATCGAAGAACGCGCCGAAATGGCAGAAGCGCACGCCGATCTCGCCGATGAACGCGCCGATGCCACGGCCGATCCTGTCGCGGAAGCGCAGCTTGAGCAGCATTCGGAGGAACTCGAAGCCGAAGCCGATGCCATCGCGGAAGAGGCCGACGGCATCTGATCTGCGCCCCGCTCGGCGCTTGACATTCTGCGCCCCTGCGCAGCGCTTGACATTCTGCGCCCCTGCGCAGCGCTTGACATAACACCGCACATCTATAGATGCCCGCCCTCGAACGGCGGGCATCTTTGATTCTGCACGTCTTGAAAATGTGAGCCGTTCGTCCGTCCAAGACAGTTGGTGCTCCGGAACACGTCCGGGGCTTAATTTCCAGCCTAGACGGGGAAACGAGATTTCTCGCGCGCTGCCATTATCGGCGCTCGCAACCGGGCCACCCGGCTCACCCTCCTTCCCCATCATTGGACCCGCGTGGCCTTGCCCGTTTGCGGCATGGCCCGATGTGAGCCGGCCGTGATGCGTCCCAAGCATCGCGGCCATTAGTGAAGGAGCAAAAGCATGGATCGTTCGCAGAAAGCCGAAGCGGTTGCCCAGCTCAACGACGTCTTCAAAGAGGTCGGCGTGGTGGTCGTCACCCGCAACCTCGGCCTGACGGTGGACCAGTCCACCGAACTGCGCTCGAAGATGCGCGAAGCTGGTGCTTCCTACAAGGTTGCGAAGAACCGTCTCGCCAAGCTCGCCCTGAAGGACACCGACTATACCGGGATCGATGAGTTTCTCACCGGCCCGACCGCGCTGGCCTGGTCGTCCGACCCGGTCGCGGCTGCCAAGGCCGCTGTCGATTTCGCCAAGTCGAACGACAAGCTCGAAATCGTCGGTGGTTCGATGGGCACCCAGGTTCTCGACGAAGCCGGGGTCAAGGCGCTTGCCTCGATGCCGAGCCTCGACGAGCTGCGCGGCACGATCGTTGGCCTGGTCAACGCCCCGGCGACAAAGATCGCCCAGGTCGTCAACGCGCCCGCGAACAAGCTGGCGCGGGTCTTCGGTGCCTATGGCGCCAGCGAAGCCGCTTAAGAGACGTAATTCGCGAACAACGAAACATGGGGGCCAAGACTGGCCCCGCACATTTTGGAGTGAAGTATCATGGCCGATATTGCCAAGCTAGTTGAAGAACTTTCGAAGCTGACCGTCCTGGAAGCCGCTGAGCTTGCCAAGGCGCTCGAAGAAGAATGGGGCGTGAGCGCCGCAGCGGCGGTTGCCGTGGCCGGCCCTGCCGGTGGCGGCGATGCCGGTGCCCCGGCCGAGGAAAAGGACGAATTCGACGTCATCCTCACCGGCGACGGCGGCAAGAAGATCCAGGTCATCAAGGAAGTCCGCGCCATCACCGGCCTGGGCCTGACCGAAGCCAAGGGCCTCGTCGAAGGCGCGCCCAAGCCGCTCAAGGAAGGCGTGAACAAGGCCGAAGCCGAAGAGATCAAGGGCAAGATCGAAGCAGCCGGCGGCACCGTCGAACTGAAGTGACGCGAAACTTGGGCCGCGCTTCGGCGCGGCCCTTACGTCGCAGCGTCATCCCCGCGAAGGCGGGGATCTCGATCCGCCTGGTCGGACGCAAAAAAGGGCGGTGCCAGCGATGGCGCCGCCCTTTTTCTCTAGTCTCTCTCCCTCATAAAGGCGGGGTAGAGATTGGGACACCGCTCCTTCCACTCGCGCGGGAGCAGGTTCCCCGTTCTTCCCGGCGAAATCTCCACATAATCCATCCTCCTGTAGCTCCACAGATAGGCCCTGCAGTCCTTGAGCGCAGCGCCGTGCACATAGAGTGTGCCGACATTGAACTGAGTATGACGAATGGAATGCAATAGCGGGCGCGCGAAAACGGCCTCGGGGTCCAGCCGCTTGGTGGCGACATCCCTGACGATGCCTTCGTAAAGAGCGACCGCAGTGATGGGCGCTATTATCGCGGCGAGTCCCCACACGCTCCATCGCCATAGCGCCGGTATGCTCTTCACGCGCATGAGCAGAAACGAAAGCCCGACGGCCAGCAGCGCGAGGAAGACGGCGATTTGCGCTAGCAAGGTTTCGGGGCCAAAAACCATCCTAAGCGGGAGCCAGAGAGGCTTGAGGGCGCCGCCCAGCAGCAGGTAAGACGCGATAAGGAAAACAGGGATTGCGGGGACGCATCCGCATCCTGCAAAATCCGATCCCTCGCCATCGTCGATGCCGGTTCGTCAGACGATCACGGATGGTTGGTGAGATGCGCGGCGCAAAACTATCGCCTCGGCTCGCCCAGCGATATCACCCCCCGATCTGATCGATCGCCGAGCGCTCGGCGCCCAGCGTCGGCGCGCCGACCTGGTCGATCTGGACCTTGTGCGCGTCCGTTGCGTCCTCGTAGTCGATCCCGAAATTCACCTCGTCGAAGGCGGGATTGTAGGAGATCGGGATGCCGGCGTTCTGCAGCTCGGCGAGCGTGACTAAGGCGTCGATCGCGCTGCTCGCGGTCAGCGCTTCATACTCTTCGGGACTGTATCTGCCGCGCAGCAGCTCGGTCACCGAGCGCAGGCGGATCGCGATCGTCCCGTCCTGCTGCTCGAAATCGACGCTGCCGGTGAGCACCCCGTTGATCCGCGCATCCAGCCGGGTCTTGGAGACGAGTTCGATCTGTTCGAGGCGGCTCTGCGCCAATCCGGGGGCGGGCTCCGGCAGCGCGGCGGCGAATTCGGCGCTGCCAGCCGCGGCTTCGGGATACGGCGCGTCCTCGGCTTCTTCCGTGCGTGAGGCATCCGCACCCTGCCGTTCGGCCAGCGCCAGGACGTCGCGCTCCTGCGCCGATAGCCCGCCGAGCAATTCCTTCGGCAGTTCGCCCAGCCGCATCGGCTCTGCGGCGAGCTTGATGCGGTCTTCCGCCACGGCCTCGAGATTGGTGTCGGCCCGGCTTTCGGCAGAGCCCTGCGAATGAGCGAGCGCGGCGGCAGGCGTGATCTGCTCGATCGCGACCAGTCCGGCGCGGCGGGGGGCGGCAAGAGCGGCGATCCGCGCGGGCGGCTGAGCGGGGAGCGGCAGCGTCAGTGGAGCGGGCGCTTCGAACTCCAATGCCGGAGCGGTGAGCGGACCGGGCAGCGCCACATCGATCCGCCGCGCGGCCCGCTCGGTAAGCGCAGGTTCCGGTGGCGATAGCGGCATGCCTGGCAACGGGTCGGGCGCGGCCGATTGCTCCGAGACCGCAAGACTTGCTGTGGGTGCGAAACCCGCGAGCAGGCGGGGTGCCGCCAGGGGAGTGGCGGGATCGGTCGTTTCGGGCGCCAGCGACAGCGACCAGTCGGCACCGGGCGCGCTGTGCGGCGGTGCGAGAGGGATCACTGCCACGGGCTGCGGCAAAGCCGGCTTGAAATAGGTCACGCCGACCGCGCCTAGCGACAGGCTCGGCACGGTGAGCGCCATGGCCAGCGCCGTTATGCTCGTCAGCGCGCGGCCATAGGCAAAGCCGCTGGGCATCCTGCCGGAGCATATGTCCGCATGGTCCCGCCCTGTTGCGCGCGCATTCATTTCGAGAATCCCCCTGCACCCCGTCTCGTCTCGACCGCTTACAACATCGCGACGGGGCGAATAAAGGGTGTTGTTCGCCGACGTTCGCGCCGCGGCCCAGACCGGGACGATATTGTGCTTCCCCTTACCCGCCGCCCCCTCTATCCGGGCCGGCTCGCTTCGGCCGGTCCGGGATTGTCGCGAGCGGCGAGACAAAGATGCGCGAAACGAACGAAACCACGACGGTGCCGGGAGGGGCTACGCTCGGCTGGCGCGCAGAGTTCCGCGCGACCGCCGCGCTGTCGGCGCCCCTGGCGCTCGCCAACCTGTTGCAAATGCTCACCTATGCGGTGGACGTCATTTTCATCGCCCGGCTGGGGGAGGATCCGCTGGCGGCCTCGACGCTCGCCGTTTCACTGTTCGGCCTGGTCCTGTGGGCGCTGACCTCGCTCACAGGAGCGGTCGCCCCGCTGATCGCCGAATCGATCGGTGCGCGCGCCCGCACGCCGCGCCCGGTGCGCCGCGCGACACGCATGGCATTGTGGCTGGCGGTCATCTCGGGGGCGGGCGGGATGGCAGTTTGCCTGCTGCTCGTCCCGCTGATGCGGCTGAGCGGGCAAGAAGCGCAGCTGATCCCGCTCGCCGATCAGTATAACCGCATCGTCATCTTCTCGCTGATCCCGATGCTGCTCGCCGGCGTGCTGCGCAGTTTCGTCTCGGCACTGGGCCGCCCGATCTTCGCGACCGCGATCACCGCGCTCGGCATCGTCATTAACAGCATCGCCAACTACGCCTTCATCTTCGGCAATTTCGGCGCGCCCGAACTGGGGCTGGCGGGCGCGGCGATCGCAACCAATATCACCGCGTCGGTGGTACTCGGTGCCTATGTCGCGGCAATCTCGCTCGATGCGCGCATGGCGCGCTATCGCATCTTCTACCGGCTATGGCGGCCCGACTGGACGCGCATGCGGCGCATCCTCGTGGTCGGCACGCCGATCGCCCTTACCGTGACCGCCGAGGCCGGCATTTTCGGCGCCGCGCCCTTCCTCATCGGTCAATTCGGCCCCGCCCAGGTCGCCGGACATGCGCTCGCGCTCCAGCTGGCCGCGCTTGCCTTCCAGGTGCCGTTCGGCGTGGGGCAGGCGGCGACCATCCGCGTCGGCTATGCCTATGGCGCGCGCGATGCGGTGGGGATCGGGCGCGCCGGCTGGGCCGCGCTGGCGATCAGCACTAGCTTCATGACGATAACCGCGGCGGCGATGGTGCTGTTCCCGCGCGCGCTGCTTTCGATCTATGTCGATCCGGACGACGTCGCCAATGCGGCGGTGGTCGGCTTCGCGCTTAAGTTCCTGGTCTTTGCCGCCGCGTTCCAGCTCGTCGATGGGGTACAGGCGGTCGCCGCCGGCGCGCTCAGGGGGTTGCAGGACACGCGCGTGCCGATGTGGATCGCGATCTTCAGCTATTGGGTGCCCGGTATCGGCGCCGCGTTGCTGTTCGCCTTCGCGCTCGGGCTCGAAGGCGTCGGCGTCTGGATCGGGCTATCGACCGGGCTTGCTTGCGCCGCCGTGCTCCTTTTGTGGCGCTGGATGGCGCGGGAGCGATTGGGGCTGACCGCACGCTCGTCCGGCGGCGCATACGAACCCGCGCGCGCGTAGGCGACAATCCGCGCGATTTTTTCCTGAACAACGGTTGACTCATGCGCGGGGCGCAACCATCTGCGCTCTCGTTGGCACTCTGGACCAGAGAGTGCCAAACCGTGTTTTGAACCCTATCAAAGAAAGGTCATCCATCATGGCATTTCGTCCGCTGCACGACCGTGTCGTCGTGCGCCGCATCGAAGCCGACCAGAAGACCGCTGGCGGCATCATCATCCCCGACTCCGCGCAGGAAAAGCCGTCCGAAGGCGAGATCGTCTCCGTCGGCGAAGGCGCTCGCGACGACGACGGCGATCGCATTCCGCTGGACGTCAAGGCCGGCGACCGCGTGCTGTTCGGCAAGTGGTCGGGCACCGAGGTCAAGATCGACGGCGAAGACCTGCTGATCATGAAGGAAAGCGACATCATGGGCGTGATCGCCTGATGAGCCTGTGAGTCCCGGCGAACGCTGGGACCTCCCTCGATATCGTACGAGACCCCAGCCCCCGGAAATTCTGGCGCTGGGGATTACCAAAGTTTCGAAAGGAAATTACCATGGCTGCCAAGGACGTGAAGTTCAGCCGCGAAGCCCGTGAGGGCATCATGAAGGGCGTCGATACGCTCGCCAACGCCGTCAAGGTGACGCTGGGGCCCAAGGGCCGCAACGTCGTGCTCGACAAGAGCTTCGGCGCGCCGCGCATCACCAAGGACGGCGTAACTGTCGCCAAGGAAATCGAGCTTGAGAACAAGTTCGAAAATATGGGCGCGCAGATGCTCAAGGAAGTGGCGTCGAAGACCAACGACATCGCCGGCGACGGCACCACCACCGCCACCGTTCTGGGCCAGGCGATCGCCCGCGAAGGCATGACCGCGGTTGCCGCCGGCATGAACCCGATGGACCTCAAGCGCGGCATCGATCTGGCGACCGCCAAGGTCGTCGAGAACCTTAAGAGCCGTTCCAAGGACGTGTCCGGTTCCTCCGAAATCGCGCAGGTTGGCGTGATCTCCGCCAATGGCGACAAGGAAGTCGGCGAGAAGATCGCCGAAGCCATGGAGAAGGTCGGCAAGGAAGGCGTTATCACCGTCGAGGAAGCCAAGGGCCTCGAATTCGAGCTCGACGTCGTCGAAGGCATGCAGTTCGACCGCGGCTACCTCTCGCCCTACTTCATCACTAATCCGGACAAGATGCTTGTCGAACTCGACAACCCCTACATCCTGATCCACGAGAAGAAGCTGTCGAACCTGCAGTCGATGTTGCCGGTGCTCGAAGCGGCTGTCCAGAGCGGTCGCCCGCTGCTGATCATCGCCGAGGACATCGAAGGCGAAGCGCTCGCGACCCTCGTCGTGAACAAGCTGCGCGGCGGCCTGAAGGTCGCGGCGGTCAAGGCACCGGGCTTCGGCGATCGTCGCAAGGCCATGCTGCAGGACATCGCGATCCTCACCAAGGGTGAAATGATCAGCGAAGACCTCGGCATCAAGCTGGAAAACGTCACGCTCGGCATGCTCGGCGAAGCCAAGCGCGTCACCATCGACAAGGACAACACGACCATCGTCGATGGCGCGGGCGACGAAGCCGACATCAAGGCGCGCGTCGGTGAAATCCGCACGCAGATCGACAATACCACCAGCGACTACGACCGCGAGAAGCTGCAAGAGCGTCTCGCCAAGCTCGCCGGCGGCGTTGCCGTGATCAAGGTAGGCGGTGCGTCCGAAGTCGAGGTGAAGGAGCGCAAGGACCGCGTCGACGACGCGCTTCACGCGACCCGCGCCGCGGTCGAGGAAGGCATCGTCCCGGGCGGCGGCACCGCGCTGCTCTACGCGACGAAGGTGCTTAACGGCCTCAAGGGCGAGAATGACGACCAGACCCGCGGCATCGACATCGTGCGCCGCGCGATCATGGCGCCGGTTCGCCAGATCGCCCAGAATGCCGGCCATGACGGTGCGGTCGTCTCGGGCAACCTGCTGCGCGAGGACAACGAAAGCCAAGGCTTCAACGCCGCGACCGACACTTACGAAGACCTCGTCGCCGCCGGCGTGATCGACCCGACCAAGGTCGTTCGCACCGCGCTTCAGGATGCGGCCTCGGTTGCCGGTCTGCTGATCACCACCGAAGCGGCGATCACCGACGCTCCGGAAGGCGACAAGGCCGGTCCTGCAATGCCCGATATGGGCGGAATGGGCGGCATGGGAGGCATGGGCGGCTTCTAAGCCTCCGTCCCCTCTATCGTACCACCAAAAGGCCCCGTCGGCATCGTCCGGCGGGGCCTTTTTGCGTCCCGTCCCCTGCGGTTTGCCCGCAACAATTCGGCGCCTCATGCGTTGTAATGCAAAAGGAGACAGACCCATGAAATTACCGCAGAACGCCCATGTTGCCGTCGTCGACGGTGAAACGTTCCTGCTCTTTCGCAACGAGGGCCAGCTGTTCGAACCCAAGCTCGCGAAGGAGAAGAGCCCCGACCTCGACGTCACCAATTTCAGCGCCGGAGTGCGTCACCAGGACGATGTCGGACGCGAGCTCGGCCGCACACAGCTCGACGAACTGGCGCATGGTGCCGCAGTCGCCGAATGGCTGAGCGCGAAGGCCATATCGGGCGATCTGCACGACGTCCTGATCATCGCCGATCCCAAATCGCTGGGCGAGATGCGCAATCACTATCATTCCGAGCTTGAAAAGAGAGTGGTGGGCGAGATCGACAAGACCCTGACCGGGCAGCCAGTCGATAAAATCGAGCAGGCGATTATGGCTGCCGAATAAGACCCACTCCCCCAAACCCAAAACCCCGCCGGGCCTTCGTCCGGCGGGGTTTTTCGTTTGCCTAACAGCGCCCTTCCCATTTCGGGCGCCATCCCGCATGAACCCGGCAACGCATTTCGCTCACGAGGATGACGATGAAAACCAAATTTGCCGCCCTGCTGCTTGCCACCGCCGCGCTGCCCTATGGCGCGCTGGCCGAGAACCACACGGACGCCGCCGAATGCACCGCCAGCCAGAGCGAGTGCCTCGCGCAGTGGTTTGCCGCAAAGTGGGAGGAAGAACTAGCCTTTAGCCCGATCCGGCAAACCTCGCTTGGCATGAAGACCAATTACGACAAGATCGACAGCTTCACGCGCGAAGACAGCCTCGAGCAGATCCAGTGGTGGCAGGATGCGGCGGCCGAGATGAAGGCGAATTTCGATTACGAGGCACTGACGCCCGAGGCGAAGCTTTCCTACGACATGTTCGAATATCGCGCCGACAGCGCCGCGCGCGGGGGCCGGTTTCTCGATCAGCAATATATTCTGCACCAGATGGGCGCGGCGCATTCCGCTCTGCCGAGCTTCCTCTTGAGCCAGCACGGCGTCGAGACCGAGGCCGACATGGAGGCGTTCATCGCGCGGCTCGGTGGGCTCGGCACGGCGATGAACCAGCTACTGGACGAGGCCTATACCAATGCGGTTGCCGGCGTGCGCCCGCCGCGCTTCAGCTATGACGCGGTGATCGAGGAGTCACGCAAGCTGATCACCGGTGCGCCGTTCGACGATGGCGAACCCTCTGCGCTCTGGACGGGTACCGAGGAGCGGCTTGCCGGCCTCATCGAAAGCGGCGAAATCAGCGAGGAACGCGCCGGCGAATTGCGCGAGGAAGCGCGCCGCGTGCTCCTGACGCAAACCGCGCCCGCCTACCAGCGGGTCATCGACTGGTACACCGCCGACCGCCCCAACAGCGACGAGGAGGCCAAGGGCGTTACGCAGCTCCCCAACGGCGAAGCCTATTACCAGCATCAGCTGCGCATGATGACCACCACCGATCTCACCGCGGATGAAATCCACGAGCTCGGCCTTGCCGAGGTCGCGCGCATTCGCGGCGAGATGGAAGCGATCATGGAGCGGACCGGCTTCGACGGCACTTTGCAGGAATTCTTCGTCTTCACCCGCACCGATCCGCAATTCTATTTCGCCGACAACGAGGAAGGCGCGCAGGACTATATCGAGCGCGCCACCATGCATATCGACGAGCTGACCGCGCGGCTGCCCGAATTCTTCGGTCGCCTGCCCAAGGCCGAGCTTGAAGTGCGCCGGGTCGAATCCTTCCGCGAACAGGATGGCGCCGCGCAGCATTATCGCCCCGGCACGCCCGACGGTTCGCGCCCCGGCATCTATTACGCCCACCTCTCCGACATGACCGCGATGCCGATCCCGCCGCTGGAAGCGATCGCCTATCACGAGGGCAATCCGGGCCACCACATGCAGGTCTCGATCGCACAGGAATTGGAGGGCGTGCCCGATTTCCGCTCAAAAGGCGGCTTCATCTCCGCCTATGGCGAGGGCTGGGCGCTCTATTCCGAGGCGCTGGCGAAGGAAATGGGCGGCTATGAAGACCCCTATTCGGACTTCGGCCGGCTGCAATCCGAGATGTGGCGCGCGATCCGGCTGGTGGTCGACACCGGCATCCATGCCAAGGGTTGGACCGAGGACGAGGCGGTTCAATACAGCCTCGAAAATTCGCCCAATCCCGAAACCGTCGCGCGGAGCGAAGTGCAGCGCTATTTCGTGCTGCCGGGGCAGGCGACCAGCTACAAGATCGGCATGATTCGCATCCAACAATTACGTGAGCGGGCCGAACGCGAGCTAGGCGAGGATTTCGACATTCGCGGCTTCCACGACACCGTGCTGGGCGGCGGTTCGGTGCCACTGTCGCTCTTGGAGAAGCAGGTCGACAACTGGATCGCTTCGGTCAAGGGGGGCTGACCGAGCTACTCGAAAGAAGAGGGCGGCGTAGCTCCTCGCTGCGCCGCCCTTCTCTTATCCGCGTGCGTTGAACCTAGCCGCCCGAACGGCTCGCCTCCACCGCTTCGACGACGCTTTGGTCCCACGTCACCTGCGTCTGCGTCTGCGGGTTGAAGCGCGCATTCTCGTAAGCAGCCGCTTCCGCCGCGGCGATTTCGGCGGCGGTGAGATATTCGCTCGGCTCCAATGCGAAGACATCGAGCCCGCGGGTGATCTCGGTGCCGTAGATGCGACCGTTATACCAGTAGGACGACCAATAGCCGCCCACCACCAGCTGCTCGTCGTCGATCGCGCCGCGATCGAAGAAGGCGATCTCTTTGGGGTTCGTGCTGTCGGTGAAGTCCATCACGCTGATCCCACCCTGATACCAGGACTGCACGAAGATATCGCGGCCCGGCACCGGGATGATCGAGCCGTTATGTGCGACGCAATTCTCGAACTCTCCCTGCGGCCCGGGCATCTTGTAATGGCTGCGGAATTCCAGCTTGCCATCGACGATGTCGTAAATCGCATTGGCGCCCCAGGTCATCGGGTCCGACGCCTTGCAGCGCGGGCGCCCGCCCCCGCCCCATTCGTCGGTGAAGATCACCTTGGTGCCGTCATTGTTGAACGTCGCCGAATGCCAATAGGCGAAGCCCTTGTCGAAGACGGCGTCGATCCGCACCGGGTTCATCGGATCGGAGATGTCCATCAGGATGCCGTTGCCCGAACAGGCGCCGGCGGCGAGATCGAGCGCGGGGAAGACGGTGATGTCGTGGCACTGATTGGTCTGGCGCGTGTCCTGCGCGCCCTCTTCGCTTTCGCCGCCCTTCCACAGACCGGCAATCTCGCCCGTTTCGGCATCGGCAAAGACGCGCGGGCTACTGATAATGCGCGCCGCCGCGGGATTGGCGACCGGAATTTCGATCACGTCGATGCTGAACAGGGCCGTGCGGCTGTCCGCGGGATTGTCGATGCAGCGCGCCAGCTCCTCGGTATCGCGCACGCGGCTGGTGCCGGAATTATAGACCACGATCCGCTCCGCGTCGGAGCTGACGATCGAATGGGTATGACTGCCGCGGCAGGTCTGGATCTGGCCGACCTGGCGCACATTGTTGAGATCGGAGATGTCGAAGATGCGCAGGCCGCGGAACCGCTCCTCGCTGACATCGCCCTCGACGCCCTGCAGCCCGCAATCGACGCGGCCGCGGGTCTGTTCGACGCTCATCACGAGAAGGTCGCCGACCACCGACACGTCGCCCTGACCGCCCGGACACACGACCGAGGAGACGAGGTTCGGCACGCCGTCTTCGCCGAGGCGATAGAAGTTGAAGCCGTGATAGTTCCCGGCAACCATGATGTCGTCGAAGAAAGCGATATCGGTGTTGGCGAAATCGAGCAGCGGCGCGCGCTCGGCAAATTCGGTCAGGGTTTCGCCGTCCTCGTCGGGCTCGGCGATTTCATCGTCGTTCTCGGCTTCTTCACCCTCATATTCGTTGTCCTCGTCCTCGGGCACGGGCGGGCGCAGATCGGCCGGATTGTCCGGATTGTAGAAGCCTGCCGGCTTGGGCAGGCTCGCGACCTTGCGCAGGTTCAGAATCGCTTCCTCGGCATCGGCGAAACCATGCGCCAGCCCGGCGCGCGGATCGCTCGACAACCCGGCGAGCACCGCATCCATCCGCTCGATCTCGGTGGTCTGATCGGCATCGATGTCGTTGACGAACTGATAGAGCACGGGGTCCGCGGCACTGCCCGGCTGATCGAGCAGCTCGGTCACCATATCGATCGCGCCTTCGTGATGCGCGATCATCAATGTGAGGAACATCCGGTCGAATTCGGCGCCCTCAAGCGTGGCGAGCTCGGCCATTTCCTCCGGCGTCGCCATGCCGACCATCTGCGAATGATCGACCCCGTGCTGCATCCCGCCATGCTGCGAATGGTCCATGCCCGCATGATCCATGCCCGCATGGTCCATGCCGACCATCACGGTGGCCTCGCCGCGCGTCTCGAGCCATTCGTTCATGAACTCGATCTCGTCCGCCTGGCTGGCCAGGATCTTGTCGGCGATGGTGACCACTTCTTCGTCATTGGTGCGATCCGCGACCAGCTCCGCCATTGCGACCGCCTGCTGGTGGTGCACGATCATGCCGCGCATGAAGGCGACGTCCGCGGGGCTGTAGCTCGACCGGGCGATTTCGCTTGCTTCATCGGCGCTCAGCATCTTGCCGGGCTGGCCGGGCGCGCCCGGCTGAAGGATCGGGGCGGACTGCGCCATCGCCACGGCCGATCCGCTCATGAGGAGGGTGGTCAGAGTGGCGCGGATGGCGGCCGAGGGCATGAGGGGCATGTGCGATTGTCCTGTCTGGAGATGAATTGACGATCTGTCTGCCCGATGAAAGGCACGTGTCAAGGGGACAGCGAGACAGCGTGACATCGCCCGCTTCCGCCAATGACCCGGAACCGATCCTCCGCATGCGGATTGATAGGGAACCGCGAAGATCGCTACATGCCCGATAGTTTGCCGCGCGATGCGCACGGTTCGTCGCACGCGACCAAATGAGCGCTTGCTGCGACGAATCGCGCATTAGAAGATGCGGCGTTTAAGCGCACGGCAATCCCGGACGGAGTATATATCCCGCATGCTAGCCCGCCTTCTTGCTCCAATCGCCCGGCCCTTCGCCGCCTCCATTGCCGCCCTGGCCCTGGCGCTTCCCGCCGCCCCTGCCGCGGCGCAAACGACCGAGCTGCATGCGAGTTTCGACCAGGCACTGGGCACGCAAATGCGCGAGCCCGAGACGTTCGAGGCGATCTATGCAAACTCGTTCGAACAGCGCATCGCCGAGCTCGCAAATGGTGACAAGGGGCGCATCGGGGTTGCGGCCTGGGATCTGGCGACTGGTGAGAAAGTCGCGGTTCTGGGCGATCAGCTGTTCCCGATGGCCTCGACCAGCAAGATCGCGGTCGCGGCCAAATATCTCGAAATGGTCGAGCAGGGCCAATATTCGCTGACTTCGGAATTTCCGCTGCTGATCCCGGTGCGTTCGGCCAAGTTCTCCTCGCCGGCAGCCCCGGTTCGCAAGGGCAATTACATGCCGGCGATCGATCTTATCGAGATCATGATCACCCGCTCGAGCAATCCCGCGACCGATGCGCTGCTTGCCGCCGTCGGTGGGCCGCAGGCGGTGAACGACTGGATGCGGCGCCAGGGCATCGCCGAATTTTCGATCGACCGCGATATCGCGACGTTGGTGCGCGACGATGGCGAATACGACCCGGCAAGCCAGATCGACCCGCGCGACGCCGCGACGCCGAACGCGATGGTCCGCCTGCTCGCCGGCCTGTATCGCGGCGACTTCCTGTCCGAACGCAGCCGGCAGGTAATCCTGGGGGCAATGAACCGCACGGTCACTGGAAAGCGGCGGATCGTCGCCAATATGCCGGACGAGGCGCGGGTTGGCCACAAGACGGGTTCGCTCAACAACACGTCGAGCGATATCGGCGTCATCGAAAGTCCCGACGGGCGCGCGATCGCGGTCGCGATCTACGTGACCGGCCAGGGTTCGCGGCTCGCCCGCGAAAGGCGTATCGCCAGCATCGCCCGCGCGCTTTACGATGGGTTCGGCGCGCGCGCCCGGCAGAACCGCAACTGGACCAGCGCGCCCGGCATTCCGGGCACCGGCAGCTAGGCCTTTCGCGCACTATCGAAGATACGAAAAAGGCGGCACCCCCGGATAGGAGGCGCCGCCCTTTTTCTGATCGATCGTCCGAAGACGATCGGGCGAATTAGTCTTCGCCTTCCATTTCGGCTTCGGCTTCCATCGCCGCTTCTTCGGCAGCCATTTCGGTTTCGGCAGCGCCTTCTTCGATAGCCATTTCGGCTTCTTCCATTTCGGAATCCATGGCTTCGGCGTTGGCTTCGGTATCGGCAACCATCGCCTCGTCCATATCGCCAGCTTCGTCCGCAGTCTCGCTGCAGGCGGCGAGGCCGAGCGCCGAAGTGGCGATGGCGGCGGCAAGAACGATCTTACGCATAATAGAAATCCTTGTTCAACTCAAAGGAACGGCGCGCCCATGGAGGAGGGCTGGCGCCGAAGCCAGACGTGTGATCCCCCGGCTTCCAATCCCAAATAATGGCCGAATTATGGCAAATCAAGCGAATTGTGGCAGAAGGTCCAATTTCGGCCTGCTTTTTGCCACAATCGCGCGGCGCATTCAAACGGTGGCAATCCTCACCGGCCCCAATTTTGCGCGTCAAACCGGCTTACGCGCATGGTTTCCCGGTGCTAGCACTCCGCGCCATGCCTTCCGAGCAACAACATCTCTATCTTGTGGACGGTTCGTCCTACATCTTTCGCGCCTATCACCGCCTGCCGCCGCTGACCGACCCGGAAGGGACGCCGGTGGGCGCGGTCTATGGCTACACCACCATGCTGTGGAAGCTGGCGGACGATCTCGACGAGGCCGATGGGCCGACGCATCTCGCGGTCATTCTCGACAAGGATTCGACCAGTTTTCGCAACGAGATCTATCCCGACTACAAGGCCAACCGCCCCGATCCGCCCGAGGATCTGCAGCCACAATTCCCGCTGATTCGCGATGCGACGCGCGCCTTTAGCCTCCCCTGCATCGAGGAGCAGGGGCTCGAGGCCGACGACCTCATCGCCTCCTATGCGCGCGCGGCGCAGCGGCGGGGGTGGAACGTGACCATCGTCTCCTCGGACAAGGATCTGATGCAGCTCGTCGGCGAGGCAAAGGGCGATGAGGGCGCGGGTCGGATCGATATGCTCGACACCATGAAGTCGCAGCGCATCTATGTGGACGAGGTCGAGGCGAAGTTCGGCGTCGCCCCGGAGCTGGTCGGCGATGTCCTCGCGCTGATGGGCGACAGCGTCGACAACATCCCGGGCATCTACGGCGTCGGACCAAAGACCGCGTCCAAGCTGATCGCCGAACACGGCTCGCTCACCGCCGCGCTCGACCAGGCGCCGTCGATGAAGACCTCGAAGCTCAAGGAGCGCCTGATCGAGGGCCGCGATGATGCCGAGATGAGCCGCGTGCTAGTGACACTCAAGGAGGATTGCGATCTTCCCGTCCCGCTCGAAGACATGCGGATCGAGACTATCCCGACCGAGCCGCTCGCCGCTTTCCTCGAAAAGCACGGCTTCACCTCGCTGTTGAAGCGGCTGGGGGCCGGGGCCGGGAGCCCGGACAGGCCTAACAATCTCGATCCCGCAAAAGCGGACAAGGAGGGGGATACGGGTCAGGCCGGCGCCCACCGCCAGCCCCTGCCCGACCTGCCAAAGGTCGATCACAGCGCCTACGAAACGGTGCAGAACGTGGAGCGCCTCGAACATTGGGTCGCCCGTGCGAGCGCCGCGCGTTTGGTGGCGGTCGATACGGAGACCTCTTCGCTCGATTGCATGCAATGCGATCTCGTCGGCGTCAGCCTTGCGGTGGGGCCGAGCGATGCCTGCTACATCCCCCTTGCCCATGGCGGCTCGGACATGTTCGACGAACCGCCCCCGCAGGTGCCGATGGAGGAGGCGCTCGTGCTGCTGAAGCCGATGCTCGAAGACCCGGCGGTGCTCAAGGTCTTCCAGAACGGCAAATACGATCTCAACGTCCTCGCCCGACATTCCATCGCCGTCTCACCGATCGAGGATACGATGGTGATGAGCTTCGATCTCGACGCCGGGCGCGGCGAGGGGATCGGCGGCGGTCACGGAATGGACGAGCTGTCCGAGCGCCACCTCGGCCATACGCCGCTCGCCTTCAAGGAAGTGTGCGGTACGGGCAAGAAGGCGATCCCCTTCGGCGAAGTCCCGCTTGACCGCGCGACCGAATATGCCGCCGAGGATGCCGACGTCACCTGGCGGCTCTACCGCATGTTCGAGCCGCGCCTTGCCGAGGAGGGTGCGACCCGCATTTACGAGCGGGTGGATCGCCCGCTCATCCCGGTGGTCGCCGCCATGGAGCGCGAGGGCATCAAGGTCGAGCGAGCGCGCCTCGCCAAACTGTCCGAGGAATTCGCCGCCGAAACCGCTTCGCTCGAGCAGGAAATTCACGCCATCGCCGGGCGGGAATTCGCCGTCGGCAGTCCCAAGCAGCTGGGCGATGTGCTGTTCGACGAGATGGGGTTCAAGGGCGGGAAGAAGGGCAAAAGCGGACAACATTCGACCGATCAGTCGGTGCTCGAAAATCTCGCCAAGGACGCGGCTGCCCAGCCGATCGCCCGAAAGGTGCTGGAATGGCGGCATCTCTCCAAACTGAAATCGACCTATACCGATGCGCTGCAAGGGCAGATCAATCCCGAGACCGGGCGCGTCCACACCAGCTACAGCTTGGCCGGCGCGCAGACCGGTCGCCTGTCCTCGACCGATCCCAACCTGCAGAACATTCCGATCCGCACCGCCATCGGCCGCACCATCCGCGAAGCCTTCGTCCCCGAGGAGGGCAACGTCCTGCTCGCCGCCGATTACAGCCAGATCGAATTGCGACTGGCCGCGCATATGGCCGATGTCGCCACGCTCAAGGAAGCGTTCGCGAAGGGCGAGGACATCCATGCGCGCACCGCGACCGAGATGTTCGGCGAAGTCACACGCGACACGCGCGCGCGGGCCAAGACGATCAATTTCGCGATCCTCTACGGCATTTCGCGCTGGGGCCTGGCCGGCCGGCTCGAAGTCGATCCCGACGAGGCGCAGGACATGATCGACACCTATTTCCAGCGCTTCCCCGGCATCCAGCGCTACATCATGGAAACGCTCGAAACGGTGCGGACACGCGGCTATTCGGAAACCCTGTTCGGACGCAAGACGTGGTTTCCGCGGATCCGCTCGAAGAACCAGGGCGAGCGCCAGGGCTCCGAACGCGCGGCGATCAACGCGCCGATCCAGGGGACCAGCGCCGATATTATCAAGCGGGCGATGGCGCGAATGATGCCGGCGCTCCGCGATGCAGGATTGAACGACGTAAGGATGCTGCTGCAAGTGCATGACGAATTGGTGTTCGAGCTGCCCGAAGGTGATGTCGAACGCGCCTCGCCGGTGATCGAGCGCGTTATGGCCGAGGCCGCGCGCCCCGCGGTCACGCTCGACGTGCCGCTCGCCATCGATATCGGCACTGGCGCCAGCTGGGATGCAGCACATTGATCGACCGGCTGCGCAGCGGCGATATCACCATCGACTGGGACCAGTTCGCCCTCACGAGCTTGACCGTGCTGATAGCGGTAGCGGTCAGCTATCTTGCCTACCGCCTCGTCTTCGCGATCGTCGGACGGCTGGTCCGCCTATCCGAGCCCGGCACCGACAACCTGCTCATCTCGCGGATCCGCAACCCGATCAAATGGTCCTTCATCGCGATCGGCATCACCGTCGCGGCGCAGAACGATCCGTATCTGAGCCAGTGGTGGGAGCCCTTTGCCCGCTTCCTGCGCCCCGCCCTGCTCGGTTGGATCGCCTACAATATCGTGCGCGGGCTGACGGCGGCGCTCGAGATGCGGCTGGTGGATTCGGACCCGGTCGCCACGCGCAGCAAGCGGACCCGGATCGCGGTGCTCTCGCGCATCGCGGTGTTCGCGATCGTCATCATCACCGTCGGGCTGATGCTGTTCGCGATCCCCTCGGTGCGCTCCATTGGGACGACCATGCTGGCCTCGGCCGGTCTCGCCGCACTCGCCATTGGTGCCGCAGCGCAGCCGGCACTCAAATCACTGATCGCGGGGCTGCAGGTGGCGCTGACCGAGCCGATGCGGATCGGCGATCTGGTCAAGGTCGATGGAGAGGCGGGCCGGGTCGAGGAGATCCAGATGAGCTTCGTCACGGTGCGGACCTGGGACGAGCGGGTGCTGGTGGTGCCGACCAGCCGATTCCTCGACGACAGTTTCGAGAACTGGTCGCGGCTCGACGAATCGCTGACGGGCACGGTTATGCTGCATCTCGATCCGATCACCAAAGTACCGCCGATCCGTGCCGAATTCGAACGTTTCGTCCAGACCCACGAGCTGTTCGACGGGCGCAACAAGGCGCTCCTCGTGACCGAGACCTGGCCAGAGAGCATCGAATTGCGCCTGTCGATGAGCGCGCATACGATCGGGGAGTTGTTCCAACTTCGCTGCGACGTGCGCGAGCATATGATGGGCTGGCTGCGCGAGAATATGGAGGAGGCGCTGATCCGCCACCGGCTCGAAGTGCCCCACGGGCACCCCAAGGCGGGCGAACCGGGCTAGGCGCTACTCCTCCGCATTTCCGTGCTTGCTCACGCGGGTCGGCTCGAGCGTGTCGGGCGCGAAGAAGCCGATCGGATGAGCCTCCGCCGCGCGCTTCTTCAATTCGCCGCGCATCTTGCGATATTCGGCTTCCATCTTGGCGGTGACGGTAGCCCGGCTGTCGCCCAGAGCGTCCTCGAAGTCCTTCATCGCCACTTCGCTGACCTCGCCGCCCATTCGGCGCAGCGCGCCAAGCCCGGCGCGGCGCACCACGTCTTCCAGATCGGCGCCGGTGAAGCGGTCGGTCTTTTTGGCGATCGCGGCGAGATCGACATCGTCCGCGAGCGGCATCGCCTTGGTATGGATGCCCAGAATATGCTCGCGGCCTTTCTCGTCAGGCGTGCCGACATAGACCAGCTCGTCGAACCGTCCGGGGCGCAGCAGCGCGGGATCGACCAGCGTCGGACGGTTGGTCGCACCCACCACGATGACCGACTGCAGCTCTTCGAGCCCGTCCATCTCGGCGAGCACGGTGTTGACCACCCGCCCCGTCACCTGCGGTTCGCCCTGCGCGCTGCCGCGGGCGGGGACGAGGCTGTCGATCTCGTCAATGAAGACGACGCAGGGCGCAACGGCGCGCGCGCGGGCGAAGAGCTTGGCGATCTGCTGTTCGCTTTCGCCGTACCATTTAGAGAGCAGGTCAGAGCTCTTCATCGAGATGAAGTTGGCTTCGGCTTCCTTGGCGACGGCCTTCGCGAGCAGGGTCTTGCCCGTCCCCGGAGGACCGTAGAGCAGAAAGCCCTTGGCCGGGCGAATACCGAGCCGGCGAAAGGCGTCGGCATTCTTCAGCGGCAGTTCGATCCCTTCCTTGAGTGTGTCGATCGCATCGCCGATGCCGCCGACATCGTCCCAGCCGACATTGGGCATCTGGACCATGACCTCGCGCATCGCGGAAGGCTGGATGCGCTTGAGCGCACCGAAGAAATCGGCCCGCATGACGCACAGATCTTCCAGCACCTCCGGCGGGATCGTGCGTTCGTCGAGATCGAGGCGCGGCATGATCCGGCGCACCGCATCGATCGCCGCTTCCCGCGCCAATGCGGCGATATCGGCGCCGACGAAACCGTGGGTCACGCGGGCGAGCTCGGACAGGTCGACCTTGTCCTCGAGCGGCATTCCGCGGGTATGGATCGCGAGGATCTCGCGCCGCCCGCGCTGATCGGGCACGCCGATCACGATCTCGCGATCGAACCGGCCCGGTCGGCGCAGCGCCTCGTCGATGGCATCGGGCCGGTTGGTGGCGGCGATGACGACGAGATTGGCGCGCGATTCGAGCCCGTCCATCAGCGTCAGCATCTGCGCGACCAACCGCTTTTCCGCCTCCCCCGGAACGCCGCTGCGCTTGGGCGCGATCGAATCGATCTCGTCGATGAAGACGATCGCAGGCGCGGCGCGCGTCGCCTTTTCGAAGACTTCGCGTAACCGCTTTTCGCTTTCGCCATAGCCCGAACCCATGATTTCCGGGCCGTTGATGGTGAAGAATTCGGCATCGCTTTCATTCGCGACCGCCTGCGCCAACCGCGTCTTGCCGGTGCCCGGAGGGCCGTGCAGCAGCACGCCCTTGGGCGGATCGACGCCGAGCCGGATGAACAGTTCCGGATAGCGCAGCGGCAGTTCGACCATTTCGCGCAGCTGCTGGATCGTGTCGTCCATGCCGCCGACATCGTCGTAATTCACAAGGCCGCGCCCATCGCGCGGTTCCTCGAACTGGGTGCGCAGCTCGACCTCGGTATTCTCGTCGATATGGACGATGCCCTTGGGGGTCGTCGAGTGGACCGACAGGCGAATCTGCGTGAGCGCATAGGCCGGTGCGCGCAACAACTGGCGCACGTCGCTCGGCATGTTCTGCACCGGCTGTTGCCCGGTCGTCGCGACGAGATCGCCCGCGACCAGCGGCTTCTTGAAGAAATTGCGCTTCAGCGCCTGGGTGGGGCCCTGGAGACGCATCTCGCGTTGTGCCGGGGCGAAAACGACGCGGGTGGCCGGGCGCGAATCGCTGGCCTCGATCTCGACGTGTTCGCCCGAACCGGTCTCGGCATTGCCGCGCTGCAAACCGTCGAGACGGACGACATCGAGCGTGTCGTCTTCCTCGTAAGCCGGCATCGCGATCGCCGCGGTCATCCGCTTGCCGCTGATCTGAACGACGTCGCCCTCGGTGATGCCAAGTCTCTGAAAGGCACTGCGCGGCATGCGGGCGATGCCCTGACCCGATTCCTCCTGACGGGCAGGAGCGACCTGCAAGCGCGCGGTGCGGGCAGGGGCGGCAGTGTCGGCATCGGCCATGAAGGATATGTCCTTGGAAGCGGGCGGGGCGTCGAATGTAGGCCCGCTAGCTAAGCAGCGCAGCGGGCGATTGCAAACCACGCGCAGCCGCATTGCAGGCCGGACGCCACCGACCTGCCGCGAAAGGGGAGGCCGGCAAGAAAAAAGCCCGGCACTAAGGCCGGGCTTGAAAGTTTGGGAGAGGATGCCTGAAAGGCACGATCTGTTATGTCCTTCCGGTCATTTTTGTGCAAATGCGAAGGGCGCACCCTTTGTTGCAAATAACGCATCATATCTAAGCCTTAATCGCCCCAGCGTTCGCTTATTGCAATTTATGCTGCTAATTTCGGCAGCAATTGCTTAATTTTTAACCATTTGGCGTCGTTAGCGCATGTTGCGTTGCAGCACGGCTATTCTTGTTTGCAGTTGCGGGCGATGGGCGGGCGATACGTCGCCAAAATGCAGATTCTGAGACAGCCGCTGTCCCCGAGGTTGCAAGACAGGCCATTCGGCGCAAAGAGACGCCGACCTGCCCGAGCCATAGGTGAGCCCCCATGTCGAAACGCTTCTCAGACGCCGCCGCTGCCCTCGAAGGAGTCATAGCCGACGACCTGCTGATCGCCGCGGGCGGGTTCGGCCTGTGCGGCATTCCCGAACGCCTGCTCGACGCGATCCGCAATTCCGGCGCGAAGGGCCTGACCTTTGCCAGCAACAATGCGGCCATCGACAATGAAGGCATCGGCAAACTGCTGCGCACCCGACAGGTGAAGAAGATGATCTCTTCCTATGTCGGCGAGAACAAGGAGTTCGAACGCCAGTTCCTCGCCGGCGAGCTCGAAGTGGAGTTCTGCCCGCAAGGCACGCTCGCCGAGCGCATGCGAGCAGGGGGTGCGGGTATCCCCGGCTTCTACACCAAAACCGGTGTCGGCACGCAGGTCGCCGAGGGCAAGGAGCACAAGGAGTTTCCGGACCAGGACGGCGTCATGTCGACCTACATCCTGGAGCGCGGCATCTTCGCCGACCTTTCGATCGTCAAGGCGTGGAAGGCCGACGAAACGGGCAACCTCATCTTCCGCAAGACTGCGCGCAATTTCAACCAGCCCGCCGCCACCTGCGGCAAGGTCTGTATCGCCGAGGTCGAGGAGATCGTACCGGCGGGTGGCCTCGAGGCGGACGAGATCCATCTGCCCGGCGTTTTCGTCAATCGCCTGGTGCTGGGTGCGCCCTACGACAAGAAGATCGAGTTCCGCACGACGCGCGAAAGGGAAGCGGCCTGATGAGCGAGCAGACCAAAGGCTGGACCCGCGACCAGATGGCGGCGCGCGCGGCCAAGGAGCTGGAGGATGGCTATTACGTCAATCTCGGCATCGGCATCCCGACGCTCGTCGCCAACCACATTCCCGAGGGCATTTTGGTGACGCTGCAGAGCGAAAACGGCATGCTCGGCATCGGCCCTTTCCCTTACGAGAACGAGGTCGATCCCGACCTTATAAATGCGGGCAAGCAGACGATCAGCGAACTGCCGCACTCCGCCTATTTCGACAGCGCCACCAGCTTTTCCATGATTCGCGGCGGGCACATCGACCTCACCGTGCTGGGCGCGATGGAAGTGGCGGAGAACGGCGACATCGCCAACTGGATGATCCCGGGCAAGATGATCAAGGGCATGGGCGGCGCGATGGATCTGGTCGCGGGCGTCAAGAAGATCATCGTCGTGATGGATCACACGGCGAAGGACGGCAGCCCCAAATTCATTCCCGAATGCACCCTGCCGCTGACCGGCACCAACGTGGTCGACATGATCATCACCAACCTTGCCGTGTTCCACCGCCCGGACCACGACAGCGCCTTCCGCCTGATCGAACTGGCGCCCGGCGTTGGCGAAGACGAGGTCGCACGCTCCACCACCGCCCGCTACGAAACCGCGCTGTCGGCCTGAGGCCCATCAAGCAATCGCGGCCCGATCGATCAGCCATGACCGTCTATTACCTGCTGCTGTTCTTACACTATACGGGGATTATCCTGCTGGTGGGCAACATCACGGTCACGGCGATCTGGAAGGTTTTCGCCAATCGCAGCGATAATCCGGTCATCGTCGCCTTCGGCCAGCGTCTCGTCACCGGCACCGATTTCGGCCTAACGATCCCCGGCATCGCGCTGACCATGATCGGTGGATACGGGGCGGCGTGGTGGATCGGCTGGCCGCTATTCGGGGAAGTGTGGCTAATCTGGAGCCAGGCGCTGTTCGTGCTCGCCGGCAGCATCTGGCTCGGCATCCTCGTGCCGATACAGATCAGACAGGCACGGCTCGCCCACGCTTTTGCCGATGGCGGCACGATCAGCGCCGAATATCGCCGGCTCTCGCGCCGCTGGATCACCTGGGGACTGATCAGCACCGTACCGATGGTCGCGATCCTGTGGCTGATGATCGCGAAGCCGGCATGAGCGACTGGCTCGCCGGCCCGCGCAATCCCGACGCGCCGCTTGCGGGGCTCAAAGTGCTCGAACTCGCCCGCGTGCTCGCAGGGCCTTGGGCGGGACAGATCCTCGCCGACCTGGGCGCCGACGTCATCAAGGTTGAGAGCCCCGAGGGCGACGGTACGCGCCAATGGGGGCCGCCCTGGATCGAGCGCGAGGGGCCGGACGGCGAGGTGCGGCGCGAGGCGGCCTATTATCACGCCTGCAACCGCGGCAAACGCTCGATCGTCGCCGACTTTCGCGCGCCCACCGATCTCGAACGGGTGCGCGCCTTGGCTGGGCGCGCCGACGTCCTGATCGAGAATTTCAAGACCGGCGGCCTTGCAAAATTCGGCCTCGATTACGCCAGCCTCGCCGCAGCCAATCCCGCGCTGGTCTATTGCTCGATCACCGGCTTCGGCCAGACCGGCCCGCGCGCGCACGAGGCGGGCTACGACTTCGTGATCCAGGGGATGAGCGGCTTCATGTCGGTCACCGGGGAGCCGGACGGCGTGCCGGTGAAGATGGGTGTCTCGATCAGCGACCTGGCAACCGGGGTCTACGCCGCCAACGGCATCCAGGCGGCGCTGCTGCAACGTATGCGCACCGGTCGCGGGCAGCATGTCGATATGAGTCTGCTCGATTGTTCGGTCGCACTACTCGCCAATCAGGCGACCTATCGCCTTACCACCGGCGAGGATCCGCCGCGCATGGGCAATGCGCATGCGCAGGTCGCGCCCTATGGGGTCTTTCCGGTGAAGGATGGACACGTGATCCTGGCGCCTGCGAACGATCGCCTGTTCGCGCGGCTGATGAAGTTGCTGTCGCGCGAGCAGCTGGCGCAGGACCCGCGCTTCGTCAGCAACGCCGATCGGGTCGCGAATGGGGCAGCGCTCGATGCCGAAATTGCGCGCGCGACCGCGCAGTGGGACAAGACCGAGCTGCTCGCGGCATGCGCGGCTGAGGGCATTCCGGCGGGGCCGATCAATGGCCTGGGCGAGATGTTCGACGATCCGCAGGTCGCCGCGCGGGGCCTGCGCGTCGATCTCGGCGGAATTCCGGGCGTGCGCAGTCCCTTCACCTTTTCAGACGCCGAACTCGCGCTCGATCGCCCCTCGCCGATGCTGAATGAGGACGGCTGATCACGCGAGCCTGTCCGCAACCATCCGCCACAGGCGCTCTGCCGGACCCTGTCCAAACCGCGCCAGCCACACCGGCGAAAGCGCAAGGACGATAGCGACAGGAACGAAGCTGAGCGCCAGCGCCTCGCTCCGACTGACCGCGCCGAACAGGCCCAGCCCCCACGACGCGAAGACGGCCGCCAGGATGAGCGAGCTCAACAGGTAGTTCGTAAGCGCCAGCCGACCCGCCGCCGCCAGCCGGCGCGTCACCGCGCCGCCCGCGGAAAACAGCGCCATGGCGAGCGCGGCATAGGCGAGCCCCAGCAAGGTGTCGAACGGGGCCGAAAGGACCAGCGAGGCCGCTCCCGCAAAAGCCCCGGAAAAGCCGCTATCGGCCACCCACCAGGCGAGCGCGAAGAGCGGCGGGAGCGCGAGCAGCGCACAGATCGCGGCGAGGCGCTGCAACAGGAAGGTGCGCCACTCCCCCGCCAGCATCCGCGCCTTCCACAGTCCCATGCCGAGCGCCATGGCCGCAAGGTTGAGCGGCAGCGAGCCGGCCACCGTCACGAGCTGCCGCCCGATATTGCCGCTGCGCCGCACCATCCGTTCGCCCAAGCCCTCGCGCCCCTGTTCGAGCGAATGCGCGATCGCGGCGGGATCGAGGCCGAAATTGCGCTCGGCGAACAGATGCGCGTCGCTGCCGATCCGCCCGGCATAGACGTCGACCACCGCGCTTCCCATCGCAACCATCCCCGCCCCGAAATGCACCGCGACCAACCCGATCGCGACTGCGAACAGCGCGCGGTGCGAAAGCGCGGCGAGCAGGGGAAGCGCGCAGGCCGCGATCGCATAGGCGCGCAGGATATCGTTGCTGGCAAACAGGATCGAATGGGCGAGCCCCATCGCGAACAGCACGGCCATCCGTGCATAATGCGCGCGCCAGGGTCTCTCGCCAGTTCGTTCGAGCAGGATCAGGCAGCCCGCCCCGAACAACATGGCGAAGAGCGTGCGAAACTTGTCCTCGACGAAGACGAAGCTCGCCGCCCAGACCAGCCGATCGAGAGACGAGGCCTCGCCGATCCCCGGCCCCCAGCTTTGCGGGTTGTAATAGGCCTGGCTTGGCAGCGCGAAGACATGGACGTTCATCCACACGATACCGATCACTGCGAGCCCACGCAATGCGTCGAGCTCGACGATACGCGAGGTTGGGTGAAGCGGCGTTCCCATGGGTCGCCGCCCTAGCAGATCAGCCGAGCGCTGCCTTCAGCTCATCGACGAGATCGGTGCGTTCCCACGGGAAGAAATCGCCGTCCGCTTTCCGGCCGAAATGGCCGTAGGCGGCGCTGGTGCGATAGATCGGCTTGTTGAGGCCGAGATGTTCGCGAATGCCGCGCGGTGTTAAGCCGCCGAGGACGCCGATGCTCGCGATTGCGCGTTCGAGGGCCGCATCGTCGACCCCATCGGCGCTTGTGCCATGCGTGTCGACATAGAGCGACAGCGGTTCGCTAACGCCGATCGCATAGGCGATCTGGATCGTGCAACGCGAAGCGAGCCCGGCGGCGACGACATTCTTGGCGAGATAGCGCGTGATATAGGCGGCGCTGCGATCAACCTTGGTCGGATCCTTACCGCTGAAGGCACCGCCGCCATGCGGGCTCGCGCCGCCATAGGTATCGACGATGATCTTGCGCCCGGTCAGCCCCGCATCGCCGTCCGGCCCACCGATAACGAAGCTGCCGGTCGGGTTGATGTGCCAAATGGTTTCATCCGAGAGAAAGCCGTCCGGCAGAATGTCGGCGACGACGCCCTTCACATATTGATGCAGCTTAGCTTCCTTCTCGCCCTCGTCATAGCCCGGCGCGTGCTGGGTGCTGACGACCACGGCGGTGCAGGCAACCGGGCGGCCATCCTTGTAGCGCAAGGTCACCTGGCTCTTCGCGTCGGGTTCGAGGAACGGGGCCGCGCCCGAATGGCGATCCCTGGCCAGCCGCTCGAGGATCTTGTGGCTGTAATCGAGCGTCGCGGGCATGAGGTCGGGCGTTTCGTCGCAGGCAAAGCCGAACATGATGCCCTGGTCGCCCGCGCCCTCATCCTTGTTCGAGCCATCCTCGCCCGCATCGACACCCTGCGCGATCTGCGCCGACTGACCGTGCAGGTGGTTTTCGAAGGTCAGCGTCTTCCAGTGGAAGCCGTCCTGTTCATAGCCGATATCGCGCACGGTGGAGCGCACCGCCTGCTCGATCTCCTCCTTCGCGCCCGGCGCCCAGCCGCCATTGACGGCCCAGTCCTCATTCGCCTCGTCATACATCGGCGCGCAGCGGATCTCGCCCGAAAGGATGACGCGCTGCGTGGTGGTCATGGTCTCGCAGGCGACGCGCGCTTCGGGATCCTTGGACAGCATCAGGTCGACGATGGCGTCGGATATCTGGTCGGAAACCTTGTCGGGATGGCCCTCGGAAACGCTTTCGGACGTGAAGAGATAGTCGCTGCGCATGATCGTGTCGGGCCTCCCGGATGAGCTGGATGCGATGGCTGAACGGTAACCTTATGCAGATATAAGGAAACCTTTATGTCTTGTGGGAGCGCCCTAGCTGCGCGGCTCTCGCAGCGCAAGAAGTCTCGGGATGGCCAAGGCTAGCAACGCCAGAATAGCCGCCCAGATCAGCGGCAGCAGATTGCCTGTCCTCGCGAACAGGGTGGGGGGATGCGCCTGCGGAACGAAGCCGTCCACGCTGTCCGCCTCGCCCATACCGATCGCCTGCAGCACGACGCCACGCGCGTCGATCACCGCGCTGATCCCGGTGGTGGTGGAGCGCAGGACCGGCAGCCCTTCCTCGATCGCGCGCAGCCGCGCCTGCGCAAGATGCTGCGGCGGGCCCCACGCGCCGAACCAGCCGTCGTTGGACGGGTTGAAGATGTAGTCGGGGCGCGGCGCGCTATCGTCAACCACCTGCCCGGAAAAGACGATTTCATAGCAAATCTGCACCGCGGCGCGCCCCTGCGGCCCGAGGTCCAGCGTGCGCGGTCCGGGTCCGGGGTCGTAGGGGATCGAACCCGCGGTGAGGCGCGAGAGGCCGATCAGGCCAAGATAGTCCTCGAGCGGGAGGTATTCGCCATAGGGCACCAGATGCGCTTTGGCGTATTGCGCGGTGATCCGCCCCGCCCCGTCGAGCGCGAGCACCGAATTGCGCGCCGTCACCGCCCCTTGCGACCCGTCCGCGCGCGTGCCGATATCGAGGTTGACCACGCCGGTCAGCAATGTCGAATCCTTGCCGATCAGCGAGCCGATCCGCCGGCGGGCATAGCCGGGATCGGCGCCGGCGGTCATGCGGCTATAATAGCGGACCGGATAGCCATCCTCGAGATAGTCGGGAACGGCGCTTTCGGGCCACAAGACCAGACGCGGCGCGTCGTCTTGCGACCGCGTCAGCCGCGCGATGCGTTCGAACTGCTCCTCGAACTTGGTGCCGTCGTTCATTTCCTCCTGTGGAATGAGCGGCTGGACCAGCGTGTAGCGGATGTCGCTGCGTTCGGACACGGGAGCAGCGAGCCACATCGGCATGGCAATCAGCACGGCGACGAACGCGACGCGGACCAGCCTTGCCGCCAACGCGCGAACCTGGCCGAGCGCCGCCGCAACCAGCAGCGTCGCCAGCACGACGGCAAGGCCGGAGAGCGCATAGGTGCCGAGCCAGGGAAGCAGCAGCGCCCAGCCCGGCGTGTCCCAATCGCCAAGCAGCATCAGGCCGAGCGGCGGCCAGGGATAGCCGGTGAAAGCCCAACTGCGGACCCATTCGGTGACGATCCAGGCGGCGGCGAGCAGCGCGCCATAGGCAAGCGGTCCGCGTCCGCGCGCGCCACCATGCGCGATCAGTGCGGCGAGCGCGGGATAGGCTGCGAGGTAGATGCACAGGAGCGGCACCGCGAACCAGCCGAGCACCGCGGGCATCTCGGCCTGGTAGGTGAAGGCGGTGGCGATCCAGTTATTGGCGAGCGTCAGATGCGCCCAGCCGAAGGTCCAGCCGCGCCACAGGCTCGCGCGCCAGTTGGGTGCGGCGCGAAGATGGAGGATCCACAAGGCCAGCGCGGGAAGCGCGATCCACCACGCGTGGATGGGGGGAAAGCCCAGCGCGGCGACCGCTCCCAGCGCCGCCGAGGTCAGGCCCGGCCAGCGCGTTGCCAGCTGGGTTGCCGAACGGACCGGAGGGGAGGCCCCGCTGCTCAGGCGGGTATCGGCGGACAGATCGTTCAAGGATCGGCTCCGCTTACTTTAATCAGTCGCCGACGTCAGCCCACGGCTTCGCGGCTGTCGTCGTCGTCGGAGCCGCCGCTTATCGCCGGGGGCAGGACGGCGGAATCGATCTCTGCCGGTGCGTCGCCCGCATCCTTGCCGCTGGTCTTGCGCGAGCGGCCATTGGCGCGCGGCTTGCGACGCGGGGCATCGCCCTTATCGCCATCGCCACCGTCATCGCTCTCGTCGCTTCTGACCTTGCGTGCACGCCGTTTCGGCTTGGCGTTTTCTTCCTGTGCACCGGCCGCATCGCCTTCGACGCCGGCATCGCCTTCCTCGCGCGCGTCGTCTTCTTCGTCGCGGCGTGGGCGCGAGCGGCGATTGCCGCGGCGCCGATTGTCGCCATCGTCGTCGCTGCCGTCGCCCGACTGATTGCGATCGTCGCCGCGATTATCGTTGCGCTTGGCGCGGGCCTCGTCCTGGCGGGCCTTGTTGTCGGCGATGACGCGGAAATAATGGTCGGCGAATTGCAGGTAATATTCAGCCTGCACCCGGTCGCCATTGTGTTGCGCGTCCTGCGCCAGCTTCTTGTACTTGTCCAGCAACTGGGGCGCATTGCCGCGGGCCCGGCTGTCGATCCGGTTCTGATTGTTCGCGCCGCCCTGATTGTTGCGATTGCCACGACCGCGGCGGCGGTTATTACGATTGTTATTCAAGGAAAGTCTTCCCTCTCGCGACCCGCGCATCGAACAAGGCCGGATGCGTTCGGCCAACAGACCTCTCGTCTCAGCGCCGCCCAGCGGGCAAGCGAACGCGCTCCGCGTTGCCGTGGCCCTGGGGTCGCGCCCGTAAGGCCGTCTGACATCGAATGTGGAGCTGAGCCCAGCAACTTGCCTAGTTTGCAAGTCGGTGGCCTGATTCGGAGGTAGCGAGCCTCAGGACGTTTGCCAAGCCCCCATGGGCTTTTCACCTATTTTGCCCGCCTTCGCGTTTCTCTCCAGCAACAATCACGCAGCGGGGCCGATCTGCGAGGTCGCACCGGATCTCCGCTGAAAAGCCGTGCTCGCGGGCGAGACCAGACACCGCACCGCCCTGGCGGTGCCCGATTTCGAACAGCGCGGTGCCCCCCTCCTCCAGAAGAGAGCGCAGATGTGGCAGCAGCAAGGCGTAGTCGTCCAGCCCGTCCTCGCCCGCGAACAGCGCCGCGGCAGGCTCGTAGTCGCGCACGCTCGGCTCGAGCGCCGCCCCGTCCTCGACATAGGGCGGATTGCAGACGACGAGATCGAAGCGCCCGAGATCGCGCGTCCATCCCGGCCGCGTCCAGTCGCGTTCATAGAACCGCGCCGCCGCGCCGATCAGCCCGTGCGCCTGCGCATTGGCCTCGGCCACCTCCCGCGCCGCCGCCGAGGCGTCGATCCCGATCCCCTGCGCCTGCGGCAGTTCGAGCAGCAAGGTCACAAGCAGTGCGCCCGACCCGGTACCGAGATCGAGCACCCGCCGCGCGTTGGGAGCGATCGCAAGTGCCGTCTCGATCAACGTCTCGCTGTCGGAACGCGGGATCAGGACGCCGGGCGTTACCTTGAAACCGCGGCCGTAGAACTCCTGGTATCCGACGATATAGGCTAGCGGCTCATGGGAGGCGCGGCGCGCGACGAGCTCGGCGACGCCATCGGGCGCGTGATCGTCCAGGTGCCTCAACAGCATGTCCGAGCGCGTTACGCCCAAGGCATGCGCCATCAGAAGTTCGGCATCGAGCCGCGCTGTGTCGCTGGTTTCCGCCAGCCGGTCGCTCGCCGAGCGCAACGCCTCGCTCACCTTCACTCGCTGAGCGCCGCCAGCCGCTTCGCCTCGTCCTCGGCGATCAGCGCGTCGACCAGCTCGCCGAGACCCGTGCCCGTCAACACCTCCTCGAGCTTGTGGAGGGTCAGGCCGATGCGGTGATCGGTGACCCGCCCTTGCGGGAAGTTGTAAGTGCGGATGCGTTCGGAGCGGTCGCCGCTGCCCACCATCGCGCGGCGCGCTTCGGCTTCGGCGCCTTGCGCCTCGTCGCGCATCTTCTCGTAAAGCCGCGCGCGCAGCACCTGCATCGCCTTGGCGCGGTTCTTGTGCTGGCTGCGCTCGTCCTGCTGGGTGACGACGATGCCGCTCGGCAGATGCGTGATGCGCACCGCGCTGTCGGTGGTGTTGACGTGCTGACCGCCTGCGCCGGACGCGCGGTAGATGTCGATCTTGAGATCCTTGTCCTCGATCGCGACGTCGACCTCGTCGGGCTCGGGCAGCACCGCGACGGTCGCCGCGGAGGTGTGGATGCGCCCACCGCTTTCGGTCACCGGCACGCGCTGGACCCGGTGGACGCCGCTTTCGAACTTGAGCCGCGCGAACACGCCCTGCCCGGTGACATTGGCAACCACTTCCTTGAAGCCGCCGACTTCGCTCGCATTCATGCTAACGGGCTCGATCCGCCAGCCCTGTTCCGCGGCGAAGCGTTCGTACATGCGGTAGAGATCGCCCGCGAACAGCGCCGCTTCATCCCCGCCCGTTCCAGCGCGGATCTCGAGCATGGCGGGCTTGCTGTCGGCGGCGTCGCGCGGGAGCAGCGCGACGGCGAGCTGGCGTTCCTTCTCAGGCAGAGCCTCGCGGATCGCGGCAAGCTCCTCCTCCGCCATCGCCTTCATTTCGGGGTCAGCCAGCATCTCTTCGAGCCCTGCGACCTCGGTGCGCATCGCGGCGACTTCGGCGGCGCGCTTCGCCACCGGTTCCAGCTCGGCGTAGTCGCGGCTCGCGGTCACGAACTCGTCACCCTCGAGCGTGCCCGACGCCATCCGCGCCTCGAGCTCGGCGAAGCGATTGGCGATCTGGTCGAGACGCTGGGCGGGGATTTGCAAGGTTAGCGGCCTGTAGTCTGAACGATGGAACACATGGAACACGGTCCATGGAGGGAATTTTCTGCGGTTTCGAGCGGGCGGTTCATGCGAATGCGATAGCGCCGAATTGGCGGCGTAGGAAAGATTCACCGCACCGTCATTCCCGCGAAGGCGGGAATCCAGCTTCTCTTCAACGCTACCGCCAAAAGGCAGCTGGACCCCGGATCAAGTCCGGGGTGACGGACGGCTAAAGGCCCAGAATGCGCTCCAAATCGGGATTTGTCTGATCGTCTCCCGAAATGCCGTGTCCGTTCTCCCTAAAACTCACGATCGCCTTGGGTGAGCGCTTCACTGCCTTGTCATATCGTTTACGGGGTGATCCTTCCGCGATCATTTCCGCGCTAAGACCGGAAAGCCGTGCCGACTTCAACGCGCTGGTTGCCCGCGCCAACGCAGTCTCGTCGCGATCCTCGACGACGATAATCACATCAGCGGCATCCTCGCCCCGCGCCCCCACAAGCATCGCCAGCCGCTCGATCCCCGCGGCCCAGCCAACGGCGGGGGTGGCAGGTCCGCCGAGGCTTTCCATCAGGCCGTCATAGCGACCGCCACCAAGCACCGTGCTCTGCGCGCCCAGTGCGTCCGCCGCCGCCGAGCCTTCCTCGGGGATGAACTCGAAGGCGGTGTGGCGATAATAGTCGAGGCCGCGCACCAGGTTTTCCGCGCGTTTCCATGCCACACCCGCGGCATCGAGGCCGGCGGTGACGTCCTCGAAAAAGCGCATCGCCTCGTGGGTGAGAAAGTCGTCGATTTTCGGCGCATCGTCGGCGAAGGCGCGGTCGCGCGGGTCCTTGCTATCGAGAATGCGCAGCGGGTTTTTCTCCAGCCGCTCCTGCGAATCCTCGGACAGCTCGCCGCGCACCTTGCCGAAATAGTCGATCAGCCCGGCCCGCCACGCCTCCCGGCTGGCAGCATCGCCCAACGTGTTGAGATGCAGCGTGACGCCTTCGATGCCCAGCTCGGTCAAAAGCTGATCGGCCATCGCGAGCAGCTCCACATCCGCCTGCGGCTCGCCCGCGCCGATGATCTCCGCATCGATCTGGTGAAACTGGCGATAGCGCCCCTTTTGCGGACGTTCGTAGCGGAAGAGCGGCCCGTGCGTTGCCAGCTTCAGCGGCGCGTGCTGCTGCCAGCCATTGGTGAGGTAGGCGCGCGCGATCCCCGCGGTGAATTCGGGGCGCAGGGTCAGCGAACTGCCGCCGCGATCCTCGAAGGAATACATCTCTTTCGACACGACATCGGTGGTTTCGCCGATCGCGCGGCTGAACACTTCGGTCGCCTCGAAGACGGGCATTTCGACGCGGCGAAAGCGGTAAAGCCGGCGCACGCGCTCGAAGGTTTCGACGACGAAGGCGAAGGCTTCGGCCTCGGCGCCGAAAACGTCCTGCGTGCCGCGGATGGCCTTGGGGGTCTTGCTCATGGCCCGCGCAGTTAGGCGGTCGAGAGGTTTCGCGCAATTGCGGCGCCGGATTGGTTTCGCGCGGAGATCGCAGAGGAGCAGAGGCCGCAGAGCGTTAAAGCTACATTGCGCCGCAGGCATTCTACCAAAAATTCCCCACTATTTCTGAGGTTGAGTGTTAAGCGCGGCTGCGCCGCGACCGATTCCTCTCTGCGTTCTCCGCTCCTCTGCGATCTCTGCGCGAAGCAAAGCACTTCGCCCGACGCGCAAAACCCCTTTCGCACTTGCAGCGATCGCATTAAGGCCCGCGCCATTATGCGCATCGACAAGATCCCCACCGGCGACAATCCGCCCGAGAGCCTCAACGTCATCATCGAAGTGCCGACCGGCGGCGAACCGGTGAAATACGAATTCGACAAGGATTCGGGCGCGCTGTTCGTCGATCGCATCCTGCACACGCCAATGCGCTATCCGGCGAATTACGGCTTCGTCCCGCACACGTTGTCGCCCGATGGCGACCCGCTTGATGCGCTGGTGATTGCGCGCTCGCCCTTCATCGCCGGCTGCGTCGTCAAGGCGCGCCCAATCGGCGTGCTCCATCTCGAAGACGAACATGGCGGCGATGAAAAGCTGGTCTGCGTGCCGGTCGACACAACCTTTCCCTATTACGCGGATGTCGGCGAGCGGCAGGATCTGCCCTCGATCGTGCTCAACCAGATCGAGCATTTCTTCACCCACTACAAGGATCTGGAAGCGGAGAAGTGGGTGCGGGTCGGCAATTGGGGCGATGCCGCCGAAGCGCGCAAGATCGTGGACGAGGCGATCGAGCGGGCGAAAGTAACCTGACCGTTCAGTCGCCGGGCTGGTGACGACCGAATGAACCCTGCTCGAAGATCACTACCTACTGGAAAATCGCCGGCTACTGAAAAATCACCGGCGTTCCGGCGTCGAGAGCATTTGCGAGTTCGTGCGCGTCCCAATTTGTCAGGCGCACGCAGCCATGGCTGGCGGTCTTGCCGATCAGCTGGGGGTCGGGCGAACCGTGAATGCCGTAACCTTCCTTCGACAGATCGATCCATATCCCGCCGACAGGATTGTTGGGACCGGGAGGAATGACGAGGGTTTCGTCCGGGCCCCATTCCTGGGCTTGCGGGTTGAAGGTATAATTGGCTTCCGGCGCGATGGCATCGACTTCCATGCTGCCGGCGGGGCTGGGAAACTGGTCGCTGCCGATTGTCGCGGGATAGCTGGCGAGCACTTTACCATCGTCGCCGAGCGCGACGACGCTATTCTCCGCCTTGCGGATCTCGATCCGGGCGATCGAAGACGACAGCTCTTCATCGCCGTGCGAGACGATGATTATGTCCGTGCCCGCTGCGGAGAAATCAGCGTCGGGATTGAGCGCGGCGAGAAAATCCTGATCCATATGGAACCGGTCCGCGAACATTTCGAGCGGCGAGTACCAGCCGACCCGTTCCATCTCAGCCATTTCCTCCATGCCCGAAGCCTTGGCGTAGAACGGGCCGGCGACGTCTTCCTGCGTAATCGTGTAGCTGCGGAAAACGTCGCCACTTTGCGAGGAAATGAGCGAACGCATCAGTTCGGCATCGATTTCCTCCGACGAGCGCAGCCCGTTCGCCTCGCGATAATACCGAATCGCGCGGCGGGTATTGCCGCCCATAATGCCGTCGATCACGCCGGGGGAATGGCGGCTGCGATCGAGCAGGACCTGGACGGTCAGCACCTCTTCGCTGCGCGCATCGTCGAAAATCGAATCGGGAACTCGGTCGGGCGGCGACAAGTCGAAGCCTTCCACCCCTTCATCCGATTGGTCCGGCGATTGCGCGCTGTTGCCTTGAGCGGCGGTATCGCTGCCCGACTGCGATTGGGCGGCGGCGGGGCATGCTGCGAACAGCGCCGGCGCGAAAAGCCCGGTGAAGATGTGTTTTGCTTTTGCCATCGCAGGTTTAAACCGCGCGGGGAGGGTAAGGGTTCCGGGCGTTCTCGACTTAAATCGTATCGATGGATCCGGGTCGATCATTCCACGGGCCGGCTTTCGTCAAGCAGGTCGTTCGCCTGGTCGCCATCGCCGCGGCGTTCGGCCTCGACCAGTTCGCTGATCTCGCTTTCGGGCTGCACATCCTCTGCGACCGTCCTGGCGGCGCTGGCGGATTTTTTCGGCTGCGCCTCCGACAACGTGCCCGTCCGGCCGATCGGCAGCGGATCGGTGCGCCCGTCGAAGCGCAGGCGATAAATCGGCTCTGGCAGTGCGAAACCTTCGTCCTCGAGCGCTTCCTTGACCGCGGCGATGGCGAGGCTGCGCGACTTGAACCAGTCCGCCTCGCGCTGATCGATCCAGCCAATGAAAAAGATGACGATGTTCGAATCGCCCACCTGCGTGATGCGGGCGGCCGGAGCCGGATCGGCGAGCACGAAGCTCAGGGCGGCGAGCGCATCGGTTCCCACCTTCATCGCCGCGCGCGGATCGTCGTCGGCATCGACGCCGAGCTCGAAGTCGAAGCGCCGCTGCGGATTGCGGGTGTAGTTGAGGATCACCGCCTTGAAGACCTGCGCGTTGGGAATGCGAAGATGGTTCCCCTCCAGTGTCATCAGCACGGTCGCCCGGCTGGTGAGGCGGATGACGCGGCCCTCGAGGTCGTCGATCAGCACGTGGTCGTTGGGGCGGAAGGGCTGGCGTAGGCTGAGCATGATCGAGGCGACGTAATTTTCCGCGGTGTCGCGCATGGCAAAGCCCACCGCGAGGCCAATCAGGCCCGCACCGCCGAGCACCGCGCCCAGCAGCGCGCCCGCGCCCAGCAGGTCGAGAGCGACGACGATCGCCACGACGACGAAGACCAGGCGTATCGCCCCGCGGATGAGTTCGGCGAGGAAGGCGTTGGGCGCGATCCGGTTCCAGATGAAGCCGAGGCCGGCGATGAAATAACCGAGCGCACCGATCGCCAGCGCGACCGCCACGGCGACCGCAAGCAACGGCAGCGCGGCCAGCGCCTTTTGCGCAAGCTCCGTGGCCTCGCTGAGGATCGAGAGGTTCTGAGCGACCGACAGATCGCGCTCGATGCCGTTGTCGACGGTGACGACGCCGGCGATATTGGCTGCGATCTCTTCCGCGCGGTCGATCGCTTCGGCATCGGGCAGGGTGCCGACGAGCGAGACGACGCCTTCGCTGACCTCGACCTCGACATTCTCGAAAGCGGGGAGGACCGAATAGATCGCCTCGATGCGCTGACGGATGCGAGTGTCTTCGCCTTCGTCGGAGGTCTGCGCGATTTCGGCGGCGACCTCGCCTTCGGCCTCCGCCTCGGCAGGTTCCTCGCCCCCGAGCGCGGCCTCGGGCAGGACGGCGAAGGCCGGCGCGGCGCAGGCGAGCACGAGGGCGCACAGGAGCGCGCGCCAGCCATGTGCGAGCAAGAGCCGAAGATCGTGGATCAGCACCATTGCGGTGACAGCGTTCGAGCCGGCGAGGCGTTCCCCGGCGCGGATGCCGGGCAGCGGATCAGGCGATTGCGAAAATCGCCTTGCACAGGGCTGTGAGCACGATCGGCAGTCCGATCGCCAAGCCCCAGAGCATGACCACGTCGCGGCGGAATGCGCCCCTATAGGCGGGATCGTGCGCCGCTTCGTCCGACATCGTGGTCCAGCGTTTCTCGAACCAGCGGCAGGCCGGGATGATTGCGGCGACGAGGATGATCAGCGCGATATAGGGAAGGATCGAGGACAGGCCCTGATCCAGCGCCTTGACCGTCATGAAGATTTGCAGACCGGTATATACGAGCAAGGCATAGGCGACATGATCGCTCATCGCCTTGCGCCAGTCGCGCGCGTCGTTTGGATACGCGCGCCCATCGGTATGGCCGGTCCCGGCTTGGTCGGCCGCGCCGCGGCCGTGCGAAAGTTCGTTCATCGATCCGCTCCCCAACGTTTCGCTTCTCGTTCTTGTTTGCCAAAGACTTATCTCAAACCCGGACCGCTCATGCAAGCACGGTAACCATAAGGTAACATTCTTGCCCGTCGGCGAAAGGCCGCGTGCCTCGGGCCGCCGCAATCTTGCCCGATTGGAGCGTTTTTCGTGGGCAACGACGGTACCAAGTGGCGCAGGCATTTGAGGCGCATAATCGCCGCACAGAGCAAAATCTTGCCAAAATGGCGCATCCTGCCCTTTCCAGCGCGAATCGGGGTGGTAGAGACTAGGGCATGAGCGAGTCCCTGCTTCCCGACGATGTCGACGAAGGCGCCCGGCTGTCGCCGCGCGGCGCTCCCGGCGATGGTGCCGCCGATGCGGTCATGAGCGCCCCGGTGGACGCGAACGCCCCGCTGCCCGATGGCGGGCTCGAAGTCGTGTCGATCGCCAAGAGTTACGACAAGCGCGCGGTCCTCACCGACATTTCGCTGACAGTGGCGAAGGGCGAGGTGCTCGGCCTCCTCGGGCCCAACGGGGCGGGCAAGACGACCTGTTTCTATTCGATCATGGGTCTCGTGCGCCCCGATGCAGGCCGCATCCTGATGGACGGCGAGGACGTCACCCGCCTGCCGATGTATCGCCGCGCGATCCTGGGTCTGGGCTACCTGCCGCAGGAGACCAGCATCTTTCGCGGCATGACGGTCGAGCAGAACATCAATTGCGTGCTCGAAATGGTCGAACCCGATGCCGATACGCGCAGGGATGAGCTCGAGAGGCTGCTGGGCGAATTCGGCCTGACGCGGCTGCGCGAAAGCCCGGCGATGGCGTTGTCGGGCGGGGAACGGCGCCGCTGCGAGATCGCTCGCGCGCTCGCCGCAAAACCCTCGATCATGCTGCTCGACGAACCCTTCGCCGGGATCGACCCGCTCTCGATCAGCGACATTCGCGACCTCGTGAAGGATTTGAAGCGGCGCGGCATCGGCGTGCTTATCACCGACCATAATGTGCGCGAAACGCTCGACATCGTCGACCGCGCCTGCATCATCTATGGCGGTCAGGTCCTGTTTGCCGGCACCCCGCAGGCACTGGTCGCCGACGAGAACGTCAAGCGGCTCTATCTCGGCGAGAGCTTTACGCTCTAGGTCGCCCGATGGCCCTCGCCCCCCGCCTCGATCTCAGGCAAACGCAATCGCTGGTGATGACGCCGCAATTGCAGCAGGCGATCAAACTGCTCGCGGCCTCCAATCTCGAGATCGAGAGTTTCGTCGGCGACGCGCTCGAAGCCAATCCGCTGCTCGAGGCGGGCGCGGTTTCGCGCGATGGCGACACCGGGCCCGATGATGGGGCGGGCGCGGCGGACGATATCCCGCGCGACGAAGTCACCTCCGATCGACTGATGGCCCAGGGACAGGGCGAGAGCGAAGCGCCGCTCGACATCGACGCTAGCGCGCTCGATCGCGACCGCGACACGGGCGCCAGCGATGTCGAATGGGGCGCGAGCCTGCGCGATGCCGAATGGGGCGCTGCAGGAAGTGGCGGCGGCCTCGGCGGCTCAGGCTATGCCGGCGAGGATGCGCTGCCCGACATCACCAGCACCCGCGCCTCCGAAACGACGCTCGCCGAACATCTCGATGCGCAGATCGGCGCGCTCGCCTGCAATCCGCGCGAGGCCTTCGTCGCGCGCCACCTTGCCGGTCTGCTCGACGAGGCGGGCTATCTCACGGCGGACCTCGCGGAGATCGGCCGCGATCTCGGGGTCGACATGGATTGCATAGAGGACGCGCTCGAAGTCGTGCAGATGTGCGATCCCACCGGCGTGGGCGCGCGCAATCTCGCCGAATGTCTGCGTCTTCAGGCGCGCGAGGCCGACCGGCTCGATCCGTGCATGGCGGCGCTGATCGACAATCTCGATCTGGTCGCGCGCGGCGAGGTCGCCCGGCTGAAGCGGCTGTGCCAAGTCGATGACGAGGATTTCGGCGACATGCTGCGCGAATTGCGCAGCCTCGATCCCAAGCCCGGCCTCGCCTTCGCCACCTCCTCCGATATGGCGGTAATTCCCGACATCCTTTTGCATGCGAAGGACGATGGGGGCTGGGACATCAGGCTGAACGAGGCGACGCTGCCCCGCCTCGTGGTCAACCGCGACTACTATGTCGAGCTCTCCGCGGGCAGCCCCGACGAGGAGACGCGCGGCTGGCTGAAGGAAAAGCTCGCCGATGCGCACTGGCTGATCCGGGCCCTCGATCAGCGACAGCGCACGATCCTGAAGACGGCGGCGGAGATCGTGAAGCGGCAGGACGGCTTCTTCCGCCGCGGCGTCGCCGAGCTGCGCCCGCTGACCTTGCGCGAAGTCGCCGAAGAGATCGACATGCATGAAAGCACAGTCAGCCGGGTCACCAGCAACAAGTACCTTCACTGCGATCGCGGCTGTTTCGAGCTGAAATACTTCTTCACCAGCGGCGTCGCCCGCACGGGAGAGGGCAGCGACGGCGAAGGCGCCTCATCGGAAGCGATCAAGGCCAGGATCAAGGCGCTGACCGACGCGGAAGACCCCAAGAAGGTGCTGTCTGACCAGAAGCTCGCCGACATGCTGAACGAAGAAGGCTTCGAACTAGCCCGCCGCACGGTCGCCAAATATCGCGAAGCCATCGGCATCGGCTCCAGCGCGCAGCGACGCCGCGCCAAGAAGCTGGCCTCTATCGGCCAGTAGGCGGCTTGAGCCAGCCCGCTTCGCGCAGATCGGCCACCATCGCGCGGCTGACCGGCGCTTCGATGCCGCAGCACAGCTTAAGCCAGAGATCGCGGCCCTTGCGGCGGTGGCCCGTTACGGCATCTTCGGCCACCCACCAGCTACGGTGCACCTGACGACCCGCATGTTCGGGGAGCAGCTGGACGGCCTCGGCCAGCGGCAGCAGCAGCATTTCCTTGCGCCCCTCACCGATGACATGGACGTAATGGTCTTCGACGGTGAGCGCGAGGATCGGGGGAAAGCCGCAGGGTAAGCGGGTGTGAAGCGGGCTGTCGATCACGCCGCGCGCCGTGTTGCGAGGGCTTGCCGTGTCCGGCGACGATGCCACCTCACCTGCCTCGGGATCACCTTTCGCTGCGGCGCGCCAATAGAGGGCGAAGAACAGGGCGAAGAAGCCCAGCGCGATCAGGCTCGTGCGTGGCCAGACCTGAGAGAATGCAGCGCCGAATGCCGCCCGGCTCCCGCCCGACAGCCATAGCACACCCCAGGCGATAAGCGCCGAGGCGATGGGGATCGTGAGGGCATACCCCCACGCCGGATGCAACCCGAGAAGCCTAGCGACCGATGCGCCGACGATCGCCAGGATCCGCACAACGCCCCACGCTGCGACGAAACCGATCAGCGCGACTGCGAGCCGCGTTCCCAGCGGGGCCTCATATCCCGGAACGAGGCCAAGCAGAGCGGCGAGACAAGCGATCGTCGCCACCACGCCAAGCTCCGCGAGCAGCCGGTCGGTCCTGCCCAGGTTCATGCGGACCATTCGCGCAGCGGGCGGACCTGCGGCGCATCGCAGCGACCGCCTGCGTATCCTTGCTTCCCGGTCGATCGGCGGCTCGTCACCTTGCTCATCACCGGCTTTCTATGCCCTTGCCCGTTGGAGAGACAAGCGTGAACACAACCAGCGAAACCCAAGCGGCGCCTGCCCCGCGATCCACGAATATGGCGGTGACCATTGCGATCACCGTACTCCTCACCCTCATCATGACCGCGCTTTCATCCTCGTTTGGCGGGTTCGGATCGGATGCCGCCCGTTCGAGCGATGCGCGCGGCTTAAGCACCGCGATTATCCTCCATCTTGCGACCGCCATCCCCGCATTGATTCTAGGCCCGGTGGTCCTGTTGCGGCGCAAGGGGGACACCGTCCATCGCTGGCTGGGCCGCATATGGGTCGCCCTGATGCTGGCAACGGCGATCGCGTCCGCCTTCATCCATTCGCCCGGCGCCGGCTTCATGGGCACGGGCTACAGCTTCATTCATATCTTCACGATCTGGACGCTCGTCAACGCGCCGCTCGGCGTATGGCTTGCGCGCAAAGGCAAGATCGACGCGCATCGCGGCGTGATGAAGGGCCTCTATGCCGGCCTTGTGATTGCAGGGGCGACGACGCTGATCCCCGGCAGGCTGTTCGGCACGATGTTGTTTCTCTAGCTGGACCCGCACGCCCGCAAGAGCTGTCCGCACCGGATGGAAACCGCATGTAGCGAGACATGTGGCATCGAAGTCTCAGGCAATTCTTCGCTCATCCATTTACGACGCATTAACCTTTCCCGTTCAGACCTTGCGTGGTTAATAGAGAGCAACACCTCTTATCGAGGGGTTATTCGCGAGCAATTCATGTCCGCCAATGGGGCGCTAAGGGGGCAAACAATGCGAGTGCTGTTGATCGAAGACGAGCCGACGACCGCCAAGGCGATCGAGCTCATGCTCACCACCGAGGGCTTCAACGTCTATTCGACCGATCTGGGGGAGGAAGGTCTCGATCTCGGCAAGCTGTATGATTACGATATCATCCTGCTCGATCTGAACCTGCCCGACATGCACGGCTATGACGTGTTGAAGAAGCTGCGCGTCGCCAAGGTGCAGACGCCAGTGCTAATCCTCTCGGGCATTGCCGAGATGGATTCCAAGATCCGCAGTTTCGGCTTCGGCGCCGACGATTATGTAACGAAGCCCTTCCACCGCGAAGAGCTGGTCGCCCGCATCCACGCCGTGGTGCGCCGGTCGAAGGGACACAGCCAGTCGATCATCCGCACCGGCAAGCTTGCGGTGAACCTCGATGCCAAGACAGTCGAGGTCGACGGCGCGCGCGTTCACCTGACGGGCAAGGAATATGCGATGCTCGAGCTGCTCTCGCTTCGCAAGGGCACCACGCTGACCAAGGAAATGTTCCTGAACCACCTTTACGGCGGCATGGACGAGCCCGAGCTCAAGATCATCGACGTCTTCATCTGCAAGCTGCGCAAGAAATTGAGCCATGCTTGCGGCGGTGAGAACTATATCGAGACGGTCTGGGGCCGCGGCTACGTGCTGCGTGATCCGCAGGACGAAGCCGAAGCGGCCTGACGCGCGCCCTTCATGGATTTTCGGGGGACGAGGCGCCCCGCGGTCCTACGCCGCGGGCGCCTCTTCTTGTTCGTGCTTCAGCCCGCGCGCGAAATCCCGCCCCGTCGGTTCCTGAAACAGGCCGAGGCCGAATTCCGGCAGGATCGCGATCAGGTGATCGAAAATATCGGCCTGGATGCTTTCATATTCGGACCACGCGGTCGTATCGGTGAAGCAATAGATTTCGATCGGCAGGCCGGTCGGGCCGGGCTGTAGCTGGCGTACGAGCAGCGTGAAGTTCTCGCCGATGCGCGGATGCCATTTGAGATAGGCGAGGATGTAAGCGCGCAGCGTGCCGATATTGGTCAGCCGCCGGGCATTGACGGGCGCATCGTCCCCTTTCAGCTCCTTCGCGTTCCATGCGGCGATTTCGGCGCGCTTGTCGGCGAGGTAATCCTTCAGCATGTTGAATTGCTCGAGCTCGCCGACTTCGTCCTCGTCGAGAAACCGGATCGTGTTCTGATCGATATGAAGGCTGCGCTTGATCCGCCGTCCGCCCGCCTCGCTCATCCCGCGCCAGTTCTGGTAGGCGTCCGACACCAGTCGATGAGTCGGGATGGTGGTGATCGTCTTGTCGAAATTCTGCACCTTGATGGTGTGGAGCGAGATATCGACGACGTCCCCGTCGGCCGCCATCGAGGGCATGGTGATCCAGTCGCCGACGCGCAGCATGTCGTTGGTGGTCAGCTGGACGCTCGCCACCAAGCTGAGGATGGTGTCCTTGAACACCAGCAGCAGCACCGCCGTGATCGCGCCCAGCCCCGAGAGGAGCAGGAGCGGCGACTGGTCGATCAGGACCGAGATCAGGATGATCGCCGCGCCGCACAGCACGATGATCTTGAGCACCTGAACGAAGCCCTTGATCGGCCGATTGCGCGAGCGCGGCAGACGTTCGTAGAGCTCGTTCGCGTATGACAGGCCCTTGACGATCGCCATCGCGACCGAAACCACGATCAGCGCCTGCGCGACGTTGCGCGTAAGAGAATAGGCCCAGTCGGGCAGATGCGGAACCAGCGCGATGCCGCGCGCGATGACGAGCAATGGCGCGGCGGTGGCGAGCCAGGCGACGGCCTTGTCAATCGTTTTGGTCCGACGGTCGAGATAGGGCTCGGCGAAGCGCAGGATCACCCGCTTCAGCAGAAAATTGAGCGCGAACGCGGTCAGCAGCAGCGCGGCGATGCCGATCAGGGCCTGGGCCCAGTCGGGTTGCTCGGCGAAAAGGCGGGTGAGGTTTTCCATCGCGGCGCGATATAGCGAAGCGGCCAGAGGTCACAACCGCTGCCGCCCGTCGATCGGCCGCCTATCGGCCAAGGCAGGCCGGCAGGGCTGGACAGCGCCCGCCCCGCGCGACTACCGAGCGCGCCCATGAGCGCTTACAAGGAAGGCGATCCCACCACCCTCTCGCGGCTTTATGGCCGCAGCGTCGGCAAGCCGCTGCGCGCGCGTCAGCAGGAGCTGGTCGATCGCCTGCTGCCGCAGATCGCGGTGCCTGAGGACGGACCAGTCACCGCGCAGGCGCTGTTCGGTGAGGATTGCCCCTTACATTTCGAGATCGGCTTCGGCGGCGGCGAACATCTCGCCTACCGCGCCGATCTTTTGCCCAATCACGGCCTTATTGGCGCCGAACCTTTCCTCAACGGCGTCGCGCAGGCGCTCAGCCATATCGAGGAGCAGCGGCTCGCCAATGTGCGGCTGCATCACGGCGATGCGATCGAAGTGCTGCAGCGCATTCCCGACGGTGCGCTGACGATGGTCTATTTGCTCCACCCCGACCCCTGGCCAAAGGCGCGCCATGCGAAGCGGCGGATGATGAACGATGGACCGGTGCAGTTGATCGCCGACAAGATGAAGCCGGGCGGCGAGTTCCGGTTCGGCACCGATCATCCGGTCTATGTGCGCCACGCGCTGATGGTGATGCAGCGCTTTACGGGCGTCTTCGAATGGGTCGTCGAGGGGCCGCCCAGCTGGCAGAATCGCCCCGGAGGCTGGTGCGAGACGCGCTACGAGCAAAAGGCGCGCGAACAGTTCGGCCATGAGGTCTGGTATTTCCGGTTTCGCCGCCGCGGGTAATAGATCGAACAGAAGGCCGAGCCATTCTACCAACCGAATAATGTGGAAGGGTGGACGGATCGCGTTGCCCGGAACACGTTCCCAGGCGCGCATTCACGGCTCGTCGCAACCCGTTCACGGGCAACCGTATCCAGCGGAAAACCGGGGATTTTCCCGGAACGAAAAGCCTCCTTCGCCATTGATCTTACATATAGCAAATCAAACGAAGGACCTCCCTTATGACCATTCGTACCCTTAAAGACCTCTATATCGACCAGCTTCAGGATCTCTACAGCGCCGACAAGCAATCGCTCGACGCGACGAAGAAGCTCCATGAGAAGGCGACCTCCAGCCAGCTGAAGTCCGCGCTCGAAGACGGCGTGAAGGGCATCTCGCAGGGCATGGAACAGGTCAAGGGCCTGATCCAGGGCCACAACGCCAATCCCAATGGCGAGCACTGCAAGGGCATGGAAGGACTCGTGAAGGAAGCCAAGGCCCATGCCATCGATGCCGACATTGCGGATAAGGACGTGCTCGATGCCTCGATCATTACGCAGTATCAGCGCATGACCCATTACGGACTCGCCGGCTATGGTACCGCGCTCGCGTTTGCCAAGCGCCTCAATCTCGATAGCGACGCGCGCACGCTCCAGACCTGTCTCGACAACTCCTATGATGGTGATCGTCGGATGACCGAGATCGCCACCGGCGAAGTCAACAAGGAAGCGGTCTCCGCTTAATCGACCACTGACATCCGATCCGCGCGACTAGCGCGATAAAAGGGGGTCCGGCACAACGCCGGGCCCCTTTTCGTTCGTCATCCTTTCTCGCTAATCACCGCCCCCAGCTAAGCGCATCTTAAGGGGAAGCCTGTAACCGGGCAGCAGGGAGGACGAAGTATGTCGAAACTCGGCAAGACCGGTGTCATCTTCGCCGTGTTCGGGATGCTTTTCGCCGGGATCGGCGGATGGATCTGGCTTGGCGAGCGATCTTTCGAAGCACGCAGCGTTGCGGCCGAGGGGACGATCATCGAGATGGATCGCTACCGCGACAGCGATCACAAGACGATGTTCCGCCCAATCGCCGAATTCACCGATGCGAATGGCCGCCGCCACAAATTTGCGAGCAAGACCAGCAGCAGTTCCCCCGCCTTCTCGGTAGGTGAGAATATCGCGGTGCTCTACGATCCCGCCGCACCGCACGATGCGCGGATCGACAGTTTTTCGCAGCGCTATCTCCTGCCTGTGATCTTCATGGCGTTCGGCGGCCTGTTCCTGCTCATCGGCGGCGGCGCAGCCGGGTCCAGCCTGTCATCGGCGCGCACCACCGCGCGCCTCAAGCAGAGCGGACTGAGGGTGGAAGGCACGGTCGTCGATGTCTTCAAGGACGAGAGCGTTCGCATCAATGGTCGGTCTTCGTGGCGGATCGTCGCGGAAGCGACCCATCCCGAAACGGGCGAGCTTCGCGACTACACAAGCGATCGCTTGTGGGATCGACCCGTAGGAGTCGATATCGGCAATGGCGTCCCGGTATATCTATCGCGCGGCGGCGCAAAGGCGTATTTCGTCGACGCGGCCAACGCATCGCGATCGTCGGCCCGCCATGTCCGGAACGATCAAACCCCTCCAGCGGTGACGGCGCCAAATCTCGCAGGCCGATCCTTCGGACGGCGCACGCGCAGCTTCGGGCGATCCGCCTGACCGCTACCCCACCACTCCGGCGCTCGACAGCACCGCTAGCGTCAGCACGTCGGGCGCAATCGCCGTCATGGGTACGATCTGGACCGGCTTTTCCATGCCGATCAGCATCGGACCGATCGTAGTGTTGGCGCCCAGTTCGCGCAGCATCTTGGCCGAAAGGTTGGCCGATTGCAGGCCGGGCATGATGAGCACGTTTGCCGCGGCGGACAGCCGGCTGAACGGGTAGAGCTTCATCACGTTCGGATTGAGCGCGGCGTCGGGCGCCATTTCGCCCTCATACTCGAAATCCGCGCCCTCCCGGTCGAGGATCGAAACGGCCTCGCGAATATTGCCGAGCCATTGGCCCGACGGATTTCCGAAGGTCGAATAGGACAGGAAGGCGACGCGCGGCTCGTGACCCATGCGCCGGGCGACTGCGGCGGTTTCGCGCGCGATATGCGCGAGCTGCTTTGCATCGGGGCGCTCGTTGATGGTGGTGTCGGCGAGGAAGGTCGTGTGGTTCTTGCCGATCATCATGTGAATGCCGAAAGGCAGCGCGCCTTCCTTCGGATCGAGCACGCGATTGATCTCCTTCGCAGTCTGCGCGAAGGTCCGCGTCAGCCCCGAAATCACGCCGTCGCCATGGCCGAGCGCCACCAGCAGCGCGGCGAAGACGTTGCGCTCCTGATTGACCATGCGGCGCACGTCGCGCTCGGTATAGCCGCGGCGCTGGAGCCGCTTGTAGAGGAAGTCGACCATCGCGGGCACGTGCTCGCTGTCGGCGGAGTTCTGGATCTCGAAGCTGCCGGGATCGGATACGGAAAGCTGGTGCAGCTTGTCCATCACCGCCTTGGTGCGCCCGACCAGGATCGGCGTGCCGTAGCCGAAATCGCGGAACTGGATTGCGGCGCGCAGCACCACTTCCTCCTCCGCCTCGGCGAAAACCACGCGCTTGGGATTGGCCTTCGCCTCGTTGTAAACCCCGGTCAGCACCGAGGTGGTGGGGTTCAAACGCGACTTCAGCTGGTACTGATAGGCTTCGAAATCCTCGATCCGGGATTGCGCCACGCCTGAATCCATCGCCGCCTTGGCGACCGCCGAGGACACAACTTCGATCAGCCGCGGATCGAAGGGGGCCGGGATGATGTAGTCGGTGCCGAATTTCTGGTTCTTGCCGTATGCGCTCGCCACTTCCTCGGGCACGCGTTCGCGCGCGAGTTCGGCGATCGCGGTGGCGGCGGCGACTTTCATCTCCTCGTTGATCGTGGTCGCCTGCACGTCGAGCGCGCCGCGGAAGATGAACGGGAAGCCGAGCACGTTGTTGACCTGATTGGGGAAATCGCTGCGACCGGTGGCGATGATCGCGTCGGGGCGCACCTTCTTCACCTCGTCCGGCATGATTTCGGGCACCGGATTGGCCATGGCGAAGATGATCGGCTTGTCCGCCATCTTCTCGACCCATTCGGGCTTGAGCGCGCCCGCCGCCGACAGGCCGAGGAAGATGTCGGCGCCAACGAGCGCTTCCTCGAGGCTGGTCGCGTCGGTGGCGACCGCATGGGCGCTTTTCCACTGGTCGACATTGTCGCGGCCCGGTGTGATCGGCCCGGAGCGGTCGCACATTATGACGTTGTCGTGGCGCACACCCATCGCCTTGACGAGCTCGGTGCAGGCGATCGCCGCCGCGCCCGCGCCGTTGACCACGATCTTGACGTCCTCGATCTTGCGATCGGTGAGGTAACAGGCGTTCAATAGCCCGGCCGCGGTAATGATCGCGGTGCCGTGCTGGTCGTCGTGCATGATCGGAATGTTCATGCGTTCGCGCAGGGCCGCCTCGATGATGAAGCATTCCGGCGCCTTGATGTCTTCAAGGTTGATCCCGCCGAAGGTCGGCTCCATCAGCGCGACCGCCTCGATGAACTTCTCCGGATCTTCGGTGGCGAGCTCGATATCGATCGAATCGACATCGGCGAAGCGCTTGAACAGCACCGCCTTGCCTTCCATCACCGGCTTGGAGGCGAGCGCGCCCAGATTGCCGAGCCCGAGGATGGCGGTGCCGTTGGAGATCACCGCGACGAGGTTCGCCTTGGCGGTATAACGCGCGGCGAGCGAGGGGTCTTCGGCGATCGCTTCGACCGGCACGGCGACGCCCGGCGAATAGGCGAGGCTGAGGTCGCGCTGCGAGGTCATCGGCTTGGTCGCGACGACCTCCAGCTTACCCGGCCGGATCGTCTCGTGATAGAACAGCGCCTCGCGGCTGGTGAAGCCCGCGCCCGACTGGTTCGGCGTATCGTCGTCTGCCATCATTCCCCCCGATGTCGTATCCGGCGACCTGTTCGCCCACAGCGCCACGCTTAGCGAGCGTTTTGTCGATATGATAGGGGGTGCAAGCCGCGGCCTGGGCAGCGCGTGTGGTGCGCGCGTTGGATAAGTTGCAGCCGGCCCCTCCCGAATCGCTCGGGCCCGCGTTAGGCCGGGTGCATGGCCGCCGCATCATCCGACAAACCGACACCGATGATGGCGCAATATCTCGCGCTCAAGCGGGAGGCGGCGGGTTCGCTCCTGTTCTACCGGATGGGCGATTTCTTCGAGCTGTTCTTCGAAGACGCGAAGCGCGCCGCCGCGATCCTCGACATCGCGCTGACCAGCCGGGGCGAGCACGAGGGCGAACCGGTGGCGATGTGCGGCGTGCCCGTCCATTCCGCGGAAAGCTATCTCGCGCGCCTGATCAAGGCGGGCGAACGGGTCGCGATCGCCGAACAGACCGAAACGCCCGAGGAGGCGAAGGCACGGGCCAAGCGCGAAGGTCGACCCTCGTCCAAGGCGCTGGTGGCCCGCGACATCGTCCGCTTCGTCACCGCCGGCACGCTGACCGAAGAGGCGCTGCTCGAACCGCGGCGGGCGAACCTGCTGGTGGCGTTGGCCGAGGTGCGCGGGACCATCGGGCTCGCAAGCTGCGATATCTCAACGGGTGCGATGGTGCTCGAGGAATGCGATGCGGACGCGCTCGGGGCGGCGCTGGCGCGGCTGGGCGCGACGGAAGTGGTGGTACCCGAAGGCTGGTCCCACGTTCCGGAAGGCGCGATCCACCATGTGCGCGGCGGCTTTGCCAGCGATGCGGGGCGCGAGGCGCTGTGCCGGGTGCATGGCACCGCGACGCTGGACGGCTTCGGCGAATTTTCGCGCGCGATGCTGGCGGCGGCGGGCGGGCTTGTCTCCTATCTCGATCACGTCGGTCGCGGCTCGCTGCCGCTGCTGCTGCCACCGGTCCTGCGCGCGGGCGAAGGCAGCATGGCGATGGACGAGGCGACGCGTGCGAGCCTCGAAATCGTCGAAGCGGCGAATGGCGCCGGGCGCAGCGGCAGCCTGGTCGGCGCGCTCGATCGCTGTGCGACGGGAGCGGGATCGCGGCTGCTGGCAGAGGACCTGTCAGCGCCGCTGCTAGCGCGCGAGGAAATCGAGGCGCGGCTGGCGCTGGTCGGGTTTTGGCACGATCGTCCGATCGAGCGGGCGCGGCTGCGCGAGGCGCTGCGCTCGCTCCCCGATATCGGCCGCGCGCTGGGACGGATCGTCGCCGGGCGGGGCAGCCCGCGCGATCTCGGGCAGGTGCGCGGCGGCCTGGCGCAGGCGGCCGGGCTCCAGCAATGGATCGCGCAAGAACGCGACCGCCCGCCCCTGCTCGATCGGCTGCTGCCCGACATGATCGGGCACGAGGCTCTGATCGACCTGCTGACCCGCGCGCTTGTCGAGACCCCGCCGACCGAGCGCGCAAATGGCGGCTTTATCGCCGAGGGCTACGATGCCAGCCTCGACGAATTGCGCAAAACTTCCGGGAATGCCCGCCGCGCGATCGCGGCGATGGAAGCGCGTTACCGCGACGAGACCGGGATCGCCTCGCTCAAGATCAAGCATAACGGCGTGCTCGGCTATTTCATCGAAGTACCCAGCCGCCATGCGGACGCATTGATGGAAGCCGATAGCGGCTTCACTCACCGCCAGACGATGAAGGGCGCGGTGCGGTTCAACTCGCTGGGACTGCACGAAGAAGCCTCGCGCATCGCCGAGGCCGGCGGACGCGCGCTTGCCGCCGAGGAAGCGCATTTCGAAGATCTGGTCGGCGAAGTCACCGAAGCGCGCAAGCGGGTTGCGGCCTGCGCGGCGGCACTGGCGCGGCTCGATGTCGGTGCGGGCAATGCCGAACGCGCGAGCGAAGGCGAATGGTGCCGCCCGCAAATCAGCGAGGCGTGCGAGCTGGCGATCGAGGGTGGGCGCCATCCGATCGTAGAGGCGGCGCTGCGCAAGACCGGCGAGCGCTTCGTCGCCAATGATTGCACGCTTGGACCCGACGATCGGCTGTGGCTGATCGGCGGGCCGAATATGGGCGGCAAGTCGACCTTCCTGCGCCAGAACGCGCTGATCGTGCTGATGGCGCAGGCGGGGCAATATGTGCCCGCGCGCACCGCCCGGATCGGCATCGTCGACAAGCTGTTCAGCCGCGTCGGGGCCTCGGACAATCTGGCGCGCGGACGCTCGACCTTCATGGTGGAAATGGTCGAAACCGCCGCCATCCTCTCGCAGGCGACCGCGCGCAGCTTCGTCATCCTCGACGAGGTCGGACGCGGCACCTCGACCTATGACGGGCTGGCGCTCGCTTGGGCGGTCGTCGAGGCGGTGCATTCGCACAATCGCAGCCGCTGCCTGTTTGCAACGCATTATCACGAACTCGCGCGCATGGCGGATGCTTGCGAAAACCTCTCGCTGCACCACGTCCGGGCGCGCGAGTGGAAGGGCGATCTGGTCCTGCTTCACGAACTGGCCGAGGGGCCCGCGGACCGATCATATGGCCTCGCCGTCGCCAAGCTCGCCGGGGTGCCGCCGCCCGTCGTCGAACGCGCGCGGCAGGTTCTGGACAAGCTGGAGGCGGCCCGCAGTGAGACCGGAGGACTTGCCGCGGGGCTCGGCGACCTGCCGCTATTCGCAGCTGCGCAGGATATGCCGGCGCCGGCGGCGACACCCGAAACGCAGGTCGCAGAACGTCTCCAAGGTCTGGATCTCGACGCACTCAGCGCGCGCGAGGCGCTGGACCTTCTTTACGAGCTCAAGCGGCAGCTGACAGGACAGGCGGAGGCGACCCCAAAGAGGGCGTGACCTGCGCCGGCAATCCGCCACCCCAATCCCACGGGATTTACTTGTACTTTTTGGTGTTGTCGTCGTGATTGGGTTCGCCGGCATAGGCGCCGTTGTCGATCTTGCCGGTGTCTTCCATGTCGCGCATTTCGTCGATCAGATCATTCTTGTTTCCCGGCGCGACCTTGTTGCCGGACGCGTCGACTTCGAGGCTCTCAGTGCTGCCGGCGGCCTTGTGTTCATGATCCTTGGCCTGCGCCGCGACGAACTGCGCCTGCGACATGCGGTCCTTCTGTTCGTCGTTGTGAAGTTCGGGAGCCATGTCGGCCTGACGACGTTCGCCGGTGAGCTTGGACATTTCCTGGATCGGGGTGGTCATCTTAATTCTCCTTCGCTGTCTGAACGAAGGACGGCCCCCTGCTGTTCCGAATTTCACCGCGTCGGAACGGGCGCCTCACCGCTATAATCGTAGAAACCGCGCCCGGTCTTGCGCCCGAGCCAGCCAGCTTCGACATATTTCACCAGCAGCGGCGCGGGGCGATATTTGCTGTCTCTGGTGGTCTTGTAGAGCACCTTGATGATGTCGAGGCAGGTGTCGAGTCCGACGAAATCGGCGAGTTGCAGCGGCCCCATCGGGTGATTGAGGCCGAGGCGGCACCCCTTGTCGATATCCTCGATCCCCGCGGTCGATTGGCCGAGCACGAAGACCGCCTCGTTGATCATCGGTAGGAGAATGCGATTGACGACGAAACCGGGTTCGTCCTGGCTCAGCACCACTTCCTTGCCGAGCCCACGCGCGAAATCGGTGACCCGCGCGGTCGTCTCCTCGGACGTGGCGAGGCCCGGAATGACCTCGATCAGGCCCATGACGGGCACGGGATTGAAGAAATGCAGGCCGATGAACCGCGCTGGATCGGGCGAATGATTGGCCATGCGGGTGATCGGGATCGAGCTGGTATTGGACGCCATGATCGCATCCGGGCCGAGCACCTTGCCCGCAGCTTCGAAGATCGCGTTCTTGATTTGCTCGCGCTCGGTCGCGGCCTCGATGATGAGATCGGCTTCGGCCATTGTGTCGTAATCGCCGACCGGGGTGATCCGGGCGAGCAGGCCGTCTGCCGCATCCGCTTCGATCTTGCCGCGGCCGACCAGCTTCGCGATCGCCGCACCGACCTTGGCCTTGCCGCCCTCTGCCGTGGCCAGATCGACATCGGAGAGCAGCACGTTCATTCCGTGCTGCGCGACGGTCTGGGCGATGCCGGTGCCCATCTGGCCGGCTCCGATTACGGCGATCGTTCGCATGTGCAATGTATCCTTCGCAGGTGCAGCAAAAAGCGCGTCCTAGCGGGGAAGAATGCGGCTGGCTAGCGGTTCGCGCCCGGTATCCACTTGACGTCGCCGCGGCCATTGTCGTTCGCGGTGCGCGCCAGCACGAAGAGCAGGTCGGAAAGCCGGTTGATGTAGGTAAGGGCCGCGGGGTTCACCGCGTGATCCTGCGCCGCCCGGGTCATCGCCCGCTCCGCCCGGCGGGTCGCCGCACGTGCGAGGTGCAGCCGCGCCGCCCCTTCGCTGCCGCCGGGGAGCACGAAGCTGGAAAGCGGCTCGAGCGTCTCGTTCAGGCGGTCGATCTCCCGCTCCAGCCGCTCGGATTGCGCGGGAACCATGCGCAGAACCATTTCCGAAGGAGCGAAGTGTCCGTCCGGTGCCGGGGTCGCTAAATCGGCGCCGAGATCGAACAGGTCGTTCTGGATGCGAAAAAGGAGGCCGGAATGGCCCTCGTCCTCGATTGCGCAGGCTGCGAAGCCGACCGCGCTGTTCGCCTCGTCGACCGCGCCGATCGCCTCGATCCGCGCCGAATGCTTGGCATCGCGGCTGCCATCGACCAATCCGGTCGTGCCATCGTCGCCGGTGCGGGTATAGATCTTGTTGAGCTTGACCACGGGCGAAGCGCGCTCAGTCGGCGGCCCCGCCGGCCAGCAGCGCAATCACCGCGACCACCGCGATGGCCATCGCCTGATACTTGATCCGCGCAAACATCGCCTTGTTCTGCATCATCTGCATTTCGGTGACGGTCTCGCCCTCGCCGCTTTCGAGGTCGATCTTGGTCGTCTTGAGAAATGCGACGACGCCGCGCACCAGCGACACGACGACCATGATGCAAAGGATCGCGAGGAGCGGAATGAGGATATAGTTCATGCCTGATTAAATGGGACTGCGCGCGACAAGTTCCAAGATCGCGGCGCGCGCAACCGCAATTGCTCGGCGAGCAAGTGCCCGTCCTCTCCCGCTTCGCGCCGCTCGGCAAGCGCGGCGGAGCCCTTGCTCTTGGCCAGCTTTTCGCCGTTCTCATCGAGAATCAGGTCGTGATGATGCCATTGCGGCACGGGCAGTTCGAGCAATTCCTGCAACACGCGGTGGATATGCGTCGCCTCGAGCAGATCGCGCCCGCGCGTCACCAGCGTCACCCCGTCTCTCGCATCGTCCAGCGTCACGGCGAGGTGGTAGACCGCCGGCAGGTCCTTGCGCACGAGCACGACATCGCCGAACATGCGCGGATCGGCGATCGCATTGCCGTGGACCCGATCGCTCCAGACGATATCGCCGACCCATTCCATCGCGCGGTCGATATCCAGCCGAAGTGCCGCTCCACCGTTCGGGTCGCTCATGTCGCAATCGTCGCTCATACCCCGAGCCGATCCGGGATATTGCACCCCATCCTCGCCGATCCGCGACGGCAGCGCGGCAATCTCGCGCCGGGTCAGGCTACACGGATAGAGCAGGCCGCGTTCGCGCAGCGTATCGGCCGCCGCGCGATATTGCGCGAGCCGGGTCGACTGCGCGGGCACTTCGAGCCATTCGAGCCCCAGCCATTCGAGATCGCGGCGAAATTCGTCGGCATGTTCGTTGCGCGAGCGCGGGCCGTCGATATCCTCGATCCGCAGCAGGAATTCGCCTCCCGCCGCCCGCGCCAGATCGTGCGCGACGATCGCGGAATAGGCATGGCCCAGATGCAGCCGGCCGTTCGGGCTGGGCGCGAAACGCGTGACGAGGGGCGCTTCCTTCATCGCCTCAGGGTGCCACAGCTTCTATCGACATGCTATCCACAGCTGGCCCACAACTCGTCCACAGCCGGGTCCTGTGGATATGAACAGCGTCATGGCTTTGACTCTTTCGCCTGCCACGGCATGTTCGCGTCAATCAGGGAGGAGCATTTCCAAGTGTTTCAGGCCGAACTGATCGAGAAAACCGCACGGTTCCGCAGCGCCGAGGAAGATCCGACGCGCAATCTGGCGGCCTGCCCCGCGCTCGTGCTCAACGCCGATTACACCCCGCTCTCCTATTACCCGCTCTCGCTCTGGCCCTGGCAGACCGCGATCAAGGCGGTGTTCCTCGATCGGGTGGACATTGTCGAAAGCTACGAACGCGAGGTTCATTCGCCCTCGCTCGACATGAAGATCCCCTCGGTGATCGCGCTCAGGCAATATGTGAAGCAGAGCCAGTTTCCTGCATTCACCCGCTTCAACGTTTTCCTGCGCGATCGCTTTCAGTGCCAATATTGCGGCAGCGCGGAAAGCCTCACTTTCGACCATGTCATTCCGCGGCGGCTGGGCGGGAAGACGACGTGGGAAAACATCATTACCGCCTGCGCATCGTGCAACATGAAGAAGGGCGGAAGGACCCCAGGCCAGGCCCGCATGCCCGTACGGATGAAACCGATCCGCCCGACCAGCTGGCAATTGCAGCAGCACGGCAAGCTCTTCCCGCCTAACCACCTGCACGAAACTTGGCGCGATTGGCTCTATTGGGACATCGAACTCGAAGCGTAATCCAATCGGTCTCCGGCCGCCGCGCGTAACGAACGTGCCGGAAAATAAGACTTTCTTGCACGGCCCCGCCATGCCAACGAGGACCGGTAAGCGTCCACGGCGCGTTCGCGCGCGACAGGTGCAACAAAAACAGGGTTGGGGGAATAATGGAAACCTTGCTCGCCAAATATGGCAGGATCACACCGCTGAGGCCTGAGGAAGAGACCTCTTTCCGCGGGCTCGCGATGACGCGCCGCGAATGTCCGACGGGCACTTTGCTGGTCGCTGGCGATTTCGACGAGCCGGACCAGCTCTTCGTGGTCGAAAGCGGAAGGTTGTTCGCCTCATCCGAACTTTCCAATGGCGAACGCGCCATAACCAGGCTTTATTTTGCCGGCGACATCGTGGGAACCGCGAATATTCCGTTCGAGATCGCGACGCAGTCGATCACCGTGCATCGCGACGCCGTGATTTACCTCTTCCCGCGGCAGAGGCTGATCGACGCGTTCCGCTACACTCCGCGGGTGGCGGCGATCTTCTACACCTTCGCCGCGCTCGAAAACGCGATCCTCAACGATCGGCTGGTGTCGATCGGACGAACGCGCGGCAAGGCGCGGCTCGCCGGACTGATCCTCGAGATTGCCGCCCGCCTCAACCTGACACGGCCGCAGTTCGAGCGCGAATTCGTGCTCGGCCTGACCCAGTCGCAGATCGGCGACGCGATCGGCTTGACGGAAGTACAGGTCAACCGATTGATCCGCAGTTTCTACGAGGAAAGGCTGGTACGGCGTTCGGGCGAAACGATCAAGATTCTCGATCTCCAACGCCTGCGCGAAATGAGCCATTTTCACGATCGGTACGACGATCTCGATCTCAACTGGTTCAAGGACGATTTTCAGGCGAACTAGGACCCCGCCAGACTCGGGGAAGCCCGGCGGGGCGGCGACAGGGGTTTCTGCGTAACCCGGCTCTGCCACCTGTCCGATCGCCCACCAACGTTCGATAAGTTCGCGTTGTTGCAGCCCTTGCAAGTGCCGCTCGTTCGTCATGAAGGTTCCCGGCCTCGGTGAGACGATGGGGGGTCGGCGGCGCACGACCGGGCGTCCACCCGCCCGCCATGCGCAATTTCAAAGCCGAGCCGCCACTCCTCCAAAAGGCGCAAACCATCCGCAGATAATCTAACTAATGGTGTCTTTTGTGCATTATCAAATGATGGCGATCGAACCCTTCGCCGCTCGAACGACAATATGTGTCAGGTGACCGTCGCCCGGCGCCCGATGTCCTCGCTGCGCCATTCCTCTTGCGCCAGAACCTGCGCGAGCTGCATTGCCGCCGTAGCCATGTCCTCGAACCGCAGATAGGCCGGCGCGAAGCCCAGGCGCAAAATGTCGGGATCGCGAAAATCGCCGATCACGCCGCGCGCGATCAGGGCCTGGCAGATGGAATAGGCTTCGTCATGCCGGAAGGACAACTGACTACCGCGCGCATGCGACGCTGCCGGGCTCACGAGTTCGAGATCTATCCCCAGCTCCGCCAGACATTGCAGGAAGAACTCCGACAACGCTTGCGACTTCGTATGAAGCCGTCGGACTCCGATCTCGGCGATCAGATCGACGCCCACTTCGAGCGCGGTCAGACCTAGGATCGGCGAGGTGCCGCATTGCAGCTGTTCGATGCCGGGCGCGCCTTCATAATCGTCGGAAAAGACGAAGGGGCGGGCATGGCCGAACCAGCCGGTGAGCGGCTGGGCGAGCGCCGCGTGATGCCGCTCGGCGACATAGGCGAAAGCCGGGGCGCCCGGGCCGCCGCATAGATATTTGTAACCGCAACCGACCGCAAAGTCTGCCTTGGCACCGGCGAGGTCGACCGGCAGCGCCCCGGTCGAATGCGAGAGGTCCCACAGCACCAGCGCGCCCGCCCGATGCGCCGCCTCGGTAAGCGCCTTCATGTCGAACAATTCGCCCGTCTTGTAATGCGCATGGGTCAGCATCAGCACCGCGACATCTTCGTCCAGCGCCTTGGCGAGCTTTTCGCGCTCTGCCAGCCGCCGGCTGGCGAGCCCCTGCCGCTCCAGTCCTTCGATCATGTAAAGGTCGGTTGGAAAATTGCCCGGTTCGGACAGCACGACATTGCGCCCAGGTCGCATCTGCAACCCGGCGGCGATCAGTTTGAAGAGGTTCACACTGGTGGAATCGCAGGCGATGACCTCGTGCGGATGCGCGCCGATTAGCGGGGCGATCTTGCCGCCGACACGGGCGCCCATCTCGAACCAGCCGGCCTCGTTCCAGCTGCGGATGAGCCCCTGTCCCCACTCCTCTTCGACCGCGCGGCGCATCGCTTCCGGCGTGCGCCGCGGCAGCGCGCCCAGCGAATTGCCGTCGAGATAGACGATGTCGCCTGGAAGGATGAACTCGCCGCGGAATTGCCCAAGCGGATCGGCCGCGTCCAGCTCCCGGGTCTGCGCGATGATCGCCTCGCTCATACGAGATCCCGCAGGATTGCACGCACCGGAGACGCGTCGCCGCCCGCAATCGGCAATGGCAGGGCGACGAGCTCGTAGCGACCCGCCGGCACGTGGTCGAGCACCAGCCCTTCGAGCACGCGCAGATCATGTTCGAGCACGGCCTTGTGCGCCGCCATGATCTTGGAATCCTGCGGGTCAATCGAGGGTGTGTCGATGCCCACCAGTCTCACACCGCGCTCTGCCAATTCGGCGATCGTCGCAGGCGCGATGGCGGCCGTTTCGGTGGGCCAGTCGTCATGCGGGAATTGGTCGAAGGTGCGCAGGAGCAAGCGCGGCGGCAGCGCTCCCGACGGAAGAACACTCGCCTCGATCAAGGCTCCTGCGCCGCGCGCATCGACCACCAGGCACTCGCCGATGTAAGGATTGAGCGCGACCGCGGCGATATCCGCCGCGCCTTCGGCATAATGCAGCGGAGCATCGGCGTGGGCGCCGCTATGGGTCGACAAGGTGATCGCCGAAACATTGACCGGAGACCCCGCCTGCATCTGCCAGGTCCGCGTCTGCGCGAACGGCGTGTCGCCGGGCCAGACCGGCAGGCCGGGATATAGCTTTTGCGAGATGTCGCGGATGCGCCGCGTCATCAAATCGCCGTCCTGACGCTCAGCAATTCGGGAAAGAACGCCTGCTTGAGGACGCCCGCGAGGTAGGGAACGCCCGGTGTCCCGCCCGTCCCGCGCTTGAAGCCGATGATCCGCTCGACCGTCTTCAAATGTCCAAAGCGCCAGCGCTGGAAGTGATATTCGAGATCGACCAGTTTTTCGGCGAGTTCGTAGAGATCCCAGTGTTCTCCCGGCTCGCGATAGATCTGCGCCCAGGCACCCTCGACGCTGTCATTGTGGCGGTAGGGCGCACCCGGATCGCGGTTCAGGGCCTCCTCGTCGATGGCGAAGCCGCGGCGCGCCAGTAGGGCAATCGCCGCATCGTAAAGACTGTCGCGCCGCATCTCGCGCTCCAGCTGCTGCGACCAGTCGCCGGCCTTTTCGTGCAGTCGCACATGTTTACCATCGCGTCCGCCGAGCATGAATTCCATCATCCGGTACTGGGCCGACTGGAAGCCGCTAGAGGTTCCCAGGAACGGGCGCACCTGCGAATAATCGTGCGGGGTCATGGTGCTCAGCACGTCCCAGCTATGGATCAGCTGCGTCTGCGCGCGCGCGACCCGGGCCAGCATCTTGAAGGCGGGGCGAAGATCGTCCGCCTCGATAGCCTGGCGCGCTGCCGTGAGTTCGTGAAGGCACAGCTTGAGCCACAATTCGCTCGCCTGGTGGACGACGATGAACAGCATCTCGTCATGCGCGTTCGAGGAAGGATGCTGGGCGTTCAGCACCTTCTCCAGATCGAGATAGCCCGCATAGGTGATCGGCCCTGACATGCCCGCGCCCCTCGCCTAGCCTTCGATGATCCGCGTTTGCGGATGATGCTTGTCGAGATGCTTGCGCAGGATGCGAAGGTTGCGGGTGTTCGACTTGAACACGAAATCCGCCGCATCGCCGATGATCGGGATGAGACCGAGCGCGGTGTCGAAAGCGACATTCGCGCCCATCCGGGTAAGCTGCCATTTCGACAGGCCGAGATTGCGCGCCTCCCAGATCACGTAGGCGCCAAGCGCGGTGGTGACGACATCGCCGACCACCGGGATCAGCCCGATCAGACCGTCGAGACCGATCGGATAGTTGGTGCCGGGCACAGTGAAACTGCGCTCGAGCAGCTTCTCCATCGCCTCGATCCGGGCGCGCACCGCCTGCGGATCATTGCCCATCGGCAGCGTCAGGCCCATCGGGCGTGCGCGCTCATTGGCGAAAGGCTCCCGGTTCAGGGGATCGGGGTCTTGCGACGTCATAACGGCTCCCTAGCCTACTAATCGGCGGGTTGCGAGAGCGGGAACAGCGGATGCAGCCCCCAGGGATTGGCGAGGTAATTGTCGATCGAGCCGCGCACCAGCGACCAGCGCACCGGCACTCCCAGCGGCACGAAGACCTCGTCCGCCATCAACTGCGCGTGAGCGGAGGCGAGCAGGGCCTCTTTGGCGGCAGGGTCGCGCTCGGTCAGCGACTGTTCCACCAGATCGTCGGCTTCGGGCGAGCACAGACCGATCGCAATGGTGCAGTTGAACTGGTTGAGATACCAGCGCGGCGAGGAATAGCGCGCTAGCCGGTCGATCCATTCGAGATCGGCGCCTTCATCCATATCAGTGCGAATGACGGTCACCCCGATTGCCTCCCACGCGGCAGCGAGTCCGGCAAACAGCAACTCGCTTCCGCGGCCGGACGGCAGGCCGACACTGACCCGCGCCTCCTGGCCAGTCTGCGCTTCCCACCGTTCGACGCGGGCGCGCGCCTGACTGCGGCGCTGATCGATCGAAAGTCCTCCCCAGCGGCTTTCGGCATATTGCCGCGGGGCGAATTGTTCGGGCGGGACGATCCAGGTCGCTGCGCGCCAGCCGCCAAGACCAAATGGTTGGATCAGCGCCTCGCGCTCGATCGCCATCGACAGTGCCTCGCGCCGCTCCGCCGCCGCGAGAAACCCCGTTTCGCGGCGGATGGCGAGGCCGAGCAGGCCGAGCGCCGGATCGACCTGAACGGTGCCGCGCGACAGCGGGCCGAGCTCGATCATCGGAAAGGAGGCAAGCGTGCCGCCCAGGACGAGGTCGGTGTCCCCGGCCGTGAAGGCGTCGATCGCTGCGCGCGCATCCATGCTGCGCACCTCGAGCCGGCGCGAGCCATCGCCGCGGACGACGCGGTCCGGCTCGTTCCTGTTCGCGTCCTCGTCGCTCGCCCGTACAGGCTGGGTAGAAAGCTGCGCGGGCGCGCCATCTTCGCCGAGCGCCAGGAACATCGGCCCCGCCCCGCTCCCGCGCAGTTCAAGACCCAACTCAGGCTGGGCGAGCAGTCGCAGGAATTCGGGCATCGGGCTTGAAAGCCTGAGCTCGATGACCCGCCCCGTCATCGCGCGCACTTCGGTGAGTTTCGCAAGGTCGAGGCCGAGCGACGTGCCCGCGAGACGCGCGGTCGCTTCGCGCAGGAGTGCGGCGACTTCCTGCGCCTCGATCGGTTCGCCATCCGCCCATTCGGCATCGCGCAGGCGGAAGATGTAGCTCAGCCCGTCGTCGGTGACGATCCAGCGTTCGGCAAGCGCCGGGACGACCTGTCCCGCCTCGTCGAGCGCGACCAGCCCCGCGCCGGTGGCCGCGCGCATATGTTGCCCGGCGAAGGAAAGCCGAACGCCGCCCTGCAAAAGGTCGTTCCCGTCGCCGATGATCGCCACGTCGACCGGTCCGCTGTCGGCCGCGGGCCCGCAGGCGCAAAGAGCCAGGGTGATAGGCCAGAGGAGCGAAGAACGGGTCACGCCCGTGCGGTTAGCAGGTTCGGCCTTGGAGGCCAGTGTCACCTTCGCTGCAACGCTCGCGCAACGCCGGTTCGAGCGTCGCGAGCGCGGAAATTTAGACTTTGCGCAACTGCGATGACCCGGCCCGTGCCGGCGGCGCGCGATGTGCATGCGACACGTCCCGGCCCGGCTCCGCGATCTTCTGCGCCCCGGCGACCGGCCGACGCGCAGCTTGCGAATCGACTTCCTCGTCAAAAGCGACGCCGAAACGCTGATCCTGAACCCAGGCGACGCTGCCGTCGACTTCTCCGATATTGCGCAGGGCGATCTTGACCCGGTTGCCGCGGCTGACGCTGATCGGGCCTTCGCCCATCATGCCGCCGTCCGACAGGTTGCGGACCCGCACGCGGTGCTGATCCTCGCCGTCTTCGACGCGGATATTGGCGAGCAGAAACAAGCTGTCGCGCGATACTGTACGTGTTTCGAGACCTGACATTCCCCGTGCGCCTCCTGCGATGCGATTGCGCGTTTCCCCGCGCATATCCTGAACGCGCCCATCTATCGCGCGACCCACTTTGCCGACTAGGTCATCGCGGTAAACGAGATATGAATTTATCGCCTTGCGTGGTGTCGAAAGAGCGGCGCGTCTCAAACTGGCACGCCTGTTCGGCGAACCGGAAAGACCCGCCTGCCGCGGCGCGGCTCAATCGTCGCGCGAGACCTTTTCGCGGCGTTCATGCGCTTCTTGCGCTTCGACGGTCATCGTCGCCACGGGCCGCGCGATCAGTCGCTTGAGACCGATCGGATCGCCGGTGACCTGGCAATAGCCGTATTCGCCCTCCTCGATCCGGCGCAGGGCGGCGTCGATCTTGCCGACCAACTTGCGCTGCCGATCGCGGGTGCGCAATTCGATGCCCCAATCGGTCTCGCTTGACGCGCGATCGTTCAGATCGGCTTCGCGGATCGGACCGTCGGCCAGCGATTGCAAGGTCTGCCCGGCGGCGTCGTGGATCGAACGCTTCCACTCAATCAACAGCATCTGGAAATAAGCCTGCTGCCGCTCGTTCATATAGTCTTCGTCGTCGCTCGGGACATAATTCTCGCCGAGCAATTTGCGGGCATTCTCGACGATTTCGATCTCTTTGGAAGCGGCCGCTGACATGTGGTTGTGTTGAACCCCGAACCTATCCGACCAGCCCCACCAAGCGGCCCGTAATGCAAAGCCCTGCCTGCCCTTCGCGTTGGGCAGGCGCGACGCCCGCGGCCTATAGGCACGTCGCCCCCGACCCGCAAGCAAGTTCGGTGGCGACCTGCCTTTGCAAGCGGCTGCAGGGGGTGAAACGTTGGATGAGGTTCGGCTGTAGAAGGGCGGTCCGCACAAAAAGGCCTGCCTCGTTAACGTTTTGTTGACCACGATCCGGGAGGTCTGGTGCACCGCGGTTCGCTGCAAACGGGGGTCGGACCGGCGAGAAATGGGGAATGCCCGATGGAACTGAAGTCTGTTAATTTTCACGATGCCCAGCCGCTCGGGGCGGGCGGCGTCGATCTTGCCATCGCCGGCTATCTCGCCGACGCGATAACCGGCGATGTCGGCGCGCTGTTCGATCTCGGCGTCGCTTATTCGACCGGTTCGGACGATATCGCCTGCGACCTTGTCGAAGCGCACAAATGGTTCAACCTCGCCGCTTCGCGCGGGCACGAGGAAGCGGCGCAGTGCCGGGCCGATGTCTCCGACGAGATGACCGCGCGCGAAATCGCCGAAGCACAGCGCCGCGCGCGGCAATGGCTCGCCGAGGAGCGCCGCGCCGCGTGAGGACAGGGCTTATTCGCCCCTCTTGAACGGGGTCCGCATATTCAGAACGATCTGATCGGCGTCGACGCCCTCTCGCTCGCGCTCGAGGAAATCGGCGACCGCGGCGCGAAAACCCGGATCCGCCAGCCAATGCGCCGACCAGGTCTGCACCGGCTCGTACCCGCGGGCCAGCTTGTGTCCGCCCTGTGCGCCCGCCTCGACCCGTGACAGTCCACGTTCGATGGCGATGTCGATCGCCTGGTAATAGCACAGCTCGAAATGCAGGAAGCGCACATCGCGCGTGCAACCCCAGTAACGCCCGTAGATCGCGTCCGACCCGACGAAGTTGAGCGCGCCGGCGATCGGTTCGCCGTCCTCGAAGGCCAGGATGAGCACGATGCGCTCCCCCATGCGCTCGCTTAGCAGGGTGAAGGCCTCGCGCGTCAGATAGGGCGTGCCCCATTTGCGCGCGCCGGTGTCCTGGTAAAAGACCCAGAACGCATCCCAATGGTGGGGAGCGATGTCCTCGCCCATTAGCCGCTCGATCCGCAACCCCTCCTGCGCGGCGGCGCGCTCCTTGCGCAAGTTCTTGCGTTTGCGCGAGGCGAGATCGGCGAGAAAGCCGTCGAAGCTGTCATAATCGCGATTCAGCCAGTGGAACTGGATGTCGCTGCGCATCAACCAGCCCTGCGCTTCGAACAGGCCGATCTGCGACGGCTCGATAAAGGTCGCATGGGCACTGGAGAGGCCGTTCTGCTCGCACACGATCTCGGCGCCTTTCAGAAGCGGCTCGGCGAGGCTGTCGTCGCTGAGAAGCAGGCGCGGTCCGCTTGCGGGCGTGAAGGGCGCGGCGATCTGCAGCTTGGGGTAATAACTGCCCCCGGCGCGGTGCAGCGCATCGGCCCAGGAATGGTCGAAGACATATTCGCCCTGGCTGTGGCCCTTGGCATAGCTCGGCATGGCGGCGAGCAGGCGACCCTCGGCGTCGGTGATCGTGATCGGCACAGGGTCCCAGCCGGTCCCCGGCCCGACGCTGCCCGAATCTTCCATGGCGCTGAGGAATTCGTGGGCGACGAAGGGGTTTTCATGCCCGCCCAGCGCGTTCCATTGATCGGCATCGAGGCTCGCCACGCCGGGTGCGAGGCGCACCGTCAGTTCGCGCGCGTCATCGCTCACGCAAGCCCCTCGCCTTCGGAGATCAGGGCGTCAGTTTCGCGCAGCGCGAGTTCGCGCAGTTCGGGCGAGCGCACCGTCCATGCGAGCAGCGGGCGCCCGCTTTCGCGCCAGAGCCGTGCAAAGGTGTTTGGCAAATCGCGGATGTCGACCGCGAGGAAATGCGGATCGGCGGCTTCGATCATGCCTTCCTGCCGCCAGACGCCGAGAAAGCCGAGATCAAGCGTATCGGTGCAGACGAGCCCGCGCACCATAGCCGGCGAATGGCGCGCGAACCACCGCACAGCGCGCGGATCGAAGCTCATGACGCCGTATTCGCCGTCATACCCTTCGAGCACCTCGGCGGTAAGCTCGCAGGTCGCTTTGACCTCGTAGCCCGGGCGCGACTTGATCTCGACGAGGATCGGGACGTCGCTGCCAACGATTTTGAGCAGCGTTCCGAGCCGCGAGGGCCGTTCGTCGGTGTTCTGCAGAACCATCGCCTCGAGCTCGGCGGCATTGAAGACTTCGGTCAGCCCGGTCACATCGGTCAGCCGCGCCAAGTCCCAGTCGTGAAACACCATCGCTTGACGATCGAGGCTACGCTGGACGTCGCATTCGACGCCCATGCCCGCCGCCATCGCTGCCTTTGCGGCGGCGAGCGAATTTTCCGGTACGCCCGGCGAATGGAGGCCGCGATGGGCGAACTCCCATCGTGTCAACCAGTCCGGGGCACGGCTGCTCGCAGGATCGGCTTTTTGGGCAGGGGCGGGCGCGGTGTCGGTCATCAGGCCCGCATCACCCCGCCAGGGCGATGATTGCGTCGACCTCCACCGCCGCTCCCAGCGGAAGCGCGGGCACGCCGACTGCCGCGCGGGCATGACGGCCCTTCTCGCCGAAAACCTCCTGCATCAGGTCCGAGGCGCCGTTGGCGACCTTCGGCTGATCGGAGAAGCCGGGCGTGCTGCTGACGAAGGCGCCGAGCTTGACCACGCGCTCCACCCGTTCGAGCACGCCCGCCGCCTCGAGCTGCGCCAATATCATGAGTCCGCAGGCGCGCGCCGCTTCCTGGCCGCGCTCCACATCAATGTCTTCGCCCAGCCGTCCGGTCACGAGCTTGCCCTCGATTAACGGCAGCTGGCCGGAAACGTGAGCCATTCCGCCGTGCACAACCACGGGGACATAGCTTGCGACCGGGGCGGCGGCCTTCGGCAGGGCGATGCGGAGCTCGTTCAGGCGTTCCTTGATGGTCATGCGGCTGTCTCCTCCAATTGTCCGATCAGCCATGGCAGCGCCTCGGACCAGCGATCGATCCGGGCCTCGGCATGTCCGGCCTTGTGCGCACATTCGATATGCGGCGCGATCAACGCCTCGCCGCAGAAATGCAGCGATGTGGTGCCCGGGACGACCTCCTTGACCGAGGCATGATGCTGGGCGAGGTCGTCGATGAAGATCGCACGAGCAGGCTGATATTCCTCGACGATCCTTGCGAGTGCCGGACCCTTGGGCCCCTGGTTCGTGTAGACCTTCGCCTCGAGCCCGTGTTTCGCCAGTTGCTGCGCGCGCACGTCGCGGCGAAAATCGACGAGATTGGTCAGCACAACGACATCGGCATGTACGCGTAGGGTGTTCAACGCCTCGATCGCGCCATCGATCGGCTGCTGCCGATCCATTTCGGTGTCGAAGAAGCCGCCGAGCTTTTTCCAGATCTCGTCCGGTTCGAGCAGTTCGCCGCTCTCCTGCCAGCGCAGGGCCTCGCCGAAATTGCCGCCGGCTAGCGAGAAATCGATGCCCTGGCTCGCCTCCAGCCATTCCTTGAAGTGGGCGACCATGTGCAGGATCACTTCGTCGCAATCGCTGATGATGAGGGGACGGTTCATGCGGTCAGATCTTTCCGTGCGGCGATCAGTTCTTCGGGCGTCACCGCCAGCGCTTCGGCCGCGCGCAGTAGATCGGGTTCGTGATTGGCGAGAAAATCGAGCGCCGAACACCAGATGGCCGGCTCGCCCAACCCGGTGCGCAAGGCGTCGGGATCGAGGCCGGTGAGCGCTAGATAACGCTGCGCGCGCTCCTCGTCCTCGAGGATCCAGCCGAGCGCCGCCAGCGCCAGCGTGCCCGCGCGCTGCGAAGCGCCGGACGGCGGCTCGCTCGTGGGCCGGTGGGCGGTGCGCTGTTCTTCGAGCTTGGGGATTGTGAAGGCCTTGCTGGAGGGATAGTCTGCCGCCCAGGTCGCAGATCGGGACGCAATTCGATGACGAAGCGAATTATGGTGGTGGAGGACAACGACCTCAACCGAAAACTGTTCTGCGACGTGCTGGTGGCAAACGGTTTCGCGGTCGATCCGGTCGCCGATGGCAATCACGTTCTGGCGACGGCGCGCGACCTGTCCCCCGATCTCATCATCATGGATATCCAGCTTCCCGGCATATCGGGCGTCGACCTGATCACCGCAGCGAAGAAGGATCGGACCTTGCGCGACATCCCGGTGCTCGCGGTCACCGCCTTTGCCGGCAAGGGCGACGAAGAGCGGATCAGGGAAGCGGGCGCGGCGGGCTATCTCGCCAAGCCGGTGTCGATCATGCCGTTCATGAACGCCGTCAAGGCGCTGCTGCCGAACTAGAACATTGTAAGCCGTTCGTAGGCGAAGACGATCCAGGTCACGAACACGCCCCAGACGAAGCAGCGATAGGCGTAGTTCAGATATTTGTATTTCTTCTTCGCCAGCACCGCGCCGCCTTGATGGATGTCCTTCAGCATGGTCCGGAACAGGGTTTCGTCGGTTTCGAACCGGTCGAGCATCTCCTCGGTCCACTCCTCGGTGCTGAGCGCGGTGTAATGACCGAAGAAGAGGTAGTTGAAATTCGCCCGGTCTTCCGGCGCGTTGGGGACCGAGGGGATTACCGACATGACCGCGAAGAGCGAGGAGATGAACGCCGTCGCCGCCAGCGCCAGGACCGAAAAGGTCACGCCTTCGCCGAACAGCTGGGTGATCGACATGGAGAAAACGACGAAGGTCGCACCGATCAGGATGGATGCCTTGTTGTCGGCCATCGAGGACAGCGACAGCGTCTGCGTCTGCGCGGTGCGCACGAGGTGGATCGAATGATTGGAAAATTTGCGCTCGCTCGCTGCCGGAGCGATCTCGCCGGACGGTTCGCTTACGATCTCAGGCTTTGCTTGTGCCACGTTTCCGATGCCCCCATATCTGGCCTCCACGCGTGATCTGCCACTGCGGCGGATGCTTGACAAGTTCGGCTCCGCTTCGCTTTGCAGGTGCGACACCTCTCCCCGAAGGGCCGCTGCGGCCCCGCAGCATGGGCAGTTCCCTTCATGACCAAAGACGAAGTCGACACCCGTATCCGAGCGCTGATCGAGCCGTTCAACAAGAAAGGCGTCGCCATCACCGACGAGACGACCTTTCAGAACGACCTCGAATTCGACAGCCTGACGGTGATGGATTTCGTCGCCGAGATCGAAGACGAGTTCGACATCATCATCACGATGAACCAGCAGGCCGAGATCGAGAAATACGGCCAGCTGGTAAGCGCGGTTCACGCGATGCAGAAAGATTGAAGGGAGCCGCAAGGCCATGAGCGATACGGCAACCGTCAGCGAGGCACCCTCGGGCGACCTGTTTTCCAAGTTCGACGACATCATCGAGACCCGCGAGACGCTGCTCGCGAGCGGGGTCGAGGATCCGTACAATCTGGTGATGGAGAAGGTGCTCTCGCCGACCCGGGCGATCTGCAACGGGCGCGACACCATTCTGCTCGGCACCTACAATTACATGGGCATGACCTTCGATCCCGACGTGATCGATGCGGGGCGCCAGGCCCTGTGCGATTTCGGCACGGGCACGACGGGCAGCCGCGTGCTCAATGGCACCTATCAGGGCCACAAGGAGTGCGAGGACGCGCTCCGCGAATTCTACGCGATGGACCACGCGATGGTCTTTTCCACCGGCTATCAGGCCAACCTCGGGATCATCTCGACGATCGCGGGCAAGGGCGATTATGTCGTCCTCGACATCGATAGCCACGCCTCGATCTACGATGGCTGCGCGATGGGCAATGCCGAAATTGTGCCTTTCCGCCACAATAATGTCGAGGCGATGGAAAAGCGCCTGAAGCGCATCCCGGAAGAGGCGGGCAAACTCGTCATCCTCGAAGGCGTCTACTCGATGCTCGGCGATGTCGCGCCACTCAAGGAAATGGTCGCGATCGCCAAGAAACACGGCGCGATGGTGCTCGTCGACGAAGCGCATTCCATGGGCTTTATCGGCGAGAACGGACGCGGCGTCAGCGAAGACCAGGGCGTCATCGAGGATGTCGATTTCATCATCGGCACCTTTTCCAAGAGCGTCGGCACGGTCGGCGGTTTCTGCGTCTCGAACCATCCCAAGTTCGACATCCTGCGACTGGTCTGTCGCCCCTATGTTTTCACCGCCAGCCTGCCACCGAGCGTGGTCGCAACCGCCGCGACCTCGATCCGCAAGCTGATGCACGGCGATAACAAGCGCGCGCATCTGTGGGAGAATTCCCGCATCCTGCACAAGGGGCTGCGCGATCTCGGCTTCGAGATCGGTACCGACGAGGCACAGAGCGCGATCATCGCGGTGATCATGCCCGATCTCCAGCAGGGGGCCGCGATGTGGGAGGCTCTGCTGAAGGAGGGTCTCTACGTCAATCTCGCAAGGCCCCCGGCGACGCCTGCCGGCATGACGCTGCTGCGCTGCTCGCTCTGCGCCGAACATTCGGCACAAGAGGTGCAGGAGATCCTCGCCATGTTCGAGCGGGCGGGCAAGGCGACAGGCATCCTGTCCTGATCATGATCCGCGCCGCCGCCAGATCGATTTGACCGGATCGGTTCATTGCGTAGAATAAGCGAACCACGCCTCGCGCGGATCATTCTATTGCGGTGACCTCGTCGCAGGCATGACCCGCCCCTGCCTCGTCGTCCTCGCCGCCCGCCAGCTGCGCGAATGCGACAAAGCCGACGACGACGAGGACGACGAAGGCGGTCGTGACCCAGCCGAGATAGCGGTCGATCACCAGCTTGATCGGCGCGCCGAAAATCTGGAACAGGACCCCAACCACCATGAAGATCAGCGCCCGCCCGGCCAGCGCCGCGAGGGTGAAGGTGACGAGATCCATCTCGATAAAGCCAGACGTGATCGTCATCAGCTTGAACGGCACCGGCGTACCCGCGGCGAAGAATACGGCCAGCGCCCCTTGTTCGCGGATATAGCAGGCGGCGACGGGAAAACTCTCGGTCAGGCCGAGCACACCGATCAGCCAGGCGCCGACGGCTTCGTAGAGAAAATAGCCGATCGCGTAGCCGAATAATCCGCCCAACACCGACGCAATGGTTGCGACCGCGGCGAAATAGACCGCTTTTTTGGGAGCTGCGAGGCACATCAGACCGAGCAGCGGATGCGGAGGGATCGGAAAAAAGCTCGATTCGATAAAACTGAAGAAGGCCAGCCACCACACTGCGTGTGGGTGCGCCGCCTTGTCCATCGTCCAATTGTAGATCGCGTGCAGCCAGCGCAAAACCTTGCTCCTTCAGGGTGTTCGGCGCCGTAGGGCGTCGCGTCGCACCGCGCAAGTCGCCCGTCCTTATAACCTTAATGGTTATTTATGCTTGACATCGTCACGCTTTATGGTAATCAGGGATCAACGTCGGATAATTGCGATTCGCCCCGGACAAGGCCGGGCCCTTCCGCACCGAACCGTTCCACAAACCTTCGATACGGCTTCAAACCTCCCTTGCATGGAGATCAATGATGGCTGCACGTTCCACGCGACGGGACGCGGAACCGCGCTTTACCAAAGCGCGGCAGACCCAGTTTCTCGAACATCTCGCCCAGAGCTCCAATGTCCGCAAATCGGCCGCGAAAATGCGGATTGCGCCGAGCACCGCCTACAATCTGCGCCGCAAAGATGCCGAGTTCGCACGCCGCTGGCTGGCGGCGCTATACGAAGGCTACCTCCACCTCGAGCTGGAGGTCGTGCGCCGTCTGCGCGATGGCGACATGCAAACCGAAGGCGCGAACAGGTACGATTTTGCCAACGCCATCCGCCTGCTCAGCGCCCACCGGGACACTGCCGCGCGGGCGCAGGCGCAGCAACGCAATGTCAGCGCCGCCGAAGTGCGCGCGTCGATCGACAGCAAAGTCGAAGCGATCCGTCGCCAGGTGCGCCAGACGAAGGAAAGGCAAGGCGAGGCCAAGTGACCGGCTGGCTCGAATGGCTCGCGAACCTGCAACCGGATGTTCGCGGCCAAGTCATCGCCGCCGTTTCGCAAAGGCTCAATGGCACAGAGCGAAACGCATTCGACTATCATTGGAACATGCTCGCAAGGCCCGCCCAGCTGGCGCCGGCGGGATCGTGGCGGAGATGGCTCATCATCGCCGGACGTGGCTTCGGCAAGACACGCGCCGGCGCGGAATGGGTCCGCTCCGTAGCGGAAAGCCATTGCGATGCGCGCATCGCGCTGGTCGCCGCCTCGCTCGCCGAGGCCCGGGCGGTGATGGTCGAGGGAGAGAGCGGGCTGCTCGCCTGTTGTCCGCCCGACGAAAGACCGTTGTTCGAACCCTCGTTGCGACGCCTTACCTTCGCCAATGGCGCTCAGGTTCAGCTGTTCTCCGCAGCCGAACCCGAAAGCCTGCGCGGACCGCAATTCAGTCATGCCTGGTGCGACGAAATCGGCAAATGGTCCAATGCGAACGAGCGCGCCACGCGCGCCTATGACAATCTGCTGATGGGCTTGCGGCTCGGCGAGGATCCGCGCATCGCGGTGACCACGACGCCGCGCGCGGTGCCGCTGGTCCTGCGGTTGCTCAAAGGCGAGCAAGATGGTTCTTCGGCGATCACCCGCGGTTCGACTTACGACAATGCCGCCAATCTTTCGGCGCAGTTCCTGACGGCGGTCGACGAGGAATTCGGGGGCAGTCAACTGGCGCGCCAGGAAATTTCGGGCGAGTTTCTGCGCGATCTCGAGGGCGCCTTGTGGACCCGGTCGCTCCTCGAAAGCTGCCGCCTCGACAGGAAGGGTGGCGCGCTTTGCCGGATCGTCGTCGCCGTCGATCCCCCCGCCTCGGCAGGCGGCGACGAATGCGGCATCGTAGTCGCCGGCCTGTGCGAGGACGGCAGGGCGCAGGTCCTCGCCGATTGCTCGGTGAGCCGCGCAGCGCCCGACCGCTGGGCGCGCGCGGTCGCCGATGCGGCACAGCTCTGGAACGCCGACCGCGTCGTCGCCGAAGCCAATCAGGGCGGCGCAATGGTCGAGAGCGTCCTGCGCGCCGCCGATGCCGCGCTGCCGGTGAAGCTGGTTCATGCGAGCCGCGGAAAAGTTGCGCGCGCCGAGCCGGTGGCAGCGCTCTACGCCGCGGGAAAGGTCGCCCATGCGGGCACCTTCGCGCAGCTCGAAGACCAGATGTGCGGGCTGATGATCGGCGGCGATTATGCCGGTCCCGGCCGCTCGCCAGACCGCGCCGATGCGCTGGTCTGGGCGCTGACCGAATTGATGCTCGGCCACTCGGCCAAACCCAGCGTGCGATCGCTCTGACGCGCGCCATTCGAAGGAAACCACCATGGCCCTGATCGAACAATTGCTGACCGCCTTCAAGGGCGCCGGGGGCAACCGCGTCCCGCTCGCCCCGGGATCGATGCCCACCTGGCATCCCGCTTTCGCCTGCGCGGACAAGGCGCAGCCCTATCGCTACGAACGCGCGATCGAGGACGGCTATCTCGCCAACCCGATCGCCCAGCGCGCGGTCCGGATCGTGGCCGAAGGTGTCGGACAGGCGCCGTTGACGGCGAAGGACGATCCGATCGCGAAACTCGTTGCCGCAACCAGCGCGGGCCAGTCGCTGGTCGAAACGCTGGCGACGCACCTGCTTCTGCACGGCAATGCTTACGTTCAGGTGATCAAGGATGCAGCGGGCCGACCGGTTGAGCTGTTCGCGCTGCGCCCCGACCGAGTCAGCGTAGTCGCCGGTGCCGACGGCTGGCCATGCGCTTACGAATATGCGGTCGGCGGGGACCGGTTGCTGTTGCCGGTAGTGGACGAGGAGGGCTGGGCTAACATCGTCGCCATCCGCACCATGCACCCGCTCGACGATCATCTCGGCGCCGGTGCACTCGAAGCGGCAAACCAGGCGATCGCGATCCACAATGCGGCATCCGGCTGGAACCGCTCCCTGCTCGAGAATGCGGCGCGGCCGTCGGGCGCGCTGGTTTATGAAACGGGCGATGGAGCGGGGCTGACGGCGGAGCAGTTCGAGCGGCTCAAGTGCGAGCTCGACACCGCCTTTTCTGGCGCGGCCAATGCCGGTCGCCCGATGCTGCTCGATGGCGGATTGCGCTGGCAGTCGATGGCGATGACCCCGGCGGATATGGACTTCGCCACCCTTAAGAGCGCGGCGGCGCGCGAGATCGCGCTCGCTTTCGGCGTGCCGCCGATGCTGCTCGGGCTGCCTGGCGACAACACCTATTCGAACTATCGCGAGGCGAACCGCGCCCTGTGGCGCCTGACCCTGTTGCCGCTCGCGCAAAAGCTCTTCGCGGCCCTGGCCGAAGGCCTCTCGCCATGGTTCCCGGATAGCGAGCTGGCGATCGATCTCGATCGCATCACCGCGCTCTCCGAAGATCGTGAGAGGTTGTGGAAGCAGGTCTCCGAAGCCGACTTCCTCTCGAACGACGAAAAGCGCGAGATGCTGGGCCTCGCGCCTGCGGGAGAAACGCGGTGAGCCGATCCGAAACCCTCGCGGCGCTGATGGCGCAGGCCAGCGAAGAAGGCGCGCAGCCGCTGACGCTGCGCGCCATGATCGAAGAGACGACGGAGCTGGCAACCGAGCGCGCGCTCGATCGGCTCGGGCTCGGCGATCGCAATGCCGAGAACGATCTCGACGAGCTGCGCGAGCTGCTGCAGGCGTGGCGGGATGCCAAGGCGAGCGTCTGGAAGGCGTTCCTCGAATGGGCGGTGCGCGGCGTTCTTGCCGCCTTGCTGATCGGCATCGCCGTCCGGCTCGGCGTGTGGGAGCTCCTGTGATGGCAGGTCCAGCGCACCAGCCGCTTCGCTTTGCAGGCTATGCCGGACTGTTCGACATCCCCGATGCCGATCGCGACACGATCAGGAAAGGCGCGTTTGAAACCAGCATCGCGGGGCAGGAAACGCCCTTTCCACTGCTTTGGCAGCACCGCGCCAATCAGCGCATCGGGACGGTCGAGAGCGTGGCCGAAGATGCCAAGGGGCTGCGCGTTATCGGACGGATCGAAGCGCCGGCCAGCCTTGCTGCAAATATGCTCGCGGCGCGAACCGTCAGCGGGCTCAGTTTTGGCTATCGCGCGACGCGCGCCCGGCACGACGATAAGGGCCGTGAATTGCTCGAGATCGAGCTGTTCGAAGTCAGCATTGTCACCCATCCGCTTCAACATGGCGCCCGTATTCACCTGATCGGTTAGCGCCGCGCGCCCTACCCTTTGCAAGACCCCCAGCCGGTCGCCGTTTCGGCGGCCTTTTTCATGCCCGCAAGAAAGGCTCACTACCCATGGATATGACTACCCCTCAAACCTCCAGCACGCCGACCGACCCGCTCGAGGAGAGCTTCGACCTGGTGCAACGTCAGGACAAGGCCGAGGCCGCAATCGAGGTGCTGCGCAGCGATGTAGACGAGGTCAAGGCCCGGCTCGACAAGGTCTCGCGCGCTGCCTCCCGCCCGGCAATTGCCGGCGGCAATTCGTCGGACATCGAGGCCAAGGGCTTCGTAGATGGCTATCTGCGCCGCGGCCAGGAAACGCAGGTCAAGTCGATCAACGGCGTGACGCCGAGCGATGGCGGCTTTGCCGTGCCGCGCACGATCGATGCAATGATCGCCCGCGAGCTGACCGAGATCAGCCCGATCCGCTCGATCGCGCAAGTCGTCCAGACTGGCACGTCGGGCTATCGCAAGCTGGTTTCGACCGGTGGCACCGCCTCGGGCTGGGTCAGCGAAACCGCCGCCCGTCCCGAGACCGAAACGCCCGACTTTGCCGAAATCGCCCCGCCCTCGGGCGACCTTTACGCCAACCCGGCGGCGAGCCAAGCGATGCTCGACGATGCGGCGTTCGATATCGAGAGCTGGCTCGCGAACGAGATCGCCATCGAATTCGCCCGGGCCGAAGGAATGGCCTTCGTCGACGGCACCGGCGTCAACCAGCCCGAAGGCTTCCTGCGCTCGCCGACCAGCACCGCCGAGGACGGCGTGCGCGCCTTCCGCACGGTCCAGTATATCGGATCGGGCGATGCCGATGGCTTCGATGCCGCGCCCGAGGCGAAGCTGATCGACCTCATCCACTCGCTCAAATCTGGCCACCGCCAAGGCGCGAGCTTCGTGATGAATTCGGCGACGCTCGCCACCGTGCGCAAGCTCAAGACCGCGGACGGCGCGTTCCTGTGGCAGCCCGGGATGGTCGAAGGCCAGCCCGATCGCCTGCTCGGCTACCCGGTGGTCGAGGCCGAAGACATGCCCGATGTTGCGGGCGGCGAGTTCCCGATCGCCTTCGGCAATTTCCGTCACGGCTATCTGATCGCCGAGCATAGCGCGACCCGGGTGCTGCGCGATCCGTTCTCGAACAAGCCGTTCGTCCATTTCTACGCGACCAAGCGCGTGGGCGGACAGGTGCTCGATTCGAACGCGATCAAGCTGCTCAAGATCGAGGCCTAGGCCGCCTCGCACCAGAACCCGGCGACGGCCCGCGAACACCCTCTCGCCGGCCGCCCGGTATCACACCCGCGCCGCGCCCCACCCCCGCGCGGTGCGGGTGTCCTTTTATCTGAAGTCACGAGTTTGGGAGAACGCGATGTTGCGGAGAATCGTAGAGCCGGCGGATGCCGGAAGCACAGCGCTTGCCGAGCTCAAGGCCTGGCTTGGAATAACGCGGGACGCCGAAGACGATCTGCTCGCCCAGCTGCTGCAATCGAGCGTCGCGATGTGCGAGGCCTTCATCGGGCGGGCTCCGCTCTCGCAGCTGGTCGAAGAGCGTGTGCCGGTGATTGCGGGTAGCTACACCCTCAAGTCGCGGCCGGTCGCCTCTTTCTCGATCGCGGAGACCGTTGCGCAGAGCGGCATTCGCAATGCGGTCGATCCCGGCTTGTTCGAGGCGGAAATCCGAACCGATGGCAGGCTCGATTTTCGCCTTCTGCGCGAGGTCGAAGGGCAGGCAGTCGCCGTCAGGGTCCGGGTCGGGATCGCGGGCTCCTGGGACGAGATCCCCACTCCGCTGCGCCAGGGCATTATCCGCCTGTGCGCCTATTACTACCGCGATCGCGATCGCACCGTGGGCTCCAAACTATCCGCGCCGCCCCCCGCCAGCGTCAGCGCGCTGTGGCAGCCCTGGCGCGAAATGCGGCTGGCATGATCGCCGCGACAATTCCCGGCGAGGGCCTCGCTCGGTGTCTTCACGCACGCGCAATTGCCGCGGCGAAGCGCCACCGCGCAGCGCCCCACGCATCGCCGAGCAACTGGCATTCGCCGTCCTCGCTCTGGCCCGATTTCGCAGGAGACTGAACCATGGAAAATCACCTGCGCGCCGCGCTGGTCGAATGGCTGCGCGTCGATCCTGCCCTCGCCGCCATCAACGCGATCGAAGAAGAAGCGCCGGTCAGCGCCAGTGCGCCCTGGCTCGGCATCGCCGCCAGCGCTTCGGTCGATTGGGGCGTCAAGGAACGCGCCGGACGCGAGATCCGCGTCGCGCTCGAGCTTGAAAGCCGCACCGATGATCCTGGCGCCGACGGCGCGCTGCTGAACGCGATCGAAGCGCGCGTACTCGATCTGCCGCCCTTACACCCCGCTTTCGAAGTCGCCTCGATCCGCTTTCTGCGCGCGCGCAGCGAAGAGCGTGCCGCCAATCTGCGCGGCGGGCTTCTCGAATTTCGGTTCCGGCTTTTCGCCCCCCTCGCCTGACACCCGTCCCAAACACCAATTCCAATCGGAGTAATCTTTATGCCTGCGCAAAATGGATCCGCCTTCCTCCTCAAGATCGGCGACGAAGGCTCTCCGATCGCCTACGAAACCGTCGCCGGGATGCGCACGACGCAGATGACGATCAACGGCGACCCCGTCGCGATCACGCACAAACAGTCAGAAGGCTGGCGCGACCTCCTCTCGGGCGCGGGCACGCGCTCTGTTTCGGTCAGCGCAGCGGGAATTTTCCTCGGCAGCGCATCCGAAGCTGCAGTCCGCGCTCATGCGCTTGCCGGGACGATCGACGATTACGAGCTGTCCTTCGAAGATGGCGAGCGCCTGCGCGGCCGTTTCCTCGTCCAGCGCCTCGACTATTCGGGGGATTTCAACGGTGAGCGCAACTACACGCTCCAGCTCGAGAGCTCCGGGCCGGTCCTCCCGGCATGAGCCGCCCGGCCAACCCGCTGCGCGGCGAATGCGCCTTTGCGATCGCCGGCCAGCACTACACGCTGCGTCCGAGCTTCGAGAATCTCGTGGCAATCGAGGAGGAAATCGGCTCGCTCTTCGCCCTGGTCGAGCGGGCATCCGACGGGTCCCTGGCGCTGCGCGAGGTTACAGCGCTCGTCTGGCACTGCCTGGAGGCCGATCCCCGCCCCGCCCGCGAGGCCGTTGGTGAAGCCATACTCGAAGCCGGGCTGGTGGCGGCACTCGGACCGGTCAGAACCATTCTCGGCCAGGTCCTCCAAGGGCGATCGTGAACGAGGATGAGCCGGCGGATTTCCGCGCGTCGACGAACCGCTGGTTCGCCTTGGCCGCGCGCTTGTTCGGCTGGCGCCCGCGAGATTTCTGGCAGGCAACGCCCGCCGAACTGATTGCCGCCCTTACCCAGCCCGATACCGATGAGGGCCTAGCCGCCCCAGGCCGCGAGACGATCGAGCGAATGATGGAGCGTGACACCAATGGATGACAATTTCGAAGAGCTCGTCATCGACGTGCGAGCCACCACCGACGGCTTTAAGTCCGACGTCGAGGCCATGCGCGGGGCGCTCGACAACTCGCTTGTATCGGGCTTCGACAAGGCGGGCGGCGTCCTCGAACGCGGGCTGCTGTCCGCACTGCGGCGCGGATCGCTCGGCTTCGACGACCTGCGCAAGATCGCCTTTCGCACGCTCGATTCGATTGCCGCCCATGCCGTCAATGCCGGGATCGGCTCGGTCCTGCCCGGCGGCGGAGGGGCTTCGGGGTTGAGCGGTCTGGTCGGACAGTCGTTGGGCGCGTTACTCGGCCTACCCGGACGCGCCACGGGCGGGCCGGTTTCTCCCGGTCGCGGCTATGTTGTCGGCGAGCGCGGGCCTGAATTGTTCGTGCCCACAAGCTCCGGACGGGTCGCCGCCAATCCCGGCGATGCCGCCCCGGCGAAGGGCGTCAATGTCGCGATCCAATTGTCGACGCCGCGCGGCACCGCGGCGCCCACCGCATTGCGGCGTTCGTCGCGCCAGGTCGCGAGCGCGGTTCGCCGCGCTCTTGCCGAACGCTGAGAACCGGAAAGGAAGACGGCCATGGCTTTCTGGCTGGCGCGCGAACGCCGCGCGCAGGAATCGAGTTTCATCCAGCGGTTCGATCCGCGGTTCTGGCGGGTCAATTTTCCCCGCCCTGCGATGGCCTCGATCGTCACCACTGCGCCCGACGCGATGCAGATCGATGTCGAGCTACATCACGAGGGCGAGCTGGTCGGACTGATTTGGGACAGCGTCGACGAGATCGACCACCCGCTCCTCGCCTACGAGACCAACCGAGACTATTCGAACACGACGCTGAGCTTTCGCTGGCAGTCGGACGGGGTGATTCCGCTCGACCAGGTGAACGGTCCGACGCTGACGATCGAAGGCCGAGACGAGGATGGCAATGCGCGGGTCTGGCTGGTCCGGCTATGGAACTATGCGCAAGGCTCGCCCAGCGATGCGCGGATCGCAATTCCCTTCTCGGACCTGGAGGCGGGGTTCAATCTTCCGGGCGAGCGCGTGCACCCCGCCGATATCGATCGGCTGTTCATTTCTTTCGTCGCGCCGGGATATGTCTCGGGCAGCGACAACCCGCTGCCGGAGCGGTTCAACGGTCGCATCACGATTTCGGAAGTGGTCGCCGATGGCCGGTTCGCGATGCTCGAAATCGGCGATATCCGTCTGCCGGTGCATGGCGAACGGCTCGCCACCGCCTATGACGACGCTTACGATCAAAGCCCTGCGCGGATTATTCGCAATCTCGTCGGTCTCGGCTACCGCGAAGACCTCGTCCATTATGTCGGGATGAGCCACTTCATGCGGCTCGAGCGACAGGGAGGCAAATTGCTCGTTCCGCCCGCGGGCGAACTATGCGTGCCCGCGATCGAATGGCACCGCAGCTTCTTCGACCTGGCGCGCCAGACCGATCTCGAAGCGATCGCCTCGATCTCCTACGAGTTGTTCGACGCATTCTGTCCCGAAAGCTGGAAGCAGCGGACGCTTGGTGGCGACCCGGCGTTGACCGGTTGGGTGCCGCCATCCTCGCTGCTGTCGCCGGCCAATACGGAGGCGATGGGCTGGCTGAAAGACGCCACGGCCGCCTTCGTCGGCCTGCTCGAAGAGGCGCAGCAGCCTGTCCGCGTCCAGATCGGCGAGCCGTGGTGGTGGACCACCGCACAGGGGGAAATCTGCCTCTACGACGACGCCGCGCGAGACGCATTCGGCGGCGCGCCCGTCGCCATTCCCGACATGCGCCAGCCGCTCGATGCCGCTCAAATCGCGCTGTTGGAAGAGGCGGGAGCGCTGCTGGCGCAATCGACGGCGGAACTGTCGGCGCATGTCCGTTCGGTAGCGACCGGCCCGGTCGAAATGCTGCTCCTCGCCTTTACGCCGACGATCCTCGACGAGTCCATGCCCGAACTCTATCGCGCCAACCTGCCGGTCGGCTGGGCACATCCCGCCTTCGAACGGCTGCAGCTCGAAGATTATGACTGGCTCACTGGCGGCGCCGACGGGCTGCGCCGCGCCGCCTACGGTTTCGTCGACGACCGCCTCCAATATCCCGTTGCGCGTCAGGATTACCTCGCCGGCTTCGTGCTGCGGCCCGAAGACGCCGAGACGTTCTGGGCGCGCATCGATGCGGGGATCGACGAAGCGATCGGGCGGGACATTCCGCGGCGGTATGTCTGGGCCCAGCCGCAAGTGAACCGTGACGGATACACCCGCCTGCCGACCATCGAGGAAGATGCCATGAATGCCTTCGACGACGTTCTCTATCCCTTCGCGCTGGGTCGCAATACATCGGTTGCGCCGGAATTTTCGACCTCGATCTCGGTCACGGCATCGGGCCATGAAAGGCGCAATTCTCTGTGGGCCGATGCGCGGGTCCATTTCGATGTCGGGCCGGGCATCCGTTCCGAAACCGAACTGTCGCAGCTCATCGCCTTTTTCCGCGCCCGCCGCGGTCCCGCGCGCGGCTTTCGCATCAGCGATCCCTTCGATCACAGCACGAACGCCATGACGGATGCGCCGACCATGATCGATCAGCCGATCGGCGTTGGCGACGGGCTGACGACCGATTACCAGCTCATCAAATCCTATGGCCCCGGCCCCGAAGCGCAGCAGCGGATCATCACCCGGCCGCGCGGCGAAACGGTCCTCGTCAGCGTGGATGGAGCCGCGACGAGCGATTGGACATTGAGCGAGAACGGCACCCTCTCCTTCGCCAGCGCCCCACCCGCAGGCGCCGATATCCGGGCGGGCTTTCTGTTCGACGTGCCCGTGCGTTTCGCCGAGGACAGGATCGATATCTCCGTCGTGAATTTCGAGGCGGGCGAGGCGCCGAGCGTGCCGCTCATCGAACTGCGCGAGGAAGTGTGATGCGGGTCTTTTTCGACCGCGAACTCGACACGGCCGCGACATTCTGGCGGGTCTTTCGCCGTGATGGCATCGCGCTGGGCTTTACCGCGCACGATCGCGACCTCACCTTCTCCGGCCTTACCCATCGCAGCGCGCCCGGCATGATGCCGACCGCCATTCGGATGACGTCCGATCTCAATGAAGACAGTGCCGGCGTCGAAGGCGCGCTAAGCCACGACGCGATCCGCGAGCAGGATCTTGCCGCCGGATTGTTCGATGGCGCCGCAATCGAGATGGGAATCGTCGATTGGGAGACACACGAGCATCACGTGCTCTACGCCGGCACTTTCGGACAGATCGAGCACGATCGCAGCGGTTTTTCCGGCGAGCTTCGATCGGCGAAGCAGATGCTCGAAGAGGATTACGTCCCGCGCACGAGCCCAACGTGCCGCGCCGAGTTCTGCGGTCGTGGTTGCGGGCTGTCGGCCGTCCGCTATACATCTCGCGCGGTGCTGATCGACGTGGACTACGATCGCAACGCTGTGGCCTTTGCCGGTATCAACGCGGACCTCTATCTCGATGGACAGGTGCGCTTCCTGGACGGCCCGCAGACCGGCGCGGGCTTCTTTGTCGTTGGCGACGAGGGCAGGTGGCTCATGCTGGATCGACCCCTGCGCGAGGGGTTAGCAATCGGAACCATTGCCGAACTTCGCGAGGGCTGCGACCATACGCTCGCGACCTGCGCTGCGCGGTTCGACAATGCCGTCAATTTCCGCGGTGAGCCCTTTCTGCCTGGGAACGACCTGCTGGCACGCTACGGCGAGGGCCTCGGGTGAGACCCGATATGGTTTGCGGCGCCGCGCTTGCCAGGGCGGCGGCCGGCATGCTCGGTTGTCCCTTCCGCCTCTACGGCCGCGATCCTGCGCGCGGGCTGGACTGTGTCGGGCTAGTTTGCGCCAGCCTCGAGGCGCTCGGATTGAGTGCCGACTGGCCCGCGGGATATCGCCTGCGGAACAGTGCGATTTCCTCCTGGCTTGCCTGTGCCGAGCGTTCGCATCTCACGTTAGGCAAAGGCCCCCTGCTGCCCGGCGATATCGTGCTGTTCGCGCCCGGCCTGGGCCAGCAGCATCTCGTCATCGTCGATAGCGGCGAGCAGATGATCCACGCCCATGCCGGGCTTTGCAAGGTCGTGCGCCAACCCCTCGCGCTCCCGAACGACCGGCTGGCGCATTGGCGCCTCGCCTGAAACTTCAAGAAAGGTCGGTCCTATGGCCACTTTGCTTCTCACCGCGGTCGGCACTGCGATCGGCGGACCCATCGGCGGTGCGCTCGGCGCTTTCGTCGGACGTCAGGCAGACCAGGAAATCTTTGGTGGCGGCACGCGCGCCGGGCCGCGGCTCAAGGAATTGTCGGTCACGACATCGAGCTACGGCCAACCGATCGCGCGAACTTTCGGCCGCATGCGAATGCCGGGCACGATCATCTGGTCGACCAACCTAAAGGAAAGCCGGACGACACAGGGCGGCGCCAAGGGCCAGCCCTCGACCGCCAGTTTCACCTATTCCGCATCCTTTGCGGTCGCCATTTCCAGTGCTCCGATCGAGCGCATCGGACGTATCTGGGCTGATGGCGATCTTCTGCGCGGGGCAGCGGGCGATTTGAAGGTCGCAGGAGAGATGCGCGTCCATCGTGGAACGGGCGATGCGCAGGTCGATCCGCTGATCGCCGCCGACCGCGGCATGCTCGCCCCCGCCTTTCGAGACTGCGCCTATGTCGTGTTTGAAGATCTCGCTCTTGCGGATTTCGGCAATCGTATTCCGGCTTTGACCTTCGAGGTGGTCGCCGCCGAGGAAGAAGAGGTCAGTATCGGTCAGCTGCTGCCGGACTCGTTTCCCGGCAGGCAGAAGGAAGTGCTGAGCCAGGCACATGGATTTTCCGACGAAGGCGGCCCGATCGGTTCGACACTAGCGGCCCTCGACCAGGTCTATCCGCTGGTGTGCCGAATGCAGGCCGGCCGGGTCGACGTGGCTGCCGCCTATTCGACACCGGAAACCATCTTGACGCTGCCGCAGCAACTCGTTCCGATCCGGGATGACGATGCCAACGAACGCCATCGCAAGCGCGGTGCGCGGGTCGGCCACAAACCGCTGGCGCTGCGCTATTACGACGAGGAGCGCGATTATCAGCCGAGCGTGCAACGGGCGCTCGGCAAACGTCCGCTGGGCCGAGAACATATCGTCGATCTGCCCGCTGCGATGAATGCGGGCGGAGCGCGCGAACTCGCCAATGGCAACGCCCAGCGCGCACGGTGGCAGAACGAGCAGGTGATCTGGCGGATCGGTGAACTCGATACACAAACGCTTCCCGGATCGATCGTCCGTCTGCCCGATATGAGTGGATTGTGGTTGGTCCGCAGCTGGGAATGGTTCGACCGCGGGATCGAGCTCGGCCTCGAACGTATCCCACCCGAATTGGCGAGCAACGTCCCGGGCGATGCCGGTGCGGCGCTGGTTCCGGGTGACCATATCGCGACCCCTACCGTCCTTTTCGCGAGCGAAATCCCAGCTTTCGATGGCGCAAATTCTGCGTCTCCCTCACTTGTAGCCGCTGCCACTTCTGCCGGTCTCGGCTGGCGCGGCGCCGCGCTGTTTGCTGAACGTGGAACGACGTTGGAGCCGATCGGTGCGGCGGGCAAGGAGCGCGCGGTCGCTGGCTATTTGGCAGAGCCGCTCGAAAGTGCACCAAGCGCGCTTTTCATGCCTCAGGCGACCTTGGTCATCGATTTGCCGGCCGCGGACCTCTCCTTCTCGCCGAGCGATATCACCGCCCTTTCGATGGGGATCAACCGGCTGATGGTTGGTGGTGAACTGCTGCAATTCGCGCGGTGTAACAGACTTGGCGAAACGCGCTGGGAGCTGCGGGGACTGCTTCGCGGGCGCGCCGGCACGGAAGATGCAGCGAGCCTGGGGCATGACGCGGGCACGGCGGCAATTCTCTTGGACGACGCCACCATGGCGCTCGATCCGACCCAGCTCGCGCCGGCATTGACCATGCGGATCGCCGCAATTGGTCTTGCCGACGACGAACCGGTTTTCGCCGAGATCCACAATGCCGGTCTGTCCCGTCGCCCGCCGATGCCCGTGGCCCCCCGACTGCGCCAAACCGGCAGCGCTTCGCAGTGGTCCTGGACCCGTCGCGCCCGCGGTTATTGGCGCTGGATCGATGGAGCGGAGGTTCCGCTCGTCGAGGACAGCGAAAGCTATCTCGTGGGTTTTGGCTCTGGCGACACGCCGCACGCCGCCTGGACTGTCGCCACAGCATCATTCGCGCTTGCCGACACCGATCGCGCAGCGCTGCTCGCAGAGCATGGTGCAGGTCCTTTGTGGGTTCGCCAGTCCGGTACTTTCGGGCTGTCGAGCCCACTCCTCCTCGCTTCCCTCGCCTAACCTTACGAAAGGCCCATTGATGACGACCCCGATCTCTTTCCCTTCGACCACGCCTGCCTTCGCCCTTCCCCTGCTCTTCGCGGGGCAGGCGCAGAAGGAATTCTTCCTGAACCAGGCATTTTCGGTCGTCGATGCATATCTGTCGGGTTCGCTCGAAGCCTCGCTTGCACAGCCACCCGTCGCGCCAGCCGAAGGAGCGCTGTACCGCGTGCTTCCCGAAGCAAGCGGGGACTGGGCCGGGCAGGACGACGCGCTGGCCGCTTATATCGCCGGCGACTGGGTTTTTTCCCGCCCGCAGGACGGCATGCGGATGTTCGACCGTCAGCTCGGAGCCTCGATAACCTTCGACGGCGGGTGGAAGGCAGCAACCCCGCCACCGGTACCCACCGGCGGGACGACCATCGACACCGAAGCCAGAGCATCGATCGCGGCAATCGTTTCGGTCTTGCGCGAGGCAGGCATTCTGCCGCAGAGTTGATGAAATGGAACCGGCAGGCCCGCCTGTCAGTCCCTCATATTCCGCTGAATTTCCGGTTTTTTTCTCCTTACCCATTGGATAGAGGTAAAGTTGCAACACCTGACAGGATTGATTGCTTGATAGTCAACTGTCGAGAAGTTAGGACATCGCAGCGCCTCAACACCATAGAAGGGGAACTGTAGAATGCGTAAAATCGTCATCGGTTTGGCGATGGCTTCAACCGCACTCACCACGCCAGCCATGGCCCGCGAGGGTCAGTGGTACGTCCAGGGCGACGCGGGTGTGATGATCGTTGAAGACATTGATTTCGATATCAACGGTATCTCCGAAAACGCCGCTGTGGATCACGATGCAGGTTCCGATTTCGGCGGTCTGGTCGGTTACGATTTCGGCGCCTTCCGGCTCGAAGCCGAGGCGAGCTATCGCACGGCCGACATCGACGAGATCCGTGTCGGATCGGAAGGGCTCCCGATCAATAACGGCTCGACGGACCTCTTCTTCGGCCTGAACGATGCCGCTGGAGACACCGAAACGCTGAGTTTCATGGTCAACGGTCTGCTCGATTTCGGGCCTGACGATGGTCTGCAGGGCTTCGTCGGTGGCGGTGTCGGGGTTGCGCGCGTCGATACCGATGGCCGCGTGTTCGCCGGCGTTCCGGGCGTGTTCAACGATTCCGATACCGGTCTCGCCTGGCAGGCTCTCGCCGGCGTCCGGGCGCCATTGAGCGACAGCTTCGATGTCGGCATCAAGTATCGCTACTTCAACGCGGTCGATCTCGACATCGTTGACTCGCTCGGACGCGATCTTGGTGGCGATCTTACCAGCCACTCGCTGCTGGGTACGCTGACCTACAATTTCGGTGGCGAAGCTCCGCCCCCGCCGCCTCCGCCGCCACCACCGCCGCCACCACCGCCGCCTCCGCCTCCACCGCCGCCGCCGCCTCCCCCGCCGCCGTGCAATACGGGGCCGTATATTGTCTTCTTCGACTTCGACGAAGCAACGATCACCCCAGATGCTGCGACGATCCTGGACAACGCGGTCACGGCCTATGCCAATTGCGGCATGGCCTCTGTCATGCTCGCAGGACACACCGACCGTGCAGGTTCGGTCCAGTACAATATCGGCCTTGCAGAGCGTCGTAACTCCAGCGTTCGCGACTACCTGACCGGCCGGGGCGTCCCGGGCGGCCGCATTTCGAGCGAAGCCTTCGGCGAAAGCCAGCCCCGCGTCCCCACCGCCGACGGTGTGCGCGAGCTGCAGAACCGCCGCGTGGAAGTCACTTACGGTCCGGGTTCGGGCATGTAAGCGCTTTCAACAAGCGAACAAAAAAGGGGCCGGGAGAGCATATCTCCCGGCCCCTTTTTTAGGATTGAGTACTGGGGCGTGCCGATCAGTCCAAACCTCGCGGAAACGAAGCAGGAGGCGGAGCTCCAGTTCTCCCGCTCTGCGATCGTTCCTTGGCAAAGGCGGGCCCTTGGCGTTCTAGGAGGCCGGCAGCGTCGTCCTGCCCCCTCCGCTCTCGTTCGACCCAGTCAGGTTTCGCCAGCTTCCCGTGCACGGATCAGCACCGTGCTCTCCGCCTGCGGAACCGTACGATACGCTATCGACAACAGAGCCACCCCGATCGGCACGGCGATCAGCAGGCTGAGACCTCCGGTCGAAAGGCTGCCGGTCATAGTCGAAACCTGCCCGGCCATGTAAGGGCCAAGCGCCAGTCCGACGAGCGTTGTCGCGAGGAAGAAGGTGGCTGTCGCCGTGCCGCGCATACGCGGAAGGACTAGGTCCTGCGTGGTTGCCGCCGCGCCGCCGAGAGCCGAACTCGCAAACAGGGATTGGAGGAAGGCGCAAAGGTAGAAAACCACGGTGCTTTGAGTGGTGAACATGACCGCAAGGAAGGGCGCTGCTGCCACCAGACCGAAAGCAACCACCAGCAACCGTCCCGCCGGATTGCGCTCGCGCAGCCAGTCCGCCGCCCGGCCACCCCCGATGACCCCAAGAAAGCCGCCCACCGCGCCCGGCCCCCCGATCCACCAACCGGCGGTCGACGGTGCCTCCTCCAAAATGCGGATCGCATAAGGTGCCGCCCAGAACGAAGCGGCGTAGGACATAAAGGCCACCATTCCGTAGCCGAGAATGGTGGTCAGGAACGCAGGCGTACCCCAGATCAGTTTGAAGGCCGGCCCGTCCCGGCGCTTCAGCGTCGAAGCCCAGGAGAAGATTGCGTAATAGCCGATGCCGATCGCGCCCCACTGCTGATAATTGGCGGTCGCGATCGCCATGGCGAAGGCAATCCCGCCTATCACCACAGCACCAAGCAAGTTCACAAAGAGACCCTTGGCTCCAGCCTGGGACGCGCCAAACAGGGTGAAGGGCGGGATTACCGCGACCAGCTCGCGAAAGAAGCCGCGAAAGGGGTCTTTCGCGGGCTCGGCAATAATGCCCTCGCTTTGGCCGCGCAGCGGTTCGCGCAGGGTGAAGACCAGGACGGCCAGCAGAATGCCCGGCAGACCGACGATGATAAAGGCCGCCTGCCATCCCGCGAGATCAAGGGGCGCTTCGACGGGGTAGGCCGCGTTCCACCGCTCCACGATCGCACCACCGATAAGCAAAGAAATGCCCCCGCCGATATAGAGGCCGGACGAATAGATCGCGAGCGCAGTGGCGCGCATCTTCTTCGGAAACCAGTCCGAGATCAAGGAATAGGCGGAAGGGCTGGCGGTCGCTTCACCTACTCCGACACCGATCCGAGCGGCACTCAACGTCGCGAAGTTCTGAGCGAAACCAGATAGGGCAGTGAAGGCGGACCAGATCGCGAGCCCGGCGCTCATCAGCCTGACGCGGTGCCAGCTGTCTGCCAGCTTGCCGAGCGGGATTCCGAAAAGCGCGTAGAACACGCCGAAAGCGGTGCCGTAGAGAAACCCGATCTGGTCGTCGCGCAGGCCGAGATCCGCCTTGATGTCCTCGGCCAGGATCGAAATGATGTTACGGTCGACGAAATTGAGGACGTAGACGATCACGAGGATACTCAGCGCGTACCAGCTATACCCCGGTACGGTTTGCGCAGCCGTTTGCGCCCCTTGCGGCTGCTCGGTTTCCATCGTCAATGCAACATCCCTCATTCGCGCAGGCAGCGTTCCGACACGCTACGCCGCGTATGGCGTGCTATCGACTAAACCCGCTTCGGCAAATCCCTTTTTGCGCAAACGACATGAGTCGCACAGTCCGCATGCCTCCCCCTCTATGGTAGGATCGTAGCAAGACCAGCTCCAGCTTGGGTCGAGCCCGAGACGCGCGCATTCGCGCGCGATGTCGGCTTTGGTCATGTGTTGAAGCGGCGCCCGGATTTGCAAAGCTTCGCCTTCACTACCCATCTTGGTGCCGAGCGTTGCAGTGCGCGCGAAACTTTCGATGAATTCGGGCCGACAATCGGGATAGCCGGAATAATCGAGCGCGTTGACGCCGATGAAGATGTCTCGCGCGCCCCTGGTTTCCGCGAAAGCAGCGGTCAGCGATAGAAAGATGAGGTTGCGCGCGGGCACATAGGTTACCGGAACGTCATCTTCCACGCCGCCCTTGGGTACCGGGATATCGTCGGTCAGCGCCGAACCGCCGAAAGCGCGCAGGTCAATCGAAAGCTCGACTTGGTCCGCCAGGCCGAGCTTCTCCGCGATCCGGCGCGCACTGTCCCGCTCGACCAGGTGACGTTGGCCGTAATCCAGGGTCAGCGCATGAACCTCGAACCCATCCTCGATTGCGCGGGCGGCGGATACCATCGAATCGAGACCGCCCGACAAAAGGACGACGGCTTTGGGTTTGCTGGATACCATTGGCGAGCTCTTATCGGCTCGGGCCATTCGCGCAATGGCGGGAGACAGGGTGTCGGCCGACTAGCAGCTTCCGGTGCGACGCGCTTCTGCTGCGAATTGGAAGGGGACGCCGCCGGCAATGCCCTGGCTCTCGATCTGCACGAGCCCGCCTGTTTCCTTTCGGATATTGGTCCGACCATAGCCATCGCCCGGGCAAGTATATTGCACCGTCACCTTATTCGCGCCATCTTCCACAACGAACCGGTTGCAGTTCGAACGGTTGTGACGCAGCTGGATCAACTCGTGGCCACTGCGCACACAAATCTTGCGATTGGCAGTGCCGTCGCGAGAGCGTACCGTCCACTCACCCTTCGAAAGACCGCTGAGCATGGCCAGGCCATCCGACTGCGCCGCGACGGGCAAGCTCAGCCCGAGCGCGACGACCGCAGCCGCAGCGGTGAGCCCAGCGGGCAAGATACGTCCACCATAATTCATTGCGCTTTCCTCCCCCACAACACCGGCAATTGCTTGCATAATATCGTTGCCATACGATGAAACGTGCCTGAACAGAGATGAGACGTTATAGGTCCAAAGCGAAGGACTTGGCACAAAACGCGCAGTCGACGGCTATGATCCCCTCATCGTTGCGCATTTCTCGGCGTTCTTCCTCAGGGAAGCGGGTGATGACCGATTCGTAATAGGAAGCGCTGCAGCGGCAGCCACGCGACAACAGCGCGCCTGGCTGGACGCGGATCTCGTCTTCTTCGCTGAAAAGGCGCCATGCGATCGCTTCGAGCGATAGGTCGGGGTCCAGCAATTCGTCGTGACTGACGGTCTGCGCGAGCACGGATACGTGCTCCCAATCGGGGTGATCCATTCGGACATGAAGGCGTTCGCGCCCTTCTTCCCCATCGGCGAGATGCTGGATCAAGATGCCGGCCGCCACCCGGCCGGCCACACCGGATCGACTGGCAACGCGGATCATCGTGGGCACCTGTTCGGACTGGCTGAAATAGGTCTCGCATGCCTCTGCAAGACTATCGCCTTCAAGCGGCACGATCCCCTGATAGCGCTGTCCTCCCCCAGTTTCGAAGGTCACCGCGAGATAGCCTTCCCCGAACAGTGCGGAGAGCGGCGGATTGGCGCCCAGCTGCGCAAGCCTTGCGGCATCAAAATCGGCGTAGCCGCGCAGGCTTCCCCCGCGATAGTCGCATACCAACAGCGCGATCACGCCGCTCTTGGTTTGCGCCTGCATGGTCAGCTGTGCGGTCTCTCCCTTGCTCTTGAGGAGGCCGCCCATCAACGCGCCCAGCACCAGCGCCTCGCTCAGCAGATGAGTAACGGGCGGCGGGTAGTCGTGCGCGGAAAGCACGTCGTCCACCACCTTGTCGAGCCGGACGATCCGGGCCCGGGCGTTGCGCTCGGGCAGGGTGAAGCCAAGCAGCTTGTCCGAAAATGTTTCGATTTGCGATGTCATGGCGGACATATGGTGTCTCGCCTCGTAAGCGCAAACACCTCGCCGGCTTTACGCGTATACGCTGGGTCTCGCTTCAGCGCAGCAGACCGAACGCCCATAGCAGGATCGATTTTTGCGCATGTATGCGGTTTTCGGCTTCGTCGAACACCACGGATTGCGGACCTTCGAAGACCGCTTCGGCGACCTCGTCGCCGACATGGGCGGGCAGGCAGTGCAGAAAGATGGCGTCCTTCTTGGCAAGATCCATCAGCCGCTCGTCGACCCGGTAGGGCGCCATTGCACCGCGCTTGTCCGCAGCATCGGTCTGACCCATCGATATCCAAGTGTCGGTGATCAGAACATCGGCGCCGCGTGCCGCTGCCTCCGCATCCTGCAAAAGAGTGATCGCCGCACCCGACGCGCGCGCCTGTTCGACATAGTCATGCGCCGGTTCGAAACCGGATGGAGTGGCGGCGCGGATGTTGAACTTCATCAAACCCGCCGCTTCGATAAGCGAATGCAGAACATTGTTCCCATCCCCGAACCAGGCGACCTCGAGGCCGGGGAGCGCCTTGCCGTGCTCGATCATGGTCAGAAGATCGGCGACGATCTGACACGGATGGGAACGATCGGTCAGCCCGTTGATCACTGGCACGCTGGCATGGCGCGCCGTCTCCTCGATCTTGGCATGGTCGTCGGTGCGCAGCATGATTGCGTCGACCATCCTGCTCAGCACGCGCGCAGTATCGGCGATGCTCTCGCCGCGGCCAAGCTGGCTCGAGCCGGCGTCGAGGACAAGCACCGTTCCGCCGAGCTGACGCATCGCGATGTCGAAACTGACGCGGGTGCGCGTCGAGCTCTTCTCGAACACCAGCGCGAGGACACGGCCCGCCAGCGGCGCGTCTGCATCGCCGCGACCCTTCGGCCAGTTAGCGCGTTCCTGTTTGCGATCGATGGCGTCGGCTATCATCGCGGCAAGCGCATCCGCACCCGCATTGGCGAGCTCGATAAAATGCCGCTGGTTGGCTTCCAGCATCGAAGCCTGCGATGTCATCAGGCCGGCTCGGGCACCTTGTAGCTCGCAGCGCCGGCGGAGAGCTTGTCGAAGAACTCGTCGATCTCGGCATCGCCGATCACCAGGGGCGGCAGAACGCGAAGCGTCTGATCCCCTGCGGCCACGGTCAACAGCTGGTGATTATCACGCAAATGAACGAAGAAGGGCCGGCTCTCGACCTTCATCCTGATTCCGAGCATGAGACCCTTTCCGCGAACGAAATCGAACAGTTCGGGATAATTCCCGACGAACTGCTCGAGCCGCCCGCGCATGCGTTCGCCCTTTTCGGTCACATCGGCGAGGAAACTTTCGTTCGCGACCGCTCCGATCACCGCACTGCCCGCGGCCATGGCCAGCGGATTGCCGCCATAGGTCGAGCCGTGCGTGCCGAAGGTCATGCCGCGCGCCGCTTTCTCAGTCGCCAGCAGCGCGCCCAGCGGAAAGCCGCCGCCAAGCCCCTTCGCCGTGGCAAGGATGTCGGGTTCGATACCGTAATGTTCGTGCGCGTAGAGTTTGCCGGTGCGCGCGACGCCGCACTGCACCTCGTCCAGAACCAGCATCAGATCATGTTCGTCGGCCAGTTCGCGCAAGCCCTGCATGAAATTCTGCGAGGCCGGACGGATACCGCCTTCGCCCTGAATCGGCTCGACCAGGAACCCCGCGGTGTGCGGTCCGATATGGGATTTGGCGGACTCCAGATCGTCGAATTCGGCATATTTGAACCCATCGAGCATCGGCGAGAAACCGTGGTGCATTTTTGTCTGGTTCGAGGCGCTGATCGTCGCCATGGTCCGGCCGTGAAAGGCATTGGCGAAGGTAATGAGCTCGAAGCGTTCGGCATCGCCTTCATCGCCCGCATTCTGGTGATAGGCGCGCGCCGCCTTGATCGCGCCTTCGACGGCTTCGGCCCCCGAATTGGTGAAGAAGACGGTATCGGCAAAGGTATTGTCGACCAGTTGCTGCGCTAACCGCTCCCCCTGCGGGCTGCCGTATAGGTTCGAGACATGCATCAGCTGCTCGGCCTGCTGCTGGATCGCCTCGATCAGGCCGCGATGCGAATGGCCAAGGAGGTTGACCGCGATTCCGCTCGCGAAATCGAGATAGCGCGTTCCGTCCTCGTCGATGAGATGACAGTGGTCTCCACGCACGGGACGGACCCCGCAGCGGGGATAGACGGGCATGAGCGGTGAGATCGACATAGGTTCAATCCTGATCTGGGAAGTACTGAAGAAATGGAAATGGCGGCCCTTCGATGAAGGGCCGCCATAAACCGAGCCATAGGACCGCCGCCGTAGAGCGCCAAACGGGCCTCAAAAAGGTTGCCGAAATCAGCTCTCGACCGGCACCAGATTCACCGCGGAATATTTGCCACGGCGATCGACCTCGAGATCGAACTCGAAACGTTCGCCCTCGTTGATCTCGGTAAGGCCCGAGCGCTCGACCGCGCTAATATGCACGAAGGCATCGGGCTGTCCGTCGTCGCGCACGAGAAAGCCGAAGCCTTTCATCGAATTGAAGAACTTGACCGTGCCGGTCGCCTTCTCCCCGGTCAACTCGCGCTTGGGCGGGCCGCCTGCATTTTGTACCGCGATGACGTCGCCGACGATCTGCAGATCCTGAGCCGAAATCTTGCCGCCCCGATCGACGAGATTGAATTCGAGCTCCTGCCCTTCAGCGAGCCCTTCGAGGCCGGCACGCTCGACCGCGCTGATATGGACGAACACGTCTTCGCCGCCTGTTTCCTGCTGAATGAAACCGAAGCCCTTCTGACCGTTGAAGAACTTGACGGTGCCCTTGCCGGTGCCGACGACCTGTGCGGGCATGCGGTTGAAACCGCCGCCGCCGCCGCCAGATCCGCCGCGACCGCCGCCGCCCGGACCACCGCGGCCACCGCCGCCAAAGCCGCCGCCACCGCCGCCACGATCGCCGAAGCGGTCACCGCCGCCTCCGCCATAACCGCCGCCGCCGCCGCCGCCGCCGCCGCCGAAGCGATCGCCGCCGCGGTCATTCCCGCGGTCGTTGCCGTAATCGCGCGGGGGCGGGAAACCGTCACCGCCGCCGCCAAATGGATCGAAACCGTCTTCGCCGAATCCGTCGCGCTTGTCCCGGCCGCGTCGACGTCCCCTGTCGTATCCCATAACCTCGAATGTACCTTATTCCGCTGTCCGACGTTCAAACCGCTGATAACGGGGACAACAAGCCGCATCAAACGCTGGCGATCTGCCGGAGAATCCGAAACCGCCTTTCGCGGCGATACATAGCGCACAAATCCGCGCTATGCGAACGTTTTAACCGACGATGCTGACATCGCGCCGCTTTGCGACCTTTTGCGGCGCATCGCATGCTTGCAACGGTGCACGCTCCTCGGCATCCTTCCGCACGCTTGCGTAGGAGAAGAACGCTGGAAAAATTTAGACCGATCGCCGGCGATTTTTTCGCCAGTCCGCAGATCGACCTCGCTGATATCGACCGAGCGAAGGCCATGGGGGTAGCCGCGATCGTCAACAATCGTCCCGATGGCGAGGAGCCCGCGGCCCCGCAAGGCGCCGAGATCGAGGCGGCTGCGCGGGCCGCGGGGATCGATTACACCGCTATCCCGGTAGGCCATGCCGGTTTCAGCGAGCCTCAGATCGACGCGCTGGTCGGCGTTTTGTCGCGCGCTGATGGCCCCGTGCTCGGCTATTGCCGATCCGGCACGCGCTCCACTCTATTGTGGGCTTTAGCCCAAGCAAAGAGCGGCGCAGATCCCGACGAGATCGCCAGTGCCGCTGCAGCGCAAGGCTACGATGTCGGTCCGGTCCGCCCGATGATGGACATGCTCGCCGCGCGCTGAGCGTCTTTACCGCCGATAGTCCAACGGCGGTTCGCGATCGCCGAGAAGCGAGCGATATTCGTAATCCTCGCCGCGGGCCGCATCGAACTCGGCGCGTGCCGCTTCGCGCAGCTCCGGATTGGTGAACAGCTCGACCGCCATCAGCGTCATCGCCTTGGCAGCGACTTGCGTCCCCTTGTGACCGATCGAATGTCCGCTCGCCGCAACCGCCTGCCAGCTATGCGCGCTGGTGCCCGGCACCCAGGTCGCGGTCCGAACGCCCACCGTTGGGGTTGCATAGGAGACGTCGCCGACATCGGTGGAGCCGTAGCCCAGGCTCTTGGCGTAGTCGCCAATCTCGGCCGCACTGCCGAGCGGCTTGGCGGCATCGCCTAGGCTTTCCTGGATTTGCGTCGCCCATGCGCGCTCTTCGGGGGAATATTCGACTCCGCCGACGGCCAGCAGCTTCTCGTGCATCACCTTGGCCAGCGTTTCGTTGACCAGCAGCGGGTTGTTGCCGTGGATGACCTCCCAATCGACCTCGGTGCCCGTTCCTGTCGCCGCACCTCGCGCCGCATTCTCCAGCCGCTGCCAGATCTCTTCGACGCCCGCCGGGTCGGGATGGCGCACATAATAGAACACCTCGGCGAAATCGGGCACGACGTTGGGCGCATTACCACCGCTGGTAATCACGTAATGCATGCGCGCATCCTGCGGCATGTGCTCGTGCATCATGTTGGCCATCATGTTCATGGCTTCGACCCCGTCGAGCGCGCTGCGCCCGCGTTCGGGTGCGCCGGCGGCATGCGCGCTGATGCCGGTGAAGCGGAACTTGGCGGAGCGGTTGGCGAGGCTGGTGCGCGCAGCCGCGCTGTTTTCATCGTCGCCGTGCCAATGAATCGCAATGTCGACGTCGTCGAACAGGCCAGCGCGTGTCATGTAGACCTTGCCCGACCCGCCTTCTTCTGCAGGCGTTCCATAAAGCCGAACGCGACCGGGTGTGCCGCTCGCCTCGAGCCACCGTTTGACCGCGATCGCCGCGGTCAGCGAACCGGCACCGAACAGATTGTGGCCGCAGGCGTGGCCCGCATGCTTGCCCGCGACGGGATCGCGAACGGGCGCGGCGGACTGGTTGATGCCGGGAAGCGCGTCCATCTCCGCCAGGATGGCGATGATCGGCCCGCCCTCGCCCCACTCGGCGACGAAGGCGGTGGGAATGTCGGCGACTCCATTCTCGATGCGAAAGCCCTCGCCGGCGAGCTCGGCCTGCATCAGCCCGGTCGAGCGGGTTTCGAGATAGCCGAGCTCTGCGAACTCCCACAATTGCTGCGCGACGCGCGCCGTCCGGTCCGCCTGCACCTCGACCGCGGCGACCGGATCGATCGCAGCATGATCGTTGGCAAAGGCGGACACGGGCGCGAAGCCTGCGGCAATAGTGGCGGCGGCGCTAAGGATGGTACGGTTTAGTTTCATCGATCTCTCCCGGGCGTATCGCTTGCCGCAAATGCGCGCCCGTGCCAATCCCCGACGCCAAACCGAGAGCAAGCTTTGCCATGGACGTTCCCCCTTTCCTCCTTCAATTTGCCGGGTCGCTGCTTGCGATCTTCGCGCTTTACGTTTTGGCGCGCACGCTGCGGCTGGGCGGCCGGCCCACGCTTGCGGACGAAGATGCGGTGCGCGTGGCGGCGGGGGAGGTCGAGGACGGGTTCGAGGCAAGGCGCGTTGCGATCTCGCGCGAGGGCAAAGCCGCCCTTGTCGCCGACGCCAAAGGGCGAATCATGGTTATCAAGCTTCACGGCAACCGATTTGCCGGGCGCATTCTGACCCGGCGCGCGCAGGTGTCCGAGGAAGTCGATGCGCTGATCGTTGATAACGGAGATGCGCGATTTGGCCCGGTCCGACTCGCGATCGAGCGTCCGGGCTCTTGGGCGGACGCGATCAACCGACTATAGGGACAGGCACTATGCCCGACTTCTCGCCCACTCAGTATGCCGTGCCGCTTTTCGTCGTCGCCGTGCTTGCGGAGATGGTCTGGTCGCGCTTCAAACGGCCCGAAGCCTACGAGCCGATGGACACTTTGGTGAGCCTTGCCTTCGGACTTGGCTCCACTATCGCCGGCGCGCTTCTGGGCGGGTTCGCCGCTTATGTCTTCATCGAGGCCTACGATTATCGACTGTTCGATTTCGGTGAGGAATGGTGGGCGGTGTGGTGGGCCTGGCCGCTCTGCTTCGTTCTCGATGATCTCAAATATTACTGGGTTCACCGCGCCGGCCACCGCATTCGCTGGATGTGGGCGAGCCACGTGAACCACCATTCCTCGCAGCATTACAATCTCTCGACCGCATTGAGGCAAAGCTGGACCGGCGCGTTCACTTTCGGATTGCTGTTCGCGATCCCACTGGTGCTACTCGGCTTTCACCCGGCGATGATCGCGATCTGCGGCGGGTTCAACCTGATCTACCAGTTCTGGATTCACACCGAGGCGATCGGACGTATGCCGCGCTGGTTCGAGGCTATCATGAACACGCCGAGCCATCACCGCGTCCACCACGCGACCAATCCGCGCTATCTCGATCGCAATTATGCCGGCGTTTTCATCGTCTGGGACAAGCTGTTCGGCACATTCGAGCCCGAATGGCGCGAGGACGAGGGCGGCGAGCGCCTACGCTACGGCATCGTGCGACAGCTCGGCAGCTTCAACCTGCTCTACGCCGTGTTCCACGAATGGATCGGCATGATCGGCGATATCTGGCAAGCCCCTTGGAAGCACAAATTGTCCTATCTGCTGCGCGAACCGGGCTGGTCGCACGATGGCAGCCGCCAGACGTCCGACATGATCCGCGCGCGCTGGCGCGAGCGGGTCGGTGCGGCCGCAAACGAACCGTCCGCTGCTCGAAACGCGATTGCGGGGACCCGCGAAGCTGCGTAACCATTTCTCCTGCACAAGGAGAGATCATGGAAAGCTTCGATTATATCGTCATCGGCGGCGGCAGCGGGGGCAGTGCGGTGGCCGGACGGCTGGCCGTCGACGGGACGCGCCGGGTCTGCCTGCTCGAGGCGGGCGGGCGCAACGATAATGCGCTCATCAAGACGCCGGGCTTCATGCCCTTCATCCGCAATTCGTCGAACTACAAATACGATACCGTCCCGCAAAAGGGACTGAACGGTCGGATCGGCTATCAGCCACGCGGCCGGGGCCTGGGCGGCTCTTCCGCGATCAATGCGATGATCTATATCCGTGGCAATCGCTGGGACTACGACAACTGGGCCGAAATGGGCTGCGCTGGTTGGAGCTATGACGACGTGCTGCCCTGGTTCAAGAAAGCTGAGGCGAACGAACGCGGAGCATCCGAATTTCACGGCGCGGGCGGACCGCTCTTCGTCTCGAACCAACGCTCGCCCAATCCGGTCAGCCACGCCTTCGTCGATGCCGCGAGCGAGCTTCAGCTGCGCCGGAACGACGATTTCAACGGCGAACGGCAGGACGGCTTCGGCCTCTACCAGGTGACGCAGCGCGACGGCGAACGCTGGTCTGCGGCGCGCGCCTATGTCGAGCCGATCCGCGAACAGGGAAATTTTGACATTCGCACCGACACGCTGGTCGAAAAGCTCGTAATCGAAGACGGCCGAGTCGCCGGCGTGCGGATCAGGCGGGGCAAGAGCACGCAAGAGCTGCGCGCCCGGCACGGCGTCATCCTTTCCGCAGGGGCGTTCAACTCGCCGCAAATCCTGATGTTGTCGGGGATCGGGCCTGCCGAGCATCTGAAGTCGCACGGTATCGAGGTTGAACTCAACCGCCCGGCGGTGGGATCCGGCCTGCAGGATCATATCGACTACGTCTCCGCCTGGGAAACCGAGAGCGATGTGCCGATGGGCGGATCGATCAAGGCGACGCTCAAGATGGCCGGAGCGCTCTTCGAACATCGCCGCAGCCGCACCGGACAAATGACGACCTGCTTTGCCGAGGCGGGCGGGTTCTGGAGCGTGATGGACGATGCGCCGGCACCCGATGTGCAATGGCATTTCGTCCCCGCCGTGCTCGAGGACCATGGCCGCCAGCGGGTCACCGCGCATGGCTTCTCGCTGCATGCTTGCGTACTGCGCCCCGAAAGCCGCGGGACCGTGCGGCTGGGTTCGCGCGATGCCGAAGCGGCGCCGGTGATCGACCCCAACTTCCTCGAGGACGCGCGCGACATGGCCGTCCTGCGCGAAGGGGTGCGCCTGTCGCATCGGATCGCTGACGCGCCCTCGCTGCAATCCTATGGGCCGAGCGATCGGCACCCGGTCGATATCGACGATGACGGTGCGCTCGACCACCTCATCCGTGAGCGCGCAGATACGGTTTATCACCCGGTCGGCACCTGCCGGATGGGGTCGGACGAGGACGCGGTGGTCGATCCCTCCCTCAAGCTGCGCGGCCTCGATGGCCTATGGGTCGCCGATGCCAGCATCATGCCCAAGATCGTCAGCGGCAACACCAACGCCCCCAGCATCATGATCGGCGAACGCTGCGCCGAATTCGTGAAGGCGAGCGAACGCGAAAAGGCGTAAAGCGAAGAGGGGAGGCGCGCAGGCCCTCCCCTCTCCATGCCTCAATTATAGGCGCGTTCGCCGTGTTCGGCGATGTCGAGACCGTTGACCTCGTCTTCCTCGCTGACGCGCAGTCCGACTGTCGCCTTGGCGATGAACCCGGCGATCAGCGTGCCGATCGCGGCCCAGGCGATGGTGATCAACACCCCCTTGGTCTGGATCCATAGCTGGGCGCCAACCGCCACCGAGCCATCGCCCGGCCCGGCAAGAAACGGCTGATAGACGATCGCGGTGCCGATTGCGCCGACAATCCCGCCGACGCCATGGATGCCGAAGGCATCGAGCGCGTCGTCATAGCCGAACTTCGCCTTCATCTTCGCAACGAAGAGATAGCAGACCGCCGACGACACGAAGCCGAGCAGGATCGCGCCGAACGGCCCGCTGCTGCCCGCCGCAGGCGTCACCGCGACCAGTCCCGCGATGACGCCCGAGCAAAAGCCCAGCGCCGATCCCCTGTGGCCCGCCATCTTCTCGATCACCATCCAGCCAAGCCCGCCCGCAGCGGTCGCCACGAAGGTGTTGATCATCGCAAGGCCCGCCGACCCGTCCGCCTCGAGCGCCGATCCGGCATTGAAGCCGAACCAGCCGACCCAGAGCAGGCCCGTACCGATCATCGTCATGACGAGGCTGTGCGGCGGCATGGGCTCCTGCGGCCAGCCGCGCCGCTTGCCCACGAGATAGGCGAGCACGAGGCCCGAGACGCCGGCATTGATATGAACCACCGTGCCGCCCGCGAAATCGAGAGCGCCATCCTTGAACAGCAATCCGTCGCCGGCCCAAACCATGTGGGCGATCGGGAAATAGACGATCGTCAGCCACATTGGCACGAATACCATCACGGCATTGAACTTCATCCGCTCGGCCGTCGCTCCCAGGATCAGCGCCGCCGTGATCGCGGCAAACGTCATCTGGAAGCTGATGAACACGTATTTGCTGATGACTTCGTCGGTGAATGTCGCAGCGACGCTCGACGCGTCGGTCCCTGTGAGGAAAAGGCTTCCACCGCTGATGAAATTGCCCAGAACACCCTCGTAGCTCGTATCGCCAAAGGCGAGGCTGAAGCCCCACATCACCCAGATGATCATGGCAAGAGAGGCTGTCGCGCCGATCTGCGTGAGCATCGAAAGCATGTTCTTCGAGCGGGTAAGTCCGCCGTAAAACAGCGCCAAGCCCGGCAGGATCATGAGCATGACCAGCACGGTCGATGTCATCATCCACGCGTTGTTGCCCGGGTTTGGAACCGCCGCCGGCGCAGCGAGCGCTGGGGTGGAACATGCCAATGTAGCGCATGCCAAAGCGAATTTTGTCATCGTACCTGTCCCCCTCATAGCGCCGTCTCGCCGGCTTCCCCGGTGCGGATACGGGTGGCGGAGGCAAGGTCGAGGACGAAGATCTTGCCGTCGCCGATCGCCTCGGTGTTGGCGGTCTGCTGGATGGTTTCGACCACCTGTGGCGCGATGTCGTCGCTGGCGGCGATCTCCAGCTTTACCTTGGGCAGCATGAAGGTCGAGTATTCGGCGCCGCGGTAGATCTCGGTTTGCCCCTTCTGACGACCGAACCCCTTCACTTCCGACACGGTCATCCCCGCTACTCCGATCGCACCCAAAGCCTCGCGCACTTCATCGAGCTTGAACGGCTTGATGATGGCGATGATGAATTTCATGGCCCCGATCCCCTCTGCTGCCGCCAAAACCTCCGGCGCTACGTGTAAGCGGAGCAAGCATCGTGCCAGCTTTATGGGCTAAGGTGACGTTGCGGAAACAAGCGATTGCTGCGCGGCTACGCGAGAACACGTGCCTGCAGATCGATCATCTGTTCATTTTTTGGGCAGGGTGGGAGAATACGAGGCAACCTCTACTCTCCTGAGATGTACCGATCGGTCGCTCGTGTCGGTAGGCCATCGATGCTGCGCGTTCGCTTCGCCATCTTCGCCTCCCACTCATCCGGGTCGGAGTTGCGGTGAGCCTTCTTCAGCGTCTCGCGCTCGCTTTCCAGGCTCATGAACGGCACGCCCCAGCCGCAACTGGTCTGCACGCTCTCGATGTCGATGACGAAGATCTGCCGCGTCCCGGGAAGTATCGTAAAGTGCTCTGCCAGCGGCCTCCAATCGTCGTCCTGCGGAAGAACGGGGCGCCCGCGTCCATAGATGCGCAGGATCAGCGCCGGGCGCTCGAAATTGCAGAACATGATCGTGATCCGCCCATCCGCGGCGAGATGCGCATGGGTCTCGTTCCCAGACCCGCCAAGGTCAAGATAAGCCACCTTGCCCGGTTCGAGGACGCGGAAACTGTCATAGCCCTTCGGGCTGAGATTGATCCGCGCATCGGCGGCCGCGGTGGCGACGAAGAAAACCGGCTGCTTCTCGATCATCGCCACGTGCTGGTCGTTCAGCGTATCGAAGAAATCAGCCATGTCCCGCCTTCCGTAGCCTAGAGAAAATCGCGCAGCACGCCGATGAACTTATCGAACTGGTCGTGATGAAGCCAGTGTCCGGCCTGTTCGAACTCGATCACGCGCGCGGTGTGGAAATGTTCGAGCCGCCCGTCCTTCTCAGGGTTCGATGCCCAGCTGTCGGCGCCGTAAAGGAGCAGCGTGGGACAGGCGATCGCCGCCCAGGTCGCTTCGAGAAATGTATCGGCGACGTCCTCCACCGGCCAAACATTGAGGTGCGGATCGAATTTCCAGCTGTAAGTTCCGTCCTCGTTGCGATTGACGCCGTGGATCGTCAGGTGACGGGCTTGATCCTCGGTCAGGTAGGAGTTTTCCTCGATCATCCGCGCGAAAGCGGCTTCGATTGTTTCGTATTTGCGCGGCGTGCGTCCGGCGGCCTTGCGCTTTTTCTCGATCCATTCGCGCATGCGTTCGGGATACGGCGTCTCGCGCTGCTTCGTACGCCATTCGGGGCTTGGACCGAGCCCTTCGATCGCGACCAGCTTCTCGACCATTTCGGGAAACATCCCGGTATAGCGCAGCGCGACATTGCCGCCCATCGAATGCGCGACCAGCCGCACTGGACCGACCCCCAATTGATGGATCAGCTGCGCCAGATCGTAGACCATATCCGCAGCCGAGTAATTGCCATCGGACACCCAGTCGCTGTCGCCATGGCCGCGGTGATCCATGGCGACGACGTGATAGTCCTCGCGCAGTGCCTCAGCCGTCCAGTCCCAGCTGCGCGCATGATCGCGTCCGCCATGGACGAGTATGAGCGGAGGTGCACCGCGATTGCCCCAATCCTCGTAATTGAGCTTGAGCCGCTGCGAAATGAAGCTTTGCGAGGTGGGTCCGGAACCGTTCATGAAGTCCCAATGGCGCGAAGTCGCGCCACTCGCAACCTCACCTTTCCTTGGTCGCGCTAAATGCCAGCTCGGGGTTCTTTTCGACTTGGTAATTCACGTCCCAAGGGCTCTTGGCCATGAAGACAAGATCGCCGTCGCGGTCGCGCGCGAGATTGGCGCGGTTGAAGCTCTCGAACTCGTCGAGAGCCTTCTGGTCACCCTTGAGCCAGCGCGCGGTGGCAAACGGTGAGGCTTCTAGCGCAGCTTCCACCTTGTACTCCGCTTCCAGCCGCGCGATCAGGACGTCGAGCTGGAGCTGGCCGACGACCCCGACAATGTGCTGCGCGCCGATCTCGGGATAGAAAACCTGGATTACGCCCTCTTCGGACAGATCGTCGAGCGCCTTGCGCAGTTGCTTGGTCTTGGTCGGGTCCTTCAACTGCACGCGGCGCAGGATTTCCGGCGCGAAGTTCGGCAGGCCGGTGAAGCGCACCTGGTCCTTCTCCGACAAGGTATCGCCCACGCGCAGCGTGCCATGGTTGGGGATGCCGATGATGTCGCCGGCCTCCGCGGTATCGGCGATTTCGCGGTCCTGCGCAAAGAACAGGATCGGCGAGTGGATCGCGATCGGCTTTCCGAGGCCGCTCGGCGTCAGCTTCATGCCGCGTTTGAAGGTGCCCGACACCTGCCGCATGAACGCGATGCGGTCGCGGTGGTTGGGGTCCATGTTAGCCTGCACCTTGAAGATGAAGCCGGTGACCTCGCCGTGGTCCGGCGCCACCTTGTCCTCGCCCGCGGGCTGCGGACGCGGCGGGGGTGCGTATTTCGCGATGGCCTCGATCAGTTCGGTCACACCGAAATTCTTGAGCGCGCTGCCGAAATAGACCGGTGTGAGATCCCCGTTGCGATAAGCCTCAAGATCAAATTCAGGATAGCCAACCTGAGCGAGCTCGGCTTCTTCGGCGAATTCTTCGGGAATGTCGGGATCGGCTTCGCGCGAGCCGAGGAATTCCTTCGACGGGCCTTCCGGGCGGCTCACCTCGCCGCTCGAGAAGTCGAGCACGCCCTTGAATTGACCGCCCATGCCGATGGGCCAGCTTTGCGGGGAGACGTCGAGCGCGAGCATGTCGGCGACTTCGTCCAGTGTCTCGAACGGATCGCGGCCTTCGCGGTCGACCTTGTTGACGAACGTGATGATCGGCACGGAGCGCAACCGGCACACTTCGAACAGCTTGCGCGTCTGCGGCTCGATGCCCTTGGCCGCGTCGATGACCATGACGGCGGAATCGACCGCGGTCAGCGTGCGATAGGTGTCTTCGGAGAAGTCCTCATGCCCCGGCGTGTCGAGCAGGTTGAAGGTCACCCCGTCCCGCTCGAAGGTCATCACGCTGGACGTCACGGAGATGCCGCGTTGCTGCTCGATCTTCATCCAGTCCGAGCGCGCCCGCCGCGCCTGCCCCCGCGCCTTGACCTCGCCCGCCAAGTGGATCGCGCCGCCCTGAAGCAGCAGCTTCTCGGTCAGCGTCGTCTTACCCGCATCGGGGTGCGAGATGATGGCGAAGGTTCTTCTGTTCGACATGGCAAGCTCTGGCCCGCGGATCAGCCGCGCAGTTCCGCTCCCAGCTTGGCTGCGGCGGCCACCACCTTGTCGGCAATCGCCTTGAGATCGGCGTCCTTGAAGCTTGTGTCCTGCGGTTGCAGCGTTACTTCGATGGCGATGGATTTCTTGCCTTCCGGGACGCCTTCACCGGTGAACACGTCGAACACGCGCGCAGATGTGATGTTCGATTTGTCGCTACCGCGCACGGTCTTGAGCAAGTCTTCGGCTGCAAGATCGGCGGGCACGAGGAACGCGAAGTCTCGCGTCACGGCCTGAAGCGCAGGCGGAGTAAAGCTCGGGCGGGCGAAACTCACTGGGCCTTTCCCTGCCTTCTTGGCAGGGATTGCATCAAGGAACAGTTCGACCGCCGCGACAGGCCCTTCCATGTCGAATTTCTTGAGTGTCGCCGGATGGAGCATGCCGAAGCGCGCGAGCAGGTTCTTCGGACCAAGGCGCAGGGTCGCCGACTGGCCGGGGTGGAACTGCTCGCCCGCCTCGCCCATCACCATCAGTCTGTCCGTCGGAGCGCCGGCCGCCGCGAGCAGATCGAGCGCGACGCCTTTCGCGTCATAAGCATCGAAGGCGGTCGCCTTGCCGCTCGCCCAGCCGCGCTGCACCTTCTCGCCCGCGAGCACTACGCCGAGCGTCGGGCGCTCGTCGCTCATACCGTCGGAGCCTCGGAAATAGCGCCGTCCGAGCTCGAACAGTCGCGTACTGCCGGCCCCTCGATCCGCATTGCGCTTGGCCGCGATCAGCAGCCCCGGAAGGAGCGAGGGGCGCATGACCTTCATGTCCTCGCTGATCGGGTTGTCGAGGACCCACAGTGTCATGTTGCGGTCGGCGAAGTGCGCAGCTTCCGCTTCGGGAAGGAAGGACCAGGTCACCGCCTCGTCCAGCCCGCTGCCAGCCGCCGCGCGGCGCAGCTTGCGCTCGAGCATCTGCTGCGGCGTGGCGGTCGGGCGAGCGACACCGTCCATACGGGGGAGAGCGACGCTTTTGACTTTGTCGAGCCCGTGGATGCGCACCACTTCCTCCACGAGGTCGGCAGCACCTTCGATGTCGTGACGGCGCAGCGGGCAGGTCACGTTCCAATTCGCATCGACCGTGAAGTCGAGGCTTTCCAAGATGCGGCGCTGCTCATCTGCTGGCACTTCGACGCCGCCGAGCTTCGCGGTGAGGTCAGGATCGAACAGCACCACTTTCGGCGCCATCGGCGGGACGCCCGCCCGCACCATCTCGCTCGCCTGTCCGCCAGCCAGCTCTACAATCAGTCCGGTGAGAAGATCGAGCCCGTCTTCGAGAAACGCCGGATCGACGCCGCGCTCGAACCGGGTTCGGGCGTCCGAAGCGAGGCCAAGCTTGCGGCCGGTCACACCGATGCGCGCCGGGTCGAAATAGGCGATCTCGAGCAGCACATCGTTCGTGTCGTCCTGAACGCCGGAATTCTCGCCGCCCATGATGCCGGCGATGTCGTGGACTTCCGTGTCGTCCGCGATCACCACCATGCTTTTATCGAGCGTGTATGTTTTCTCGTTGAGCGCGAGCACCTCTTCGCCGTCCTTCGCGCGCCGAGCGACGACAGCGCCGTGCAGCTTCGCAAGGTCATAGGCGTGCGCCGGGCGCCCGAACGCGAGCATCAGGTAGTTGGTGAGGTCGACCAGCAGCGAGATCGGACGCTGGCCCGCGCTCTTGAGTCGCTGTTGCAGCCAGTCGGGTGAGGGACCGTTTGTCACGCCCTTGATGACGCGACCGAAGAAGGCCGGGCAGCCTTCGGGATCGTCGGTGCGGATTTCGACCGGGCACTCGCCCGAGGCCGAGAATTCGGGGAAGGCGATGGGCTTCAACGTGCCGAGGCCCGCGGCAGCCAAGTCGCGCGCGATGCCGTAGACGCCCATGCAGTCAGGCCGGTTGGGCGTAATCGCGACGTCGAGGATCGGCGAGGAGCCTTGATAGTCGGCAAAGCTATGGCCGACGCTCGCATCCTCGGGCAGTTCGATGATGCCGTCATGCTCATCGCCCAGCTCGAGTTCGCGCACCGAGCACATCATGCCGTTCGATTCGACCCCGCGGATCGCGCTTTTCCTGAGCTCCATTCCGTTTGCAGGGACAACAGCGCCCGGCAGGCCAAGAACGCCCTTCATGCCAGCCCGCGCGTTGGGAGCGCCGCACACCACCTGCAGCGGATCGCCCTCGCCGGTATCGACGGTGAGCACCTGAAGCTTATCCGCATCGGGGTGTTTCTCTGCCGTCAGCACCTTCGCGACCTTGAACCCGGCCAGCGTCTCGGAAGGGTCCTCGACGCCTTCGACCTCAAGCCCGATCGCGTTCAGCGTATCGGTGATCTTCTGCAGCGATGCGGCGGTTTCGAGGTGGTCTTTGAGCCACGTGATCGAGAACTTCATGGCCGCGCTCCCACACCTGCGGAAAGCGTGGGCTGATCGTAAGGCGAGAAGCCGTAATGGGCGAGCCAGCGCGGATCGCCATCGAAGAAGGCGCGCAGATCGTTCATCCCGTATTTGAGCATGGCAATACGGTCGATGCCGAGACCGAAGGCGAAGCCCTGGTACTCGTCCGCATCGACGCCCGCCATTTCGAGCACGCGGCGGTTGACCATGCCGCTACCGCCCAGTTCCATCCAGTCATGGCCCTCGTCATCACCGTGCCCACCGACCACGCGGCGATTGCCCTCGTTCGAGTAGCCGACATCGACTTCGACCGAAGGTTCGGTGAAGGGGAAGTAAGAGGGGCGCAGACGAAGCGTGATGTCCTCGCGCTCGAAGAAGGCCTTGAAGAAGGTCTCCAGCGTCCATTTGAGGTGGCCGAGGTGAATGCCCTTGTCGACGACGAGGCCCTCGACCTGGTGAAACATCGGCGTGTGCGTTGCATCGCTGTCCGAGCGATAGACGCGGCCAGGCGCGATGATTCGGATCGGGGCGCCCTGATCTTTCATTGCGCGGATCTGTACCGGCGACGTGTGGGTGCGCAGCAGCATTTCGCCGCCATCCGCCGACTTGTCCGGGAAATAGAACGTGTCATGCATCGCGCGCGCGGGGTGGCTTTCATCCATGTTGAGCGCAGTGAAGTTGTGCCAGTCGTCCTCGATCTCAGGGCCGGTCGCGACCGCGAAGCCTAGATCGGCGAAGATCTCTGCCAGCTCGTCCATCACCTGGCTGACCGGGTGGATCGAACCGCGCGGGCTCTCGGGCGCCGGCAGGGTCAGGTCGATCGTCTCGCGCGCCAACTGCGCGTCGAGCGCTTCGGCTTCGAGCGCCGCCTTGCGGTTCTCGATCGCTTCGGCGACCTCGGCCCGGACCGCCTGGATCGCGGGAGCTGCCTGTTTGCGCTCTTCCGGGTCCATCCCGCCCAGGGTTTTGAGGGCAAGGCTCACCCACCCCTTCTTGCCCAGCGCGCCGACCCGCTGCTCCTCGAGCGCACCGAGCGTGGCCGCGCCAGCAATCGCTGCGAGAGCTTCGTCCTGTTGTCGTATGAGGTCGGTCATTATGTGTCGTGGGTCCGGGAAGCGGCCTTAAGTGAGGTTGCGCTGAAGTCCGCTGCACGGCGATGGCGCTGCGCCGGTCCGCTAGCGATTTTGCGCCCCTTTGCAAAGCGCCATCGCCGTCCTTGCGCGCGTAATGCCGGGAGGCGGATGCCACCCGGCGGGACGGCCACGGCCTAGAGATCGCGCTATTCGGGTTCGCGGCGTTCGATATTCGGCCGATCGAGCGTCTGCACCGCGCTTCCCCATACTCGCGCGCGGGCCTCCATAAAGGAGGCCAGTATCGGGTGATCGAGCGCTGCATATTTGCTCGGGGTCATGGTCATGAACTCGCTGAATTCGCGGGTGAACTGGGCCTGGTCGTGATATTCCTCGTCCATCGCCTCGGTCCAGCGGGCGCCCTTCTCGAGCATGTAGGTGGCTAGCGTACGCGCGAAGCGCTGACGTCGCATCAGCCGCTTGGGCGTAAAGCCGAAATAGCGGTGACAGACCCGCTCGAGCGTGCGGATGCTCATCGAACAGGCATCGGCAAGATCGCCCACCGCCATGTGCTCACCAGCAACGAGCGCTGTATGGACCCGCACGATCTTGGGTTCGTCGCGGCACGGCTCCATCAGATTTTCGAGCGTCCTGCAGACGAAGTCGAGTTTGTCCTCGCTCGAAATGTCGGGATCGCACAGCGTCGGCGTCATCACGTCGAAGCGCTGGAAGACCGGGTTCGTCGAGCCGTTCCAGACACCGTTTGCATGATTCGCCGCATCGCCATCGAGGAACCGCGCCCAACCGAGCGGGAGCAGGCCGATCCCCCACATCCGCGTTGTGCCGAGCTCGAACTTGCAGGGCAATGAGCTCGGTCCGGTCGCGGTGAAGGGCGCATCCGCGACTTCCAGCTCGCCGATCTTGGCGCGTGGTGTGCTTTTCGTGAAGAAGCGGATGTTCGCCCACTCGGGCTGCAAATAGTCGGTCACGCAATAATCGCCGTCGCAATCGAGCGCGAGTTCGTGGAAGCTCGTAAAACAGCCGTCGAAGCGCGAAGGGGGCGCATAGAAGCGGGTGCGGATCGAATAGCTCGCCGCATCATGAGTGGCCGAATGATCGGCCCATGCGTTCGTACGGTCTCGACTGTTATCGATTCTCACGACCCCCTTGTCGGCAAACAGCCTGCCGCAAATGACGCCTTTTTACAAGCGGATTGGCGCGTCGATACAAGTCGGCCGCGAACGCTTGCTTCCGCCGATGGGGGCGAGGGGGAGGCGCGGTGCGCGCCACCCCTTCAGTTACGGCGACCCGGCGCTCAGGCCGGCAGCGCCCCGAATCAGGTCCGGGGCAGGCCCAGCCGCTTTATGCAGGAAGCGCCTGTTTCGCCTGCGCGATGATCGTCTTGAACGCCGCTTCCTCGTTCATCGCGAGATCAGCCATCACCTTGCGGTCCAACTCGATCCCGGCAAGCTTCACGCCATGCATGAACTGCGAATAGGTGAGGCCTTCGGCACGGACCGCGGCGTTGATGCGCTGGATCCAGAGCGCGCGGAAGCTGCGCTTTTTCACCTTGCGATCGCGATAGGCGTACTGGCCGGCCTTTTCGACCGCCTGGCGCGCGACGCGGATGGTGTTCTTGCGGCGACCGCGATAGCCCTTGGCCTGGTCGAGCAGCCGCTTGTGTTTTTGGCGCGTGGTCACGCCGCGTTTGATGCGAGGCATATCTGTATATCCTTCTCTTCGTTCAGGGGGCGGTAGCCCCTCGAATCAATCCAACCCGTAGGGCGCCCACTTCTTGACGGTCTTCGCATCGCAATCGGCGAGGACGGTGGTGCCGCGGTTCTGGCGGATATACTTCGCATTGTGGCTGATCAGGCGGTGGCGCTTTCCGGCGACACCGTGCTTGACCTTGCCGTTGGCGGTGATCTTAAAGCGTTTCTTCACACCGCTCTTGGTCTTCAGCTTGGGCATTTTCATCTCCTTTGATCAGAGACACGCATAAACCAGCCCTGGCAGCCCTTGTAGCCAGGCCGGTCGGTTGATTCGTGTCGTCGAAGGACGCGCACATAGGGAGACGCGGCCCTGTAGGCAAGCCATTTGCGCGCGAAGCGGGGGTGCCCAATCCTACAGGATGGAACAGGTGGAACACGGTCCAGGGGCAAAAGCGCCATTGCGTCACTCTCACCTGCAAAAAGCGTCACTCTTAGCCGAAAAGCGACACCTTCGGCTCTCGAAGTGTCACCCAACATGCGGAAAGTGTCACTGTAAGGCACCCGCTTGTGTCGCGCTGGCCATCGCGAAGTGTCACCCTGGGCGGGGCATCTTGTAGGGGTTCGACGATGGGAAAGAGCGCCGCATTGGTAGCCCTTCGCGCCCATGTAGGAAAACGCGCTAACCCGAATAGGCCCGCCGCCCCGTGTCATTTAGCCACTGGGCAAAATCGCCGTTCGCGATCGGCTCGGCGCCTTCCGGCAGGTCGGCGGTCCAGACATAGGCTTGTGCTTCCGTATCGCCATAGCCGTCCCAGCCATCGATCGGGATGGACTGGCGGGTGTAGTCCTCGCCCTCGAACGCATCGACCGCCGCGATATCGACCGCGCTCGCCTCGTGGATGGAGCCGTGGACGATGGTCGAATGCTGCGCGGTCGTGAGGATTAGCGCAGGATACCAGCCGCTCTCAGCCGGAATGGCGAACAGCGCGCCCTGAGTGGTGGCCGGCGCGCCTAAGCCGAGCCCTTGGAGGAAAGGCCAGTCGCCGCCGTCGAGGCCGAGCCCGTCTTGCAGGACGCCGTAGAAGAAGAGGTGCGCAGGCTGGGTCATGAACTCGCTTTACGTCATTGCGAGCCGAAGGCGAAGCAATCCAGAGCGCCTGCGCGAAACCGCTCTGGATTGCCACGGCGACTGCGTCGCCTCGCAATGACGGGGAGGTTAGTCCGAGTGGCGGGTGCCGCGATTGTAAGAGTCCAAAGCAAGAAGTGACAGAAGGACATCCTTGTTCATTTTGCAAACTCAGTGCTGAAGCTTCCTGCCGATAGGTGAGCGGTAAGGTCGTCAGTTGTGAGATCTTCCGAGATAGTGGAGGTTCCATCGAGCCATCTGGTTCGGTAACTATCCAACCACCCCAACCGCTTTTCAATCCCGGTCGTCACCGGGTCATCGGTCAGCTCGACGGTGACACCGCCGAGCTCGTAGTCCTCGCCGAACGTCGAGGCCAGATCATCGGGATCAACCCGCGCGACGCTGGTCGGATCGCTCTCATCGCCGAATGTCACCAGCATCGGATAGGCCGAGCGCTCCCCGAAAGGCGCGATGGGCGGCCATGTGCGCGGCACTTCGACTTCGCCCTCGATCAGCAGGACGTTGTCGAACACGTCTTCCCACGGCTCGCCCTCGATCTCGGGTGCGAGCATCTGCATGACGTTCGTCGCCCAATCGACATTGTCGTCCGATCGCAGCAGCGCATAGAGCGTGCGCCCGCCCGGCAAATCGACCGCAACCGCCTCGCCGCGCGCCCGGCGCATGATTTTCTTCCCGAAGCCGCTCCCCGCCGAGCGGCCCATGCTCTGCCTGACTTCGATCACGCTCGATCCGGTGCGCAGGCCCTCGGGCGTTTCGACCTCCACCGTAAGCCTGTAGCGGTAGTCAGGGGTGCTGTCTTCGGGCGGGCTGCAAGAGGCAAGGATCAACCCTGCGAGCAGCACTCCCAGTCTTGCAATTGCGTGCATCAACCTCGCACCCCTCTGATGGCTTGAACGCTGGCAATCGCACGATTTGCTTGCGAATTGGTTTGCCCCCGGATCGTCGCCCCGGACTTGATCCGGGGTCCCGCTTTCTTAGAGTCGAGATTAGCGGGATCCCGGCTCGGGGGCCGGGATGACGGGGTCGTAGGATCACACCTTCAATTCTTCGCCCACCAGCTCCTCGCTTCGCTCCCACAGCCGCTTCGCCACCGGGCCATCGAGCGCGCGGCGTTCCAGGTCGCTGTCGCCGACCGGGCCGCGGGCGTCGAAGGTGCCGGTGGGGCCGTAATAGCCGCCGCTCTCGGCGCGCGGATCGGCGGCGGCGAGCACGGTGGGCCAGGCGCCGCGCGTCGCGGGCTGCGCGAAGAGCGCGTTGGAGAGCGAGTAGACCGCCTTGAACAGCGGATTGCCAACCTTACTTTGCAGCGCCGTATCGGAATAGCCGGGATGGCAGGCGATCGACTTGATCTTCGAACCCGCCGCTTCGAGCCGTCGATGCAGTTCCATCGCGAACAGCAAATTGGCGAGCTTCGAGCGATTATAGGCGCTATTGGGATCGTAGCTGCGCTCCATCATCAGATCGTCGAAGTCGATCCGGCCGAATTTGTGCATGATGCTGCCCACGGTGACGATGCGCCCCCCGCGCCCGTCGACCTGATCCATCATCAGCGCGGTCCACAGGAAATGGCCGAGATGATTGGTGCCGAGCTGCATCTCGAAGCCGTCCTCGGTTTTCTGTTCGGGCGTCTGCATCACGCCGGCATTGTTGATGAGAGCGTAGATGGCGCCGAAACGGCTCTTGGCCTCATCGGCGGCCGCGCGGATCGAGGCGCTGTCGGCGAGGTCGATCATGAGTAGTTCGCAGCGTCCAGCACCCTGTTCGTCCAGCTCGGAAAGCGCGCGCTTGCCCTTTTCCTCGCTGCGACAGGCGATGACGACATGGCCGTTTCGGCGCGCGAGGATCTTCGCCGCCTCGAATCCTATCCCCGAATTGCTGCCCGTTATGAGGAACGTCTTGCCGCCGAGATCGGGCAGTTCTTCCGGGGTCCAGTCGGTTATCCCGGTGGTCGTCATGTGCGGCACTGCGTGTCCCCGTTTGCTTCGAGCGGATCAGCCCATCGCTTCGAGAACGTCTTCGAGGCGCGCCGGGTCCCCGAGCGCTATGACGCGGCCATCGCTTTCGGAATCGAGCGGGTTGCCCTGCCAGTCGCTCATCGTCCCGCCGGCGCCTTCGACCACGGGCACGAGCGCGGCGAAATCGTGCAGCTTGAGGCCCGCTTCGACGACGATATCGACATGGCCGGAGGCGACGAGGCCGTAATTGTAGCAGTCGCCGCCATAGATGATCTTGCGCTCGGCGACCGATTTGGCGACGCCCATGAAGGCATCGACATCCTCGCCGCCGAACTGGTGCGGCGTGGTGGTGCCGAGCACCGCTTCGCCCATGTCCTTGCAGGTGCGCACCTTGGTTGGCTTGCCGTTGAAGGTCGTACCCTCGCCGATCCGCCCCACCCACCGCTCGCCCGCGATCGGCTGGTCGATCACGCCCAGGACCGGCCAGCCGTCCTGCAGGAGCGCGATTAGCGTGCCGAAGATCGGGCGGCCCGCGATAAAGCTGGTGGTGCCGTCGATCGGATCGAGCACCCATTGCCGGCCCGCGCCTTCGTTGCGCGTGCCGTATTCCTCGCCGATGATGCCGTCCTCGGCGCGCTCGGCCTCGATGAGTGCGCGCATCGCGGCTTCGGCGGCGCGGTCGGCCTCGGTGACGTAGGAGCGGTCGGCCTTGCGTTCCTCGGACCATTCGCCGCGGAAAAGCGGGCGGATGGCGGCGCCCGCCACATCGGCGAGACGGTTGGCGAGAGCGAGGTCGCGGGGGGTCATGCGCTCTCCTCTACCTGGCCCGCCAATATCTGAAAGCCTGATCTTGATGAAGCGCGACATAGGCTTTCGCCTCGGCGCCGTCCCAATCCAACGGCCAGTCACCCGCCATCTCGTCCGCCAGATGCGAGCGGGCGACGAACCAGCCCTGCCCCGGCAGCCCGTCCGACTGGCGCACGACGAGCACTGCCAGCCCCGGTTCGCCACGCGCCCGCCCGTCCTCGTCGATAGCGTCGAGCACCTTGCACAGAGCGCGCATCTTGGGCCGCGTGAAGCGATAGCCGAGATGGGCGAGCACTTCGCCGTAGGTCACCGCGTTGCCCGCCTGCGCGGCCCCGATGAGGATGTCGCGGGTTTCGGCGGGCTCGAACATACTACCGCTATAGCGAGCTCCCGCGAAGGCTGGAGCCTCCCCGCAACTTGGCGCGAAGCCGACGAAGGTCCCCGCCTTCACGGGGACTCGTGCGGTTAGTCGAACAGGCTCGACACGCTGCTCTCATCCGCAATCCGCCTAATCGCCTCGCCGACCAGCGGGGCGATGGTGAGGATGCGCAGCTTGTCGCTTTCTTCCGCCGCTTCGGTCGGACGGATCGAATCGGTGATGACCAGCTCCTTCAGCTGCGAGCCGTCGATCCGCGCCACCGCGCCGCCCGACAGCACGCCGTGGGTGATGTAGGCGGCGACCGACTTGGCGCCGTTCGCGAGCAGCGCGTCGGCGGCGTTGCACAAGGTCCCGCCCGAATCGATGATGTCGTCGATCAGCACGCAATCGCGCCCTTCGACGTCGCCGATGATGTTCATCACCTCGCTCTCGCCCGGCCGGTCGCGGCGCTTGTCGACGATGGCGAGAGGGGCGTTGTCGAGCCGCTTGGCAAGCGCCCGCGCGCGCACCACGCCGCCGACATCGGGGCTGATGACCATCAGATCCTGGTCGCCATAGCGCGCCTGGATGTCCGCGGCCATGACGGGAGCGGCGTAGAGATTGTCGGTCGGGATGTCGAAGAAGCCCTGGATCTGGCCCGCATGCAGGTCGACCGCCAGCACCCGGTCCGCCCCGGCCTCGGTGATGAGGTTGGCAACCAGTTTGGCGGAGATAGGCGTGCGGGGGCCGGGCTTCCTGTCCTGCCGGGCATAGCCGAAGTAGGGCACCACCGCGGTGATCCGCTTGGCCGAGGCGCGCCGCAGCGCGTCGATGCAAATCAGCAGCTCCATGAGGTTGTCGTTCGCCGGAAAGCTCGTCGGCTGGACCAGGAATACGTCCTCGCCGCGCACATTCTCGTTGACCTCGACGAACACTTCCTCGTCAGCGAAGCGGCGCACGCTCGCATCGGTCAGCGGGATCTCGAGATAGGCCGCAATCGCGCGGGCGAGCGGCAGGTTCGAATTGCCGGACATGATCTTCATGGATGCGAATCTCCGGTGAACAGAATTGCGCCCCCCGCCTAGCCGAGGGTCATACAAACGCAACAGAGGCACGAGCCTGTTGTCCGCAGCCTCGCGCACGACGGACGACGTGAGAGGGCCCGCACAAAAGCATTTTCCTACTCGCCGCGCATTTGCCATCCCGTCCGGCACGCCTTGCGCGAGTTCGAAGAAGGAAGGGGACGGCCCGTGAAACGTCTGCTGATGCTATTGGGAACGCTGGCCGTGAGCGCCTGCACCCACACGCCGCCGTTCACCGCCGAGGGCGAGAGGTGCGAGATCGTGCGCTACTCGCTCGAAACCCCGCTGCCGGGCGAACGTCCGATGAGCAGCATCCTGGAAGAGGGCAGGGGCGATATCCTGTTGCTTTCGGGCGGGAGCCAGAACGGCGCGTTCGGGGCGGGCTTTCTCGACGGCTGGCACCGGTCGGGCACGATGCCCGAATTCCGGCTCGTCACCGGGGTCAGCACCGGCGCGCTCCAGGCGACGGGCGTGTTCATCGGGCGGCCAGACCTCACGGTTGCGGGCTATACGATCGAGAGCGAGAGCGATCTGCTCGACGCCTATGTCGAGGGGTCGGACATCGCCGGCGGGCTCAGCCTTGGCGCCGCGCTGACCGCGATCCGGCGCGGCGCGATCTCCGATCTCGTCCCGCTGCGCCGCCGGCTCGATACGCTCTTCACCCCGCAAGTGCTCGAGGCGGTCGCCGCGCGTTACGATCCCAGCGGCTCCGATCCCGATGGCGGCGCCTATCTTCTGGCGGGGGCGACCGACGTCGATCTCGGCCAGGCGGTCGCCTTCGACATGACCGAGCTCGCCTATCGCTATGCCGCCGCGCCCGAAGGCAGCGAGCGGCGGCGCCTCAAGGACTGCTATATCGAGGCCCTAATCGCCTCCTCGGTGGTGCCGCCCGCCGCGCGGCCCGTCTTCATCGACAACCGGATATATATCGACGGCGGCGTGCGCGGCGCCGTGTTCGACGACCGCATCGCCTCCATCCTAGCGGACAATTGGGTGCTGCCACCGCTCGCCCGTGCCGAGCCGGCCCCCCGGCCCCAGCCCGATCCGGACGCCGCGCCGGTTCAGCGCCTGTTGCTCGATCCATTGCCCACGGCGCTGCGCGATCAGCCGAGCTTCTATATTCTGCTTAATTCAACCGGCGAAACCCGCAGCGAATGCGGCAAGGTCGATCCGGCGGATTGCGTGCCCATCACCTCGACTAGCGGCCAGTTGCAGGACTGGGACATCATCAGCCTGGCCTTTCGTACGGTCGATCTGCTGGTGGACCAGGTCGAGCGCCTGTCGATCGACCGCGCTTCCGAGCGCGCGCGGGACCTGCTCGCACGCCGCTTCTTCGCACGGATCAGGGCGGACGAGCTCGACGATCCGGCGCGCCGCTTCGTGATCCCCGATTTCGACGGCGCGCGCACCTGCGTCGAATGGCTCGAGGTGGACATCGCCGACGACGACCCGCTCGAATTCAACCGCCGCTACATGCGCTGCCTGATCGAATATGGCCGCGAGCGAGGGGCCGCGCAGGACTGGGACGCACGGCCGCTCCGGTAACCGCGTCTAGCCGCGATGGCGCGATATGATCTCGGCGAGATCGTCGGGCAGCGGCATCGGTTTGATCGGGCTCACATTCGCCCCGCCGGTATTGCCTACCGGGATCCAGCCCAGCGCGGTCTTGGTCGCGGCGGCGATGATGCGGATGACCTGTCCAGCGACTTCGCGCAGATCGCGTTGCGCCAAGCCCCACCGCAACATCGCGGCATGAACGCGCACATGGTCGCGGGTCGAATACTGGCCGAGGATATGTGCGCGTTCGAGATGCGCAAAGGCCGCTTCGGGGCTGCCCGCATGGGCGGCCCGATCGAGTTCGCCGGTAACATGCGCCGACAGGTTGGACATGGCAATCTCCTCGACGACGAGACTGCCATATCGGTTGCAGATTGCAACCTCTTTCATGTGCGAGGAGCGCTTTACTCCGACCAGCCGTCGCTCACCCCCATGCGGTTCGACCCTGTGCTCGCTTCTGACCCGCCGCGCCTTTCTACCAGCACACGGTGATTATGCATTGCCGGGACGGGTCGGCGCTAGCTGCTGCTCCAATTCCCGATAGTGCCTCGCCATACATCGAAAGGCGCGCCATCGAGCGTCCACCAGACGCGTGCGACGTGCGGGATCAATCGACCTTCGATGCGCCGATAATCTCTGAAAGTGCCTTGCCACTCGCGATCGGTGAACACGCCGTCCTGTTCGGCGGGCCGGATCGCCTGAATGCGCGCGGGTAATCCTTCATCGTCCAAAAACAGATTGAGTTCGGCTTCTACGTATTTGATGCGCGCGCCGATCTGGAAATGGGTATCGGTCACGACCTCCCACCGCAGCGACCGATTACAAAAGATTCCATCGGGGCACCAAGGCAGTTCCGCGAGATAGCGCAGCAATTGCCCCTTCAGCAGATCATCGCCCGCACTTGCGCGAGCGAGCGGGACGAGCCCGAACAGTTTGACCGAACCCGCCGGAATATCGTGGAGCAGTGCGTCGGTAACGCGCACGGCCCCCATCAGCCCGACCCGCGCGACCCAGCGGAACTGACAATCATTCGCAGAGATCCATTGCCGCGCCGTAAAGCGCATCCACTTTTTCGCGCCGACATTTCGCAACGTGCCGGTCTGTCGAAAGTGGCAATGTCCGGCGAACGTCCCCTCTGCGCCGAGCCGTTCAGCCAGCTCGATCACGCGGTCCGGAAGATGCGCAGCAGCCATAACGGACATTCACCCCCGATGCGGTTCGATTCTGTGTTCACCCTTTAGCCAGCGCACGTTTTTCGTTGCGGGTGCGAGGACCGGTGTTCTCGGATCAGCCGTCGCTCATCCCCGATGCGGTTCGATCCGATGTTCGCCCTTCACCCAGCGCACGTTTTTTCTTGCAGGTGCGAGGACCGTTTCACCCGGAGCAACCGTCGCTCATTCCCTATGCGGTTCGATCCGATGTTCGCCCTTCACCCAGCGCACCGTGCCCGACGAGGCACGCATCACCACGCTTTCGGTGGTCATGATAACCGCGCCGGTGGATTTGCGGCGCTTCTTGACGCCGGTCAGCAGCGATCCGTCGGTGACGCCGGTGGCGGCGAAGATGCAGTCGCCTTTGGCGAGATCGTCGAGCTTGTAGATGCGGTCGAGGTCGGTGATGCCCCATTTGCGGGCGCGGGCGCGTTCGTCTTCGTTGCGGAAGACCAACCGCGCGTTGAACTGGCCGCCGACGCAGCGCAGGGCCGCCGCCGCAAGCACGCCTTCGGGCGCGCCGCCCTGGCCCATATACATGTCGATCGAGGTGTCCTGATCGGTCACCGCGATGACCCCGGCGACGTCGCCGTCGCCAATCAGGAACACGCCGCAGCCCAGCTCGCGCAATTCGGCGATCAGCTCGGCATGGCGCGGGCGATCGAGCACGCAGACATTGATCGCAGCGGGTTCGATCCCGCGCGCCGCGGCGACCGCGCGGACATTGTCGGAAGGGCTCATGGCGATGTCGATCACGTCGGCGGGCAGGCCCGGGCCGACCGCGAGCTTGTCCATATAGACATCGGGAGCGTTCAAGAGTCCGCCCTTCTCCGCCGCCGCCAGCACGGCGAGCGCATTGGGGCCCGCCTTGGCGGTGATCGTCGTGCCTTCGAGCGGATCCAGTGCGATGTCGATCTGGGGCGCCTTGCCCCCGTCCGAACCCATGCCGACCTTCTCGCCGATATAAAGCATCGGCGCTTCGTCGCGCTCGCCCTCGCCGATCACTACCGTGCCGTCCATGTAGAGCGTGTCGAAGGCGCGGCGCATCGCCTCGACCGCGGCGGCATCGGCGGCTTTTTCATCGCCTCGCCCGATCAGCTGCGCCGCGGCGACCGCGGCGGCTTCGGTGACGCGGACCATTTCAAGCACCAGCACACGGTCGATCGCATTGTGGTCGGCGGGTTCCTTGGCGGCGAGGATGTCGGTTTCGCCGATATCGACGCTTGCAGGGGAATTGCTCCGGGGGGAATTGTCGCCCGGAGAATTGTTGCCCGGAGAATTGTTGCTTGTGTTCATCCGCAATTCAGTCCTTCTGCTGACGTCGAGCCCCGAACGTTTCCTTTCCGGCCCGGACGCGGTTTTATCGGCCGGGCGCGGTCGGCACAGGGGCGAAGAGGGGAGCGAGTGCTCGTGAACGGTCGATGGCCACCAGCGCGCTTAGCCACGAGGTGACCGGCTTGTCGAGACATCCTTCCGCGAGTGCAGCCTTATCGACTTCGGGACCGCGGCGCCGGATGTTGCGGCAGGCTGGACGACGCGCAGGACGATTCGGCGTATGGGCCGGTTCCGCGATGCTGGCGGCGGGCGCCGGCGCGCAGGAAACGCCACCCGACAACGAGGCGGCCGCCGCGGCGAAACCTTCCGAGCAGGCCCCCGCCCCGCGCGAGCGACAGGTCATCGACCTCACCATCACCGTCCCGCGCGAGGAAGCCGATCGGCTGCTCGTCGAGGATTGCGAGCGCGAGAACGAAGTGGCGAAGATCCGCGGCGAGATCGTCGTGTGCCGGCGGCGCGGCGAGGGATCGGACGGGGTCTGGAACAAGGAGGACTGGGAGGCACGCTACGCCGCGCGCACGCAGGGCGAGCAACCGGTCAATGTCGCGGGTGGCGGCATTTTCCGCGGGCCTGCGACCGTGGGCGGTCTGTGCGTCATTCCGCCATGCCCTGGCGAAGCGGCGCTGCTGATCGATGTCGAGGCCCTGCCCGAAGCGCCGCCAGGCTCCGATGCCGACCGCATCGCCCGCGGCCTTCCGCCCAGCGGCGAGAATGGCGAGCCGACGCCGGAAGAAATCGCCCGCCGCCGCCGCGCCATGGGGCTCGAGGCGCCGGACCCGCCGGGTCAGTAATAGCGCACGCCGCGCCTTTCGCGAGGCTCGCCGTCATAGCGGCGCTGTCCGTCCCCGCACTCGCGCAGACAGAACCGGCGGATGATGACGAGCGGGTCGTCATCGACCTCACGCTTCCCGAAGCGAGCGCACCCGCCGATCCCGACGCCGAGCGCCGTTGCCGCGAGGAAGCCGACGTCGCGCGGATCGCCGGCGAGATCGTGGTCTGCCGTGCACGCGACGATGCCGATAGAAGCGGCTGGGAACAGGAGGCGTTCGAGAAGCGCTATGCCGAAAGCCGCCCCGGCGCGGTCAATCCAGGCGTCGATGGCAGCGGGTTGCAACTGCCGACCGAGGGATCGGTCTTCACCGTCACGGTCACCGCGAAATTCGGCGACCCGCCGCCGGGGCCGCTGATCATCGACCTCGAAGCCCTGCCCGAAGCGCAGCCCGGCTCCGATGCGGATCGCGCCGGTCGCGGATTGCTTCCGGAATAGGGCGGGTTCAGGCCGGAAGAATGGGCAGGACCAGCGGATCGCCGGTCAGGCTGTCCGAACCCTCGAGCAGTTCGAGCGCGCGGGCAATATGCGCCTCGGGCCCTTCATGCGTCACCATGGCGACCAGCACTTCGCCGCCATCATGCATGCGCCCCTTCTGGATCAGGCTTTCGATCGACACGTCGGCATCGCGCATTGCCGCGGTGATCTCGGCCAGCACGCCCGGCCGATCGCGCACGGTAAAGCGCAGATAGGTGCGCTCGGTACGCCCACCGGCTTGGGCAGGGGGCAGAGCGGCGAGCTGCGCGACCGGCATCGAGAACGGCGCGCCGATATCGCCGCGCTCGAAGCTGCGGGCGATGTCGATGAGGTCGGCAACCACCGCGCTCGCGGTCGGCCCGTCGCCCGCGCCCGCGCCCTGAAACAGCAGACGCCCGGAGAAATTGCCTTCCGCGACCACCGCATTGGTCGGCCCGTCGACGGGGGCGAGCGGATGATCCTTCGCCACCAGGCAAGGGCGAACCCTTTGCAGCAGGCGCGGGCCGTCCGCCTCCTCCTGCACATCGGCCTCCGCGATCAGGCGGATGACGAAGCCCAGCGCATCGGCCTGCGCGATGTCGGCGGCGCGGACCTGGACGATGCCGACCGTGTGGACCGCCGCGAAGTCGATCCGCGCGCCGAACCCGATCGCGGCGAGGATCGCGAGCTTGTGCGCCGCGTCCACCCCTTCGATGTCGAAGGTGGGATCGGCCTCGGCATAGCCCAGTGCCTGCGCCTCGGCGAGCGTCTCGCCAAAATCGGCGCCGGTCTGTTCCATCTCGCTGAGGATGTAATTGCAGGTGCCGTTGAGGATGCCGTACACCCGCGTGAGCGCGTTGGCGCTGGTCCCTTCGCGCAGGCCCTTGACCACCGGGATCCCGCCCGCGACCGCCGCCTCGAACTTGAGCGGCACGCCGGCACCTTCCGCCGCCTCGGCAAGTTCGAGTCCGTGATGCGCGATCATCGCCTTGTTGGCCGTGACCAGCCCTTTGCCGCCCGCAAGCGCCGCGCGCGACAGGGCGAGCGCCGGGCCGTCAGATCCGCCGACCAGCTCGACCACCACGTCGACCTCATCGCGTGCGCCGAGCGCGGTCATGTCGTCCTCCCAGGCGAGCGCGGCGATGTCGACGCCGCGCTGCTTGGTGCGCTCGCGCGCGCTCACCGCGACCACCTCGATAGCGCGTCCGGCCCGCGCGGCGATGAGGTCGCGGTTGGTTTCAAGCAGGCGCATGACGCCGACCCCAACCGTGCCGAGCCCGGCGATCGCGATGCGCAGGGGCTTGGTTTCGGGGGAAGACATATCGGTCAAAGGGGCGCTCCGGTTCGGCGATGCTGCAATGCGGCAGGTTTGCGCCACCGCTGGCCGCGGCTTGGCTCAAGGTCAAGCGCCGAAAGGGTGTGCGCAGGTGGAGCGTCTCTAGCTCGGCGCCTCGGTGATCGCGCGGGTGCAGGGGCCGAGTGCTGTAACCACGAATTCGTAATCCACCTCGGCGAGCCGGCGTGCTTCGGCGTCGCGCGCGAGATTGGTGTTGGAAGGCAGGCTCGGCGGCAGCGCGCAGGCCAGGCGATACCAGCGCAAACTCTCCGGCCGCGGCGGGCGGGCGGCGGAATCGATGATCTCGCCCCACGACACGCCCCAGACCGGCTCCTGCCCCGGACGGCGCAGCACCGTGATCGAAACCGGCGAGCGGTCGGCGGTGGTGAGGAAGACCTGCGTCTCCGATTCGCCCGCCAGCGTGCCGCGCACCGCCAGCGCGTCGCCCACGCCGGTGACCGCCGGCGGCGCGTCGCGCGCGGCGAGCGCCTGCAGCAGCGGGGTAACCCGCGCCTCGAGCGCCGGGCTGTAATCGAGCTGCGCTCCCTTGCCGGTCAACTGGACGAAGCCGGGGCGGCCCGGCACGCGGTCGGCGAAGAGCAGCACTTCGCGGTTCTTGAGCTTGGGCGCCTTGCCGCGCGCGTTCAGCGGCAGGTCGACGAGATAGGCGAGCGATTCGCCCAGCGCCGCCTCGCCCGAAAGCAGCGCCTGCGTGCGCGCCTCTATATAAAGCCGCACGTGCCCCGGCGCGAGGCCGGGTGCGCGCTCGGGTTCGACCGCCACGGAATCGCGAATCTGCGCGCGGATGACCATGTCGCTGCGATCGGCAAGGGTCGCGAGGTCGGCGAAGGTCGCGGTGCCGCCCGCATCCATGGCTCCACTGCCCCCTTCTGGGACAGGTTGCTGGGCAGCCGCCGGCATGCCGGGAAGCGCGATCGCCGCCGCGAGCGCAAGGCTGACGGTCAGCCCCTTGAAACCACTGCCTAATTTTTCGTTAACGCGCGTCATGGTCGTCAATTCCCGTGTCGCGAAATTGCGATTGGTTCGCCTAGACCACATTGGAAGGGCAGGCCAGTGAATCGGCCCTGAACCGATAAAGCGTTTGATTGCCTAGGTATTGACCGTTAAAGCCCGTCGGGATTGCGCCGGTGTTTGGGGACAGGACCGGCGCGGCACTTCGCGTTGATGCACCCCCTTCCCAAAAGAGAAAGGGCGGCGCGGCGACGCGGACGATCGGACCGATCTTCGAGGTGAGCGCTCACTGGGTTGACGAGCGTTGCCGGGGAAAGACCGGATGTCCGTTCGGCAGATCAGGATTCTGGGAGTTACTGCCCGGGTCCGGCTTCGGCGAGGAGCTATCGCGCGACGGGTGCGCGATGGCCGTTTCCACGTCGGAAGGCGGCCCGATGCGGTTGGAATTTGCGCCGGGTTCGCCCGGCCGGGAATATGGAGAGAAAGCGACTGGATGGCCTACGCTGACCAACAAATGGGTGGGAGCAAGATAACTTCCATCATCATCGTTGTGATTATCCATGTGGCCCTTGGATATCTGCTCATCTCCGGCCTTGCCATTTCGGCGGTCAAGCAGGTGGTCGAGCGGGTGACGACGGTGGACATCGAAGAGCCCGAACCCCCCGAGGAAGAGCCGGAACCGCCGCCCGAGCAGCCGCCGCAGGAAACCGCACCGCCACCGCCGGTCGCGCCGCCGCCGCCGATTTCGATCGCTCCGGCACCTCCACCGATTCGGACCCAGCCCACGATCCCGCCGCCCGCGCCGCCGGCATTGACCATTCCGCCGCCCGCACCGGTCGCGCCGCCCGCGCCGCCGCCGCCGCCGCCGCCTTCGCAGGCGCGTGGGGCGTCCACCCGCAACGAGGGCAGCTGGGCCCGTCGGATCCAGGAAAACTATCCCTCGCGCGCTCTTCGCGAAGAGACCGAAGGCACCGTCGGCGTCCGGGTGACGGTCACCCCCGACGGCCGTGCGACTGGATGTCGCGTCACGGCTTCGAGTGGATCGAGCATTCTCGACGAGGCGGCTTGCCGCGGCATGGAGCGGTATGCCCGTTTCAATCCTGCGCTCAACGCCGCCGGAAACCCGACAAGCGGCTCCTACTCGACCCGGATCACCTATCGACTGAACTGACGAATATGCGGAAGGCCGGGGCTTTCGCCTGAGCCGGCCTTCCGGGGACGAAATCACAAGAAGGACTTTGCGAAAATGAACCTTTATACTCTTGCAGCAGTGGCAACCGAGACCGAAGCTCCGGTGAACGAATTCGGTTTCTGGAAGGCCATGGAAGAGGGCGGACCCGTCGCCTGGTCGATCCTCGCCGTCATGGTCATCATGTCGGTCGGCTCGTTCTACATCCTGTTCACGAAATATTTCGAGCAGAACAAGGTGATGCGCCAGTACAAGGGCGTGCGTCAGTCGTTTTGGCGCGCGTCGAGCCTCAAGGAAGGCGCGACCAAGCTGGAGAAGAACAGCGCCTGGCGCCAGCTCGCCGACGATGCGGTGACCGCGCAGGAGCATCACACCAAGATGCACGGCGCCGGTGACGAGATCCACTTCGTCGAAGAAGAGCTCGCCCACTCGCAGAACACCATCAACCAGTCGCTTTCGGGCGGTCTGTCCTTCCTCGCGTCGGTCGGCGCGACCGCGCCCTTCATCGGCCTGCTCGGCACGGTGATCGGGATCTACCGCGCGCTGATCAATATCGGAATCGAGGGTTCGGCTTCGATCGACAAGGTCGCAGGGCCGGTCGGCGAGGCGCTGATCATGACCGCGATCGGACTGCTGGTGGCCGTGCCTGCGGTGCTCGCGTTCAACTGGCTGCAGTCGCGCAACCGCCGCATCGATGCACTGATGACCGATTTCTCGAACTCGATCGTCGCCTATATCGGCTCGAACGGTACCATCAAGCCGTCGCTGACCTCGGCTTCGACCACCGCCACGTCGGCGGGTGCGAAGGGCAAGCCTGCAAGTGCGGCCAAGCCCGCCGGTACCACTGGCAATCCGGCGACCACCGCCGGCGGCGCAACCGCGTCGATGAAGAAGTAAGCAGCGGCAAAGCGGGCGGGGACGGCGCGCGGCAATAGGCGCCGCTCCGCCAGCCCCCGCCTGCCCTGCCGCTCGGCGCAGACAAGACGAACTTTCCGGCGCGGGCCGCCACGGGCGGCCCCTCGCGGAGCAACAAGGAATACACCATGGCGATTTCGATGGGAGGCGGGGACACCCCGATGTCCGACATCAACACCACGCCGCTCGTGGACGTGATGCTCGTTCTCCTGATCATCTTCCTCATCGCGGTTCCGGTGGCGATCCAGACGATCGAACGGCTCGAGATTCCCGTTTTCGAATCGGTCGAATCGCAGAACAAGGTCGAGAATCTGCAGATCACCGTCAGCACCACCGACGCCGACGGCCGCCGCGCCGGCGAGCCCGGCTTTCAGGGCGCGGCGCGCAGCGGCGAATGCATGGTCTACTGGAACAATATCGTGCCGGTGTCCTCGGAAAAGCTGTTCAACGACGCGTTCGAACGGCTCGACGCCATCGTCCAGCGCGCCGGTGGCCCCGAAGCGATCATGGAAGATCCCGAGGCGATCCCGCAGGTTCACATTCGCGGCGACGTCAACGCCCCGTGGCGCTGCGTCGCGGGAACGATCTACCAGGTGCAGTCCGCGGGCTATCCCACGGTCGGCTTCATCTCGAACCCGGTCGAACCGGGCGTCTGATCGACCTGATCACATCAAGGAGTAACTGACATGGGCATGGCCGGAGGCAAACTCGACGGCGAACCGATGATGGACATGAACATGACGCCGCTGATCGACGTCCTGCTCGTGCTGCTCATCATGTTTATCATCACCATTCCGGTGGCAACGCATTCGGTCGACATCGACCTGCCGCAGGGCAACCCGCCTCCGCAGGACATCGAGATCGATCCGATCAAGAACAAGCTGATCCTCACCGCGAGCGATCAGATCCTGTGGAACGGCGAGACCATCGATCAGGGACAGCTGGTGACCCTGCTCGCCGACACCACCCGCATCGATCCCGAGCCCGAGCTGCAATTCGAGCCAGAAGCGCTGGCAAGCTACGACCTGTCGGCCAAGGTGCTGCAGATCATCAAGATCTCGGGCGTCAGCAAGTTCGGCTTCGTCGGCAACGAGAAATATCGCGAGTTCGATTCCGGCACCTGACCGGGGTGATTTTCGCTCAAGCAAAAAGGCGCCGCGGGAAACCGCGGCGCCTTTTTTTGTTTTGCATAGCCCCATCCGAGGCTGCGTCTTCAGTGCTGTTCCCTCCAAGCCCGGGGTCCGGGGCACCTGCGGGCGCGCGGTCGCGCTTGCGGTCGTTTCACGACCGAAGCGGCTAGTGCGAAGGTGCCAGCTTCATTCCTCGCTCAGTCTCGGCCAGCGTTCGAACCACCGTTTGGAGCGAATGCGCGCTTCGTAGATCGCTCGCTTCTCGTCCCGAAAACGGCCTGCGGGGCGGACGGTGAGAGTGAACAAATCATCCAGCCCGAATGAGCTTGCGATAATGCACTCGTCGTCTCCAACCCGCCTTGCCGCAACAGCCGTCGCCGTCTCCGGCCAGAACCGCATCGCATCGACAGCGCTGCTATAGGGTCGATCACCATTGCGTTGGTGCATCCGCGCCTGGTTCTTAACCGACCACCGGACCGCCGGGTCGACTGCTCTGAGTTCCTTCTCAATATCCCGATCGACTTTCTCGTCGCAATTTGCGGCGTTAAACCAGATCACGTCGACATCGTCCGAGAAAGGCTGCGGTGGTCGGTCGTGTCGAGCGTCCCAGACCGCATTGCGGACAAAGCCCGCCGCGATCCAGCAATCCGGTAGCGACAATTGCGCCACGATTGCGAGCAGCCGCCAGCGATGCACATCGGCGCGGAGGATGGCTTCGACACGTTCGGCGTGGGGCTGACGGACCGTCAAACTCAATCCCCCTCCAGCAGCTCACCCTCGCCCGGATCGATCCGCATCGCTTCGCCTGCGAGGCTTTCCGCCTCCAGCAGCAGCTCGTCATCCGCCGCGCCGGAAGGGGTGTTTTCGCGCCCGATCAGCACCATGATCGGCACCGCCAGCGGGCTCACGCGCTCCAGTTCGACATGGCGAAGCGTATCCGTCGCCTCGTCCAACAGGCGCGAGAGGCGGCCGATATCGGTCATGCGCGTCTTCGCATCGGCCCAGGCGGCTTCGAGGAGTACGTGGTTGGGCTCGTATTTGCGCAGGACGTCGTAGATGAGGTCGGTCGAAAAGGTCACTTGCTTGCCGGTCTTGCGCTTGCCCGGCTGCTGGCGTTCGACCAGACCGCCGATCACCGCAACCTCCCGAAAGGCGCGGCGCAGCAGATGCGAGCTTTGCACCCATTCGACGAATTCGTCCGAAAGGATATCGGGGGAAAGCATCGGCGCAGGATCGTCGAGCGGCTTCAAGGACCAAACCGCAAGGCAATAATCGTTGGCGTTGAAGCCCAACGGCTGGAGCCCGCGATCCTCCATCCGTTTGGTCACCAGCATGCCGAGCGACTGGTTCGCATTCCAGCCGATGAAGGTGTAGAACACCGCGTAATGCCGCTTCTGGTGCGGGAAGGTTTCGACTAGAACGTCGTCGGGTCCGGGCAGCACGCTGCGATAATCCTGCACTTCGAGCCATTCGCGCACATCGTCGGGAAAGCGCGCCCAGCCCGCGCGATCGACCAGCATCTCGCGCACGCGGTGCGCCAGATGCGTGGTCAGCGGCATCCGCGCGCCGCCATAGGAGGGGATCATCGCCGCCTTCTTCGACGCGCGCACGATCACGTCCATGTCCTGCACCTTGACCACTTCGAGGCTGGTGCCCGCGAAGAAGAAGGTGTCGCCGGGGGAAAGCTGCGCGGCAAACCGTTCCTCGACCTTGCCAAGCGAACGCCCGCCGCGGCCCCCGCCGCTCGCGATGCGCACGGTCAGGAACTCGCCGTCGATGATGATGCCCGCATTGATCCGGTGCCTGGCCGCCTGTTGTGGATGGGCGAGGCGCCAGGTGCCGTCCTTGTCGCGCGTGATGCGCTTGAACTTGTCGTAGGCGCGCAGCGCGTAGCCGCCGTTCTCGACGAAGGCGAGGACGCGCCCGAACACTTCCTCGTCGACCCAGCTATAGGGCAATGAGGTGCGGATCTCGGCCAGCATCTGGTCTTCGCGGAAGGGTGCGGCGCACACGCAGGCCATGATATGCTGCGCCAGCACGTCGAGCATTCCGGGGTGGAACTCCTCGCCGTCGCGCTTGCCTTCGTCGACCGCTTCCTTGGCCGCCGTCGCCTCGAGGAATTCGAAGCGGTTGCCGGGCACGAGCAGCGCGCGGCTGGGTTCGTCGAGACGGTGATTGGCACGACCGATGCGCTGGAGCAGGCGCGAGGACCCCTTGGGCGCACCCATCTGGACGACGCAGTCGATGTCGCCCCAGTCGACGCCGAGATCGAGGCTGGCGGTCGCGACCAGTGCGCGCAGTTCGCCGCGGGCCATCGCGCTTTCGACGCGGCGCCGCGCCTCGACGCTGAGCGATCCGTGATGGACCCCGACCGGCAGGTGGTCCTCGTTCGCTTCCCACAGGTGCTGGAACAGATATTCGGCGAGGAACCGCGTATTGGCGAAGATCAGCGTGGTGCGATTGCGCTTCACCTCCTCGTAAAGCTGCGGGATCGCCCAGGTCGCGGCATGCCCGCCCCAAGGGACGCGGGCCTCCTCGGGCAGGAGAATTTCGACATCGGGCGGCGCCCCCGGTTCGCCCAGCACCAGGTCGGCGGCGCGGATCTCGCCTTGCGCCTCGGGCGGCTGGGGGGCGAGCCATTCGCGAAAGGCCTCCGGGTTGGCGAGCGTCGCCGAGAGCGCGACCCGCTGGCAACCGGGCGCCAGCGCGTGGAGGCGGGAAAGGGCGAGCGCCAGCAGGTCGCCGCGCTTGCCGGTGGCGAAGGCGTGGATCTCGTCGATCACCACGCGCCGCAACCCTTTGAACAACGTCAGGCTGTCGGGATAGGACAGCAGCAGCGAAAGGCTTTCGGGCGTGGTCAGCAAGACATGCGGCGGCTTTTCGCGCTGGCGCTTCTTGCGGTCCGAAGGCGTGTCGCCGCTCCTCGCCTCGACCCGAATGGGCAGGCCGATCTCCTCCACCGGGGTCAGCAGGTTGCGCCGCACGTCATGTGCCAGCGCCTTCAGAGGCGAAACATAGAGTGTGTGCAGGCCGTCCTCCGGCAGCTCGCCAGCGGAGGGCGCGAAGTCGCAGAGGGTGGGCAAAAAACCGGCAAGTGTCTTGCCCGCCCCGGTATCGGCCACGAGCAGCGCGTCGCGGCCCTTGCGCGCTTTTTCGAGCATTTCGAGCTGGTGGCGCCGGATGCGCCAGCCGCGCGCATCGAACCAGCCCTCGATCTCGGGCGGAACGGCGGTTTCGCCTTGGGATCGAAGGGCTTGCGAGCTCACAGCAACCTAAGTGGCGATCCGCCGCGCTGCCCGCAAGCGTCCGCCTACCCCTCGAAAGTGCTCATATCCTCCAACTCGTCCGCGGGTGGAAGGATCGCATCTTCGAGTTCACCAGATGCGATGCCGGTCAGCTCGCTGATCCGCGCGCGCTCGGCCGCGGTCAGATCAACATAGCTCTTCTCCGCCGGCAGATCGGCCATGATCTCGATCATCCGGCCCTCCATGTTGCCCAGTTGCCCGAGCATGGCCGGGAGCGCCTGCATGCTTGCCGACATGACCTGTGGATCGGCCATCAGCTTCATGTTCTCCTGCGCGTAGACCTGGCCCGTCGGGGTCGCGAAGAAGGTAGCGATGTCAGCCAGCTGGCCGGTGTCGAAGCGCACCGCATAGGCTTTGGCCAGCCCGTCGCGGAACAGCGGCTCGACGATGACGGCGGCCTCGCTCATGATATCGCGCAGGATGGTCTGCATCGCCGATCCGCGCTCGGCAAAGGCGGGGTCGAGCAGAGTTGCGAGTTCGAGTTTCTCCTCGGCGCTAAGCGCGTCCATATCGATCTCGGAGCCTGCGAGCCGCGTGCCAATCACCAGCGACGCGCCGGTTTCGCCCGACATCATGCCCATCATCGGGCCGAGCATGCCGTCCATCATTTCGGTCATCATCTCGGCATAGAAGCCCGCGGGCATCATCGTTGTGACCAGCGCGGTGGCGGCGGGGAGGCGCGCCTCCTCCTCGGCGCTCAGCGGTTCGGCCTGGAACAAGCCCGACAGCGCGCCCATCACCTCGCCCATCGCAGCCTGTGCGGGATCGGCGGTGTGGTCGCCATCCATATCCTGATCCGCCTGCGCCGAAACCGGCGATGCGGCCAGCAAGCCAGCGGCAGCGGCACCTGCCAACACAGTGCGTTTGATCATAATCCTACCCTTCCCTCATCCACACGTTCAATGTCCCACGCTCTCGCCGCGCTCCAGCCCGGACAATGCCAATTGTTCGTCGATCTGCGCGATCAAGCGTTCGAGCCCCTCCTCGCTGTCGCTTTCCGCGCGCGCGACCAGCACGTCCTGCGTGTTCGAAGCGCGCAGCAGCCACCAGCCATCCGCGGTGTTGACGCGCACGCCGTCGGTCGCGTTGACCTCCTCGACGCCCGGCCCCGGATTGCCCGTCAGCCGCTCGGTCACCTCGGCGATCGCCGGGAACTTGCGCGCCTCGTCCACCTGAAAGCGCATTTCGGGCGTGTTCACCATGGCGGGCATTTCGGAGCGCAATTGCGTCACCGACTTGCCCAGCCGCGCGGCGGCGGCAATCAGGCGGACGCCGGCATAGAGCGCATCGTCATAGCCGTAATAGCTATCGGCGAAGAAAACGTGGCCGCTCATCTCGCCGGCGAGCGGCGCGCCCGTTTCCTTCATCTTGGACTTGATGAGCGAATGGCCGGTCTTCCACATCAACGGCGTGCCGCCATGCTTCGCGACGTGATCGAACAGCGCGCGGCTGGCCTTGACGTCGGCGATGATGGTGGGGGCCTCGGATTGATCGGATCGGGATCGGAGCAGATCCTCGGCATAGATCATCAGCAGCTGATCGCCCCAGATGACGCGGCCCTCGCCGTCGATCGCGCCGATCCGGTCGCCGTCGCCGTCGAAAGCCACTCCGAAATCGAGCTTCTTTTCATCGACAAGCGCGCGCAGATCGGCGAGATTTGCCTCGACGGTGGGGTCTGGATGGTGATTGGGAAAATGTCCGTCGACTTCGGTGAAAAGCACGTGATGCTCGCCCGGCAGGCGCGCCGTCAACGCCTCGAGCGCGGGGCCCGCGGCGCCGTTGCCCGCATCCCAGCCGACCTTAATGGAGGAGAGCGCTTGGGCATCGACACCGGCGAGGCCTTCGAGCAGGCGCTCGACATACTCGCTCATGATGTCGCGCTCGGCGACGCTTCCCGCCCCGTCGGTCCACTCGCCCGCGTCGGCGATCCGGCCGAGCTTTTGGATGTCGTCGCCGAAGAACGGACGGCCCCGAAATACCATCTTGAAGCCGTTGTAATTGGGGGGGTTGTGGCTGCCGGTTATCTGAATGCCGCCATGAACCTCTTCGGATGACGCCTCGGCGTAATAGAGCATCGGTGTCGCCGACAGGCCGATGCGCAACACGTCGCAGCCGCTGGAATTGAGCCCTTCGACCAGCGCATGTTCCAGCATCGGTGAGCTTACCCGCCCGTCATAGCCGACCGCGACGCACGGGGTCGCCGCGCCGGTCCCCTGCGCATTCATATCGCGCACCAGCATGCTGCCAAAACTGCGCCCGATCGCACGGGCATCGTCGGCGCCGAGTGTTTCCCCGATGATGCCGCGAATGTCGTATTCACGAAGCACGGTGGGATCGAAGCTGTGGGACATAGCGGGCGGTTCCTCCTGGCGCGCGGGCCGATAGACGGCCTTTATCGGATCAACGCGCCGCGCACGCAATGGTGTCAGTCGTGCGGTTTTTCCTGATCGGGGTCGGGCACGGGGTCGACGCGAACGTCGGACGGGCCCTCCGCCGATTCGCCGGCCTCGCCCGAAGGCTTTGGCGCGGGCGGCAGTTCCGTCAGCAACAGGTCGCGCGCCGCGTTGGCTTCGTGGACCGCATCCGCCGTGCCCCCGCGATCGGGATGCACCGCGGCCACCCGCGCGCGGTGCGCGGCAAGGATGTCCTGACGGGTGGCGACGCGCCGCACGCCCAGCAGCTTGCGCGCCTCGCGCAGCCGGTCGCTGCGCGTGCTCGGCCCGCTCAGCATCTGCCATGGCCATTTGCCCAGCGCCCAACGCCAGAGCACACAGACCATCAGCAGGATGACCGCGATCTTAAGCACGATCAGGCAACCTTCAGCTCGCCTTGCGGGCGGGCGAAGTCGGGCAGCTTGAGCGCCTTGACGAGGCCGCGCAATTCCTGCCGCGCGACCAGATGGCTGGTGCCGAGGCCGCCCAGATGCCCCTTGTCGAGCAGGGTCAGCCCAGAGGGAAAGAGCTCGCGGAAGATGACGCGTTCGGACAAGCCATGCGCGACGCGAAAGCCGACCCGCTTCGACATCTCGGTCAGCGCCTTTTCGATCCGCGCCATGTTGCGCGCCTCGGTATAGCCGGTGCGGTTGCGCACGACGATCCAGTCCATTTCGGGGCGCTTGTGCTCGATCGTCGCCTTGCTGCGGCGGATGCGCGCCTCCCATACAAGTTCGGCGAAGAAGGAGAGCTTTTTAACCTTGAAGCTCTCAGCATCGACCTGTCCGATAAGGTCGAAATCGACGAAGCTGTCGTTCATCGGCGTGACGAGCGTGTCCGCATTCTCGACCGCGCAGCGCGCCAGCGGATCGTCGCGGCCCGGATTGTCGATGATGAGCACGTCGCAACCCTGTTCCAGCTTTTCGATCCGGATCAGCAGCGCCTGTTCGTTGCCTCCCTTGAACACCTCGCAAGCCGGCGTCGGCAGATCGAGCCCGCGCCGCTGCATCGTGTGATAGCGGTTTTCCATGTAGCGGTGCGCGGTGCGCTGGCGCGGGTCGAGATCGAGCATCGTCACCCGCGCGCCGAGATAGGCGAGCGCTACGCCGACATGCACCGCCGTCGTCGACTTGCCCGTCCCGCCCTTCTCGTTGGCGAAGACGATGCGGTGGACGTGCCGACTGGGAGCGGGGGAGGCCATTGCGGGGTTGCGATCCTTCTTATGCGGCGGCGTAGGCGCAAAGCGTTTGCGGGAGGCAGTAAGACCGGGCCTTGCCGCCCCCGAGCGGGCTCCGCTATCGGGCCTTTGCCTGCAATATAAGAAGGGAGGCCCCCCGTGCAAACCGCGCGGACACTCGAAGTGTTGAGAACGCAAGTGGCGAAGTTGCGCCGCCGGCAGGAGGGCGGGGCCGCGCGCATCGGCCTCGTCCCGACGATGGGCGCGCTGCATGAAGGCCATCTGACGCTGCTACGCCGCGCGCGCGCGGAATGCGACCATGTGGTTGCGTCGATCTTCGTCAATCCGACGCAATTCGGCGAAGGCGAGGATCTGGACGCCTATCCGCGGCAGTTGGAAGAAGACAGCGCCATGCTCGAGGCCGAAGGATGCGCGCTGCTATGGGCCCCGGAGGTCGCGGCGATGTATCCCACAGGCTTCGCGACCAGCATCACAGTCGGCGGGGTCAGCGAGGGTCTGTGCGGCGCGGCGCGGCCCGGCCATTTTGACGGGGTCGCGACCGTGGTCGCCAAGCTCTTCAACCAGGTCGCGCCCGACATGGCGTTCTTCGGCGAGAAGGATTTCCAGCAGCTCGCGGTAATCCGGCGGATGGCGCGCGATCTCGACCTGACCCGGCCGCATGTCGACGCGATCGTCGGCGTGCCGACCGTGCGCGAGGCGGACGGGCTCGCGCTGTCGAGCCGCAATCGCTACCTCTCCCCCGGCCAGCGCGCGGCCGCCGCGACCTTGCCACGAGAGATGCGCGAAGCCATTGCGCGTATCGAGGATGGACAGGAGGTCGCGCCCACGCTCGCCGCACTCGAAGATGCACTGCTGGGTGCGGGTTTTGCCGCGATCGACTATGCGGTTCTCGCCGATGCCGCTTCCCTCGCCGCGCTGGACGGCCTAAAGGGCGGCCCCGCGCGGTTGCTCGTCGCAGCGCGAATCGGTGGCACGCGGCTGATCGACAACATGGCGGTCGGCGAATAGGTCGAGGACATCTCCCTTATGGGATTTTTCAAGCATTTCTGGGGTTCGCTGCTGTTTACCGCGGCCTGTCTCGCGTTGGGCGGCTGGTATGGCTGGAGCTCGACGGGCACGCTTTCGGGCATGCTCTCGATCCTGTGGATCTGCGCCGTGCTCGCCGTGCTCGAGATATCGCTCAGCTTCGACAATGCCGCGGTCAACGCCTCGATTTTGAAAGACATGACGCCCGAATGGCAACAGCGCTTCCTCACCTGGGGCATTGCGATCGCCGTCTTCGGGATGCGGATCGTTTTTCCGCTCGTGATCGTCATGGTTGCCGCCAGCCTCGGGCCCGTCGATGCGATCCGCTTGGCGCTGGGTGAGCCGGCGGAATATCAACGCATCGTCAGCGACGCGCATATCGGGCTGATGGGTTTCGGCGGCGCGTTTCTCGGCATGGTCGGGCTCAAATTTTTCTTCGATTCCGAAAAGGAGCTGAACTGGATCGCGGCGATCGAGCGCCCGCTCGCCAAGGTTGCGGATATCGAGGCGATCTCGATCGGTCTGGTCCTGCTCGCCACCTGGGCGACCTCCTCGATGCTTGCCGATGATGATGCTTTGACCTTTATCGTCGCCGCGATCGGGGGGCTCTTGACCTATCTCGTGGTCGAAATCGTAAACCACGTGCTCGAGCCGCCCACCCCCTCTACCGGCGAAGTCGCCAAGGCGGGTTTCGGCGCGTTCCTCTATCTCGAAGTGCTCGATGCGAGCTTTTCCTTCGACGGGGTGATTGGCGCCTTCGCGCTCACCAACAACCTCATCATCATCGCCATCGGCCTTGGCATCGGGGCGATGTTCGTGCGCTCGATGACAATCTTCCTCGTGCGCAAGGGCACGATGAGCGAATATCGCTATCTCGAACATGGCGCCTTCTACGCGATCCTGGCGCTGGCGACGATCATGTATATCAACACCTTCGCGCATATCCCCGAGGTCATCACCGGGCTGATCGGCGCCTGTCTGATCGGCCTCGCCTTCTGGTCATCGGTGCGCGCGAACCGGGCGGACATACGCGGGCCGACGGGGGAAGCGCTGGGCACGAATTGAAGCGCTGATGCGCTTTCGCGGTGCCGCACTTGCTTGACCGCGGCCGGGCTTTGGTGGCAAGGGCGCTGCTGCGCAAGCGGGTATAGCATAGTGGTAATGCTCCAGCCTTCCAAGCTGGCTAGGGGGGTTCGATTCCCCCTACCCGCTCCAGACCGCGCCTCGGCAATTGCCATCAGCGATCGACCACATCTCATCCTTTGGGAGTAGACTCGTGCACCGGTCGGTAGGTCCACGCCCGGCTTTCGGTCCTCTTTGGGATGGCAAAGCAAATCTACTGTTGTCTTGAGGGGCGCAGCGTCTAGCTCGAATGCCATGCGCATGCTGACCCACCTCGAACGGCTCGAAGCCGAAAGTATCCATATCTTTCGCGAAGTGGTGGCCGAGGCGCAAAAGCCGGTCATGCTCTATTCGGTGGGCAAGGACAGCTCGGTCATGCTGCATCTGGCGCGCAAGGCGTTCTACCCCGCGCCGCCGCCCTTCCCGATGCTGCACGTCGCAAGCGGCTGGGACTTCCAGGCGCTCATCGACCACCGCGATCGGACGGTGCGCGAATATGGGCTCGAACTGATCGTCGCGCAAAACGAAGAGGCCGAGGAACAGGGCATCAACCCGTTCGACACCGGCAGCGCGCTCTACAGTCAGGCGCAGCTGATCGACCCGCTGAAACGCGCGCTCGGCGAACGCGGCTTCGATGCGGCATTCGGCGGCGGGCGGCGTGACGAGGAGAAGGCGCGCGCCAAGGAGCGCATCTTCAGCTTCCGCAATGCCGCCCATCGCTGGGACCCGAAGAACCAGCGGCCCGAGCTCTGGAACCTTTACAACACGAAGAAACAGGACGGCGAGAGCATTCGCGTCTTTCCGCTCTCCAACTGGACCGAGCTCGATATCTGGCAATATATCGCGCTGGAAGAGATCGACATCGTCCCGCTCTACCTTTCGGCCGAGCGTCCGACGGTGGAGCGGGACGGCATGCTGCTGGTGGTCGACGACGAACGCTTTCGGCTGGAGGAGGGCGAGGAGCCGGTCCTGCGACCCGTGCGCTTTCGCACGCTGGGCTGCTATCCGCTGACCGGCGCGACCGAAAGCCGGGCCACCGACATGAATGCCGTCATCCAGGAAATGCTGCTTGCCACCGGCTCCGAACGTCAGGGCCGCGCGATCGACAAAGGGCAATCGGCCAGCATGGAAGAGAAGAAGGCTGAAGGATATTTCTAGACCTAAAGCCCCGCTCGCCCTGAGCTTGTCGAAGGGCTGTCTTTCTTTTTGAGACTGCGGGAACAAGAAAGTGCAGTGCTTCGACACGCTCAGCACGAGCGAATTTAATATATGACCGAACCCAAACCCACCTTCCGGACCGACGCCCTCATCGCCGAGGATATCGACGCCTATCTCGAAGCGCATCAGCATAAGAGCCTGTTGCGCTTCATCACCTGCGGCAGCGTCGATGACGGTAAAAGCACCCTGATCGGGCGGCTGCTCTACGATTCCAAGATGATCTTCGAAGATCAGCTGACCGCGCTCGAAAACGACAGCGCGAAGCATGGGACGCAAGGCTCGGAAATCGACTTCGCGCTGCTGGTCGACGGGCTTGCGGCGGAGCGCGAGCAGGGCATCACGATCGACGTCGCCTACCGCTTCTTCACGACCGAAAAGCGCAAGTTCATCGTCGCCGACACGCCCGGCCATGAGCAATATACGCGCAACATGGTCACCGGCGCCTCGACCGCGGACTGCGCGGTGATCCTGGTCGACGCGCGCAAGGGGGTGCTCCAGCAGACGCGGCGGCACAGCTATCTGGTCCACCTGCTCGGCATCCGGCACATCGTCCTCGCGGTGAACAAGATGGATCTCGTGCAATACGACGAAGCGGTTTTCGAGAACATCCGTCAGGATTACGCGCAGTTCGCAGGCGAGGTCGGCATCGAGGACTTCACCGCGATCCCGATTTCGGGCTTTCGCGGCGACAACATCACGGCAGCTCCTTCGGCCAACACGCCGTGGTATGACGGACCGGCGCTGATCGAACATCTCGAGGGAATCGAAGTCCGAACTACCGCCGCGCAGGAGCGCAGCTTTCGCATGCCGGTGCAGTGGGTCAATCGCCCGGGACAGGACTTTCGCGGCTTTGCCGGACTGATCGCGAGCGGGACAGTGAAGCCGGGCGATCCGGTGCGCATCGTGCCGGCGGGCAAAACCAGCACGGTCAAAACCGTAACCACGCTCGACGGCGATCTTGACGAAGGCGTGGCGGGCCAGTCGGTGACGCTCACTCTCGAGGACGAGGTCGATTGCTCGCGCGGCGACGTCATTGCGAGCGCGGACGGTCCGCCCGAAGCGAGCGATCAGTTCTGCGCCACCATCGTATGGATGGACGAGACCGCGATGAAGCCGGGGCGCGGCTACTGGATCAAGCTCGGCAGCCAGACCGCGACCGCCAATATCCAGCCGCCGAAATACGAGATCGACATGGGCTCGCTCGATCGGCTTGCGGCCAAGACGCTGGAGCTGAACAGCATCGGTGTCGCCGAATTCGCGGTCGACCGCCCGATCACCTTCGAGCCCTATGCGAAATCGCGCGAGCTCGGCGGGTTCATCCTGATCGACAAGTTCACCAATGCGACCGTTGGCGCCGGGATGATCGAGTTCAGCCTGCGCCGCGCGCAGAACGTGCACTGGCAGCCGACAACAATCACCCGCGCCGATCACGCCGCGATGAAGAACCAGATGCCGCGCGTGCTGTGGTTCACCGGGCTTTCGGGATCGGGCAAGTCGACCATCGCCAACGAGGTCGAGACAAAGCTCGCGCTGATGAACCGGCACACATTCCTGCTCGACGGCGACAATATCAGGCAGGGATTGAACCGCGATCTCGGCTTTACCGAGACCGACCGGATCGAGAATATCCGGCGCATCGGCGAGGTCGCCAAGCTGATGGCGGATGCCGGACTGATCGTGCTCACCGCCTTCATCAGCCCGTTCCGCGCAGAGCGCCGGATGGTGCGCGACATGCTGCCCGAGGGCGAATTCGTCGAGGTGTTCGTCGACACCCCGCTCGAAGTTGCCGAAGCCCGCGACGTGAAGGGACTTTATAAGAAAGCGCGGGCCGGCGAGATCGCGAACTTCACCGGGATCGATAGCCCCTATGAAGCGCCGGAGAACCCCGAAATCCGGGTAAACACGGTGGACATGACGCCGACCGAGGCGGCTGATTACATCATCGCGCAGATCATGCCGCTGAAATGAGGCGCGCCGACATGACCGACGCCGAACTCGCCGCGCATCTCGCCGAGATCGCCGGACGCATGCTGATCGAAGTCCGCGCGGCGCAGGTGTTCGAAGGGCGCGCGCTCGGCGATACGGGCGATGCGACCGCCAACACCTTCCTGTGCCACGCGATCCGCCACGCCCGGCCCGAGGACGGGTTGCTATCCGAAGAGGAGAACGACGACACCGTCCGCTGCGCGTTGTCGCGCGTGTGGATCATCGATCCGGTCGACGGCACGCGCGAATTCGGCGAACAGCGTAGCGACTGGGCGGTGCATGTCGCGCTCGCGGTTGACGGCAAGGCGGCGGTGGGGGCTGTGGCGTTGCCGGGTCTGGAAAGCGGCATAGTGCTACGCAGCGATCGCCCCGCGCCCATGCCGGAGGCTCCACGGCGCCCGCGCTTCGTCGTCAGCCGCTCACGGCCGGCCAAAGAGGCGGAAGATGTGTGCAAGGCGATGGATGGGGAACTCGTGCCCATGGGCAGCGCGGGCGCCAAGGCGATGGCCGTGGTGCGTGGGCAAGCGGAGGTCTACCTGCATTCGGGCGGGCAATATGAATGGGACAGCTGCGCTCCGGTTGCGGTCGCCGCGGCGCATGGCCTGCATTGTTCGCGCATTGACGGCGCGCCGCTGCGCTACAACCGAGCCGATCCCTATCTGCCCGATCTGCTGATCTGTCGGCCCGAACTGGCGGAGGAGGTGCTGAGCGCGGTCCGCCAGGCCGGCTGACCCCGAGACGCCTACAGTCCGTCTTCTTCGAGCGCCTCGATCGCCGTACCGTTCTCGTCGTCCGCCGGCGCGACCGTGATTTCCACCCGGCGATTGGCGCGGCGCCCTTCCTCGTTGGGAGAGCCGTCGGGCAGCGCATTGGGCTCGGCCGGGTTCTGTTCGCCGAATACGACGATATCGATGCGATCCTCTTCCACGCCGCGCTCGATCAGGTAGCCCGCGACAGCTAGGCCGCGATCCTCGGAGACGCCCATGTTGACCGCGTCGCTGCCGCCCGTGTCGCTATGCGCGCCGAGCCTGATCGGCCCACCGCTCGCGACCTGCTCGGACGCGATCACGTTATCGAGCGCGGCGCGGGCCGTGTCGTCCAGATCATCGCCGCCGTCCGGAAATCCAATCGTGACCTCGAGCGGAGAAAGCGGCTCTTCGGGCAGCTCCGGCTGTTCGATATCCGGGCGCAGGATCGAGACGGTTTCACCCTGTTCGGCGGAAGGTTCTTCGCCGAGCGCGCCCGCCGCTTCCTCCTCGCCCGCCGCCGTCGCATCGTCGGCGTCCCGGTTCGTATCGCAGGCGGACAGGACCGCGAGCATTACTGCTACGATCGTGATCGCCCTCTCCCGCATCCGCATCCGGTTCTCTCCTCCTCTTGGGTTCCGAGCGCCTGTGGCGCCTCGCGTCAGCCCGCCTGCGTCTTTGCAACCTGCGGTTCAACCGATTCGGGCCGGGTTGTCTTCATCTTTGGCGGGACGAAAGTGATGATCGTGTCGCCCTCGCGCGGTTCGGGGCGGGCGGCGTGGGTGAAGAAGCGCAGCCGCCCTTCCGGCCGCACGATGAGCAGCATGGTCGCCCGCTCCGGCATGTCCGCAAGCGCCGCGTCGTAATCGTATTCCTCAGTCAGCTTGGTCCGCGTGAACCGCCAGCCCTTCTTCTGCTTCTCGTTGACCTCATCGACGCCATAGCCCTTTTCGAAAAGCGCCCGCCCGCGCAGCCCCAGCGGCAGCGCGTGCTTGTCGTCGCCGTCGGCGCTTTCGCCCAGCTGATAGACGCTGTCGCGGCCGATCTCATGCGCGAATTCGTTGCAGACAAGGGTGTTGTAAGCCTCGTTATCGGTCGCCGCGACCAGGACCTGGTACGGCGAAAGGTCGAGATTGTGTTCGGTCGCCTCGTTGAGGATCTCGCCGTGATAATGGGGCAGCCCTTCGCGGCGCGCTGCGCCGAGGCTTTGCCAACTGGGATCGGTGATCATCACCGGCGTGTTCAGCGCCTGCATCTCCTTGGCGAGCGCGATGGTCCAGGGAGTCGAGCCGACAATCAGCAGTCCGGGCTGCGAATCGCCCTTCACGCCGAGCATGCGCGCGGCGATGTCGATGGTGAAACCGTGCGCGATCACCGTGACGACCACCACAGCGAAGCTGAGCCCGGTCACAAGCTGTCCGCCTTCGATCCCGAGATCGCCGAGCCTGAGCGCGAACAGGCCCGAGATCGCGACCAGCACGATGCCGCGCGGGGCGATCCAGGCGATGAAAAGCCGCTCGTTCCACGGGACGTTCGACCCCAGTAAGCTGAGCAGCACAGTCGCAGGGCGCACGATGAACAGCAGCGCGAGCAGGAAGAGCAGCGGGCGGATGCTCGTCTGCAGATAGGCAAGATCGTCCCAATCGAGCGAAGCGGCGAGCAGGATGAAAATGCCCGAAACCAGTAGGACCGCGATGTTCTCCTTGAACGGGTGGATCGAACGCATGCTGTAAACGTCCCGATTGGCGAGCGTCACGCCCATGACGGTGACCGCGACCAGCCCCGCCTCGTGCTCGATCAGATTGGTGAGAACGAAGACCGCGATAACCGCGGTGACCAGCACCGGGACCTTGAGATATTCGGGGATCGCGCCGCGCGGGAACAGCCAGGCGATGACGCGGGCGGCCCCGTATCCGATCAGTCCGGCGATAATCGCCGAGAGAATGAGCGGCGGAACGACGTCGAACACCGAGGCTTCGGGAAACTGGTTGACCCTGTAAAAATATTCGTAGGCGATCACCGCGCACAGCGCGCCGGTCGGATCGTTGACGATGCCTTCCCATTTGAGGATCGAATTGGGCCGGGTCTGGATGTTCGATTGTCGCAGGAGGGGAATGACGACGGTCGGACCGGTCACGATCAGGATGCCGCCGAACAGGATTGCGACAGGCCAGACGAGCCCGGCGATATAAAACCCGGCGAGCGCGCCAAGGGCCCAGCCGATCAGCACGCCGATCGTCGCCAGCCGCCACACCGCGCCCCCTGAATGGCGCAATTCGCGAAGGTCCAGGCTGAGCCCGCCCTCGAACAAAATCAGCGCCACTCCGACCGCGATCATCGGATCGAGCAGTTCGCCGAACGCCGCCTCCGGATCGATCAGGCCCAGCACCGGCCCGGCAACGAAGCCCGCCGCCAACATCAACACGATCGCGGGCCACCCCGTGCGCCACGCGACCCATTGCGCGCCGACGCCCAGGGCGCCGATGCTGGCAATGACAATGGCTTGCGATTCCATCGAGATGGCTGGAAATCCTTCGCGTGTGCTCAGAACCGGACCGGAGATCGTTTGGCGATGGCGCGGCCGGTCATGCGCCGTCGAATTGCATCAGTGAACTAACCTTAACGCCCGCACCGCGCAGCTGTTCCGCGCCGCCCAATTCGGGCAGGTCGATGACGAAGATCGCGTGTTCGACCACTGCGCCCGCCCGGCGCAGCAATTCGGTCGCCGCCAGGGCCGTGCCGCCGGTGGCGATAAGATCGTCGACGATGGCGATACGCTCGCCCTCGCCGATCGCGCCGGGATCGATTTCGAGCCGGTCCGCGCCGTATTCGAGCGCGTAATCGACGCCGATCGTCGCGACCGGCAGCTTGCCGGGCTTTCGAACGGGAATGAAGCCGACGCCGAGCGCGACGGCCACCGCAGCGCCGAAGATGAAGCCCCGCGCCTCCATGCCGGCCACCGCTTGGGTTCCCGTTGTCCGCACGGCATCGGCGAGGTGGTGAATGGTCGAGGACAGCCCCTCGCCGTGGGCGATCAGGGTCGAAATGTCGCGGAACTGGATGCCCGCCGCCGGGAAATCGGGGACGGTGCGGATGAGGGTGCGCAGCTCGCCGATGTCGAGAGACGGCACAATCATCGACGGGCCTTCGCTGCAGAAGGCGAACGCCCCGTCATCCGCATCTGGGATAACGGGACGCTTGATAGCTCGCGATAATGCGAAATGCGCTCAGGCCTTCTTGCGCTTCTTGGCGGCCCAGATCTGCTTGTAGGACAGGAAAGCGAGCGCGGTCATGAAGGCGAGGAAGCCGATCACGAACCAGCCGGTCTGCTTGCGCTGGATCAGCGAAGGTTCGCCCGCCCAGGTGAGGAAGGCCGTGACGTCGGCGGACATCTGTTCGGTGGTCGCCTCGGTGCCGTCCGAATAGGTGACGATTCCGTCGAGCAGTTGAGGCGGCATGGCGATGTTGATGTTGTAGAAATGCTCGTTGAAATAGAGGCCCGGCGGCGTCTCGAAGTCGGGCGACTTGGCTAGGTCCTCGGGATCGGGCTCGGTATAGCCCTGCATAAGCGAATAGACGTAGTGCACCCCGTCCTTTCTCGCCTTTGTAATTAGCGACAGGTCGGGCGGGATCGCGTTGTTGTTGAAAGCGCGGGCTTCGACGTCGTTCGCATAGGGCGAGGGGAACTGATCGGTCGGCAGACCCGGACGTTCGATCACCGAACCGTCCTTGGGATCTATCCCAGGCACCATCCAGCTCGCCGCTTCGGCGCGGACTTCCGGTTCGGTGTAGCCGATCTGCTGAAGGTTGCGGAAGGCGACGTATTTCAGGCTGTGGCAGGCCGAACAGACCTCCTTGTAGACCTGATATCCGCGCTGCAGCTGCTGCGTGTCCCAGGTGCCGAGCGGACCTTCGAAGGAGAATCCGCCGGCGGGCTCGATGTTCTCTTCCTGGAAGGCGTAATAGTCCGGCTTTTCCGGCAGGGCGAAATTGAACAGGCCCGGCATGAGCGACCAGAGCACGAGGATTGCCGTGAGGACGAGGCCGAAGATGATGCCTCCGAGGCGAATGGTCATGACCTAGAACTTTCTCACTTTCGGTCCGGTTTTGCGCGCCTCGCTGGCGCGGCGCGGGAAGATTCGATGCGTGGGGACGGCGATCATTCCGCCGGCTGGAGCGAACCGTCGTGATCGCGGCCGCGGTCGGTTCCGGGCAGCGGCTTCACTGGCTTCTCCGGATGCTCTCCGCCGCCGGACGTTGTGCCGTGCCGATCGTCGTCGCCGAGCACCGCAGCGGTAATCGAATAGGGCAACGGCTTGGGCGTTTCGATCTGGCTCACGATCGGCAGGATCACGAGGAAGTGCAGGAAATACCATGCGGTCGCGATCTGGCTCATGACGATGAACGGTTCTTCGGGCTTCGCGCCGCCGAGATAGAACAGCAGCGCCATGTCGACGACGAAGATCCAGAAGAAGATGCGGAACAGCGGGCGATAGGCGCCCGAGCGCACCGGGCTCTTGTCGAGCCATGGCAGGAAGAACCACACCAGGATCGACCCGAACATGGCGATCACACCCAGCAGCTTCGCCTCGATCAGCACGATACCGGTGAAGGGGATGGTGAGATCGCCGGTAAAGGCGCGCAGGATCGCGTAGAACGGGTAGAAATACCATTCGGGCACGATCAGCGCCGGCGTCGAAAGCGGGTTCGCCTCGATCCAGTTGTCCGGGTGACCGAGAAGGTTGGGCGCGAAGAACACGAACAGCGAGAAGAGGATCAGGATAAGGCCGAGGAACCAGCCGTCCTTGACCGTATAATAGGGGTGGAAGGGAACCGTGTCGCTCTCCTTCTTGACCTCGACCCCGGTCGGATTGGACGAGCCGGGGATGTGCAGCGCCCAGATGTGCAGGATCACGGTGCCCGCGATCACGAAGGGCAGCAGGAAGTGCAGCGAGAAGAAGCGGTTGAGAGTCGAATCGTTGGGCGCGAAACCGCCCACCAGCCACACCTGCAGCGGTTCACCGACGAAGGGAATGGCGCCGAACAGGCCGGTAATGACCTTCGCGCCCCAGAAGCTCATCTGACCCCAGGGCAGGACGTAGCCCATGAAGGCGGTCGCCATCATCAACAGGAAGATGACGACGCCCAGCAGCCAGATCATCTCGCGCGGCGCCTTGTAGGATGAGTAATAGAACCCCCGGAAAATGTGGAGGTAGATCACCATGAAGAAGAAGCTCGCGCCATTGGCATGCGCGTATTTCATCAGCCAGCCGTAGTTCACGTTGCGCATGATGTGTTCGATCTGGCCGAAGGCGACCGCGGTGTTCGCCGCGTAGTGCATTGCCAGGACGACGCCGGTGATGATCTGGAACATCAGGAAGAACCCGGCGAGCACGCCGAAATTCCACATGTAGTTGAGATTGCGCGGAACCGGGTAGCCGCCGCCGACCGCATTGTAGATCAACCGCGGCACGGGCAGCTTCTGATCGAGCCACTTCGTGAAATCGTTCTCGGGTTCGTACTGTTTGGCCCAGGCGAAGCTCATAATGCTCTCGTGCTCATCTACAGCTGGATAAAGAGTGTCTCGTGACAGTTACGCCGCATCAGCCGACGCGGATGACTGTTTCGGACGCAAATTCGAATTCGGGCACTGCCAAATTGGTCGGAGCCGGGCCCTTTCGGATGCGGCCGATGGAATCGTAATGCGAGCCATGGCAGGGGCAGAAATAGCCGTCGAAGTCGCCCTTGTCCTCGCCTTCGCCCGCACCCAGCGGGACACAGCCCAAATGCGTGCACACGCCGAGCTGGATGAGGATGTCCTCATTGCCTTCGCCTAATCGCTCATCAACGGAAGCGGGGTCGCGCAGTGCCGACAGATCGACATCGCGCGCTTCGGCCAGCGCTTCGGAGGTGAGGCGCGTTACGAAGAGCGGCTGATCGCGGAACACCGCCTTAATTGACTGGCCGGGCTCAATCGCGGAAACGTCGACATCGGTGGTGCTCGCGGCGAGCACATCGGCGGTGGGAGCCATCTGGCTGACGAGCGGATAGAGCACCGATGCGGCACCGACGCCGGCCGTGCTCAGGGCCGCGATGTGAATCCAATCGCGGCGGCGCACGCCGTCCTCGGTATGAACCGTATCGTCGGTTCGTGAAACGGTGCCGGCGGTGGCAGCATCGTTCGCGGTGGAAGCCATCGTTCTCGTACCCTGCTCGTCTTGCCGCGAAGGAGAAACTTCCGCGGCCAAATCATTTCAACTTTCGGGTGCGACGTCGAAGCCCCGAAATTACGCCGTCGACCGCAAACGCAAGAAGCGCGTGCTGGTTCCACGGGCGGCTATGGCGCATATAATTGAAAACGTCGCAAAGAAAACCCGTGTTTTCGGCACTGCGCGTTCGCCCCTACGCAACTCGCGATGGCCGGCTGCTACGCCAGGGCGATGGCGCTGAGCTGCCGACCATAGGTCGCCGCACCTTGGTGAACCGCATGGCGATAGGAGTGGTAGCGCCCCGGCAGGGCGTAAGTGTCGAGGTGCAGCGCCTGCGCGTCCCTGATCTCCGCTTTTCGTAAACGTTCGAGAATGTAGCCGGGTAGGTCGAATTGCCGGCGCTCGATCCCCTCACGCCGGGGCGCGGGGGCGAAATGATGCGCCTGTTCCTCACCGAATTTCTCGGCGAAAGCGGTATCCACCTCGTAGCTGGCTTGCGCGATGGTCGGGCCAAGCACCGCGCGGATAGCCGCGCGCCATGCCCCCAGCGCCTCCATCGCCGCAAGGGTATTTTCGAGCACCCCGCCATGCGCCCCGCGCCAGCCGGTATGTGCGGCGCCGATCACCCGCGCCTGCGGGTCGGCGAACAGGACAGGGCCGCAATCGGCTGTGACGATGCCGATGACGACGTCGCTGCGAGCGGTGACGACGGCGTCAGCGACCGGCCGCCCCGATGGGCGATCGGGCCAGCCGTCTCCGATCGTCACCACGTCCGCCGAATGGACCTGATGCGGTGTGTACAAAGGGGCGCCCGGGTTCAGCTCATGTGCCGCGGCGGCTCGCAGCTTGGCAATCGCCGCATCGTCCCCCTCGCCGCCGAAGCCGAACTGGTGCGCGCCGCCCGCCGAACCGAAGAAGCCGTGCGCCGTGCCTTCGAGCAGGGGCGAATGCGCGATGTCGAAGGGGAATTGCACCGAAGCGGCGGGAGCGGCGGGTTCAGCCATCGAGGCTGCGCGACACCTGTTCGTATGTGTCGCGCGACAGATTGCCGGCGGCGGCGATGCGTTCGAGCTCGCCCTTCATCAGCGCCGCGCGCCCCGCCTCGATCCGCCGCCAGCGCCCGAGCGAAGGGACGAAGCGCGCCGCGGTCTGCGGATTGATCGGATCGAGCGCCAGAATGACGTCGGCGATCAGGCGATAGCCCGACCCATCCGCCGCGTGAAAGCCTAATGGATTGCCCGCAAAGGCCATGTAGAGCGAGCGCACGCGGTTGGGATTGCTCATGGTGAAATCGGGATGCTTTGCGAGCGCGCGGACCTGCTCCAGCACGTCCGGATGGAGCGAAAGCGCCTGCAACGTGAACCACTTGTCGATCACGAGATCGTTGCCGCGATACCGCTCGTAGAACGCATCGAGCTTCGCCGCGCGTTCAGGCGCATCGAGGCCGGCGAGGACCATCAGCGCGCCCTGCCGATCGGTCATGTTGTCGGCACGGTCGAACTGATACGCGGCGAGCTCGGCGGCTTTCGCCGGGTCGCTTGCGGCGGTGTAGACCAGCACCTGCGTCTTAACCTTGCGCGCCCCGCGGCCGGCGGGATCGTCGAACGCGATCTTCTCGGCGCGATCGTAGAGGGCGTGAAACTCCTTCGCACAGGCGCGGCCGATGGCGGCCTTTAGCCCCTCACGCGCTTGGTGGATTGTGCCCGGATCCGCCTTCGCGTGTCCTGTTGCCATCGCCTCGAACAGATAGGTCTCGCTCGGCAGCATCAGTAATTCGCCGCGCATCGCATCGTCGATCGCCTCGTCGGTCAGGACCGCGCGGAACGCTTCGACAAGGCCTTCCTCGCCCTCTGGATCGGCTTGCCCGCGCGCGACGCTCACCAGATGCCCGACGGCGAGCTCCTGCATCGCTTCGTATCGCGCGAAGGGATCGTCGTCATGCGCAGCGAGAAAGACGAGGTCTTGCCGGCTTAGATCGCGCTCGATGATGACGGGCGCGGTGAAGCCGCGATTGATCGAGACCACCGGATCAGGACCGGCCAGCGGATATTCAAAGACCTGCTCCGCGTCGGTCAAGATCGCCAGCTGCTCCGGCCCGGTCGCGCCGGTCCCGCGCGAATGCACCGCGAGGCGCAAGGGGATGACCATCGGCTGCTTTTTCGGCTGGCCGGGCGTGGGCGGGACGCTCTGCGACAAGGTCAGCCGGAGACCATCGCCTATCTCTTCCTGCACCACCTTTACGCGCGGCGTGCCCGCCTGTTCGTACCAGCGGCGAAACTGCGCAAGGTCGAGCCCCGCCCCGTCCTCGATCGACCGGATGAAGTCCTCGCAGGTCGCCGCCTCGCCGTCGTGCCGGTCGAAATAGGTGTCTGTTCCGGCGCGGAACTGTTCTTCCCCGGCCATGCTGCGCATCATGCGGATGACCTCGGCGCCCTTGTTGTAGACTGTAGCGGTGTAGAAATTGCTGATCTCGCGGTAGCTGTCCGGGCGGATCGGATGGGCGAGCGGCCCGGCATCTTCGGGATACTGCGCCGCGCGAAGAATGCGCACATCCTCGATCCGCTTGACCGCTTCCCCGCGCATATCCTGGCTGAACAGCTGATCGCGCAGGACGGTGAAACCCTCCTTGAGACTCAGCTGGAACCAGTCGCGGCAGGTGATGCGGTTGCCCGACCAGTTGTGAAAATATTCGTGCGCGATCACCCCCTCGACCGCGTCGAAATCGCCGTCGGTCGCGGTGTCGTGATCGGCGAGGACGTATTTGGTGTTGAAGACGTTCAGGCCCTTGTTCTCCATCGCCCCCATGTTGAAGTCCGACACGGCGACGATGTTGTAGAGGTCGAGATCGTATTCGCGCCCGAAGGTCTGCTCGTCCCATTCCATGGCTCGGTGCAGCGATGCCAACGCGTGATCGGTGCGCTCTAGATCGGCATCGCGCACCCAGATATTGCATTCGACCTCGCGGCCCGAACGGGTGGTGAAAGGGCCGGACTTGGCGACGAGATCGCCGGCGACCAGAGCAAAGAGATAGGAGGGCTTGGGCCACGGGTCGTGCCATTCGGCGAAGTGGCGGCCGTCTTCTAGCTCGCCCTCTTCCTCCTTGTTGCCATTGCACAGCAGGATCGGGAAGCGCGCCTTGTCCGCTTCCATCCGCACCCGGTAGGTCGAGAGGACGTCTGGCCGGTCGGGGAAGAAGGTGATGCGGCGGAATCCTTCGGCCTCGCATTGGGTGCAGAGCATGCCGCCCGAGGCGTAAAGCCCCATCAGCTGCGTGTTGCTGCCCGGATCGATCTCGGTGACGATTTCGACCGAATGCGCATCGCCGGCAAGGGTCAGGACAAGGTCGGAGCCGTCCATCTCCCAATCGTTCACCGCCTCGCCGTCGACCTTGACGCTGTGCGCCGCAAGGCCGTCGCCATCGAGGCGCAACACATCGCTTTTCTCGGTAGCGGGATTGCGTTCAAGCGTCAGGGTGGAGGTGACGCGGGTTTTATCCGCGCCAAGATCGAAATGAAGCTGCATTTCGGGCAGGAGCCAGGGATAGGGCCGATAATCCTCGCGCCGGATGACGGGCGGCTCGTGCGGGGTGGGCGCGGCGTCGGCGAGTTCGGGGTTGCCGTCGGGGTTCGTCGGGGTCCTGGCGATATCCATGCCAGTGGATTTAGGTTGCTTTGGGCGCGCATCCAACGACAAAGGCTGCGGGAATGGCGCATTTATTCATCTTCGGCCTTGGCTACAGCGCCAAACGGATCGCCGCGACGATGCGCGCGCGCGACTGGGACGTGAGCGCGACGGGGAGCCATGGCGACCTCGCCTTCGACGACCGCAAGACCGTATCGGCGGCTCTTGCGAAAGCCAGCCATGTCCTCTCCTCGGTCCCGCCCGATCGCGAGGCGAACGAAGACCCGGTGCTCGCAAATTACGGCGAAGCGATCGAGAGGCATGCCCTGTTCTACCTGTCTTCCACCGGGGTCTATGGCGATGCGGGCGGGGCCTGGGTCGACGAGGCATCGCCGACCGGCCATGGCCGCCGCAATGCGCGAAGCGATGCCGATGCCGCCTGGATGGCGCGCGGTGCACGGGTCTTTCGCCTGCCGGGGATCTACGGCCCGGGACGCAGCGCGCTCGACCGGGTGCGAGCGGGCAAGGCGCGGCGGATCGACCTTCCCGGACAGGTCTTCAGCCGCGTCCATGTCGAGGATATTGCAAGCGGTGTCGCCGCCGCGCTCGTGCAGGACGCAGCCCCGGGTGCCTACAATCTGGGCGACGACCTGCCCGCGAGCGGCAATGCGGTGACCGAACATGCCTGCCGTCTCCTGGGCATCGAACCACCGCCGCTTGAGACACTCGAAGAAGCTAACCTGTCCGAAATGGCGCGCGGCTTCTATGCCGAGAACCGGCGCGTCGCGAACGGCAAGGCTAAAAGGTTGCTGGGATGGCGGCCAGCCTATCCAACCTATGTGGAAGGTCTAGCGGCGCTGCTTTGACCTGAGCGCGAACACCATCCCAACCACCGCGAGCACCATCCCGCTCGCGGTCAGCCAGGTCCAGCGATAATCCTCGAACATCGTCGAGAGCAGCATCGCGACCGAAATCGTGACGATCGAATTGTAGGCCGTCCGCCCCGCGCCGATCTCGCGCACCAGATTGTAATGCAGCGGAAAGGTGACGACCGATCCGATCAGCGCGAGGTAGACGATCCCGCCCCAATAGCCGGCGCCGGTGGGGAGCGGCGGCGGGCCGGCGGTGGCCAGCGCGAAAGCGAGGTCGAAGACGGTGCCGTAGAGCATCGCCCAGGCGAGCAGGCTGACCATCGGCACCGCGCGTCCGACCCGGTTCGCCTGCACGACATTGGCGAGCGAGGCGGCGAGGATACCGAGCAGCGCCAGCACGATGCCGAGCGCGACATTGCCGCCGACGACGCCGGCATCGGGATTCGCTCGCCATTCGTGCCACAGCAGGAACGCGACGCCGATCACCGCGACGGCGCTGCCCCTCACGAAGCCGCCCGACACCCGTTCGCCCAGAAACAGATGCGCGAGCCAGGCATTGGGGACCATCAGCAGGCCGAACATCATCGCGACGATGCCCGACGTGACGTAGAGCTCGGCGTGATAGACGAACAGGAAATTGCCGCAGAACTGGAACAGCCCGACGATCAGCGCGAGCCTGTGTTCGGGTGCGGTCAACGCCAGCCGGCGCTTCATGACGAAGGCGACCGCGAACAGAGCGGGCGTCGCCAGCAGGAACCGATAGAACACCGACCAGGCCGCGGGCACGCCGTCGATCTGGCCGGTGATGACGAACCAGGTCGAGCCCCAGATCGCGCCGGTCAACACGAAGGGGATCAGCACCCGCGCGCTCAGAAGCGCCGGGCCTTCCGAGCCGTGCGGACCGCTCACAGCCCCGCGATTGCCTTGCCGAGCGCCGTCGCGTCTTCCTGCCTCGTATCCCAAGCGGCGACGAAGCGCGCGGCGTGTGCACCCCAGTCGTAGAACGCAAAGCCTTGTTCGCGCAGGGTCTCGCGCTCGGCAGGCGACAATGCGACGAACAGCTCGTTCGCCTCGACTGGATGGAGCAGGCGCTCGCCGCATCCGCCGGCCACTTCGCGCGCTGCGGCATTGGCGTGGGCGGCGTTGGCGAGCCACAGATCGTCCTCGAGCATGGCGAGAATTTGCGCCGCGAGATAGCGGCCCTTGCACTGCAAATGCCCGGCGCGCTTGCGGCGATAGCGCACCAGCGCAGCCTGCTCGGGGTCGAACAGGACGATGGCTTCCGCGCTCATCGCGCCGTTCTTGATGAAGCCGAAGGCGAGGCTGTCGACGCCGCGCGCGGCATGCCGTGCCGCCGCCCGCGCATCGCCGCCCAGAAACGCCGCGGCATTGGCGAAGCGCGCGCCGTCCATATGGATGCCGAGACCGCGCTCGTCGGCGAAAGCGCGCAAGGAAGCGAGTTCGCTTTCATTGTAGGTGCACCCATATTCGCTCGCCTGCGTGAGCGCGATCGCATGCGGCTGAACCTGGTGAACATCGTCGCGAATGGGATCGATCAGGGCAGCTATGCTTTCGGGCGACAGCTTCGCGTGCTCACCCTTCGCCAACATCAGCTTCGCGCCGTGGAGGTAGAAGCCGGGAGCGCCGCCTTCGTCGACCTCGATATGCGCTTCCTCGTGACAGATGACGCCGCCATGCGGCGGGCACATCGTCGCCAAGGCTAGGCAGTTCGCCGAAGTCCCCGTCGCGGTCCACAGGCCGGCGCATTCGCGGCCGAACAGATCGGAAAAGCGCTCGTCGAGCTGCGCGGAAAGCCTATCGCCGTCATAAGGGCTGTCGGCGCTGTCGGCGGCGCACATCGCCTCCCATACCGCGGGGTGAACCGGGGCGGCATTGTCGGAGAGAAAGGGGGCCGCATCGTGCATCGCGGAACGCGTCTAGTGGCTTGATCGTAGTTGGCAAGAAGGAGCCACCATGACGAACGATATCGCAGATCGCGTGACGATCACCCACCACGCGCTGGGCCAGGGCGGCAAATATGTCGCGCAAGTCGCGGGCGAAAGCCATCAGGGCCATCTCGAATGGGAGCCGCGCACCGGTCTGCCCAAGGAAGACGTCACCGCCGATACGCGGGTCGCCACCCATACGATCGTCCCGCCGGAGATCGGCGGGCAGGGGATCGCGGGTCTGCTGGTCGAACGGCTCGTCGCCGATGCGCGCGAGAAGGGCTTCAAGATCGTGCCCCAATGCTCCTATGTCGCAAAGAAATTCGAGGAACATCCCGATTGGGCGGACCTTAAGGCTTGAGGCTCGCCTGCTGGCTTTCGAGCCGGGAGAAATCGGTAGCGGCGATGGTCGCGACGACCTGGCGACGGACTTCGCGTGCGCGCTCGATCGGAATGCCGGGAATGGCGAAAGTCCCGCCCGCCTGGCCCAGCCGCAGCGTCGCATAGCCGCGCAGCCGCGCGATCGGGCCCTGCGCGATCTCGACCGAATGAAGCTTCAGCCGGGTCGCGATCTGCGTCTCGGGCGAAAGCAGGCCGTCGCGCGCCATGATCTGCTCGCGACCAAGCGCATGGCGTTTGAAGCGCCAGGAATAATAGGCCGCGAACATCGCGAACAGGCCGACAGCGAACAGCGCCCCGCCAACCAGAGGCTTCCACGTCGCCGGATCGATCATATGGGCGATGAAGAAGCCCGCGGCGGCGAGGAAGAAGAAGATGCTGTCGATGATCATCGCATCTCCGCGATAGCGCGAGGAGGCGCGGTGCCAGTCGGTGTCGGCTGCCGGCAGGGAGAAGCCCGCCGCCTCGACCACCGGCTCGATCTCGTCGATCTGGCCGAAGGGCACGACGACATGGCTCGACGAGCCCGCATCGCGCGCCAGGCTGACGAATTTGAGATTGTGCCAGCCGAAGCGGTAGCGGATGAAGCGGGTGCCGATCGAGAGACCCTGCACCCGGTGGATCGGCATGACCACGTCGGTGCGGGTCAGCAGGCCGCGCCGCCGCCGGAAACCGCGCGCCGTGCGCTCCAGCAGGAAATTCCATTCGCGCAGGAACACACGCACCATGCCGGTGAGCGAGCCGACGATGAGCAAGGCGATCAGGCCGAGCGCGGCGCCGATCCCCTGCATCGTCCGGTCGAGCTGGCGAAAGTCGAGGCCGTAGCGTTCGATCAGGCCCTGCCAGTTGTCCGGATCCCATACCTCGAAGTCGCCGAACATATCGAGATATTGTGCCAGCCCGCCGAGCACCGCGAACACCGCCAGCGAGAATTCGAACAAGCCAAAGGTGAAGAGCCGGCGCGGCCCCATCGCGAAGAGCACCTCCCCATCCGCCTCGGCGGTGGTGTCGCCGCCTTGAACCACGCCCGCCTTGTGCGCAACAGCCGGCTCGGCTTCGTCGCGCCTCTCGCGCACCAGGCGGCGCAATTCCTCGCCGCGCTCCTCGGTGAGAAAGGCAAGGCTCAGGTCCTCGCCGCCGCCTGCACCCGTTTCGAACTTGACCGCGACCAGGCCTAGCAGCCGCGCGAGGAACTTCTGTTCGAGGCTCACATCCTGAATGCGTTCATAGGGGACCGAGCGTGCCGCGCGGCTGAGCACCCCGCTCTCGACGCGAATGTCCTGCGCCCCAATGGTGTAGGTCAGCCGCTTCCAGTGGAAATAGGCGAAGACGGTGCCGACGATGACGATCGCAATGCCGACCAATATGGCGCCGAGAAGACCGGTGCCCCCGGTGCTGAAGGTGATGGCCGCGAAGGGCAGGACCGCGTTCTGCACCGAGGTCAGCAGGCCGAGCAGGATGCTGGTCGGCGCGGTGTGCTGCGGAGCCGAAGACGGCTCGGCTACGGAGGCTTGCGGCGAAAGAGCCGCGGCGGGCTCGGTCACAGGCTTTCGCGCTTGATATGCGCGCGGATCGTCTCGCGCATGGCGACCGCATCTGCGTGGGCGAGCCCCGGCAACTTGACCGAAGCATTGTGACTGCCCGCCGTGTGCAAGGTCAGCGTAGCGATGGAAAGCGCGCGTTCGATCGGCCCCTGATCGACGTCGATATGCTGAACCCGGCCAAACGGCACGACCGTGTCCGACCGGGTGAGCACGCCGCGCACCACGCGCAGCCGGTCGGCCCCCATCTGATAGCCGCGCGCATTGAACCGCGCGACCGGCACACGGATGGCGATGATGAGCGCGGCGATGAAAGCGGGCACGCTGACGAGGCCGAACGGGATCGGCGCGCCTCCGGCCTGGATCGCGGCGTCGGCGATGAGGCCCGCGAGCAGGACGAAAAAGGCGACGAACAGCGCGCCGATCCGCATCAGCAGCTTGTAATTGGGATCGAGCCGGGTGAGCGCGCCGTTATCGTCGACAGCGTCCAATGGCGCGTCCGGCTGCGAGACTTCGGGCCGCGGCGTGTAGGACGCATCGCGCGGATAAGGTGCCGACGCGCTCTGGCGCGGATCATCGGGCGACACGGCCTCTGGGTTCATCCGCCGCTCGCCCGATCGCCGTTCCGGGCGGGCCGAGCCCGAGCGCGAGCCGCCGATCTGACCGAAGAGGTTCTGCGCCGGCTCTCGCGAGGAGGGGGAGGCGGACGGCGCGCCTTCTCCGTCGCGGCCCTCACTGCCAGCGCCTTCGCTGCCCTTCCCGTCGCCTGGCGATTGTTCGTCCATGGCCCGTTTCATGCGGAGCCGACGGCCTCAGCGCAAGCTCAAAGCGCGCATCTTCACCGCCGCTGGTCGAAGCGCCGCCCGATCATTGCCGCGGTGATGTTGGTCTTCTGCACATCGATCGCCCCGCCAGCGATCCCCCAGGCATAGGCATCGCGCAGGCGCTGCTCCATGCCGTATTCCTTGTGATAGCCATATCCGCCCATCACCTGCATGCCGAGTGCCGCGACCTCGCGCACCATCTCGTTGGCAAAGCATTTGGCGAGACTGCTTTCATAGGCGGTCGGCAGGCCGTCTGGCTGGGTGTCGGCATTGGCTGCCGCGCGGTGGATCAGCAGCCGCGCCGCCTCGACCTTCATCGCCATTTCCGCAAGCTTCATCTGCACCGCCTGGAAATCGACGATCGGCTTGCCGAAGGCTTCGCGTTCCTGCGTGTATTCGAGCACCTGTTCGAGCGCGGCGGCCGCGACGCCCAGCGCCTGGGTCGCATTGCCGCATCGTTCGAGCCCGAAGGCGCTCATCAGCCGGCCGAACCCGCCCGCCCCGATGATGAGGTTCTCCGCCGGCACGTGCACGTCGTCGAAGGTGATGTCGGCGGTGGGAATGCCGCGAAAGCCCATCAGCTCCTCGCGCTTGCCGAAACTGACGCCGTCCATGTCTTTCTCGATCAGCACCGCGCCAATCCCGCGCGCACCCGCCTCCTCGCTCATCCGGCAATAGGTGACGTAATAGTCCGAATGCCCGCCCCCGCTGGTCCAACGCTTGGCGCCGTTGACGACGTAGGCGCCTGCCCCGGACCCCGATCCGGGGCCGTCCCCTGCGCGCGCGGTCGTGGTGAGATCGGTCAGCGCCGTACCCGCATTCGCCTCCGACATCGAAACCGCGACGATCGCCTCGCCGCGGATTACCTGCGGCAGGATCCGCGCCTTCATGTCGTCCGACCCGAATTTCTCGATCGTGCGCACAGGGCCAGTGAGCGCTTCGAACACCGGAAAGGCGACCGCGTTGGAGACCTGTGCGAACTCCTCGAGCACCAGCAGCGCCTCGATATGGCCAAGTCCCAGCCCGCCATACTCTTCCGGCAGATTGACGCCGAGAAAGCCCATCTCGCCATAGGTGCGCAGCATGTCGGGAGGGACGGGAAAGTCCTTCTCCTCCATCTCGCGAGCAAGGTCCGGCAGTTCGGCGCGGGCAAACTTACGCGCGGTCTCCCGAAGCTCGAGCTGCTGATCAGTCAAAGTGAATTGCATGAGGGAAGGTCTGACGCGACAAGCCCAAAGGCGCAACCCAAACGGTTGCATACGCGACCGCGCGCCCGCAGGCGCCCCGAAGCGGAGCGTAGGGAATAGCGCCGAGGAGTTCGCCCAGAGGGGCGAACACAAACAAAAAATCATTTCCGAAGGAAATGGTGCTGCTGGAGAGAATTGAACTCTCGGCCTCACCCTTACCAAGGGTGCGCTCTACCACTGAGCTACAGCAGCTTGCCAGAGGCGAGGCGCTATTGTCGGCTCCCTATCGAATGTCAAGCACGGGCTTGCGCGCGGCGGCGGGGAAAGCCAAGGGTTTCGCATGGCCGATACCGACCGCAACAATATGTCCCGCGAGGAGCGGCTGGCGGCGAAATTGCGCGAGAACCTGAGGCGGCGCAAGGCGCAGACCCGCGCGATGGCCAGCGAATCGCGCGGCGACGGGGTTTCCAAGCCGAAGGACCAGGGCTAACGCGCGTTTTTATGTAGCGGCCAAGCCACCCGCGCCCTCCACCTTTCCACCCGGATTATCACTCCGGAGTACGATCCGGGTGGAAAGGTGGAGGGCGCGGGCGGCCCCGGCATCGTGGAGAAGACATGCCCAAACTCATTCTCGTGCGTCACGGCCAGAGCCAGTGGAACCTCGAAAACCGGTTCACCGGGTGGTGGGACGTAGATCTCACCGAGAAAGGCGTCGCCGAAGCGAAGGAGGCCGGGCGCTTGATGCGCGAGAAGGGCGTGTGGCCGACGATGTGTTTCACATCGTACCAGACCCGCGCAATCAAAACGCTCAACATCGCGCTCGAAGAGATGGATCGCCTGTGGCTGCCCGTTACCAAGGACTGGCGCCTCAACGAGCGGCATTATGGCGGGCTCACCGGTCTCAACAAGCAGGAGATGCGCGAGAAACACGGGGATGAGCAGGTGCATATCTGGCGCCGCAGCTTCGACACGCCGCCTCCGCCGATGGAGCCTGGAAGCGAATACGATCCGGGCGCCGATCCGCGCTATGATGGGATCGATGTACCCAATACCGAGAGCCTCAAGCTGACAATCGAGCGTGTGTTGCCCTATTGGGAAAGCGATATCCTCTCAGTGCTGGCCAGCGGCGAGACGGTAATCATTTCCGCCCATGGCAATTCCTTGCGGGCGCTGGTCAAGCACCTATCGAACATTTCGGATGAGGACATTACGGGGCTGGAGATTCCCACCGGCCAACCGATCATTTACGACTTTGACGCCAGAGATGATGGACGCATGGTGCCGGGCGAACGGTATTATCTGAAGGACAGCTGAGGGGCGTATTTTGGGAGGGAAAGTTGCCATCGTAATGGGAAGCCAGTCGGACTGGCCGACGATGACCTGCGCCGCCGAGGTGCTGGACGAGCTTGACGTCGCGTACGAGGCGCGGATCGTCTCCGCGCACCGCACGCCCGACCGGATGAGCGCCTTTGCCAAGGGCGCGAAGGGCGACGGCTTCGACGTCATTATCGCGGGCGCAGGGGGCGCTGCGCATCTGCCCGGCATGATCGCAGCAATGACGCATCTTCCGGTGCTCGGCGTACCGGTCCAGTCGAAGGCGCTTTCGGGCATGGATAGCCTTCTCTCCATCGTGCAGATGCCCGCCGGGGTTCCGGTGGGCACGCTCGCCATCGGCGAGGCGGGCGCGAAGAATGCAGGACTGTTGGCCGCCGCGATCCTCGCGCTCGGCGATGAAGACCTCTCCCAGCGGCTGCAGGATTGGCGCGCGGCGCGCAGCGGCGATGTAGGCGAGACACCGGTCGACTGATGGCAAACGACACCCCTCTTCCTCCCGGATCGACCATCGGCATTCTCGGCGGCGGCCAGCTTGGCCGCATGCTCGCCATATCGGCAGCGCAGCTCGGCTATCGCTCGATCGGTTACGCGCCCGAAGGCGATAATGTGGCTGCGCCGATCTGCGGCGACTTCTTCGAGAATGGCTGGGGCAACAAACCCGCACTCGCCGCTTTCGCCTCGCAATGCGACGTCATCACCTGGGAATTCGAGAACGTCCCGCTCGCCGCGGTCGAGGCCATACCGCCCCGCCTTCTCGCACCGGAACGCCGCGCGCTCGAAGTGGCGCAGGATCGCCTCAAGGAGAAGCGCTTCGTCGAAGAGTTGGGCGCGACATGCGCGCCCTATATGCGGATCGACAGCGACGAGGACCTCAAGCGCGCGCTCGAGCGGATCGGCACGCCCGGCATCCTCAAGACCGCCCGCGATGGCTATGACGGCAAGGGCCAGTGGCGCATCGCCAGCGCGCACGAAGCCACCGGCGTCCGCTTTCCCGGCCGCCAGTGCATCTACGAAGGGCTCGTGGATTTCCAGGCGGAGTTCTCGGTAATCCTCGTGCGGGCCGCGGATGGAACGGTGCGCTTCTGGGATTCCTCGGCCAACACGCATGAAGGCGGGATGCTGGTCCAGTCGGTCATACCCGCCGGAACTGCTGTTGAGGGACAGGTCGAGGCCGCCCGAGACATCGCCAAGCAGACCGCCGATGAGCTCGCCTATGTCGGGGTGTTGACACTCGAATTCTTTGCCACTGCGAATGGACCGCTGTTCAACGAGATGGCCCCGCGCGTCCACAATTCGGGCCACTGGACGATCGAAGGCGCGGCGACGAGCCAGTTCGAAAACCACATCCGCGCAATCTGCGGACTGCCGCTGGGCGGCACAGAAACCCGCTTCGCCAGCATCGACATGCGCAATATCGTCGGCGAAGACGCGCTTTCCGCCCATGCCATCCTGGCCGAAGACGGCGAGCCACATCTCCACCTCTACGGCAAGCTGGAGGCGCGCGAGGGGCGCAAGATGGGCCATGTGACGCGCGTTTCGGGAAGCAGGGCTTGATAACGCGGTGAGCGGCGAAATCATTCTGATCTATGCGCGCGCCGCCAATGGCGCGATCGGCAAGGACGGCCACCTGCCCTGGCACGTTTCCGCCGATCTCAAGCATTTCAAAGAGCTGACGATGGGCGAGAGCGGCGAAGGCCTACCCATGATCATGGGGCGCAAGACGTTCGAGGGCCTTCCCGGCCTACTGCCCGATCGTCGGCACATTGTCCTCACCCGGCGCGAACGCTGGGACAGCACCGGCGCGGAAATCGCGCATAGCGTGGACGAAGCCATCGCGCTCGCCCGCCGGGACGATCTCGACACCGATATCGCCGTAGTCGGCGGCGCGGCAATTTACGACGTCTTCTGGCCATATGCCGACCGGATCGAGATGACCCAGATCCACGCCGACTATCCCGGCGACACCTTTATGCGCGCGCCCGGCAGCGACTGGCGCGAAGTCGCACGCGAGGACCATGAGAGCGAGGGCGACAAGCCCTCCTTCTCCTTCCTCAGCTATGTTCGCCCACGCGAGAATGGCAACTGATGCGCTGGCTCGATCACCGCGAACCGGTCGCCCAGCCCCTACGCGGCGCCATCATCGCGCTCGGCAATTTCGACGGGTTCCACAAAGGCCATCAGGCGGTGGCGGGCGAGGCGATCCGCTGGGCGCATGAAGAGGGCCGCCCCTCGATCATCGCGACCTTCGACCCGCATCCGGTGCGTTTCTTCAAGCCAAACGTGCCGCCCTTTCGCCTGACGACGCTCGAACAGCGCCAGGAGCTTTATCTCGCCGCCGGAGCGACGGCGATGCTGGTGTTCCACTTCGACAAGGAGCTTGCGGGTACCAGCGCGGAAGATTTCATCACCGAAATCCTCATCGAACGCTTCGGCGCGCATGGCGTCGTCACCGGCGGCGACTTCACCTTCGGACAGGGCGCGAAGGGCGATGTCGAGTTGTTGCGCGACTTCGGGGGGGAGCACGGCCTCAAGTCGCGCGTGGTCGAGGCGGTGGAAGGCGGCGGCGAGGTCGTCTCTTCCAGCCGCATCCGCGAGGCCCTGCGCGAAGGCGACCCGCAACTCGCCGCACAGCTCCTCACCCGCCCCTTCGCCATTCGCGGGATCGTCGAACATGGCGACAAGAATGGGCGCAAGCTCGGCTATCCCACGGCTAACCTCGCGATCGACAAATATCTGCGCCCGAAATACGGCATCTACGCGGTGACCGGCCGCATCCTGGCCACCGGTGAAGAATTGAATGGTGCGGCCAATGTCGGCATCCGCCCGCAATTCGAGCCGCCCAAGGAGTTGCTCGAACCGCATTTCTTCAATTTCGATGGCGATCTCTACGGTCAGGAAATCGAGGTCGCCTTCCACTATTTCCTGCGCGGCGAGGCGAAGTTCGACGATCTCGACGAACTGACCGCCCAGATGAAGAAGGATTGCGAGCGGGCCAGGCGCTTACTTGCCGAACACTAAGATCGGAACGCCGGATGCGAACCGGGCGTTGAGGGGGTGACGAACCTACCCAACAAACCGGAGGCTTGCCGATCATGAACGCAGCGCTACTCGAAAAACGCCAGAACCGTTATCGCCAATCCAAGCCCGCTTTTCTCGGGCGCGGGATCGACCGGCTGACCAACCCCGTCGGCGCGACGCTTGCCGGAATGGTGCCCAACTGGATCGTCGAGAAGGTGTTGAACGGCATCGATCGCGCATCGGCGCGGGCACCGCTCGGCACCTTCACCCATGATCGCGACGATCTTGCCGCCTGTATCGACGCCGCCGAGGAGGTCGAAAGCACTGCCAAGCGCCTCAACGCCGCTTCAGGCGCGGGTGCGGGCTTTTTCGGCGCCATTACCGCCAGCGCCGATATCCCGACAACCATCGGCTTGGCGCTCGCCAATATCCGCGACACGGGCCGCGCCTATGGCTTCGACGGGATCGGCGATCGCGAACGCCTGTTCCGGCTGCAGATCCTCGAACTTGCTGCCACGCCCGACCGCGACAGCCGCCAGCCGCTCATCGATCAGCTTATGGCGGGGATCGAGACCGGCGGCGCGCTCATGCCCTTCACCGACAAGAATATCGAGCCGATCGTCGATCAGGTGGTCGAACGCGTCTCGCGCGCGGTCGCCTTCGCCGCCTTCCGTTCGCGGCTGGGCATGGTCGTGCCGCTGGTCGGCTCGGCCGTCGGGGGTATCGTCAACGCGCAGTTCCAGGGCGACGTTGCCAAGGCGGCGCGCTTTGCCTTCGAAGCGCGGCGGCTGAAAGCGCTCGAGGAATAGGCGCAGCGCTCCTCGCGCTTTCTTTCGGGCTTTATCGCGCGCGCCAGATATCCTAACGGCAGCGCCTTATGTCCGATACCAAGCGAGATTACCACGACACCGTCTTCCTGCCCAAGACGGATTTCCCGATGAAAGCCGGCCTTCCCGCAAAGGAGCCGGGCATCGAGGCGCGCTGGCGCGAGATCGGGCTGTACGAGAAACTGCGCGAGGCGCGTCGGGGCCGCGAGAAATTCATTCTCCATGATGGCCCACCTTATGCCAATGGCGACATGCATATCGGGCACGCGCTCAACCACATACTGAAAGACATGGTCTGCCGCACGCAGAACCTGATGGGCAAGGATGCGCCCTATGTGCCGGGCTGGGACTGTCATGGCCTGCCGATCGAGTGGAAGGTCGAGGAGCAGTACCGCAAGAAAAAGAAGAACAAGGACGAGGTTCCGGCAAAGGAATTCCGCGCCGAATGCCGCGCCTATGCGCAGAAATGGGTCGACGTTCAGCGCGAACAGCTAAAGCGCCTCGGCATCATGGGCGACTGGGACAACCCGTATCTGACGATGGACTTCCAGGCGGAGGCAACGATCGTTGCCGAGCTGATGAAGTTTGCGGAAAGCGGCAATCTGTACCGCGGGTCGAAGCCCGTGATGTGGTCGCCGGTGGAGAAGACCGCTCTGGCCGAGGCCGAGGTCGAGTACGAGGACCTGACGGATTCGCCGCAGATCGACGTGGCGTTCGAGATCGTCGAGAGCCCGATCGAAGAACTGGTCGGTTCGCACGCGGTGATCTGGACGACAACGCCGTGGACGATCCCGGTGAACCAGGCTTTGGCTTATGGGCGGGATGTTGAGTATATAGCTCTTCGTCTAACCGGCGGTATGCAAACATCGAGTGCCGCGGGAGACTGGGGAGAATTGCTATTCGGTCGAGGGGTTTTAGTAGCCAAAGAGCTATTTCAATACCTCTTCTCTCGAATGAGCGTTAGCGGAACTAAGTTTGATGTGCTGTGGAGTGGAAAAGGCTCCGACCTAGCCGGAACCAAGGTCCGTCACCCGATGCACCGTCTGGGCGGGTTCTACGAAACGCCCCGCCCGATGCTTTCGGGAGACTTCGTCACCACCGACAGCGGCACCGGCATCGTACACATGGCGCCCGATCACGGCGAGGACGATTTCGAGCTCTGCAAGGCGCATGGCATCAACCCCGTCTTCGCGGTGATGGACGATGGGCGCTATCGCGACGACTGGGCGTGGCTCGGCGGAGCGGATGAGCGCCGCCGCAGCGTCATCAACAAGCCCTTCAATGCGCCCGACGGGCCGATCTGCTCGGACCTGCGCGAAGCGGGTGCGCTGCTCAGCGCCTCCGCTGATTATGAGCATTCCTACCCGCATTCCTGGCGCTCCAAAGCCAAGGTGATCTACCGCGCGACCGCGCAATGGTTCGTGCCGATGGACAGCGATCTCGACGGCGGCGGGACGCTTCGCAGCCGCGCCCTCGCCGAAATCGAGCGCGTCGACTTCGTCCCGCCCAAAGGCGAGCGCCGGATCGGCTCGATGGTTGAGGGTCGGCCCGACTGGGTGCTCAGCCGCCAGCGCGCTTGGGGCGTGCCGATCACGCTCTTCGTGAGGCCCGACGGCAGCTATCTTCAGGATCCCGATGTGAACGCCCGCGTCGTCGCCGCGATCCGCGAGGATGGCGTCGATGCGTGGGAGGAAAGCCGCAAGGCCGAATTCCTCGGAAACGCGCACGATCCCGTCGACTACGAAATGGTCACCGACATTCTCGATGTCTGGTTCGATTCGGGTTGCACCCACGCCTTCGTCCTCGAAAGCGGGCGCTGGCCGGACTTACGCTGGCCCGCAGACCTCTATAGCGAAGGCTCCGACCAGCATCGCGGCTGGTTCCAGTCCTCGCTATTGCAAAGCTGCGCGACGCGGCGCCGCGCGCCCTACGATCAAGTGCTGACCCACGGCTTCACGATGGACGCCAAGGGTCGCAAGCAGTCGAAGTCGCTCGGCAATACGACCGATCCGGTCAAGATGATGGAGCAAACCGGCGCGGATATCATCCGCCTGTGGGCGCTCTCCGTCGATTTCACCGAAGACCACCGGATCGGCGACGAGATCGTCAAGGGCGTCTCCGACCAATATCGTCGCCTGCGCAACACCTTCCGCTACCTGCTTGGCGCGCTCGACGGGTTCGTGGGCGATATGTCCGACACGGGCGAAATCCCGGAGCTGGAACTCTACGTCCTCTCGCTGCTGAGTGAGCTGGACGGCAAGCTGCGCACAGCCGCGACCGAGTACGACTTCAACACCTACACGCGCTTGCTGGTCGATTTCTGCAACGAGGACCTGTCCGCCTTCTTCTTCGATATCCGCAAGGACACGCTCTATTGCGATGGGCCGGGCTCGACCACCCGCAACGCCTATCGCACCGTGCTCGACCTCTTGTTCCACGCGCTCGTCCGCTACGCCGCGCCGGTGCTGGTCTTCACCGCCGAGGAAGTGTGGAAGACGCGCTATCCCGAGGACGACGCGCAGGGCGGCAGCGTCCACCTGCTTGAATGGCCGAAAATTCCCGCCGTCACCGCCGACCGCGCCAAGTGGGACGCGCTGCGCACGCTTCGCGAACGCGTGACTGAGGCGATCGAGCCATTGCGCCGCGACAAGGTCATCCGCTCGAGCAACGAGGCCACCGTAACCGTCTCCGCCGACGCGGTCCCCGATGGCGTGAGCGACGCGCAGCTCGCCGAATTGTTCATCACCGGGACAGTGACGCGCGGCCAGGGGCAGGAGGTGCGCGTCGCCAAATCCTCCGACTGCAAATGCGGGCGCTGCTGGCGCCTGCTGCCCGACGTCGAGGAAGATGGCGCGCTTTGCGGACGATGTGAGAGCGTCATCGATGCGATGGATGTGGCTACGGCGTGAGCGACATCTTCACTCGCAACCGCCTGGTCGGCCTCGCTTTTGCCGCACTCATCGCCGCGATGGATCAGCTGGTAAAATGGTACGTGATCGGCCCCCTCAACTTGCGATCTGTGCGCAATATTGAGCTGCTGCCCTTCTTCGACCTCACCTATACCGAAAACCGCGGTATCTCGCTCGGCATGTTGCAGGCGACGACGCTGGAGATGCGATGGCTGCTGGTCGCGCTGACCGCGGGGATCGCGTTGATCGTGCTGGTGTGGATGATGCGCGAGCGGATCCTTGCCGATATCCTGGGTCTTGCGCTGATCCTGGGCGGCGCGATCGGTAATATCTACGATCGCTACGTGCTGGGCTACGTGATCGACTATGCCGATTTGCACATCGGCACATTCCGTCCCTTTCTCGTCTTCAATATCGCCGATGCGGCCATCACTATCGGCGTCGTCATCATCCTTGCGCGCAGCCTGTTCGTGCGCGACAATGAGGGCGATGCGGATGAAGCGAAACCACTCGCGGAGAATTCCAATGCGTAATCTTAGAGCCGCCCTTTGTCTCGCCGGTGCCGGCGCCATGCTCGCAGGCTGCGGCAGCGGCGGGCTGTTCAATCGCGATCGGCCCGACGAATTCGCGGTTCAGCGGCAGGCGCCGCTGGTCGTGCCGCCCGATTTCTCGCTCACCCCGCCCGCCCCCGGCGCGCCGCGCCCGGCCGAAGGAACCGCGCAGGAGCAGGCGCTCGACGCTCTGTTCGGCGGACCGGCACCGCGCAGCGCGATCGAGACGAGCGCGCTCGACCGTGCGGGCCAGGCCGCGCCCAGCATTCGCTCTCAGGTCGGCGACGAGGACACCAATACGGTCGCCAAGGGCCGGGTGACGCGTGACATCATCGCCGCGCCCGAGGGCGACGGCGCGGCGGCAAGCACCGTCATTCCGGGTTGAGCGGTCAGGCGACGCTGACGCTGCTCGAAATCGAGGCATCCTGCGTCAGGAATCGCCGTCCGGGTTGGATGACGAAGCTGGGGTCGAATTCGCGGTAGTCGCAGGTTATTTCGTCGCCTGCCGCTATGTCGCGAATTGCCCAGCCGATATTGGGGTCGGTAAAGTCCGTGTTCGGCTCCTCGGCGTGGTTCATGAACCGACCATTGTCGAATTCCACAACCGTAAGCCCTGCGCGGGTCATATGGGGGTATCCATAGCGCTCGATAAAGGATCGCTGAAGGTCGTTCATCGCGTCCAGATCACTGGGATGAAACAGCTGATCGAAGCGCTCATCTAGGGTCCAAATCGCGGTTCCGGCAACTATCGGGTCTGTCGCGAAAATGCCGACACCCTCGATCGCGCTTGGCCCCACATAGGCAGGAACAATCATCATCGGTTGCATGTCCAAGCGCACAGAGGGCGGGCGCTCGCGCATCGCCCGACTCGTCCGGCGATGAATGTCGAATGCGCCTTTTCAATTCGGCGGGCAATCCTCAAACGTGCGGGCTTAGATTTGCTCGCGTCCCTTCCTCACCAGAATCTTGTCGATGCGGCGATTGTCCATGTCGGCGATGGTGAATTCCCAGCCCTGGTCGACAAACATTTCGCCCTCGACCGGAAGCCGCTTGAGAACCGACAGCGCATAGCCCGCCGCGGTACTGAATTCGCGCGGCTCTTCGAAAGCGATGCCGAGATGATCGGAGAGGTCGTTCGCCGATAGCGCCCCCGACACCAGCAATGAGCCGTCCGCGCATTCGATGATCTCCGGCGTATCGCCGAGATCGAGGTCGCTCGCAAAATTGCCAGCGATCGCGGTCAGCAGGTCCGCGGGCGTAACGATGCCTTCGAAATGGCCGTATTCGTCATGCACGACGGCCATCGCGACCTCGGAGGATTGCAACATGCGCAGCGCATCAAGCGCGTCGAGCTGATCGGGCAGGACTTCGGCCTTCTTCGCCATGTCGCGGATCGAAACCGTGTCCCCTTCGACCATCCTCGCGAGCACTTCACGCACCTTGATGATGCCCAGGATCGTGTCGGGCGACCCGTCCGCCACCGGCAGCAGCGAATGCGGGGTTTCCTCGATTGCGGCAAGCAGCTCGGCACGGTCGGCATCGGCCTCGATCCAGTCGAGCTCGGTGCGCGGCGTCATCAACTCGCGCACCGGGCGATCGGCGAGGCGCACCACCCCGGTCAGGATCTGGTGCTGCTCGGCCTCGATCACGCCCGACCGCGTCGCATCGGCGAAAATCATCTGCAATTCCTCCGCCGTGACCGAGGGCTGCCCCTTCGAGCGAATGCCGAACGCCCGGATTATGGCCGCCGAAGACGCGTCCAGGAGCCAGACCAGCGGCGCCGCGATCCGCGCCAGCTTCGCCATCGGCCGCGCCATGACGAGCGACACCGGAACGGCCGCGCGCAGGGCGAGCTGTTTGGGCACGAGTTCGCCGACGACGACGCTGAGATAGGTGGTAATCGCGATCACAAGCACGAAGGCGATTTCGCCCGACATGTCCGCCGGAACGCCCAGTAGCGCCAGCCGCTCGCCCACCGGCCGTTCCAGGCTAGCGCCTGAAAACGCCCCCGTGATGATCGCGATCAGCGTGATGCCGATCTGCACAGTCGAAAGGAAGCGTCCGGGCTCCGCGGCCAGCCGTATGGCGGTAGCCGCGCTGGCCGAGCCTTCCTCCGCCCGCGCGCGCAAGCGGTTGGTCTTGGCTGAGACGATTGCGAGTTCCGACATCGCGAAGACGCCGTTCAGCAGGATGAGGCCGAGAATTATGAAAAGGTCGGGCCAGGGAAACGGTGTCACGCCGCGTGCGCTAGCAGAAACCGCGCGCACTTCCAGTCCTTCCGGTTTCTCCGCGACGCCGCTCAGCGCAGGGCGAGGGGCGGCGTCAAGCGCGGGAGGGCAGGAATGCGGAACAAAAGCGCGGGGGCAGGATTGCAGCATTGGTGGATGATGGCCTGCGCTTTTTGCGGGGACGTCGCATTTTTGCATGCAATCACGAGAAGGGCCCGATCTCAGCGGCCCCACTGAAGTTTACTTACGGAGGACGATCCATGAAGACATCCCGCATTCTGCTTTCGGGCACCGCTGCTCTCGCCCTGCTCGGCACCAGCGCCTGCGTCACCGATCCCAATACCGGCGAACAGAAGATCTCGCGCACCGGCATCGGCGCCGCGGTCGGCGGCACGCTCGGCTATCTCCTGGGCGGCGCGATCGGCGGCACCACCGCACGGATTATCGGCGCGGGGCTCGGCGGTTCGGCAGGCGCAGTCATCGGCAAGCAGTTCGACGACCAGATCCGCGAACTCGACGAAGAGCTCGAAGGCACCGGCGTCGACGTCGAGGAAGTAGGCGATCAGGACGCGATCCTTGTACGCCTTCCCGACGGCGTCACCTTCGCAAGCGGATCGGCGACGATCAATCCCGGATTCCAGAACTCGCTCGACGCGGTGGCGAACAGTCTGATCGAATATCCCAACAGCCTGGTCGACATTTACGGCTTCACCGACACGACCGGCTCCGATTCGCTCAATCAGCGTCTCTCCGAACAGCGCGCGCAGGCGGTCGCCGACTATCTCGCCTCGCGCGGCGTCGCCCGCGGCCGCCTGGCAACGCGCGGCTATGGCGAAAGCTACGATTACCTGCGTGTGAAGACCGGCGACGGCGTGGCCGAACCGCTCAATCGCCGGGTCGAGATCAAGATCATCCCGGTCAGTCAGGACGACGTTAGCGCCGCGCGCACCGGCCAGTAAGGGCCCATCGCAATCTGTCGAAGAAGGGGCGGTCCGGGCACGGGCCGCCCCTTTTATTTGGTAGCGCGCACCCCGGCCGCTCGCTCCGCCAGGCGCGCGACAGCCTGAGCGTGGATCGCCGGAGCACATACCAGAACGCCGAAATCGCGAGGGTCGCGTTTGTTGTAGGCGAGCGGGCGGCCCGAGGCGTCCGACACGCGCGCGCCCGCTTCGCGCGCAATCAGCGTGGCGGCGGCGACATCCCATTCATAACCCCAGCGCAGGGTCGCGACGAGGTCCGCCCGGTCATCGGCGACCATCGCGATGCGCAGCGCGATCGAATTGGGCTTTTCGACCTTGGTCAGGTCACCGTCGGCGCGTGGCAGCTGATCGACCGGCACGCGTGCGCCGTCGAATTCGCGGCAGCTGCTGGCGACGAGGCCCCGCCCGTTCAAAGTCGCGCCGCGTCCGGCAAAGGCGAACCATTCCTCCCCGCGCGCAGGGGCGGCAAGCATGCCGATCAGCGGCTTCCCGCCAGAGACCAGCGCCACCGACACCGACCATCCGCTGCGGCCGCGTACGAAATCGCGCGTGCCGTCGATCGGATCGACCAGCCAGATCAGATCGCGCTCGACCCTCTTCGGATGATCGACCGATTCTTCGGAGAGCCATGCGGCCGCGGGCAAGAGCGCGCCCAGCTCACGCCGCAGGAAGGTGTCGACCGCGAGATCGGCTTCGCTGACGGGATTGCCGGGCGATTTCTCCCAGGTCTCGCACTCGTGCCCCGCCCCCGGCCAGCGCCCGAAAGCGATGCGCCCGGCCTCGCGGACGATCTCCTTGAAACGGCTCTGGTCGATCATGCGGCTGGTTCCTTCGCGACAGCATTTTGGTGGCCCCGGCTTACGCACTTTTCAAGTGCCGCAATCCATGCTTAGGCGCACCGCGAACCACAGCCCGCCACGAACCCCGTGCCGAGGCGACCAAGCGACAATAAGGGATCCCGAGCGCATGAACGTCCATGAATATCAGGCCAAGGAACTCCTCAAGCAGCACGGCATCGCCGTTCCCGACGGACATGCTGCCATGAGCGTCGAGGAAGCGGTCGAGGCCGCGAAAAAACTCCCTGGGCCGCTCTACGTCGTCAAGGCGCAAATCCATGCGGGCGGGCGCGGCAAGGGGACGTTCAAGGAACTGCCCGAAGGCTCGAAGGGCGGCGTGCGCCTGGCGAAGAGCGTCGAGGACGTCGAGGCGAGCGCGAAGGAAATGCTCGGCAACACGTTGGTGACGGCGCAGACCGGCGACGAGGGCAAGCAGGTCAATCGCCTCTACGTCACCGACGGCGTGGACATCGCGAAGGAATATTATTTCTCGCTGCTGGTCGACCGGGCGAGCGGCCAGGTCGCGATGGTCGCCTCGACCGAGGGCGGCATGGATATCGAGACCGTCGCCCACGAAACCCCGGAGAAGATCACCACCATCACGATCGACCCCGCGCAGGGTTTCATGCCGCATCACGCGCGTTCGCTCGCCTTCGGCCTGGACCTCGAAGGCGATCTCAACAAGCAGGCACAGAAGCTCGCGAAGAAGCTTTACGACGCCTTCGTCGCGACCGACAGTTCGATGCTCGAGATCAACCCCCTGGTCGAAACCGAAGACGGCAAGCTGCTGGTCCTCGACGCGAAGATGAGTTTCGATTCCAATGCGCTCTTCCGCCATCCGGACATCGAGGAACTGCGCGACGAGACCGAGGAAGACCCCGCCGAGGTCGAAGCGAGCGAATACGATCTCGCCTATATCAAGCTCGACGGCAATATCGGCTGCATGGTCAACGGCGCCGGGCTCGCGATGGCGACGATGGACATCATCAAGTTGAACGGCGCCTTCCCGGCGAATTTTCTCGACGTCGGCGGCGGCGCGACCACCGAGAAGGTGACGGCGGCGTTCAAGATCATCCTCAAGGACCCGGCGGTCGAGGGCATCCTCGTCAACATCTTTGGCGGCATCATGAAATGCGACGTCATCGCCAACGGCATCGTCCAAGCGGCGAAGGACGTGAACCTTTCGGTTCCGCTCGTCGTTCGCCTCGAGGGCACTAACGTCGCGAAGGGCAAGGAAATCCTGGAGAATTCAGGCCTGCCGATCGTCAGCGCCGACGATCTCGGCGATGCGGCGAAGAAGATCGTTGCCGAGGTCAAGCAGGCGGCGTAATTCCTTGCGATCGCCCCTCCGGACGATCGTCCTCGCGAGACGTGCGGCAAGCCGCACGCGCGTAGCCTGTCCTGAGTGGCTGGCTTGTCAGCCAGCCGAAAGGGGGCGCGCGGTCGCGCTTAGAGTCGCGGGCGAGACCGTTCGGGTCGGGACTATCTTCCCATTAAAGCCCATGGACGCCAGCTTGCCGAACCGGCACGCCGGAACGCGAGCGTAGCCGCTGCATTGATAGAATGACACGCCGCCGCCCAACTTGACGTTTACGTAAACGCAAGCTAGGTCGGGCGGCGAAAACGAGACATATTTCAGGAAGGAAGCTGCCGCATGAAAATCCTCGTCCCCGTCAAGCGGGTGATCGATTACAATGTGAAGCCGCGCGTGAAAGCGGACGGTTCCGGCGTCGATCTCGCCAACGTCAAGATGAGCATGAACCCGTTCGACGAGATCGCGGTCGAGGAAGCGATTCGCATCAAGGAAGCGGGCAAGGCGGAAGAGATCGTTGCGGTCTCGATCGGCCCGGCCAAGGCGCAGGAAACGCTGCGCACCGCACTCGCCATGGGTGCCGACCGCGCGATCCTCGTCGAAACCGACGAAGACGTCGAACCGCTCGCTGTCGCCAAAATTCTCAAGGCGATTGCAGACGAGGAACAGCCAGGCCTCGTCCTGCTCGGCAAGCAGTCGATCAGCGACGATTCGAACCAGACCGGACAGATGCTCGCCGCCCTCATGGGCCGTCCGCAGGGCACTTTCGCCAATACGGTCGACGTCGACGGCGACAGCGTATCGGTGAAGCGCGAGATCGATGGCGGTCTCGAAACCGTGAAGCTGACGCTTCCGGCCATCGTCACCACCGACCTGCGCCTGAACGAGCCGCGCTATGCGTCGCTGCCCAACATCATGAAGGCCAAGAAGAAGCCGCTCGACACGAAGAGCCCGAGCGATTTCGGTGTCGATATCGCCCCGCGCCTCACCACCACCAATGTAAGCGAACCGCCGGTTCGCCAGGCCGGCGAGAAGGTCGAAGACGTCGACGCGCTCGTCGAAAAGATCAAGTCGCTGGGGATCGCGTAACAACGCGGCCCGGCAAGGAAAAGGACACACACATGAACACTCTGGTTCTGGTCGAACACGATAACACATCGGTGAACGATGCGACGCTCGCCGTGGTCACCGCCGCGGGCAAGATGGGCGATGTCACCGCGCTGGTCGCCGGTCACGATTGCAGCGGCGCTGCCGAAGCGGCGGCTAAGATCGCTGGCGTTTCGAAGGTGCTGAAGGCCGATGACGCGGCCTATGGCGAAGGGCTCGCCGAAAATGTCGCGCCGCTCGTCGCCGACATCATGGGCAACTACGACGCTTTCCTCGCACCCGCGACCACATCGGGCAAGAACATCGCCCCGCGCGTTGCCGCGCTGCTCGACGTGATGCAGATTTCCGACATCCTTTCGGTCGAAGGCAACAAGACCTTCACCCGTCCAATCTATGCCGGAAACGCGATCGCCACCGTCCAGTCGAGCGATGAAAAGCTCGTCATCACCGTGCGCGGCACCGCGTTCGAAAAGGCGGCTGCGGAGGGCGGTTCGGCTTCGGTTGAAGATGTTTCTGGTCCGGCCGATGCGGGCATCTCCAGCTTCGTCAGCCGCGAAGTGGCTGATGGTGGCGACCGTCCCGAACTCACCAGCGCCAAGGTCATCGTCTCGGGTGGCCGAGCGCTCAAGGACGGCGAAACCTTCGAGAAGATCATCAACCCGCTCGCCGACAAGCTCGGCGCGGCGATCGGCGCATCGCGCGCCGCGGTCGATGCAGGTTATGTGCCCAACGATTACCAGGTCGGTCAGACCGGCAAGATCGTGGCTCCTGAGGTCTACATCGCGATCGGCATTTCCGGCGCGATCCAGCACCTTGCCGGCATGAAGGATTCCAAGGTCATCATCGCCATCAACAAGGACGAAGATGCGCCAATCTTTCAGGTCGCCGATATCGGCCTCGTCGCAGACCTCTTCAACGCCGTCCCGGAGATGACCGAAGCGCTGTAAGCTGTAAGCTCCCGTTCATCCGGGAACGATCAAAAGCCTCCGCCCGCATCACGCGCGGCGGAGGCTTTTTGCATATGCCTTGTACCGTGAAACGCGCGATGGCGGGCGCGCTCGCCGTATTGATCGCAGCTGCGGGGACCACCGTCGTTCATGCCGAGAAATTGCTGCCGGCACAGGCGGCCGCGGACGCGAAGGCGGTGCGCCTTGCCCCCATTTCGCCCTGGGTCGTCGATTACGACGACAACAAATGCTCGCTCCTGCGCACATTCGGGAGCGAAGAGGACAAGCACATCCTCATGCTGGACCAAGGCGCGCCGGATAGTTCGATCCTGATGGGAATGGCGGGAAGCGCGGTGAAGCCGTTCCAGCGCACTGGCCGCATTCATCTAGGGACATTCGCTGACAAGCCGTTGGAACTGGTCAAGAACCCCTCCTACGGCGATCTCGAGCTCTACGGACCTGCCGTGATGCTCAGCATCTTTATGCGCGAAGGTGAATGGGAGCCCGGCGCGCGGGTGCAGCCGTCGAAAGCGCAGGAAGCCGCCGCAGGCGTCGACCGGATCGTCATCCGCCGCGGATCGAAGATCCTTTCCTACGAGACGGGCAATCTCAAAGAGCCGTTCGTCGTCATGCACGATTGCCTCACGAATCTGCTGACGAGTTGGGGGCTCGATGCCGCAGAGCATGCGCATTACACGCCCCCGGCCTTGACCAATGAGAACGCTGTCGCTCGCAAACTCTTCGAAACCTATCCACCCGATGCGCTTGAGGCAGGTGAGCAGGGCAGCTTTCGCGTGCGGCTCATCGTGGAGAAGGACGGCAGCATTTCGGATTGTTTCGTCGAAGAGGCCACTAAGGTCGATGACCTCCGCCCGGCGGTGTGCAAGGAAATGCTCAGGTCGAAGTTCGTCCCGGCACTCGGGGTGGATGGCCAACCTATCCGATCGTTCTACGTAACGATGATCACCTACAGGGTAAGTTAGGCCAGCAAACCGGGCGGACGCTCACCGCTCGCATGCTTTCGCCAGTGGCTCGGGCGGAACGACACGCTCCCGCCTTTCGGCCCGCCTGCCCGGCAAGCCCGGACTGCGCCGGCCCGGCTGCGCGCCAAGGCGCATTGCCGCCAGCCGCGCAGCGCTGCGGGTGGCGCCTTCGCTGTTCCCGGTCAGCAGTTCGGAGGCGCACAGCGCGCATTCCTTCTGCGCCTCGTGCGAGCGATCCTGAGCCACGACCTGCGCGAGCAGCGCGAACAGGCGAAAGCGCTGCTCGCCGAAATAATCCTCGTCGCGCGAGGCTTCGAGCACGGAAAAATAGAGCTCTTCATGCGGATTGCGCACGTCGCCGCGCCACAGGCGCCGGCCGGTGAAGACATAGGCGCCCGATCCGACCTCGAGCGTGCAGGCGTCGCTCGCGGTGACGAGCGCACCGTTGATCACCGCCTGGCTGCCGGCGGCAAGGACGATGCTTTGCGAAGGGGGAGGCGCGTCGGGCTGTTCGATCATGATAGGAAGAACGCGCGCTAGTCGCTTTGGTTCGCCCGGATTACTACGCAGCGGGTTACCCCTATGTCGCCCGATCACAAGGTGTTGAGAGGCCCGAGGCCTCCATTTCCCTCACATGAGCGAGGTGAGGAAATGCAGCGTCATGCCGACGAGACCGCCGACCAGCGTCCCGTTGATGCGGATGAACTGCAGATCGCGCCCGACCGCGCTTTCGATCCGCCCGGTGATCGTCGTCGCGTCCCAGCGCTTTACCGTTTCCGACACCAGCGTGACGATTTCCGAGCCGTAGCGCGTCGCGACGCCGACCGCGGTGCGCCGGGCGAAACGGTTGATCTGGATCTGCAGCCGCTCGTCCTGCTTCAGCGCCGCGCCGAGATCGGCCAGCGTCCCGCGCATCTCTTCGCCCAGCCCGCTTTCCGGATCGCGCGCGCGGCGGATCATCGAGCGCCGGATCCGCTCCCAAACGCCCATCCACCATTCGGCGACCGCCGGGTTTTCGAGAAGGTCGCGCTTCATCTCCTCGATCCGTGCGCGCGTGGCCTCGTCATGCTGAAGGTCGTGCGCGAGCTTGGATAGCCCCTGTTCGATCTTGCCGCGCAAGGGATGATTGGGATCGACCAGCACTTCGGCCAGCAGCTTGTAGAGCCCGTCGAGGACGTTGCTCGAAATCGTCTTGTCGAGCCCCGCCCAGCGCAGCACGCCCGCGACCCGGCGATGGATAATGTCGCGGATGGTTTCTTCGTTGTCCTCCAGCGTCAGTCCAGCCCAGCGGATGATACCGTCGATCAGCGGCAGGTGCCGGCGATCGACCATCGCGCTTTCGAGCATGCGCCCGGCAAGCGGCGAGACATCGATCTTCGCGAGCTGTCCGCCGAGGCCGCTGCGCACCTGATTGCCGAGCCGATCGGGATCGAGCGATTCGAGCACTTCCGCGAGCAGCTCCGCCGCCCCGCCGGTGATCCGCGAACGGGTATCGACCTGGCCGCGGGTAGGGCTTTCGACCAGAAAATCGCCGACCGCGCGCGCGACATTCATGTTCGACATGCGCCGCGCGACGACGGCGGGGGTGAGGAAGTTTTCTCGGAGGAACTGCGCCATCGTGTCGGCGATCCGGTCCTTGTTGGACGGAATGATCGCCGTGTGCGGGATCGGCAGCGACAGCGGGTGGCGGAACAGGGCGGTGACTGCGAACCAGTCGGCGAGCCCGCCGACCATCGCGGCCTCGGCAAAAGCATTGACATAGCCCCAGGCGGCATGACCGGTTTCGGCGGCGGCATGGGTCGAGAAGAACAGCACCGCCATCGCCGCAAGCAAACCGCTCGCGGTCCAGCGCATGCGCCGCGCGCGGTCCACGCTCAGCGGTTCGCCGCCGAAGGTCAGGGGCATGTTGCGCGCACCGGTCGCCATAAGCCGCTCTATCTGCCCGAATTATCCGGCTGCGTCACGCCCTGTCGCGAGGGAGCGCGCCCGCGCCTATTCGGCGGGCTGGGCACCGGGTTCGCTGCCCGGTCCTCGCGAAGAGCCACGCGCCAGGCCGCTATCCTCGCTCGGGAACGGCATGTCGGGCGCAGGTTCCGGCCGCACGGGCCGCCCATCGTCGCCCGGCTTGTAGGTCAGGAGATTGCGGCGCAACCACGGGCCCACGCGCCGCTCGAAGCCATCGGCGAGGCTGAAGCCTGCCGGCACGATCACCAGCGTCAGCAGGGTCGACATGATGAGGCCGCCGATCACGACCACGCCCATCGGCTGACGCCATGCGCCATCGCCAGAAAGCGAGAGCGCCACCGGCACCATCCCCGCCGTCATTGCAACGGTGGTCATGACGATCGGCTGCGCGCGCTTGTGGCCCGCCTCCATGATCGCCTCGGTCTTTGCGGTGCCGCGGTCCATCTCCTCGATCGCGAAGTCGATCAGCAGGATCGAGTTCTTCGAGACGATGCCGAGCAGCAGCAGTATGCCGATATAGACCGGCATCGATTGCGGCATGCCGAGCAGCCAGACGAGAAAAATTCCGCCGAGCGGCGCGAGCGCGAGCGAGGTCATGTTGACCAGCGGGCTCATCAGGCGCTTGTAGAGCAGCACCAGACAGGCGAATACGAGCAGGACGCCCGCGACGATGGCGATCGAGAGGTTGGTCTGCAGTTCCTCCAGGAATTCGTCCTGTCCCACCTTGTCCCGGATGACGCCGGTCGGCAGATTCTGCAGGATCGGGAGGGCCTCGACTTCGGCCTGCGCTTCGCCCTGCAACACGCCGTCGGCAAGATCAGCACCCACGAGCACGCGGCGGCTCTGATTGTAGCGCTGGATCACCGTCGGCCCCGCGCCGAAGGAGATGTCCGCAACGCGCGACAGCGGCACCGTTCCGCCAGTCGCAGTCGGCACCGGCAGGTTCTCTATAGTCGTGAGATCGGTGCGCGCTTCGTCGCTCAGCCTGACCCTGATAGGGATCTGCCGATCCGACAGCGAGAATTGCGCTGCATTCTGGTCGATCTCGCCGAGGGTCGCGATCCGGATCGTCTGGCTCAATGCGATCGTGCTGACGCCCAGTTCCGCCGCTATCGCCTCTTTGGGGGTGATGACGATTTCGGGGCGATTCAGGTCGCCGCTGATGCGCGGCGCGACCAGCGAATCGAGGCCACGCATCTGTTCGACCAGCGTGTTCGCCGCTTCGTTCAACGTATCCGGGTTCGATCCGGCGAGCATCAGGGTGATGTCGCGGCCGGTTCCGAAACCCCCGCCCTGAGACTGGAACCGGATGCGGGCGTCGGGGATCTTGTTGAGCTCGGGCGTGAGCTGCCGCTCGAATTGCTGGAGGGTGCGTTCGCGATCCTCCTTGAGCGTCAGGTAGATGCTGGCCGACCCGATGCGATTGCGCTGGATAGCGTAATCGTATTCCTGCTGCCGCTCGAGTATCTCGACAACCTGATCGACCACGCCCATCGTGGTTTCGAGCGTTGTGCCGGGCACCATCTCGATCTCGATGGTCGAATTCTTGTCATCGATATCGGGCTGAAATTGCGCCGGAATGTTCATGAATAGAAGCAGCGTGACCAGCAGCGAGAACCAGCCCATGCCGAGCATCCAGATGCGGTGATCGTAGAAGCGCGCGGTGAGGTAGCGCGTGAAACTCCCGGAGCGGCTCCAGAGTCCGCCGAAGAGCTCGATCCCTTTGAGCACGGCGACGCCGGCCGCCAGCGCGATCACCGACACCAGCGCCAGGGTAACCAGCTCAAACAGTTTCGAGACGAGGAAATACGGCCAGGAATTGCTGTCGTCGCTGACCACCCGGGCGACCGCATCCGGTATGCCGAGGCCGCTGATAGCCCCATAGCTCGCGAACAGCGCAAACGCCGTCACGGCCAGCAGGAGCAGCGTCACGAACAGAAGCGCAAGCGTGTAGAGAAAGCGGCGGCGCGGCGGTGTCGTTTTCCGGCGGCGGTCGCGCATCTTGCCGCGGTCGAGCGTCCAGCCGAGCAGCGCCATATAGCGATCCATCCATGGGCCTTCGCCATGCGCGCCCGCGCCCTTCGCCGACAGGAAATAGGCCGCCATCAGTGGCGTGACCATGCGCGCGACAGCCAGCGACATCAGCACCGCAACCACGACGGTGAGGCCGAAATTCTGGAAGAACTGCCCCGAAATGCCCGGCATCAGACCGACCGGCAGGAACACCGCGACGATACAGAAGCTGGTGGCGACCACCGGAAGGCCGATCTCGTCGGCGGCATCGATCGAGGCCTGATAGGCGGTCTTCCCCATCCGCATGTGGCGCACGATATTCTCGATCTCGACGATTGCGTCGTCAACCAAGACGCCCGCGACCAGCGCCAGCGCGAGAAGCGAGAGGAAATTGAGGTTGAACCCCAGCAGGTCCATGAAGAAGAAGGTCGGGATCGCCGAGAGCGGGATGGCGACCGCGCTGATGAAGGTCGCGCGCCAGTCGCGCAGGAACAGAAACACCACGACGATCGCCAGCACCGCGCCCTCGATCAGTGCGGACATCGAGCTCGTATATTGGTTTTCGGTATACTCGGTGCTGGTGCCCAGCTGGATGAAGCGCACGCCGTCATTCTCGGCCTCGATTTCCTCCATTGCCGCCAGCGCTTCTTCATAGACCGTCAGATCCGAGAAGTTGCGCGCCCGGTTCATGTAGAAATTGACGACTTCGCGGTCGCCGACCTCGCTGATCGAGGTGCGCTCGCCGAAGCCATCGCGCACCGTCGCTACATCGGCGAGGCGAATCGTGCGGTCGCCGCCCAGCTGTATCTGGCGCTGGGACAGTTCGAATGCTGTATCGGCATTGCCGAGCACGCGCAGCGACTGGCGGGTGCCCCCGACCTCGGCGAGACCGCCGGCCGCGTTGAGGTTATCCTGCCGCAAAATGGCGTTGATCTGCGCCGCCGTGACCCCGAGCGCCTGCATCTTCACCGGGTCGACGACGACTTCGATCTCCCGGTCTACACCGCCGAAGCGGCCGACTTCGGCCATCCCTTCGATATTGAGCAGGCGCTTGATGACGACGTCGTCGATGAAATAGCTGAGCTCACCGATGGTCATGTCGTCGGCTTCGACGGCGACGTAGCCGATCGGTCCGCCGGCGATGTCGGCCTTGCTGATCTGCGGCTCGAGGATGCCGTCGGGCAAATTGCCCCTGACGCCATCGACCGCGGTGGTCACCTCGCTCAGCGCCTCGGTGATGTCGGTGCCGATCTCGAATTCGACGAAGGTGCTCGACGACCCTTCGCGGGCCGAGCTCTGGATCGAATTGACGCCGTTAATGGAACGCACCGCGGCCTCGACCCGCTGGGTGATCTGGTTCTCGATCTCGGTAGGGGCGGCGCCGGGCTGGGCGATGGAGACATTCACCCCGGGAAATTCGACATCCGGATTGTTGGTAACGTCCATGCGCGAGAAGCTGACGACGCCGGCGAGCAGGAGCGCGGTGAACAGCACCAGAGGAATGACCGGATTGCGGATCGACCAGGCGGAAAGATTACGAAAGTTCATGAGGCCTCGTCTGTTCCTGCGTCTCTTCCTGCACCTGTTCCTGCGCCGCACGCCGCGCCGCGCGCTTCCCTATCATAAATTACGTTCGTCCGGCGCATCGGGATGACGATCAGCTGTCCTGGCGCCGCGGGCTCACGATCTCGTCCGGATTGAGAAAGCCGCCCGCGCGAAGGACGACGAGTTCTCTTCCCGTCAGTCCCTCTGTTATCGCAATGCCTTCCGACGTCACGGCACCGGTAGTGACGGGTGTGCGGTTGGCCTTGTTGTCCTCGCCCACGACATAGACGAAGCTGCCCTCGTCATCGGCGAGCACCGCGCTTTCGGGCAGCACGGTCGCACTCATTGTGCCGCTGGCGATCCGCGCGGTGGCGAAACCGCCGGGCCGCAGCTCGGGCGCGTAAGGCAGCGCGATGCGCGCCGTGCCTTGCCGGCTCTGCTGATCGATAGTGGGCGCCAGCTGCCAGATCTGCCCATCGAAACTTTTCGACGTCCCGGTCGGAGTGACGCTCGCCGACATGCCGGTCGAGAGCGTCGCCAGCTGGTTTTCGCTCAGCTGCGCCAGCATTTCCATTTCGCCCCCGCGCGCGATCGTGAACAGCGCCGGGCTGCCCGCGCCGACCGTCTGGCCGGGTTCGACATTGCGCTCGAGCACATAGCCCGAAGCGGGCGCGAGGACGTTGAGCTGGGCATTGCGCGCGCGGCGTTCGGAAAGCTGCGCCTCCGCCACCCGCACGCGGGCGACGGCGCTGTCGCGCGTTGCGGTCAAGCGGTCGACATCGGCTTTCGACACGAAACCGCGATCGACGAGCTGCAGCGCGCGATCGAGATTGGCTTGAGCAAGCTCGGCATCGGCGCGCGCGACCGCGATCTGCGCTTCCTGCGCAGCGGCCTGCTGGGTCTGGACCGAGCGATCGATCACAGCGAGTACCTGTCCCTGACGCACCCAGTCGCCGGCATCGACGCGGACCGAGAGAACCTGTCCGCCTTCGCCCACGACGCCGACCGGCATCGGGCGCCGCGCGGCAAGCGTGCCGGGCGCCTCGATCTCGCCGCTGACCGTGGTCCGGCCCGGCGCGATCACCGTGACGACCGGGGCCTGCGAATTGTCGTCGCCCGCGGCCATGGGTTCGCCGCCCGCAAGCGCGAAATAGGCGCCGATCGCCAGAAGCAGCGCGAACAGGCCGGCGCCCGCAAACAGCAATTTGCGGCCGGTCCCGGATTTGCGCTCACCATCCGTGTCGCCCACCGTCTCGGCGTGGATATCATCCTGCGCTTCGGCGGTGATCGTCGTTGCGTAATTCATTCACGTTACCCTTTAGCGGACGACTGATCGCCTTTCTGCCCGGTCTCCGCATTCATTCGTATCAGGACCGGAGCACGCGAAGTGTGTTATAGGCATAAGTCACCTTCCGCAATCCCTCTTAATCGCCTCGCCGCCTTCGGGCAATGTGCGGATCGTTCGATGACGTGAGAGGCTGACGAACGTCAGGTGCGGCGAACGGAGGTGCAGAAAGCGGAGGCTGGTCCGGATCCGAGCGGTATGTGCGTAAATGTGCCGAGGGGCCGCAAAAACGTCGAAGGCGGCGCAGACCCCATGGTCAGCGCCGCCCTCCTTGTCTGGGGACGAGCCCCAAACCGCGTTTAAGTTGCTTTACCGAACTCGGCCGCGCTGGATGAGATTGACGATGGCAAGCAACACGATGGCGCCGAACAGGGCGACGAGCAGACCAACCAGCGAAAATTCCTGCACGCTGCCCGACAGGCCGAGGAGCGGCCCCGCAATGGCGTTGCCGATCAACGAGCCGACACAGCCGACGACGATATTCCAGAAGATGCCCATCGAGGCATCCCTGTTCATGACGATACTTGCCAGCCAGCCGGCAATACCGCCTACGACAAGAGCGATAATCCACCCGAGCATTGCAATTCCTCCAAAGGATCGATGATGTTACCCGGGGCAACGGGCGGGTTGGCGCCTGGTTCCGGAAAACGGTCGGAATCTTCGAAAGAATGCAACAAAGCCGCGACAGCGCGCCGGTCGGTGCGGTATTCAGTATTTCAGCTGCCGCTCGTAAAGGTCGCGGTAGTGCTGGATGCGGGTGACGCGCAGACCCTGCATGCCCGAACGGTCGACCGCGCGCTGCCAGGAAGCGAATTCCTCGAGCGTCAGGCTGTAGCGTTCGAGCACTTCGTCGATCGTCAGCAGCCCGCCATTCACCGCGGCGACCACTTCCGCCTTGCGCCGCACCACCCAGCGCTTGGTTTCGGGCGAGGGCAGATCGTCGAGCGTCAGCGGCTCGCCCAAGGGGCCGATCACCTGCGCAGGGCGAATATCCTGGTTCTCAATCATCGATCACTTCTCGCATCCATAGGCCGCCCCGACTTCGCCGGTGCATCGCCCACCGCGCCTTGCATTTGCGCGCCTCGATCCGTCAGGGCGTCCACCATGTATGTGGGGCCTTTAGAGCGCTCTAAATCACCAGGGTTAAATTTGGGTTCGCGGTGCTGGGACGATCCGAAGAAGCGGCTCGCCGCCCCCGCAAAGCTCGTCGTGCCGGTTTGCCGACGCGCGGCTTCGCTCGCGAGCACCCGGCGAAGATCGCGCGCCGCATCGAGCCGCGCGGCGAGCTCGCTCCATTCGAGGCGCCGGAGCTGCTTTGCATCGCCTTGAGGCGCGGCCTCGGCGTCGTCCGGGAGGGGGGGATGTTTTGCGAACATGGGCGCCGGCTGTAGCCCTCGGTTGTCAAGATCGGGTAAAACCGCGATTCACCGCTAGTTAGGAAAAGCGCCGAGCCCGCCTGCAACAGCAAAGCAGGGATGGCCGCTCCTCCCGCCGACTGGTCAAACCGCCTCGCGCCGCCTATATGCGCGCCCGATCATGACCATGACTGCGCCTCTCGATGCCGGCCCGCTAGCAGGGCAGGACGCCGCCGACCTGTTCGACCTGCCTCGCGCGGGCGCGCAGTGCCGGATCGTCGTCGCGATGAGCGGCGGCGTGGATTCCTCGGTCGTCGCCGCCCTCGCCGCGCGCACCGGGGCCGAAGTGATCGGCATCACGCTCCAGCTGTACGATTACGGCGCGGCGACCGGGCGCAAGGGCGCATGCTGTGCCGGCGACGATATCGCCGATGCGCGCGCCGTCGCCGATCGGCTGGGCATTGCCCATTACGTGTTCGACCATGAAAGCGCCTTTCGCGAAGACGTGGTCGAACAGTTCGCCGACGAATATCTCGCCGGGCGCACACCTGTACCCTGCATCCGCTGCAATATGGGGCCCAAGTTCACGGACCTGTTTCGCATGGCGCGCGAGCTTGGCGCGGACTGTCTCGCGACCGGGCATTATGTCCGCCGGGTCGAGACGCCGGGCGGTCCGCACCTCCACCGTGCGCTCGATCCCGCGCGCGACCAGTCCTATTTCCTCTATGGGACGACGCAGGACCAGCTTGACTACATCCGCTTTCCCCTGGGCGGCCTGCCCAAGTCGCAGGTTCGGGATCTCGCGGCAGAAGCGCATCTGCGCAATGCGGCCAAGCCCGACAGTCAGGACATCTGCTTCGTGCCCGATGGCAATTACGCCGGTATCGTCAAAAAGCTGCGCCCCGAAGGCGGCACGCCCGGCGCCATCGTCCATGCCGCCACTGGCGAGAGGCTCGGCGAACACCAGGGCATCGTCCATTTCACCGTCGGTCAGCGCAAGGGCCTTGCCATCGGCGGACAGGCGGAACCGCTTTACGTGGTCGGCGTCGATCCGCAGACGCGCGAAGTCCGGGTCGGGCCCAAGAGGATGCTCGGCGTCGAGAGCGCGCGGGTGATCGAAACCAATGCGATCGGGGATGTGCCGCGCACTGCTCCGCTCACCGCCAAGGTGCGCAGCCTCGCAAAGCCGGTGCCGGTAACGCTCGAAGGGCCGCTCGGCGAAGGTGCCGCGACCACCATCCGCTTCGCCGCGCCCGAATATGGCGTCGCGCCGGGCCAGGCGGCGGTGATCTATGCCGGCGAGCGCGTGGTCGGCGGCGGCTGGATCGACGCGACGACTTCGGCCGCGTCCTAGCCTTCCCACTCCTCGAGCACGCAGCCATAGCCTTCGCGATAGGTCGCGGTGGAGGAGGCGATCAGCGGAAAGCTCGCGGTGACGCTGCGCGCTTCGGCGTCGCCCGAAAGCGAGACCAGCTCCATGCCGGCGAGCTTGTCCTTCTCGCAATCGGCAAGGTCGCGGCCCGCCACGAACCGGCACGAACAGGCAACCCGCGCTGCATATGCGGTGCCGGTGTCGGCGTAGCCCTGGACGAGCGTGCGGTTGGCAAAGAGCAACGCTGCCAGCGCCACGAGGGCGAGCACGATCAATGCGAGCACCGCCTTGCCGGCCCATCCTCCACGCCTCGCGGGCGCCCTTTTCGCCGATCGTGCCGGTGCCGCTGTGTTTGCCATTGCCTTCCCGATTTGCATGCGTGATTGAAGCGCCATGAACGGCCGTCTCGCCCTCCCTATCGCCGCTATCGCCTTGCTGCCAGCCCTTGTCGCGTGCGGCGAGGCCCCTCCTCCTCCCCCGCCGCCGCTGTCCGAGGCCGCGCTTGCCGCGGTGTCGCAGGATGCCGGCGCGCCGCGCGACCAGCTGGCGCGCGAGGTGGACGACCTGTTCCGACTTGAGGGCCTGGGCGAAACCCGCGCGCTCGTCCTGCTGCATGACGGCAAGGTCGCCGCGGAACGCTATGGCGCGGGCTATGACGGCGAGACGCGCTTCGTCAGCTGGTCGATGGCCAAGACGATCACAGCGGTGCTGATCGGCATGCTGGTCGCCGACGGCCTCCTTAGCGTCGATGCGCCCGCCCCCGTCCCGCTTTGGCAGCGGAGCGGCGATCCGCGCGCGGACATCACGCTCAGGCACCTCCTGCAAATGCGCGCCGGGTTGCGCCATACCGAAGCGGGCGATCCGCCACATGAGAGCTCGGAGGTGCGCATGCTGTTTCTCGACGGGCGCGGCGACATGGCGAAGTGGGCGAGGGAGCAGCCGCTGGAGGCGGAGCCGGGCGAGCGGTTCGAATACTCCTCCAACACCACCGTCATTCTCGCCGACATCGCCGCGCGCGCGCTGACCTCCAGCGACGACCCCGAGACGCGCCGGCGCGCGGTCGCCGACTATCTCGAGGAGCGGCTGTTCGCACCGCTCGGCATGACTTCGATCGTGCCTGAATACGACGCATCGGGCACGCTGATCGGCGGCAGCCTGATGCACGCCACCGCGCGCGACTATGCCCGGTTCGGCGAGTTCCTGCGCGCCGGCGGCCGCGCCCCGGGGGGCGAGCAGCTGGTCCCGCGGCGCTGGATCGAGGCAATGGTGAGCCCAAGCCCGGTGTCGCCGCAATATGGCTACCAGACCTGGCTCAACCGCCCCGTGCCCGATGCGGAGCGGCCCCACCCGCTGTTCCCCGACCGCGCGCCCGAGAGCCTGTTCGCGATGATCGGGCATATGGGCCAGTATGTCCTCGTCTCGCCTGAGCAGCGCGTAACGCTGGTGCGGCTGGGCCATTCGGATGGCGAGGAGCGTCCCGCGATGCTGCAGCAGGCAGCCGATGTGCTGGAGCTTTACCCTCGCCGATAGGACGAGCCCCCGCGAAGGCGGGGGCCTGCTTCGACGAAGCGCCTGGTTCGACGAGGTCCCTGCCTTCGCAGGGACTCGCGCTAGTCACAGGTGGAACCTCCCCTCGACCACCGTCACACAAGGGCCGCCGAGCCATGCGCGCTGGCCCTCCTCGTCCTTGGCGAGCCGTAGCGTCAGATGCCCGCCGCGCTCGCTTGCCTGATGCGCGGTGAAGCTGTCGCGGTCGAGGCGCCTCGCCCAATAGGGCGTCAGCACCGCATGTGCGGACCCGGTGACGCTGTCCTCATCGACGCCGCCTCCGGGCACGAAGACGCGGCTGACGATGTCGCTCCCATTGCCCGGCGCCGTGCAGATGAACTGGTCCGTCCCCAGTTTGCCGAGCCCGCGAATGTCGGGATCGAGCGCGCGCACCGCAGCTTCGTTCTCGAACAGGAAGACGTTGTAGCGATCCGCGTTGCGATACACTTCGATCGGCTCCGCCCCGAGCAGCGCGACCGCCTCGGGATAGTCACCAGGCTCGGTAGCGATCGCCGGCAGCGCTAGGGCATATCCCTCCCCATCGCGGCGCACTTCGAGTACGCCCGACTTGCGTGTGCGGAACCTCACGGAATCGCGCCCCTCGCCCCAATCGTGGTGGCTCAGCAGCACATGCCCGCTCGCCAATGTCGCATGGCCGCACAGCGCGATCTCGTAGGTCGGCGTGCACCAGCGCAGCTCCCAGTCGGCCTCGCCGGTTTCGTCGCGGACCACGAAGGCGGTCTCGGCGAACAGGTTCTCCGCCCCGATCTTCACCAGCACGTCGTCGGGCAGCCACTCGTCCAGCACCATGACCGCGGCCTGATTGCCGCCGAAGGGCTTCGCGCTGAAGGCATCGACATGCCAGTAGGGGATGGATTGCGTCATCGCATCGGCCTCACGGATAGAGCAGCGTGTCGGTCCAGCCCAGCGCGTCGCCTGCGCCCTCCAGCGTGAACAGGCGGCGGTCATGCAGGCGGTTGTCGCGGTCGATCCAGAACTCGATGCGTTCCGGGCGCAGGGTGAAGCCGGTCCAGTGATCGGGGCGCGGCACTTCGCCCTCCTGCTCGTGCTCGCCCCACAGCGCCTGTACGCGGTCAAGGTAGTCCTGCCGATCGGCCAGGGCGCGCGACTGGTCGCTGGCGGCACTGCCGACCTGGCTCTTGTAAGGGCGCGAGTGGAAGTAGGCATCGGCGCGCTCGGGCGTCACCTCGACCAGCGGCCCCTCGATGCGGATCTGGCGACGCAGGCTCTTCCAGTGGAACAGCAGGCTCGCGTGCATGTTCGCCCGGATCTCCTCGCCCTTGCGGCTCTGCGCATTGGTGAAGAAGGTGAAGCCCCCTGCCGGCCCTTCCTGTGCGCCATGCCCCTTCAGCAGCACCATGCGCACCGAAGGCCGACCGTCCGGCGTCGCGGTCGCCAGCGCCATCGCGTTGGGATCGTTGGGCTCGGCTCCTCGCGCGAGTGCGAACCACTCCTCGAACAGCGCGAAGGGATCGGCGCCCGCGGGGATCACGCTGTCGGCGAGTTGGGCATCGTGGAGGGCATCGTGTAGGGCGTCGGATTGGCTCATGGGCGGGCTTTCCTGCAGGCTTGGTGTCCTACAGGATGGAACATGTGGAACAGGGTTCAAGCGGAAAAGAGCCTGAAGTGTCACCTTACGCGGCAAAAGCGTCACTCTAGCTGCCGAAGTGTCACTCGCCGCGCGCAAAGTGACACTCTTTGCATTGCAGAGTGTCTCTTTACGGCGCGGGCAGTGTCGCTGTGACAACGGCGAAGTGTCACCTTTGCCCATCCCGAAGGGCGTCGATCGGCTGGCGGAAATGCGCATATCGAAAGCCATAGGACACGCGCCGCGGCGTAGGAAAGCGTGCGACCCTCGCGCCATCCGTCGCCCCCTATCGCGCACAACGGCTTGCCTCGCCTCGCCGAGCGACCTAGCTAACACACCATGGCCGATCCCTATTCCGCCCTTGGCGTCGCGCGCACCGCTTCCGAAAAGGAGATCAAAAGCGCCTATCGCAAGCTCGCCAAACAGCTGCATCCTGACAAGAACAAGGACAATCCCAAGGCGGCGGAGCGGTTTTCCGACGTGACGCGCGCCTACGATCTGTTGTCGGACAAGGATAAGCGCGCCCAGTTCGACCGCGGCGAGATCGACGCCGACGGCAATCCGCTCAATCCCTTCGCCGGCATGGGCGCTGGGATGGGAGGGGGCGGGATGGGCGGCCGGGGCTTCGGCCGCGGAGGGCCGGGCGGGCCGCGTGCGCATGGTTATCGCGATCAGGAATTTCAGGGCTTCGGCGCCGAGGACATGGATCTGGGCGATCTGTTCGAAGGGCTGTTCGGCGGCGGCCGCGGCCGTCCCGAACCGCCACCCCGGCGCGGGGGAATGGGCGGTATGGGCGGCGGCATGGGTGGCTTCGGCCAGCGCCCCTCCCCTCCGCCCAAACGCGGCGCCGACATTCAATATCGCCTCGCCGTGCCCTTCGTCGATGCCGCATCAGGCCGCGACCAGCGCATCACGCTCGCCGACGGCAAGGCGATCAGCCTGAAGCTGCCCGCCGGCGTCGAGGACGGCACGCAGATGCGGCTCAAGGACAAGGGGCATGCGGGCCCCGGCGGCAATGGCGACGGCATCGTCATGATCGAGATCGCGCCCCATCCCTTCTTCCGCCGCGACGGCGACAATATCCGCATGGACTTGCCGATCACGCTCGACGAGGCGGTGAATGGCGGCAAGGTCAAATGCCCCACGGTCGACGGGCCGGTCATGCTGACGATCAAGCCTGGCTCGGATGGCGGGACGGTGATGCGCCTGTCGGGCAAGGGCTGGACGAGGAAGAAAGGCAAGGGTGCGGGCGCAGATGCGGGCAAGGACGGCAAACCGGCGCGCGGCGATCAGCTGGTGACGCTGGAGATCCAGATGCCCGAGGATCTCGACGCGCTGAAACAGCGGCTGGGCGACTGGACCGACCCCGCCCGCCCGCGCGCCAAGTTCGGGCTGTGACGGGCGGCTGAGGCGAGACGCGCGTTTGGTTCGACCCAGCCTTCCTCCCGATGAGATCGCGGCAGCGCAGAACGCGTCGGCTTTCGGCTCGCTCACTCCCGAGGCGCGGCGGCTGCGTGCCCGTTCGCAATTCGTCAAGGTGCCCGACGCCGCGTCGGAGGCGCATCATGACGGGCTGATCGACCGGGTGATGGACAAGGCCGGGCCGGGCACGCGAACCTGGGAAATTCTGCGCCGCACCGCGATCGGCACCTACGAGGACGGCTTCATCCATGCCGGCAACCTCGCCTATCTTGCGATGCTGGCCATCTTCCCCTTCTTCATCATAGGCGCGGCGCTGTTCGAACTGATCGGCGGGCGCGACCGGGCGGTCGAACTGATCACTACGGTGCTGATCGCGATGCCCTCGACCGTGAGCCGCTCGATCGGACCGGTGGCGGAAGAGATCATTTATGCGCGCGATGGCTGGCTGTTGTGGTTCGGTGCGGCGGTCGCGCTGTGGACCGTCTCCAGCTTGGTCGAGACCATCCGCGACATATTGCGCCGCGCCTATGGCACCGAGGCGCGGCTCGCCTTCTGGAAATACCGCCTGCTTTCCGGCGGGCTCATTCTCGGGGCGGTGATCCTGCTGATGGTTTCGCTGTTCGCCACCGTACTGATCGGCGCCGCGCAGCAGGTGATTCTGGCGATCCTGCCACAGCTGTCCGGCGCGATCGACATTCTGCGCCTTACCCGCATCGTGCCCGCAATGGGCCTGGGCCTGTCGCTCTACCTGCTGTTCTACACCCTGACGCCGAGCGAATATCGGCGCGGGGTCTATCCCAAATGGCCGGGCGCGCTGTTCACCGCCCTGTGGTGGCTCGGCGTGACCGCGGCCATGCCGCCGATCCTGCGCGGCTTCTTCACCTACGATCTCACCTACGGCTCGATGGCGGGGATCATCGTCGCGCTGTTCTTTTTCTGGCTCGTTGGGCTCGGCCTCGTTATCGGGGCGGAGCTGAATGCCGCACTCGCCGAACCCGAGGCGGAAGGCGCGGAGGATCCGGCCATGGTGGGCGTGGGAGGTCCGACAGCAGGTGCGCAGATCGGCGCACCGGCAGCGGGGCCGGAATCGGGACCGAATTCAGCCGATGCGAGGGAGGAGACGCCATGAGCGGATTGATGCAGGGCAAGCGCGGGCTGATCATGGGGCTTGCCAACGAAAAGTCGCTCGCCTGGGGCATTGCGAAGCAGCTCTCCCAGCAGGGCGCCAAGCTCGCCTTTTCCTACCAGGGCGAGGCGCTGGCCAAGCGGGTCAAGCCGCTCGCCGAGCAGCTGGGCAGCGATGTCACCTTCGAATGCGACGTCGGCGACGAAGCCTCGCTCGATGCCGGTTTCGATACGCTGAAACAGCGCTGGGAGACGCTCGATTTCGTGCTCCACGCGATCGGCTTTTCCGACAAGCGCGAGCTGCGCGGGAAGTATCTCGACACCAGCCTCGACAATTTTCTGAAGACGATGAACATCTCGGCCTATTCGCTGGTTGCGGTAACCCGGCGCGCGGCCGCGATGATGCCGCCCAAAGGCGAAGATGGCAGCGGGGGCACCAGTGGGGGCGGGAGCATCCTGACGCTGACCTATTACGGTGCGGAAAAGGTCATGCCGCACTACAACGTGATGGGCGTCGCCAAAGCAGCGCTCGAGGCGAGCGTGCGCTACCTCGCCAACGATCTCGGCCCCGACAATATCCGCGTCAACGCGCTGAGCGCCGGCCCGGTCAAGACCCTCGCGGCGAGCGGGATCGGCGACTTTCGCTATATCCTCAAATGGAACGAGCTGAACTCGCCGCTGCGGCGCAACATCACGCTGGACGATGTCGGCGGGGCGGGGCTTTACCTCCTCTCCGACCTCTCCTCGGGCGTGACCGGCGAAGTGCACCACGTCGATGCCGGCTATCACCTGGTCGGCATGAAACAGGAAGACGCGCCCGACATTTCGCTGGTCTGAAGACGGCTGCCGGCGGGCTGAGTATCTACGGGGAGAGCACATTCGGGTAGGACGGAGGGCGGACAGGCCAAAAGGGGGGGCAATGCAATGCGAACGGTTCTGATCACGGGTTCGGCGGGTTTTATCGGCTATCACCTCGCCGACACGCTGCTGGGCGAAGGCTTCCGGGTCGCCGGTTATGACGGGCTCACCGACTATTACGACGTCGCGCTCAAGGAAAAGCGCCATGAGATGCTCGGCGAACATGCGCAGTTCTCGGCCCGTATCGGCATGCTCGAAGATGCCGATGCATTACGCGATTTTGCGCTCGAGGTCCGGCCCGACGCGATCGTTCATCTCGCCGCGCAGGCCGGGGTGCGCTACAGCCTCGAAAACCCGCGCGCCTATGTCGAGGCGAACCTCGTCGGCACCTTCAACCTCATGGAATGTGCGCGCGAGCTCGGCGTCGATCACCTGCTGATGGCCTCGACCAGCTCGGTCTACGGCGCGAACACCGCGATGCCCTTCACCGAGCATCAGACAGCCGACACCCCGCTCACGCTCTATGCCGCGAGCAAGAAGGCGAACGAGGCGATGGCGCATTCCTATGCCCATCTGTGGAACCTGCCGACGACGATGTTTCGCTTCTTCACCGTCTACGGACCGTGGGGGCGGCCCGACATGGCGCTGTTCAAGTTCACCCGCGGGATTCTCGAGGGCACTCCTATCGATATCTACAATCACGGAAAGATGCGCCGCGACTTCACCTATGTCGGCGATCTGGTGCGGGTGATCCGCCTGCTGATCGACGCCGTGCCTCAGCGGCCCGCGAACCCCGCGGACATTCCCGAATGGGACAGCCTTTCGCCGGCCGCGCCTTTCCGTGTGGTCAATATCGGCAATGGCGAGCCTGTGGCCCTCGGCGATTTCGTCGCCGCGATTGAGGAAGCCTGCGGGCGTGAGGCAGTCAGGAACCTCATGGAGATGCAGCCGGGAGACGTGCCGGCGACCTGGGCCGACACGACGCTGCTACGCGAGCTGACCGGCTACGCGCCGGAAACCGGCATTCGCGAGGGCGTCGAGCGCTTCGTCGCCTGGTATCGCGATTATTACGAGGTGTGAGCGGGGCCGGTAAGCGACGCCGCCCAGGGCGTCAGTCGTCGTCGCGCGCGGTGTCGCCGACCGGGGCGGCGCTGAGCGGCATCGGCTCTTCGTCACCGTCGTCGAAAGGTCCCGGCTTGCTCGGCTCGGCGGGGATCGCCCGCTCGGCCGTGTCGATCGGCGGCGGGGTCAGCGTGGGATCGACCTCGCCCGCAACCGGTCCGTCGCGCTCGCGCTCGAGCCGCTGGAGATATTCGCGCTCGATCGCCTCGACGCGCTCCTGCTCGGCGGCGGCGTCGCTGTCGATCGTCGAGAGCCGGTCCTGCCGTGCCTGTTCGATTAGCTGGCTAAAGCGGACATTCTCGCTCGCGGCGCGATCGGCATAGGCGGCGTTAATCAGCTGCTGCGTGCAGCCGGTAAAGCCGCCCGCGCCTGCCGGATCGCAGGACATGGTGCCGAATTCGCCGATATAGCGGATCTTCTCGAAGCGTTCATTGAGTGAGATGTTTTCCGGCGAATCGCTGGTGCGCAAATTGGAGGGGATGCGATAGCGCTCGGCCTCGACGATAATCTGGCACACGACCAGCTCGCCCTCAACGGTGGGTTCGGGGCAATCGTCCTCGCTATAGGCGATGACCATGTTGACGCGGTCCCCGGCCTGGTCCTGCGCGGCGGCGGGGGAGGCGGCGATCATGGCCGCGGAGGCGAGCCCGGTCGCGGCAAGCATGCCGAAAGAAAGGCGGCGGGCAGCGGAATCGTTCATGGTTGGTCTCGCAATCGGGGAAGCGTCGTATAGCATCTGTGTAGCAGCGACTGAACGGGTTCTGAAGCCGTACGCGCCGGGATGCGCCGCGCAGCAGGCCAAGCCGGGCCGGATCACACCCGCTCGCTGACCTTGATCGCGAGCCGGCAACCCAGCCGGATCGCGCCCGCGAGCAGCGGATAGGCGGGCGCATTTTCAGCCCCATGCGCCAGAGCGCTGTCGCGATGCGCACGCTCGTCCTCGCGGAATTCCTCGATCATTTCGGCCAGTTCGGGGTCGGCGCCGGTGTCTTCGAGCCGGTCGAGCTGCTCGGAATAATGCTTGTCGATCTCTTCTTCGACCGCCGCGGTGCAGGCCATCGCCGCCTCCGGCCCGAGCAGCGCCGTTCCCGCACCCAGCGCGTAGCCGGCGGCCGACCAGAAGGAATGCAGGGCGGTGGGCCGCACCCCACGCTCGGCCAGCATGGCGTCGAAACGGGCGCGGTGGCCCTTCTCCTGCTCGGCCATATGGCGAATCTCGGCCGAATGCGGCCCGCGATCGCCCATCACGGCAAGCTGGCCTTCGTAAATACGGGTGGCGCCGAATTCGCCAGCCTGGTCGACCCGGATCATGCGGTGCAGTTCGTCGCGGTTCATCTGTTGTCGCTCGTCGGTCTCAATGGGAAAGGGGCGGGAAGTGCTACTTCCTATACGCGGCAAGCGCCAGAATGGCTCCGCCGCCGAGCAAAGAAATCAGGAAGTTCCACCCCGCGAGCGAGATGCCGAAGAGCTCCCACGGGGCGATGTCGCAACGCACCAACGGGGCGGCGCTGACATCCATGACGTCGATCGAGCTCGGCAGCGAGCTGCATCCGGTTATCCCCTCCCACCAGCCATATTCGATCCCGGCGTGAAAGCCGCCGATCAGGCCGGAGGTGATAATCGCAAGTCCGGCGAGCGCGGCCCAGACGCGCGCTGGCTGCACCACGTAGGCTGCGCCCGCTGCACCCAGAGCGGCGAAATGCGGGTAGCGCTGCCACCAGCACATCTCGCACGGATACAGACCGAAACCGTATTGCGAGATGTAGGCGCCGCCCAGCAGCGCCGCAGGAATGGCGAGAGCGAGGAGGCGTGCCTGGTCGAGCCCGGTCATGCGGAACCTTCAGCAGCGGTGGCGGCGCCGATCAGCGGCGCGAATTGAGCGCGACCGAGCTCGCCGTCGTCCGGCGCAGGGTTTCGAGCGCGTAATGCAGCTGGAAATCCTCGATCCCCTGCTCTTCGAGCTCTTCGGAAGTCAGCTGGAAGCGCGGATCGGCGACCGCATCCTCCTCCATCTCCTCGTCGGCGATGCCGAGCTCGTTGATGAGATGACCGCGCAGGTCCGATTCGCGCGTCTGATAGCGTTCGCGCAGCGCGTGGTCGGGATCGGAGAGCTGCGGCACCTTGATGTCGGGCGCGATCCCGCCCTCCTGCACCGACTTGCCGCCCGGCGTGTAATAGCGCGCGGTGGTGAGCTTGAGGGCCGAATCCGATCCCAGCGGCAGCAGCGACTGGACCGAACCCTTGCCGAAACTGCGCTGACCCATGACGAGCGCGCGGCCATGATCCTGAAGCGCGCCGGCCACAATTTCGGAGGCCGAAGCCGAGCCGGCATCGATCAGCACGATCATCGGGACGTCGCGCGCAATCTGGCCCATGAAGATCTGCGCCTGGCTGCGCGAGAGGCGACGGCGGACGTAATAGTCCATGTCATCGGCTTCGAATTCGAAGGTTTCACCCCAGGAACGGCCGCGCTGCGAGACGATCTGGCCGCGCTCGAGGAACAGGTCGGTCAGCGCCACGGCCTCGTCGAGGCTGCCGCCCGGATTGGAGCGCAGATCGAGCACCAGCCCGCTCATCCGTCCCGCCGCCTCGGTCTGCAGGGCGGCCCAGGCATCGTACACGTCGCGCCCGACATCGGCGCTGAATTCGTTGACCGAGATGAGCCCGATATTGCCGTCCTGCAATTCGTAGGTGACCGGTTCGAGTTCGATCACGCCGCGGGTGACGTCGACGTCGAAAGGCTGGTCGCGGCCGGGGCGGAAGATGGTGAGATTGATCGCCGTGCCGGCCTTGCCGCGCATGCGCGCGACCGCATCGTCGAGGTCGCCGCCATAGATGAGATCGCCGTTCAGATGGGTGATGAAATCGCCCGCCTTTATGCCCGCCTGATCCGCCGGGCTGCCCTTGAACGGCGAGATCACCTTGACCGCGCCGTCCTCCATGATGACCGACAGGCCCAATCCCGAATAATTCCCGTCGATCAAAGTGTTGAGCCGTTCGAGGTCGCTCCCGTCGAGATAGGCGCTGTGCGGATCGAGCGCCGCCAGCATCCCGTCGATCGCGCCGCGGATCAGCACCTCGTCCTCGACCGGCTCGACATAATTGGCCTGGACGCGCTGCATGATCGCGAAGATCTTCGCGATTTCGGGTCCGGCGCGGCCATCGACCTGCGCCATGGTCGCGGTGGTCGCAGGAATGAGCGCGGCGGCGGTAACGAGCGCGGCGGCGCGCAGAAAGGCGGCTGGTTTCATGAGGGCGAGAAAGCTCCTTTACGCTTGATAGCGTTGTATAGGCTTTGCGCCCTTAACGCCAGATGAGAGCCCGACGGACGACTTCGCGGCTCATCGCGGGACACTTGAAGATACGCGAAGCGGCGCCGGAAGGACGCGGGCGGCATCTTGCGCGTTCAGCCCAGAACGCCGAGCGGATTGACCGGTTTGCCCGCGCGCCTGATCTCCAGGGTGACGGGCTCGCTCCCCGCCCCCGCAATGCCGAGCGGCGCGCCGCGGATGACCTGCTGGCCGACCGCGATCTCGGTCCGGGCAAGCCCGGTCACCAGGCTGGTCCAGCCGCCGTCATGTTCGATGATGACGATCCGTCCATAGCCGCGATACGGGCCGGCAAAGGCGATCCGCCCGGCTCCCGGCGCGACGATCTGCGCGCCCGGCGCCGGCGCGAGCGACAACCCGCTGGCGCGAAGGCCGCTCTCGCGCATTTCGCCGAAGCCCGCGATCGTGCGTCCCTGCACCGGCAACTGGAAGGCCGGGCGACGGGTATCGGCCGGGCGCGGCGGATCCGGGGTGGCGACGGCGCCGGGCGCCGCGTCGGCCCCGGAGGCCAGATTGCGCGGGCGCAGGACGGGGCCGGGAAGCGCGGCGAGCTCGCGGCGCAGGCTGGCGGCTTCGTCGATCCGTCCTATCAATCCATCGAGATCGCGCGCTTCCTCCGCGAGCGCCAGCGCGCGTTCGCCTTCGCGCGAGGCCACCAGCCGCGCCTCGCGCGAGGCCAGGCGCTGGCGCGCTTCGAGCGCGGCCAGTTCGCTGCGGCGGGTTTCGAGCTGCTGTTCGGCGGCCCGCAATTGCGTCAGCGCGCGCGCCGCCTGTCGCTCATAGCGTTTCTGCAAGGCGAGCTCGGAGCGCAAGGTGGCGGTGCGGCGCCGGATCTCGGGCACCGCCGTGCTCAGAACCGCGCGGACATGGACGAGATCTTCGAGCGAACCGGGCTGCAACGCGGAGAGCGCGAGCGGGCGGCGCGCGGCCGTTTGCAGCGCGCCGGTCAGCCGCACCAATGGCTCCTGACGTTGGGCAAGCCTGCGGGCGAGCGCGCGCCGATCCGCGCGGGCGAGCGAGAGGCGCGCGCTGGCGGCGGCGATTGCGGCCTCCTCGGCCTGGACCTGCGCGGCGATGGCGGCGGCTTCGCGCGCGGCCCTGTCGGCGGCGAGCACCGCGTCATCGGCCTCGCCGGCAAAGCGCGCGGCGCGGGCCTCGGCCTGCTGCGCCTCGCGGGTCGCGCGGATCAATTGCGCCTGCGCTTCGGCGGGGGCCAGCAGATCGAGGCTGCGCTGCGCCTGCGAGCTCGAGCCGGCAATCAGCGCGCCGCCAATGCCGGCACCGGCGGCGAGAAAGGCGAGGAGGAAGCGGCGCATGGCGGGGGCTACCCTGCCCGATGATAGGGATGGCCCGCAAGGATACTCGTCGCCCGGTAAAGCTGCTCCATCAGCATCGCGCGCGCCAAGAGATGCGGCCAGGTCGCGGGGCCGAAGGCCAGCAGGACGTCGGCCTTGCGCCGGGCCTCGGCGCTATGCCCATCCGCCGCGCCGAGGACGAAGCGCGCCTCGCGCACGCCGCCGTCGCGCCAGTTCTCGAGCGTTTCGGCGAATGTTTCGGACGACATCGCGGTGCCGCGCTCGTCCAGCAGCACCGTTTTGAATGGGGTCTGCGGCTCGGGCACCTTGCCGCCCTTTTCCGGCAGCTCAGTCAGGCGCACGGCCCAGGTCAGCCGCTTTTCATAGCGCGCCACCAATTCCGCCTCGGGCGAACGGCCGATTTTCCCGCGGGCGATGACGTGGAGAAGGATGGTAGAGGTCCTTTGCTCTCACGGCCAATCGGCTTCGCCGATGCCTCCGAGATGCCTCCGAGGGGGCGGCCTACGGGCCGGCGGGCAGTCGCCCTTGCGGTTCCTGCCGGAACCGAAGCTCGTTACGATTACCGTGTCTCACGGTGCCGTCCTGCGGCTCGCTGCGCAAGCCGATCGGTGTGTGCTACGCCCTGCCGGCCGCCGCTTCTCCGCCCTCGAACGACCACATGCGTTCGAGGTTGTAGAAGCTGCGCACTTCGGGACGGAACAGGTGGACGACGACGTCGCCGGCATCGATCAGCACCCAGTCGGCCTGCGGCAGCCCCTCGATCCGGGCGGGGCCAAAGCCTGCCTGCTTGACGCGCTCCGCCAGCTTTTGAGCCATCGCGGCGACCTGGCGGGTGGAGCGGCCGCTGGCGATCACCATGTGATCGGCGACCGAACTCTTGCCCGCGAGCGGAATCGAGACGATGTCCTGCGCCTGATCGTCGTCCAGCTGCTGCATGACGAGATCGTGCAGCGCATCAACGCCTTCGTCATGCGGCATGGCAGCGCGCCGGTCGATCGATCCGTTCACGGAAGCCGGCGTCTGCGCGCCGGCGATGGCGGTTTGTGCCTGTGTCATAGGCTTCTGGTAGTCTCCTGATTGCGAAGGAAAAATGGGTGCGGACCCGTAATTTCGCAAGGGGCCACAGAGCGAGAGGCCGTGGAGGCGAACTCAATCGCTCGCCTCTTCGATGGCGTTTTCGACGATTGTGCTGGTAACGATTGTGCCGGTGAGAGGATCGCGCAATACGGCGCCGCTTTCGCCGCGGCGATATCGCTCCGCCCAGTCGGCATCCCGGCGGCGGATCGCCGTGGCCGAACGCGGGTCAGGATCGAAACGCAATAACACCAGTGCCGGCGCGCTCCATCGCCCCGTTGTGCGAAAGCTGGCGGCGGACACCCTATGGCGCCCGAGCCAGGCCATGGCGGGGCTGGTCATGGCTGCTCGATCATAGCCGGGTCTGGCAATCACTGCAATCGGAACGCAGCGCGCGATGTCGCGCCAGCCTTTCCACAGGTGGAACTGCGCCAGATTGTCCGAGCCCATCAGCCAGACGAATTGGCGCGACGGATAGCGGCGCTGGAGCGCGCGGAGGGTATCGCGCGTGTAGCGCGTGCCGAGCTCACGCTCGATCGTGGTAGGGACGATCCGGGCGCGCCGGGCCTGTTCCTGTGCCGAACGCAGACGCACGCTGAGCGGAGCCATTCCGGCCTTGGGCTTCAAGGGGTTGCCGGGCGAAATCAGCCACCAGACCTCGTCCAGCCCCAGCGCCGCAAGCGCGAACAGGGTGATGCGCCTGTGCCCCCCATGCGCCGGATTGAAACTGCCCCCCAGAAGCCCGGTGCGCATGCGTTCAGGGACGCGCCTGGCCCGTGCCGCGCACCAGCCATTTATATGTGGTCAGCCCCTTGAGCGCGACGGGCCCCCGCGCATGCAGGCGCCCGGTCGCGATGCCGATCTCCGCGCCCAGGCCGAACTCGCCGCCATCGGCAAATTGCGAGGAAGCGTTGTGCATGACGATGGCGCTGTCGACCTCGGCGAGGAAACGCTCGGCGGCGGCTTCGTGGGCGGTGACGATGACGTCGGTATGGGCCGAGGAATGGCGCGCAATATGGGCAAGCGCTTCGTCCAGACCGTCGACCATCGCGGCGGAGACGATGGCGTCGAGGTATTCGGTGCCCCAGTCCGCATCGCCGGCCGCGCTGACGCGCGGATCGAGCGACTGGACCCGCGGATCGCCGCGCACCGCGCAGCCTTCGTCCAGCAAGGCGGCGACGAGCCCGCCCGCCTCGGGGAAGCGCGTGTCGATCAGCAGCGTTTCCATCGCCCCGCAAATGCCGGTGCGTCGCAATTTGGCGTTCAGCACCAGCTTGCGCGCCATGGCGGGGTCCGCCGCGTGGTGGACATAGGTGTGGCACACTCCATCGAGATGGGCGAGAACGGGGACGCGGGCATCGGCCTGCACCCGTTCCACCAGCCCCCGGCCCCCGCGCGGCACGATCATGTCGATCAGCCCCGCCGCCTTCAGCATGGCGCCGACCGCCGCGCGGTCCTGCGTCGGGAGCAGTTGCACCGCGGCTTCGGGCACCCCGCCTTCGGACAGCCCCGCGACGAGACTGGCATGGATCGCGCGATTGGAATGGACCGCTTCGCTGCCGCCGCGCAGCAGTACGGCATTACCGGCCCGCACGCACAAAGCCGCGGCGTCGGCGGTGACGTTGGGGCGGCTTTCATAAACGATCCCGATCAACCCGATCGGCACCCGCACCTGCGACAGCGCAAGCCCGTTGGGCCGGGTCGTCTCGTCGATGATCTCGCCCACCGGATCGGGCAGGTCGGCGACCCTGTCGAGCGCGTTCGCCACCCCTTCGAGCCGCTCGGGATCGAGCGCGAGGCGATCGAGCATGGCGTCGGACAATCCGTTCGTCCTGCCCGCCTCAAGATCCAGGGAATTGGCCGCCAGCACGCTCTCGGCATCGCCGCGCAGCCGCGCAGCGGCATGATGCAGCGCCGTGCCGCGCGCTGCGCTGTCCATCGCTGCGAGCGCGCGCTGCGCCGCCCGCCCGTCCATCGCGAGGCGCCTTACCAGTGTCGCAGGCTCCTCGCTCGCGGTGCGCTTCGTCGGGGTATCGATCATCGTCATCTTGCCCTCGGCGATAGCAAGCGGCGCAGCTGCTGTCAGGCGCGATCTTGCCTAGCCGAATCGCCTCTCCCCACGATCCGCAGCATTTGTAAGGACGCGCCAGCTTGCTCTTTTTGCAGCGGATATAACGCTTCGCCGCAAGAGTGCTTCAACTCACCTTTTTGGCGGGAACCGCGGTTTGAAAGCGTTAACACCTGATTGATAGCAAGCCTCACGGATCGAAAAAACAAATGGGTCGGGGCCGTTTTGTTGCAAACAGATAGCAAGCACTCGTTCGTCGAAAAAATCGGCACGTGGTTTCCGGATCGCGAATTCTTCATGCGATCGCAGGGTCAGGTGCGTTTCATCAAACTCTCGTCGCGATTGCAGATAGGCGCCGCCGCGGCGGTGCTCGCGCTGGCGATCGGCTGGGCGGTATCGCTTGGCGTCATGGCGTGGAACAAATATTCCGCCGAAGCGAGCCTCGCCTCGTTCCAGGACGAAAAGGCCGAAGTCGCGAGCGCACGCCAGCGTCTGGACGCCTATGGCGGCGATATCGACAAGGTGGTCGAAGACCTGACGACGCGGCAGGAAGTGCTCGACACGATGGTCGAAATGCTGCCCGACGACATCCAGACGGTCGACACCAACGTCACCGATTCGAGCGCCGAGACTGCCAAGACCGTCGAGCAGGTCGGTGCGGTCCTGCCGCAGGCGCTCGGCCTCGCCGAGATCGAAGCGCGCCAGCTTGCCTTCGTCGAAAACCTCACGCGCTTTGCCGATTGGCGTTCGCGCCGGGCCGAACAGGCGCTGCGCAAATTGAACCTCGATCCGGGCGCGATGGCTCGCATCACACGGGGTGAAGCCGATGCGGCGATGGGTGGTCCGCTCAAGCTGCTCGCGACTTCGAGCGACGGTTCGCTCGATCCGCGCTTCGAACGGCTGGGACTGAGCCTGGCGCGCATGTCCGCCCTCGAAGCCGCCCTCGACGGCGTGCCGCAGGTCGTGCCCGCGGCCGACAAACGCATCACCTCGCGCTTCGGCTTTCGCCGCGATCCCTTCAACGGCAAGAGCGCGATGCATAACGGCATTGATTTCAAGGGCGCGCGCGGATCGCCGATCTATGCCGCGGCCAGGGGCGAGATCAGCTTCGCCGGCCGCCGCGGCGGCTATGGCAATGTGGTCGAGATCGCGCATGGCAACGGAATGACGACCCGCTACGCCCACCTGTCTCGGATCGACGTAAAGGCGGGCCAGTCCATCGCGGCAGGAGAGGTGCTGGGTGGTCTGGGCAGCACCGGACGTTCTACGGGTCCCCATCTGCACTTTGAAGTTCGTGTCAACGGCCGCGCGGTCAATCCGCGGCCCTTCCTGGAGAGTGCCCCCGATGTTCTCAAAGAAGCCCGCGGAAACTGAGCGCGGCGACGCGCCGCTCACCCCGCCCCCCGCTCCCACCCAAAAGCTCCAAGGCAAGGACGACAATATGGCCAGCAACTCCACCTTTTCGGTGATCGGATCCGATGTGAACATCAAGGGCGATGTCAGCGCGTCGGTCGATCTCCATGTCGACGGCAAGATCGAAGGCGACATCAAATGCGCCAGTCTCGTCCAGGGCGAAGGCAGCTCGATCAATGGCGGGGTCACCGCCGACAGCGCGCGCATGTCCGGGAAGGTCACCGGTTCGATCACTGCGAAGGAACTGGTCATCCTCAAGACCGCGCGGATCGAGGGCGACGTCCATTACGACGCGCTGACGATCGAACAGGGCGCGCAGGTCGATGGCCGGTTCGCCCCGAATGCCAACCGTCAGAAGGCGGCACCCGCCATTCCCGCGGCCAAGCCGAAGGACGTTTCGGGTGACAAACAGTCCAAGGATCCGCAATTGCAGATAGCCACCTGAGAAGGTTTGGCTCCCTAGGAAACGCCGCGCGGCCCACCTGTCGCGCGGCGTTTTCTTGTATAGCCTACAGTCCGACGCGGATGCGCTAAAGCACTTCGGCGCGCAGGGCCTTGCGATCGAGCTTGCCGATGATGGTGCGCGGCAGTTCCTCGCGGATGACGATGCGGTCGACCCGTTCGTGCTTGCCGATCCGGTCGTTCAGCCAGCCTTTGAGCGCATCCGCGCCGATATCCGCGTCCGGATCGTTCAGCGTGACATAGGCGCGCGGAACCTCGCCCTTGTAATCGTCGGGCACCCCGATCACGAGCGCTTCCTTAATCGCCTCGTGCTTGAGGATTTCGTCCTCGACCACGCTCGGAAACACCTTGAACCCGCCGACCGCGATCATGTCCTTGATCCGGTCGACGATCTCTAGGAAGCCGCCCTCCCGCGCCCGCCCGTTGAGCGTGGCGACATCGCCTGTGCGCAGATACCGTTTGCCGTCGCGCTCGACGAACACATCGGCATCGGTTTCGGGACGGTTCCAATAGCCGCGCATCACCTGCGGCCCGTGAACCGCCAGTTCGCCCGGCTCGCCCTCGGGCGCCAGCTTCGCCGGGTCTTCCTTGTCGAGAAGCACCACTTCGGTGCCTGCAACCACCTGTCCGATCGTGCCCTTGCGCCGTTCGCCTTCGTAGGGGTTGGCGGAGACGACGCCCGCGCTTTCGGTCAGGCCATAACCTTCGACCACGCGCACGCCGGTCCCTTCCTCGAACCGGTCATGCACACCCGCGGGCATGGGCGCGCCGCCCGAAATGCAGACCTTGAGCGAGGACAGATCGGTTTTCGCGAGCCGCGGATGGTCGAGCAGCGCCTGGAACATGGTCGGCACGCCGGGAAAGCCGGTGACGCGGTATTTCTCGATCGTCTCGAGCACCTGCTTCGCCTCGAACCGGGGGACCATCGCGATCGAGGCGCCAGCGGCGACGGCATGGTTGAGCAGCGCGGTGTTAGCGAAGACGTGGAAGAAGGGGAGCGCCCCCATCATCACTTCCTCGCGCGGATTGTCGAACGGATTGATCGCGGCGACTTGCTGCGCGTTGATCGAGAGCTGACTGTGGCCCAGCATGGCGCCCTTGGGCCGCCCGGTCGTGCCGCCCGTATACTGCAGCAGAGCCAGGTCCTCGACATCCTCCAGCGTCGCCTCGTCCTCGGGCCAGGTCTTCAGCATGTCGGCCCAGCGGCGCGTCGCGGTGTCATAGGCAATGTCGGCGATCTGATCGCGCTTGAAGACGCGCAGGGCCGCGCCCTTCACCCGCGGCAGCATCTGCGCGAGCGAGCCGACCACCAGCGTTTGGAGCGACGATCCGTCCAGCACCCTGGCGGCGGTCTGGTAAAGCTCGGGCACGTCGAGCGTCACCAGCATCCGGGTGCCGCTGTCCTCGACCTGCCAGGCGAGTTCGTCGACCGAATAGAGCGGCGAGAAATTCACCACCACCGCGCCCGCCATCATCGCGCCGTAATAGGCCGAGGCATAGATCGGCACGTTGGGCAGGAACAGGCCGATCCGATCGCCCTTGCCCACACCATGCGCGATCAGCCCGGCGGCGAAACGGCGTGCCTCGTCGTAGATCTCGCCATAGGAATAGGTCCGCCCGAGAAAGTGCAGGAACGGCGCGGACCGATCGTGCGCCGCCGTACGGCGCAGCATCTCGGGGAGCGCCACCGGCTCGAACCGGGTGCTCCACGGCGTCGGGTGCTGGTAGGCTGGGAGGCTGGCGTTCATGGCAGACAGGCATGCGCGATGGCACGCCGCTCCACAAGTTCCCGGTAAGCGCGCCGGGCCCGTGGCTGCGCGTCAGCCTTCGTCCGGGCCATCGCCATCGCGCTTCTCGGCGGGCGTTTCGACATTCGCGGCTTCGTCCTCGCTCGGCTGCGAGGGGGCGAAGGCGGGCGGCGTCACGCTGTCGGGCGGTTCGACCCCGGCGGCGGCGGCTTCCTCGGCGGCGCGTTTCTGCGCGAGCCAGGCTTCAGCCTCGGCTTCCTGCGCGGCTTCGGCGGCGGCCTTTGCATTGGCTTCGCGCTCGGCGCGCAATTCCTCGATCAGCTTATCCTTGTCGCTGCGGGTGTCGCCGGTCTCGACCGGCGCGGCCTCTTCCTCGTCGGTCCCGGCGCGCTTCGCCGCCTTGGCAACCACTGCGTCGAGCTCGCGCTGCGAACACAGGCCGAGCGTAACCGGATCCTTTGGCTGAATGTTCTGGATGTTCCAGTGCGAGCGTTCGCGGATCGCGCCGATCGTGTTGCGAGTGGTGCCGATCAGCTTCGAGATCTGCGCATCGGACACTTCGGGGTGATTGCGCAGGATCCACGCAATCCCGTCCGGCTTGTCCTGCCGTTTCGAAACCGGGGTGTAGCGCGGACCCTTGGTGCGCGTCACCTCGACCGGCGCCTTGTGCATCTTAAGGGCGTACTCGCTGTCTTCCTCGCCCTTCTTGATCTCGTCCAGCGTCAGTTCGCCGGCATGCACCGGATCGCGTCCGGTATATTTGCTGCCCGCCAGATCGTCGGCCATCGCCTGCACCTCGAGCAGATGAAGCCCGCAGAATTCGGCGATCTGTTCGAAGGAGAGGCCGGTGTGGTCGACCAGCCAGGTGGCGGTCGCATGCGGCATCAGCGGCTTGGGCTGATCTTTGGCAGCCTTGGCGTTGGCCATGTTCGTCTCCGTATGAAATTAAAAGGGCCGCCCCTTGCGGAGCGGCCATTGCACTATGGCAGATAGGGCAAAGCCGGCCACGCGGCAAGATACCTTGCGGGGCGAGCCTTACGCGAGCGATGCGGCGAGCTGGGCGGTTTCCTCTTCCTCGAGCGCTTCGAGCGCCTGCAGGAACTGCCGCGTGGCCGCCTCCCAGGAATAGGTCGCGCCATATTGCGCGCAGGCAGCGCGATCACGGGTCAGCGCCGCCGCGATCGCGTCATCCAGCGTCTCATCCATCGCGCCCACTTCGTCGTTCAAAATATCGAGCGGTCCCGGCGCGGGGAAGGCGGCGACCGGCGTGCCGCAGGCGAGCGCCTCGATCATGACGAGGCCGAACGTGTCGGTGCGGCTGGGGAAGACGAAGACGTCGGTATGAGCATAGAACCCAGCAAGCTCGGTCCCGCTGCGCTTGCCCATGAACAGCGCGTCCGGATAGCGCCGCTCCAGCTGCGCGCGCGCCGGCCCGTCGCCGACCACGACCTTGGTGCCCGGATATCCGCTGTCCAGGAACACCTCGATGTTCTTCTCGACCGCGATGCGTCCAACGTAAAGCTGGATCGGCCCCTCCAACCCTGCATATTCGGGCGGGCACGGGGCTGCGGGCGAAAAACAGGCGAGATCGACCCCGCGGCTCCAAGCGGCGAGCCGGGTCAGGCCGTTTTCGCGCAATTGCCGTCTGATGCTTTCGGTCGCCACCATAACGCGCTGCGCCGGGCGGTGAAACCAGCTGATATAGCTCCAGAACCAGCGCGGGCTGAGACCGGTGCGGCGGGCGAAATAGTCCGGAAACTGCGTGTGATAGGCGGTGGTGAAGGGCACGCGCCGCCCGAGGCAATAGCGCCGCGCGGCAAAGCCCAGCGGCCCTTCGGTGGCGATATGCACCGCCTCGGCCCGCATCCGTCCCAGCGCCCGTCCGACCGCACCCGGCGTCGTAATCGCGAGGCGGATTTCAGGGTAAGTCGGCGCGGGGACCGAGAGATAGTCGGCGGGCGAGATCACCCGCACCTCGTGCCCCCAGCCGCGCAATATGTCGCAAGTCGTCGCCAGCGTGCGCACCACGCCGTTGACCTGCGGATGCCACGCATCGGTGACGATCGCGATGGTCTGGGGCGGGCCGGAGGGACGGGGCATGGCGGCCTTGCGTCTGACCCCGAGGAAGGCGGCGCGGAAGGCGGTGGGGGTCACGCCGCTTCGCGGTCGGGGCGGGTTTGCGGATCGGGTTCGCCGTCCTTATCCTCTCTGCTTGCGTTCGCCGCAAGTCGCGCTTCCTCTTCGGCAGCTTCGCGCGCAGCAACGATTTCGGGCCAGTCGAGGATTTCCATGCGCCCGTCCTCATGTTCGACCAGCGCGTTGCACCCTTCGACCCAATCGCCGTCGTTCCAATATTCGATCCGCTCGCCGTCGAAGGTGAAATCGCGCATCTCGGCGGTGTGGATATGGCCGCACACGACGCCGTCGACGCCCCGTTCGCCGGCGGCGCGCGCCACCACTTCCTCGTAGCGGCCGATGAACTGCGCGGCATTCTTGACCTTGTGTTTGGCGGCCTTGGACAGCGACCAATAGGGCAGGCCCAGCGCACGGCGCACCGCGTTGACGGCCACGTTGGCCTTCATCGCGGTCGCATAGGCCCAGTCGCCGACGAAGGCGAGCCAGCGCTGCGACAGCATGACGGCATCGAATTCGTCGCCGTGCAGCACCATCAGCCGGCGCCCGTCGGCGGTGTCGTGAAAGGCGGCGCGGCGGATCTCGATCCCGCCCATGTTTAGTCCGGTGAACTGGCGGAACATCTCGTCGTGATTGCCCGGAATATAGACGATCCGCGTGCCCCGCCGCGCGCGCTTGAGCAGCCGCCAGACGATGTCGTTATGCGCGCTGGGCCAGTAGAACTTCTTCTTCAGCCGCCAGCCGTCGATGATATCGCCGACAAGATACATGACGTCGCTGTCGGTGCGATCGAGAAAGTCGATCAGCAGATCGGCGTTGCAACCCCTGGTGCCGAGGTGAACGTCGCTGATCCAGATCGTGCGATAGCGGGTCCGCTCGAAACGCGGTTCGGGCGTCCTCGGCTCCGCGACGGGAAAATTGGCGACCCGTGATGCGTCCTTCGGAAGGTCGGACAACATGAAGTCGGTCATGGCTGCACCTCGCGGGCTTCGTCTCTCGCGGGGGCAGCCATGGCAGGCAATTGTTACAGGCGATTCACAGCATGGTGACGGTTTTGCGTAAATCCACAGTTCCGGAAGCGGTCGCCCATCACTCCATCGCGACGAAGCCGGAAAGGTTGCAAACCCGCTCGATCCAGCCCTGGACATGCGGAAAGTCGCCAAGATCGAACCCGCCATCCGCGGCCACATGAGTGTATGCGAAGAGCGCAATGTCGGCGAGCGTCACCGCTTCGCCGCATAGGAAATCGCTGTTCTCCAGCTGGCCGTCCATCACGCGAAGCGCGTCGCAGCCCGCGATCTTCTTCGGCATGATCTGCGCGCGCTGCTGGTCGGACAGTTTCTCCTTGCCCACGAATTCGAACCAGAAGCGCAAGGTCGCGATGTTGGGTTCGTGATTGTACTGCTCGAAGAACATCCAGCGCAGCATGTCGGCCTGGGCATAGCGGTGATCGGGGATCAGGCGCGATCCGCTGGCGAGATACCAGCAGGCGGCATTGCTTTCAGGCAGGAAATGGCTCTCTGCGTCTGCCTCGATCTGGAGCACTGGGATGCGGCCATTGGGATTGACGGTTGCGAGGAATTCGGGCGTGCGCGTCTCGCCCTTCATGATGTCGTATTGCCGCGTATCGAGCGGCAGATCGAGCAGCGCGGCGGTCAGCTTGATCTTGTAGCAATTGCCGCTGCGCGGATCCTCGTGAAGCGTGTAGGTCTCAGTCATCCCCGACCTCCAGTACGATCTTGCCGATATGCTCGCCCGCCTCCATCCGGGCATGCGCAGCGGCCGCCTCGGCCAGCGGGAACGTCTGGTCCAGCATTGGCGCGAGCTCGCCATCGGTGAAAAGCGGCCAAGCGTTGGCTGCGATCTCGTCCGCCAGCGCCGCCTTGAACGCATCCGAACGCGGGCGCAGGGTCGAGCCGGTGAGTGTCAGCCGGCGCATCATGACCATCGGCATGAACAGCTCGGCCTTTGGTCCGCCCAGCGCCGCGATGGTCACGTGGCGCCCGTCTTCGGCGAGGCATTTGAGATTGCGCGGGACATAGTCGCCCGAAACCATGTCGAGCACAATGTTGACGCCCTTGCCGCCGGTATGTTCGGCAACGGCCTCGACGAAATCCGCCTCGCGGTAATTGATCGCGAGGTTCGCGCCGACAGTCCGCGCCGCTTCGCATTTCTCCTCGCTGCCACAGGTGGTGATGACCTCCAGGTCGAAAGCGCGCGCAAGCATGATCGCCATCGTCCCGATCCCGCTCGTGCCGCCATGGACCAGCAGCGTCTCGCCGTCGCGCGCGCAGCCGCGCTCGAAGACGTTGTGCCAGACGGTGAAGAGCGTTTCGGGAAGCGCCGCGGCCTGTTTCAAGTCCATATCGTCCGGCACGCTCAGGCAATGGTCCCAGCGCACCGCGCAATATCGGGCATAGGCGCCGCCCGGCGTGAGCGCGGCGACCCGCTGGCCGATCATTTCGCTTGGGCTACCCTCGCCCGCCGCGACCACCTCTCCCGCAGCCTCCAGCCCCAATAGCGGCGAGGCGCCGGGCGGCGGAGGATAGGCGCCGGCGCGCTGCAGGCAATCGGGGCGATTGACCCCGGCATAGGCGCATTTCAGGAGCACTTCGCCACGGCCGGGGCGCGGCGTCTCGATCTCCTCCAGCCGCAGCACGTCGGGCCCGCCGGGCGCATCGAAGGTGATCGCCTGCATCAGCTGCGGAGTATCGCCCGCCATTGCCTCGCTCATGGATAGCCCCTCACGCTCGCGCCCCTCGCGTCAGCCCGGCAATTAACCATCCCGCTCATTGACAGCAAGATAGCGAACGCCGACATTGCCCATAATGGACCAAGACGATCGGCCCATTTCGAAAAAGGACGCCGCCGAGCGTCTCGCGGGCGAGGACCTCGCGCCTTACTCGCAGGACGAGCTCGCCGCGCGGATCGCGCTGCTCGAGGCGGAAATCGCGCGGGTTCGGGCCCATAGCGATGCATCGAACAAGCACCGGGCCGCGGCCGACGCCCTGTTCAAGGGTTCGTCCTCTTGAGATGTTCCGCGCCCGGCACGGCGGATTCGCAAAATGCGGGGCGCTTCCCATATAGTCGTCATACCTTCTCTACCACCTTCCAGAACAGGCTCCTTCCATGCCCAGTTTCGCGCAGAACCTAGAACGCACCCTGCACAATGCCCTCGGCGCCGCGTCCGAGCGGCGTCACGAATATGCGACGCTCGAACACCTTTTGCTTGCCCTTGTCGACGACGAGGACGGCGCACAGGTGATGGCCGCGTGCGGGGTCGACCTCGCCGAGTTGGGCGAAGTGGTGAAACAATATCTCGACCAAGAATATCAGAGCCTAAAGACCGACGAAGACGCCGATCCGCAACCGACCGCCGGCTTCCAGAGGGTGATTCAGCGCGCGATCCTGCATGTACAATCCTCGGGCAAGGACACGGTGACGGGCGCCAACGTATTGGTCGCGCTGTTCTCCGAACGCGACAGCTATGCGGTCTATTTCCTCCAGCAGCAGGACATGAGCCGGCTCGATGCGGTGAGCTATATAAGCCACGGCATCGGCAAGGGCGGACGCCAGCTCGAATCGAAGAGCCCCCAGAGCGGCGAGGAAGCGGCAGCGGAAAGCGAAAACACCAAGGAAGGCGGCAACAAGAAGGAAACCGCGCTCGACCAGTTCACCGTCAATCTCAACAAGAAGGCCGATGACGGGCGGATCGATCCGCTGATCGGCCGCGGGCCCGAGGTCGATCGGACGGTCCAGATCCTGTGCCGCCGTTCCAAGAACAACCCGCTTTATGTCGGCGACCCCGGCGTCGGGAAGACCGCGATTGCCGAAGGGCTTGCGCGCAAGATCGTCGAAGGCGACGTGCCCGACGTGCTCGCCGAAGCGGTGATTTACTCGCTCGACATGGGCGCGCTGCTCGCCGGCACGCGTTACCGCGGCGATTTCGAGGAGCGGCTGAAGCAGGTCGTCTCCGAACTCGAAGGCATGCCGCACGCAATCCTCTTCATCGACGAAATTCACACCGTGATCGGCGCCGGCGCCACCAGCGGCGGGGCGATGGACGCCTCGAACCTGCTGAAGCCTGCCCTGTCCAGCGGCGCGATCCGCTGCATCGGCTCGACCACCTACAAGGAATTCCGCAACCACTTCGAAAAGGATCGTGCGTTGCTGCGCCGCTTCCAGAAGATCGACGTCAACGAACCGACGATCGAGGACACGGTGAAGATTTTGAAGGGCCTGCGCAGCGCATTCGAAGAGCATCACAACGTCAAGTATACGCCCGATGCGCTTAAGACCGCGGTCGAACTGTCGGCGCGCTACATCAACGATCGCAAACTGCCCGACAAGGCGATCGACGTGATCGACGAGGTCGGCGCGATGCAGATGCTGGTCCCGCCCAGCCGCCGCAAGAAGAAGATCACCGCCAGGGAAATCGAGGCCGTGATCGCGACGATGGCTCGCATTCCGCCGAAGTCCGTGTCGAAGGACGACAAGAAGGCGCTCGAGAACCTGTCGCGCGACCTGAAGCACGTCGTCTTCGGTCAGGACGAGGCGATTACCCGCCTGTCCACCGCTATGAAGCTCAGCCGTGCGGGTCTGCGCGATCCGGACAAGCCCATCGGCTCGTTCCTGTTCAGCGGTCCGACCGGCGTCGGCAAGACCGAAGTCGCGCGCCAGCTTGCCAGCATCATGGGCATCGAGCTCAAGCGTTTCGACATGTCCGAATATATGGAGCGCCACAGCGTTTCGCGTCTGATCGGTGCGCCTCCCGGTTATGTCGGATACGACCAGGGCGGCCTGCTCACCGATGCCGTCGATCAGAACCCGCATTGCGTGCTGCTGCTCGACGAGATCGAGAAGGCGCACCCGGACCTCTTCAACATCCTGCTGCAGGTGATGGATAATGGTCGCCTGACCGACCATCACGGCAAGACGGTCGATTTCCGCAACGTGGTCCTCATCATGACGACCAATGCGGGCGCGGCTGACATGGCTAAGAGCGGTATCGGCTTTGGCGACGTATCGAAGGAAGACGCCGGGACCGAGGCGGTGAACAAGATGTTCACGCCCGAATTCCGCAACCGTCTCGATGCGATCGTGCCCTTCGCCTATCTCGGCAAGAGCACCGTCGCCCGCGTGGTCGACAAGTTCATTCTCGAGCTCGAATTGCAGCTCGCCGAACAGAACGTCCACATCCAGTTCGACAGCGATGCGCGTGCATGGCTGGCGGACAAGGGGTACGACCGCCTCTATGGGGCGCGCCCGATGGGCCGCCTGATCCAGGACAAGATCAAGCAGCCGCTCGCGGAAGAACTGCTGTTCGGCAAGCTTGCCGATGGCGGCGAGGTGTCGGTGACGATGAAGGACGGCAAGCCCGCCTTCGAACTCACCCCCGCTCCGCCCAAGGCCAAGCCCAAGCGCAAGACGCCCGCCAAGAAGAAGCCGGCGGCGAAAAAGGACGACGCGTCCGATGCCCAGCCCGATGCCAAGCCCGAGGCCTCGGACAGCGACAGCGGCGGTGAAAGGGACGGCTGAATAGCCGATCCGCACCGACGAAGGCGCTGGCCTTTGCGATAAAAATGTGAATGATCGGCCCCTCGAACGATAAGTTACGAGGGGCCTTTCATGTATCTACGTCTATCGGCGTTTGCCGCCGCGCTTGCCTTGACCTCGCCGATCGCCGCGCAGGACAATGCCGACACCGCCGAAGCCGCCGCCGAGGATCCCGGCAAGTTCACCGGCGCGGACCTGTTCGGCCTGACTGTCGGCGCCGATCCGCAGATCAGCCCGGACGGCAGCAAGATCGCCTATGTCCGGCGCTCCAACGATATCATGACCGACAGCGCGGTCAGCTCGATCTGGCTGATCGATGTCGCGAGCGGGCGCGAGACTCCGCTGGTCTCTGGCGAAGGCTCGCACGGATCGCCGCGCTGGTCGCCCGACGGGGCGCGGCTCGCCTATGTTTCGACGCAAAGCGGCGGCGGGCCGGAGTTGCATATGCGCTGGATGGATACCGGCGTCAGCGCGAATATCACCGCGCTGGCCGAAGGTCCGGGCGGTATCGCCTGGTCGCCCGACGGCACGCGCATCGCCTATATCGCGCGCGTTCCGGGCGAAGGGCTCAAGCTCGGCAGCCCGCCGGCCAAACCCGAGGGCGCCGAATGGGGCGACCCCCTGCAGGTGATCGACCGCGTGACCTATCGCCGCGATGGCGGCTCCTATGTGAAGCCCGGCACCCGCCAGCTCTTCCTCGTCGATGCGCGCGGCGGCGCGCCGCGGCAGCTGACCTTCGGCGAATACGATAATGGCGGCAGCGTCGAATGGTCGCCCGACGGCCGCACGCTCTATTATTCCGCCAATCGCCGCGAAGACTGGGAGCTGGAGCCCCTGCGCGGCGACATCTACGCGCTCGACATTGCCAGCGGCGCAATCCGGGCGGTCACCTCGCGCGATGGGCCGGACATGGCGCCGCAGGTCTCGCCCGATGGCCGCCGGATCGCCTATCTCGGCTTCGACGATGTCGGCAACGCCTTCGATCAGACCAAGCTCTACGTCATGAATGCGGACGGCTCGGACAGCCGCCAGCTGGCCGCCGGGTTCGATCGCGGCTTCGACGGGCTCGAATGGACGCAGGCCGGCCTGTTCGCGAGCTACGAGGACGAAGGCACGCACCGCGTCGCGCGCGTCGCGATGAACGGCGATGTCTCCCCGCTCCCCGCCATGCTCGGCTCCACCTATTACGCGCTGCCCTATACCGGCGGCGAGTGGTCGGTGAGCGAGGGCGGACGGCTCGCCTTCACGACGGCAAGTGCCCAGCGCCCGCCCGATATCGGCGTCACGACCCGCAGCGGCACCCGCACGCTGACCGCGCTCAACGAAGTCGCGCTGTCGGGCAAGCGGCTCGGCACCATTCGCGCAATCGACGTGACCGCGCCCGACGGGACGCCGATCCCGAGCTGGATCCAGCTGCCCGCCGATTACACGCCCGGCACACCGATTCCCACGATCCTGGAGATGCATGGCGGGCCCTATGCCGCCTATGGCCCGGAGTTCTCGGTCGATTATCACCTCTACAATGCCGCGGGATATGCGGTGCTCTTCACCAATCCGGGCGGTTCGACCGGCTATGGCGAGGCATTTGCGGACCGGATCGAGGACAATTACCCGATCAGCAATCACGACGAGCTGATGGCGGCGGTCGATGCCGCGGTCGCGCAAGGTTTCGCCGATCCCGACAATCTCTTCGTCACCGGCGGCTCGGGCGGCGGCATCCTGACGGCATGGGTGGTCGGCAAAACCAACCGGTTCAAAGCCGCCGCCTCGCACAAGCCGGTCATCAACTGGGTCAGCCAGGCCTTGATGGCGGACGGGGTGCCCTATTTCGGGCGCTACTGGCTCGGCGGAATGCCGTGGGATCGCCCGATGCACTATTGGGAGCGTGGCCCCTTGAGCATCGTCAACAATGTGACAACGCCGACGCTGGTCCTTGTGGGCGCGGACGATTACCGCACGCCGCGCAGCGAAGCAGAGCAGTTCTACGGCGCGCTCAAGCTGGTGGGCGTCGACACCGCGCTCGTCGTCACGCCGGATTCGAGCCACAACAATTTGAGCCAAACGCCGAGCCAGCAGGCCGCACGCACGGCGAGCGTCATCGCGTGGTTCGACAAATATCGCGATCGTCCCGGCATCGAGCCTTCGGCTCCGGCGGTGATGGGCGGCGCCGAGTAGCCGCGCTCATGTAAGGCGATGCGCTGATCGCCAGCGCAAAACGGGAACAGTGCGCGCATCCGGCGGGTTGATCGCCTGCATGAACGCGCCCTTTTCCTGGATCCGGCCCGAGCCATGGGGCGTGCATGTCGTGCCCGCCGACGCCTGGATCGATCCGGGCCGCGCGGTCGAGCGGGCGCTCGTCACCCATGGCCATGCCGATCACGCACGCGGCGGCCATGGCGAGACCATCGCCACGCCCGAAACGCTCGCCATCATGGAACTGCGCTATCGCACCGGGGCCGAGGACGATGCCGGCGAGATCCCGCACAAGGCGGTGCCGGTCGAATATGGCGAGACGATCCGGCTTCCCGGCGGGGTCGATGCGACCTACGTTCCGGCGGGACACGTGCTCGGCTCGGCACAGATCCTGCTCGAACATGCCGGCGAACGGGTGGTCATCACGGGCGATTACAAACGCCGCGCCGACCCGACCTGTCCGCCGTTCGAAGTGACGCCCTGCGACATCTTCATCACAGAGGCGACTTTCGGCCTGCCGGTCTTCACCCATCCCCCGATCGCCGAGGAGATGGACAAGCTGCTCACCGCGCTGGCCGAACATCCCGAGCAATGCGTGCAGGTGGGCGCCTATGCGCTCGGCAAGGCGCAGCGGGTGATCGCGGAACTGCGCGCGGCGGGCCACGAACAGCCAATCTATCTCCACGGCGCGATGGAGAAGATGTGTCGCCTCTATGAAGAGCACGGTGTCGCGCTGGGCGATCTGAGGCTGGTGAGCGAGGCGACGAAGGACGAGATGCGCGGGTCGATCGTGGTCTCACCGCCGAGCGCGCTCAACGATCGCTGGTCGCGCCGCCTGCCCGAGCCGATCACTGCGATGGCAAGCGGCTGGATGCGGGTGCGCGGGCGCGCGCGCCAACGCAATGTGCAATTGCCGCTGGTGATTTCCGACCATGCCGACTGGAACGAGCTCACCGCGACGATCGACGAGGTGAACCCGCAAGAGACTTGGATCACCCATGGCCGCGAAGAAGCACTCCTGCGCTGGTGCCAGCTCGGCCAGCGCCGCGCCCGTGCGCTCGCCCTGGTGGGGCGGGAGGATGAGGATGAGTAATTATCTCGGCGCGCTTTGCCGGGTCCTTCGAGACGGCTCCTCAGCCTTCGGCTTCGATAGCCTCTTCAGGACGAGCGGTAGATCTTTTCAACCGGCTCACCCTGAGGAGGGACTGAGCTCGTCGAAGGCCCATATCGAAGGACCCGAAGGGTGTGAAAAACGAAAACCCCCGCCCGGATCAAAGCGCCGCGAGATCCGCCTTGATCTTCGCCAGCGCTTCGTCGGTGATCTGCCCCGCCGACCATGGCTGCAACTGCACCAGGCTCATCGTCTTGAACTGCTCATAGGAGGGATGTTCGCCGAGCGGCCCGAGATGCTTCACCAGCACGGCCCTCGTCGCTTCGCTCGCCATCAGCACCGCGATCGGCGTGTCGATGGTCGGCGCATCGGCGGCGGCGGCCGGTGCGGACGGTGTTTGCGCGATGGCGGGCGCAGCGGCGAAGGCGGCGAGCCAAAGCGCCGGGGCGAAAGTCGATTTCATCTGGGCAGGTCCTTTGCAGAAAGCGGCAACGATAGAGCGGCGACCTCTGTGCGCGACAAAGCGGGCGCAGGGCAAGCGTGAAAGCCTTTGCGGCCCTGCTCGACACGCTGGTCTACACCACCAGCCGCAACCGCAAGCTTGCGCTGATCGCGGCTTACTTGCGCGAAACGCCCTATCCCGATCGCGGCTGGGCGCTCGCCGCGCTGACCGGCGAGCTCGACTTTCCGGCGGTGAAGTCCTCGACGATCCGCAATCTCATGAAGGACCGGGTGGACCCGGTGCTGTGGACGCTGAGCCGCGATTTCGTCGGCGACACGGCCGAAACGGCGAGCCTGCTGTGGCCGACAAGCGGCATGGTTGAGGAGGATCCGGCCAGCCTTTCCGAAACGGTCGCGTTTCTTTCCGGGCTCAATCGCAGCACCGCACCCAGGGAACTGCCGCGCCTGCTCGATCGGCTCGATGCGAGCGGACGCTACGCGCTGATCAAGCTGGCGACCGGGGGGATGCGGATCGGCGTCTCCGCGCGGCTCGCCAAGACTGCCTTTGCACAGGCCTTCGAGGTCGCGGTCGAGGAGGTCGAGGAATACTGGCACGCGCTGGAGCCACCCTATCCCGAGCTGTTCGCGTGGGCGGCGGATGGCGCCGCGCCGCCCGACGTCGCCAACCGTCCGCGCTTTCGCCCCTTCATGCTTGCCCATCCGCTTGAGGAGACGCGGGTCGATCTCGCCGAATTCGCCGCCGAGTGGAAGTGGGACGGGATCCGCGTGCAGCTTGTCCGGGTCGGGGGCGAAACGCGGCTCTATTCGCGCAGCGGCGACGACATTTCCGCGACCTTCCCCGAGCTGCTCGACGTGCTGCCGATGGACGCGGTGCTCGATGGAGAATTGCTGGTAAGGGGCGACAAGCAGGGCGGGGAAGAGGGCGGCGCGGCGAGCTTCAACGCGCTGCAACAGCGGCTGGGGCGCAAGACCGTCAGCAAGAAGATGCTCGCCGAGGCGCCGGCTTTCGTGCGGCTTTACGATGCGCTGCTGATCGAGGGCGAAGACCTGCGTGCGCGCGCCTGGACCGAGCGGCGCAAAGCGCTCGAGGAATTGATGCGGCGTCTGCCGGACAGTCATTTCGACCTTTCCGGCCTCGTCGAAGCGCGCGATTTCGATCATCTGGCCGATATCCGCGAGGGTACGCGCGACGATGCGATCGAGGGCTTGATGCTCAAGCGCCGCGACAGCCCCTATATCGCCGGGCGCAAGGTCGGCCTGTGGTACAAGTGGAAGCGCGATCCGCTGCTTGTCGATGCGGTGCTGATGTATGCACAGCGCGGCAGCGGCAAACGCTCGAGCTTCTTTTCCGATTACACGTTCGGCTGCTGGGACGGCGATCCCGATAAGGGCGCGGAATTGCTGCCGGTCGGAAAAGCCTATTCGGGCTTCACCGACGAGGAGCTGAAAAAGCTCGACCGCGTGGTGCGCAGCACAACACTGAACCGGTTCGGCCCGGTGCGCGAGGTCGAGCGCACGCTCGTCTTCGAGGTCGCCTTCGACAGCGTCCATTCCTCCAAGCGCCACAAGAGCGGCCTTGCAATGCGCTTTCCCCGCATTCATCGGATCCGCTGGGACAAGCCTATCCACGAGGCGGACCGGATCGAGGCCCTGCGGTCGATGGTGCGCGATTAGGTTGCAAAGTGCAACCGGAGTGCTAGTCTCCCCGCACAAAGGAGATCCGCATGAACCTTTATGATCAGTCCATCGCCACCTATCGCTCGCGGCTCGACACGATGAGAGGCCTGTTGAACAAGGCCGCAGCGCATCCGAAAGGCGATCGGCTACTGACCGCGCGTCTTGCGGACGACATGCACCCCCTGTCAACGCAGGTGCGTTTCGTCGGCAACCTGCCCGGGGAGGCCCTGCCCCGGCTGACCCAGCGCAGCTTCACCTCGCTCGAGGCGGAAGACGAGCCGGCAACGATCGCCGGGGCTGCGGCGCATATCGAGCGGACGGCGGACCTGCTGGACGGCGTCAAGGCGGGCGAATTGAAGGCAGCGGATGACGAGGTGGTTCTTGCCCTTCCCAACAATATGGAGTTCACCATGACCGCCGCGCAATATGTGCGCGAATGGTCGCTGCCCAATTTCTATTTTCACCTCGTTACCGCCTACGCGATCCTGCGCAGCGAGGGGCTCGACATCGGCAAGGTGGACTTCATGGGGCACATGATGCGCTACATGACCAAGGGACCGGCCTGAACGCTAACCCAGCGCTTCGCGCACCGCCGCCGCGTGATGCTTCGCGTTCTCGGCATAATGCGCTGTCCCGATCTTCATCCCGGCGATCGCGGCGTCGGACAGGTCTTTCAGCTTCTTCGCCGGGCGGCCCGCCCATAGTTCGCGGGTCCCCATCACCTTTCGCTCGGTCAGCATGGCGCCCGCCGCCAACATTGCATCGCTCGCGATCACCGCCTTGTTCATGGCGATCGCGCCCAAGCCGACGAACCCGCGGTCATGGATCGTGCAGCCATGCACCATCGCCATGTGACCGATCAGCACGTCGTCGCCGATCACCAGCGGAGAGCCGTCCGGATCGTCCGGGCGCGGCGGGTCGCAATGCAGGATGCTGCCGTCCTGCACGTTAGTTCGCTCACCGATGCGGATGGTGAAGACGTCGGCCCTCAAGACGCAATTGTACCAGATCGAGGAGCCCGCTCCGATCTCGACATCGCCGATGATCGTCGAACCCGGCGCGACGAAGGCGGTCTCGTGGATCTTGGGCGTCTTGCCATGGATCGGGATGATATTAACGCCCGGGAAGGCGGCGTGATGGCTCATTTTGCAAGCTCCCATTGATCGGGGGTGAGCGAATACTGGATGACCGGATTGTCTTCTGACGGGAAGGCAGGATCTTCGAAATCGAGGTCGGTGCGCCGTTGCATGCCGAGCTTTTCCATCAGCTTCCAACTGCCGATATTGGCCTCGCTCGTCAGCGCCACGACATGGGGCGCGCCGACCGGCCCGAACGCCCAGTCGATAACGGCGCGCATCGCTTCATAGGCGTAGCCGCGTCTCCAGCGATCCTCGCGCAGCAGCCAGCCGATTTCGTAATCGCCGATATTGGGCGCATGCTCATTGTCGACGCGCTTCATCCCGGCATGTCCGACGAGGTCGCCGCTCGCCTTCTCGATCATCATCATGAAGCCGAAGCCGTTGCGCGCTTGCAGGGCCAACGTCTTGGCGTGCTTGGCTTCGATCTCATGCAGTTCCTTCACCCCACCGAGATGCTGCATGACGGCAGGGGTATTGAGGACCCGATGCTGAAGCGCGGCATCGCCTTCGGTCACCTTGCGCAGCACCAGCCGTTCGGTTTCGAGGACGATGTCACCCACGCGCCCGCTCCCATTGCGCCTCGGTGATTGAGTAGACGATGATCGTGCCGCTTTCGGGGTCGAATTCGTCGTTGTCGAAATCGAGGTCCTCGCGCCGATGCATGCCGAGGCGGATCATCAGGCCCCAGCTCGATGTGTTGCCCTGTACGGTCAAGGCGATCACTTCATCCGCGGCGAAGCGTTCGAAAGCGAGATCGAGCGCGGCGCTCGCGGCTTCTCGCGCATAGCCTTGGCCCCAGGCATCCTCGCGCAATCGCCAGCCGACCTCCATCATCCCGATCGGACCGCCGCGCTGGTTGCAGCGCTTCAATCCGCAAAAGCCCAGGATCGCGCCGTCCTCCCGGCGCTCGAGAGCCCAGAAGGTGTGGCCGTGATCGTGGCGATAGCTCGCGAGCCGCTGGCGTGCGCCCTCCATGCCCGCGCCGTTGAGAACGCCGCCCAGCCACCGCATCACCGCGGGCGTATTCGTCACGCGCCAGAATTCCGCCCAATCCTCCTCGCGCCAGTCGCGCAGGATCAGCCTTTCGGTCTCGTGACGAAAACCGGCGCCGGCCTTAGCCATTCAACAGCCGCGCGGCGACCGGGGCGTGATAGGTCAGGATGCCGCTGCAACCGGCGCGCTTGAACGCGAGCAGTTTCTCCATGAGCAGCGCGTCGCGGTCTCCCGCGCCGACGCTCTGCGCCGCCTCGATCATAGCATATTCGCCGCTCACCTGATAGGCGAAGACGGGCACGCCGAACCGCTCGCGCACGCGATAGATGATGTCGAGATAGGCGAGGCCGGGTTTGACCATCACGCTGTCCGCGCCCTCGGCGAGGTCGAATTCGACCTCGCGCAGGGCTTCGTCGCCATTCGCCGGGTCCATCTGGTAGCTCTTCTTGTCGCCCTTCAGTAGCCCGCCCGAGCCGACCGCATCGCGGAACGGGCCATAGAACGCGCTGGCGAACTTGGCGGCGTAGCTCATGATCTGGACATTGGGATGCCCGCCCATTTCGAGCGCGCGGCGGATCGCGCCGATCCGGCCGTCCATCATGTCGGACGGGGCGATGATGTCGGCGCCTGCTTCGGCCTGGTTCAGCGCCTGATCGACGAGGACCGCGACCGTATCGTCATTAGTGACGTAGCCCGCCGCGTCTAGCAGCCCGTCCTGGCCGTGGCTGGTATAAGGATCGAGCGCGACGTCGGTCAGCACGCCCAGATCGTCGCCGCAAGCATCTTTGATGGCGCGGATCGCCTGGCACATGAGGTTGTCCGGATTGGTCGCCTCCCCGCCATCGTCCGAACGCTTTTCGGCAGGCGTGTTGGGAAACAGCGCGACTACCGGGATCCCGAGGCTCACCGCCTCTTTCGCGCGCGCTGCGATTCCGTCGACGGACCAGCGCGAAACGCCGGGCAGCGAAGCGATCGGCTCTTCGGCATCCTTGCCCGATGTCACGAAAAGCGGCCAGATCAGATCGCTCGCGGACAGGGTGGTTTCGCGATGAAGCGAGCGGCTCCAACCGGTCGCACGGGTGCGACGCAGGCGTGTGTTCGGATAATGTCCCGTCATGCGGGCGAGTGTTGCCCGAATTCGCGAGGCCGATCAATCCGGGCGCGAGGCTGCCGCGGACCTGCGTCTCAGATGGCGGAGGCCGGCCCGATCTTCTCGATCTCGCGTTGCGGCTTCTCGACTTCGCTGGGCAGCGTTTCGAGATCTGTCAGAGCGGCGCCGGGTTCGACCCTCTTCAGGTCAATCAGGCGCCTCTGGAAATCGATGAGTTCCGTGCCCGACAACACCGCGCGGGTCACATAGGAGACGCTCTGCGGATTTATCGAGCGGCCATTACGATACATTTCGTAATGCAGATGCGGCCCGGTCGAAAGCCCGGTGGAGCCGACATAACCGATCACCTGCCCGCGCCGCACGCTCTGACCGCGGCGCACCGCCATGCGGCTCATATGGCAATAGCGCGTGTCGAGCCCGCCGCCGTGGCGAAGCTTGACCGCGTTGCCGCAGCCGCCCGCGCGGCCCGCGGAGATGACCCGTCCATCGGTAACCGCGACGATCGGCGTGCCGTGACGCGCGCGAAAGTCCAGCCCTGCGTGCATCCGGCGAATGCCGAGGATCGGATGACGGCGCATCCCGTAGCGCGAGGACATCGGCCCGGGCACCGGCGCGACGAGACCGCTGCGCTGTTCGCCCACGCCCGAGGCTTCGAAGAACTGGCCGTCCTCGCCCCAGCGCATCAACTGGGTGCGCGGTTTGCCGTCGCGATCGATCCCGGCATAGAGCAGCCGCCCCGCCTGCCTCTCGCCCGTCGCCGCGCGCCTGTAGGCGATAATGATGTCAAATTCGTCCGAGGCGCGCACTTCGCTGTCGATCTGGATCTGGTCGTCGAGTGCGCGCAGGTAATCCTGTACGGCGCTCGCCGGAACGCCCGCGGCGCGCATCGAGCGATAAAGGCTTGGCCCGACGGTGCCGCGCAGGCGCAGCGGCGTATCGTCGACGCGGATCACGTTGCGGGTAAGCGACAAAGGTCCGGCGACGTCATCCGCACCTTCGGCGATCCCGCGCCCGACCTCAAGCTCGAGATCGAACCGGGCGCGAAAGCGCAGCGCATCCAGCGGACGGTCCGCCCCTTCGCCGGGGCGCCGCCCGAGGACGATGTCGATCCGCGTCCCCGGCTCGATCTCGGATAGCGGCATGGCGTCGCCGACCAGCGCGCTGACCCGGCCGACATCGGTTGCGGAGACGCCGGCGCGGCGCAACATGCTGCCGAAAGTATCGCCGGGGGCGAGCGTGGCGACGAGATCGATCTGCGGCCGCTCGGGCGCGCTCGCCAGCGGGAGGACCGCCGCGGTCGGCCCCATGCGTCGTCCGCTATCGGCGCCCAGCGCCAGCGGCATGATCGTCTGGCTGCGAAACTCGTCCTGTATGTCCGCGCCGGCGGGCATCGCGCTGCGCGCTTCGAGCGGGGTCAGGTTAGGCCAGAAGGCGAAGGCCAGTGCCCCCAGCGCCACCATCGTGCCAAGGCCGCGGAACCAGCGCCGGCTGCCGATATCCTCGGCAAGGTCCGGCGCGAGATCCGCACGTTCGAAAAACGCACCTGTGCGCACCTGCCATTCGTCGTAGCGCGCGCGCCATCCCTGGACACGCGCGAGCACCTGCCGCCGTACCTTCTGCGAACCCGAAGGGACTGCGTCCTTTCGCGCATTGTCGAAATAGGAGGCGACCGCGCGCGAAGCCTGCGGATCGATCGGCGAAGGGCCGTTGTCATCTGCATCGCGGCGAAGGGAGGCGGGATACATCGTCATGGTTTGTGCAGGCAACGTCGAAAGCGCGATACAGCCATGGCGGATCAAGGTAAACCTGCACTTAATGCGCGACCGGGAAAGATCGCGATGCGGCGAAGCGTTGCACCTTTCCGGCGCATTCATTGCCGCCCTTGCCCATTGCCCGATGGCGCAGGCTTTGACATGACGGGTGCCAGCGTGCCTTCCCACCTCCCCTCCGCTCCGCCCCGATCCCGCATTGACGACGCGAATGTGCGCGCCGTCCTCGGTCCGACGAATACTGGCAAGACGCATCTCGCGATCGAACGGATGTGCGGCCATTCGAGCGGAATGATGGGCTTCCCGTTGCGCCTGCTCGCGCGCGAGGTCTATGACCGGGTGCGCGCGATCAAGGGCGAAAAGGCGGTCGCGCTGATTACCGGCGAAGAACGGATAGAGCCGCCCGATGCGCGATATTTCCTATGCACGATGGAGGCGATGGACCGACTGGGCGCGGGAAAGAACGGGCCGCATGCTTTTGTCGGCATCGACGAGGCGCAGATCGGCGCCGATCCCGAGCGCGGCCATATCTTCACCGACCGGCTGCTAAACGCGAGGGGCCGCGAGGAGACGATGATCCTCGGTTCCGCAACGCTCGAGCCGCTGGTCAAACAGCTGATCCCGCGCGCCGAAATGGTCGATCGTCCGCGCTTTTCGACGCTGACCCACGCCGGACAGGCGAAGCTCTCGCGCCTGCCCCCGCGCAGCGCGATCGTCGCCTTCTCCGCCGAACAGGTCTATGCGATGGCCGAGGCGCTGAAGCGGTTTCGCGGCGGCGCGGCCGTGGTGATGGGCGCGCTTTCACCCGAGACGCGCAACCGCCAGGTCGAGCTCTTTCAGAACGGCGAGGTCGATTACATCGTCGCCACCGACGCGATCGGCATGGGCCTCAATCTGGATCTCAACCACGTCGCCTTCGCTGCGCTGACAAAGTTCGACGGACGGCGCAAGCGCCGATTGACGCCCGCCGAAATGGCGCAGATCGCAGGGCGCGCCGGGCGGCATCAACGCGACGGCAGCTTCGGCACGCTGACCGGCGGCGGCACCCGCACCGGCGCGCCGCTCGAACTCACCGAGGAAGAAATCTACGCGATCGAGGAGCATCGTTTCGCGCCGCTCACCCAGCTCTATTGGCGCGAGGCGGAGCCGCGTTTCGATACGCTCGATACGCTGATTGCCGACCTTGAAACGCGGCCCGAGCACGAGGTCTTGCGCGCGGCACCCGAGGCGATCGATCTGGCGGTGCTCAAGCGGCTTGCCGGCGAACCTATTGCCGACGACGTGCGAGGGGCGGGGCAGGTCCGCCGTTTCTGGGAAGCCTGCTCGCTTCCCGATTTCCGCCAGCTCGGCGTCGATCCCCATGCCCGCTTCGTCGCGCGCCTGTGGCAGGATCTGCGCGGGGGCTATCTCGGCGCGGACTTCGTCGCCGCGCGCATCGCGGAGCTCGACCGGACGCGCGGCGATATCGACACGCTGCAGGGAAGGATAGCGGCGATCCGTTCCTGGGCCTATATCTGCCAGCGCCCCGACTGGGTGCTCGCCCGCGACGAAATGGCGGCCCGGGCACGCGCGGTCGAGGCGCGGCTGTCGGATGCGCTGCATGCGCAGCTTACCGAACGTTTCGTCAATCGGAGGACGACCATTTTGATGAAATCGCTGGGACAGGATGGCGAAGCGCTGCCGGTCACGCTCGAGCCCGATGGGCGGGTCTGCGTCGAGGGGGAGGCGATCGGGCGGCTCGACGGCTTTCGTTTCGCGGTCGATCCCGACGCGGCGCTCGCCGATCGCAAGATGTTGCTGGCGGCGGGGGAAAAGGCGCTGCCCGCGATCCTCGCGCGACGGGTGGATCAATTGCTCGCCGCGGGGCAGGAGGACCTTGCGATCGAGGCGGGCTCGATTGCGTGGCAGGGCCATCCGCTGGCGGCGATCGAACTGCCAAACGATTTCGGCGACCCGCGCCTGACTTTCCCGCGCGAGATTGCTGCCCTGCCCGAAGCGGCGCGCGCGAAGCTCGAAGCGGGGCTGGCGGCGTGGCTGCGCGCCAGGCTCGAACCGCTTGCACCCTTGCGCAAGCTCGCCGAGGCGGCCCGCGATCCGAAGGCTGGCAGCGAGGCGCGCGCTCTGCTCATCACGCTGGTCGATGCGCGCGGCGTCGTCAGCCGCGAGAAGGCGGGTCTCGAACATCTGCCCAAGGAAACGCGGCCCTTCCTGCGGCGGCTCGGCGTCACTTTCGGCGCGCTCGACATCTTTGCGCGCGACCTGCTGAAACCGGCGCCGCGGCAGTTGCTGCATGCGCTGGGGCTGGACTCCCGCCCGTTGCAAGAGGCGATGTTGCCCGTGCTCGGCGAAGCAAAGGCGATCCCCGCGGGCTATCGCCTGGCGGGAACCCAGCTCATTCGCGTCGACCTGGCAGAGAAGATTTTGCGCTCGGCTTTCGAGGCGCGGGCGAAGGCTGGCGAAAAGGCGAAGGAACAGCGAGCCTTACGCTTTCGCGTCGATCTCGCTCTGCCGGTTTCGATCGGTCTGGAAGAAGAGAACGCCCGCCGCCTGCTCGGCAGCGCCGGTTTCCGCCTGCAACGCGCCCGCGGTCTCCCAGAGGAAGCTCAGGGCCCACCCGCGCCCGACAGCTGGACTTGGCGACCGCGCCGCGCCGGCGAGCGCGACAGGCCGCGCCGGCGCAAGGCGCGAGGTCGCGGCGCGCCGTCGCAAGACAAACGATCCAATGAGGGAGCGCGGCCCGGTAAAGGTCAGGCGCGCGGGAAACAGCGAAGCGGCAAGCATCAGCAAAGCAAGCGGCATGATAAGCGGCAGGGCAAGCCCGCCCCCCGCCACGATACCGGCCCCGCACGGGCGAGCGGCGCTTTCGACAAGCTGGCGGACCTGCTCAAGCCATGAACGCATCATCCGGCGAGGGCGCGAGGATGCGGCTCGATCGGGCGCTCGTTTATCTGCGCTTTGCCCGGACCCGCTCGATTGCGCGGCAGATGATCGAGAAGAGGGCCTTGCGCATCAACCGCCGCCGGGTCGAACGGGTCAGCGAACATGTCGCGATCGGGGACGTGCTAACCTTCATGGCTGGCTCGCAGGTGCGCATCGTCGAGGTGCTCGCTCTGCCCGACCGCCGCGCCTCGCCGACACTGGCACGCGCCTGTTATCGCGAGCTCGACCGCAGCTCCGATCGGAGCCTGGAGCAGGCACTTGACCGACAGGGTTAGTTCCCCTTAGCAGCGCGCAAGCAAAAATCGCTGCCCGGCCCGCCCGCTCGATTGTATATAGCTCCTTCATGTGTGGCCAAGCCTCACGCGGACCGGCCTTCTCCTCACGAAAGACGCTTTTAAATGACCTATGTCGTCACCGAAGATTGCATCAAATGCAAATACACCGACTGCGTCGAAGTGTGTCCGGTCGACTGCTTCTACGAAGGCGAGAACATGCTGGTGATCAACCCCAGCGAATGCATCGATTGCGGCGTGTGCGAGCCCGAATGCCCCGCCGAAGCGATCCTGCCCGATACCGAGAGCGGCCTCGAAAAATGGCTCGAACTCAACACCAAGTTCTCCGCCGAGTGGCCCAATATCACCGGGCAGAAGGAACCGCCCACCGACGCCGACGAGCACAAGGGCGAACCGGGCAAGTTCGAGAAATATTTCAGCGCCGAACCCGGTGAAGGCGATTGAATGGCACTGCGACCGGGTTGCGAACGGGAACGCGCCGGCCGGTTCGTCGGTTGAACGCAAGGTGGGCAATTATACGAAAATCGCTAAAGGGGCCTGGGCGCATGCGCAGGAGCACAATGCCGGGCTGCTTGCTGCCGGCATTGCCTATTACGCCTTCCTCTCATTCATTCCCCTGCTTGCCGCATCGATCCTCACCTACGGCGTAATCGCCGATCCGCAGACGGTAGCGCAGCACGCTGCGAGCCTCGCCGAATCTCTGCCGGCAAGCGCGAGCGACCTCGTCATCGAACAGCTGGACGCTATCACCGATCGGCGCTCGGGCACCAAGGGTCTGGCCCTGATCGCGGCGATCGCCATCTCGCTGTTCGGCGCTCGTGTGGCCGCCGGAGCGGTGATCAAGGCATTCAATGTTGCCTTCGAAGCGCGCGAAGGGCGCGGCTTCGTCAAGGCAAATCTGCTGGCACTGTGCATCACGATCGGGGCGATCCTGGCGGCAGGCTTGCTGGTCGCGGCAACCGCGCTGGTCGCGTTCGTCCTGCCGGGCAGCGGCGGGGCCTTTGCCAGTTTTCTCGCGGTCGGACTTGCCGGCCTTGGCGGAACGCTGCTCGCCTATCGTATCGTGCCCAATGTCGATCACGTGACCTTTGCCGACGCGCTGCGCGGTGCGATCCCTTTTGCCCTCCTCTGGATGATCGCGAGCGCCGGCTTTGGCTTCTACGCGTCCAATTTCGGCAATTACAACGCGACCTACGGTTCGCTGGGCGCGATCGTGGTGCTGCTGACCTGGCTGTTCCTCAGCGCCTATGCCCTGTTGCTGGGCGCGCATATCGCCGCCGAATCGCGCCGCGCGAACCGCTAGCGAGTCGCGACTCGCATTTTTGTTGCAATCGTGTTATATAATGTACCAACCGCGTCGGATGGTCCCGGCCGTGGCTCAGTGAGATTTGAAAAAGGCCAACACCCAGCAGCGAGATCGCGAGGACGGTATCGGTGCGGCCCCTGTCCCCCTTTCGCAAGGGAGAAGGTGGCGGCGCCAGCGTAACGTGTCCCGTGTCTGCCGGAGGCCGCGACGAAAGGAATACGCATGGCAAGCAATGCGCCCGCCTTCACCGTAGGCGACTATGTGGTGTACCCCAAGCACGGCGTGGGCCGTGTAATTGAACTGCAGAGTGAAGAGATCGCCGGCATGCAGCTCGAGCTCTACGTGCTGCGTTTCGAGAAGGAGCGCATGACCCTGCGCGTGCCCGTAAACAAGGTCGAATCGATTGGCATGCGCAAGCTGTCCAGCGACAAGACGCTCAAGGAAGCCATGGAGACCTTGAAGGGTAAGCCTAAGGTCAAGCGCACCATGTGGTCGCGCCGCGCACAGGAATACGAGGCGAAGATCAATTCGGGCGAGATCGTCCTGATCGCCGAGGTCACGCGCGACCTGTTCCGGCCCGAAGATCAGCCCGAGCAGAGCTATTCCGAACGTCAGATTTTCGAAGCCGCCTCCAGCCGCCTCGCGCGCGAGCTGGGCGCGATGGAGGAGACCGACGAGGCGACCGCGCTCGAGAAGATTCTCGAAGTGCTGCGCGAACATGCGCCGCAATATTACGACAATGACGACGACGACAAATAAGCGCGCCGGCGCCGCATAGGCCGCCGACAAATGCTGAAAATTGCTGAAGGGGCCGTTCCTGGTTTGGGTGCGGCCCCTTTTGCTTGTGCGGCGTTGGGAGGTGTATTATACGCGCAATACGCAAGGGGACATGGAGGAGTATCGACATGATGGGTAAAGTCTCTCGGTGGGTTCGTGCGCGCATGGCCCCGTTTATCGCACTCGGCATGGGCGCTGCCTTGTCGGGCTGCGCTTACATGAACGATTATGGCGAGGTAGGGGGTGAGCCTTTCGCAGAATTCGATCCCGGCGATAGCGCGCCGACAGCGATCGAGCTGGCGGGGCCGGACCGCGTCGTCATCGTCGACGGCGACGGGTTCGACATCGCACTCGAAGGCGACCGCGAGGCGGGCGAGGCACTGCGCTTCAGCCGCGACGGCGACACGCTGACCATCGCGCGCGACAGCAGCATCTTCGACGGGTCGGGACGCGCAACCGTAAGGCTGACAATGCCCTCTCCCCGCATATTCGAATTGGCCGGTAGCGGCACCATCGACGCCGACAGCCTCGCACCATCGGGCGACATTGAGATCGCGGGATCGGGTCGCGTGACCGTCGACCGGATCGTAGCCGACACGCTCGATGTCGAGATCGCAGGATCGGGCAAGGTCGCCGGCGCCGGCAGCGCACAACGTCTGACGATCGAGATCGCGGGATCGGGCGATGTCGATTTCACCGCTCTCACCGCCGACGATGCGAATATCGAGATTGCGGGGTCGGGCGATGTGCGACTGTCCTCGGACGGCAAGGTCCATGCCGAGATCGCCGGGTCGGGCGATGTCGTGGTGAGCGGTTCGGCGGATTGCTCGCTTGAAAGTGCCGGGTCGGGCACCCTTCGCTGCGACAACACGCGCACGGCAATGGGCGGCGCGGGCAAGTAAGCGCCGCGAGACGCGCAATCATTGCTTGCTTAGCGAGTATTGGAAGGCGAGGCTGACCCGATGGTCGCACGCCCCGCCCCGATACTCGCCGTTGTCGCGTTGACCGCGTTTTCGCTCACCCTGCCCGGCTGCCTGCTGCGCACCGCGGCGGATGTCGTGACCGCGCCGATCCGGATCGGCAGCAAGGCGATCGATCTCGCGACAACCAGCCAGTCTGAAGCCGACGAGAAGCGCGGCCGCGAGATCAGGCGGCGCGAAGAGCGCTTGGCCAAGCTCGAGCGACGCTACCGCGAAGAGCTTGAAGACTGCGAGGACGGGGACCGCGGAGCATGCGTGGATGCGCGCGCAACCTATGCCGAGATCGAGGAACTGCTCCCCACGATCCCGGTCGAGCCGCCCGAGGATTAGTCGCTGGCCGCCCGCCGCAACCGGTCGTTGATCGCCTGGCCGATCCCCTCATCAGGGATCGGCGCAACAGCAATGGCGGGCGACGGCGCCGCCGCAGCACGGTGCAGACATTCGTAAAGGCGTGCGGCCGCTTCGCTGAGATCGCCGTCTCGCGACAAGGTGCAATCCCCCGCAAGGGCGCCGAACCCGATGAGATATTCGTCGGGCGCCGCAAGCTCGGCGCCGAGCCGGATCGGCTTGCCCGGCGAATAATGCCGCGCGAGCTGGCCGGGCGCCTCGATACCATCGGAAGCCTCCTCTAAGTCCACTCCGAGTATCCGCGCCAAAGTCTCGCGGGTTACAGGTCCGGGACGCAGCAGCGACCAAGCGCCATTGTCGCGCAGCGCAACTATCGTCGATTCGAGCCCTGCCCGGCACGGCCCGCCATCGAGCAGCGGCGGACACGCATCGCCAAGCGAGCGGACAACATGGTCGGGCTGGGTCGGGCTGAGTTCGGCGCTCCGATTGGCCGAAGGGGCCGCGAGGGGGGTGCCGACTCGCTCGAGCAATCTCTGCATCACCCGGTGTTCGGGCTGGCGCAGCGCGATGGTCGGCAGGCCCGCCGTTACCGCCGCCGCCACCGATGCGCTTTCAGCCAATGGCAAAACCAGCGTCAGCGGACCGGGCCAGAACCGTTCGGCCAAATCCAGCGCGCGCCGATCGAACCGCGCCAACCTCTGCGCCTGGTCCAGGCCCTGCACGTGAACGATCAGCGGATTGAAGTCGGGCCGCCCCTTGGTCGCATAGATGCGCGCCACCGCCTCGGCACTGTCGGCCCGCGCGGCAAGGCCGTAAACGGTTTCCGTCGGCACTGCGACCAGCCCTCCGGAGCGCAGGATCGCAGCGGCCTCGCCGATGCCCCCCTCGTCGGGCACGAGCAGCTTTGCATGCTCGCCATGAGGGGCGTTCTTGCCGGACATGGCTTGCGCGCTATATCGGCGGGCACAGCTTGCCAAGCGCGAACCCGAAGGACTGCCCCGCCGTGACACCCTACACCCCGCCGACCCAGGAGCAATTGCTCGCCATCCGCGTCAATGCCGGGATCGAGGAACTCGCAAAGTCGGACAAATTCGCCCATGCCGAGCCCGATCTCGTCGAGGCGATCGTTGGCGGGGTCGGCGAGTTCGCCGCCGGCGAGTTCGCGCCATTGAACCGGGTTGGCGATCTCGAAGGGGCGCGGCTCGAGAACGGCGTGGTGCGCCTGCCCGATGGCTTCGCCGAAGCCTATGACGCCTATGTCGAACAGGGTTGGAACACGATCGCCAGCGCCGCCGAGCATGGCGGCCAGGGGCTGCCCTTCACCCTGTCGTGCAACGTCCTGGAAAATCTCGGCGCGGCGAACATGGCGTTCACGCTTCTGCCGATGCTTTCGGTCGGCGCGATCGAGGCGCTCGAACATCATGGCAGCGCGGATCAGCAGGCGAGATATCTGCCCGATCTCATCAGCGGCAAATGGTCGGGTACGATGAACCTTACCGAGCCGGCGGCGGGCAGCGATGTCGGCGCGCTGCGTTCGACGGCCGAGCCGATCGCCGAGGGGCCGCACGCGGGCAAATATCGCATTGCCGGCCAGAAAATCTATATCACCTGGGGCGATCACGAGCTGGCCGAGAACATCGTTCACCTCGTGCTTGCACGCCTGCCCGATGCGCCCGAAGGCTCGCGCGGGATCTCGCTGTTCCTCGTGCCCAAGTATCATGTGAACGACGATGGCAAGCTCGGTCCGCGCAACGATCTGCGGCCCGTCAGCCTCGAGCACAAGCTGGGCATCAATGCCTCGCCCACCTGCGTCATGTCCTATGGCGACAATGGCGAGTGCATCGGCGAGCTGGTTGGCGCGGAGAATCGCGGGCTCGCGGCGATGTTCACGATGATGAACAATGCGCGCATCAATGTCGGCAACCAGGGCGTGCAGATCGGCGAGCGAGCGACGCAACAGGCTCTGGCTTACGCGCTCGACCGGGTGCAATCGGCCAGAGCCGGTTCGCCGGACAAGACGCCGGTCGCGATCATAGAACATCCCGACGTCCGCCGCATGATCCTGCGCATGAAGGCGCTCACCGAGGGCGCGCGTGCGCTGCTCTATTACTGCGCCGGCCTGGTCGATCGCGGCACGATCGGCGATGCGGCGGCCAAGACGCGGGCCGAAATCCTGGTGCCGCTGCTCAAGGCATGGGGCACCGACGTCGGCGTCGAGATTGCCGGGATCGGAGTGCAGGTGCATGGCGGCATGGGCTTCGTCGAGGAGACCGGCGCCGCACAGCATTGGCGCGATTCGAAGATCGCCCCGATCTACGAGGGGACCAACGGCATTCAGGCCGCCGACCTCGTGACGCGTAAGCTCGGCCTCGAAGGCGGCGAACCCATGATTGCGCTGTTCGAGGAGATCGCCGGCGCGGCGAAGGACGAAAGCGCACTCGCCGCACTCGCCGCGGATTGCGCCGCGGTTGCGCGCTGGATGCAGGGCGAAGCGAGCCTCGACGATCGGCTCGCGGGTAGCGTGCCGTTCTGCACCATGGCCGCGGTCGCCGTCGCCGGGTGGCAATTGCTGCGCCAGATGGAAGCGGTGGCGGGCGGAGCAGCGCCGGCGCTCGCACAAAGCAAACCGGTCACCGCGCGCTTTTTCCTCGATCGCATCGTGCCGGAAGCGAGCGGGCTTAAAGCCAGCGCGCAAGCCGGCGCCGATCCGCTCTATGTGCTGCCGATGGACGCGCTTGCCGGCTGACGACGGCGCGCAGGCGTAAATTACCGCACGCGCTGCCCCGCCTGCTCGCGCAGATAATCCTCTTCGAAAGTCGCGCGCGGATCGACCAGTTCGCGCTGTGGCCGCAACGGCTCGCCGGTCACCTGTTCGATTGCCGCGCCCGCTTCGCTGTCGGGCGCGAGCGTGCGCCAAATGATGCCCGCCGTGTCGTCCGACACCAGCAGCGCGCCGTCGCTCGCCCATTCGACCCAGGTCGGGCGGCCCTTGGTGGTGCCGTCATCGTTTAGAAATCCGCCCAGCACCATCTCCGGCTGTCCCGTGGGATTGCCGCGCTCGTCGAAAGCGACGTAGACCACATCATAACCCGAAGGCGGCTTGCGGTTCCACGAGCCGTGCCGCGCCACGAAGGCGCCGCTCGCGAAGTCGCTTCCCATCCGGTGTCCCTCGGCGGTGAAGACGAAGCCCAGGGCGGCGACATGCGGGCCAAGCGCATATTCGGGATAGCGGGTATATTCGATCAGGTAGTTGGGCATCGGCGCCTCGACCCGGCGATCGATGTTGTTCTTGTAGTAGACCCAGGGCCAGCCATATTGCGCGCCAACCGGAACATTGGTGAGATAGTCGGGCACGAGGTCCGATCCCAGCATGTCACGCTCGTTGACCGTGGTCCAGAGCTCGCCCGACCACGGGCTGAAATCGAGGCCGTTGGGATTGCGCAGACCGACTGCAAAGGGCCGCGGACGCTCGGTATCTAGCGGCAGTTCCCAGATCATCGCGCGACCTTCCTCGACCGCCATGCCCGACTCGCCGATATTGCTGACCGAGCCGACCGCGACATAGAGGCGGTCGCCTTCGGGATGGACTTCGAGGTTTCGCATCCAATGGCCCCCGCCCGGCGCGAGATCCATGATCTTGCGACCCTCGCCCGCAACCTGCCCGTCGCCGAGCGCATAATCGAAGGCCAGCACCGCATTGTGGTTGGCGATATAAAGCGTGCCGTCATGCCAGCTTATGCCCGAGGGCGATTCCATGCCGTTGCTCGCATCAAGGATGGTCTGCCGAACCTCTGCGACCCCGTCACCATCCGCATCGCGCAGTAGCACGACCTCGTCCGCGCTCTCTCCTGCGGCGCCCGCCTCTGCGAATAACAGACCAGCGACCCACTCGCGGATCGTCGCGAAGATCCCGTCATCGCCTTGCGTTTCGACATTCGGCGCGCGGGTGAGGGTCACCAGCACATCGCCATTGGGAAGCGTATAGAGCACGCGCGGATGGTCTAGCCCTTCGGCAAACCTGTTGACGCTAAGCCCCGCCGCCGCGACGGGCGCCTCGCCCTCGTCCCAGCCGACGGGCTCGGCAATCTGGACGGTCGGGATCGTTTCCGCCTCGGGTGCCTGCAGGACCGGGTCGGTCCCCGTCACCTCGGCAACGGTCAGATCGGCGGTGTCGCCGCGCGACAGGAAGTAAAGCGCCGCGCCGACGACCACCACGAAGGCGGCCAGAGCGATTGCGAGTTTGCGAATGATGCCCATCTGAAGCGCGATAAGTGACGAGGGCACGGGCGACAACTGCTTAGTGCGCGCCGGAAGGGAGAACGCAGTGTACGACTTCAAAACCGAGGAGGGGCTCGCGGCGCCCGAGCTTTATCGTGAACTGCACAATGCGGCGGACGCACTGACGACAGACGAAAGCGACGCAGTCGCCAATATGGCCAATGTCGCCGCGCTGATGTGGGAGTTCATCCCGCAGCTGAACTGGGCGGGCTTCTACCGGATGGGCGCGACTGCGCGAGGCGAGAGCGAGCTGGTGCTCGGCCCGTTCATGGGGCGGCCCGCCTGTATCCGAATTCCGATCGGCCAGGGCGTGTGCGGGATCGCGGCACGGGATATGGAAACGCAGCTGGTGGAGGACGTCCATGCCTTTCCGGGGCACATCGCCTGCGATGCCGAGACCCGGTCCGAACTGGTGGTGCCGGTCGTCAAGGGCGGGCAGGTGATCGCGGTGATCGACCTCGACAGCCCCGACCCTGCGCGCTTCGGCCCCGAGGACGCTACCGGGATCGAAGCGCTCGCCGAGCTTCTGGCGGACCGGATCTAAGGTGCGGCATCTGATAGGGCAAGCGGGCGTGAGCGTTCCGAAACGACACAGTGGGCGCTGGGCGACTTGGTTCCTCGCAATTAGCTCTGGTAAACGGAAGACTAACGGATGCGCGCGCCAGATGTGCGCCCGGGTCATGCTGTCGTTCAGGGGAATTCGCGATGAACCATTCTTACGTGACGCGGACCGCGCTTCGCAGCGCCGCTTTCGCCAGCTTCGCGCTTGCCGCGACGATTTCTGCCCAAACTACAGGCGGTACCGCTCCGCTCCCCGCCACGAACACGCAGGATGTCGGAACCCTGCCGCCCGAACTGCGAAGCGCGCCGGTACCTGCCGAAATCACCGAAACGACGATCGATCCCGATGGTGTCGAGGTCATCACGCGGACGCGGCGGATCGAGCGCCGTGCACCCGTCGCGCCGGCCTATGAGGCCTATGGCATCGCCCCGGCTCCCGCGCCCTATCCGAACGCCGCCTATTCCTACGCACCGAACTACGCCTATGGCACCCCAGGTCAGGTCGTCACTCGTCAGCAATGGCTGGCGGAATGCGAACGGCGGATTGCCGGACGCAGCGACCGGGAGCGCGGCGGAATCATCGGCGGGCTGCTCGGCGCGATTACCGGCGGGATCATCGGCAACCGGGTCGCCGATGGCGATCGCCTGGCCGGCACGCTGATCGGCGTCGGCACAGGCGGTCTAGCGGGCGTATTGCTCGGCAATCTGATCGGCGGCGGCCGCGACGAAGAAGGCGAATATGACTGCGAAGCCGCGCTCGACGCCTATCTAACCCAGCCCGCCATCCCGACCCAGCGGATCGCGGCGCGCAGCATCACCGCGCCCGGCACGGCTGCGGTCTATGCGCCCGCACCCTACGCTGCCGCACCATATGCCTACGCACCTTCGTCCTATGCCTATGCCGGCGCACCCTACGGCTACACTTACGCGCCGGCGCAGCAGGTTTACTACCTGCCGGTTCAGTATCAGCAGCCGCAACGCGTCGTCGTGCGCGAAATGGTGCGCGAGGAAACGGTGCCCGGGGCGCGCCGGGTCATCCCCGCCCCAGCGCCGCGGCCGGTCTATATCAAGGGCAGCGAACCGCGTCCCATCAAGGGAAATTGAGGCGCCCTTAGTCCGGGCGGGCTGCCGCGATCGCCGGCGCTCCGGACTCCTCGGGCGGGGGCGCTTCCTCGTCCTTGCGCTCCAGCTTGACTGTGCCGAAGCGGATCACATCCTCGCCGCTTGCCAGGCGAAATCGGCCTCTTCCATCGGGCAGCGCAATCGCCCTCTCGACGCCGAGAGTGCTCGCTGCATCGCTTGCGATCCTCAGGCTGTAGGTGCCGTAGGGCACGCGCTGGAACAGGAAAAAGCCGTCGAATTCGCTAACCGTCTCCGCCGCGATCGCGCCGGCCGCGTCGATCAATTCGAGCCGGACGCCCGGCTGTTCCAGACCCGACGGGTTGTGGAGCGAACCCTCGACCTCGCCGGTCGGTGAAATGGCAAGTTCGAGCTGCGCGACCACGCCGGGACGCGGGGTCACCACGATGCCCTTCGTCGAAGGCGCGAGGAACGGGTCTTCGAGCGTGCTGGCATCGATCCCCACAAGGACCGGGCGGAACGGGCGAAGATCGTCAACGATCGCGCGGCCATTGGCCCCGGTGATCGCATCGGTGCTCCGCAGCCCGGCCTCGACCGCCACGTTCTCGAGCACCTCCTCGCCGGTATCGCGACGATTGTTGCCATTGTCGTCGCGATAGACGGTGACCGCGGCCTGGCCGGAGCGCGCGAGTTTGGTGTTCGACACGCGAATGCCCCCTGCCACTGGATCGGGCCCCAGGCTGAACGCGAGTTGCACCGCCGCGCCGACCCCGCCGCGTGTGGTCACGAACGCATCGCTGCGCAGCGAAACCTCGTCGAATCGATGGGTGTAGCCGGCGGTGAGGCGGAAGGCATCGATCCGCGCCGCATATTCGAGCTGACCTTGCAGCTCCGCATCCTCGCCCAGATCCTTGTCCAGTCGCACGGTCGCCGTCTCGAGGCCCGTTTGCGGTCCTTCGACCACGAATGTGGCATTGCCGCGCAGTCGGAAGTCACGGAAACGCGCATTGGCGAGCAACCGCACCCGCGTGTCGGTCCCCGCCGGGGCCAATGCGCCGACACTTCTGATCTGATGGCTCACCTGCGCCGATAGAGCGAAGCGGCCCGCCGTAATCGAGCTCGTCAGTAAGAATTCGTTAACCCATGACCCGTCGATGAAGGTCGAATGCTGGTATTCGCCCTGCACCGGGAGCGAAATCTTGCCGAGGCTCAGCGACGTGTCGAAGGTGAAGCCCGCGCGATAGTCGAGATTGCCCTGGGTGAACTCGCTGGTGAAACCGCCATAGGTGACGAGCGCATTTGCGCCGACATTGAACCGTCCGAAACGGCCGAGTGCCAGCAGCTCGGTGGCCGCACCGGCCCCGAGTTCATACGCGCCCGTCAATTCGAGCTGCATCCGGCCGAGCGAACGCATCACCCCACCCTCGACATATTCCCGCCGACGCCCGTCGAAAAACAGACTTTGCGCGGAGATCATCGCGCTGGTTCGCTGATCCAACCCGCGTTCGACGCCCACCCCCCAGCGCCATTTTTCGGGTCCGATCTGAATGCCGGTGCCAAGATCGAAAAGGTCGCGATTGGTCTCGAGTATGTGCGCCCAATAATAGGTCTGACCGGGCTCGATCTGGTTGAAGCCGACCGGCACCGAGGTGCGGTCCTTTCGGATCTGTCCCTGCGGACCATAGAGCACGACTTCGAGGTCGTTTCGCCCGAAGAACAGCTCGATTTCGATAAATTCGTAGCGTCCATCGCCGCGATCGTCCTGAAACGCGATTAGCTGGCCGTTGCGGTAGAGCTCCGCATCCCAACCGGCGGGCAACACCCCGCGCAGCGTGGTGGTCGAAAAGCGCGTGACCTGGCCGAGCGGGCGGTTGGTAACGAATGCACCGCGGCCGACCGCAGTCTGCCCGGTCAGTTGCCCCGGAACGCTCTCGACATCGCCGATCGCCACCTGCCGCGCGCCGAGCGGTCCCAGCAATTCGCCGTCGGGATCGTTGCGATATCCGCGAAAGCGCACCGCCTGCGGATTGAGCCGGTCGTCGGTCGCGAGGCGGGCGAAATAACTGGCGCCCAGCGCCTCGCCGGCGGCGTAGAGTTCCACCCGGCCCTGCGCACCATCGCGCCCGCCTTCGCCAAATTGCACCCCTGCTTGCGCAACCACGTCCAGCGACGGTGTGCGCCACGCACGATATTCGAGCGGCGCCTGCGGATATTGCGCGAGATCGAAATTGCGCGGCGCCTTGCGAAGTCGCGCGGCGCGACTTCTGCGCTCGATCGCCTGCATGAACGGCAGATCCTTGTCGGATTCGAGCCGCACCATCGCGTTATATAGGTCGGGTCGAAACGTGATGCCGAACCATCGCGACAGCGCGTTGGTGTCCACGCACCACCCCTCGGGCGTATCATAGATATCGGACGCTAGGGGCGCGCGCCCAGTGTTCATGTTTTGTACCGTACCGCTTACGCGGTCGATCGTGAATTCCTGATCTTCCGCGAACAGCCAGCCGGTTGCGCGGCGCGACTTCTTATCGATCCGGATTGGCAAGTCGAGCGACTGAATGACATCGGCGAGATCGAGGCAAATGCCGCGATCGGTCTGATACCCACGCACGTCGTAGGTCAGACGGTAGTTCTCGATGACGAGCTGCAGGAACAAAAAGTCGTCGTCGCTTGCTTGCCAGGCGGGCACCTCACCCGCTTCGTTGGACGAGGGCATCGCAGTCGCCACGCTATTTTGCGCTGCGACCGGTTCACCGGCCACCAATAGGCCGAGCGCCGCCGCAATGGACACGGCGGCGCTCAGCATTTTGGGCGGGAAGGACGGCATTGCGGAAACGAGAACGCGTTTGAAAATCGCGGCGTGCGATCAGCCCACGAAGCTGTCGACCGCGGCAATCAGTCCGCCGCCATTTTCGGGCATTTCGCGATATTCGATCCGCAACTGGCCGGAAAAACGCGCCAGTTCCGCAGGCGTCAGTTGAACGCGCAACTGGCGCTCGTCGAGTTCGGGATAGACGGCCACGCCGCGCAGTTCGACCAGCGGGTCGGCCTCGCCCGGTTTCATGACGCTCAGCACCCCATAGGTCGAGCTGTCGCCGGCGCGGCTGATCGAAAGGGCAAGTTCAGGGCCTTTATCGCCCTCGACGATGCGCGGCTGATTGATGGCGACCTGCGCCTCGACCCGGCCGTGACGCACGATGATCGGGATCGTCACGCCGTAGATCGGAATCAGCTGGATCGAGACGCCTTGTATAGGCGCCACTTCACCCGAAACCTCGCGCGGCTTCGGAATCGCCTTGAACGACATGTGGACCCGGTATTCGCCATCCGCAAGATCCGCTCCGGGACGAGCGGCAAGGCGCACCGCCTGGGGCTGGCCGGGCGGCAGGGTGATCCGGCGCGGGGCGTAGCGGATCATGTCCAGCGCAGCTTCCTCCGCCGCATTCGCCTCGGCTTTTTCGACGGGAACCAGGCGGCCATTGTCGAGCATGCGGCGCAGCTCGAGCCCGATCCGGTAGGTCGCTTCCTCGCTGCCGATATTGCTTAAGATCACCTCGGTGCCGCGCGAACCATCGAGCACGACGCGGGTCGGCGCGACGAGAAGATCGCCCTGCGCCTGCGCCGACACGGCGAATGTCGAGGCGCAGATGGAAAGCGCGGCGGCACCGGCCTTTACGAATTTTCCGAAAGAATTGAACGGCATCGAACCATGGCCCCCTTGAAATCGCACCGGTGGATCTCGCGTCCACTCCGGGTTCTTACGCAGCTTGGTAAGCGAGTAAGGTTAAGGGGAGTTAAAGACGCGTTTCACGCCGGTCGCGCGCTGCGTCTTGTTTGCGGCTATGCCCCTCCCCCGAGAAGTAAAGGCCGCGCCCCCTGCACCGGGAACGCGGCCTTCGTCTGCAAGGGTGGCGCGCGGCGCGCCGCCCCGACTTCGCTTAGGAATATTCGACCGACACGTCGAACGAACCGCTGAACACGCCCGCGGCTTCGCTGCCGTCGAGGGTGATCGTGCCGCCGACCGCAAAGTCGCCGTCGCCGTCGCCGTCGAGCGTGACTTCGGGACCGGTCCCGCCGTTACGGTTCGAGGTGAATGTGTTGAGAACGATCGCGTGCTGCGTCGCGGTCGCGGTGGTGTAGCTGGGGTGACGCAGTTCGACCGCCGCGGTGGGGAGGTTGATCGTCACCGCCGTGTTCGCCGTGCCATCGACGGTGAATGTCGCAACCGACGTCGTGCCCGAGCAGACGATGTCCGCATCGTCGCAGGCGAGATCGCCGTTCGCCGCCAGGGTCACGACACCCGCGCCGCTCACCACCATGGTGCCGAAATCGAGCGCATCGACATTGTTGAGCGTCAGCGCATCGAGCACTTCCGCGGTGGCATCTGCGCTGGCCGTGTTGGCCTGCGCGGCCGAGCTCATAGCGAATGCGGCGACCATGGCGACGCCGGCTGCGCCGAAGCGAAGTTGTTTGATCATTACGTGGTCCTTTTCAAGCGTGGTCTATACCCGTTGCACGCAGGATTTCTCGCGATGTCTGAATTGCGACTGTGCAAGGACCTGCCCCGCGCCGCGACATCGAATCGAAATCCGCCTGCCGAACGGGATACCCGCCCGTTCGCCGGGCCTAGGTAGCTTTACGGGGTTCTGCTTTCGTAATTATGTGAGGTTAATACCGAGATAATGTGTGCACACAGACGCATGGATTTCCTTTGGAAACAGGCGCTTGCAGTCTCGGATTGCAGCGAAAACGGGTTTAAAAGTCTCCGCCGGTCAATCGCTGGCAGACCAGGTCGAGCTGATCGAGCGAACCATATCGAATGGTGATCGCGCCCGATCGCGGATCGGAATCGGCCTTGATTCGCACTCTCAAGCCAAGAAATTCTTCGAGGTGCCGCTCGACCGCCGCGATGTCTGCATTCTGTTCGCGCGCAGCCGAGGTCTTCGCGGACGGAGCGGAACCGGGCTTATTTTCTGCCCCCTCCTCACGTGAAAGCGAACGGACTAGCTTTTCGACATCGCGCACGGACAAATCATCCGCCACCGCCCGCTTCGCCAAATCCAAGGCATCGTTGCGACCGATCAGCGCACGGGCGTGGCCCATCGAAAGCTTGTCCGCCTCGACGAGATCCAGCACGGGTTCGGGTAGCGCGAGCAAACGCTGCAAGTTCGCGACATGGCTGCGCGACTTCTCGACCATGCTGGCGATCTCGGCCTGCGTCATGTCCTGCTCTTCGGAAAGGCGCACATAAGCGCGTGCTTCCTCGATCGGATTGAGATCTTCGCGCTGGAGGTTTTCGATCAGAGCCAGCGCGACGGCGTCTCCATCCTCGAGATCACGCACCAGGGCCGGGACTTCGTGCAGTCGCGCTTTTTGCGCCGCGCGCCAACGCCGTTCGCCAGCGACCAGTTCGAAACGTTCGCCGCGGGGGCGCACGATGATTGGCTGGATAACGCCGCGCGCCGCGATCGACGCCGCCAATTCGTCGAGCGCCGTTTCGTCGAAATGCTTGCGCGGATTGTCGGGAAGCGGGTCGATCGCCGAAACGGGGAGCGAGCGCAGCGGCGATGTGGCGCCGCGGCCCGCCTGGCCATCGGCTTCGTCATTCCCTGCTGTTTGAGTGCCTGGCGCGACAAATGGCTCCTCGCGACGCGTTTCACCCAGCAGCGCGCCGAGCCCTTTGCCTAACTTCTGCTTGCGATCGGCGGGCGCGCGATGGGGCACCGAGAACCGGATGGGATCGGAAGGCGTGGTCGTCATGCAGCTTGCCTTTCAGGCGGAAACCGGCCGATCAGCTCGCGCGCCAGGGCGATATAGGCGCGACTGCCGACGCAGGAATGATCGTAAACGAGCGCAGGAAGCCCGTGGCTGGGCGCTTCGGAGAGGCGAACGTTGCGCGGAATGACGGTCTCGAACACCAGGGGGCCGAGGCAATCGCGGACATCGTCGGCAACTTGATCGGTCAGTCGGTTGCGCCGATCGTACATCGTCAGGGCGACGCCGATTATATCGAGCGATGGATTGAAGCGCTGCTGAATCCGCTCCACCGTCTGGAGCAGCTGGCTAAGCCCTTCGAGCGCAAAGAACTCGCATTGCAGCGGCACCAGAATCGAATCGGCGCCGCACAGGGCGTTGAGCGTCAGCAGCCCGAGCGAGGGCGGGCAGTCTATGAAGCAGATATCGTGCCCGCGATGCTTTTCGAGAGCATTCCGCAACCGCGCAGCCCTCTCCTCCACGGCAACCAGCTCGAGCTCCGCCCCACTAAGATCGACGGTCGCCGGGACGATGTCGAGCCCCGGAATGCCGGTCGCGATTGCGACATCATCGACCTGCGCTTCATCGATAAGCAAGTCGTAACTCGACATGTCGCGCACATCGGCGGCAATGCCGAGACCCGTGGACGCGTTTCCCTGAGGATCGAGGTCGACCAGCAAGGTTTTCCAACCGGTTGCCGCCATCGCGGTCGCCATATTGATTGCAGTGGTGGTCTTCCCCACCCCGCCCTTCTGATTGGCTATCGCAATAGTCAGCATGCAGCTGATCCTCTCTTCTTCGCCATTCCAAGGCTATGCCACATGGCGACGCCCGTTGGGCGGCATATGTCCCACGATGATCCCGGCCTCAGGATTGGTCAAGGAATGTTCCACGTGGAACCCTCGGCGTATGTTGGCCGGCAATGCGCTTAGGTCTTGCGACGCCGAGCGGCCTTTGGGCAAGATATAGCGCGTGTGCTCTGTGGAGAAGGGTGCGGATAAGCGGAGAAGCCGATCCAACGGCGCGAAGGCGCGAGCCGAAAGAACGCCTGTTTCGAGCGGTTCGACCCGTTCCAGCCGAGTTCCTTCCACCTTGCAGTTCGAAATATTAAGTTTTTCGCGAAGTCCCCCGAGAAACTCAGCTCGACGCCTTCGCGATTCGACCAGGACCACCGGCCATTCCGGTCGCATTATAGCAACGACCAAGCCCGGTAGGCCGGGCCCCGACCCCAAATCCATCCAAGGACTAGGTAATAGCTTTGTTTCACGTGAAACAAAGCGCAACAATTGTGCGCTGTCGGCAATATGCCGGGACCAAATCCGCTCTTCGCTCGACTTTGCGATCAGATTCTGCTGCCGGTTCTCTGAGAGCAGAGCAGACACGTAGGCGTCCATCCGCTCCATCGCGACCTGGTCGCAGCGCGCCGCCACATATTGGCGGGCCTGCTTTTCGTCCGTGATCGGAATGTCGCAGTTCACGCCGCCTTCTGCCAACGCCGAGCGTGCACCAGCAATGCCGATAGCGCCGCCGGCGTAACGCCAGCGACCCGCCCCGCTGCCGCCAGAGAAACAGGAGCCGCCGCGCTCAATCGTTCGACCATCTCATGGGAAAGCCCTGGGACGTCGGCATAGGGGAAGTCACGAGGCAATCGGAGCTCTTCGCTTGCGCGCAAATCGCGCAATTCGGCCTCCTGCCGCGCCAGATAGGGCGCATAAACCGCGTCCTCGACCATCTCTTCGACCAATGCCGGTTCGAACGTAGCCTTTCCATCGAGCCACGGTTTGAGAGTTTCAAGCGTGATTTCGTTGTGTCGGAGCCATTCCTCGGCTGGCTTCAATCCGCCATCACGCTTCACGGGCAACCCCGCTCGCGCAAGTTCCTGCGCGGCGATCGGCTGCGCGAACAGCCGGGCAACCTCCTCCCGCTGCTCCTCGCGCCGCTCGAACCACGCGCGTCTTTCTTCGCCGATACAGCCAGCTGAAATGCCCAGCGGCGTGAGGCGGGTAGACGCGTTGTTGGCGCGCAGCCGCAGGCGATATTCGGCCCGAGAGGTCAGCATGCGATAGGGTTCGGTCACGCCCTGCAGGGTGAGATCGTCGATCATCACCGCGATATAGGAATTGGCGCGGTCGAGCCTTGGCGCTTCCTTCCCAAGCGCCTCAGCCGCCGCCTCGAGACCCGCGATAAGACCTTGCGCAGCCGCCTCCTCGTAACCGGTCGTGCCGTTGATCTGCCCCGCGCAATAGAGCCCCGGCATCACCCTCACCTGAAGATCGGGCGTGAGCGCGCGCGGATCAATATGGTCGTATTCGACCGCATAGCCGGGCACTGCCATCTCCACGCGCGCGAGACCGGGCATGGCGCGTAGCATCGCAAGCTGGGTATCCTCCGGGAGCGACGTACTGATGCCGTTGGGATAGACCAAGGGTGTCGTCAGCCCCTCGGGCTCAAGGAAGACCTGATGGCCTTCGCGATCGCCGAAACGGTGGATCTTGTCCTCGATCGACGGGCAATAGCGCGGACCGGCCGCATCGATCGCGCCCGAGAAGAGCGGGGAGCGGTGGAGATTGTCGCGAATGACGTCATGCGCGGCAGGGGTGGTGCGAGTGATGCCGCAGAAGACTTCAGGGTTCCGGCGAGTCGAAGTCAGGGCCGACATCGTCCAGTCTTCCCTGTCCGAAGATTGCTCCTCGAGGCTGGCCCAGTCGATCGTTCGCCCGTCGAGACGCGGCGGCGTGCCGGTCTTGAGCCGCGCCATCGGCAAATCCGCATCGCGCAATTGCGCCGCCAAACGCACAGCCGCGTTTTCGCCGATCCGGCCGCCCTCGAAACGCTCCTCGCCGCGATAGAGCACTCCGCCGAGGAAAGTTCCGGTGCAAAGAATGACCCGACCCGCCTCCATCCGATTGTCGTCCGCGAATTCGAGCCCACAAACCTTGCCGCCTTTGAGCATCAGCGCCGCCGCCTCAGCCTCGACAACGGTAAGGTTCGGCTGCCGTGCAACGAGGCGCTGCACCTCGGCTTTGAACAATACGCGGTCGGCTTGCACACGCGGTCCCCAAACCGCGCTTCCCTTCGACCGGTTGAGCATGCGGTGGTGGATCGCACCGGCGTCCGCGGCTCGCCCGATAATGCCATCCAGCGCATCAACTTCGCGCACCAGATGGCCCTTGCCGAGACCGCCGATCGCCGGGTTGCAGCTCATCGCGCCGATGGTGGTGCGGTCGAAGCTGACGAGCGCCGTGCGCGCACCCATGCGAGCCGCTGCACAAGCGGCTTCAACGCCGGCATGACCTCCGCCGACAACGATTATATCAAATTCATTCACAATGCGGTTCAGATAGGAGCGATGCGGGTCATCGTCAAAAGCGTTTCACGTGGAACATCGCACTATTTGCCGATACAAAACCGCCCGAACAGAGCATCGAGCATGTCCTCGGTTGTGGTCCGGCCAATCAGGCGATCGAAGGCGGCGCGCGCCTGCCGCAGGTTCTCACCGATCAACAACCAATCCTGCTCAACGCCTGCCGCTTCCAAGGCTGTGTGCACTTCCGACAAACGAGCCGCCTGACGCGAATTAAGCGCCGCTTCACCGGGCTTTGGCAGGACGATTCGGGCGGTCTCGACAAGATCGGCGATCAAAGCTGCCATCCCCTCCCCCGTGGCCGCGGATATCCGGTGACGCGCCACATCCTTGTTCGTGAAATCTTCGGCATCGGCCCGCGCTGCGATCTCCCATGCGGTCGCCGGTCCCTCGCCTTCCTGGCCCAACCATAACACGAGATCCGCGCGCGTCATCTGGTCCCTTGCGCGCTCGATCCCGATCGCTTCGATCGCTTCGGATGTTTCGTCACGCTCGCGCAGCCCGGCGGTATCGATGAAGGTAAAAGCCACCCCGCCGAGCGCCACACTGCGTTCGATCGCATCGCGCGTAGTGCCGGCGATGGGCGAAATGATGGCCGCTTCGCTTTCCACGAGCGCGTTAAAAAGCGTCGATTTTCCCGAGTTGGGAGGCCCTGCAAGGACGACGCGGAAACCCTCCTTCAGCCGCTCGGCGCGGGGACGTTCGAGCCAGGTCGCGATCTCCGCCACCAAAGCGCCGATGTCCTTGCGGAAAGCGGCCGGCGGTGTCTCGACGTCGTCTTCGTCGGAAAAGTCGAGCGCGGCCTCTACCGTCGCCGAAAGCAGAAGAACCTCGCCTCGCCAGTCCTCGATCTGCCGCGAGAAGGCTCCCGCCGCCTGGGCCATTGCGGCGGCGCGTTGCGATTCGGTTTCGGCAGAGAGCAGATCCGCCAAGCCCTCGGCTTCGGCGAGATCGATCCGACCATTGGCAAAGGCGCGGCGCGTGAATTCGCCTTCGCGCGCCGGTCTCAACCCTTTGACCGTATCCAAAGCCGCCATTATCGCGGCTAGCACCGCCCTGCCCCCGTGGCAGTGAAGCTCTGCAAGATCCTCGCCCGTCGCGCTCGCGGGGCCGGGAAACCACAGCACCAACGCACGATCGAGCAGCGCGCCGTTGGCAGACCTGAGCGCCGAGTAGGTCGCGCGGCGTGGTTCGACCTTTCGCCCCGCCAGCATATGCAGGGCGGTGCCCGCTTCCGGCCCGCTCACCCGCACGATGCCGATCGCCGCAGGGGGCGCTCCGCTCGATATGCCGAAGATGGTGTCCCGCTCGCCGCTCATCGGGCGGCGCCGCGCAGTACCGGCGCGCTAATCCGCATCGCCTTTGGACGGATTGCCGGAAGCTGCGCCGGTGCCGGCCGCTCGCATTCCGCCTTCGACGAAGCTCTGGAACAGTTTGAGACCGACCTGTCCCATCGGCGCAAGCGCGGCGGCATATTGCTGCATTTGCTCGGGATTGCTAACGCCCTTCATCGCATTGGTGATGGTGTCGACATAGACGCTGTTCGCCTGACTGACATCGGGAAGACCCAGAAAGCTGCGGGCTTCCTCGGGTGTGCAATCAATCTCGACATTGACCTTCATTCTCGGAAACCTCCCGCCGCCTGACCGTTACGTTCATGACGCCATCGCGGCGCGACGGCAACAGTTCTGCGCGCACCCGGCCCCGGTGGTCAGATGTGCGGCGCCCCGGATATGAGAGGGAACAACGATATGAGCGACACTTCGAACGGACAGGTAAGCATTCAAAGTCGCGACGACGCAGGTCCATTCAACGCCTATGTCGCCCGGCCCGATGCCGCCACCAAGGCTGCGATCATCGTCATTCAGGAGATATTCGGCGTTAACAAGGGTATTCGCCAGAAATGCGACAAACTTGCCGCCGAAGGATATCTGGCTGTTGCACCCGATCTTTTCTGGCGGCTCGAGCCCGGCATCGAGCTCGATCCCGATGTGGAGCAGGAGTTCCAGAAGGCGCTCGAACATATGAACGCCTTCGACCAGGATGCCGGCATCAAGGATATCCAGGCGACTATCGATCATATCCGCAAGGCGGAGAGCGTCGCGAAGGTCGGGGCGGTCGGATATTGCTTGGGCGGGCGGCTCGCCTACATGACCGCGGCGCGCACCGATGTCGATGCGAGCGTTGGCTATTACGGCGTCGGGATCGACGGCTTGCTGCGCGAGAAGGAGGCGATCGCGAAGCCTCTGATGCTGCACATCGCGCGTGAAGACGGCTTCGTCGACAAGGACACGCAGGCGAAGATGCACAAAGGACTGGACGATCAGCCCAAGGTGACGCTGCACGATTACGAAGGCGTCGATCACGGCTTCGCTACCGAAATCGGGGAGCGGCGCGACGAAGAAGCGGCGCAGCTGGCCGACAAGCGGACCAGCGAATTCTTCGCCCGTCACCTGACTGGGTAAATGGCCTCGAACGGGGCGCGGCGCTCGTCCGCCTAGTTCAACACTGCGAAGTTCAGCGCCAGCTTGCGCGCCTCGGTGTCGAGCGATCGCGGCAGATCTTGCCCCACCTGTTCGCGCCGCGCCGCGCGGTCGGCGGCAATCTCGATCAGCCGCATCGACCAGTTCGGGCAGGCACGCTCTGCCACATCCTTGCGATAGAGCGTCGTGACCCCGGCATGGCGCGGATCGACCTCGATCTTGGCCATCAGCTCGGCCAGCACGGCGCCCTCTCCTTCGAGCAGCTGGAGAAAGTTGCGCCCATTATAGAGAAGCAACCCGGTGACCCCGAGCGCTTCGTTGTTTTGCGCGCAGACGCTGAGAATGTCCTGCACCTGCTCGCGCAACAGATCAGGCGCGGTGCTGATATAGATAAGCTGTTCGACCAAGAAAACGCTCTCCCCCCTTCTTTGGCTCGCTGAATAACCTACTGATTCATCGTGTCAAAGAAGTCTTCGTTGGTCTTGGAATCCTTCATCTTGTCGAGCAGAAATTCCATCGCGTCGATCGTTCCCATCTGCATCAGAATGCGGCGCAGGACCCACATCTTGGACAGCTTGTCCTTCTCGACCAACAGCTCCTCCTTGCGGGTGCCCGATTTGCCGACATCGAGGGCGGGGAAGATGCGCTTGTCCGAAACCTTGCGGTCGAGCACGATTTCCGAGTTGCCGGTGCCCTTGAACTCTTCGAAGATGACCTCGTCCATCCGGCTGCCCGTGTCGATCAGCGCGGTGGCGATGATCGAAAGGGAACCGCCCTCCTCGATATTGCGCGCCGCGCCGAAGAAGCGCTTGGGCCGCTGGAGGGCGTTGGCATCGACACCGCCGGTCAACACCTTGCCCGATGACGGCACGACGGTGTTGTAGGCCCGGCCGAGCCGAGTGATGGAATCGAGCAGGATGACGACATCATGTTTGTGCTCGACCAGCCGCTTGGCCTTTTCGATCACCATCTCGGCGACCTGGACATGGCGCTGCGCCGGCTCGTCGAAGGTCGAGGAAATGACCTCTCCCTTCACCGAACGCTGCATATCGGTGACTTCCTCGGGCCGTTCGTCGACCAGCAGGACGAGGAGGAACACTTCTGGATGGTTGTCGGTAATCGCCTTGGCGATGTTCTGCAGCAGCACCGTCTTACCCGTGCGTGGCGGCGCGACGATCAGCGCGCGCTGGCCCTTGCCCTGCGGCGAGATGATGTCGATCACCCGCGCCGACTTGTCCTTAACCGTCGGATCGACCGTGTCGAGATTGAGCTTCTGTTCGGGATAGAGCGGGGTCAGATTGTCGAAATTGGTGCGCATACGCACCGCTTCGGGATCCTCGAAATTGACCTGGCTGAGGCTGGTCAACGCAAAGTAGCGTTCGCCGTCTTTGGGCGCGCGGATTTCGCCTTCGACCGTGTCACCGGTCCTGAGGCCCCATTTGCGGATCTGGTTGGGCGAGACATAGATGTCGTCTGGGCCGGCGAGATAGTTCGCCTCGGGGCTGCGCAGAAAGCCGAAGCCGTCCTGAAGCACCTCGATCGTGCCGATGCCCATGATCTTCTCTTCATATTCGTCGTCCTCCGCGAGCTCGCGCAGGATGCAGAACATGAGGTCCTGACGACGCATGGTCGACGCGCCTTCGACGCCAAGATCCTCGGCCATGGCCACCAGTTCGGCGGGCGCCCGTTCTTTCAAGTCTTTGAGATGCATGTTGTTTTCGTTCCAGAATGTGGGATCGGCCGGGAAGTCGATTACGCGGGCGGTCCGAGCGGACTGTTCCGAGGCCGCTACGATCGCAGGACGATCGACAGAGGCCGGGCACCTTCGAAACGGGCGCGTTGGGCTTGGAGAAAGCAGACCGGGCGAGGTTTCGACAACGTGAAACGCCGCCCTGACCGGGTTGAGGAATCGCTAAATATGATGCGCCGCTTGCAAGGTCAATCGGGGATTGGCGCAAGGTGGCGGTGCGCCCACCTTCAGAAGGGTCGCAGGTAGACCACGAGCACGATCAGCACGAGCAGCAGGCCCGGAACCTCGCCGACCAGCCGCAGCGTCTTCTCGCTGAGCGGTCGCTGGCCCGCGCCCATCTTCTTCGCCTGTCCGACGAGCCAGCCGTGATAGCCCGTCAGGATCAGGACCAGCAACAGCTTCACATGCAGCCAGCCGTCAGAAAAATAGCCATAAGCATAGGCCATGACCAAACCCAGCGCCCAGACCACCAGCAAGCTCGGCGTCAGGATAATACGGCGCAGCTTGCCCATCCTCGTCGCCCATTTGGTTTCGCCCGGAGACCCCGGCGCGTGATCGAGCATATAGATGCATTGGCGCGGCAGCATGAAAAGCCCCGCGAGCCAGAACACCATAAAGGTGACATGGCCGATCTTGAGCCAGATCGCGATCTCGAGGAGGGCGGATTGCATCGCTCCCAGCTACTCCCCCCGCACCGCGCGCAGCAAGGCCTCGACATGATCGATCGGGGTGAACTGGCCGATGCCGTGACCCAGATTGAAGACGTGCGGTCGGTCTTCGAAGGCGTTCAGGATGGCCTGCACCCGCGGCGCCAGCGCCTCGCCCCCAGCCTCGAGCAGCAGCGGATCGAGATTGCCCTGCACCGGCATGCCTTCGGGCAGCGCACGATGCGCCCAGGCCGGGTCGAGCGTTTCATCGAGGCCGACCGCATCGACTCCGGTTTCGCGCGCATAGGCCGGCAGCTTCGCCCCCGCCCCCTTGGGAAAGCCGATCACCGGGGTTTCGGGATGCGAGGCCTCGATCGCGGCGGTGATGGCGGCATTGGGCGCGATCACCCAGCGTTCGAACTCATCCGGAGCAAGGCTCCCCGCCCAGCTGTCGAACAATTGAACGGCTTCGGCGCCCGCATCGATCTGGCCGCGCAGATAATCGACCGAGACCGCGACGATAGCATCGCAGATCGCCTGCATCCGCGCCGGATCGCGATAGGCGAGCAGGCGTGCGGGGCCCTGGTCCTTGGACCCCTCGCCCGCAACCATATAGGTAGCGACCGTCCAGGGCGAACCAGCAAAGCCGAGCATGGTCACATCCTCGGCGATCATGGCACGGGTGCGGCGCACGGTCTCGTAAATCGGATCGAAACGTTCGGGCGCAGCAGTGAACGCGCTCAGCTCTGTGTCGATCAAGGTTGGGCTCAGCTTGGGCCCCTCGCCGGCGAGGAAGGCCAGGCCCTGCCCCATCGCATGCGGCACGATCAGGATGTCGGAAAACAGGATCGCCCCGTCGAAGCCGAACCGCCGGATCGGCTGCACGGTGATCTCGGCCGCCGCCTCGCTGTCATAGACCAGCTCGAGAAAGCCGCCCTTTTCGGCGCGCAATTCTCGATATTCGGGGAGGTAGCGTCCCGCCTGGCGCATGAGCCATACGGGCGCCACGTCCTGGCGATGACCTTTCAGGGTGTCGAGCAAAGGACCGGGCATGGCGTCCCTTTAAACAAATATAATATGATTTTAAAAGGAATGATGTTTTCTGTTGGGCATGTGGAAAGCGGGAATTACCGGGCTTTCCCGATCCTGTCCGATCCGCCCTAGTGATTTCCCACAGGCTCGACTCGCGCGCGGTCCAAGGTCAAGCGAGATCTATCCCCGATCTTCCCAATGCCGGCGCGCATCCACGTTTCATGTCGAGAAAAAGCGGGACTGGAATAGGCGTAGCGGGCATCCAATTTGCTCCCATGCTTGTCCACGTCCCTCTCCCGTGGTTTATGCAGGTGCCTATCCACAAGCTGCGGCGGCGCCATCTCCGACTCGAAACATGAACCGCCTGAACCTGCATCTTGTCTCCGATTCGACCGGTGAAACCCTCGAAATGATCGCCAAGGCGGCGCTGGCGCAGTTCGACGATCCCGAGGTCAGCCGGCATTTCTGGCCGATGGTCCGCTCGCGCCAGCATCTCGACCGGATCGTCCCCGATCTTGCCGACAATCCGGGGCTCGTGCTGTTCACGCTGGTCAATCCAGAGACCCGCGCTCGGCTGGAGGAACATTGCCGGCATCTGGGTCTTCCCGCGGTGCCGGTGCTCGATCAGGTCACCGCGTCGCTCGAATCCCAGCTGGGGCAGGAAGCGCATGGACGCCCGGGGCGTCAGCACCTGATGGACGAGGATTATTTCCGCCGCGTCGATGCGATCCAGTACACTATTGCGCATGATGATGGTGTTGGGCACGAGAATTGGGAGGAGGCGGATATCGTCCTAGCCGGCGTTTCGCGCAGCTCGAAGACGCCGACCAGCATCTATCTCGCCAATCGCGGCTACAAGGTTGCGAACATTCCGCTCGTCCCCGAAAGCCCGCCGCCCGATGCCCTGTTCGGGCTGCGTCACCCCCTGGTTGTCGGGCTGACGACCGCGCCCGAGCGGCTGGTCCAGATCAGGCGCAACCGGCTCCTGTCGCTGAACGAGAAGGCGCAGACCTCCTACGTTGACAACGACAAGGTGAAATCCGAGCTGCAATTCGCGCGCCGCATGTTCGCCGACAACGGCTGGCCGGTAATCGACGTCACCCGCCGATCGATCGAGGAAAGCGCGGCGGCGATAATCCGGCTGGTGCAGGAACGCGAGCGCAAGCAGAGGAAGGTCGACGGCGTGGCGAAGCCGATATGAGCGGCGACAATGGGCAAACCACCGCCCTCATCCTGGCTTCCAAATCCGCCTCGCGCCGCGCGATGCTGGATGCCGCCGGCGTGCCATACGAGGCGGTGCCTGCCGATCTCGACGAACGCGCGGTCGAAGCGCGGATGGCGGGTGCGCCGGGCGGCGAAGTGGCCGAGGCCCTAAGCGTCGCGAAAGCCGAGGCTCTCGCCCGCCATCACCCGCACGCGCTGGTGCTGGGCAGCGATTCGCTGGTCGTGGTCGAAGGCCGGCGGTTCGACAAGCCGGCCTCGCGCGAAGAGGCGCGCGCGCATCTCGCGTTCTTTTCTGGGAAGGTGATGGAACTGCACAGCGCCGCGGCACTGGTGCGGATGAGCGGGGGCGCGGCGGGTTGCGAATGGTCGCACGCGGCCTGCGCGCGATTGGTGGTGCGCAAGCTGTCCGAGCGTTTCATCGACGATTATCTGACGCGCGAATGGCCCGCTATCGGCCATACGGTCGGCTGTTTTCGGATCGAGGGACCGGGCGTTCAGCTGTTCGAGCGGATCGAGGGCGACCATTTCACCGTGCTCGGCATGCCGCTCCTGCCCGTGCTGGGCGCCCTGCGCGAACAAGGGGTGCTTGCCGCATGAACGAGGCCGGCTCCCCCCTCGCCCACGTCATCGGCGATCCGATCGCGCAGTCCAAGTCGCCGCTGATCCACAGTTTCTGGCTGCGCCAGATGCGCCTTGCCGGCGAATATGATCGCCACTTGGTCGAGCCCGGCGATCTCGCTTCCTATCTGACAGAATGGCGCAATCGGCCGCGCTGGGCGGGCTGCAACGTCACCATGCCGCACAAACAGGCGATCTCGCCGCTATTGGACGGGCTCGATCCCCTGGCCCAGGCGCTGGGGGCGGTAAACACGGTGGTGCGGGGCACTGAGGGTGCGCTGGTGGGACACAACACCGACGCCGCCGGCTTTCTCGAACCGCTTGCTCCGCTGCTGGAGCGCCGCCACCTCTATCGCATGGCGCGAATCCTAGGCACCGGCGGCGCGGCGCGTGCGATTGTCGCTGCGCTGGCCGACAAGGGGTTTACGCTGGTGCTGGCGGGGCGCGATCCGGGCAAGGCGCGCGCGTTGCTCGACGAACTCGCGCCCGCCGGCGAGCATCACGTCGTGGCGCTCGACCATTTCGCCGCTCCCACGGACTTTGCCTTCGACGATCGCGAGGGCTGCCTCGATCTCGTGGTCAACGCGACCCCGCTCGGCATGACGGGCCACCCGCCGCTCGCTTTCGACTGGAGCCACGCCCCGCCCGGCGCGATCGCCTACGATATCGTCACTGATCCGGTCGACACGCCCTTCCTCCAGGCGGCGCGTGCGCGGGGTCATCCCACCGTCGATGGCCTGGCCATGCTGGTCGGGCAGGCGGCAAGCGCCTTCGAGCTGCTGTTCGGCCCCACCCCCTTGCGCACCCGCGACGATCAGTTGGTGGCCGCGCTCACGCGATGAGCCGCCCGACTCTCATCGGCCTCACCGGCTCGATCGGCATGGGCAAGTCGACTGTCGCCGGCATGTTCGAGGATGCGGGCGTCCCGGTGTTCGACGCCGATGCCGAGGTCCGCGCGATGCAGGGGCCGGGCGGCGAGCTGGTCGAGCGGATCGAGGCGGCCTTCCCCGGCTCGACGAGTGCCGACGGCGTCGATCGCGAGGCGCTGGGCGCACTGGTTTTCGCCGACAAGACGAAGCTCGCCGCACTCGAAGGGATTGTTCACCCCGCGGTGGCGGCAAAGCGTGCGCTTTTTCTCGAACGCCATGCCGGCGCCCCGCTGGTGCTGTTCGACATTCCCCTGCTGTTCGAGCGCGGCGGGCATGAAGCGGTCGATATCGTCGTCGTCGTCTCCGCTCCGCCCCAGGCGCAGCGCGAGCGTGTGCTCTCCCGGCCCGGCATGACCGAGGCGAAATTCGAACATATACTTGGCCTCCAGACCCCCGACGCGGAGAAGCGCGCGCGCGCCGATCACGTGATCGATACCGGGACCAGCCTGGCGCAGACCCGCGCGCAGGTCGAACAGCTCGTCGCCGCTTTACGCGCGGACCAGGGCATGTAGCGCGGCGGGACTTGCGCTTACGCCGAGGCTGATCGATAGTCCGACGAATGCGCGAAGTGATTTTCGATACCGAGACGACCGGGCTCGACCCCAAGACGGGGGATCGCATGGTTGAGATCGGCTGTGTCGAAATGGTGGGACGGGTCGAGACCGGCCGTACCTACCACGCCTATTACAACCCCGAACGCGACATGCCCGCCGGCGCCGAAGCGGTGCACGGCCTGTCGAGCGATTTCCTCAGCGGCAAACCGCTCTTTGCCGAAACGGTCGACGCCCTGCTCGAATTCCTCGGCGACGCGCCGCTCGTTGCGCATAATGCAGGCTTCGATTTCGGCTTCTTGAACAGCGAGCTAGAACGCATCGGCCGCTCAGCCATCGGCATGGATCGGATGGTCGATACGGTCGCCCTCGCCCGCCGCAAGCATCCCGGCGCCAAGCTGTCGCTCGACGCTTTGTGCACGCGCTACGGCATCGATCGCAGCCACCGGGTGAAGCACGGCGCGCTGCTCGACGCCGAATTGCTGGCGCAAGTCTATGTCGAGCTGACCGGCGGACGTCAGATCGGGCTTGAACTCATCGACGAAGTGCAAGGAAGCGCGCCGCCGACCCGAGGCTGGGACGGCGCGCGCGATGTCCGTTCGGGACGGCCCCGGCGCGAACCGCGTCTGCATGCGGCCAGCGCAGTGGAGCTGGCGAGGCACGCCGAATTCATTGCCGGGATTGAGCGGGCGATCTGGACCCGCTGAACCGGGCAGTCGCCTTGTCGCGCGGGATGACATGACAGGAGGATAGGCCACGATGGACATGCGAATTTCCGGACATCAGGTGGAAACCGGGGCCGCGCTCCAGGAACATGCGAGCGACCGCCTGGGCGCGATCGTCGACAAGCATTTCGAGCGCGCGTTGTCCTCGCATGTCACCTTCGGCAAAGGGGCGGGCAGCAATTTCACCTGCGATATCGTCACCCACGTCATGCAGGGACTGATCCTGCGCGCGCAGGCGCAGGCATCCGATGCGCATCACGCGCTGGACGAAGCGGCGGCCAAAATCGAAAAGCAGCTGCGGCGTTACAAGCGGCGGCTGAACGACCGGCACGAACGCGCGACGAAGGTCCGCGCCCAGGAGGAGGCGGCCTATACGATCTTCGCCTCGGGCGACGAAGAAGAGGACGTCGTTACCGACGCTCCGCCGATCATCGCGGAGACGATGATCGACGTGCCGACTACCAGTGTGGCCGATGCGGTGATGATGCTGGACCTGCGCAGCACGCCCGCGCTCTTTTTTAAAAATGCTGGAACCGGGCGGCATAATATGGTCTATCGCCGCGAAGATGGCTCGATCGGGTGGGTCGAGCCTCAACAGGACCTTGAGACCACGGTTAGACGGTAGGGAGCCGCTACGACAGCCGGGCCAGTCCGACCCATGAACGCTGGGAAGTGTGGGCGCTGCTCCGACGGCGCGCGGCTATTGTTTACGGAGTTTTCCTTAGCCACCGCGCCATGATCTCGCCCGATTTGTTCGCTTTGGGCAGAGGCCATGGGTGAGGCGGCAGGAATTTTCGGAATTTGACGGGATGGATGTGAATATTGCTCTTGTGCCCGAGGCGATCCGCCTTGCCGAAGTGCGTTCGGCGCGCGATATTCTTGCCGAACTCGCCGACCTGTTCGCGCTCGTCTACGGGCTTGGCCGCGAGGATGTGCTCGAAGGCCTCGAACAGCGCGAGGCGCTTGGCAGCACGGGCTTCGGGCGCGGCATCGCCATCCCGCATTGTCGCAGCAGCGCGATCAGGCGCCCGACGCTGGCCGTTCTGAAGCTCGATCAGCCGGTCGATTTCAAGGCGGCGGATGCGGTGCCAGTCAATCTCGTCTTCGGGCTGGTCTCGCCCGAGAATGCCGGGGCGACACATCTCCATGCGCTCGCCGCGATTTCGCGCCGGATGCGCGACGATGCGATGCTCGGCGCACTCGCCGACGCGCCCGATGCCGAGGCGATCTATGCAGTGCTGACGAACCAATTCCTGCGCGATGCGGCCTGACGAGACGACGACACCCCGCCTCGTCGGCGCCGATCGGCATTATCGCGCTCTGGAGCGGCTCTACAATTCGGCGCCGGTCAATTCGCTGTTCGCCTCACGCCTGTCGATTGTCGAGGAAGGGCGCTCGCGTCTCGAATTTACAATTACGCGCGAGCATTTTCACGCCGCTGGCGCGGCGCATGGAACGATCTATTTCAAGATGTTAGACGACGCCGCCTTCTACGCGGCCAACACGCTGGCGACCGACCGTTTCCTGCTGACCACCAGCTTCAACCTGCACTTTAGCAAGCCGGTTCGCGAAGGCTCGGTGATGGCCGAGGGGCGCTGGGTCAGCGGTCGGCGCCGCGTGTTCGTCGCCGAGGCGCGCCTGGAGGACGAAGAGGGCGATGAGATCGGGCGCGGGACCGGCACTTTCATGCGCTCGCGGATCGCGCTCTCCAGCCTGCCGGGCTATCGGGCATAGTGGCGCCTCGATGAGAAAACCTACGTGAGCGAGCGGCTCCCCGCCCATCTCGAAGTGGCGAGCCTGCGCCGACTGGCCGAAGCAAATGGCGGACAGGCGATGGTGTTGGCACGCGGCGAAAGGGATGCCGGCACGGTTCTTGTCGTAACCCTCGATCGCGGGGCGGACGCGCGGCTGTTCGAGCGGATGCCGCAACTTGACGGGACCCGACCCTTCATTGCGACCAAGTCTCAAGATGCTGAAAAACCGGAAGAATTCGACGAATATCTCGATCGTCGCAGGCGGCAGGACCCCGATATCTGGATCCTCGAGGTAGATATCGCCGATGCAGAACGGTTCATCGCACTTTTGCCGCGATAGCTTGACCTAGTTTCATCTGTGACTATTTGGCCTGCCAGCTTCCAGGTGCGCAGGCTGTTGGGGCAAGGCAATTCGGCCTTGTGGGCGGCACGCAGACGGGGAGCGGCCGGCAGGCCTTACACGGACCACATCAACAACAGCGAAAAATCGCGAAAACAAGTCCGCGCCTGCGTCGGGGCTCGCTCACCGCACTTAAAAGTCATCAGTAATGGGTCGTAAGACGTATTCGCTGAGCGCCATCGCGCTCGCGGCCAGTGCCGCATTCAGTTTTTCGAGCCTCGACGGGGCCGAAGCCTTCGCCCGGGATACCGGCGAAACCGATCCTGCGCCGGTCGCCACTCCAGCGCCTGCCGAGCAGGACATCACTTTCACATCGCTTGAAGTCGTTCAGCCGATCGCGCACGAAACACCCGAAAGCGCTGAAACGCCTTCCGCCGCCTCCTCCCTGCGCGAGTTGGTGAGCGATGTCGCCACGGACGCAGCGATGAGCGAACAGATGCGGTGCCTCGCAGGCGCCGTCTACTTCGAATCCCGCGGCGAACCGCTCGACGGTCAGCTAGCCGTCGCCGAGGTCATCATCAATCGCGCGGAAGATCGCCGCTGGCCCGCCAGCTATTGCGGCGTCGTCTACCAGCGTTCGCAATTCTCTTTCGTGCGCGGCGGCCGGATGCCGCGGATCAAGACCGCCAGCGCCGCGTGGACGCGCGCCAAGGCGATCGCCAAGATCGCGCATGAGGAATTGTGGGAATCGGACGCCGCCGACGCGGTCTATTTCCACGCCAATTACGTGAAGCCGCGCTGGAGCCGGGCCAAGACCCGCCTCGCGCAGATCGACACGCATATCTTCTATCGCTGATTAGCGGGGGAACGGCGGGCGCAACCCGCGCTCGCCGACCCGTTCAAGCCTCTTGCAAAACCGCCCAAGTCGGCGCGTGATCGCTCGCCTTTTCGCGGCCGCGATGCTCGTGATCGACCCCCACCGCTTCCAGGCGATCGGCGAGTTCGGGTGAGAGCAGGATGTGATCGATGCGAAAGCCGTGATCACGCTGCCATGCGCCCGCCTGGTAATCCCAATAGGTCCATACCCCGCCGCGCGGATTGTGATTGCGCACCGCATCGGTCCAGCCATCGGAAAGCAGCCGAAAATAGGCGTCGCGCGATGCAGGCTGCATCAGCGCGTCCTTCGCCATGGCCCGCACCGAGAAGACGTCGTCGTCATGCGGAATGACGTTGAAATCGCCGAGCACCGCCGCGGGCACTTCGTCGGCCCAGATCTGCTGCATGCGCGTATGCAATCGGTCCATCCAGGCGAGCTTGTAATCGAATTTGGGCCCGGGCTGAGGATTGCCGTTGGGGAGGTATATGCACACGATGCGGGCGGTTTTGCCGTCTTTCGCCGCATCGACTTCGAGATAGCGTGCCTGTTCGCCCTCGCCCTCCTTCGGCCCATCGATGCCGAGGCCGCGCTGCACTTCCGTCGCCGACCAGCCTGCTTTCGCATCGGCAAGGATGGCGACGCCGTTGAAACTTTTCTGTCCATGCCAGATCGCCTCGTAACCAAGCGCCTCGAACTCGTCCGCGGGGAAATCCTTGTCCTGGCATTTGATCTCCTGAAGGCAGGCGATTGCGGGACGCGTTTCCTCGAGCCATTCCTTCAGGCGGGGCAGGCGAGCCTTTATCCCGTTGATATTGTAAGTGGCGATTTTCATCGCGCCGCTGTGGCGCGCGGCCAGGCGAAACGCAAGAAAGCCCTAAATGCCGAAACTGGACCCACAGCCGCAACCTGCCGCGGCTTGCGGGTTCTCGACGCGGAAAGCCGCCCCGCCCAGAGATTCGACAAAATCGACCACACTGCCTTCGACCAGATCGAGGCTCAACGGATCTACCACGAGGCGAACGCCATCGGTTTCGCTAACCGCATCGCCCGCTTGCGCATCTTCGGCGAGGTCGAACTTGTATTGGAAGCCCGAACACCCTCCGCCCTCAACTGAAAGCCGCAGGATGGCAGGCCTCGTCTGCTTGTCAGCGATCCAGCGAACGCGTTTTGCCGCTGCCGGGGTCAAGGTGAGGTTGTCGCTCATACCGCCAATTTAGAAACTGACCCGCCGCTCGGCAAGGGGTCCACGATCAGCTCGCGATATAGGTGCGCAACGCCTGCGCTTCCTGCTCGATCTCGTCGATCTTGTCCTTCACAAGATCGCCGATCGAGATGAAGGCGACCAGACGGTCCGCCTCAATTACCGGAAAATGCCGGAACCGTCGCCGCGTCATCAGTGCAAGCGCATCGTCGATCCGCGTCGCCGGCTCGACCGTGACCGCCGGCGAGGTCATGATTTCGCCCACCGGCAGATCGAGGCATTCGCGACCCTTGTCGGCAAGGCAGTAGATGACGTCGCGTTCGGAAACGATCCCGGCGACCTTACCGGCACGCAGCACGGGAAGCGCGCCTATCCGCTTGGTCGCGAGCAACGAGACGACTTCGCTCAAGGGGGTTTCGGCATCGCAGGTGATGATATCCTGCGCGCGGCGATCGGCGATGATCTTGGCGATGGTCATGAATTTATCCTCTCTCACCGCTGAAAATGCCACTTTTCGCGCTCAAAAGCGAGTCTCACCGCCTCAGGCGCACCCGCACGCAGTTGCGCCCGTTGCATGGCATCGCCGCGATCTTTGCCGTTGCATTGCTGCTAGGCGATCCGCATGTGAGGACGATGTCGCGCAAATCGCCCCTCGACGATCCGGAAAACGCCGCCCACGCCTGGGCGCGCTATCGCCGGATCATGAAGTTGCTGATGAGCGTGACGGTGGGCACGGTGCTGTTCGCGCTGGCCCTCCTTTACGCCTATAATGGCGCGGTTTCGGTGCATTTTTACATCGCGGTGGCGCTCGGCATCAGTTTCACGATGCTGCTGGGCGGCGCTTTGATGGGGCTCGTCTTCCTCAGTCACGGTACGGGGCACGACGATTCGGTCGACAATCGCTTGCCGAGCCGCGACGAGCTTTGGGGTAAGGACGAGGACTAGACCGACGGTTAGGCGGGGGCGCCGGCTTTTGCGGGCGGGGTAAGGCGGAATTCCGCGACCGGGCGGCCGCCGACCAGATGCTCGTGGATGATGCGTTCGAGAACCTCGGGCGAACAGGAGTGATACCAGACCCCGTCGGGCCACACGACCGCGATCGGACCGGCGGCGCAGATCTGCAGGCAATCGGCCTTGCTGCGTTGCACGCCCCCGCCCGCTCCCTTGCGATGCTCCGCCCCACGCTTCGGCCCGGCAAGACCGCGTTTCTTGAGCTCGTCCTTCAGGAATTGCCAAGCTTTCTCGCCCTCCTTGCGCGAGCAGCATTTCTGCTTCTCGGAAAGCGCGCACAGCACGATATGCCGCTCGATGGCGGTCTCGCCCGCGCCATACTTGTTCTTGAGCGCCGTTTGCGCCGCGCGCAGCCCATTCTTGCTCATTCTTGCGGCTCCTCGCCAAGCCAGCGATCGAGCCAGTCGAACACCGTTTCGTGCCATTGCAGCGAGTTGGCCGCGCCCAACACCCAGTGGTTCTCATCCGGAAAGACCAGCAGCTGCGAGGGGATCCCCCGCTCCTGCAACGCGGTGAAACTTTGCAGCCCCTGCGTGTAGGGCACTCGAAAATCGCGCTCGCCCGCTATTACCAGCATCGGCGTCTGCCATTTGTCGACAAGGTTGACTGGGTTCCAGCGCTCGTAGGTGTCACGCGCCTCGGCATAGGAGCCGCCGAAATCCCAGCGCGGAAACCACAGCTCTTCGGTCGCGTAATAGAAGCTGCGCATGTCGAACAGCCCGTCATGCTGGACGAGGCAGTCGAAGCGCTCGGGCCATTGCCCCGCGATCCAGTTGACCATGTAGCCGCCATAGCTCGCGCCCATGGCGCAGGCACGTGTGCCGTCGATCTGCGGGTCTTCCGCGAGGGCGGCGGCGAGGCCTTTCTGCAAATCCTCAAGCGGCTTTCCGCCCCAGTCGCGATTGATCGAATCCTTGAACGCCTGGCCGTATCCGGCCGACCCGTGGAAATCGACCGAGATAACGGCATAGCCCTGGCTTGCGACCGCGCGTGCATTCCAGCGGCTCGACCAGACGTCGTTGAAGGTTCCCTGCGGCCCGCCATGGATGTAGAGAATGGCGGGGATCGGCCCTTCCTGGTTTTCGAGCCGCGTGATCTGGCCCCAGACGGTGTCGCCCTGTGCCCCTTCGAAACTGAAACGGGTGGTCCTAGTCGTCGCCATCTCGCCCATATGGCTGGTGACGATATCGGTCAGCGGTTTGGCTGGGCGATTACCATTGGCGAGGAAAAGTTCGGCGGGCACCCCGATCGAATCGCGCGTGAACAGCAGCCGCCCGCCCGGCAGCGGCGCAAAGGCGCCGATATGCGCCTCGTTCCCGGCCATCAGGTTGAGCTCGGTCACCGCGCCGCTTGCCGGATCGATGCGATAGACCGGCGTATCGAGCACGTCCGCGGCGCTCGCCAGCAGGTGCGAGCCGTCATGGCTCCAGGTAAGATTGCCGAAGGACAGGTCGACATCGGCGGTCAGCGCGCGGGTCTCTCCGGTCGTGAGATCGCGCAGATGGACCACCGTGCGGTCCGATTCGTAGCCGGGGCGCGCCATCGCGACATAGGCGAGGTGGCGACCGTCGGGCGAGAGCGCGGGGTTCGCGTCATATGCGGTGTTCGCCGCGGTGAGTTCGATCGGGGCGGCGCCCGAGAGGTCGGACACATAGATATCGAGATCGGTCGAACCCGGCTCGTTCGCATCCGCGCGGCGGGCGGTGAAGTAGAGCGCCGATCCGTCGGGCGCCCAGGCAATGTCGTCGCCGCCGCCGAAGGGCCGGGTCGGCGTGTTCGCGATAAGCGCACCGGGCGCATCGCCGCCATCGACCGCGATCGCGTCCCCGCCGACGGTGCCGTTTTCGAGCGGATAGACGAAAACCCGGTTGAAGACGTCCGGGCGGACCCAGTGGTCCCAATGGCGATAAAAGCCAATCTCGCCGTCATAGAGGCGGCCGGAGCCGGTCGCCGGTTCGGGCGGATCGCAGGCGAGGCTTTCGCAAGAACGCTGGACTTCGCCCCACAGCGCGATGCGGTCGCCTGCGGGCGAGAGTTTGAACCCGGCGATGTCGGCGGGTCCCATATCGGCGAGCAGGCTCGGCGTCGAAACGCAGCCGCCATCCTTCAACGCTACGCGCCATAGGCGCTGGCGCGTCTCGGCAGATTCGTCAGGATGATCGCCGCTGAGAAAATAGAGGTGATTGTCCGCACCGAAAGCGAGCGAGTGGCCGGACAATCCGAGATCGAGCGACACCGGCTCTGCGCCCGGCACCTGCAGATCGAGCAGATAATGCTGCGCCTCGCGTTCGAGCGTTTCCTCATCGGTATAGGTCACCGCATAAATTGCGTAGCGACCGAAACGGGAGACCACCGGAGCGCCGAGGCGCGGCATGGTGATGAGGTCGCGCGCGGTCATTGGCGGTCGGTCGAGACCGGGGATCGCGGTTCTTTCGCTCAGAGTATCCGCGGGCGGCGCGTCCTGCGCGGCGACGGGGAAGGTCGTGGTGAGAGCGGCCGCGAGTGCGGCGCATGTCAGAATGTGGCGTCCCATGAAGGCGCGCTAACGCGAATATCCGGCAGGTTCCAGAAAAAGAGTTGGCCGCCGCGTCTTGAGCAGGGCCGACATGGCTTCGGGTTCAGCGGCGCTTACCGGCAATGCGGGCGATCTCCGCTTGCACCATCTTCTCGACCATACCCGGCAAGTTCTTGTCGAGCCATTCCGCCAGCATCGGGCGCAGCAGTTCGCGGGTCAGCCCCTCGAGCGAGGTTTCGCCGGAGCGCACGATCTGCGGCTTTGCCCCGGGTTCGGACAGCATGGCGAGCGCGGCGAGGTTCTGCTGCATCGCGCCGCGGACCTCTTCGCCCACGAGCGGCATATCGATCTCGACATTCGGCTGGGAGGCCTGAGGCAGTTCCATATCGGCGAGGTCGAGCACCTCCTCGTCGGCCGCGTCTTGATGGTCGCCGTGCTCATCCGTCTTGCTCGTATCGTCCGTCCCGGATCTGGCAGCGCCATTGCGCGCATTACCCGCAGCCGGGGCGCCGGATCGTGCGGGCTTGGCGGCAGGCCGATCGCGCTCCATCACCCGCTTGATCGATTCGAGAATTTCCTCGACCGATGCGGCGTCGCCGCCTGATGCGTTTGCCGCACTACCATTTTCGCTATCGGCCATCGGACCAACCCCTTCTACACCCCCGGGTGGCGCACGAATCGGAAGCTCATTGCGGCTCGCCGGGCGCCAGAACGGGGCCAATCAAGTCGTCGTCCGCCTCGATGTCAACGGTTCTGGTTGAGGTCGCCTCGGGCGGGGGGTCGCGGTCCCAGTCCCAGAAGCGTCCGCGCACGCGTTCGTAATTGACGGTGGGATCGTAGAGCGGGCCGCCCGTGTCGAGGTTGAGATCGCGCGCCTCGGCCTTGCCCATCGCCGCCAACAGCGTGAAGCCGGCGACATAGGCGTTCCGCCGCGCGGTGACGAGCTGGGCGCGGGCATTCAACAATTCCTGCTCGGCGTTCAGCACTTCGATGATGGTGCGTTCGCCGATCGAATTGCCCGCACGCACCCCTTCTAGGCTTAGCTCCGCAGCTTCGACCGCGGCCTGCGAGCTTTCGATGACGGCGTTGGAGGCCTGCCAGCTGGCATAGGCGGCGCGGGTCTGTTGAATGATGTCACGCTCGGTCACGATGACCTGCTCCAGCGCGGCGGTCTCGCGCGCGCCGGCCTGGCGTTGACGCGCGGCGGGGAGGCCACCTTGAAAAATCGGAATGGTCAGGCGGACGCCGGCATTGGCGGTGACCTCTTCCTGCACGAAATCGGCGGCGATCGGGCCGCCCAGCGTATCGAAGAAGTTCGAATAATCGCTGTTCGCGAACAGACCGAGCGTGGGCAATCGGCCGGCGCCCGCGACTTCGGTGTCGAACCCGGCAGCCTCGGCCCGCTGTTTCGCGGCTATGAGGTCCGGATTGTTCTCGAGCGCGGTGACGACGGCCGTGCCCACCGTTTCGGGCAGGCCGGGGAGAGGCGGGGGCGGCTGGAGGTCGTCGGGCGCCATGCCGATGAGTTCGATGTAGTTCTCGCGCGCAGTGACGAGGTTGGCGAAGGCGGTGCGCAGATCGCCCTGCGCCACGGCCAGACGCGAGCGCGCCTGCGCGACGTCGGTGATGGTGAGATCGCCGATCTCGAACCGGTCGCTGGTCGATTGAAAGGTGACGTCAAGCACTTCGACCTGGTTTTGCGCCAACATAGCCAGCGCTTCGAACCGCAGCACGTCCATATAGGCGGCCACGGTCTGGCTGAAGATCGCGCTTTCGGTGGCTCGCAGATCGGCCTGCCCCGCCGCAACCCTCTCCTTCGCCGCGCGAATGCCGTTGCGCACCGCGCCGCCCGTATAGAGTGGCACCTGCAATTGCGTGTTTACGCCGAGATTTCGGACAGGTGCCGTAAACGCGTTGGCCGATTGGCGGAGGAACTCGATATGGGTCGCGGTTATATTGACGCTGGGCAGGCCCGGGGCGCGCTGGATCGGCACCTCTTCGTCGGTCGCGCGCTGGTTCGCGCGGGCGCCGGCGAGGGTGGGGTTGGTGTTGTAGGCCGCCGCGAGCGCTTCCCGCAGAGTGTCCGCCTGCGCCGCCGTGGGTAGGGCGGCGAGAATGCCGGCCATCGCCGCGGCCATGGCGGCGCGCGGCGTTCGCATACGCCGGGAGACACTCGGCGGCCGGGTCACGAGAAGGACCAGCTCTTCGGCCTGTCGAAGGCGTGGAGGACTGGAATGCCGATGTCCTCGACCGGTTCGAGCGCGATCTGACCGGCGATTTTGCGTCCGCTTGCCAGCCGGGTGACGCCGCGCAGCAGCAGACCGCCCACGATCCGCCCACCATCCGCCACCGCTTCGCCGAGCGCGTCGGGCAGGCGCTCGACCGCGCCATCTATAAAGACGAGCGTGTAATCCCCGCCCGGGATCGAGCCTTCGACGACCTCGCGCGCGGTGATGCTGGTCACCTCGCCAACCATCGGTTCGACGAGAGCTTTCAAATAGTCCGTGCCGCCCGAAACGATCAGCACCCGGTCCGAGGCATCCGGCACCGCTTCGATCAGAAGCTTGCCGTAGAACAGCGGCGCCGCCAGATGCGCGCCTTCGCCGAGCGCGATCGAACGGTCGATATAGGCAAGGCCCGCCTTTTCCACCGGCAGAAAATCCTCGCGCGGCACCGCCATCATGCGAGCGAGCGCGAATTCCTCGTTTACTCCGCTGGTGCGAAGCTGGCTGTCGATCATCGCCTTACGGGCGCTTTTGCGATCCATAGTCATCATTCCATAGACTGTATTATCCATCTAATACAGTTCGTCAATCCTTCCTAGCCACGGGGGGCGGCACTTCCAAGCCCATAAGCGGTGGGTCTGGTACCGGGCGCCGACAGGCGTGCATTCGCGCATCACACCTTGCCGTTAACCTGCAGAGATGCGCGGCAGATGGGCTTTGACCTTGCCGCGGCGCGCGGCATATGGGGCAATATGAGCGAGGGTCAGCGGTCGGATCGACCGGCATAAGGAGGGGTTCGATGAGTGACATGAAAAAGACCGCAGGCGTGCACAATGACGGCGCGATTTTCGGCGCCACGGGCCAGGTCAGGATCGAGAACGATTCGCTGGGCGAAGTCGCGGTGCCCGTCAATGCGCATTGGGGCGCACAGTCGCAGCGCAGCCTCGCCAATTTCGACATCGGTACCGAGACCATGCCCGCCCCGCTGATCAAGGCGCTCGGCATCCAGAAACAGTCCGCCGCCAAAGCCAACATGGATCTGGGGGTGCTCGACAAACGGCTGGGCGACGCCATCGTTCAGGCGGCGGGCGAGGTCATCGACGGAACGCTCGCCGACCAGTTTCCCCTGAGCGTGTGGCAGACCGGCTCGGGCACGCAGTCCAACATGAACGCCAACGAGGTCATCGCCAGCCGCGCCAACGAAATCCTCACCGGCACGCATGGCGGGAAGGACCCGGTCCATCCCAACGACCATTGCAATATGGGCCAGAGCTCGAACGACACTTTTCCCACCGCGATGCATATCGCCGCCGCAAGCGAAGTGATCGAACGCCTGGTCCCTGCGCTGGAGCACATGCACGGCGCGCTGGACGAAAAGGCGAAGGACTTCGCCGACATCGTCAAGATCGGCCGCACCCATCTGCAGGACGCAACGCCGCTGACGCTGGGACAGGAATTTTCGGGCTACGCCAAGCAGATCGAATACGGCATCGCCCGGCTAGAAAGCGCCCTGCCGCGCGTGCTCGAACTGGCGCAGGGGGGCACGGCGGTCGGCACCGGGATCAATTCCAAGAAGGGGTTCGCCGAGAAATTCGCCGCCGAGGTCGCCGCGGCGACAGGTCACGATTTCGTGACTGCCCCCAACAAGTTCGAAGCGCTCGCCGCGCATGATGCTTTGGTCGAATTGTCGGGCGCGCTAAACACCATCGCCGTTTCCGCGATGAAGATCGCGAACGACATCCGTCTGCTCGGCTCGGGCCCGCGCTCGGGTCTGGGCGAAATCGCGCTGCCGGCGAACGAGCCCGGCTCCTCGATCATGCCGGGCAAGGTCAATCCGACGCAATGCGAAGCGCTGACGATGGTCTGCGCGCAGGTCATGGGCAATGCGGTAACCGTCAGCGTCGCGGGATCGCATGGTCATCTGGAGCTCAACGTTTTCAAGCCGGTGATGATCTACAGTGTGCTCCAGTCGATCCGCCTCTTGAGCGATGCAGCGCGCAGCTTCACCGACAATTGCGTGACCGGGATCGAGGCCAATCGCACCCGGATCGACCAGCTGATGAACGAGAGCCTGATGCTGGTCACCGCGCTCAATCCGCATATCGGCTACGATAATGCGGCGAAGATCGCGAAAAAGGCGCATGCCGAGGGCACCACGCTCAAGGAAGCCGGGCTCGCGCTCGGCCTGCTGACCGAGGAGCAGTTCGAGCAATGGATCGTGCCGCGCGACATGATCGCGCCGCGCGATTGAGGCATCGGCGACGTCGCGTAGCGCGCTGCGTGCCGGCGCAACATTCGACCAAACGAGAACCCAGGCCGACGACCGATTGGCGATTCCTGCGACGAGGCGCTATTTCGCACTTCCGATCATGTTACTGAACGCCTCCAGGAAGACCCCCGCCGAGCCTTCGGCGGTCAGCGTGCCGTTTCGTACGGTGCTGATGTCGATGGTCGTCCTGTGGGGAACCTATTTCCTGCTGGTGACCGCGCGCGGCGTGGTGCTCGAGCTCGACATGCAGGCGGAGATGGCCGCGCGCCGGCTGCTCGTCACCATTGCCGGGATCGGGCTGACGATCGTGCTGTGGGCGATGCTCCGGCTGGTCGATCGCCAGGCATTGTGGATCAAGATCGGGGCGGCCAGCCTGTTCGCGATCCCCGTCGCCATCGCCATCGGGCAGATCAACTATGTCGCCTTCGAGGACATCCTCAAGGAGATCGAGATGCGCTTCGTCGAGGAACGCGGCTTGCGCTTCGACGACGAGGGCAATCTCCTTTACGATCTGCCCGCCGGCATCGCCGTCGATGCGATCCCCGCCGATGAGCGGGCAACCTTCAAGAATTCCGAGTCGCTCATCATCGCGTCCGCCGAACAGACGCAGGATCCCTGGCGCCGGGTGCTCGAGATCGCGCTGGGGCGCTATTTTCTGCTACTTGCCTGGGCCTCGACCTATTTCGCGCTCCTTGCCGGGCATCAGGCACGTGCGGCCGAGCGGCGCGAGCAGCAATTCCGCTCCGCCGCTAAGGCTGCCGAGCTGAGATCGCTGCGCTACCAGGTCAACCCGCATTTCCTGTTCAACACGCTGAATTCGCTGTCCGCCCTCGTCATGACCGGCAAGGCGGCGCGCGCGGAAAAGATGATCCAGACCATAAGCCGGTTCTATCGCCACAGTCTCGCCGACGATCCGACCAACGACGTGGCTCTGAAGGACGAATTCGATCTTCAGAAACTCTATCTCGACATCGAAGCGGTGCGTTTTCCCGATCGGTTGAAATGCGTGTTCGACCTGCCCGAAGACCTTGAAAATGCGCGCATTCCGGGCATGATCCTGCAGCCTCTGGTCGAAAATTCTGTGAAATACGCCGTTTCCGCGGTCGCCCGTCCGGTGACAATCACGCTGGCCGCGCATGAGGAATTCGACCGGCTGGTGGTCACCGTCAGCGACGACGGCCCCGGCGTGCCCGATGGAATGCCGCATGGTTTCGGCATCGGCCTTGCCAATGTGCGCGACCGTCTCGAGGCGCGGTTCGGATCGGATATCGCTTTCACCTCGACGCCGATCCCGGGCGGCTATCGCACGCAGCTGCGCATCCCGCTGTCCTTGCCGAGAAAGAGGTAGGAACATCATGGCCGAAGCCGAAAGTGCGAGCGATCCCCTGCGCACCCTGATCGTCGACGACGAGCCGCTTGCAGTCGAGCGGATCCAGGTGATCTGCGCCGAGATGCCCTCGATCCGCGTCGTCGGCACCGCCAGCGACGGGGCAGCGGCGCTGCGCCTGATCGAAAAGCTCGCGCCCGACCTCGTCCTGCTCGACATGACCATGCCCGAGCTCGACGGGCTGGGCGTTGCGCGCCGATTGAGCGAGAACGAGGGCGCGCCGGCGGTCATCTTCGTCACCGCGCACGATCATTTCGCCGTTGAGGCCTTCGATCTCGAGGCGGTGGACTACGTCCTGAAGCCGGTCGCACCCGATCGGCTCGAGCGCGCAATCGAGCGCGCACTCGCCCGGCGCGGCGAGCGCAAGGCGAGCGCCAGCCAGTGGCTCGAGGAATTGTGGGTGCCGCACCGCTCCGAATTGCTGCGCATCGCGGTCAGCCAGGTGCACCGGATCGATGCCGAGCGCGATTATGTCCGGCTGCATGTCGGCGACGCGAGCGATGAGGAAGACGCTGGGCGCTCCTACCTCCTGCTCCAGACGATCGCCGGTCTCGAAGAGCGGCTCGATCCGGCCGAATTCATCCGCATTCACCGCTCGACGATCCTGCGGCGTGACAATATTCGCGGGCTGCGGCACGACGGGCTGGGCGTATGGTCGGCGGAATTGCAAAATGGGGACGCGCTGCGCATCGGGCGAACCTATCTCGCCAAGGTCAAGGCGATGGCCGGGCGCTGATTCTGCCCGGCTCTGTCACATCGCCAGTCAAAAAGGCGGCCCGGACCCCGGGACTGAGTAGGGTCCGAGCCGCAGCGCCTGCGCTCCAGTGAAAAGCGCAGAACCTCTGGTCGCGCGGAAGTTCAGCCGCCGCGTTTTTCTTTCGCGATCATGGCAGCCACCTGGCGCTTGGCGCTGCTGCGCGCATCGGCGAGACAGGCAGAGATTTCGGGTGACTTGATCCGCGTCCCCGTACGCACTTCGTCCGCGCCGCACACATCGCGCGCCGCCGAATTGATGCGGTATTCGAGCGCCTTTTGGCCCGCTGCCGTATCGAGGTTGAGGTCGGCATATTCGATCGACTTCGAAACGGGCACCGTGTTGTCGGCGAGGGCCGCTCCGGCCGTGAGCGTGAGGGCGGCTCCGGCCGCGAGAATTGCAAGGGTCTTCATCATCTTTCTCCATCCTAGAGCAAGGGGGGCGGAGTTCGATCGGGGGCGTTCGAACGGGGGATGCCGCCTCTCCTTGCTGTCATGAAGAAATAGGCGAAGGCTGAAGGCGGGTCATGCGATGCTCGACCAAGGGGCGTTTTCATGTCGATTGGCGGCGGGCAAAATGACCGATGACATTTGTAGTCCGACGAACCGCCTATTTGCCCGGACCAGCGATTTCGCCATAATGTCATGCATGAGCGTGAGCCTGATCGTCGTCTTCTGTCTCGGTATCGCGAATTTCGCGCTTCATGCCGCCGTCCTGGGGAGCGGGCATCCGATGCTGGCGGCGATGCCGGGCTTCATGCGCGCGCTCGGCGGGCGATCGACGATGGTCGCGGAGTTTTTCCTGCTGCTCACAGCGATGCTGCTGGTGGCCCATGGCTGGGCAGGGCTCGTGTGGGCCTATGCCGTCTATAGCGCGCTCAACGCCGTTTCCGCTTGGGCGATCCTGTCGCGGCGGATATGACGGGCCTATTTTCCGGCTTGTCACGCCGACCTTGCCGCGCTTTGGGGCTCGGGCGATGACGACCCGGCTGTTCCATATCAGCGACGTGCACTTCGGCGTCGAGGACGAGCGCGCGCTTGCCGCGCTGGCCGCAGCGGTGGATCGCGAGACGCCGGACGCGTTGGTGTGTACCGGCGATCTGACGCAGCGCGCGACCCATGCGCAATTCGACGCCGCGGCGCGCTGGTTTTCCGACATCGGCGTGCCGGTCATCCTGCAGGCGGGCAATCACGACATGCCCTATTATAACCTCGCCGAGAGGTTTGCCGATCCCTATCGCCGTTACCGCACCCTTCGCGAAAAGGTGCCGGGCGAACTTGCCTCGCGCGACGTCGTTTTCGTGCCGCTTAAATCGACCGTGCGTGCGCAGCCGCGCTTCCCCTGGTCGGACGGGATCGTCACGCGAAAAGCCCTGGCAGAAACGCTTGCGGCGCTGGAAGACTTGCCAGCGGACGATCGCACCGTGATCGTCACCGCGCATCATCCGCTGCTCGGCCCCGAGGGTCCAAAGTCCAACCCGACGATCGGGGGCGAGCGGGCTTTTGCCGCGCTTGCGGCAAGTCGGGCCGACGCGATCCTGTCGGGCCATGTGCATACGCCGTTTGACGAGGTTCGCGAGCGGGGCGGGAACAGCTTGCGCACAATTGGCGCCGGGACGTTGTCGACGCGTTTGCGCCACGGGGCGCCGCCGTCCTACTGGACGCTGACCTGCGAACCCGGCGGTCGGATCGATGCGCAATTGCGCAAACTGGCCCCCGCGTGAACTGGCCCCCGCCTCCGCTTGATCGCCGGTACTCTCGTTAACGTGCGTCCCGGTACATTTACCTTTCTCTGAGGTTTGTTCGGTAACGTTTTGTTGGCGATAAATTGCGGCCGTGCGCCGCGTCGCAGCGGCGCGTGGTCAATCGGTTGGAGGGCAGGCGATGGAATTGATGAAAGCCATGGTGCTGGGCGCGATCCTCACCGGCTGCGTCGCGCTCGTCATCGGCTCGCAAGGGTCGAGCGGCGGACAGTTGCACATTCACCTGATGGCGGTCGGACCGCATGCGCTGTATTGGTCATGGCCGCTGTTCCTCGCGGGAACCGGACTTGGCTGGGCGTTGCTGCTGCTTCAGAGATAGGGCGGGTGCCACGCGGCCCCGGCGAGACGCGGGCTGCCGAAAACCAACGCAAAAAAAGGGCGGCTTCCCCCGCACGGGATGCCGCCCATCATTAACGCGCCATGCGTTCCGCGGGAGCTTAGCGCTTCGAGAACTGGAAGCTGCGACGGGCTTTGGCGCGGCCGTATTTCTTGCGCTCTACCACGCGGCTGTCGCGGGTGAGGAAGCCGGCCGCCTTGACCGTGCTGCGCAACTCGGGTTCGTATTTCGTCAGCGCCTGGCTGATGCCGTGCTTCACCGCACCTGCCTGGCCCGAAAGGCCGCCGCCCTTGACGGTGACGACGACGTCGTACTGGCCCGAGCGATCAGTGATGCCGAAGGGCTGATTGATGATCAGGCGCAGCGTCGGACGCGCGAAATAGACTTCCTGATCTTTGCCGTTGACAGTGATCTTGCCGCTGCCTGGCCGCAGCCAGACACGCGCGGTCGCATCCTTGCGGCGACCGGTGGCATAGGCGCGGCCCTGCCCGTCGAGCTCCTGCTCGCGCAGCGGCGCGGCGGGGTTCTGGGCGATTTCGGCAGCATCCGCCTCGGGCGCGTCGCCGGCGATGTCCTTGAGATCGGAGAGATCGGACACTTTGTCCTTGGTGGCAGTGTCCTGCGCGTTATCCTGAGCGGTGTCAGCCATCAGACGGTGACCTTGTTCTTGCGGTTCATGGAAGCGACGTCGAGCACCTGCGGGTCCTGCCCGTCATGCGGATGCTCGGTGCCGTTGTAGAGATGAAGCGCCTTCATCTGCGCACGGCCGAGCGGCCCGCGCGGAATCATTCGCTCGACCGCCTTTTCCAGCACGCGCTCGGGAAAGCGGCCCTCGAGCACCTTGGCCGGGGTCGTTTCCTTGATGCCGCCGACCCAGCCCGTATGCTTGTAATAGGTCTTGGTCTCGGCCTTGTTGCCGGTGAACTTCACCTTGTCGGCATTGATGACGATCACGTGATCGCCGCAATCGACATGCGGGGTGTAGGTCGGCTTGTTCTTGCCGCGCAGAATGCTGGCGATGATCGCGGCGAGACGGCCCACGACGAGTCCGTCTGCATCGATCAGGTGCCAGTTCTTTTCGACCTCGGCCGGTTTTACCGCCCGGGTCTGCTTGCTGAGCGCCTTCATGGCTGATGCGTCCTTCGATTGATTCGGTGAAATTTCGTGTCGCCGACCGCTCATTCGCGACGACGAAGAGCCGCGCATTTGTCGATCTTGCTTGCGAAAGTCAAGCAATTGTGGGCCTTGCCGAGGAGGTAAAATAATACCTCGAAGCGCGTTCGGGCGTGCGCGGGGCGTTACTGTGCGCCCTGATCCAGCGTTTGCGATAGCCAGCCAAGCGTGGCCGGATGTGCGCTGTCGCATCTCCACCCGAGCACCGCCGGCGTGTCGTAAGGATGCAGCTCGCCCAGTCTTTGCGTGAGTCGATCGAGCCGATCGGCGGTCGACTTGAAGAGGACGCCGACCTCCTCGCCGCGTTCGATCGCGTCCTCCCATTCGTAAACCGATTGCATGGCGGGAAGGATGTTCGCGCAGGCGATCAGCCGTTCGCCGAGCAATTGCGCGGCGCAGTCTTGCGCGGCTTCGATATCGGGGAAGGGGCACCAGACCAGCGCCGCGCCTTGGCTCATGCTACGGCGGCCGCGCGAACCGCATTCTGGCGGGCGGTGCCGTCGCTATGCATCGCCCGCGCGGTCGCGGCCACCAGCAGCGCGCCGGTCAGCTGGTGCGCCGCGGCGATCCAGAGCGACACCTCGCTCAGCACCGTCGCAATTCCCAGCAGCACCATCAATCCGAAGGCGCTGTGGACCGCGATCGAAGCGAAGCGATCCTCGCGGCGGACCCGGCGCGCCAGCACGATCAGCGCCGCTACCGCGATCCAGGCCCACCAGCGGTGAAGGAAATGAAGCAGGTAGGGGTCGTAGGCCAGCGCCTGGAAAAAACTGCCCGTGAACTGCCAGTCGGGCACGAGCTTTCCATTCATTAGCGGCCAGTCATAGGCGGCGTGACCGGCATTGAGGCCCGCCACCCAGGCGCCGAGTAGTAATTGCACGAACAGCACGACGCCGACGATTGCCGAAAGGCCGGTCAGAGGCGCGGCGCCGGCGCCCGGATCGCTCGCAATCCGCCGCATGTCGCGCGCGGTCCAGACCAGAAGGCCAATCAGGAGCAGCGCCGTCAGCAGATGCAGCGACAGGCGGAAATGGCTCACATCGGTCATATCGCCGACCAGACCCGACTGCACCATCAGCCAGCCGAACAGCCCCTGCAATCCGCCGAGCGCAAGCAGCCCGATCAGTCGCGGCTTGAAGCCGGAAGGGATGGCTCCGCGCCACCAGAACCACGCCAGCGGCGCCGCGTAGAGCACGCCGACGCAGCGGGCGAGCAGACGATGGAACCACTCCCAGAAATAGATGAACTGGAAATCGGCCAGCGTCATGCCGGCGAGGCCCGCTTCGAGACGATATTCCGGCGTCGCACGATATTTCGCGAATTCCGCCTGCCAAGCCTCGGTCGAAAGCGGAGGCAAAATGCCGGTCGCCAGCTCCCATTCGGTGATCGACAGACCGCTTTCCGTCAGCCGCGTAATGCCGCCGACAAGTACGATCAGAACCACGAAACCCGCAACCCATTCGAGCCAGCGCGCGATTGTCAGCGGCTGCGCTCGTGGTGCGGTCGCATCTGTCGCAGCGCCAGGCGCGGCGGGGCGGAGGGGGGCGGCGGTGTCCACGGCGAAAGCTTAAATGCGGTGCACCCGGCGGGGTTGCAAGAGCATTTGCCGCGGCGCTTGGACAGGGAGGCGTCACCGCGTCCTTATTTTTTCGCCTGAAGCAGGAACGGGCTTGCCTGATGATACATTGTAACATATATGGCCGATCCGAACATGCAGAGCGATCTTTCTTCCCCCGCCGCGAATCGCAGGCTGCTCGACCGTGTCGGAATTGGCATTGCCGGGTTTTGCGCCCTGCATTGCTTCGCGACCATCGTCCTCGTTTCAGGGCTGGGCGTGGGTGGACATTTCCTGCTCGAGCCGGCGATACACGAAACCGGGCTGGTTCTGGCGACGCTGATCGCGACTGCGGCGATCGGCTGGGGCATTTTGCGGCATCGCCGCGTCGAGCCGTTGATTGTGGCCGCCGCAGGTCTCGCGCTAATGGTTAGCGCGTTGTTCTCCCCGCATGGCAATGGCGAGCTGCTCTTGACCATAGCAGGCGTGGCGCTGGTGGCGCTGGGCCATGCGTTGAATCTGCGCGGCACGGCACGCCTTTCGCGCTGATCCTTTTACCGCCCGCCGCCTGCGGGCTGCGAAAGCAAGACGTCATGCTTGCACGTCGCCGCGCGCAAAGTATGGCATGGGGGGCATGAGCGAAACACGGTCGATCACTCTCAACGGCGCGCCGCACGACACCGCGGCTCCCACGATTGCAGCGCTGGTGCGTGAGATCGGCCTCGCGCCCGAAAAGGTCGCAGTCGAGCGCAACGGAGAGATCTGTCCGCGCTCGCAGCTCGGCGAAATGGCGTTGCAGGCGGGCGACCGGTTGGAGATCGTCCATTTCGTCGGCGGCGGAGAAGGGTCGGAAGGCGACAGTTGGAGCGTCGCAGGGCGCACCTTCACCTCGCGGCTGATCGTCGGCACGGGCAAATACAAGGATTTCGAGCAGAACGCCGCCGCGCTCGAGGCGAGCGGAGCCGAGATCGTCACCGTCGCGGTGCGGCGGGTCAATGTCAGCGATCCGGGGGCGCCGATGCTGACCGACTACATCGATCCCAAGAAGGTCACCTACCTTCCCAACACCGCAGGCTGCTTCACCGGCGAGGACGCAGTGCGCACGCTGCGGCTGGCGCGCGAGGCAGGCGGCTGGGATCTCGTCAAGCTCGAAGTGCTCGGCGAAGCGCGCACCCTCTACCCCGACATGCGCGAGACGTTGAAGGCGACCGAAGTGCTGGCGAAGGAGGGCTTCCTCCCGATGGTCTATTGCGCCGACGATCCGATCGCGGCGAAGCAGCTCGAGGAGGCGGGCGCGGTCGCGATCATGCCGCTCGGCGCGCCGATCGGATCGGGGCTCGGCATTCAGAACCAGGTGACGATTCGCCTGATCGTCGAAGGCGCGAATGTGCCGGTGCTGGTCGACGCCGGCGTCGGCACGGCAAGCGATGCGGCGGTCGGGATGGAGTTGGGCTGCGACGGGATCCTCATGAATACCGCGATTGCCGAGGCCAAAGACCCCGTCCGCATGGCCCATGCGATGAAGCTCGCGGTCGAGGCCGGCCGCGAAGCCTATCTCGCCGGGCGCATGGGCCGGCGCAAATACGCCGATCCGAGCTCCCCGCTCGCCGGCCTTATCTAAGCGCGCAGCGCCGCCAGATCGTCGGCGCCATCTGTTACCCGGCTGACTCGCGCGCGGGCCCCGCGGCAATTTTCCAGGCCCCGCTTACGGCTTGTTAACCACGTGGCGCCACTGTCGCTAACGCAACAGGGAGACCGGCGTGACACTGGCAAGCACTTCGATGGCAAGCATCGGCGAGATGCGCGAATTCGCGAGCTTCGCAGCTTGCGAGCAGCGGTACATCAAGCGCAGCCTCGATATCGGCCTCGCCCGCTGCGATGCCTTTCGGCTATGGGGCCGAAGCGAGGCGGAGAACACCGCGATCCGCCGGCAATATGTCGCTTATCAGGACCTGAAGGTATTGCGCGGCACCATCCCAACCGAAGGCACGATCGGCGAGATCGAGCATTTCGTGGGCAAAATGATCCGGATCGCCGCCTTCGATCTCGAACAGGAACGCCTCGAAAGCTTTTCCGCCTTCCGCTTTCTCTACGAGCGGCTGCTGGGCGCCGAGGCGCGGCCCTACCTCCCCGCGATCTTCTGCGCCGCCGCCGCACTACCTCTGATCCGCCCGGCCCAGCGCAAGCTCCTCCTCCAATCGATCAGCGAAGCCGCGGCGACCGCCCCCGCATGGTCGCAGCGCGCGCCGCGTTTCTTCCCGGAATATGTCGAGGACGTAGAAGTGGCGTGACAGCGCCTGTTAGTTGCTCGGCTTGCAGATCGCTCCATCTGCGCAAATGGTGGTTACGGCGTCTATGTCGGCGTCGCCATCCTCGGTCGACCCGGAGTTTTCATAAACCACGCTGAAGTGTTCCGCCATCGTCGCCAGATCGTTCATTCCGGCAGTTTCGAGCAAAGCCTTGTCTTTCCACGAGGTTTGCCAGATCGTCGCTTCGTTGCCGAGGCGTTCAAGGAAATCCGGTGCCTCGACACCGTACCAGCGACTGAATTCCTCGCGGTCCGGGAAGACGAGCGCGACGCTCACGTCACTTGCCTGAGCCCCGTCGCGGCCGTGGTCCACCACCACGCGCGCAACTGACGAATAGCGCGACAGCGTATCGAGCAATGCGAGCGGATCGTCGAAGGCCCCGGTCTCGGCCTGCAGAGTGAGCACGACCGGTAGACTGGTTGAGGCCGATGCATTCGCTGCACTGTTTCGCAGCTGCGGGCTATCTCCGGAACCGCTCGAGGTGGCACATCCCGAGAAAGCAAGAATCAGCGTTGCAAGGGGGAGAGCTGTATTAAAATGATTGCGCTTTATCATGGGATAAGAGCGGCAAAGGTCAATGTGCCGTTTCAAATCAAACCAATGTTAGGGAACCGATCAATCGGACTCATGACCGTACGCTGCCCATTGGGCTTGCAGCGGGTTGAGCTTCCGCCCCGAAAATATTCAGGCACTATAAGCTGCCACTTGGGCGTTAAAGTTGGCCAGAATAACTTGCATCGTCACGGTATGATGCGCGCCAGCCGAAGACAAAATGCGCCATGAGCCACGCGGCCAGCGCGCCTGCAACCTGAGCGGCGATAAAGCCCGGTGCGTTGGCAGGGGCAATCCCGCTGAAGGTGTCGGTGAAACTGCGCCCGAGCGTCACCGCCGGATTGGCGAAGCTCGTCGATGCGGTGAACCAGTAACCCGCGCTGATAACCAGCGCGACTGCGGCCGGCACGGCATCGGGGCGCGAGCGTAAGGTGCCAAGGATCGTCATCACCAATGCGAAGGTCGCGATCCCCCGGACAGCCATCGCGCCATGCCGGTGCGTTCGCGTGCGAGTTGTCGGGCGATAACGGGTGTCATCCCCTGTAAAGCCTGTCGAGCCGCTGCTGATAGCGGTCGCGGATCTTGTGGCGGCGGATCTTCATACTGGGGGTCATTTCCTCGTTCTCGATCGCGAAGGCTTCGTCGGCGAAGGCGAACCGGCGGACCTTCTCGATCACCGACAGCTCCGCATTCGTGCGATCGACCGCGGCGCGCACGGCGTTGCGGAAGGCGGGGAGATCCTGCAGCGCCTTCATGTCGAATTTCTCGTGATTCGCGCGCGCCCATTCGAGCGCCCACTCAGCATCGGGTACGATCAGGCCGACGACATAGGGGCGATTGTCGCCGCTCACCATCGCCTGCGCGATCTCGGGCTGCAGCGTCAGCATGCCCTCGATCTTCTGCGGCGCGACATTGTCGCCCTTGTCGTTGACGATCATGTCCTTCTTGCGGTCGGTGATCTTGATCCGGCCCGCATCGTCGATGAGGCCGATATCGCCGGTATGCAGCCAGCCGTCCTGGATGGTCCGCTCTGTCTCCGCTTCGTTACGCCAATAGCCGTGCATGACGAGCTCGCCCGCGCACAGGATTTCGCCATCCTCGGCGATGCGCACATCGACCCCGCGCAGCGGCGGTCCGACCGTGTCCATCTTGAGCCCGACTTTAGGCCGGTTGCAGCTGATGACCGGGCCGGCTTCGGTCTGGCCGTAGCCCTGTAGCATCGTGAGCCCCATCGCCTGGAAGAAGTTGCCGACTTCGGGATTGAGCGGTGCGCCGCCCGACACCATCGCCTTCATCCGCCCGCCGAACCTGGCGCGGATCTTGGGGCGCAGGGTGCGCTCGATTAGCATGTCGAGCGGTCGGTCGCGCGTGCGGATGCGTCCGTCGCGCGAATTCTCGCTGATCCTCAAGGCATTATCCATCAGGAAATTCGGCAGTTTACCCTGCTTCTCCACCTGTTTGATGATGCGCGTGCGCAGCACTTCGAACAGGCGCGGGACGACCACCATGAAGGTCGGGCGCACCTCTTCGATATTGGATCCGAGCTTTTCGAGCCCCTCGGAATAGAAAATCTCCGCCCCCACCGCGATTGGCAGATACTGCCCGCCCGTATGTTCGTAGGCGTGGCTCAATGGCAGGAAGGACAGGAAGCGTTCGTCGCCGAGGCCGAAATCGTTGATGAGGATTTCCGCAGCCCCGGCCGCGTTGCACAGGATCATGCCGTGATGCTGCATCACGCCGCGCGGCGCGCCGCCGGTACCGCTCGTATAGATCAAACAGGCGGTGTCGCCGCGGTCGATCCCGGCGATGCGCGCTTCCACGGCAGCGCGCGCGGCCGGGGGATCGCCGGCGATTAGATCGTCCCAGGCGTGATATTCGAAACTGCCCGATTGCTGGCGATGCAGATCCTCGATGCCGATCACGTAATCGACATTGCCGGTCCGTCCGATCGCACCGACCAGGGGTTTCAGCAGCTTTTCGTTCGAAACGATGACTGCGCGCGCGCCTGAATTGTCGAGGATATGTGCGTGATCGCGTTCGGTATTCGTGATGTAGGTCGGCACCGTGATGCAGCCCGCCGCCATGATCGCGAGGTCGACGATGCACCATTCGGGGCGGTTCTCCGAGATTAGGGCGACCCTGTCCCCTTCGCTGAGGCCGATATGGCGCAGGCTTTCGGCGAGCAGGCAGACCTGATCGGCAACCTCGCGCCAGCTCTGGGTGCGCCATTCGCCGTCCGCCTTGCGGCCGAGAAACGGCGCTTCGCCCTTCTCCTCTGCCCGCTTGAGGAACAACTCTACGAGATTTTGCGCGCGGTCGATATCCTGCAGCATCGAATCGTCCATCGGATTGACCACCGGCCGCGTTTTTGGGGGCGTCGTGGGGGCGTGCATCGTCACAAACTCCTCTTCCCGCCCGCGTCGGGGCGCGGTTATACCATCCACCGGGTCAGCCCCGCGCGATGGCTCGCGCGCTTCTTGTGATGGCGCGCTGTGGTATCAATGCCGTAGCGGCAGGCGATGTTCCCCGCCTCTTGGATAGTCGGGGATGCGGACATCGGGCGGTTCACGGCGCGTCGGCCGCGCCCGCTTCGGCTTCGCCCGCTACGGGTTCGTAGGAAAGCAGCGGGGCGATGCGCGGATCGTCGGCAGCTTCCCAGCCCTGCGGCGTGCGCAAGAGCGCATTCGTTTTGCCGCGCGGCGAGATGAAGCGGATTTGCGCGTGCCCCAGGGCTTCGAGCTCCTGCGCGATGTCCTCAATCACGCTGCCCTCCTCGGCGATCGCGACCTCGCCGAAGGACATGAAGAGCGGCAGGGCTAGCGCCTCTTTCGCGCTCATGCCGAAATCGATCACGCCGATGATCGAGCGGGCGACCTGGACCGGTATGGTCGGTCCGCCCGCCGCGCCGATGACGAGAAAGACCTCGCCCGCGGGGTCGAACACGATGGTCGGCGCCATCGAGGAACGCGGCCGCTTGCCGCCTTCGACCCGGTTGGCGACCGGCCTGCCGTCCTTCTCGAAGCTGCTGCTGAAATCGGTCAACTCGTTGTTGAGATAGAACCCGCGGAAATAGAGGCCCGAGCCGAAGGCACCCTCGATGGTCGAGGTGTAACTCACCGCATTGCCCTGCGCGTCGACGATCGCGAAATGGGTGGTTCCGCTTTCGGGCGGTTCGTCGCCATCGGCGCGGGCGAGCGGGGCGCCGGGCGGGGTGCCGGCCTCGACGCTGGCGAGCGCGCCTGACGGATCGATCAACGCGCTGCGCTGCGCGAGATAGGCGGGATCGATCAGCCCCTCGACCGGGACTTCGACGAAATCCGCATCGGCGAGGTAAAGCTCGCGGTCGGCATAGGCGATGCGCTGCGATTCGAGGAACAGGTGCCAGAAGCGCGCGCTGTCGGGTCCGAGCGCGGCGAGATCAAACCGTTCGAGCTGTCCCAGCATCTGCGACACAGCGACGCCGCCGGAGGATGGTGGCCCCATCCCGCAGACGCGATAGCCGCGATAGAGCGAGCAGACCGGCTCGCGAACCTTCGCCGTATAGGCACTGACGTCGGCCTCGCTCATCGCCCCGTCTTGAGGCGTGGCGGCTGCGACATAGGCGGCAAGTTCGCCCGGAAGGTAGTCGTAGAAGAATTCCGGCCCGTCCTTCGCCAGCGCCTCGAGCGTGAAAGCGAGTGCGCGCGGAACCACCGTGCTCCCGACGGGCAGCGGTTCGTCGCCCTGTGCATAGAAGACCTCGCGCGCTTCGGGGGTAAGCCCCGCGCGTTCGGCGCGTCCGGAGAGCGAGGCGTGAAGGCGCCGGTTCATCTGAAAGCCGCGACTGGCGAGCGTATATGCCGGGCCGAAAAGGTCGATCCACGGCAGCTTGCCGTATTTTTCATGCGCGAGCTTTGCGAGCGCGACATTGCCCGGTACCCCGACGCTGAGCCCCGAAAGCACGCGTGTTTCGTAGGGCAGGCGTTCGCCGTCCTCATCGAGGAACCTTGCGGGTGTCGCCGAGGCGGGCGCAGTCTCTCGCCCGTCGAAGGTGGTAACGCCGTCCGGCCCGGCATGGACCAGGAACCCGCCGCCGCCGATACCCGAGCTTTGCGGCTCGACCACGGTCAGCGCCAGCATGACCGCGATCGCCGCATCGGTCGCCGAGCCGCCCTTGGCGAGGATCGCTTCGCCCGCCGCGGTGGCGCGCGGATCGGCGGTGGTCACCGCGCCGGCAAAAGCGGGTGCCGGATCGGGCGTGGGCGGGGCGGCAACCGGTGCAGGTGTGGTTTGGGCGACGCAGCCGGTGAGAAACAAGGCGAACGACGTCAGGGCGGCGAGGGGCTTGAACATGGCCCGCATCGCTATTCGCTTCCCACCGCCTCCGCAATGCTCGAAAACCCGTCGCGCCGCATCAGCGCGCCCAGCTCGCGCACGATCCGCGCGCCTAGGCCCGGCCCGTCATAGACCAGCGCAGAATAGAGCTGCACCAGACTGGCGCCCGCCCGGATGTGCTCCCACGCGTCTTCACCCGAGGCGATCCCGCCGGCCCCGATCAGCGGCACGCCGCCGCCGGTCGCCTTGCGAAAATCGCGCAATCTTTCGAGCGCGAGCGTGTGTAGCGGCGCGCCCGAAAGCCCCCCCGCTTCCCCGGCATGGGACGAGCGCAGCAAGGGCCGCGAGATCGTGGTGTTCGAGACGATCAACGCGCCAAGCTGGCGATCGATCGCCATGCGGGCGATGGCGTCGATATCGGCGGGTTCGAGATCGGGGGCGACCTTCAGGAAGACGGGCGGCACGTTCACCCCAGCGACCTCGTCGCGCGCGGCGATCACGCCGTCGATCAGCGCCGCCAGCGCGCCCTCGTCCTGAAGTGCGCGCAGGCCGGGCGTGTTGGGGCTCGACACGTTGACGGCAAGATAGCTGGCAAGAGGTGTCATCGCCCGCGCCATGGTCGCGTAATCGTCGATCCGGTCGGGCGATTCCTTATTTGCGCCGATATTGATGCCGACGATCCCACCTCGCCCATGCCGCGCGCGCAGGCGATGGGTTGCCGCCTTGGCACCGCCATTGTTGAACCCCATGCGATTGATCACCGCCCGGTCCTCGACCAGTCGGAACAGGCGGGGCCGGGGGTTGCCCTGTTGCGGCAGCGGCGTGAGCGATCCGACTTCGGTAAAGCCGAAGCCCAGCGCGAGCAGCGCATCGGGCACCTCGGCGTCCTTGTCGAACCCAGCCGCGACCCCCACCGGATTGGGAAAATCGAGCCCTGCGACCGTAATCGCGAGCGCATCGTCCGCGCGCCCGGATGGCCGGGATCCCGCCGCCTGCGCCGCCTTCAGCGCGCCGATCGCGAGGCGATGCGCGCGTTCGGGTTCGAGCGCGAACAGCGCGGGCCGCAGGAGGTCGAACAGGCGGGGGGTGCGAATCATGTGCTCGCCTAAACGCACAAGCGACCTCACGTCGAGGGCGACGCGCTTACCGAGCGCGTCAGAGCCCCGCGATAGACCGCTCAATTTGCTCGGTTTCGCTTCCCGCGCCGCGAGTTGTCGTATGCATACAATTATTCGCCGCAAGCCAGGACTAGAGAATCACTCGCGACCCGAAGGGCTCGGAGCAGCAATGCAAAGAGTTCCTCAACTCAAATGGGCGGTTCCCTCATAGGAACCGCCCTTTTTTTAACTTCTCAGGAGGCGGGATACGCATAGGGACGCATGGATCTGGCAAGCGCGAAAGGCGATTGTCCGCGATGATGCACGACATGCAGACCCCGCCCGGCAGCGAAACCGACGGATCGGACGATTCGCTCCTCGAGCTGACCGAGAGCGCGCTGATCGCGATCAATTACATCGCGCCGCCCGCGGCCGTCAGCGATTACATCACCACGCTCTACCATTTCCGCTGCGACGAGCCCCAAATCCGCGACATCCAGCCCGCCTCCATCGGCCATTTCGCGATCTTTCCGCGCGGTCGCGGAGAGATGCAATTCTCCGGCGGCCACCGCGATCCCAACCACGAGGTTGCAGTCCTCACACCGCTTTCCACCGCGCATCCGATCGTCGTCGATGGTCCGTTTCACGCAGTCGGCGCGGCGCTCACGCCCTTGGGCTGGGCGGCGCTGACTGGGCTGCATGCCGGCGAGCATCGCGACAGGCTGCGCGACGCGCGCGAGGTGCTCGGGGAAGAGGCGGGCGCACTCGGCGATCGGCTCAACGCCGCCTACCGCGCCGGCGAAATGAGCGGTCGCAACTGCGCGCTTGCCATCGCCGAATTCGTCGGACGGTCGGTACGCCCGGTCAATCCGCGCCATGCCGAGCTCATCAAGACGGTCAATGCCTGGCTCGGCGCCTCCTTTAATCCCTCGGTCGCCGACCTGGTCGAACGCGCCGCCTATTGCGAGCGGCAGGTGCAACGCCTGACCGAGCGCTATTTCGGACTGCCGCCCCAGGCGCTGGCGCGCAAATATCGCGCGCTTCGCGCCGCCGCCTTGCTGTCCTTCCCCGTGCTGAGCGAGGAATACGAGGCGCAGCTGGGCGAAGCATTCTTCGATCAGTCGCATATGATTCGCGAGATAACGCGCTTCGTCGGACGCACGCCGGCACGGCTGAAGGACGCGGACACGCCCTATCTGAGCGAGATGATCGCGCCGAAGAATCTGCGCGAGCTAAAGACCTGATCCGCCTTGAAATCGGAGCGAATGAAGCGTATTTAAAATCCGACTCAATCAGTCCGATTTAAGAATCGGTCGCAACAAGCGGATTTTCCAGCGCGACCATGCGCCTTTCCAACCTTGCCGATTATGCCGTCATCACGATGAGCCAGGCCGCGACGCATTGTGGCGATGGGCGTGTGAGCGCGGCGGAACTCGCGCGCGAGACTGGCCTGCCGGTGCCCACGGTCCAACGCCTCGTATCCAAGCTGACGGCGGCAGGTCTGCTGCGCTCGATGCGCGGCGTAGGCGGAGGCTTGCAGCTGGGACGCCCGGCCGCCGCGATTACCGTTGCCGATATCGTCGAGGCGGTCGAAGGCCCGATCGCGCTGACCGCCTGTGTCGATCATCGCGACTGCGACCACGAAGCGCGCTGCACGATGAAGTCGCATTGGCCGATCATCAACCGAAAGCTGCGCGGCGCGCTGGCCGAGATCACGCTCGACCATCTGCGCGCTACCCCGACCATAACTCACGCGATGAAAGAACCCGCGGAATGACCGATCAGATCGACCTCCAGACCCCGGAAATGGACCAGGATGCTAAGGACGCAGCTGCAAAGGCTGCCGAATACGAGCATGGTTGGTCCGCGGATATCGAGACCGAATTCGCCGAGAAGGGGCTTTCGGAAGACACGGTCCGCTTTATCAGCGCCAAGAAAGGCGAGCCCGAATGGATGCTCGACTGGCGCCTCAAAGCCTTCCGCCTGTGGGAGCAGATGGAAGAACCCGACTGGGCGAAGGTCGGCTTTCCGAAGATCGATTATCAGGACGCCTATTATTACGCTGCGCCGAAAAAGAAGCCGCAGCTCGACTCGCTCGACGAGCTCGATCCGGACATCAAGTCGGTCTACGACAAGCTGGGTATTCCCGTGGCAGAACAAGAGGTTCTCGCGGGGGTGAAGGGTGCGCGCAAGGTTGCAGTCGATGCGGTGTTCGACAGCGTTTCCGTGGCAACCACCTTCCGCGAAGAGCTCAAGAAAGCGGGCGTGATCTTCCTGTCGATCAGCGAGGCGATTAAGGATTATCCCGAGCTCGTGAAGAAGTGGCTGGGCCGCGTCGTGCCTCAGCGCGACAATTATTTCGCGACGCTCAACAGCGCGGTCTTTTCCGACGGCACGTTCGTCTACATTCCCGAGGGCGTGCGCTGCCCAATGGAGCTGAGCACCTATTTCCGCATCAATGCCGAGAATACCGGGCAGTTCGAGCGCACGCTGATCGTTGCCGAAAAGGGCAGCTACGTCAGCTATCTCGAAGGCTGCACCGCGCCGATGCGCGACGAGAACCAGCTGCACGCCGCGGTGGTCGAGCTGGTCGCGATGGAAGACGCCGAAATCAAATATTCGACCGTCCAGAACTGGTATCCCGGCAACGCCGAAGGCAAGGGCGGTATCTACAATTTCGTCACCAAGCGCGGCCTTTGCCAGGGCGATCGTTCCAAGATCAGCTGGACGCAGGTCGAAACCGGCAGCGCGGTGACATGGAAGTACCCCTCCTGCGTACTCAACGGAAAGGACAGCGTCGGCGAATTCTATTCGGTCGCGGTCACGAACAACTATCAGCAGGCCGACACCGGCACCAAGATGATCCACAACGGCGCCGGCTCGCGCTCGACGATCATCTCGAAAGGTATTTCGGCGGGCAAGTCGAACAACACCTATCGTGGCCTCGTCCGCGTCGGCCCGAAGGCCGAAGGCGTGCGTAACCGTACGGAGTGCGATAGCCTGCTGATCGGCGACGAATGCGGGGCGCACACGGTGCCATACATCGAGGTCAAGAACCCGGGCGCACAGATCGAGCACGAGGCGACCACCTCCAAAATCAGCGACGAACAGCTGTTCTACGCGATGCAGCGCGGGCTCGACGAAGAAGAGGCGATGGCGCTGATCGTCAACGGCTTCGCCAAAGACGTGCTGAAAGAGCTGCCGATGGAGTTCGCCGTTGAGGCGCAGAAGCTGCTGGCGATTTCGCTCGAGGGGAGCGTGGGGTGAGTAAGCCCGACTATGCTATTGTAGCTATATGCGGCTCGATTGGCTGGATACTAGTTTGGGGATTTGCGGCCGGCTTTGCAGGAGAGATACGCTTCTTGCCAGATACCGATTTGGCTGCATTCGAATTCTTACTCTCCACCGCCTTTTACTACGCAGCACCCGCACTGACGCTTTGGGCATTTTGGAGGTTGATTACCTACAGACCGGAAGATGCAACAAAATGACCGACCGCAAAACCCTCGGCCTTAAGGACACGTCCGACGCGGAACCGACCCTCAACAAGAAGGGACGGGGCTGGAAGATCTCGGACAAGCGCCTCGACGAGCTGCACGACCGGGCGCGGGAGTTGCGGCGGTTTGCTTCGCCTGCGAACAAGGCGCTGGCCAAGCGTTTCGCCGATGCGGATCTAGGCCGCTACACCTTCAGGCGGTTCGCCGTCGTCGGTAGCGCTATCGTCGATTTTAACTGCCACAATCTCGGCATGGCGATCATGATCGACGAAGATGGAGCCGATGAAATTCTCGCCCAAAAGCTGGCCACGCGCCGGGACAAGAGCCTCGAGGCGGTCGGCATTCGCGTGATGCGGATCAAGGCCAGCGATATTCTCGAAAACATGGACGCCGTGCTGCAGCGGATCACCGCCGGCATGCGCATGCGGATCGAAGACAAGAAAGAGGCTGCGCGCGCCCACCGCGAGGCCAACCCCAACCAGAATTACTCGCGACCCAATCGCAGGAAACTCGACAATGCTTAAGATTGAAAACCTCCACGCCAATGTGGGCGACACACCGATCCTCAAGGGCCTTTCGCTCGAAGTGCCCGCGGGCGAAGTCCATGCGATCATGGGCCCCAACGGCGCGGGCAAGTCGACGCTCGCGCACGTGCTGGGCGGAAAGCCGGGTTACGAGGTGACGCGCGGTTCGGTCGAGTTTCGCGGGCAAGACCTGTTCGATCTCGAGCCGCACGAGCGCGCCGGCGCAGGCCTGTTTTTAGGCTTTCAATATCCGGTCGAGATCCCAGGTGTTTCCAACGTCCAGTTCCTGCGCGAGGCGCTCAATTCGCAGCGCAAATATCGCGGCGAGGAACCCCTTTCCGGCGGCGACTTCCTGAAGCTCGCAAAGGAAAAGGCGGGCCTGCTCAAAATGGACATGGAGATGCTCAAGCGGCAGGTGAATGTCGGCTTTTCCGGCGGCGAGAAGAAGCGCGCCGAGATGGTGCAGATGGGCATTCTTGACCCTGCCTTCGCCGTGCTGGATGAGACGGATTCCGGCCTCGACATCGACGCGCTGCGCGTGGTGGGCGAGGGCATCAATTCGATTATGCGTTCACCTGACAAGGCCGTGCTGCTGATCACGCACTATCAGCGCCTGCTCGACGTGGTGAAGCCCGACAAGGTGAGCGTGCTCGCAGATGGCCGGATCGTCCGGACGGGCGGAGCGGACCTGGCGCATCGCCTCGAGGACGAAGGGTACGACGCGGTGATGGCCGAGGCAGCGGCATGATCCTTTCCGCTCTTCTTCTCTCCGTGCAACCGGCGCCCGAGCCGATCCCCGAGATCGTCGTGCTGGGCAATTTGCGCTCGGTTACGGTCAGCGTCGGCCAGGACCGCGAGGGCAGCTGGCACTGCTCGCTCAGCAAGTCGACAGGCCGTGCAAAGCTCGACGATCGCTTCTGCCGCGCGGTGACCGAATGCGTGCGTGACGGGGCGAGCAATCAGGCAGAGGTCGACACCTGTATCCGCGAGGAGCGCGGACGGCTGGTGCGCCGGTTCGAACGCGCGACGAAGCGGGGTTCGCAATGAGCATCTCCTCCACTCTTCCCACCCGCCGCGACGAAGCGTGGCGCTATTCAGACACCGACGCGCTCGCTCGCCTCGGACTCGAAACGCTGGCCGACTGGCGCGAGATCGCGGTGGAGGCCGGCAACACATGGCGCCAGGTGCTGGTCATCGGCGGCGATGCGCCCGACCTTCGCCGCCTGCGATTGACGCTCGGCGAAGGCGCGCGGGCCGAATTGTTCGTCGTCTGCGCCGGGACGGATTTCACCCGACTCGAAGCGGACGTGACCCTCGGCAATGCCGCGCATTTCGAGTTCGGCGGGGTGACCATCGGTGGCGGCAGCGCGGTGCGCGAATTCGTGACGACCACACGCCACGAGGAACCGGGCGCGACCAGCAACCAGACGGTGCGCAGCGTTCACTGGGGCGAAGCATCTGGCAATTTCCTCGGCGAGATCAAGGTCGCCCGGCACGCACAGCAAACCGACGCCGCGCAGGATTTCAAGGCCCTGCTGCTTGAAGCAGGCGCCAGCGCCAATGCGGTGCCCCAACTCGAGATCTATGCCGACGACGTCAAATGCGCGCATGGCGCCACCGTCGGGCAGCTCGACGAAGTAGCGCGCTACTACATGGCAGCGCGCGGACTCTCGCCCGAAGAGGCACGGCGCTTGCTTGTTCAGGCCTTTATAGGCGATGCTTTCGTGGGACTGGATGATGAGCCCGAGCGCGAGCGGCTGATCGCAGCGGCGCTGGGCACACTGGGAGACAGAATATGACGACGAATAGAGGCATACGCACGGCCCTCTCGGCGATCGCGTTGACGATGGGCGGCGCGGCGATGGTATCGGCCAACGAAAGCCAAAGCGCGCTGACGCTTCCCGCGAGCGAATTCGTGCCCATGCAACGCTACGCCGTGACCTACGAAGAGCCGGTGGAAATGGCGAAGTTCTATGTTCGCCAGCTCGATCTGCCGGTGCGCGAGGCGCAGTTCGAGGAAGGACGTAGCCCCTATATTCCAAACCACAAGGTCGTCATCGCGACGGTGGACGGGATCGAAAATCCGACGGTCAAGGCGATCCAGTGGCGAATCGAGTTGAAGGCCGACGGCAATGCGTGGGAAGCGGTCGCAGCCGGCCTGCGCCGCATGTGCCAGAACGGACCCAATACAGATACATGGACGACCGACACTTGCCCGTAGCGCTCGCCGAACCGCCCACGCTCGATCTGCGCGCCGATTTTCCGGGTCTGACGACGCCGGGCGGCGCGCCGTGGCACTATCTCGATACGGCGGCGACGGCGCAAAAGCCGCAAGCCGTGATCGACACGGTGGTGCGCGCGATGGGCAAGGATTACGCCACCGTCCATCGCGGTGTGTATTCTCGCTCGGCCGACATGACGCGCAGTTACGAGGAGGCGCGACAGCGCATCTCGCGCTTCATCGGCGGGCGCGAGGACGAGATCGTGTTCACGCGTGGGGCGACCGAGGCGATCAATCTTGTCGCCAATAGCTGGGGGCGCGCGAATCTGAAGCCTGGCGATCGCATCCTGCTTTCCGCGCTCGAGCACCATTCGAACATCATCCCCTGGCAGATGATCGCCGAAGCGACCGGTGCCAAGATCGATGTCGTGCCGCTGACGGCAGATCACCGGATCGATCTGGACGCTGCCGAAAAGATGATCGGGCCGCGGCACAAGCTGATCGCCTTCGTGCATGTTTCAAACGTGACGGGAAGCGTGCTCGATGTGGGCCGCGCCGCGGACATCGCGCATTCGGTCGGTGCGAAACTGCTTCTCGACGGATGTCAGGCGGTGCCGCACATGCCGGTCGACGTCGCTGCGCTGGGTTGCGATTTCTACGTCTTCAGCGCACACAAGCTCTACGGACCGACCGGGATCGGCGCGCTGTGGGCGAGTGGCGATATCCTCGCCGACATGCCGCCCTGGGAAGGCGGCGGCTCGATGATCGAGCGCGTGACTTTCGAGAAAACCACCTACGACGTCCCGCCCCAGCGTTTCGAAGCCGGAACACCCGCGATCGTCGAAGCGATCGGTTTCGCTGCCGCGGCGGATTACGTCGATGCAATCGGGCGCGAGGCGATCCACGCGCACGAGGCGGCGCTGACCAAGAGGTTGCGCCGCGAGCTTGGCCGGATGAACGATGTGACCTTGTTCGGCCCGGACGACGGCGCGGGCATCGTCAGCTTCCTGATCGACGGCATTCATCCGCACGATCTCGGCACCATCCTCGACGATGGCGACGTCGCGATCCGGGCGGGGCACCATTGCGCGCAGCCGTTGATGGACTATCTCGACATTCCCGCCACCGCGCGCGCGAGCTTTGCCGTTCATTCGAGCGAAGCCGATATCGACGCCCTGATCGAAGGGATCGGGCGGACGAGGCGGATCTTTGGAAAAGGCTGATCAACCATGAGTTCGGACACCGAAAAGAAGGATTACATCGCCGCGCCCGCGCCGGGTGATGAGGTGTTGACGAAGCCCCCGCGCGCCCGGGTCGAGGATGCGGTGGACCCGGATGAGGCGCCTGCGAAGCGGACGCGCGACTATCTGGAAGGGTTCCTCGCGCACCAACCCGCCGAACCGCCGCAAGCGGGGGCGGGCGGCGATCTGCAACAGGCGGTGATCGAGGCGCTGAAGGAAATTTACGACCCGGAAATTCCGGTGAACATCTACGATCTCGGCCTGATCTACGGCGTCGAGGTCGACGACGAGGCCGATGCGACGGTGACGATGACGCTGACCACGCCGCATTGTCCGGTTGCGGAAACCATGCCCGGCGAAGTCGAACTGCGCGCCGCTTCCGTCCCCGGCATTCGCGATGCCGAGGTCGTGCTGGTCTGGGATCCGCCTTGGTCGCCCGAGAAGATGTCCGACGAGGCGCGGCTCGAACTGGGAATGCTCTGATGGCCGATACGAAAACCCGCCCCGCCCCCAAGGCCGCGGTCGTGCTTACCAAGCGCGCCGAGGCGCGTATCGCGCATCTGATGAGCCAGGCGCCCGACGATGCGATCGGCGTCAAGCTTTCGACCCCGCGCCGCGGCTGTTCGGGGCTCGCCTATTCGGTCGATTACGTCACCGAGGAAGCCAAATTCGACGAGAAGATCGAAACACCGGGCGGCACCTTTTATATCGATGGCGCCAGCGTGCTCTACCTCGTGGGTTCGACGATGGATTGGCGCGATGATGATTTCACCGCCGGCTTCGTGTTCGAGAACCCCAACGCCAAGGGTGCCTGCGGCTGCGGCGAGAGTTTCATGGTCTGATGGCGACGACGGTCGAGCTGACGACGCATATCGCGGCTCCGCCGGAAACTGTATGGCGCCGAGTGATGACTCCGCGCCTGCTCGATTACGTCGCGGCGCCGCTCATTCGCTTCCGGTATCCAAAAGGGTTCGATCATCAGCGGTGGCAAGTGGGGCAGCACCGCGCCAAAATGCGCTTTATGGGCATCGTTCCGATCGGGTGGCAAATCATCGGTATCGAGTTGCCCGCCAGCCCCGACGAGGTTACGAAACTGCTGCGCGACAACGGCTACGGCCCGATGATAAAACGCTGGGATCACTGGATCGTGATCCGTCCGCATCTTTCGGGAGAGGGCACGCAATATACCGACCGAGTGCATATCGAGGCGAGCGCGCTCACCCCGTTCATCACCGCCTATGCCAAGCGGTTCTACGCCCACCGGCAAAAGCGCTGGCGCGAACTCGCGCATTCGGATTTCGCTGCGCTCGAAGGGTGAGACCTATTCGCCGTCTTCGATGATCCGCGCGATAAGACGGCGTTCGAGATCGTCGATCCGGCCATCCTTGTCGATCATTGCATTGAGCCATTCCTGCTCGCTGTCGGTCAGCTTTTCACCCGCTGCGGCCTGCGCTTCGAACTGGCCGGTCTTTTTCTTGCCGAAGACCTTGCCAAAGTGGTTCACGGCATTCGGTAGCTCCTCGGCCATGCGATTGAGGAAGCGGCCGACATCGACGCTGTGATCGTTCATGAAGGCGTCGAGCTCCTTCGCACGGTCATGGTCCAGCTGCGCGTTGGCGAGGGCGAAGCCTTTCAGGTAGTTGCTCACCCCATCGAGGAACAGCTCATCCCATTCGGGCGCGTTGTCTTCGGCGAGAGTCGCGTCCTTCAGGCGGAAGAGCATTTCCGCTTCGCTGCGGCTGACATGCGCCGGTCCGTGGCTGCCGCTGCCGAAGACGATGCGGCGCAGGATTTCCGCTTCCGTGGCGGTGATGTGGACCGAAGACAGCTCGCCGCCGCACCGGGTCGGGCCCTCTCCGCTCAGCACTTCCTTCTCGATCCGGCCGATCACGAAGTCCTTCAGCCGGACGGGCACGTTCTCGGCGCGTTCGATGATCTTCACGATCGCCTCGAGCTCCGCCATGCTTTCGACGCAGCCGTCGCGATCGACCTGCGCGATCAGCCAGCGCGCTTCTTCCTCGCCGCATTGACCGCGCGGCTGCGTGCCGTTGAGCACGAAGTCGACCACCGCCTCGACGAAGAAGTCGGTCCATTCCTCGCCGCGCTCGTCCAGCGCGTCGTTCAGCGCGAACAGGGCCTCGGCCTCGAGGCGCGAGATGACGCCGTCGCCCCAGCCCTTCGCGCGCAGCGAGAGGACCTCTTCAACGGTGACGTTGCCGTCGTGCGATGCGCGCCGGGCGAGTTCGAAGAATTGCGTGGTCATGATCTGGCATACCCCTTGATGCAGGGTCAGCCTTCGCATGATGTGCTTAAGACCGGGTTACCGCGCTCGCCCTTGCTGCGTGGCCTCAGCGCCGTCGGGCGGCGCGTTCGACCTCGGCGATGCAGCGCCGGCGGTCCGTCGCAGCGCCGCCTTGCCGCTGGCGCGCTTCGACATGCGAGGCTTGCCGCGCGGCGCCGGGGGCAGGCGGGTAGAGGTAGATGTCGAGCACGCAAGCACCCGAAGCGAATTGAAGCTTGCGCGCGTCGCCTTCGACCATGTCGATCCGCGGCTCACCGAAACGCCGCGACAGCGCGGACGCAGGCGCGCCGATAATGCCCGCAAGATCTACCGGCGGAGCGACGCTTGCCACACGCGGGGCCGGTGCGGCAGCGGTGGTGGCGGGGGCGGGCGCAGGGGCGGATACGCAGGCGGAGAGGGCGAGGACTCCGCCAGCCAGCGCAGCAGCCTTGCCGGTCCTGATCATGATGCCCCTCCCTCGCCTTGCCGTCCCAACGCGCGGTGGGCGAGGTGGGTCCCGGCCGCCGCTCCGACAACCGGGGCGAGCAGACCCACGAAGGGCACGATCATCATCGCGCCCACCGCCAGCCCCAGTGTCAGGCGCTGATGGCGCGGCACCGGACTGCCCGCAGCGCGCTCGGTTCTGTGCCGCAACCAGGCCATGTCGGTCAGCTCGCGGCCGAGGAGCCAGGCATTGGCGGCGAAGAACACGAGCGCCGCGCCTATCCCGGTCACGATCAGCGCCAGGGCAGGAGGCAGTGCGATCAGATTGACCGCGACGGTCCGCGCGAAGCTGCGCAGCGCATTGCGCGCTTCCTCGCCGAGGCCGATCGCCCGCGCCGTGTCCACCCTGTCGGGGTAGTGGCGGCGCTCGACCGCGATCACGATGTCCTCGGCGAAGAACTGCAGGACGGCGAGCGCGACCACGCGGAACAGCAACCAGAAGGCGAGGATGGCGAGCAAAGCGGCGCCCGCTGCGCCGGCGAGACCGCCGCCAACAAGGCCATAGCTTTCGAACAGGGCGCGCAAGGCCACGAAGAGTCCGGCACCGAGCCCGACGAAGACGAAGACGGTGATCCCGAGCGACTTCAGCAACACCGCCAGCACCGCGCGGTCGGCCAGCTGGCCGATCGCCTTGGCGAGGGCGGAGAGGGTTGCGGTCATCGCCGCCGCTGTGCGCAGGGCCGGCAGCGGTGTCAAACGCAAGGCGGAGCGGCGTGCTCGCCCTGTATCAGGCAGTTTCGCCTTGGCGGCATGCCGGCACCGGGCTAGGCGCGCTTCGCAAACCACAAGACACACGCAACGACAGGACATTCGCCCGTGAACACAAGCGCTTCCGATCCCCGCTACGACGTCATCGCTATCGGCAACGCAGTCGTCGATGTCATCGCCTCGTGCGAAGAGGAGCTGATCGAGGAGCTTGAGCTCAACCGCGGCGGCATGACCCTGATCGACGAGGCGCGCGCCGATGCATTGTACGATGCGATGCCGCCGGCGCGCGAGCTCTCGGGCGGGTCGGCGGCGAACACGCTGGCGGGGCTTTCGACGCTCGGCCTGCAATGCGCCTTTATCGGCCAGGTCGCCGACGATCAGCTGGGCAAGGTCTTCCGCCACGACATGCGCGCGACCGGCATCGACTTCGACACGCCGGCGCGCGACGGCGAGCCGGCGACGGGCCGGGTGCTCATCTTCGTGACGCCCGATGGCGAGCGCACGATGAACACCTTCCTCGGCGCCGGCCAGTACCTGCCGGCATCCGCGCTCGACGAAGACCTCATCGCGAGCGGCGCGATCCTCTATCTCGAAGGCTATCTGTGGGATCCCGAGGAGCCGCGCCGCGCCATGCGCCGCGCGATCGAGGTGGCGCGCGAGGCGGGCCGCAAGGTCGCCTTCACCGCGTCGGAGAGCTTCGTCATCGAGCGGCATGGCGACGACTTTCGCGCGATGATCGAGGACGGCGTGATCGACATCCTGTTCGTCAACGAGAGCGAGCTGGCGACGCTGACCGGTGAGGATGACTTCGAAGCTGGCCTTGCGGCGGTTGCGGGAAAGGTGCCGGTGCTGGTCGCGACCCGCAGCGCGAAAGGCGCCGTCGCGATCGCGGGTGGAGAACGCGCCGAAGTCGCCGCCGAGCCGGTCGACAAGGTGGTGGACACGACCGGCGCGGGCGATCAGTTCGCGGCGGGCTTCCTCTCGGGCCATGCACGCGGCGAGCCGCTCGAGATCTGCCTCAAGCGCGGCGCGGTCGCCGCCGCCGAGGTGATCTCGCATTACGGCCCGCGACCCGAGGCCGACATGCAGGCGCTGATGGCGAGGAGCGCTTGAGGGTTTGCGAGTCCCAGCGAAGGCTGGGACCTTGTGCTGACTGGCGCGAAGCCGCGGGAGGTCCCAGCCTGCCCGCCAAGCGGGCAGTTCATCCTGAGCGCCTGGCTTGCAGGCAGTCGAAGGGCTGGGACTCGCGCAACAGCTAGTTTCCAACAGCATGGAACAGGTGGAACACGGTCCAGGGGCAAAACACCCTATCCGTAACCTTACGCCGCAAAAACGTCACTTAAGGCGCCAAAGTGTCGCCCATTTAGACGAAACCGTCACTCTAGGCGGCGCGCAGTGTCACCTTATGCCACGCAAAGCGACACACTGGCAGCGCGTAGGTGTAAAGCTACGCCAAGTGCGATCGGGGAAGGTCTGACGATGGGAAAGAGCAGGCGAACTCCTACCACCCGCGCCCCGCTGTAGGAAAACTCACTGCTCGGGCACGTAGTCCGCGCGCCGCAGGGTGATCATGTAGGCCGCGACCTCGTCGACCCGTTCGCGGGTCAGGTCGAAATCCATCTGCTCGGGATAATTGTGCGCATCGATCAGCCAGGCGCGGATCGTCGCGCGGGTGACGCCCGGGCGATTGGCGATGCTGGCAAAGCTCGGCGCGCGGGTATTGGGCGAGAGGTAAGGCGGCTGAACCCCATGACACCCCCCGCAAGCCGCCTCGACGAAAGCCGGCGGCTCGGGCTCAGGCGTAGGCGTAGTGGTGCAGGCGGCAAGCGCGAGAATGGCGAACGGGGCGGCGAGGAGGGGGGTGTGTTTCATACCACCCTCATAATCCGCCCGCAGCATCCGCTCATTGATCGACATCAAATTTGCGAAAGACTATCCCGCGCTATCGTTTGAGGTAGGTGTCGAGACCGGTGGTTGGAGCGCACTCGACGGTGCTTCAATTTGCGAGCGATCAGCGGACTCGGTACCGATCGGACCATACCAAGTTAATCCAACGAATATTGCCCCGGCAATCGCTGCAATGCCGATGAGGACAGTCCAAAAACCGCCAACTTTTATCTTAAAGGCGTTCCATTTCGCAATTGGGCGGGCCGCCATCAGCTTCTCATATCGATCCGTAAGGTTCGGCAAGTCAGTAGCTGTGAGAGCTCTGTACACATCATTGCGACTGCCTCTGTTGCGACGAGAATCTGCGATCTTCTTTCGAGCTACAGCAAACTCCGTGTAGAACTCGCGAAATTCTGGGTATGCGGAAATAACGGCGTCGAAGCCCAGCTTACCCGTTAGGTTATCCAGATCAATGGCGATCTTGGACATAGCGGCATCAATGGCGTCGTGCTGAGCGCGATAACAACAGAACCGCGCGTCTTCAAAAAGCGCCAGAATTTTTTCACGATTGCCGTCATGGTGTGCAGCATCCAATGCGTCGACCATCCGGCGTCCGGCGTAGCGAAGCTCGGTCACCGCGGGATGCGCTACTTCGTCGCAGATCTGCTCTGCGCGTTTAATCGCATTTTCGGCTTTGTTCCACTGTTTGGCGATGTCTCGGAGAATATCGCCAAATGGGAACAGCTCAGATGCTTGCTCGTTCGGCGCGGCGGGCAAGCCGCCCTGCGGCTCGGTCACCATCGGTACGAAGACGCTCCAGTTTCTTATCGGTCAGATAACGCCGAAACTGAATCGACGTGTTTCCACGAGTATAGCGCGCGACAACGCGAGCAGCTGAGTCGCGGTCAGCAGCCTCGTACCCTCCCAAAAAAAGCTTATCAATCAAATTGCGCAACACGTTATCGTCCTTCCGAGCGGCGGGCCGCTATCAACGCGAACGCTAAGAGTCAATTGTTATTGACTAGGAAAACAAACTGAATCCGTCGATTCGCGTTGTCAAGAGCATATGAGAAATCACTTGATGATATGTGCATAAGTTAGCGATTTTCAATGGCAAAACCATAAGTGCCAAGATCACTCCCCCTCCCGCGCCACTTCCTTCCAGCCGATATCGCGGCGGTAGAACCCGCTGGGAAGATCGATCCGCTCCACCGCCGCGTAGGCTGCCTGCTGCGCCCGCGTCACGTCCGGGCCCATCGCGGTGACGTTCAGCACGCGGCCTCCATTGGCCACCAGCGCGCCGTCCTTGATCGCGGTGCCGGCGTGGAAGACCTTCGCACCACCGCTTTCCGCGTCGTTCAGCACGATCGCGCCGCCTTTTTCCGGCGTGCCGGGATAGCCCTTCGCCGCCATCACCACCGTCAGCGCGGTCTCCTCGGCGAACCGCGCCTCCTCGCCCGCGAGTTCGCCTTTCGCGCAGGCGAGCATCAGTGCGGCGAGATCGCCCTGGTAGCGCATCATCAGCACCTGGCATTCGGGGTCGCCGAAGCGGCAATTGTATTCGATCAGCTTGGGGCCATCGGCGGTCAGCATCAGGCCGGCATAGAGCACGCCGGAATAGGGCATGCCGCGCCCGGCCATGATGGCAGCGGTGGGGCGGACGATCTCGTCCATCACGCGGGCCTGCAATTCATCGGTCAGCACCGGGGCGGGCGAATAGGCGCCCATGCCGCCGGTATTGGCGCCGCGATCGCCTTCGCCGACCTGTTTGTGATCCTGCGCGGTGCCGAAGGGGAGCACGGTGGTGCCGTCGCACAGCGCGAAGAAACTCGCTTCCTCGCCTTCGAGGAATTCCTCGATCACCACCTCGCTGCCCGGCAGATCGCCTGCGAACATGTCGGTGAGCACCATTTCGGCTTGCGGCAGATCGTCGGCGATCACCACGCCCTTGCCCGCGGCGAGACCGTCCGCCTTGAGCACGAAGGGCGGCTTGAACCGCGCCAACGCATCGCGCGCCTCTTCGAGCGAGCTGGCGCGGGTATAGGCGGCGGTGGGGATATGGCCCTCGGCGCACAGATCCTTGGTGAAGCCCTTGCTGCCTTCGAGTTGCGCGGCGGCGCGCGAGGGGCCGAAGACGGGGATGTCGGCGCCACGCAGGGTATCCGCCAAACCGTCCACCAGCGGAGCCTCGGGGCCGATCACGACCAGGCCGATATCCTTTTCGCGCGCGAAGGCGACGGCCGCCTCGTGGTCGCCAGCATCCAGCGCCACGCAGGTCGCTTCGGCCGCGATGCCCGGATTTCCGGGCGCGGCATAGAGCTTCCCGAGCGACGGGGATTGCGCGAGCTTCCACGCTAACGCATGTTCGCGCCCTCCCGAACCCAATAGCAGGATATTCATGGCCTCTCCGCCTTCCAACAGTGATTTGCCAGGGCTGGTAGCGCGCGGACGGGCGGACGACAACGATGAGCCATTGAGTGTCAGCGAAATCTCGCAGGCGCTCAAGCGTACGGTCGAGGAACGGTTCGGCCATGTCCGGCTGCGCGGCGAATTGTCGGGCGTGAAGCGGGCGGCGTCGGGGCATATGTACTGCGCGCTGAAGGACGAAAAGGCGGTGATCGACGCGGTGATGTGGCGCGGCAATGCCGGGCGGCTGGCATTCATGCCCGAGGACGGGCTGGAGGTGATCGCGAGCGGCAAGCTGACGACCTATCCGGGGCGCTCGAAATATCAGATCGTGATCGATCGGCTGGAAATGGCGGGCGAGGGCGCGCTGCTGGCGCTGCTGGAAAAGACGCGCGCGCGGCTGGAGGCGGAGGGGCTGTTCGCGAGCGAGCGCAAGCGGGCGCTGCCGTTCCTGCCCAGCACGATCGGGGTGGTGACCTCGCCCACAGGCTCCGTGATTCGCGACATTCTTCACCGGCTGGCGGACCGCTCCCCCAGCCATGTCGTCGTCTGGCCGGTGCTGGTGCAGGGGCAGGGCGCGGCCGACCAGGTGGCGGGCGCGATCCGGGGGTTTTCGGCGCTGGAGGATGGCGGGCCCGTGGCACGTCCCGACGTGGTCATCGTCGCGCGCGGGGGCGGCTCGATCGAGGATCTGTGGAGCTTCAACGAGGAGGCGGTGGTGCGCGCCATCGCCGAATGCTCTATCCCCGTGATCTCGGCGGTGGGGCACGAGACCGACACGACGCTGGCCGACTACGCCGCCGACCGCCGCGCGCCGACGCCTACCGCGGCGGCGGAGATGGCGGTGCCGGTGCGCGCGGAACTTGCCGCGACACTCGCCGACTACGCCGCGCGGCAGCGGCAGGCGGTGCAAAGGCTGCAGGCGCTGGGGCGCGAGAGGCTCGAAGCGCGCGCCGGGCGGATGCCGCGGATCGAGGCGTTGCTGGGGCCGCAGGGACAACGGCTGGACGAGGCGGCGGAGCGGCTGCGGCGCGGGCTGATCGACCGCGCGGCGGCGGGGCGCGAGCGGCTGGCGGGGATAGGCGGGCGGCTCAATCCGCCGCTGCTGGGCCGAGCCGTCATGCTGCGCCGGGAACGGCTCGGCCAGGTCAGGCTGTCCCGGCGGGTGCTGGACCAGCCGATCGCACGGGCGCGCGAAGGACTGGAGCGGTTCGCCCGCACCGCCCCGCGCGAACTGGAGCGCAAGCTGGCGGAGCTCGCGGGTAGGCTCGACCGGCAGCGCCCCGATCCCGCAACGCTGAACCGCCGCATCGCCGAGGGGCGCGGGCGGGTGGACGCGCTGGCGCGGCTCGCCGAGCAGCTGCATCCCCGTAAACCGTTGGAGCGCGGCTATGCTATGGTAACGGGTGAGGACGGCGCGGTGGTGACCTCGCGTGGCCAAGCTGCGGAACGAGAGCGCCTGATGCTGGAGTTCGGCGACGGGAGCTTGCCGGTCCATACCGGTGATCCCGCACCCCCCGCCGCAAGACGACCGCGACCCGCTCGCCGCAAACCCCCGGCCGAAGATGCGCAGGATGATTTGTTCGGCTGACCGGGCAATGCTAAGGGGGCGCCCATGTTGATGTCGACCAGCGATAAAGCCGCCAAGCTCCAGTACGGAGCCTCCACCTTTCGCGTCCTGCGCCCGGGAAGCCACGTGCTGTGCGCGGTATCGGGCGAGGTTATCCCGCTCGAGGATCTGCGCTATTGGAGCGCCGCGCATCAGGAGGCCTATGCCTCGGCCGAAATCGCCACCCGGCGGCTGCTCGGCGACGATTGAGCGTGGATTTTGGTACATTTGCGCGCCGCCTGGCCGCGGCGCTGATGCTGACCGTGCTCGCCGGGTGCCTCCCGGGCGAACCGTCGGCGACCGGCACATCGACCGCCGCAGGCTCGCCGGCAGCAGAGCCCACCGCGCCCGCCCCGCTGCCGCCGCCGCAGCGAGTAGCCGATCCCGAGCCGGTCGATCCGCGCTTCGAATATGAGGGCGAGCTGACCCAGGGCGGCTTCATCCGCGGCACCGTGCCCGCGACGACGGTGAGCGCACGGCTCGGCGAACAGGAGGTGGAGATCGCAGAGAACGGCGCGTTCTTCGCCGCGTTCGATCGCGATTCGCCGCGCCGCCTCGACCTGACCGCGACGCTCCAAAGCGGACGGACCGTGCGCGAAACCCTGCGGATCAGCGAGCGCGCGTGGGATATCGAGCGGGTCAATGCGGCGCGCCGCAAATTGCGCGATCCGGAAGCCTACTGGCGCCAGCGCGAACCCGAATACAACGCCATCGTCGCGGCGCGGGCGATCGAAACTGACGCGGATGGCTGGAAACAGGATTTCATCTGGCCGGTTGAGGGGCGCATATCGGGCCGCTTCGGGCGGCAGCGTATCTATCGCGGCGAACCGGGCAGCTTCCATTCGGGGATCGACATCGCGAAAGACACCGGCACGCCTTTCGTCGCGCCCGCAGACGGCGTCGTCGTGCTGGCGCGCACCGGCTTCAGCCTGGAGGGCGGCCTTATCATCATCGATCACGGGCATGGGCTGAACAGCGCATTCCTGCATGCAAACCGGATCGTCGTCGAAGAGGGGCAGGCGGTGCGTCAGGGCCAGCATATCGGCGATGTCGGATCGACGGGCCGATCGACCGGTCCGCATCTGCATTGGGGCCTCAAATGGAACGACGCGCGGTTCGATCCCATCCTGCTTGCAGGTCCCATGGACTGACATGCGCAGCTATCGGCGCCTCGCCGCGGCGTGCGCCCTCGCCCTCCTCTGCGCGCCGGGCACCTGCCTTCGCACCCCCGTCCCCGCCGACGCCCCGCGCGAGCTCGACATGCGTCGCATCGCCGGCGCGGCTGCGACAGCCGATCCCGCCTGGCAGCGCGCGAGCGTATGGCATCTGGAAGCCCCGGCCTCGCTCAAATTCGGGGGCTATTCGGCGATGTTCATGCTCGGCGAGCGGCGACTGCGCGCCTTTTCCGATCGCGGCTTCCGCCTGACCTTCACGCTGCCCGATGTGCCCCCGCTCGCCCCCGGATCCGCGCCGGAAACCACCGACATTGCACGCATGATCGTGGGCGAGGATCGGTTGCAATGGCAGCTCTGGGATATCGAGGCGGCGACGCGCGATCCGGCGAATGGCGATTACTGGCTCGCCTATGAAAACACCCATGCGATCCACCGCTTCTCGCTGCCGAGCGAACCGGAGGGGGTGCGGCTGCTGGAGGACGAGGTCGACTGGTACGACAATGGCGGGCTCGAAGCGCTGGTGCGGCTTGCCGACGGGCGGTTCGTCGGCATTCCCGAAGGGCGCGACGAAGCGCTGATCTATCCGGGCGATCCGGTCGAGGGCGGCGCGCCGGAGCCCGTGCCCTTCGCCGTTCCGACAGCCGGCTTCGCAGTTACCGATATGGCGCAGCTGCCCGATGGACGCCTGCTGATGCTGCTGCGCGACACGGCCTGGGGGCTGCCGCCCTTTACCAGCGCGCTGGCCATCGCCGACCCGCCGCCTGCGGACCCGGCTGAGCGGACAGTCTGGCGCGCGCGCCTCCTGCTCGACCTCGATGCGATCCTCCCGCGCGAGAATTACGAGGGGCTGGCGATCGCGCCGCAGGATGACGGGCGGATCGCGATATGGCTGATCTCGGACGACAATTTTTCCGCCTTGCAGCGGACGCTGCTGGCCAAGCTGGTGTTCGATCCGCGAGGCCGAGCAGCCATGAAAAAGGCGCGCCGATCGCCCGGCGCGCCTTTGCATGTTCAGTAAAGGATCGCGGCGCGGGTCTCGTCCGCCCGCCCCACCAGTCGAGCGCGGTCAGGCCGCAGCCGCAGCCGCCGCCTTCTTCAACTCGCGCTTCACCTTGAGCGCGCGGGCCGAAAGCTTGTCGTCGCGCGTCTTCAGCAGCCAATTGTCGAGCCCGCCATTATGCTCGACGCTGCGCAGGCCCTGCGTCGACACGCGGAACTTGAAGCTGCGATCGAGCTTTTCGCTCAGCAACGTCACGTTCTGCAGATTGGGCAGGAAGACGCGCTTCGTCCGGTTGTTGGCGTGGCTCACATTGTTGCCGACCTGGCGGCCCTTGCCAGTCAGTTCGCAAACTCGCGACATGTCGATATATCCTGCTCAAGTGTTCAATGGTTCGGGGCGCGGCCGCCCGCGCGCTCGAATCGGCGCGCCCGGCGCAATCTGCGCGATCCCGGAAAGCGGCGCACATACGGAGGGGTGTGGACAAGGTCAAGCTGGAACCTTTTGCGCTGCCGGCGTATTGATGGCAAGAATGTGGCAAGAAGGCGGTTCACTCTCGGGAAATCCGCAGCCGAAAGCCCGTTCGTTCTCTGGAGGATCACTTACATGAAAAAGATTATCGCAGTCGCAGCCCTCTCTGCCGCCACCTTCGGCCTTGCCGCCTGTGACGTCGATCAGACCGAAGAAGGCGATATGCCGGAACTCGAAGGCGGCAATCTGCCCGAATACGACGTCGAGCCGGTCGATGTCGAAGTCGACAGCAATATCGAAGTGCCCGAAGTCGATGTCGACGCGACCCAGCCCGACGCCGAGGGCGAGCCGGTTACCGGCGACGAATAAACCGCGGATTCGAAAGAAACCTGATAGGGGCGGGGAAGCGATGCGTTTCCCCGCCCCTTTCATGTCCCGCGCTCTCGATCTGGCGCGCGAAGCGGCGACGATCGGCGAGGTGCCGATCGGCGCGGTCGTGGTGAAGGAGGGCGCCGTGATCGCCGCGGCACATAACGAAACCCGCACCGGCCCCGACCCCACCGCCCACGCCGAAATGCTTGCGATCCGCCGCGCCGCACAGGCGCTGGGTGAAGAACGGCTGACAGGCTGCGATCTGTGGGTGACGCTGGAGCCCTGCGCCATGTGCGCCGGCGCCATCGCCCACGCCCGCATCGCGCGGCTATATTACGCCGCCAGCGACCCCAAGGGCGGCGGCGTCGAACACGGCGCGCGGGTGTTCGCGCAGGAGCAATGCTTCCACCGGCCCGAAGTGTATTCGGGAATGGGCGAAGAGGAGGCTGCGGCGTTGCTGCGGGGGTTTTTTGTGGAGCGGCGGTAGCGGGTCAGTCGGACTTCACCCGGCCCATGATCAGCGCGGCGATCGCCAGCAGGAAAATCGCCCCCGCTTCGAAGAGGACGTTCTGCGGCGCCATATCCTTGCCCTGAAGCACGATCAGCCGGGCGAGCGCGGTGATGGCGATGAAGATCGGAAAGACGAAGAACGAACCGCGCCCGGTGTAGAAAATCGCGATCATGGCCAGCACCTCGGTGTAGAGAAACATCAGCAGGATATCGGCAAGATCGACCGAGCGTTTCTCGAACACGAGCACGACTTCAGCGACGACGGCGGCCAGCGTCATCGCGGTTGCGATGATGAGCAGCAGGTGTTCGAGCGCCTTGAACGTCCGGTCGGCGAGGGGCGGCGAGGTTTCCCCGGTTTCTACGTCCTGTGATGCATCGCTCATCCTTTGGGGTATAGCTTATTGGGTCCGCTTTGCCGAGCGGCGTGAATGGAGGACGAAGCGCGGACAGACGAGAGTTTGGCCGCTACACACTCGTGGTCACACGCCGGGCCGATGGGTGCGTGGCGCGATCGGCTCGAAGTTGCCCGCGGATATGCCCTACAGCCCCCGCCAGATGTTCGCCGCCTGCCCGTCCCTCGCGCCGTAGCGGCGAGGGTCGCAACGCGCTGGGCGGAAGCGGGGGCCGTAGCAAAGGCGCAATTCTTCGAGCCAGCCGTCGCGGTTCAGCTTCACGCCGATCTGGTCCGCGCTCCAGCCGGCATTGGCATCGGCGAAAGCGGTGCGGATGCGGCCGGCGGTGAGGCCGTCCTCGCGGCTGATGCGGTCGTAATCGGGGATGCGTAAGGACTTCCACAAGATGCGGGTGACGTTGAAATAGGTTTCGGGGCGTCGTGTCATGCAGGCGCCATGCTTGACCCATTGGCGGGCGACGAGGCGGGCGGACGGCATCATGCACAGGTTCTCGCGAATTTCGCGCGGCGTAAGGCGGGCCTGTTGCGGGCACCATTGCGGCCAGCTGCGCTGCCCCTGCGGCCAGAGGCCATGGACGACGAGGCCGAAGGCGCCGTTATCGCCCGAACACTGGACGCGGTGCGCGGCGGAGCCCTTGCGGGTGCGGCAGAAAGCGGGGGACCAGGAGAGTGCGAGAGTGTAGCCGGTGACCGGCATGCTGCGCGGCCGTTGATCGGGGACGATCTGCGGGACAGAGGAGATCTGCGGCGCCCGGCATTGATAGGCCTGGGCATGGGCGGTGGTAGCGCCCGATACTGCCAATATCGTCATTACCCTCGCGATGACGAAAAATCGTGATGATGCCGCCCCACTCATGATCGCCTGAAGTAGCGGCTGGCGCTCCGCGTGAACAGCAGCGCGATGCTCAATGCGATGAGCCCGGCCTGCAACCATGCGCCGGGTCCGCCCGCGACCAGCCACCATATCTTCCAGAGACCCAGCGCGCTCACCATCCACCGTGCGAAGGGCCGCGCGGCGAGCAGGATCCAGGCGATCGGTATGAGCGCGATGGTGAACTCCGCGCTCAGCGCGACGATCGTCCAGTCGCGGTTCCAGTCGAAATCCGGGAAGGCGCCTGCATATGCGGCACGGGCGGCGGCAAGGTCGAGGAGCCCGGAGATGAGCGCCCAGAGCCCAGCTAGCAAAAACAACATGCATGCCGCGCAAATGCTCTTTGGGCGGGCGGCTTTTGCGGCGCTCACAAGGGCTGGAAATCAAGGCCGATATCGGCGGCGGGCGCGCTTTGGGTAAGGCGGCCGACCGAGCAATAGTCGACCCCGCTTGCCGCCTTCGCCGCGATGGTGTCGAGGTTGATGCCACCGCTCGCCTCGGTCTTCGCGCGGCCATCGACTATGGCGACCGCTTCGCGCAGGGTCGCAGGCTCCATATTGTCGAGCAGCAGGCGATCCGCCCCCGCGGCGATGGCGGGCTCGATCTGGTCGAGCCGGTCGACCTCGCAGATGATCGGGCTGACCCCCGCCTCGCGCGCGCGGCGGACCGCTTCGTTGACGCTTCCGGCAACCGCGACGTGATTGTCCTTGATCATCGCCGCGTCCCACAGGCCCATGCGGTGATTGTCGCCCCCGCCCATGCGCACGGCGTATTTCTCGAGCGCGCGCAGGCCGGGCAGGGTCTTGCGCGTATCGAGCAAGGTGCAGGTCCGGCTCCCTTCGTGCATGGCGTCGACGTAATCGCGCACCATGCTGGCGATGCCGGAAAGGTGCTGGACGATGTTCAATGCGCTGCGTTCCGCGGTGAGCAGCGCGCGGGCATTGCCTTCCAATCGCATGAGATCGGCGCCGGGGCGCACCTCGTCGCCGTCGCTAGCCAGCGTCTCGATACGGCAATCGGGATCGAGATGACGAAAGAACGCCTCGGCTAGCGGCAGCCCCGCGACGACGATCGCGTCGCGGCTGTCCATGACGCCCGCAAAGCGCGCATCGGCGGGGATCACGCTTTCGCTGGTGACGTCCCTGCCGCCGCCTCCGAGACCTTCGCCCAAATCCTCGGCCAACGTTTCGCGCACGAAGCGGGGGAGGTCGAAGCCTTCGAGTTTGAATATCATGTTCGTCCCGCTCGCCCTGAGCTTGCCCGCGACCGCGAAAGCGGTTGTCGAAGGGCCGCCCTCCACTTTGGGCGATGCACTAGAAGAAAGCGCGGTACCTCGACAAGCTCAGCACGAGCGGCTCGAGAATTCAGTGCACGAAACGCGCCACCACGTCGCGGTAGCTGCGCGAGACCTTCACCTCGGCGCCTGAATCCAGCACCAGGAAACACTCGCCATTCGTGTGCGGCTTGACCTGGCGGACCTGGTCGAGATTGACGATGGTCGAGCGGTGGACGCGCTGGAACTTGCGCGGGTCGAGACGGCGTTCCAGATCCTTCATCGTCTCGCGCAGGATTAGCGAATTGTCGCCGGTATAGATGCACATATAGTCGCCCGCGGCCTCGATATGCTCGATGCTCTCGACCTCTACGCGGAAGATCTGGCCGCGATCCTTGACATTTATGAGCCGTTCGAACCGTTCGGCGCTTTCCGCATTCTCGCCGCCGAAATCGGCTGCGCGATCAGGCGCGACTTCGGCGAGCACGTCCATGAGGTGTTCGGCATCGTCGGCGCTCTTCTTTTCGGAGAGGCGCTGGCGCACGCGTTCCACGGTATCGGCGAGCTTGTCCTCGTCGACAGGCTTCATCAGGTAATTGACCGCATTGGCTTCGAACGCGCGGATCGCATGCTCTTCGTAAGCGGTGACGAAGACGAAGAGCGGCGGTTCGATCTCCATCACGCCCTTGACCACGCTGAACCCGTCGAAACCGGGCATCTGGATGTCGAGGAAGACGAGGTCGGGTTTCTCGGTCTTGATCTTGCGGATCGCCTCGCGCCCGTTCGAACAGGTGTCGATCACCTCGACGTCGTCGAAGGGCTGGAGGCGCAATTGCAGACCCTGAATGGCGAGTTTCTCGTCGTCGACGAGGATGGTGCGAATGGTCATTTTCAGGTTTTTCCGATCGCTCTTTGGGGGGGAAGGGGAATAACGTTGTCGTCTCTGGGGCGCTGCTGCGACGCCGCGTCATTATCGCTTCTGCGCCGCGCGGGTTTGGGCGTCGTCGCCGTGTCCTCGGCGCGTTCGAAGGGAATTTCGATCAGCACGCGAAAGCCGCCGCCCGCCTGCGAGGTGGTTTCGAACAGGTGATCGGCATCGTAGCTTTGCATCAGCCGGTTGCGGATATTGGCAAGGCCGACGCCCGTCGACACCGGCTTGCCCGCGCCTTCGGGCCTCAGCCCGTGCGCGCCCGCTTCCAGCATCGAAAGCTGCACCGGACCCTCGGCGCCCGGCCCGGTATCCTCGACCGCGATGCGCAGGCGGGTGTCGCCGATGACCCGCGCCGACAGGGTTATGCAGGCGCCCTCTTCCTGAGGACTAACGGCATATTTGATCGCGTTTTCGACCAGCGGCTGGAGCAGCATGGCGGGCAGCATCGCCTCGCGCGCATCGGCATCGATGTCGAAGCGGGTGCGCAGCCGCTCCTCGAAACGCATGCGCTCGATATCGAGATAGAGCTGCAGCGTCTCGATCTCCTGCGCGAGCGTCACTTTGCTGCCGGGCTGGGTGATAAGCGTATGGCGCAGGAAGCCCGACAGCCGCGTCAGCATCGCATTGGCGGGCTCGGTCTGCTTGAGGAGCACCAGCGTGCTGATCGAATTCAATGTGTTGAACAGGAAATGCGGATTAAGCTGATAGCGCAGCATGGCGAGCTGCGCCGCGGTCGCCTGCGCCTCGAGGCGTTCGAGCCGGTCGGCCTGACGCTCCACGGTCAGGAAGAAGTTGATCGCGTAGTAAAGCGCGCTCCAGCCGCCCAGCAGCGCGAGCGGGATGAAGGTCAATGCGATGAAGCGCTGGGTGAAGCTCGTCTCGCGCGCGGCGCCGTAATAAAGGCCCTGCACCCAGGCTTCGATCCCGGCGAAGACGAACACCGCGATCAGCAGGACCACCGCCGTCCCGCCCCAGGTGACGACCGGCGCACGGTCGATCAGCTGGCGGTAGACGACCGAGAGGATGAGACTGATCGAAAAGCCGGTGATCGCGGTGACCAGCAGGATCGTCAGCAGGTCGAGCGGCTGTCCATTGGCGAGCGAGACCATGACGCGCAGCAGCAAATAGCCGCCCCAACCCGCGAGCTGGAGGTTCCAAAACGCCCGGTTCTTGTTGGCGAAGAACGGCGCCGGCTGGAAGGGCATCAAGGACATTGCGCCGGATGGTGTAGCCGATTTTGCCGCTTTTGGCATGGCCCTTGTCCGCGCAAATGGCCGGCGCGGCGGCGGGCGGGCGCATGCAGACCACTCCTGACCGCAGCGTACGGGGCGCAGCTGCCCACCTACCGCCCACCTACCGCCCAGGCGCGGCGCGCGCCCCGTCGCCGCCGGGCACGTCGCGGCGGAAATGCCGCGACCAGTCCGCATGGCCGTGCGCCTCCATCAGGCGCTGGATGCGCGGAATCTCGGCGGCGATGAATTCGGCGCGCTCGTCCCAGCCATCGTGGCTGCGATTGCGGAACAGCCCGCCATCATTGCCCGGGCCCCAGCGCTCCATGAAACGCTGCCCGGCGAGAGGATCGTAGCCGGCATTGGCGAGCAGCCAGGGCATCAGCCGGTCGGCCTCGCGCTCGGTCAGGCGGATATTGCGCTGGTTGCGGCCATTCGCATCGAGCCACGCGCTGTGGCCGAGCAGGTTGTGCGCCAGTTCGTGCGCGACGACCCCGGCGAAGACCTCCTCCTCATAGGCGAAGGCGGGGAAGCGGATGCCGATCATCACCCGCTCGCCATCGGCCAGCGCCCGCTTGCCCTCGCCGAGCAGTTCGAAGCGGGTGGCGCAGGCCGCGACCGGCTCGATGCGGACGGTTTCGCCATCGGCAAGCCCGACGAGCAGATGTCCGTCACGCGCGAGCGAGGCGTCGATCAGATCGTGCGCGCGCTTTAATCGTTCCCAGTCCATTTTTGGCTTTGCCGGCCAGCCCGACAGGCGCGTGTCGCCCAGCGCGGTAATCCCGCGATTACTGGGCAGGGCGCCCGAACGCGCGGCCGGCGATCCGCGCGCCGCGGTCTGCACTGCGAATTGTCCTTCGAGACCGAGTGCGGCGCGCGCCAGTGCGGGCCTGCCGTAGCTCGCGGTGTCCTGTAGCTGCAGACCGATCGCGGGGATTGCGCGCTCGCAGAACCGCGCATTGCCGGTCGCCAGTCGCCAGCCGACATCCTGCAGACGCTGATCGAAACGCTGGAAGGTCTCGATCGCTGCGCGCTCACGCGCAAGGTCCGGCGCATCGCCGTCCTGCGCCGCGAGCGCGCCGGCAGACGACAGCATTATCGCCGCAAGGATTGCACGCAATATTGTCAGAGCGCGCATCACGTCTCGACGTCGTCCAGCGCTTCCTTCAATTTCTCGTAACCGACCGCGCCGCCGATCGTTGTGTCGCCGGCGACGAAAGCGGGCGTGCCGCTGAAACCCAGGGCCTGCGCGAAGGTGAGGTTCTTGACCAGTTCGAGGCCGACCGCCTCGCTTGCTGCGTCGATCCGCGCCTGGTCCATGTCGAGCCCGACCGCCCGGGCCGCCGCCTCGACGCCGCTAGGCGACGTGTCGCCCATCCGGAACAGCGCCTCGTGAAATTCGCGGTATTTGCCCTGCATCCCGGCGGCGAGGGCCATGCGCGCGGAATCCTCGCTGCCATCGAAGATCGGCCATTCGCGCATCACGACCTTCAATTCAGGGTCTTCGGCGACGAGCCTGGTCACGTCTTCGAGGCTGGCCGCGCAATAGGGGCAGTTGTAATCGGTAAATTCCACCAGCACTTTCGAGCCTTCGGGATTGCCGATCACGGCGCCGGGGAAGGGGGTGAAGAGCTCGTCGCTGACCGAGGCGAGCCGTTCGCGCGCATCCTCGGCGGCGAGCGCTTCGGCGACCTCCTGCAGGATCGAGGGATTGTCGAGGAGATAGGCGCGCGTGCGATTGTCGGCGAGCCCCGTCAGCGACCAGAGCGCGGCGCCGAGAAATCCGAAGGCGAGCGCGAGCAGCGCGGTGAGCAGCGCGCCGCGCCAGCCGGCAATATCGAAAGTCGAAGTCGAAGTGGTCATACCGGTGGCAGGCCTAGCGATTGTCGCGGATGCGTTCCAGTTCCGCGCGCGCCTGCAGCGCGACGTCCTGCGCCCGGATCCAGTCGGGCGAGCCGACCGGCAGCCCGGCCTCCGCGGCGACCGCATTGCGCAAAGCTTCGGGATAATTACGCCGCATCACCTGCTGTTCTGCGCTGGCGAGGCGTGCGCGCGGCATGTCGCCGCGTTCGGCATAGACCACGCCCAGCTGATACCAGGCGAAGGGGTTGTACCGGTCCTTCGCCACCGCCGCGCGCAGCACCTGTTCGGCTTCGTCGTAATTCGCGCGGTCCTCGGTCGCGATCAGGGCATGGCCGAACATGCCGGCGATGAGCGGCTGGTTGAGCGTGATCTCGGTCGCGCGGCGCAGCGGCACGAGTGCTTCCTCCGGACGACCCGATTCGAGCAGAATCTGCCCCTTCAGCTCGAGGAAATAGGGGTTGTCGGGAGCGCCAGCGAGCAGGGCGTCGGCCTCGCTCAGCGCGCGCTCGACCTGCGCGTCCTTGTGATAGGCATAGGCGCGGGCATAGAGCGCGGGCACGCTGTCATTGCCGGGCGGATAGAGATTGAGCGTGCGCTGCGGCGGGGCGAGATAGCCGTAAAGCTTGGCCTGCACCGCTTCGAACCGGGCCTGAAGCTGCGGATCGTCGGGGGCGCCCCAGGCGGCATCGCGCGCCAAAAGGCCGCGCAGGGTCTGAATACGGTCGCCCGAGAGGGGGTGGGTGCGGCCATAGGCGGCATCGTCCGACTGGCTGTAGCCGCGGCGTATCTCGAAATTGCGCAGCTTCTCGAAGAAGGAAATCATGCCGCGCCCCGAAATGCCCGCGCCCGAAAGGTAGCGCGCGCCGGCGAGGTCGGTGGCGGCTTCCTGGTTGCGGTTGAAGGCGAGGAAGCTGCCCATCGCCGCCTGCTGCCCCGCCATGATCGCGCCCATCGCCGCGTCGCCCGCACCGGCCAGTGCTGCGCCGACACCGAGCAGCAGCGAAAGCAGGGTGATGCCCTGCGCGCTGCGGGTGCGCTCGTCGAAACGCACGACGTGGCCCGCGGTGATGTGACCGAGTTCGTGCGCGATCACGCCCTGAACTTCGTTGGCGGTGTCGGCGGCGTTCAGCAGGCCGGCATGGATATAGACGACCTGTCCGCCCGCGACGAAGGCGTTGATCGAGGGATCGTTGATCAGCACGATCTCGACATTCTCGGGTTCGAGCTCGCTCGCCTCGATCAGCGGATGGGCCATGTCCCGCAAGAGCGCCTCGGTCTCGGCATCGCGCAGGACCGATTGCGCGGCGAGCGGCTGCACGGCGAACATGCAGACGGCGAAGAAGGCCAGCAAGGTGGCGGCAAGGGAGGGAATCGCGCGCATGGGAGGCGCCGCCATGCTAGCGCGCGGCGGCCTGAACGGGAACTGAAACCTCGCGCGCCTCGCGCCCGCCCTTCGCGAAACCGGCCATCAGCTCGAGCATGGTGCGGTCGCCGCGGAAGGGCGCGGCGAGCTCGACGATCGGGCGGTTGTGATCCATTCCCTGCTGCAGCGCTAGGATCGCCTCGCCGCCCGCCGCCTCCATCGCGCGGGCAAGCGCCACCGAATTGCGCGGGCGCACGACCGTGTCCTCGTCGCCGTGCACCAGCAGGAGCGGCGGCGCGCCGGCGCGCGCGAAATTCACCGGCTGCGTGGTTTCAGGCATATCGGCATCGCCGAAGGCGTCGCGCGACGAATCGCGTGCCAGCGGCAGAAAATCGTAGGGCCCCGCAATGCCGATCACACCTTGGATCGCGTCTTGCGGCACATCTTCCTCTTCGAGCCAGCGTTCCTCGAGCGCGAGCATCACGACGTTATAGGCGCCTGCCGAATGGCCGGCGAGCGCGATGTGCGCGGGATCGCCGCCATATTGCGCGATTTCGCGGTGTGTCCAGCCCACGACATCGGCGGTGTCCTCGATCATGGCGGGATAGATGCCGTCCTCGTTCAGGCGATAGCCCGCGAGCACGACGACGAAACCCTCAGGGACGAAGGCGCGCGCGACAAAGCCGTAATCCTCCGGATCGCCGCTCTTCCACCCGCCGCCATGCGCAAAGACCAGCACCGGAAGCGGTTCATCTCCCTGCGCCTGCTCCGGCCCCCAGACGACCAGCTTTCGCGCCTCGTGCCCGCCCAGCGGTACCGTCGCCTTGAGCTCGGCCCCGTTCGATCCGCCGGCCACCCGGTCGAGCGCGGTGAGCATCTTCGGACCGTTGCGCCCCACCGAATATTGCAGCGCCAGCGCCCCGGCGAGGCCGAGGGCGGCAACGATCCCGGCGGTCCATAAGAATATGCGCACAACCCTGTTTCCCTTCGATACGAGCCTCGATACGGCACGCCCGCCTTTACGCCGCGGCGCTGTCCTTCGGCTCTTCGGCGGTGCCTTCGCTCGCGGTGCGCACCAGCGGTTCGACCCCGCCTTCCAGCTCCAGTCCCGAGGCGAGGAGGAACTCGGTTGCCGCGCGATAATCGTCGCCGGTCCAGAACGGCACGTCGGCTTTCTCGATCCGTTTCCTCGCCTCGATTTCCTTGTCCGACAGCGGCTCCCCGCTCACCGCGCGGATGAAGATCGCCGCGATCCGCCCGCTACGCTGGGCGGCGATATTGCCGAAGGCGACCATGTCCTTTTGCGAGTCGTCGCCGATCAGGGCGAAGCGCAGATGCGGAAACATGTCGAGAATGCGCGCGATCGCCGCTTCCTTGTGGCTGCCATGCCCCTCGCTGCCCAGCGTCTTGCGATTGAACCCCCAGTCGCGCAGCATCACCGGCCCGAGCGGCAGATTGCGCTGCCGTTTGAAGGCGACGAGGTAGGAAAACAGGTTCCACGGGCTCGAAGAGACGTAGAAGACCGGACGCACCCTTGCCCGCGGACCGCGCGTTTCGCCCGCCGCCCCCGTGTCCTGGGCGGGATCGCCGCCGATCGCCGCGTAGAAATCGCGCGCATGCGGCACGATGGCGCGCTCGGACGGCATCGTCGTCATCACCCTTTTCCAGTTGCGCGCGATCTGGCGGACATTGCCGGTGATCCCGGTCTCCAGGATCGTGTCGTCGATATCCGAGATGATCCCGGTCCGCGTCTGCTCGCCCGGCGTCAGGATGTAGGCGCTGGCCTCGCGCGGCGTGCCCGCCTGCTTGCCCTCCTCCCCCGGCTCTTCCCAGCGCAGCACCGCCTTTTCCCAGCGCGTGCGATCGGGCGGTGGGCAGGCGGGGTCGATCCTGAGGTCGAAGCGCACGAAACCTTCCGCATCGCTGACGACGCGCTCTGAAATGAGCGCGTTCTCGCCGCAGTGATATTCGAGCGTCACCGGCAGATCCGCAACCTCGCGGCTGGCATACTGGCTGAGCATCGTACGAAAGTTGCCCCAGAAGCCCTGCCGGGCGAAGCTGGGTTCGGCGGCGCGGATGGCGCGGGCGTTCAGGAACAGGCGTTCGCCGTTTCGGAAGCCGAAAAAGGGCTGGACGCGGACGGGCGCGCTTCGGGAAAACAGCGAACGAAGCATGAATACAGGCAATTAACCCGCGTTTCCGCCGAGTCCAAGCCTTATTGACGGGCCATACAGGGCGCCTGTGCGTCCCGTTGCGGCCCCGAACGAGGCCTCAGCCGACGAGCTTCTTGCCTGCGCGTTCGATCAGCGCGACATCGTCGTCGATCTCGCCGATCAGCGCCACGTTGCCCGCCCCATCGCGGCGCAGCATGACGAGCGAGAATTCCGGACCCTCCGCCGAAATGGCGTCGAACATCATCTCTTCGAGCTCGCGCAGCTTGGCGGCGAGCTGGGCGCGCACGTCGCCCTCGTCCTCGACCGTCTCGCCCGCTTCCTCGCGGCGCAGGCGGCGTTCGGCCGCGACCACGCCCTTCAGCCCGCCATCGGCTTCGCGCAGATAATCGGCGAGCGCGCCGCGTTCGAGGTTCATCCGGTGGGCGTGGGTGAGGACGGCGGCATATTCGGTGAGCCGGGTCTTGTCGTAATCCTGCCCGAAGACAAGCTTGACCACCGGCGTCATCGGCGCGCGGTCCTGCATGGTCAGACCGTTCTCGGCGATCAGCTCGGCATAGGCGTCGGGTTCGGCCGATGCGGCGAGCGAGACGTCGTAGGCGCGCCCGACCGCTTCGTAGAGCGCCTGACGGGTGCGATCCTCGCTGACCCGGACATTCTGCGCGAGCGCACGCGCGGCGGCGAGACAGTCGTGCAGGCCGGCCTGTGCGTCGAAAGGTTCCGGCTCGACCGGCTCGGCGATCGGCACCGCAGCAGATGGAGCAACTGGCGACGGAGCAGCAGCTTCGGGCTCGCCCGCGCTGTCCTCGACCCGGTAATCGTCGGGATCGAACTGCTCGGCATCGAGATCGAGCGCCTTCTTGGCCGGCGCCTCGATATAGTCGGCGAGCGAAGCGAAGCTGTAGGCGGCACTGTCACGGCCCGTTTCTTCACCGTCCCCGTCCCCGTACTCGTCCTCATCCTCGTCATCGTAATCGTCGAGGCCGTATTTTCCGAAGTCGGGCATGGGTAAGTCGTTGCCGTGCGCCCCGTCGGCGTGATCCCCGTTCGAGCCGTTTGCGTGCGAAGGGTTTTCGACGGCACTATTCGGGGAGAGATCGAGCGGCGAGGCGTCCTCGTCGGCGCGATCCCGGGCATCGAGATAGGCGACATTGTCGTTTTCGCCGCGGGCGTTGTGGTCGGCTTCAACAGGGACCTCGGCGCCGTCCTCATGTCCGGCGGCTTGCTCGTCCGCGGGCTCTTCATGCGCGGGCGAATCCGCCCATTCGGTCACCGGGTCGGCGCGGCGCGGCGGCGCTTCCTCGGCCCCGTCCGCATCCGCGTCCACGTCCTCGTCGTCGATCGCTTGATCGATCGCGAGCAGCAGCTCGTCCGCGGTCGCCGCGTCGGCCATCTCTTTCCAGTTGATGACGCCATAGACGAAGTCGATCGTCTCACGATCGCTGGAAAAGGGGAGCAGGATGCCGCGATAAAGCACGCTGGTTCCGCGTTCGTTGACGAATTCCGCCTCGAACCCGATCGGCGCCTGGTTGGCGAGGATCTGCATGTAATGATCGGTGATCCGGCTTAGCAACGAGCGCGGCGGCACGTCGGAAAGCCGCTCGATCTGCGAGGCCCTCGACCTATCCGCGCCAAGGCATTCCTCGCCCAGCGCGTCGCCGAGATATTGGACCACCGGATCCTCGATCCCGGTCGAGAAGTCGAGCAGCACCGAATGCGGGCCGAAATCGGGCAGATCCGCAGGCTCCAAATCCTCGATCGAGGGGAAGTCATGATCGCCCAGCAAGCTCGCCCAGTGATTGTAGGCGCGCACCTGCATCCGGCGCTCGTCCTGGCCGATCGCCTCCGGGGGAAGGTCGCGCGCGTTTTCAGGGCCGTCCTGTTCGTCCGCGCCGTCGATATCGTCTGCGAGCGGCGCGCCCGGCTCCTCGTTCCAGCCGGATGCGTCCCCGGCCGGGGTGCCGCCGTCGAAAGGTCCGCGCAGAGTATCCATATTCAGGCCGGTGCCCCCTGATAAATCGTGCCGATATTCGGTCTTTGCGGTGCCGGTTCTGACGCTACGTGGTAAACAATGCGTTAAGTGGGCGGGGAAAATGCGCAGACGCGAGCGCAGGGTACAAACGCACGATCCGGCGAGGGCGCGGGGTCGGTCAAATGAGGGGCAGGGGCGGGGCGTCTGCGGCTATGCAGCTTTAAAGGAAGTAGCGCATCCGAATGGTCATCGTGCGCGAACGCTCGCCCACAGGAAACACCGCATCCTTCCAGGCCGGCGGCGCCATGCGCACCGGCGCATCGCGCGAGAAGCCATAACCTTCTTTGGGCGCCATGCCGAGCACCCGGTCCGCCTTGCCGTTGGCGTTCTCGTCATGGAGCAGCGCGATGGCGTATTCGCCCGGCTCGACATTGTCGAAGCGGATGGTGAGGCCTTCGGCTGCATCGACATTCGCGCGGTGCGAGGCGGGATCCTTGATGCAGCGCGGGAAGATGCTTTCCACCCGCGTCATGCAGGCGCGAATCTTGCCCTGCGTGTTGCGCAGATCGGTGACCTTGATGGTGACGCTGCCCGCCGCAGCCGGGGCGGCCGCGACCAATGTGCTTGCAGCCAGCGCGGCGGCCAGAGCCCTTGGCGCCACCCGCGCCCGCGACGAAACCACCGGCCTCACTCCGCCGGATCGGCCAGCGGGCTGCCGCGTGCCTCCATCCGGCGCGACAATCCGCGATCGGTCCCGCACAGCCTGTCCCAGAACCGGAAATACAACCCGAAATTGCATCGATATTCCTCGTGATGCCGCTCGTGATGGCTGGCCGTTATCAGCCAACGTCCCAACGGCGAATGAACGAGGCGGTGCGAATGGATCTCCCAGCCCAGATGGTTGGTGATCGCCTGCACCGTCGCGACCGCGAAGACGAAGCCGAGCATGGCGATATGGATCGGCACCACGAAGACGAGGATCGGCATGACGATCGCGCCGCTAACGCTTTCGAGCGGGTGGAAGCTCATCGCGCTCCACGCGGTCGGCGGTCTGCTTTCGTGATGAAGCGCATGGGTCAGGCGGAACAGGCGCGGCCAGCGATGCATCGCCCGGTGCGTCCAGTAGAACCAGGTGTCCTGCACGAAAAAGAATATTAGCGCCGAGACCGGCAGATACCACAGCGGATAGGTGTTCCAGTCGGTGTAGAGCTTGGTCCAGCCGTGATACCACCAGAGCCAGTAGATAATGCCCGTCGGCGCGCCGTAGATGACCGCCGCGATCAGCGAATAGCGGATCTCACGCGCGATCTGACGTTCCTGCCCGGCATAGAGGCCGGGCCGCGCGAGCTGCGTAATCCACGCGAACAGCGCGCTCGACGCAAGGTAGCGCAGCGCGAGCATCAGGCTCATCAACGCGCCGATCAGGATGAATGCGAGCCAGAAGGGGGTGTCGCCGGGAACCATCGTCTCAGCGATCTATGGCCGATGGCCCGGCAAAACGATAGCGGCAAAAGCGTCGGGACGGATATTTTGCGCGCCTGAAAGCGCCTTACTGCGCGCCGGCGACGTCCAGGCACAGCGGATCGGCAAGCGTCGTGATGCGTCGCATCGCCGTCCTCGCGAGACTTTCGATGACCTTCTTGCGCCGCGCGGCGGCCAGCGGCTCGAGCGGGGCCTGGCGCACGATCTGCGCGTCGTAGCCATCCGCGACGATTACGCCGCATTTCTCCGGTTCGAACCCGGGCGTCTCGAGCGGCGCGCGGTCGAGCCCGGGCGGCACGCCCCAGTAGAACCGATCGCAGAACGAGAGATAATCGGGCCATTTGCCGTCGCCCAGCAGATCGCCGCGCGCGACCTTGATCTCGACGATCACCACCTGTCCGCGCGCATCGATCCCGGCGAGATCGGCACGGCGCCCGTTGCCGAGCGGCATTTCCTCGACGCACCAGATGTTGTTGCGGGCAAACAGCCGCCTGATCCCGCGCGCGACCTCGCCCGCCACGGGATCTGCCGCCTCCTCCGCGCAGATCAGCATCGCCGATGATTCCCCCATCGGGACGGAGTTCGGGCCAGGATTTGGGGCGGGCTGCGATTGGCCGGTGCCGTGCGAATCGCGAATGACATATGCGCTTTCGTCCATAGGCCAAACTTGGAACGAAGCACGAACGCCGTCAAGCGGGCTCGCAACGGGGATTGAGGGGAAGGGGCGCGCTCAGGCGGGGACGGGCTCTGCCATCCGCAGGATCGCCTCGCGCAGCTGGTAATATTCCCGCCACAGCGACAGCGCCGGCGCGCAGCAATCCTGTTCCCGCGCCGCGAGCGCGTCGAGCGCCTTCATGCCCGACAAAAGCAGCGCGCCCAGATCATGCACCGCCCTGTCAGCCAGCTCGCGCCGCCGTGGATCGGCCTCGGCGATAGCGTCGGGAAAGCGGGCGATCGCGCCGGCATAGGGTTCGCCCGAAAGCGCGGCGAGCGCGGCGATGCGGGTGGCCCGTGCATGGATCGTGCGCCAGCGATAGGCGAGCGCGTCGTCATCGCAATCCGGAGCCGCTGTGCCCAGGACCGCGCCGTCATCGGCGAGTTCGCGCATGACGCGGATTTCATCGGGAGGAAGAGCGGACATGACAGCCTGCCTATCCGCACAGCTGTTGCCGATTGGTTAAACCCGCCGACCCGCCCGGCGGAGCGGATAAATCGCCGCCGCCGCGCAAAAGGCTTGCGTTCCGCCGCCGCCAATGCTTGTCAGACGCCCACCGGCATGCACCCGTAGCTCAGCTGGATAGAGCGCTGCCCTCCGAAGGCGGATGTCAAGTCTGGTGATTGCTTTGGGTGCTGGAAGAAAGAAGTGACTAAAAAACGGCTTGGGCGAATATCGGATTCGCTCTTCAAGGAGCCAAAAATCTCGCGTAAGCATGGCGTAAGCATCTCGCGAACGGCATGCACCCGTAGCTCAGCTGGATAGAGCGCCGCCCTCCGAAGGCGGAGGCCAGAGGTTCGAATCCTCTCGGGTGCGCCATTTTTCTTTATTTTTCAATGCATTGTGATGAGCGTTTTTTTCAGCGCAGTGCTTACGCGGGAGTTTCGCGTAAGCATGTTTAGAAGTTCGCATTGTTGAGCTTTCGTCTTGAGCGTCTGCTCAGCTCGCTTGGTGCCCTGCCAACCACATCTCAACATAGTCTTCAGTAGGCTGACGCGCGGAAATCATGGGCTGGGCTTGAGCCACGGCGTGCCGAACGATCAGAGGGCCCAGGAGGGAGAGGACAAGACCAAAGGGGTCGGTCGTCCTCAGCTTACCATCACTCTGGTACCTCTGGACAACGGCGGCCACCTGCATGATTGCGGCCATCGGTATGGGGGCAATTGCCTTCAAATGTTCGTTGCGCCGTGCTTCGATCAGAAAGTCGAGCACAATCGCCCCGTTCGTCTCCAGAAGCTGCGCATAGGCATCGACGATGTTTGACAGGTCAGCGACGAGATCGCCCGTATACTCTTTGGCGACGGCGCTGAACGCATCGGCTTGAGTCGCCAGCGCCGCTCCGAAGAGTGCTGACTTGTCGGAGAAACGCCGAAACAATGTGACTTCACCAATCCCGGCGCGCTCGGCGACCTTACGCGTCGTCGCGTTGCGAAAGCCGTGCTCTCGCCAAACGGAAAGGGCTGCTTCGAGGATCGTGTTCTCATCGATTGGCGCAGGCATAACCCTAGATAACGCGTATCGACCATCATTGACAGCAGACGCTAACATTCTTATTGTTAGCACACACTTTCAATGAGGCGATCATGGCTGAGAACACCGATCTGCTTATCGTGGGCGCAGGTCCTACCGGGCTGGCGACCGCTCTGTTTCTGGCGCGAAAGGGGCACCGCCCGCGCATCATCGATAAAGCAGAGACGATCTCCCCTTATTCCAAGGCTTTTGGTGTGAACGTGCGCACTTTGCAGCTTCTGGAGTCGACAGGGGTTACGGATCGCTTCCTCGAAAATGGCCGACGGATGAAGCGGCTAAACCTGCGTCGGCACGGCCGCGTCCTAGCAACGTTAAGGCTGGACGAGGTCGACGAGACCTATCCGTTCATGCTCGTCCAGAGCCAGGCGGACTCGGAACGGATGCTGGAAGACGCTCTCACAGAGGAAGGCATCACAGTCGAAAGAGGAATGCGTGCAACTTCGATCGCGATTGAAGATGACCTAGCCGTTACTCGGCTAACCGGCCCGAGCGGGGAAGAGACCGTCAGAGCACGCACGGTGCTGGGCGCGGATGGTGTCGTCCCGGATGTTTCCTAGCTTCAACTTGCTCAACGTAGGTCTCCTTGCGGTTCGAGAATCAGGTCGCGCGTCACCATTACGCGCACCGGGAAGCCCGGCCGGATCGTGAGCGTCGGCGGGATGTTCAACTGGCGTTGCACGACGGCCTCGCCGGCTCGCCCGATGGTGTCCTGAGTACCGTCGCGGATCGCCTCGGCTATCTCGTCGCCGCCATCCTCGCCAGTCTCAAAGCCGATATTGAGGATCGTGGCGAGCCCGGCGGCACGGAACAGCTGGCCCCAGTGATTGTCCACACCGTCTTCGAGACCGCTGTATCCGGCTTGATCCGTCCCGGGCTGGCGTTCGAGGACGATGGAGCGTCCATCGGATAGGATCAATCGGGTCCACGCTAAAAAAACTCGCCGCTGACCGGTTTCCACGCGGCTATCATATTCACCGAGGAGGCGCGCGCCTTGCGGGATCAGCAGGAACTGGTCGGTCGGGCTGTCGTAGACATTGGCGGTGACCTGTGCCGTGACCAGAGCAGGTCTTCGAGATCGGGTTCGAGCCGCGTGTCGCCGAGAGCGACGACCAGGGCGTCGAAGATATCCGCGATCGCGCCTTCGACAGTGCTGGCGTCTGGCAGTGGCCGCGGATCGGGCTCGTCGGCGAAAGGGCGATGTCCGAAGAGTTGCAACTCGTCGAGGACGAGGGCTGTGGCGGACCGTGTGTCGGGTTTTTGCTGGGTCATGGGCGATAGGCCTCGTTGTCGCTGACCGCGCCTCGCGCGGCCTTCATGGGCGACGGAAAGCGGGACGCGACCGGGCCTGCATCCCTCACCAGAGGGACCGGAGCGATAGCGGAGGATGGCGGAGGCGGTGCCGTTTTGGATCGCGATGCAAAGCCGAGCTCCGCTCGGCGGCGGAAAACGGTGTCGCCGCAGCCATTGCCGGACCGGGCGGGTTCCGCTCCGGCTCGCCCCTCTCGAGAAGGCCGTCAGGTGCGGCTCCGTGGCGATCCGAGGCGTAGAGCGTGGTCGTGTCCTTGGTGACATCGACCATCGGGTTGTAGATGCCCGTCGACCAGTCGAGCACGCCCGGCACTTTCCAGCGCGTGTCTCCGACACCGTCGCCTGCAATGCGCTGGACGGCGGAAACGAGTTCGTGATCGTAGATCCGGCCATAGTCAGGGCCGGTGACGGCGCGCAGTTCCGTTCGGCCATTGGCGACTTCCATCGTCTTCACCTGTTCGGCGCGGTGGTTGGTGAGGCCGTATTGCAGGTTGATGCCCGCGAGCGGCGCCGTAAGCTGACGCAGATAGGCTGCCGGCGCGCCGACGAGGCTTGCAAGCTGTCCGAAGCTCCAATGTGTGGGCGCGACGGGTGCGTCCGCATCGGGCAGAACGAGCGCGAGCTTCTCCGGATCGTCGCGATGGGCTTCGACCCGGATTGCCGCGCTCTCGACCGTCCGCGTCTGGCTCTGCTCGGCGCGGCCCTTCACCGAAGCGTAGAGGTCCGAGAGCGAGAGGTACTTCTCGTCATCGGGGCGGGAAAACCATTCGGACGACACACGCCCATTGTGCCCACCGCGGGACACATCCACCTTGTAGCCGCCGCTTTCGGGACGACCGTTTATGATCTCAATCGCTGTCATGGCTGATCTCCATAACGGGCGGTCCGAGAGCCTCTCTCTCGACCTCCAAACCCGTCAAGGCAACAGCCGCAGGCCTCTTGCTCTAAAGGGGCGTTGCGGGGTCTCCCCGCAGAAGGGGTCGGACGAGACTAAAGGCTCGACCGCAGGGGAAGGCTTTCCCCTCTAGGAGCCTAGAGCGATCCTGCGTGTGAGTTTCAAACGGTCGGCTCATCACTTTCAATCAGTCATCCGTTGACTTTCAGATGGTCGCATGCGTACTTTCATCCGGTCGAAAGTAAAGGGCCGTGAATGTACGATCGATTTGTGAAGGACAGAATTCAGGAGGCGCTGACTGATACACGCGTTGTGCTGATATCAGGACCCAGACAGTCCGGAAAAACGACGTTGGCGACCGACATAGCTGCCGACGATATCCCATTCTTCACCCTAGACGATGCGACTGTCATGACGGCCGCAACCGAGGATCCTGTGGGATTTCTGCGCGGCCTTGAACGGGCGGTCATAGACGAGATCCAACGTGCCCCGGAGCTACTGTTGTCTATCAAGGCAGAGGTAGACAAAGACAAGAGCCCAGGCCGGTTCCTTCTCACTGGCTCTGCCAACCTTATGACGGTCCCCAAGGTAGCCGATTCTCTTGCCGGCAGAATGGAGGTGGTGAAGCTCCTTCCTCTTTCTCGCTCAGAGATACAGGGTGCGAAGTCGACGTTTCTGGACAACGCATTCAATGGCGCTGCGCCAACGGTCGAGACCACAATAATTGGTGACGATCTTATCGAGATGGTTCTAGCTGGCGGTTATCCCGAGGCACTTGATCGCCGAAGATGGGCTCGTAGGCAAGACTGGTATCATGGTTATGTGGACGCACTCGTTCAACGCGACGTTCGTGATATTGCACAGATCGAACAGCTCGCGATCATGCCAAAGCTACTCAGCATTTTGGCCGAGCATTCCGGGCAACTTGTGAACTATTCCGGCGTTGGTGGCGCAATAAGTCTCAATCATGTGACGACGCAGAAATATGTCCGCGTTTTCGAGAGCCTGTTTATTGTTCAAACCCTGCAACCTTGGTTTACCAATAAGCTGAAACGTCTAACGAAATCACCGAAGCTTCATTTCTTGGATGCGGGCTTACTTGCTGCACTGCGCGATATTTCCCCAGATGTTGTCCGCAAGGACAAAACGTCATTCGGTGCAATCTTGGAAACATTCGTCTTCAGCGAATTACAGAAGATAGCCACCTGGAACGAACAGAGGTTTTCATTCTCCCATTTTAGAGACAAGGATAAGAATGAAGTCGACGTTGTGATCGAAAACAGGCGCGGAGAAGTTGTCGGTGTCGAAGTGAAGTCATCGGCCACAGTGTCAGCAGGCGATTTTTCGGGAATTCGCAGACTCGCAGAGGCATGTGGAGATCGGTTCGTTCAGGGGGTCGTCCTCTATGACCATGATCAAGTCGTTCCATTCGCAGAAAATATGCGTGCAGTTCCACTCTCGTGCTTATGGTCGTCAAAATGAATGTGCCCTGCGAACAGGTCAGAACGGACCGTAAAAAAAATCATTGCCATTCTCCGCCAAAAGAAAGGGAAATATCAAAAAGAAATTCTTTCTCATGGGGGGGCGCAGTAAAAAATGAAAGCCTTTGAATTCGACCAGCACCTTATAACAATCTATGAGCAGTTCTCACGCTCCTTCACCTCAATTCGATCGGAGGATCTGAGGTCTGAAATTGATCGCCAGTATGACGAAGGGCGTTTCTGGCCCGAGGCATTGTTGTCACTCAATCCCCGCTATCGGTCGGACAAGAATATCGATGAACTTGTAGAGTCGGGCGATTTGGATGACGCCACGGGCAAGGTGTTTCGTTTCGGCGACGCTCCTATGACGTTCTATCGGCATCAAGCCGAAGCAATCGCAAAAGCGAAAGCGGGCAAGAGTTATGTCGTGACGACCGGCACAGGATCGGGAAAGTCCATGTGCTTTTTTGTGCCGGTGGTGGACGCGATTATCCGGGCCTTGCGCGCAGGACAACCAAGAAGAACAAGGGCGATCATCGTTTATCCGATGAACGCGCTTGCAAATAGCCAGTTGAAGGAGATCGACAAATTCATCAGCCAGTCGGGCCTTCCGGAAAATATGCGCCCAGTGATCAAGCGATATACCGGACAGGAAAGTCAGGAAGAGCGCCAGAAGATTGCGGCCAATCCACCGGATATACTTCTGACAAACTATATGATGGCTGAACTCCTTCTGACGCGTCAGGATAAGCTTGACGCACAAGTGGTCGAGAATGCAAGCGGCTTGGAATTCATTATTCTGGATGAGTTGCATACCTACCGGGGACGACAAGGTGCAGACGTTGCCGTTCTTGTCCGGCGACTTCGAGACAGATGCGCACCCGACAGGGCGCCTGTATGCATCGGTACTTCGGCCACGATGGCATCCGAGGGATCAGATGAAAGCAGAGCTGTTGCCGTGGCAAAAGTCGCCTCCCGTTTGTTCGGCGCGGATATCGGTCCCGATGCCGTTATTGATGAGTCCCTTCAGCGTGCTACGAGTGACAATATCAGTTTGGCAGAAGCTATTTCTGCTTTGCCATCGGCTCTTGCTGACGGCGTTCCGGATGTTTTGGATGATCAGACACTCAGAACGCATCCATTAGCGGTCTGGACCGAGCTTGCTCTTGGTCTTGATGATGGGCTCGAACTCAAAAGACAAAAGCCGGTACCTTTCCAAAGTGCGGTTGATCGCCTGGCCGCAGACAGCGGCTCAAGCTCTGAGATTTGCAAAAGTGTTCTCCAGGATTTCCTGACCAAGGTCAGCCTCCCGGAGTGTGACAGAGGAGGAACCGGAGAGCGGGCATTTCTCGCGTTCAAACTTCACCGCTTTATCTCCGGCGCTGGTGAGGTCTTCACGACGCTGACAAAAAATCCGCGAACCGTCCTGTTTGAAGGGCAGCTGGAGGATCCAAACGCACCCGGCAACCGACTCTACCCAACGCGTTTCTGCAGAAACTGCGGTCACGAGTATCATGTCGTTACGAAGACTGACGATGACGGCCATACGAGATTTCTGCCGCGAGGCATTGATGATACTCCGCTTGAGTCAGAAGACGGTTCTGAAGTTGCTGGTTATCTCTGCCCCGTGCCAGAAGGCGACGCCGATTTTGTATTCAACGGAGACCTGAGCACGTTTCCCGAAAGCTGGCTTGAGGAACGCAATGGCGTGGAGCGGTTGCGGTCCTATCGCAGAGCGCGTGCTCCTATTTCGTTTTTTGTTGAACCCGATGGACGTCACAGTTCAGGCGGCCGGGCGTTCTTCTTTGTGCCGAGCAAATTCGCATTCTGCCTTTGCTGTCAGGATGAACCTAATCAGGGCATGCGGGAGCGCAGCAAACTTGCTGGGTTATCGGGTGAAGGCCGTAGCTCTGCGACGACGCTATTGGTGTCGAGCGCCCTAGAATGGATGAATTCGGCCGAGAGTGGCGTTCCGGATACGAAGCGAAAGCTTCTCGGATTTACGGATAACCGGCAAGACGCAGCGCTTCAGTCCGGTCATTTCAATGACTTTCTTTTTGTCAGCCTTTTGCGCGGCGCCATATTGCGGGCAATACTTGACGATGGCCATGACGGCCTGAGTGAGGATGAATTCGGCCTCAGGGTCGTCAAGGCGCTTGGCTTCGTCTCATCCAATGCAGGCGCGCGTGTTCATTGGATGCTGGATCCATCTGCGGGCGCTGTCATTCGTGAGGATGCACAGCGCGCCCTCGCCAAAGTGCTTGCCCGTCGAGTCTGGACAGATCTCCGTCGCGGATGGCGGTACACGAATCCCAGCCTCTCAGTTCTCAATCTGATTGATGTGCAATTTGTTGGTCTTGAGGAAGTTGCCAACGACCGCGAACGAATGATGGCTGTGCTGCCGGAACTGGGAGAAGTCTCCGCCGACCAACGGCAACAACTCCTCAAGGAACTGCTCAGCGCAATGCTCGCCGGTCTTGCTGTCAACACAGAGTCGCTCGACCTCGCGGTGCTCGACGGTGTGGCGCAGAAATCCAGATCGCTGCTCCGTTCGCCCTGGGCCATCGACAGTAAGGAAAAGCCTCGAGGGAGGTCTGCGCTGGTTCAGCGCGCACCTGGCAAGGGCGTGGTCAGCCTGCGCGAAGAACAAACGCTACTCCGCGCGGGTCATAATTCTCGTAGAGCCAGACTGATCAACAAGAATAGCGTCATCGGAACAAAACTGGGCAAAAATGACTACCTGGATTTCCTCGGGCGCCTTCTCGAACTTCTTTCCGATGAAGGTCTCGTTGTTCCCGTCGAGATCGACACAAATGTCATGGGCTGGCGGCTTACGCCGTCGGCTGTCAGGCTCGTGCCAGGGGCAGCGCTACGGGACGTGGCTGCGCGGGGAAATGAGTATTTTCATAACCTGTATCTCTCCATTGCGAATGATCTCGAGTTGGGGCGGAGCGCATATTGGGGGCTGGAAGGCCGGGAGCACACCGCACAGGTATCCGGCATGTCCTGCTCCGGCGTAGCCACGAGGATCGACAGGGGTGCGGCGCCGGTTTGCAGGTTGCTCCTGACGTAAGCCACATCGGTATTGCGGTCGAAGATGGATAGCGACCAGTATGGCGCAGGGCTCGACGGTATGGAGGCCTCTACCGGGCCGGCGGAGAGGTCGATGATGCAAGAATTGTACAGTGGGTCGGCGGCAGGTCGGACAATCTCCAAATTCTCGGGCATCTTCAGCGGATTGTGCTTCATGACATTCGGCCCCTGGTCGCCAATGCGCGAAGCGGCGACATACATCAGCGCTTGAGGCATCGCGACGATGGTGATGGCAAACGCCGCGACGGCCACCACAATTCCGGCGATAAGAGGGCGGATCCAAAGCTTCAAGTAACGCACTCCCGCCGCTCGATACTTGGCAACCTTGGATTGGCGGCATCTTCGGAAACGTAGAGGCGAAGCACGAGGCTGAACGGCTCACCTCGCGCAACAGGCAGTCTTAAAGAGCCGGTATCGTCGGCGCTGACGGTGATGGACCAGTCCCCGCCGTTAGGCGAAGCGAGCCTGTTCGGGACGGAATAGCGCCGGGCCGGGTTCTCGATCAGGAAACCGTCGGAATTGTAGGCGGTGATGCTCCACCATGCTCCGGCCAGATCGGAACCGCTTATCCGATAGGTGCAATCGCCTGATAGTGGGCGGCCCGCGCTGTCGGTATCCGCTTCGAAATACCGCGCTTCGCTGGCCGGCAGGGCGAGGATCCCGTGAAGCGCGACCGCCGCCCGGGTGAGCGCAGAGGCGTCGGCTGAGCCGTAATCAACACCGGTGGTCCATGGCCCGATCGGATCGCCATTGAACAGACCGCTGCTAACCAGGCTCCAGGCGCCGAATGCGCCGCCGACAAGCCCGCCGAGCGTACATACGGCATATCGCGCAATTGTTTGCCACACCGCCCGGCCCCTCAATCGGCGGAAAGCGGATGGTGGGTGAGGAAAGCGTGGATCGCCTGTGACACGATATCCGGCCGCTCGAGATGCAGGAAGTGCCCGGCATCAACGAACTGCAATGTTCCATTGGTCACATGCTTGGTGATCTCGGCATATTCCACCGGCTTTTGTCCGTGATCGAGCGCGCCTTGCAGGAACAGGACCGGCATCGTCATCGCATCGAACAGCCCGTTCATACGGTCCGCATGCTCTGCATCGAAATCGGCCGACTGGAAACTCGCCGCCGCCCCCTGCGCGACGCCGGAATAGCCAAGCTCACGCACCATGCGGACGAGATCGGCCTCGGAGGGGCGATGCGCGACGATGGGGTTGCGGACATAGGCGTCCTGGACGACGTTTGCCGGGTCCTAGAAGGCGGCGACGGCCGCATCGGATCGGAACAGTGCATGCGGCGGTCGCGGCTCGCCATGGGGCACGCAGCCCAATTGCTGCATCCTCACATATTTGATGATTCTGTCCCCAAAGCCGGGGACCGCGCACAAATGATCAGCGATGACCGCACCCCGATCATGCGCGACGAGCAGAAACACTTGAATGGACAGGGCATCGAGCAGGGCCGCAACGCTTCCGGCGACATTCGCGTAGTCGTAATCGAATGCGTTGACGTCCGGCTTTTCCGACTGCCGGTAGCCCGGAAGATCGAGCGCGATGCAGCGATATGACGCCGAGAGAAACGCCATCTGGTGGTGCCACGCATACCAGCTTTCCGGATATCCATGCAGGAACAGGACCACCGGGCCTTCGCCTCCCGCGGTCGCGGCGTGCCACGTCAGGCCCCCGGCCTCGGCGTAGCGATGTGTGAAGGTGCAGCCGTAGAGAGTTTCCGTCGAACCGGGCTTGTCCACGGCGCCCTCGGTTAGGGTCGCGTTCGGCCACGACATGCTTTCTGACCTCGCCAAGACAGTCCTTTCCCTCGTTTAATCGTTGTTTGCAAGTTTCTTGGCCAGCATATCGATAGTCAAGACCGATTCTTCGCTGCGTTGCACAACAAGCTTGGAGAGAATTGGACTTGACGGTGCGCTATGAGAGATATCTCATATAGGATGAGAGAAGACTCATATCGAATATGAGCGTCTCGTGGGGAGGAAATTATGGTGTATTCACGCTTTCGCGCGTCGGTGGGCTTTCTGGCTATGGCAACAGCTTCTGTGGCCCAGGCACAGGATACGACGGTCGACGGCGAGGGGGACGAGAGCGTCATCATTGTCACCGGCACCAGCCTGCGTGGCGAGCAGTTTCAGGCGAAGGCGCCGGTTGACGTCTTTACCGAGGCCGAAATCAAGGAGGCCGGCTTTGCGACGATTACCGATCTCGTCCGCAACATTCCGGCGAACTACGGGAGCGAAGCGAATGTCGCGTCCTTCACGCAGAACAACACGCTTGGCACGGCGCAGATCAACCTGCGCGGGCTCGGCCTCGGCGCCACGCTCGTCCTCATCAACAATCGGCGCATGACCTTCAGCGGCACCTTCGCCAATGACGGCAGCCAGTTCGTCGATATCAATCAGATACCGCTCAGCCTCATCCAACGGGCCGAAGTGGTGAAGACCGGCGCCTCCGCGATCTACGGCTCGGATGCGGTCGCCGGTGTGGTCAATTTCGTTACCCGGCAGGATTTCGACGGGATCGAGTTCGACGGACAATTCCAGACGACGACCGAAGACAGCCAGGAAGATATCACGCTCAATTTCCTTGCCGGTTTCGGCAGCGACACCACCCGCCTCACTCTGGCCGGGACCTATTTCGACCGCTCCGAACTGCGCTTCACCGATCGCGAATTCACCGGGCGGGGGACGGAGATCGAGATCGCCACCGCCAAGCCGGGCAGCTTCGTTCTCTTGGCACCGCCGCAAAACCCCGCTTTCGCCGGTGCGCCCGTCAGGGTGCCGCTGGTCGATCCGTCCTGCACCGCGGCGGGCGGGAACCCGATCCAGACACCGGGCGGCGGCTTTTGCCAGGTGTCGACGCGCGACCAGTTCGCATTGGTGCCCTCGGAGGAGCGCGTCGCCCTGTGGGCCGATCTGCGCCACGAAGGACCGGGCGGGTTCGGCGCGTTTCTCGAAGCGTCCTATTCCGAGAGCAAGGCAAGCCTCCCTCGCTGCCCGGAGCGGGTGCGTCGGGTTCCATAATCGTTTCGCCCGTCAACGCCTTCAATCCCTTCGGTGCGCCGGCCATATTCGTCGGGAGGCCACTCGGCACGGAGGCAGGCACGGTGGAGGAAGTCTCGGACAGCGAGACGTTCCGCTTTGCCGGCGGCCTTTCCTACGAGCTTGACGACGGGCCGCTCTTCTCGCTTTCCGCCGTCCATGCCGAGAACGATTTCCGCATCGTCTTCAGCGATCTGCTGGCCGACGAATTCTTCCTGCCCGGTACGACCACGGTGCGGAACGACTTCGCCGTGTTCGGCACGTCGATCACCGATCCCGCGCTTGCCAACGACCCGGGAATCGTTGATCGGATCACCACGCAGGTGCCGATCGATTTCGCATCCTCGCTGACCACGGCGGAAGGCACGATCACGGGCACCGCTTTCGAGACCGCATCCGGACCGGTCGGCTTCGCCACCGGCATGCAATATCGCGTCAATCGGTCATCCTTCGATGCCGATGATCGCCTGAACGAGCCGGGCAATCTGGTATTCCTGTTTCCGATCGACGATTTCGACGAGCAATCGATCAGCGCGATTTCCGTATTCGCGGAAACGCAGGTCCCCGTCGGTCCGGCAATCGATGTGCAGGCGGCTCTGCGATACGAGGATTACAGCGACGGGATCGGCAGTTCGCTCGACCCGCAGGTCGCGGTAACGGCTGAAGTTGTCGAAGATCTCGTCCTGCGCGCATCGGCCGGAACCGCATTCCGCGCCCCGACCCCGCTGCAAACGGGCGGTACGACCAATCAGGTCGCGCCGATCGTGAACCCCTGTACCGGACAACGCGGCGCGACCTCGATCGTCACGCGGGGCAATGCCGATCTCGATCCGGAAGATTCGTTCTCGTTCTCCGGCGGTTTCGCCTATCGTCAACCGGGAGGACTTCGCGCCTCGGTCGATTTCTTCCGCTACGATTATGACGGCGTGATCACACGCGAAAGCCCGGAGGCCGTCGCCGCGGGCGCACAATGCGTTCAAGCCGCGCCGGGCGTCTTCGTCCCGGTGGCCGAAGGTCTTTCGGTCAATCCGCAGACCGGACAGATCGCACAGATCGAAGTCGACTTCGTCAATGCGGGCAGCATCGAAACCGACGGCTTCGACATCGCAATGGGCTATACGTTGGACACGGACCGGCTGGGACGGTTCGATCTCGACCTTTCGGGTACGATCCTCACCTCGTTCGACGTGGCGGAAACTCCGGGCGCGCCGAGCGTGGACCGGCTCGGCAGTCGCAATGTCGGCAGCTTCACTCGGCCCACACCGCAGATCAGGGCCAATCTGAGCCTCGGATGGAGCACCGGGAGGCACCGCGTCACCGCGATAACGCGCTACACCGACAGCTATCGCGACGATCTCAACAACGATGCCCGGATCGACAGTCTGACGACTTTCGACCTGCAATATGCGCTGTCCTTGGACGGCCTGATCTTGGATCGCGATTCGGAGCTGCGGCTCGGCGTCATCAACCTGACCGATGAGGATCCGCCTTTTGTTTTCGATCGGGGCGGATACGATCCACTGGTCGGCGATCCACGCGGACGCATCGTCTACGTCGCCCTTACCCAGGCATTTTGAAGAGAGGCTCGATGACCGAAGCGCTAACCGATTCCCGCGACCGGATACGCGAAACTGCGCTGCGACTGTTTGCCGAACGCGGCGTCGATTCCGTGTCGATCGCCGAGATTTGCCGGGACGCAGGGCTTGCCAACGGCACGTTCTACAATTTCTATCGTAACAAATCGGAACTGGTCGCCGGCTTTCTTCAGGAGACCTATGAAACCCTCGCGCGGTTGCTGCGCGAGGTCGAGGGCCGATCGAACGACGCGCGCGAAGAACATCGCCGCGACGTCGAGATCATCGTGAATTTCACGGCCGAGAATTCCGAGATGATCCGTGTCGCGCTTCGCGATCACGGCGCGCGCCGCATGGTCGAACACGATATTTCCGAGCTGTTCGTCAAGCAGCGCGCAGCGGGTCTGCGACGCGGTCTCGAACGATCGACCTATCGCCCCGGTGTCAATGCGGAATTGGTCGCGCGGGCGGAGCACGGCTTGATGAGCGATATCATCAGCTGGTGGCTCGACAATCGCGATCGCATGGCGCGGGAGGACTTGATCGACGAGCTGGTCGCGATCCGGCTCCGCATCACCAACGGCAAGGTGGAGGATTAAGACATGACGCGGGTCCTTCGAACGCCGGATGAGCGGTTCGCCGATCTCCCCGATTATCCCTTCGCGCCCAATTACATCGATATCGAAGACCAGGGGTCTTGGGCAAGATGCGTCAGCACTATGTGGACGAGGGGCCGCGAGGCGGCGAGATCGCGCTGCTGATGCACGGCGAGCCGAGCTGGTCCTACCTCTATCGCCACATGATACCGCTGCTGGTGGCTGGCGGGCTGCGCGTCATCGCGCCCGACCTCATCGGGTTCGGAAAGTCCGACAAGCCGGCGCGCAAATCCGATTACAGCTATGCGCGAAACGTGCTGTGGATGCAGCGCTTCCTCGCCAAGCTCGATCTTACGAACATCACCTTGTTCTGCCAGGATTGGGGCGGGCTGATCGGTTTGCGGCTGGTGGCTGCCGAGCCCGAACGATTTGCCAGGGTCATGGTCGCCAATTCCGGTCTGCCGCTGGGCGACGGCATGTCCGACGCGTTCATGCGGTGGCAACGGATCGCGAAATGGTCGCCCGTCATGCCGATCAGCAAGGTGCTGCAGCGGGCATCGACGAGGGAGCTGTCGCGCGCCGAATTGGCCGCATACGAGGCCCCCTTTCCCAGCCGCAAGCACAAGGCTGCGGCGCGCGTGTTTCCGTCCCTCGTCCCGGTCGAGCGCGACGATCCGGGCGCCGCGGACAACCGGGTGGCATGGGAGCGATTGAGCCATTTCGACCGCCCGTTCCTGACCATGTTCGGCGAGCGCGACGCGGTGACCGCGGGCTGGGACAGGAAACTTCAGGAGCACATTCCGGGCGCGCGCGGTCAGAAACACGGCTCGTTGTCGCAAGGACATCATTTCATTCAGGAAGACGCGCCCGAGGAGTTGAGCCGCGCCCTGCTGGCATTTGTCGCGGACAATCCCGTGAAGCAGGTCGCACATTCATGAGCGCGCCTTCGACAAAGGCGATCGATCTCGATCACGTGCGCTTCCGCGTTCCGGACCTCGGCGCGCAATCCGCATTCTTAAGCGATTTCGGCTTCGCGGTTGAGCATGAGGGCGATCGCCTGATCGGCGTCGTGGGCGATGGCACACCTGCCTATCGCGCGGAGGCCGGAGATGCGCGCTTCCTCGGCTTCGGCTTGCGCGTCCCGGGCGAGGGCGATCTCGATCGACTCGAAGCGTCCGGTGCCAAGCGGGCCGACGACCGCGGTACGCGCTGCGCCGCGTTGCGCGATCCCGACGGCTGGGAGATACGCGCGGTGGTGCGCGAGAGTGCGAGCCAGGATGCGGGCATAGCGCGCAACGAAGGCGGTCGGTTCGATCGCGGCACCGGTCGCTATGCGCCGCCGCGCGGCCCCGCACATATCATGCGCCTTGGCCATATCGTGCTGCAAGTCGGCGATTTTCAGGCATCTAGCGCGTTTTATCAGGATACGTTCGGCCTACTGGCATCGGATGAGGTCGAAACGCCCGACGGTTCGACCCTGATCGGCGCCTTCCTGCGATGCGACCGCGGGCCCAGCCCGGCGGACCATCACAGCGTGTTCCTGATGCAAAGTCCGGATGGAAAGGCGCGGTTCGAACATGCCGCTTTCGAAGTGCGCGACATAGACAGCCTGATGGCCGGGCACGAACACCTGCTCGAGGCGAAGCGCGATCATGCCTGGGGCCCTCCTCACCCGATGGCGGGGAACCGATGATGCAGAAATTCGCCGCTTTTCACGACGATGAAGGTATTGCGCTCGGCGTGGTCGAGGGCGAACAGCTCCGACCGATCCGGCGCGACTTCGCATCCGGACCCGATCCTATGATCGATCTCATTTCGCGCATCGAAGAGGTCGAGCAGTCCCTGCCCAACCTTCTGGGCGATCCCATGGCCCTCAATTCCGTGTCGCTCGCCGCGCCCGTCCGTCGCCCCGGCAAGGTCTGGGCCATTGCGCTCAACTATCAGGATCACATCGAGGAAAGCGGGCTCGAAACGCCTGCGGAACAGGTGTGGTTTACCAAGGCGGTCACGTCCATCGCCGGACCGCGCGACGTGCTGCAAATCCCCGCGGTCTCTGCCTATGTCGATTACGAAGCGGAGCTCGTCGCGGTCATCGGCGAGACCTGCAAGCACGTCTCCTACGAAGACGCTCCATCGGTCGTTTTCGGCTATTGCGTGGGCAATGACGTGACGGAGCGGCACTGGCAGCACCGCGTCCCGCAATGGTCGCTCGGCAAGTCGTTCGATACGCATGGACCGATCGGCCCGTGGATCACGCGCGCAGGGGACGAACTCGACCCGCACGCGCTGGACATCGTGTGCAAGGTGAACGGCGAGGTTCGCCAGTCCTCCAACACCAGGCATCTTCTGTTCGACGTCTATCGACAGATCGAACACCTCTCCGCGGCCATGACGCTCGAGCCGGGTGATCTGATCTTCACCGGCACGCCCGGCGGCATCGGCGCGGCGATGGATCCGATGGTGTTCCTGCAACCCGGCGATATCGTTTCGTGCGAGATCGAGGGATTGGGAAAAATAGAAAACCGGTTCGAGCCGGAGGAAGCGCCGGTCAAGGGGGGAACGGCCAATGACCGATGATGGATCGCGCCTGACGCTTTATCACAACGACATCTCGACCTGCGCGCAGAAAGTCCGCCTCGTCCTGGCCGAGAAAGACCTCGCCTGGAAGGACCGTCCCCTCGATCTTCGAAGGGGGGATCAGCGCGAGCCGGCCTATCGAAAACTCAATCCAAAAGGCGTCGTACCCACCCTGGTCGATACGGGAGCGAAAGGAGGCGAAGCGGTGGTGACGGAATCGTCCATCATCATCGAATATCTCGACGATGCTTTTCCAAAGCCCCCGCTGCGGCCGACCGATCCCGCATCGCGCGCGCAGATGCGCGAATATGTTAAGCTCCTGGATGACAAGGTGCACGCGATGGTCGGCGTGCTCTCCTTCACCATCGCGTTCCGGCACGAATATCTCGCTTTGCCCGGTGGCGGACAAAAGATGCTCGACGCCGCGCGCGATTCGATGGAGCGGGTCGCCCGGGCCGGAATGCTCGAACAGGGTTTGGAATTTCCAGGCGTCGGCATCGCGCTTGCCGCTATCGATGCGACGCTCGAGCAGCTTGATCGCGCACTGGCCCGCACGGATTATCTCGTCGGCGACTACTCGCTCGCCGATGCGGCCTGGACGCCCTATCTCCACCGGCTCAATATGCTTGGGCTGTCCAGTCTATGGGCTGATCGCCTGGCAGTCGCCGCGTGGTGGGAGCGACTGAGCAACAGACCGAGCTACGAAGCAGCCATCAAATCCGTCGAAAAGCCCGAGCGGGTGGCCGCGATCCGCTCGCATGCCGAGGCGGCTGCTGCGCGTCTGCGGCAATTGCGCGATCCGGCAGCGGAAGCGGCCTGATATGAGCCGTCCGAACATCCTCGTCATCATGACCGACCAGCACCGCGCCGATCACACCGGCTTCGGCGGCAATCGCATCGTCAGGACGCCGAACCTCGATGCGCTTGCTAGCCGCGGCATGGTGTTCGACCGGGCTTATGTCGCCAACCCGATCTGCATGCCCAATCGCGCGACGCTGATGACGGGCCGGATGCCGTCCGATCACGGCGTGCGCTTCAACGGCCTTAGCCTCGACTGGGGCGCCAACACCTATGCTCGCGTCGCGAGAGAGGCGGGGTATCGCACCGCCATGATCGGCAAATCGCACTTGCAGATCATGAACGATGCGCACGAAGTCATTCAGCGCATTTTCGGAGACGATCCTCCCGCCGATGCCGAGCGAAGCGGCTGGCCGAGCGGTTGGGACGATTACTAGCGGATGGAGCGCTGGCGCGAGGCGCCGATCGAGTTCCCGCAAGACTTCTACGGTTTCGACCACACCCGATTGACGATCTATCATTCGGATCTGTGCTCGGGCCATTATTACCAATGGCTGATCGACAAAGGCGTCGATCCGGCCACCATGCAGGGGCGTGCGGTAGCGCTCACGCCCGATACCGGCACCCAACAGGTCTGGCAGACCTCGATGCCCGAAGAGCTTTATCCGACCACCTATGTCCAGGATGAGGCGATCGCCTTTCTCGAAGATGCGGCGGATTCTCCGGATCCCTTCCTGCTGAAGGTGAGCTTTCCCGATCCGCATCACCCGTTCACGCCGGCCGGTCGCTATTACGACATGTACGATCCGGCCGATATCGAATTGCCCGAGACATTCTGGGACACGCACGAAACATCCCTGAGCAGCTATCGCCAGATCGCCTCGAAACGCGGCGATGGCCCTGGCCTGATGGTGCCCTTCAGCCCAACCGAAGAACAGTTTCGCAAGATGGCTGCCGCCGAATACGGGATGATCACGATGATCGACGATGCGGTCGGCCGCATCCTCGACGCCCTACGCGCCAGCGGCAAGGATCGCGATACGATCGTCGTCTTCACATCCGATCATGGCGACATGTTCGGCGACCACGGCCTGATGCTGAAAGTCAGCCTGCACTACCAGGCCTGTTTGCGCGTGCCGCTATTCGTGTCCGGACCGGGCATCGCTGCCGGCCGCACCGATGCGCTGGCATCGTCGCTAGACGTCTGTCCCACACTGATCGGTCTGATGGGACTGCGCCCGCATTACGGCATTGCCGGCCGCGACCTTGCGCCCTTGCTGGACGGCAGCGGCGGCGCGGTGCGTGATTTCGCGCTGGTCGAAGAGGAACAGATGTTCCCCGACCCCGCAACATCGCAACCGATCGACATGCGCACCGTCGTCACCCGGAACGCGCGCCTTACCGTCCATCATGCCAACGAGCCGGTGGGGGAACTCTACGATCTCGAAAACGACCCGCACGAAATGCGCAATCTGTGGGACGATCCGGCCGCGGCATCGCTGCGCTCGGCCATGATGGAACGGCTCGCATATGCAATGATCGGCGAGACCAGGCCCGGTATCAAAGCCAAAGCGCAAGCGTGAAGGCCACGGTACAACCCCGTTCGCTGACCCGCGGACACATTCTGTCCTATGGTCTGGGCGAACTCGGCACCGCGATTTTCATCCATGCGCCGAACCTGTTGTGGCTGTTCTTTCTGACCGAGATCATCGGCCTCGATCCCACGACGGCAGGCCTGGTCATCCTGGCACCGATGGTGTGGGATGCGGTGACCGATCCTCTGTTCGGGGTGTTGGCGGACAAGACCTGGACGCAGTTCGGCAAATATGTCCCTTACCTCGCTCTGGCCACGCCGTTTTGCGGGCTGTCCTTCGTGCTTTTCTTCACCGATCCCGGCTTTGCGGGATCGCTGGCGGCCTGGGCTGCGTTGGGGACGGCGGTCCTCTTTCGCACCTTGCTGACCGTCGTCATCGTGCCGCACAATGCGCTGTTGGCGCGCTCGACACAGGATAGCCGCGTTCGTTCGGTGCTCGCAGGTTCGAAGATGTTCTTCAATGCAGTTGGTATGGTGCTGATCGCCGTCGCCACTCGGCCGATGCTTTCCGCTGGCGATTCGGGCGGGGAAACCCTCTCATTCGCTGGTTTCGCGGTGGCGGGCGCAGTTATCGCGACGCTGCTGCTGTGGCAGAACGCGTTCTTCTTCAGGCGGCTCGACGCGAGCGCGGATGCGCCGAGCGCGGCCTCCCCTTTCTCGCTGGGCGATATCAGCCGAAGCCTGGTGGGCAATCGCTATCTTCTTGTCTTGATCGCTGCCGGAGCGATCGGGATGCTTTTGCTCCCGGCATTCGCGAAATCGCTCCTTTATTATGGCCGCTATGTCGTCGGCGAGGACGATTGGGGCTCGACCGCGCTTATCATATTCACTCTTTGCGTAGCCCTATCCATTCCGTTCTGGGGTGCAGCCGGTCGCCGACTGGAAAAAGCGGACCTGCTTCGCGCCGCGCATTTTTGCCTGTCGCTGAGTCTTGCGGCGTTTCTACTGTTGCCCGCGGGAGGCGGCGCCGCGCGGCTCGCCGTCGTCGCCCTGGTCGGCATCGCGACCGGCGGGATCAACGTGATGACGATGGCGCTGCTCCCCGACGTCGTCGAAGCGGGACAGGCTTCGTCGGGCCAGCGGGTCGAAGCACCGGTATTCGGCTGTTTCACCTTTGCGCTCAAGCTCGGGAATGGACTGGGTTCGGGGCTCGTGGGCCTGTCGCTCGGCTCTGCGGGTTTCATGCAAGGGGTCGCCGTTCAGTCCCCCGCGACTCAAACTGGCATTTTGCTGACGATGACCTTGATGCCCATAGTCGGCGCGCTCGTGGTGCTCGTCCTTCTTCGAGGATGGGATCTCACACACGCCGAACATGGCCGGCTGAAGCGAAGCCTTACCTGATCTGGCTAAAGCAGAGCAGCCTCGCGGACCTCATTCAGGACTTCAATCCAGAGGAGGGCGACACGCTTGACCTTTCGGGCGTAGATGCCGTTGCGGGCGGCGAAGAGGACGCTTTCACTTTCATCGGAAATGCAGCTTTCGCGGTGGCCGACTTTACGATCGCGGTTCGGGGAGAGTTTGCATTGAAGACCGGCATCTTCATCCTGTGATCGTTCACAGCCCGCGCCGCGCCGGAGATTTGAAAATGTTGCCCTACCATCACTTTTTCGAAAATTGTTTCATGTAAACTCATTTGAGAGGACGGCTTGTTCGTATTCCGATATTGCGTTTGGTGAAGTCCGCTTCTCTGGGAACAGGCTCGATGCTTCACCGAAAAATTGCTGGCGTAACGGCGTTCATATCGGCGACTTCGCTAAGTGCTGGCGAAGTGGTGTTGTATGACGCTGCGCCCGATTGGATCGATGAAATCGAACTCGATGCGGATGCCGCAAATTCCGGCACGGCCATTCTCCTGCTCGATCAACATGCGCGCATCGATGACGGACAATTGTGGACCTATGTCGATACCGCAATCCTCCTGAATACGCCCCAAGCACTCACCTAGGGGGGTACGCTGTCGGCTTCATGGCTGCCCGACAAAGGTGACTTAATTGTCCACCGGGCCGAGCTTCTGCGTGGGGGCGAAACCATTCGATCTGCTCGAAGCTGGCAATCGCTTGGAGATTTTGCGCCGCGAACGGATGCTGGAAAGACGAATGCTCGACGGGGTTTTGACGGCTACGATGCCGGTCGAAGGCGCCGAGCTGGGCGACGTGATAAGGCTCGCCTATTCGACCACAATGCGCGATCACGCGCTTGGCGATCAGGTGCAATGGCAGACCCAATTGCCCGCAAAGCCGATCCCACTTGCTAGCGGTTCGGTGAGCATCTCGTGGCCGGAAGGCCTGCCGGTCTCGCGCGTCAAACATGGTGAAGCCGATGTAGAAGACCTAGTCGTTCGCAATGGCTATCAGATCTGGAGCGCGAAGCTTCCTGTCGAAAAATCCACAGACGTGCCGAGTGACGCCCCGATGCGCTACTTCCTCGGCGAACTCCTGCAGGTATCGACCTATGCAGATTGGAACACCGTGTCCCGGCTCATGTCGCCGCATTACGGCGTCGAGAACTCAGTCGAGCCGGGCGGCGCCCTTGCAGGCGAGATCGAGAACATCGCCGCGCAGCGCGACGATGCGCTGACGAGAGCCGCGCTGGCGCTACAGCTGGTGCAGGATCGGGTCAGCTATCTGCTCAACGGGCTAAACGGCGGCAATTACCTGCCGCAAGCGCCCGAAGAGACATGGGCAAAGCGCTTTGGCGACTGCAAGGCCAAGTCGGTTCTGCTGCTTGCGATGCTTCGCGAACTCGGGATCGAAGGCGAAATTGTTCTGGTTCGAACGATCGGTGGCGACGCGCTACCGATGTTGGCGCCGATGCCTGCCAATTTCGATCACATGATCGTGCGCGCGCAAATTGACGGGAAGGAGTATTGGCTCGACGGCACTGCGGGCGGCACACGGCTGGCGAACATCGACGAAGTGCCACGCTTCCACTACGCGCTCCCGCTGCGGATGGAAGGCAGCGATCTGATCGCGCTCAGCGAGAGAGCGCAATCGACCCCGGACCGGATTCTACGAGTGTCTTTCGACCACAGCGCGGGGATACGGCTTCCAGCGATGGTCGACGTCGAGATCGCGTATCTCGGCCAGATGGGCGCTCCGTGGCAGACGATTTCGAGGCAAAATGACGACAGCGCTTGGGAGGAAATCGCTCGAGGCGTCGTCTCCGAGCTGATCGGGGATATGGCCGATCGATCATGAGATCGAATACGATCCCGAAACGGGCATCGCTAACGTCCGCGCCCAGGGCTTGCAGAGCACATACTGGACCAAGGAAGGCTCGGTCTACGAATTCGAGCCACCCGCCCAGCCTGCGAAGGACGTAAGTTTCGAGGCGGATCGGGCACGCAGCGATTGGCGCGACATTCCACTCAGACTCAACGGTCCGCTGTACTACGCGGGCGAATTCGAAGTCTTGTTGCCCGAAGAGGGCGCTTACGAGATTGTCGGCAATGGCGAGACTTCTGCCGTGATCGGCGGCGTCGATGTCAGTTCGAGCGCACGCCTGGATGCAAACCGCCTCGCCATGTCGCAAACCATGCGTAGCATTCTTACCGAGCTACCAGCCAACGAGATCTCGGCGGCAAGACGCGAATTGGCGCGCTTCGATCGGACATTGCCGGTTATCCGATCGGGTGGGGACGTTCGCCAACTTTGGGAATATTTCGGCGAGGATCGATCTCGTCTGGCCAAACTCGAGGCTGCCTATGCGGCCGCGATCAGAAATGCCGAGCCCGACGATCCGAACGCGTATCGAAATCGGGCGCGCTTTCGAGCCGGCGTCTACGATTTCGCCGGCACCATCGAAGACGTCGAAGCAGCGTTGGCGATCGAGGAATCCCGCGATCTTTTTCTTCTTCGCGCTGCGGCGAGGCGCGAGCTCGGAAACCTTGAGGGGGCGCTGGCGGATCTCGAGTTGAGCGAAGGCCTTCAACCTGATGGATCGACAATCGACGCGCAGGTGGAGCTACTGGCCCTGCTTGGCCGAACCGATGAGGCACTTGCCTTGGCAGACGAACTTCAGGGTCTGATCGATGACAGAGTCGGGGAAATCCTGGTCAAAGCGACTGCGCTCGCATAGTCGGGTAGCCCGGACTCCGGCCTGGAACTGATCGAAGAGCTGGTGGGGCGGCGGCCCGGCGATGGTACGGCACTCAATGCATTTTGCTGGCATGCCGGAACCTGGGATCTCATGAACGAGGATCGTCTCGGGAAATGTGTAGATGCGGTCGAGCAAAGCAACTACTCCGCTGCCGCCTTGGACAGCAGGGCGCTTGCTCATCTGCGAATGGGCGATCTGGCAGCGGCCCAAGCCGACCTTGACGCTGCGCTCCTGTCGGATCCCCACCTCGCACCGAGCCGTCTGCTGCGCGGAATTGTCCGCGAAACGAGAGGCGACAGGGGTGGGCGCGAAGAGATCGAATTGGCACTCCGGATGCAACCGTCGCTCGCGGCGACCTACAGGGCCTGGGGTCTCGAATTCTAGCGACTTGTGGGCCAATTATCGGCAAATCTATTGCCTTGCGAAGATCATTGAACCGGTGGGTTAGCCTGCCGGAAAGGGGCGTTGTCGTTGCGAGCTCAATCCGGCCCCGGCGCTGTCCGAGCTCGAGCAAATCTTTGCCGGCTGCCGCCCCTCGATGGTGATTGTGGCGCGCGACATCGAACTCCCCGTGACCGCGACCAGGATTGTCCGGCTTGGTGAGGAATGGATGCGATGCTGGAGGCCGCGCCGCACTCCTCGCCCGGCACATTCGTCGACGAGCAGAAGCCTTTCGCGCTTGCCCCCCTCTATCATGGTGGCCGTTGTACGCTGCAATATTCGACCAAACCGGAAGCGATACTGGTAGCGATCGACGATTATCGCTCCAGTGGCATCTTCGTCGTGCCCACGCATTTGCAGCGCCTCTTTGCAGCGCCCGATGAAGTGCGCGAACAATATCGAGGCAGGCACAGCCTGCGCACCATCATCTCCAATGCCGCCGCGCTTGCCCCGGCATTGAAGTGCGAAGCGGTCGAATATTTCGGGGAAGGTCTGCTGCATGAAACCTATGGCTCCACGGAGGGCGGCATAGTCACCAACATCCGCGCCGACGATCTGCTGGCCAAACAGCGCAGCGTCGGTGGTCCGTTTCTAGGCATGGAAATCGAACTGCGGCGCGAAGACGGAACGATCGCGGATATCGGAGAGCCCGCCGAGTCGTTCTGCCGCGGCCCCTATTCCTTCAATGGCTATCTCAATCGTCCCGATGAGACCGCGCAAACCATGATCGATGGCTGGGTCACCGTGGGCGATCTCGCCATCCGTGACGAGGACGGCGATATCACCATCACCGATCGCAAGAAGGACATGGTGGTGATCGGCGGGATGAATGTCTATCCACGCGAGATCGAGATGGTTCTCGAACAGACCGATGGCTTTCGGGAATGCGCCGTCGTGGGAGAGCCGAGCACCGAATTGGGCGAAGCGCTCCACGCCTTTATCGAAACCGAACGCGGTGCAGATGTGTCGACCGAGACGCTGATGGAAGCGTGCCGCCAAAGTCTCGCTGATTACGAGGTGCCGAAGAAAGTGACCTTCCTCGTTACATTGCCGCGCGGCGCAACGGGCAAGCTTATGAAACGCGACCTGCGCGTACTGGCCACTGGAGCGGAGCATTGACGAACACCTCCCGATCCGATGCGACGACCAAAAAGACGATCGAGATGGTCGAAGTGAGCCCGCGCGATGGCTTGCAGAACGAGCAGAGGGCAATTGCGACCCACGACAAGCTGGCGTTGATCGAGCGCGCGATCGCATCAGGCGCGCGCCGGATCGAGGTGACGAGTTTCGTGAACCCGCGCGCGGTTCCGCAAATGGCCGATGCCGAAGCTGTCTGCGCCGGCCTGCCCGGGCGCGGCGACGTGACCTATATCGGTCTCGTCATGAATATGCGCGGGGCCGAGCGGGCGATCGCGACCGGCCGCATCGATCAGCTTGGCGCCGTTGCGGTCGGCACCGACACCTTCGCCATGAAGAATCAAGGCCAGACGAGCGATGGATCGGTCGAGGCATGCCGCAACATCATTGCTCGCGCGAAGGACGCAGGGCTTACCGGTCAGGCGACCATTGCAGCGAGCTTCGGTTGCCCGTTCGAAGGCGAGGTCGAAGAGGACCGCGTCATCGCGATGGCGACGGCGATCGCCGAAGCGGGGCCGGTAGAAATCGCGCTCGCAGATACGATCGGGGTGGGAAACCCTGCGCATGTCGAGCGGCTGGTCGCAAGGGTGCGAGAAGCCATCGACCCGCTACCGGTGCGCGTCCACTTCCACAATACGCGCGGCACGGGCCTCGCCAATGTCTGGGCCGCGATCAGCGCGGGCGCGAGCGTCGTCGATGCCTCGATCGGAGGTTTGGGCGGATGCCCCTTTGCGCCCGGTGCGGCCGGAAACGTGGCGACCGAAGACGTGACCTACATGTTGGAACGCGCCGGTATCGAAACTGCGCTCGACCTCGACACACTGATCGAAACCAATCGCTGGCTCGCTGACGTGATGGGCAAGGATCTGCCCGCCATGGTCAGCAAGGCGGGCGGGTTTCCTAAGCCGAACATTTCATCGACATCGTGAGCGAAAACATGTTCGGCGCGCTCAGAATGATCAGCGTCCAGCGGGATACGATCCCCGCCACTTCGCCCTAATGGGATTCGGCGGCGCTGGCCCGTTGCGTGTGAACGCGGCGGCGAAGCTCATGGGGAGTTGGCCCGCGATCAGCCTTGGGGCGTCAATGGCGGCGAGCCGGGCAAGCGCGCCCGCAAGGTGATAGAGCGCGCCGATGGCACGACCGAGATCGTCGGAAACAAGGTCGACGACGTCGAGGTGCGCGAGGGCGACCAGCTGCATTCCATAATCTAAGGCGGCAGCTGGGGCGACCCGCTCGAGCGCGATCCCGCGATCGTGGCGCGCTAGATACGCGAGGGGCTTGTCACGGCGGACGGCGCACGCGACTATGGCGTCGTTGCGAGCGACGAGGGTGCGATCGACCGGGCGGCGACCGAAGCCTTGCGCGGCGACATGCGCACAAAGCGGGAAGAGGATAACGTGTTCAACTTCGGCCCAGGCATCGAACAATTGCGCGCATCTTGCGAAGAGCAGACCCGGCTTCCTGCGCCGACCCCGCCCGAATGGCACGAACATCATGGCTGCGAGGTGGCCGAGTGAGCAAACCTTCGAATACCGGCGCGCTCGAAGGTTTGCGCGTCGTGGAGATGGGCCAGCTTCTTGCCGGTCCGTTTTGCGGCCAGCTCCTTGGCGACATGGGTGCGGAAGTCATCAAGATTGAACCGCCCGGTGCGGGCGACCCGATGCGAGAATGGGGCCGTGGCGAAGAGAAGGTCCAGTGGGAGGTTATCGCTCGCAACAAGAAATCGGTCACCTGCAACCTGCGCGTCCCCGAAGGCCAGGAGCTTGCGCGAAAACTGATCGCGACCGCCGATATCGTGATCGAGAACTTCAAGCCCGGCACGCTGGAGCGTTGGGACCTTGCACCTGATGACCTCCTCAAGGAGGACCCACGCCTGATAATCGCGCGCATGTCCGGCTATGGTCAGGATGGGCCGTACTCGGACCGCGCGGGTTTCGGCGGGATCGGCGAGGCGATGGGCGGCTGGCGTTATGTCGTTGGCGAACCCGACCGGCCTCCTGCGCGTATGGGCATATCGATCGGCGACACCTTGTGCGCGAGCTATGGCTGCATGGGGGTGCTCGCAGCGCTTCACAACCGCAACAAAACCGGTGAGGGCCAGGTGATCGACACCGCGCTCTACGAAGCCGTGCTCCAGGTCATGGAGGGTCTTGTCGCCGAATACGATTACAGCGGTGTCATTCGCGAGCGTTCGGGTTCGATCCTGCCCGGTATCGCTCCGTCGAACGTCTACACCTGCAAGGATGGCCCGTTCATGATCGGGGCCAATAACGACGCCATCTTCAAGCGGCTCGCCGCGGCCATGGACCGACCCGACCTTGCAGAAGATCCGGATTATGCGACCCATGTCGGCCGCGGAAAGAAACAGCTCGAACTGGACGCGATCATAAACGAGTGGACCGCGCAGCACACGATTGAAGAAGTCGACGCATTGATGATCGAGCACTCGATCCCGGCAGGGCGCGTCTACACAGCGGAGGACATGATGGAAGACCCGCACTTCAGGGCGCGCAAAGCGATCGTCGAAGTCGACACCGATGGCCATGGTCCGCTCAAGATGCAGAATGCCTTCCCGCGTTTCTCGAAAACGCCATCTGGCATTCGCCGCCCGGCACCCGCCACGCCGGGCCAGCACAATGCGGAAGTCTATGGCGAGGTGCTCGGCTGGGATACGGAAACGCTCGCTGCCAAGTCCGAGGCCGGCATTATCTGATGCAGCAACCTTCGCCCGGTCCTTTCGGCGGTCGATTGCGGCCCGGCGAAAGACCGGCGCTCATGCTGATTGATATGGTCGAAGCCTATCTCGATCTCGAAAGTCCCCTCTATTGCCAAACCGCCAAGGCGGCGCTCGGTAAGGCGGCCGAGCTGCTAAAAGCGGCACGAGCAGCCTCGCGACCGGTCATCTTTACCAATGTCCGCTATGACAAAGGCGGGGCGAATGGCGGCCTGTTCTATAGAAAGGTTCCGGTGCTGAACGTGTTCGAAGAAGGGTCGCCGCTGGGCGCTTTTTCTCAGGCACAGCGGCCTCGCGATGGCGAGACCGTGAGCACACAGTAATATCCTTTCGCTTTCTTCGACAAGGGCCTTGCCGCCACGCTGAGCGAGCGCAGGATCGATACGCTCCTAATCGCAGGCTACTCGACATCGGGATGCGTACGCGCCTCCGCGCTAGACGCGCTCCAATACGGCTTTGCGCCTTTCGTGGTCCGCGACGCTTGTGCTGATCAACAGTCCGGCGTCCACGAGGCGAACCTGTCCGATCTTCAGGCGAAATATGCGGAAGTGATCGACGCTTGGGCCGCACAGGCGATCCTGTAAGCGAGGCTGAAACTGCCGACCAATTTCAAGCTGAGCCAGATGCGTGCGACCTTTCGAAAACAGACGTTTTTGCTATTTTCTTCTGAGCAGTGGTCCTTGAGAATATTTGCGCATTTTTCCGGTCGACAGATCGCCGGATCGGGTCGAAGCGTTGCGCTTACCAATGGCGGCTGAAAGGGCTTTACATGACCGCAAGCTGGCGATTGTTTAGCTTGCCGCGATAGTGCGTTTGCAATCGCACCTTGCGCTCGAGATCGTCGAGGATCGCGCCGCAGAAATCCACGCCGCACAAATCTTCGATGTAATTGAGCGCGCCGGGCGTATCGACATTCACCTCGATGAGCTTGTCGCCCACCACGTCCAATCCGGCGAGATACATGCCGTCCTCGATCAGCTTGGGCGCGCACAATTCGGCGGCGCGCAAGGCGGCTTCGCTGGGCTGCTCAAGGTCGGCCTGACCGCCTGCGGAAATGTTCGAGCGGTGATCGTCGCTGTCGTTCGATCGGCGCAGCGAGGCGTAGGTTCCATCGATCTGCAAGGGCCGTCCGTTAAGCGTGATGATCCGCAGGTCGCCATCGGCTGCTTCGGGCAGGTATTCCTGGACGATGGCATAACCGTCGCGCGTCACCGATTCGATGATTTGATTGAGGTTCTGGCGGTTCTCCTCCGTTACAATGAAGACGCCCTGACCCCCGGAACCCTGCAACGGCTTGATCACCCCCTTGCCGCCATGCTCGCCGAGAAACGCCTCGATCTCGTCCGCATCGCGGGTGATGCAGGTCGAAGGGCGCACGTCCTCGGGAAAATGCTGGAAATAGGTCTTGTTCTGCGCGTGAGTGAGGTGGCCGGGATCGTTGAGCACGATGGTTCCATGTTTTGCGGCCAACTGCGCAAACAACAGCGCGGAGGGCGGCGCCCAGGGACGCGCGGCAAGCTCATCGGCCGGGTCGCTTCGCAGCATGACCACGTCATAATCCTCAACTACGATGCGTTCGCACGGTGCTTCGTTCTGCAAATGATCGAGAAAGGATCGGTCGTCCGCGTATTCATCGATCCGTGGCAACGTGGCCTTCGCGCAGATCGTGCCGTTGGAGGCATAGATGAAATCGCCCAGGCTGATGAAGGCGAGCTCGTATCCACGCGCTGCGGCTTTGCGGGCAAGGCGGATGGTGGTGTAGTCGTCCTTTTCGGTTGCGACCTTGTTGACGACGAAGGCGAGTTTCATGCGGGTATACTTTCGGTGTAGAGTTGTTCGACGTGGAGGCGGCGCAGGTCGGCGAGGCGCTGACGACCCTCTTCGCCGGTAAAGATATCCGGCATCAGCGCGGGCGGTTTGAGAAATCCGGCATCGAGCAGGTGTTGCAGGACGGCGCGCTGTTTGAACGCGAACTTGCCGATGAACAGAAATTCGACATCGCCGCCGGCCCGCAGATAGGCGAGCACGTCGATCAGCCCGTCGAGATAGAGCGCGTCCTTCGTCATTCCGCCACCGCGCAGGGCGCGCACCGTCGTATCGAAGGCAATGTCCTCGTTCAGACTGTGCTCCTCATGCATGGCGGCAAAGATATCGGCGGCGCTGCACCCGTCTATCGCCATGCGCGCGGCGACCACGCGTGCAGCCAGAACCCGCAGGCGTGAGGGCGGCATATCGCCGCACAGATATTCAGCCAGTACCGCCAACCCTTCTTGGAGGTCGTCGTAATCGGCCAACCCGCCCTCGAGCATCGTGAGCGGCTGGAGGCTGCCGTTGAAACGGGTGACGCTATGGACACCGATTTCGTGCTGGATCAGCGGGTAGACGCGGGTTTCGGGGCATTCGTAGTCGAACGCAACATGCAGATTGCCCGCGGAGGTGAACAGGTGGGTGCCCGGAATCTTTTCCTCGACAACCGCGAAATCGAAGCGCTCGTCGCGATGGCGATAACGCTGCATTTCCTCGCGCGCAGCCGCCATGAAGTGTTGCGCGTCGACCAGCGGCGCGTCTACCCGATCCTCCACCGGGACATTTGCGAGTACTTTCTCGGCCGCCTCCAACAGACGTGCATCGACATTTCCGAACATGTCGATTGCCGCCATCGTGAAGCCGGACCGCCCGCGTAGTCGCACCAGCTGGATCTGCCGGTCGAGTTCGCGCTGCTTCTCGAGCACCAGCGCCTCGATGTCGGTGTTGCCAAGTCCGCGGACTTTCAAGCCGAGCAGTCGGTCGCGCAAGCTGTCGAAATCATCGGGCAGATCCGGATAGGCAAGCTCGGGCATGGTGCGCCAGCCGGAGTCGCGAAAGCCCGCTTCGACCGTGTCCAGATTGGTCGGCGTCAACAGCGCGAGCCAGTCGATCTCGTGGTCGATCTGCGCCAGTGCTTGATCGGTTTCGCGTGCTTCTTCGGTGAAGGTAACGGTGTCGCTCATCCCTCGAGCCTCGCCAATTGTTCGCGCGCTGCTCCCAACGCGTGCATCAGTCCGGTCCGCAGATCCTGCACCGCCCCGATATCGAGTGTGCCGGTCCATTCATTCATGAATATCTTCTTGTATTCCAAAGTGATGACGCATGCGCGATCCGGATAAATCTCGTGCAGCCATTCGGGAAAATTGCCGCCGTCGGGATAGCGGATATTCTCGGCGACCTGCGGCTTGCGACCGCGCACCGGCACACGGGTCAGGCCATTGGAAAGGGCGGACAGCACATCGCCAAACACGCCCTTGTCCAGCGTGGTCGCGCCGATATCGATGTCGGGGTTGTCCTTTTCAGGAGCCGGCGGCGCGTCGGGGCCATCGCGCATATGGTTATAGCTGTGCAGATCGAGCACGAGGATGTGTTTGTGTTGTTCGAGCAGGTCGTCGAACATCGCGCGCATCTCGGTATAAAAACGGTCGTGCAGCTTGCGCGAGTTCTCCTTCAGCAAATCCGGCAGATCGTCTTTCCAGATTTTCAGCCCCCAAGTGTCTTCCGGATCGTCGCTGATGCACTTGTCGCGCGGGCGGTTTACGTCGCATTCGAAACGCGAACGGTTCACCCGCACGACATTGTCGGCAAGATTGAGGAAGAAATCCGTCAGCGGATCTTCCTCGCGCCGCCGCCCTTCCTCGTCGATGGCGAGATGCGGCTCGAGCTCGCTGCGCACGATATGGCCGGCGTGAATGGCCGTCGCTGTTACCGGCCCGCCGGATATGACGGTGTTCCACGCAGGGCCGGCAGCTTCGAATTGGTCTTCGATAATATGCATGTCACCTTCAACGCAGCGGGCGCGCGAAAGTTCATGTTGGGCGGAAAACAGGATTGCGCGGAGCGCGATGGGGCGCATCGCCTCACCGACCTCGTCGATACTCCCGATGTCAGCTTATCCGCTCCAAAAAGGCTTCGACTTCCTCGATCATCATGTCGAAGGCGGCTTCGCCCGGATGCGGCAAGTGGCTGCGGGAAGGCAGGGTTTGCAGCTCCGCATTTGGCATGCTGGCTGCCAAGTCGGCTCCGACACTCGCCGCAATGCGCTCGTCATCGCGGCTGTGGAGCACGAGCGTCGGCGTCTGAATTTGAAACAATCGCCCTCGCACATCGATATCGCCGAAGGTGTCGATGAACCGCGCGGCATTCTCCGCCGAGGTCGTCTGACGCTGAAATTCGTTGAAGCGATCGAGCGTGGCGCTATCGGCTTCGGGAAAGAAGCTGTGCGAAAAGATCTGTCGATAGGCCGGCGAGTTGTCGCCCCATCCGTGCCGCACAAGTGTCATTTCCGCTTCGCGCCGGGCCAGCAATTCGGGATTGGTATGAAACCGCCACCCGGCGGGATATCCTCCGATGAGGACGAGCCCACTGACCTGCTCCGGGTGACGCGCGGCATATTCAATGGAGACCGAGGCGCCCTGACTGATGCCGATCAACGGAAAGCGTTCGAGCCCCAAAGCTTGGACTACGCATTCGAGATCGCTGACGAAGGCTTCGAAGCTCAGGTCCTCGACCTTCCAGTCGCTAAGACCGTTGCCCCGTTCGTCATAGCGGTAGAGGCGGTAGCGGCGCGCCAGTTCGATGGTGAAACCGGACCATGCGGGGATTTCCAGCTCCGCATCGAGATGCGTCAGCCAGTTCGCGGCCTTCAGAACCGGACGTCCTTCGCCCATCGCGGCATAGGCGATGCGCGTGCCATCTTCCGCGGTGGTGTAGCGTATGGTCTGGCGGAGCTGCGTTTCACACTTGCTTGACGGATCATCGGGCGCGCCTGTCGCTGCATTTCTTGGCTTTTCGCGCAGCGTAACCAACCATGCGGCATAGGCATCGTGCTCGCCCGTCTCTGTCGCCAGCAAAAGACGCTCGCGATCCTCGTCCGGAAAGACGAGATTGTCCACCGGGACGTCCAGCCACACCGTGGCCTGGTCGGCTCGCAGCCAGTTCTCGTCCGGTCCCAGAACCTTGCGCAGCCGCGTCAACGCCCAGCGCAGCCCCCCGCGTGGATCGGCCGCGCGTTCCCAGAACATCTCGCTGAGCCGAGAGCGATGAACGGGGCGATCTTGCAAGGCGAGATAGGCGAGAAGGGCACGAGCCTTGCGCGATTTCGGCAGCTCGATCTCTCGCCCGTCGCGCAGAACGCGCACGTCCTTGCCAATCTCGATTCGAGTCGCCACGGGGCGCTCCCTCCAACGATCACCACGCCAATACCACGCTTGGCCCGCGCAATACCACGCGCGTTCCCACGATCGCTTCCACGCGGTGCCGCGAAAAAGCCAGCATCGAAAAAGGAAAAGCAATGTCTGATAAATTCTTCGGAATAGCCATCGCGGCGATCTGCACTGCCGAAATCGTGTTCTTCATCTCGATCACACGGCTCGCCGACGCCAGCACCATGTTTGCGTAAGCCAATCCAGCAGAGGAAATTCCCATGTGCCTAGCCCATAGCAAAGTCGTCGACGAATATGCCGACCAGTCGGAGCTCCCGCCCTTCGCGGCGGGGCTCCTCGACACCATCAACAAGGCCTCGACCGCCATGTCGCTTTCCATCGGCCATCGCCTCGGTCTGTTCGACGCGATGCGGGGCGGCGACGCGCTTACTCCCGCAGAGTGGTCGCAGCGCCTCGGTCTTCAGGAGCGCTATCTCGCCGAATGGTTCGGCGCGGTTACCACCGCTGGCATCACCCATGTCGATGGCGAAGGCCGCTACAGCCTGCCGGAAGAGCATGCGCTATTCCTGGGCGAGGACGCGCCTGCCGGCAGCATGACCAGCATGATGCAATGGGTCGGCGTGCTAGCGCCGGTGGAAAGCGAAATCGTGCGCTGCTTCAGCAAGGGCGGCGGCGTGTCCTACAGCGCCTACCCACGATTTCACGATGTTATGGAGGAAGAGGGCAAGCTGACCTTCGACGCCGATGCGACACTGGTGCTGGTACCGGGTCTCGTCGAGCGTCTGGAGGAAGGGATCGATGTGCTCGATGTCGGGTGCGGTCGCGGGCGACAATTGCGCGTTTACGCCCAGCGCTTTCCGAACAGTCGCTTCACCGGATACGACCTGTCGAACGAGGCAATCACGTCGGCGCGCGAGAAGGCGGCCGATCTTCCCAATCTGCGCTTCGAGGTGCTCGATTGCATGCGGATGAGGGATAAAGACGCGTTCGACCTGATCTTCACCTTCGATGCGATCCACGATCAGCCTCACCCCCTGAAGCTGCTCGAAAACATTCGCCGCGCCATGCGGAAGGATGGCGTTTACATCGGCCAGGATATCTGGGCGCACACCGATGTCGGCGACAACCGCGATCATCCGCTCGCCCCCTTCATCTACACGATCAGCCTCATGCATTGCATGACCGTCAGCCTCGCACAGGGCGGGATCGGCCTTGGTGCGGCGTGGGGCGAGGAGAAGGCGCTGGAGCTGTTTGCGAAAGCCGGCTTCTCCGAAGTCGTCACGCACCGCCTCGAGCACGACATGCAGAACGCCTACTACGTTTGCAGGAGCTGACCCGGCTGCAAGCGCCGGCCCGGAAGGTCAATATCTCCCCTTGCGACCCGGGCCTTCCGGGCCGGTTTTTGTCCCCGAAAGTGAAACGAGCGCGCGGGCCGATACCGGTCCCGCGCCGCTTCACTCGACCCTGAAAGATCGATCATGACCGCTTATCACTGGATTTCAATCGGCCTCTTCGGCACGTTCGCGCTACTGGAAGCGCCCGCCTCCGCAAGAGCTTTTCCGCTCGTCCCGCGATGGCGGTTGAAGGGCTTTGCCTTCACCGTGCTCTATTTTGCAGTAGCGACCTTTGCGCCGCTCGCATGGGACGGTTTTCTTGGCCAGTACCAGTTACTCGATGCGACCGGTCTTCCCTTCGTCGCGCAAATCGCGCTCGGCTTCGGCGCGTTGCAACTGGGCATTTATGTCTGGCACCGCTCGATGCACAATTCCGACCTGCTCTGGCGCGTTTTCCACCAGACGCATCACAGCGCCGAGCGCGTCGATCTGTGGGGCGCGTTCTACTTCCACCCGCTCGACATGGTGGGATGGGCCTTTATCGGCAGTCTTGCGCTCATCCTTGGCGTCGGCATCAGCGGCGAAGCAGGCTTTGTCGTGGCGGTGTTCGTAACCGCATTGGCGATGTTCCAGCACTCCAATCTCAGGACGCCGCGTTGGATCGGCTTTCTGATCGTCCGGCCGGAGAGCCATGCCGTTCATCACGAGCGCGGCGTCCATGCCTTCAACTATTGCGACTTCCCGCTGATCGACATGCTTTTCGGGACGTTTCGCAATCCTCGCGAATGGACGGAAGAGGCGGGTTTCTACGACGGCGCATCAAGCAAACTCGGAGCCCTGCTGACGTTTCGCAAGCCGGTTTGAAGCCCGGAAGAGAGGATAACCGATCATGATCTCACCTACCCTTTTCCGCCTTGACGCAGCCTGCAGCCTCATCGTCGACCGCGACGGATTGCCCACCTATCTCGAGACCCCCAATCCGAGAAATATTGCGTTCTACGAGAGGCACGGCTTCGCGGTCATCGGATCGAGCAGTCACGGCAATTGCCCGCCTGTGACCTTCATGCTGCGCGAGGTAGTTCGCAAATAACTTAGCGCAAATCGCACTGGGGAATGCTCGTGCTCTTGTTTGATCGCATTTCGTCGGACCTTATCGCGGTACGTCATCTAACCTGGTTTGGACCGGACCAGAAGAACGTGGGTTTGAGCCAACGAAACCCGGTCGATCTCTGACCTGGCGGAAGTGGACCTGCGACATCATGTCTCGCAGGAGGCGCTAGCCGACGGCTTCCATGTCCTGCCGCTTGAGCGCTTTGCGCACATCATCGTCCCGTTCCATGCGCGCGCGATGCGCCTTCAGGTTCGGATAATCGTCGATTGCAAGGGGCGTTTGGTCGATCCATCGGGTGAGCACATAGAGAAACGCATCTGCGAAGCTGCGCTTGCCGAGATAGAATTCGCCGTCTGTTGAGCTCAGGTTGTCTTCGAGACGCTGATAGTGATCGCCTAGCGTTCGATATGTGGCCTGTTTCACTTCTTCTTGCGCACTTTCGCTTTCGGCAAACCGCTTCGCGGCAAAGTGCGGACCGTAGGCGGCATGTATTTCGCTGGTCATGTAGGCCAGAGCTTCTGCCTCGCGATAGCCGAGCTTCTTGTCCCGGGCGTACCCTTCTCCGCCATGCTCTGCACCAAGCCAGGCCATAATCGCCGCGAGCTCGGTCAAGACATTGCCGTCATCGAATTTGAGCGCGGGAACCTGACCCTTGGGATTGATGGCGAGGTACTCGTCCTTCTGATGATCCCCGTATGCCAGATTATGGATTTCTACCGGTGCATCGAGCCAAGCCACAGCGATGTTGCACGCAAGCGAGCACGTGCCGGGCATAGTATAGAGCGTGGTCATGAGCGTCTCCTTTAGACCCACCAATGCATCAGCCTTAGAAGAGGTCCGCACCCGAGTGCGGGCGGCGCGCTTGATTGAAGTGATCAATCTGACCTCGATCAACAGCCACGTCGTCATGCATGTCAACGAATTGACGATGGCGATGCACCGTGCGGGCACTGACGACGAACGGATTTTTCTGAAGATCACATGCGGGCGCCCGCCGCTTGAGGATTTCGCCAGCCATGCCGGCCTGCCATCGTCCCCGCCGCGACCGGGGGTTCTCGCCCGTTTGTCCGAAGGCACGATCGCCCGCCTACATCGACATTTGGTCTGGTCGACCGCGTTACCCTTACCAATTTTGCGAATGTCGCGCCCACGGCGCTTCGCCTAGCACTGCTGGTCAACGAAATCGGGCGAAGAGGTGGACGATGGATCTCGGACTGGCAGGCAAGAAAGTCATCATGAACGGCGGCGCACACGGGCTCGGCCTGGCGGCGCTCAAGACCTTCGCCGCCGAGGGCGCGGATGTCGCCTTCTTCAGCCGCAAGGACGACAAGATCGAGGCCGCGAAGTCCGAGATCGATGCCGCGGGCTCGGGCCGCGTCCATGGCGAGGTGTTCGACATGGCCGATGGCGCAGACGCCTACAAATCCTGGCTCTCGAACGCCGCCGATACGCTGGGCGGCTGCGATATCTTCGTCCACACCGCGTCGTCCTCCGGCACCGGAGGCACCGGCGACTGGCAGCAGGGGCTCGACATGGACATCATGGGCGCGGTCAACGCGCTCGAAGTGCTCACCCCCAAGCTGGAAGCGAGCGATGCGGGCTCGGTGGTCTTCATGTCCTCGACCGCGGCGCTCGAAACCTTCATCGCCCCGCAGGCCTTCAACGCCCTCAAGGCCGCGCTCATCACCTATGCTTCGCAGCTGAGCCAGGCGATGGCCGGACAGGGGATCCGGGTAAACACGGTGACGCCCGGCGCGATCGAATATCCCGGCGGCAATTGGGAGATGATCAAGGGCGGCATGCTCGAGCTCTACGAAGGCACGCTTTCGAAGATGCCGATGGGCCGGTTCGGCAATCCGCAGGAGGTGGCCAACGCGATCGTCTTCGTCGCCAGTCCAGCCTGTCCCTACATGACCGGATCGAACATCGTCGTCGATGGCGGCTTCACCCAGCGCGTCCAGTTCTAGGCCGCCGCCCCATGCTCCTCTACCAATCGGTCGGGCCCAATCCGCGGGTCGTCACCATGTATCTGGCGGAAACCGGGCAGAAGGTGCCGCGCCGCTTCGTCGATATTCTGAAGGGCGAGAACCGACAGCCGGACTATCTGGCGAAGAATCCGGTTGGCCACACCCCCGCGCTCGAACTTAGTGACGGGACGGTGATCGCGGAGAGCGTAGCGATCTGCGAATATCTCGACGATGTGAACGGCCCCAGCGACCTTCTCGGCACCGATCCCGCGACGCGCGCCCAGACGCGAATGACCACCCGTTTCGTCGATCAGCAGGTGGTGGTGCCGATGGTGATCGGCTTTCGCGGCGCCGAGGGGCTGGGCCTGTTCAAGGATCGCGTCGCCTGTTTCCCCGACGCCGCCGAGAGCATGAAGGCGCAAGGCCGCTTCGGCCTCGGCAAGCTCGAGGAAATGATCGGCGAGGGCAATTATCTGTGCGGCGATCGCTTCAGCCTCGCCGACATCCTGCTATTCGCGTTCACTGATTTCGGCGCGCAGGTCGGCCAGCCGATCCCCGATGAGAACACCCGACTAAAGGCCTGGCACGAGCGCGTCGCAGCCCGCGACAGCGCCGGTATCAGCGCCGACCCCCAGAACGGAATGGACAGCTAGGAGCGAATTCGATGGCCCTCTCCCGCGACAAATTGCTCGACATCTACAAACGCACGATGAAAGTCGCGCGGTTCGACGAGAAAATGCGCTCGCTGCTGACCAGCGGCAAGCTCGCCGTGGTCTATTACACGGTGCGCGGACAGGAGCTGGTTTCTGCGGCGATGATGGCGGCGCTGAATGACGACGACTACATCGTCACGACTTATCGCGGACAGCACGATCAGATCGCCAAGGGCGTGCCGCTCGACAAGTTGATGGCGGAAATCATCGGGCGCGAGGCGGGCACCTGCAAGGGCAAGGGCGGCTCGATGCATATCACCCATCCCGAAACCGGGGTGATGGTGACGACCGGCGTGGTCGGATCGGGTCTGCCGATCGCCAACGGGCTCGCCATGTCCTCGCAAAACCGCAAGGACGGGCGTGTGACGGTCGCCTGTTTCGGCGACGGGGCGAGCAATATCGGCGCCTTTCACGAAGCGATGAACATGGCCGCGCTCTACAAGCTGCCGGTGATCTTCTTCTGCCAGAACAATCGCTATGGCGAACACACCGCCTTTGCCGATCACACCCGCGTTGAAAACGTCGCCAGGCGCGCCGACAGCTACGGGATGAAGGGCGTTCAGGTCGACGGCAACGATGTCGAGGCGATGTACGAAGCCGCGCGCGAAGCGGTCGAGCGGGCGCGCAGCGGCGAAGGGCCGACCCTGATCGAGGCGATGTGCTACCGGATGATGGGGCATTTCTTCGGCGCCGATTTCTCCTACATGCCCGAAGAGCACCTTGCCGAGATGAAGGCGGAAGACCCGCTGCCCAAGCTGCGCCAGGCGATGCTCGATCACCAGTTCAGCGAGGACGAGCTCGACACAATCGTCGCGGAGATCGACGCCGAGATCGAGAGGGCGAGCGATTTCGCCTTCGACAGCCCGATGCCGGGCGCGGAGGAACTGCGCCGCGATGTGTTCGAGAAGGAGATCCCGGCATGAGCGAGATCACCATGACGCAGGCGCTGAACCAGGCGATCGACGAGGCGATGGCCGCCGATGAAGGCGTCATCCTGCTCGGCGAGGATGTCGGCGCGAAACAGGGCGGCGGAGTGTTCAAGGTTTCCGCCGGCCTGACCGAGAAATACGGCGAAGACCGCATTCGCGCGACCCCGATCTCCGAACAGGCGATCGTCGGCGCGGCGGTGGGCGCAGCGCTCACGGGCATGCGGCCCATCGCGGAGATCATGTTGATGAACTTCGTCGCGGTCGCGATGGACCAGATCGTCAATCACGCCGCCAAACTGCGTTTCATGTCGGGCGGGCAGACCAACGTGCCGCTCGTCATCCGCACCACCACCGGGGTCGGCGTCGGCTTCGGCGGGCAGCATTCGGACATGCTCGAAGCCTGGTTCGCGCATGTTCCGGGCATGACTGTCGTCACCCCCTCCAATGCCGCGGATGCGAAGGGCCTGATGCGCTCGGCGATCGAATACAACGATCCCGTCATCTTCATTGAGAACATCCTGTGCTACGGCCTCAAATCCGAAGATCCGGGCACGGATCACCGCGTCCCTATCGGCAAGGCGGCGGTCGCGCGCGAGGGCAGCGACTGCACGATCGTCACCTATGGCCGCACCGTGCTCGACGCGCTCGAGGTTGCGGGGCAGCTGGAAGAGGACGGCATATCGGTCGAGGTGATCGATCTGCGCACCATCGCGCCCTATGACGAAGAGACGGTGATGGCTTCGGTGCGCAAGACGGGCCGAGCCGTCATCCTGCACGAAGCGGTGCGCTCGTTCGGGACCGGCGCGGAGATCGCCGCACGCATTACCGAAGAGATGTTCGACGACCTCAAGGCGCCGGTGCAGCGGATCGGGGGCACCTTCTCCGCCGTGCCGATGGCCAATGCGCTCGAACAGGAGTGGATCCCCAAGAAAGAGGATATCGCCGCCGCCGTGCGCAAGGTCATGGACTGGAGCCGCTGATGGCAGAGGACATCAAGGTGCCCAAGCTCGGAATGAGCATCACCGAAGTGACCTTGCTCGAATGGATGTATGGCGACGGCGAGCGGGTCGAGAAGGGCGAGGTGATCTACACCGTCGAAACCGACAAATCGACGAGCGAGATCGAGGCGCAAAGCTCGGGCGTAATTCGCACGACGGGCGAGGAAGGCAAGCAATACAAGATCGGCGACGTTATCGGGTCGATCGAGTGAACGCGCCCTCGCCGGGGGAGCTTGTCCGGCTCATTTTCGCCCATGCGGGGCGCGGTGAATGGGACGTGATTGAGCCCCATTTTTCCGACGACCTCGTGATCCATGAGCCCGCCTCGCTGCCCTATGGTGGCGAATGGCGCGGGCGCGACGCTTTGCGCCGACTTTACGCCCATGTGATGGAGTACTGGGAGGATCCGGAAGTTGTCGTCGAAGCCATCACGCAAGGGGGGGACCATGCGGTCGCGGTGCTGAGCTTCGCCATGACCGCGCGCTCCACCGGGCGGCGGATCGCGACCCACGTGACCGAGGTCAGCCGCATGGAAGGCGGCAAGCTCGCCGAAATGCGCATCCACTATTTCGACACCGCCGCCCTGCTGGAAGCGCTCGGCGAGTAGCCGGAATATCCTAGCTCGAATGCGCCGCGATCGAGGCGCCGATCTCATCCTGCGTGGGATTGCGGCGTAAGGTCAGCCCGCCATTGGCCTGCAGATTTTGCCCCGTCAGGAACGTCCCCTCATCCGCCAGCCATAATACGGCATGTGCGATGTCCTCGCTCGTATTGATGCGGCCGAGCGGATATTCCTTTTCGAACGCCTCTTTGAGACCGGGCGCGGCCATGGCGTCCGCCGTCATCGGCGTGTCGGTCAAGCCCGGCGACACGGTGTTCGCCCGCAGCCCTTGCGCGCCGTACTGGTTGGCAAAGCAGCGGATCAGCGCCTCCGCCCCGGCCTTGGTGCCGATATAGGCGGCATGATCGAAGATCGGCACCTGCGTGGTGGCCGACGAGATGTTGACGATACTGCCCCCGCGCCCGCCATGCTCGGTTCCCATCACTCGCAGGGCCGCTGCGAGGAAGTGGTGAACGCCGACGAATTGCAGCGCGGTGATACGCTTCAATTCGCTGTCCTCGATTTCGGTCCAGCCTTTCATCAGGCCCCAACCGGTGCAATTGACCGCGACATCGACATGGCCACCCTTGGAACCCGCCACCTCCTTCGCCCGGTCGAACAGCGCGTCGATCGATGCCTTGTCTTCGAAGTCGCAAATTACGGGCGTTCCGCCGATCTCCCTTGCCAGTTCGCTGAGCGCATCTTCGTGCCGCCCCGCGACTACGCAATGCGCCCCGGCCTCGGTGAGGCGCCGCGCGATCGCCTGCCCCATATTGCCGCGTCCGGCGGCGCCTACGACGATGGCGGTCTTGTCCGAAAGGTCGGTCATTCAGGCGCTCCGTCCACGGCGAACCGCGCGGTAGCCACGCCGTCGGCGCCATAGACGGGTTCCTGACATTCGACGCGATATTTGCGGGTGTCGGCTTTCAGGATGTCGAAGCCCGACAGATGCGCGAGCATTTTCTGGTAGGGCGCGGCTTCGAGATGCGCTTGCAGATCCTCGGCGCTCTCCCATTCCTCGAATACATGAATGCGCCCCGCATCGTGCGGATCGAGTGTCCAGGCGTAGTGCTTGCAGCCCCGTTCGGCGAGCGCCATGTCGATCAGCGGCTTTGCCCCTTCGAGTGCGCGGTCGCGCTTCTCGGGCGCGAAATCGACCTCTCCTGCAACGACGATGGTGCTCATGCCGGCCACTCCTTGTTGATCGTGAACGTGCGGGTCGCAAAGCGCCATGCACCGTCTTCCCGAACGAGTTTATCATCGTACTGACCGAGCACGCGCTGCCTTTCGCCGTCCTGCTTCTCGAGAAATTCGTGGGTGTAGAGCCGCAGCGACGCGTCATCGCCGCTGACCTCGATGCGGCCGATCTGGCTGAAAAAAGCGACGAAGGCGAAGCCCGCCATCGCCTGCTGCCATGCGCCGAGCACAGTCTCGCGCCCCTCGATCACGGTGCCGGCGAGGTTCCATGTCGGTTCGCGCGACCAGCAGGCGATCCAGCTTTCGGCGTCGCGGCGGAACACGGCATCGGCATAGGTTTCGACGAGATTGCGAATGGCAAGTCGGTCTTCCGCCGCGCTGGTAAGGCTCAAGGCAGCTTGCCTTCGAGATATTTGTCCATCGTCTGGTGGAACTGGCGGATGCGGCCTTCCTGATAGGCGCCGAATTCGACGCGGTCGTTCACCGAGGCGATCAGACCTTCCTGGACATAGGGCAGGTTTTCCATGTCCTGATCGAACACTTCGCCGAGCGCGCCCCAATCCTTGACCGTCGCCCAAGGTTCGTCCTCGGTGAGGAAGCGCATTTCGGCGGCTTCGGGCATCGGCTCGCCTTTGGGTTTGCGCCCGAGCAGGCGCACTTCCATCAAGGTCGCGTGCTGATCGGGCCACGGGCGCCAGCGATAGCAGACATTGGGCGCGAACCCGCCCCAGGGCGAGAGGTTGGGGAAGAGGTTGTAGGTGAAGGCATCGAGCATCTCGCTGTCCGAGGCGTCCGAACTGTCATAGCCGAGCTCTTCGAGGAACTTCACGCGGTTGTTCGCCGCCATCACGCGGCGCGCGGTTTCGTTCGCTTCCAGCGTGCCCTTATCGGTGCTCGCCGCGCGTCCGCTGGTGCGGTTGAAGGCGTTCATGATGTCCTGTTCGGAAAGGCCCTGCGCTTCGAGATGCGGGCTCGGCATCCCGAACGGGGTCAGCGCCAGGTTCGCATGATCGCCCCACATCGAATAGCGCGTATTCGCATCGCCGGTATAGGGCAGGATCTGCGGATGCGTGACGATCGAATGCCACGCTTCCATAAAAGCCTCGCTGACCGCCTTCCAGTTGGCATTGATGACCTTGCCCACCCACAGCGCGGTGTAGCATTCGTCGAGCCGCCAGCGCTTGAAATTGTTGTAGACGTCGGAGGTGATGTATTCCTCGAAGGAAACCTGATCCTCGCTCTCGGTGGTGAAGATGAAACCCTGCCAGCGCTCGACGCGCAATTCAGGCAGCGTCATGTCCCTATCTTCGAGATGCTTGAAGTCCCACTGACACGGAATGTGCTTGAGGCTGCCGTCGATGTTCCAGGCGAAGGCGTGGAACGGGCATTGGAAATCCTGCGCTGCGCCGCTTTCGGTGCGCAGCTTGCGCCCGCGATGCAGACAGACATTGTGGAATGCGCGGACCGACCCGTCCTTCTGCCGTACGACGAGATAGGATCGCCCGACATTGTTATAGACCACGTAATCGCCGGGATCGGGCAGCTCTTCTTCGCGCGCGACCATCTGCCAGACATTTGGCCACATCTTCGCCTTTTCCGCCTCGAAGAATTCGGCCGAGGTGTAGCGGCTGGCGGAGACCGGCGCGGTGCCGACATCGCGCCAATTGTCTTCGCGCACTTCGGGCGGTACCTCCTTGGTGTCGAGATCGAGTATCTCATCGACGCTGATCGAGGGGCAGCGGTCATCGCGCTGCGGCTTGCGGGGGTCGTTCATCGCTTCATCCTTCTTTGAATATTCACGCGCTTCGCGCCTCCGGCAGGGGCATGCCGATGGCCTCGGCGATGCTGCGGTGGATGTTCTGCAGGGCGATTTCGTTCGCGCCGAGTACGACGCTGAAATCCTCGGGTGCATGGTCGAGATTGGTTTGCGCGTGGGAGGCGACGCGGTAATCCTCCTCGTCGACTACCGTGGCGGTTCCGTCATACGCCGCCTCGACGGTGGCACGGTAGCTTTCATCCGTAATGCCGAAGGGCGCGTAGACCGCGAACTGGCAGCGGGTTCGTCCGGCGCCCTCGGGGAACAGGCGGAAGACCTGCGTGAAGTAGCTGCCAGGTTCGAGCGCGCCGAAGAAGATGACGGTGTTGGGAAAGACGTAATGCACGCCGCCATATTCGGTCTGCGGCCAGTCGGCCTCGTCAGCCTCGGCATGGGCGTCGAGCGAGCGATCGGGAAAGCTGATCCGATGATGCGGAGCGAAGGCGTCGTACACCGCCATGTCGTTGTGGTGGGTCTGGCCGATGGTCGAGGCGTGAAGGGTCTTGAAGTGATAGCCCTCACCATAGGTGTCGAGCGCGAATTTCCAGTTCGAGCCGGCTTCGAGCACGCCTTTCTTGACCGGCTCCGCGCGGTGCAATTCGAGCTGTTCCAGCACGGGCGCGAAATCGCCCAGATGCGTCGCCGCATCGATCGGTTCCGACCCTGAGGCGCGCACGAAGATCAGGCCAAGATGTTCGGCGCACGGCACTTCGATCAGGTCGCGCGCACCGATCGCGCAATCGGCAAAGGCGCGTTTGCCCGGCTGGGCGATGAGATGGCCTGTATTGTCGAAGGTCCAGGCGTGGAACGGGCAGGTGATGCGCGCCCCGCGGCCAGACCACGGTTCGGCCTCCTCGATCAGCTTCGCCCCGCGATGGGTGCACATGTTGCGAAAGGCGCGCACCATGCCGTCTTTGCCCCGCATGACGATAATCGAAGGCCCGGCGGCGTCGAAGACGAACATGTCGCCGCTTTCCGGGCAATCGCCGCTGAGCCCGGCGACGATCGGTCCGCCAAGGAACAGTCGCTCGCGTTCGGCAGCGAACCGAGCCTCGTCGGTATAAACGGATGCGTGGAGCGGCATCGGGCCGGGCGCCATGTCGGTGGTCCCGGCGGCGATATGGGAGAGCGATCGGCGCAATATTCCGCGCGCGCTGGCCTGCCGGCTCGACGCTGGGTCGGCGGCGGACAACTCGCCCGGATCGCGATCGGCCATGTCCTCCTCCAAATCATGAGTGGCGTTTCGATGGCACTATGCCAGAGATTCGCCCCGACGATCACTAGTGCTTTGGAGAGGCCCCCCGATGTCCAGCAAGCCAAGTATGCCTGCCAGCCTGCCCGCCGTCATCGGCACGCCGATGCAGCTCGCCTTCGTGCCCAAAGATTTCGACGCCGCGCTCGAACACTGGACGCAGGCAATGGGGGTCGGGCCTTTCTTCGTGATCGAGGAGGTGGCGCTCGACAATATGACCTATCGTGGGAGCCCCTGCGATTGCCGTTTCAAGCTGGCGCTCGGCTATTGGGGCGACATGCAGATCGAGCTGATCGAATGGCTGTCGGGCAACCGCGCGATCTATGGCGACCCGTGGCTGCCGGGCAATGGCGCGGTGCATCACACCTGCATACTGACCGAAGACCTCGCGCGCGCTCGCGAGGCTTTCGCGGCGGCGGGCAGCGAGGTGCTGGTGACCGGAGATGTCGGGGAGGATGGCGGGGTGTTTTACGCCGATACCGGCCCCGCGCGCTCGCGTCCCCATGCCGGTGGCATCGTCGAGGTGTTGCAGCCCGCTTCGGGCGCGCTCGACGTGTTTGCCATGATACGCGACGCGGCGCGCGATTGGGACGGCCGCGATCCGGTGCGCAGCCTCGCCTAAGCGCTTCCTAGTCGCTCGCACCGAGATAGCCGAGCTGCCCGGCCTTGAAGATCGTCTGGCTGCGATTGACCGAGTTCAGTTTCTCGCCCGCCCGATTGACGTGATAGCGCACGGTCGCGTGGCTGCGCTCGAGGATGATGCTGATTTCCTTGTCGGTCTTGCCGAGCGCCGCCCAGCGAAGGCATTCCACCTCGCGCTTCGACAAGGTGCAGTCCGACGGGATCAGCCGGTTGGTGCGCCGCATCGCGGTGGTGTAGCCAGCGACGAACCGGCGGCTGGCGCTCGCGAGCAGATCGGCATGACGCGCATAGGCATCGGCAAGGTCGGTGACCTCGCGATCGACCGGGGTGAAGCTGACCGCGCCGATCTGTCCGAATGGCTGGTGCACCGGCACCACGATCGCCGCGGAGACGAGCGAACGCTTGCGAAAATCGCGCAGGTCCATGTCGTCGAGATAGCTGTTGGTCCAGCGCCCATGAAAGCCGTTTTCGTTGACCCAGAAAACCTCGCACTCATAGCGGCAGGCTCGCGGCAGCGGCGAGGACAGCGCGAGCCGTGTATCCTCCCACCAGCGTTCGCCATCGGCGAGCCAGCCGAAGATCTCGCCATTGATGATGGTCCCGTCCTCGTCGAGCATCGGATCCTTGGACGAGATATCGGGCGTCACCGCGACTTGCAGCCCACGTTCTTCGGCAAGTTGCTGGAGCGCTTCGGCGGCGGCGTGAATGTCTGTGGTGCAGCGCACGGTGACGCGACTCAGGATGTCGGCTTCGCGGCTTTCGCGCAGCATGAGGCCGTCGGACGGCGCTGCGCCGTCGGCCACGAAACTATGCTGAGCAACCTCTCCCACAACCAGTCACGATATGCCTATCGCGCGCGAAAGGAAAGGGGGATGCGGCCTTGCCGTAAGGTCCGCGTAGGAGCAGGCCGGGTCAAAGGCGGAGCACGGTCTTGGCGATGATGTTCTTCTGCACCTCGTCCGAACCGCCAAAAATCGTCCAGGCGCGCGAATTGAGATAGCGGCCCGCGGCGAGCTGATCGTCGACCGTGCCGACCGGTTCGGGCGCCTCGTTGCCGTAGAGCGGACGCTGGGCGGGGAGCTGCAAGCCGTCGGGCCCGGCGAGGTTCATCGCGAAGGTGTCGACGTCCTGCCTGAGATTGGCGGCCACCAGTTTGACCAGCGAGGTCTGCGGACCGGGCCGCCGACCCTTTGCGAGCTCGGCGAGGATCCGCAGTTCGGTGAATTCCAGCGCCTCGGCCTTGAGCTTGAGCTTCGCGAGATCGCGGGTCCAGACCGGATCTTGGCCGAGCGCGCCGTTGGTGCCGCTCGGCTCTTCGTCCAGCCGGCGGCGCAATTTCGCGATATCAGCCAGCAGCCGCGGCGCATGGGCCGATCCGCCGCGTTCGTTTTCGAGCAGGAACTTGGCGATCGTCCAGCCCTGCCCTTCCTCGCCCACGAGATTGGACGCGTCGCTGCGCGCGTCTTCGAGAAAGACCTGGTTGACCTCGTGATCGCCTGCGAGCGTGACGATCGGGGTGACCGATATGCCGTCTTGCTCCATCGGGATGAGGAGGAAGGAGATGCCCTTTTGCTGGCTCGTCTCGCTGTCGGTGCGCACGAGGCAGAACATCCAGTTGGCGTAGTGGGCATGGGTGGTCCAGATCTTTGATCCGTCCACCCGGTATTCGTCGCCCTCGCGCACAGCGCGTGTCTTGAGCGATGCGAGGTCCGAGCCGCTGCCCGGTTCGGAATAGCCCTGGCACCAGTAATCCTCGCCCGAAAGGATGCGCGGGAGGAAGCGCTCTTTCTGTTCGGGCGTGCCGAATTCACACAGGACCGGACCGATCAGCTTCAATCCGAGGACCGAAAGCCCCGGGGCGCCGGCAAGCGCGCATTCCTTCTCGAAGATGTAGCGCTGAACCGGCGTCCACCCGGTGCCGCCATCTTCCTCGGGCCAGTGGCTCGCCAGCCAGCCCTTTTCATTAAGGATCCGCTGCCATTCGAGGCCGATATCGGGCTCGACGAAAACCCCCGGCGTGCGCCGCGCCCCGTCGCGCAGGCGATCGGACAGCTTGTCGTCCAGGAAAGCGCGCACCTCCTCGCGAAAAGCCTCGTCCTGAGGAGTGAAGTCGATATCCATCAGACCACCTTTACCGGCTGTGCGCCGCTGCCCTGCATCGCCCAGACGATACCGCGGCGGAGCAATTCGTAATAGACTGGGTAATTCCAAGCGCATTTCTCGGGATGGGTGTAGAAATCCTCCATTCCCGGCAGATCGTAATGCCCGCGACAATGCCCCAAGGCGTTGTAGTGAATGGCGCCTTGGCCAAGTTCCTTCTCGTAGATCACCGGAACCGTCGTCTCGGGCCAGTCGGCCTCGACGAAACCGGTCGCCTCACCGGTGAAGGTCGTCTGGGCGAGCGTGCGCACATCGCTCAGCATCTTCATCAGGTAGAGCTCGTCGAGCACGTCGAAATCGTCAAGGCCGCGCGTTACATCGTGATCGCGGTCGGTAATCTCGACGCGGAACGGATCGACGATCGGCGGGTGCGCTTTGAACTGGCTGCCGAGCATTTCCATCATGTCCGGCCGGTCTTCGGGGCAGTCGACGCCGCCCTCGGTGAAACGCAGGATCGAATTGGTCCCGTGCAGCGCTAGCCAACGCCCCCCGCGCTCGACGAAAGCCTTAAGCACCCGAACTTCCTCGGGGCTCGGCACCAGGTCGCAGGTATAGGTAATCAGGAAGGCGCAATTCGCGAGCCGATCGGTGTTCGAATAATCGCAGGCGACGGTGGTGCGGACATGGTCGTGCTCGGCGAGCAGCTTGAGCACTTCGAGCCGGGCGAAATCGATATCGTGAAATTTGCCCGCGGCGACGAAATGCGCATCGATCCGGGTTTTTTTCTGCCCCATTCGCGCCTCAGCTCCTGATCGATCCGCCGCCATCGACGGTGAAGTCGACGCCGGTGGTGAAGCTCGCGCGCTCGCTCGCGAGGAACAGGATCGCTTCGACCACTTCGCCCGCCTCGCCGACGCGGCCCATCGGATGGTTGGAGGCGAACATCGCCTCGACCTCATCGGGCGAACCGGGGAGAGCCTCCAGATAGCGTTCGAACATGGGCGTGCGGATGGCGCCGGGATGGACGGTGTTGCAGCGGATCGGCAGGCCGCGTGCCGCGCAATCGAGCGCGACCGTTTGGGACAGCGCGGCGACGCCCGCCTTGGACGCGCAATAGGCGGCAAAATCTGCACCCGGACGAAGGCCGAGCATCGAGCCGACATTGACGATCGCGCCCGCCTCGCTGCTCTGCTCGATCGCGTTCACGCCGACCTTGCAGCCGTTGAAGGTTCCGGTGAGATTGATCCCGATTGTGCGGTGCCAGCTATCCGGATCGACCTCGGCGGCAGAGCCGGGCTCGGATATGCCGGCGATATTGAAGAGATGGGTGAGCTTGCCGAACTGTTCCTGCGCGCGCGCCGCGGCCGCTTCCCAATCGGCGAGCTCGCGGACGTCGAGCTTTACCGCGGTGGCGCTGTCGCCCAATTCATCGGCCAGGGCTTCGACCTTCTCGGCCTGGACATCGCCCAGCACCACTTTGCCGCCGCGTTCGACGAAGGCGCGCGCGGTACCGGCGCCGATCCCCTCGGCGCCGCCCGATATGAGAGCCACCTTGCCGGCAAATTCGCCCATCTACCGCTCCAATATCGCGACCGCGGCCAGGCCCGGCGCGCCGTAGACGTGGCTGTAGGCCAGGCGGGGGGCTCCCGGCACCTGCCGCTCGCCCGCACGCCCACGCAGTTGCTGGACGTTTTCGTAAACCTGGCGCAGGCCCGATGCGCCGATCGGCTCGCCGCAGGCAAGGCAGCCGCCATCGGTGTTGACCGGCAGCGCGCCGCCGATCTCGGTGCGGCCTTCGGCAATCCAGGCTTCCTGCTTGCCGTCTTCGCAAAAGCCGTTTTCGGCCATGTGCATGATTTCCGCGCCGCTTTCGGTGTCCTGCAATTGCGCGATGTCGATCTCGCCGGGGCCGACGCCCGCCTCCTCGAACGCGGCCTGCGAGGCGAGCTCGGTGGGTTTGCCGCCCGGCTCGGAGCGGATCGAGGGGGCGAAGACCTCAAAACTGCCGGGAGGCCGGGTGCGCACCGCGATGCTGGCGACGCGCACGCCCTTCGCGCCCAGCTCGCGGGCTTTCTTCTCACTTGCGATGACCAGCGCGACGCCGCCCTCCGCGGGCGAGCAGAACATATATTTGGTCAGCGGATCGTTGACCATCGGCGAATGGAGGATGGTTTCCAGATCAAGCGGCGAGCGGCGCCAGGCATGGGGGGTCTTCTCGCCGTTGCGAAACGCCTTTTCGGGCACCCGGGCGAGCGTTTCGCGGCTGATCCCGTGCCGCTGCATGTAACGCTGGATCTTCAGCGCGAAGAACTGCGTCGTCAGCATCATGCCGGTTTCGCCATACCATCCGGGCAAGCCCCAATCGGACGGCTCGGGATTGAACGCCCCGCGCTCATGCTTGTCGAAGCCGACCGCGAGTGCGAGGTCGCATTGCCCCGCCGCCACCGCATTGCGCGCCGCGGCGAGCGCGCTGCCCCCGGTGGCGCAGCCATTTGCGACATTGATGAAAGGGACGCCGGTGAGGCCGAGCTCGTTGACCATGATGTCGGCATTCCCTGCCGAAGACGAGCCGCCATAGGCGTATTCGATATCCTCCCAGGCAACGCCCGCATCGGCCAAAGCCTCGCGCACGGCGAACACGCCCTGGTCGCGGCCCGAACGACCTTCGGTGCGACCGAAGGGATGGATGCCTGCGCCGATAATATGCACGTCGGTCATCGCGCGTCCTCCGCAGGCTGGAAAGCAAAGGTGGTGTGTGCCTCGCCGAAGGGAACGATAATTAGTTCCATCGCCTGTCCGAGACGCAGATCTTCGAGCCCGGCTCCTTCGAGGCGGCTTTCGACGATGACATTGCCGAGATCGACATAGCCAAGGAGGAACGGCGTGAATGTCTCGGGCCCGGCGTAAGGCGGCGATTTGGGGCGGAAATCCTGCCGCGTCCACGACCACAGCTTGCCGGTGCGCGGCAGGGCGATGCGCTCATAGGCCTCGCCTGCTTCGCCAGGCGGCACGGGGAAGACCACCTCGCCGCTGTCCCGGTGACGCCCGCCGACCAGCTGAGGCGGCTCGCCCCGCCACAGATTTTCGGCGATAGGAGTGCGCGCGGCGGCGTTCATGCCGCTTCCTTCGCATAGGTCGCAAGGTTCGCACGGGCATCGCCGAACAGCTGCGCAAGGAGCAGCGAGCGTTTGTGCGCATGGCCGACCTCCATCTCCTCGGTCGTGCCCATGCCGCCATGCATCTGGATCGCATCGCGCCCGATGGTGAGGGTGTTTTCGCCGATGAGCGATTTGGCCCCGGCAATCGCGGTGCTGCAATCGGCTTTATCGGCTTCGATCCCGGCGCGGTAGAGCATCGAGCGGCTTTGATCGCCCAGCGCATAGGCATCGACCAGCCGGTGCTGCAGCGCCTGGAACTTGCCGATCGGCTGTCCGAACTGCTCGCGCTCTCGGACATAGGCAAGCGTGTCGTCGAGCATCCGGTCGCCCAGCCCGACCAGCTCCGCCGCGGCAAGCAGGGCGGCACGGTCGAAGGCGCGGCGGACCCCGGACCAGTCTCGCGAGACGATCGCGCTTGTCGGCAGCGCGACCTCGCGAAAGGCGATTTCGGCGGCGAGGCTGCCGTCAACGATACGATAGCCCCGCCGATCGACGCCTTCGCTTACTGCATCGCAGGCGAGCAGCACCGACGCTCCGTCCATCGTCGCGGTCACCAGCAATGTGTCTGCCGCCATACCTCCGAGTACGAGCGTCTTCGTGCCACTCAGCGTATAGCCATCGCCCTGGCGCTTGAGCACGGTTGCCGACGGGGTCAGTGCATATCGGCGGTCCGGCTCGGCGAAGGCGACCGCGACGATCCGTTCGCCGGCGACCATCTCGTCTATCCAGTCCGCTCCCTCTCCCGCCAAGCCAGCAAGCAATCCGGGCAGGGCGGCGTTTTCGAGCCATTGATCGGCGGACAGGCGGCGCCCGAAGGTCTCTGCCACGCCGATCATGTCGAACATCCCGCCGCCAAGGCCGCCGTTGTCCTCGGGCACGGCAAGAGCGGTCAGCCCGAGCTCAGCCGTCGCCTGCCATCGCGCACGGTCGATCCCGGTTTCGTACGCCTGCTGCGTGCGCCGGGCACCAATGTCGCGGCCCGTCAGGAAGCGTTCCACCGTGTCGCGGAACAGCTCCTGATCCTCGGTCCAGTCGAAATTCACCGCGCCTTCTCGAAGGTCAGCGGCAATTTGGTCAGACCGCGCAGCATCATGTTGGGCGGATAGGCGGGCTCGAACCCGTCGGCGAGGCGCAGATCGGCGATCCGCGGCAGCAATTGCTGGAAGGTGACCGTCATCTCCTTGCGCGACAGCATGTTGCCCACGCACATATGGATGCCCTTGCCGAAGGCGAGGTGCTTGCGCGCGTTCTTGCGGTCGGCGATGAAGCGATCGGGTTCCTCGTATTTCGCCGGATCGCGGTTCGCCGCGTGGTAGCGCAGCATCACCATCGCGCCCTTGGGAATGGTTTCGCCGCCCAGTTGCGTATCCTGGGTCGCGATCCGCCAGATACCCGAAGACGCGCTGGCGAGCCGCAGTACTTCCTCGACCATGTTGGGAATGATCGAGGGGTCGGCCTGAACCTTGGCGAGTTCGTCCGGGTTGTGCGCCAGCAGCGCCATCCCCTCGGCGAGCGAGGAGGTGGTGGTCTCGTTTCCGGCGACCATCAATTGCTGGACGATCGAGAGCAGCTCGGCCTCGTCCAGCGGCCGCTCGTCATCGACCCGGGCGTTCACCAGATCGGAGAGAATGTCCTCGCGCGGCTGCTTGCGGCGTTCCTCGGCGAGTTTCATGATGACATGCTGGAATTCAACCACCTCGCGCGCGGTTTCCTTCTCGCGCTCCTCGTCCATCATTCCGCCGAGGCGATCGACGAAGGCGTCGGTCCAGCGCTTGATATCCGGACCGTCCGAGCGTTCCAGCCCCAGTTGCTCGGCGATCATGCGGATCGGCAGCGGGATGGCATATTCGGACACGAACTCGGTTTCGCCGCGGTCGATGAAGCCATCGATCAGCCGGTCGGAAATCTCGCGAATATGGTCTTCGAGCCGGTTCACCTTGGGCAGCGAGAAAGCGAGGTTCACGAGCTTGCGAAAGCGCGTGTGGCGCGGCGGATCCGCGGTCAGCAGCGTATCGACCTGGGGCCAGCCCTGTTTGAGGATCGCCTTCACCTCGGGCGTTTCCGCCCGGTTGCCCGACAAGGCCGCCTGGAAATTGTTCGAAAAGTCCTCCACCCGCGTCGTCACCTCGGCGACGAGGTCGTAGCTCATCACGATCCACATCTTGGACGGCTCGTCGAAATAGACGGGCCGCGAAGGCGTGTGTTCGCGGTAGAAGTCGAACGGGTTCGACAGCACTTCAGGATGGAAGAAGCTCTTGGTGGCGGCGATTTCGTTCATGGCTCCCCATCCGCTGCTAATGCGCGACATGCGCTGTTCGGAATGCCATCGCCGAGGCGGGTTTGGCGATACTCGAAAATGTTAGGAGCGAAGAGCCGCCCCGCCGTCTCAGCTGTGGGTCATAACCCCGCCATCGACCATGATGCCCTGCCCGGTCATGAAACGGCTTTCCTCCGCGCAGATGAGCGCGATCACCCCGGCTATGTCGTCCGGCTGGCCGAGCCGGCCGAGCGGCGATTTGTCGCGGTAATAGGCGGATGCCGCCTCGTCCTCGAGCATGTCGCGCGTCATACTGGTGACGATGCAGCCGGGCTGCACGCAATTGACCGTAATCCCCAGCGGCCCGAGCTCGTTCGCGAGCGCGCGGGTGAGGCCGAGAATGGCGTGTTTCGAGGCGGCATAGGCGGAAAGACCCGCATCGCCGAAGCTCGACAGGATCGAGCCGATATTGACGATCCGGGCCTCGTCCGATTTCGCCAGATGAGGTGTCAGCGCCTTGATCAGGCGCGCGGGCGCGAGGACGTTGACGGCGTAGCCCGTCTGCCATTGGTCGTCGGTCAACGTATCGAGCGTCCCGATCGGGCAGACGCCGGCATTGTTGACGAGGAAGTCAAGCCCGCCCAGCTCCCGCTCCACCGCCTGCGCGACCTCGTCCACCGCTTGGGCCTGCGAAAGGTCGGCGACGACGGTGGCATCGCCCGCCAGCCCATCGGCGGTCAGGTCGCAGGCGAGCACTTTCACGCCGGCGGCCCGGAACCGTTCGACCGTCGCCTTGCCTATCCCCGATGCCGCCCCGGTGACGAGCGCGCGGCGTCCTTCCAAGCTGGTCATGCCCACGCTCCTCCGTCAGATCTTGAGGATCATCTTGCCCTGGTTCGACCCTTCGAACAGGCGCATGAAAGCGTCAAAGGCGTTCTCGATGCCCTCGTCGATATGCTCGTCGACGACCAGCTTGCCTGCCGCCGCCCATTCGCCCATCGCTTGCGCGCCTTCGCCAAACCGCGGAAGATAATCCGGTACCAGCAGTCCCTGGATGCGCGCACGGTGGACGATCAGCTGCCACAGATTGCGCGCGCCGACGGGCGGCGAGTTGTATTCGCTGATAAGACCGCACAACCCGATCCGCGCGCCCAGCCGCAGGTTCATAAGGCCGGCATCGAGAATATCGCCGCCGACATTTTCGAAGATGATGTCGAGCCCGTCAGGTGCCGCCTCGCCGATCGCCGCGACCAGCGCTTCGTAATCCTTGCCGCGATAATCGATCGCGCTGTCATAGCCATAGCGTTCGGTCAGCCGCGCGCATTTTTCCGGTCCGCCGGCAATGCCGATGACGGTGCAGCCCTTGATCTTCGCGATCTGCCCTACCAGCGAGCCGACCGCGCCCGCCGCCCCGGTGACCAGCACGGTATCGCCCTCCTTCGGTTCGCAGACGTCGAGAAAGCCGAAATAGGCAGTCATGCCGACCGCGCCGAACAGCGAGAGATAGTTGGTGACGCTGGGTACGGCGTCCGCGTCGATCGGCTGAGTGAAACCGCCCGCTTCGGCGACCGAATAATCGGCGATGCCGTTCAATCCCATGACCCACATGCCTTCTTCAAATCCTTTGGCCCGGCTTTCCTCGACCACGCCGATCGTGGTCGCGCGTACGGGTTCGCCCAGCGGAATGGGCGGGGCGTAGCTTTCGCGGTCGTCCATCCAGCCGCGGATCGCCGGATCGAGCGAGGCATAGTGGTTGCGGATCAGGAACTGCCCGTCCCCGATTTGCGGTCTGGTCTCGGTTTCGAGGGCGAAATCCTCGGGCACCGGCTCCCCGTCGGGACGGCGCTTGAGGATGAATTGTCGGTTCTGGCTCATTGTATTGCGTCCTTCCTGCCTCGCTCAAACCGCGCCGCGCCCGCCGTCGACCAGCAGGGTGCTGCCCGTGACCATCCGCGAGGCGGAGCCTGCGAGAAAGGCGACCGCGCTGGCGATGTCTTCGGCGGTGCCCACCCGGTCCAGCGCATTGCCGTCCTTGACGAAATCGCGCACCGCATCGCCGTCGCCATAGGCGCCGGTGATCATCTCGGTGTAGATGACGCCCGGATTAAGCGAATTGACGCGCACCTTCGGCTCCATCTGCGCCCCCTCGAGCGCGGCGACGCGGCTGAAATGGGTAACCGCCGCCTTGGCCGCGCAATAGGCGGCGCAATCCTCAAGCCCGATCAGCCCGGCGAGCGAGGAGACGTTGATGATGCTGCCGATGGCCGACCCTTCAGCCATCATGCGAAAACCGTATTTGGTGCCGAGCACGACCGATTCGACGTCCACCCGCCATAGCTGGCGAAATTCTTCCAGCGTCGTGTCGGGCAGCGGCTTGGTGAAGAAGCTGCCGGCGCAATTGACGAGCACTTGCGGTGCGCCATGATCCGCGAGGACCCGCTCGGCGGTGCCGGACCATTCTTCCTCGCTGGTAACGTCGAAGGGCAGGAAATGCGCATGTCCTCCAGCGTCCTTCACCGCCTCGACCACAAAGCGCCCGCGTTCCGCATCGCGCCCACAGGCGAGGATGGCATAGCCGCCTTGTGCCAGGCGCAAGGCGGCGGCACGGCCTATGCCAGAGGTTGCACCAGTGATCATGGCTAGAGCTTCGCTCATGTCAGGCTCCATCCGCCATCGACCACCAGCTGCGAGGCGGTGGCGAAACTGGCTTCGTCGGACAATAAGTAGACGATGGTCTCCGCAACGTCCTCGGGCGTGGAGGGCTCTCCCAATGGCACGTCTTTCCAGGCGCCGGGATCGCGCATCGCCTCGTGCCCGATCGCGCCGCGCAGCAGCGGGGTATCGACGGGTCCGGGCGACACCGCATTGACGCGAATGAAATCGCCCTTGCGTCCCAGCTCGACGCCGACCGCGCGCGCCATGTTCGTCAGCGCCGCCTTGACCGTGGCGTAGCTGGCGATGCCCTCGGCCACGCAATTGGCCATGACCGATCCGGTGAGGACGATCGAGCCCTGCGCCGGTTCGCCGCCCGCCTGCGCGCGCATCTGCGCCACCACCTTCTGCATGCCGATAAAGCTCGCCTCGACCTGCACCGCGACCAGATCGCGGAACTGGATCATGTCGAGCTCGACAATCGGCTGGAACGCGGCGTGGCCGGCATTGGCGGAAAGGCCATCGATCCTGCCATAGGTCTCCACCGCGGCGGAAATTGCATCGTCCCAGGCGGCGGGTTCGGTCACGTCGTGCGGCATACCGAGGCCGCCGATCTCCTTGCCGATCCGCTCGGCTCCTTCGGCGTCGCGGTCGCTCGCCACGACCTTCGCGCCGCGTTCCGCCACCAGCCGCGCGGTGGCCGCGCCGATACCCGAGGCGGCGCCCGTCACCAGGATTACCTTGTCGTCCAGCCGGAAGCTCACGCGATCAACACCTTCACCTGGCCCTCCCCTTGGCCGTCGTCTTCCTTCAGCTCGAGCGGGGTCAGCCCCGCGCTTGCCGGCGGACCGAGAGCGTCGCCCGATCCGCATTCGAACCGCGCGCCATGATGCGGGCACATGATCGCCCCGCGCCTCACCCGCGCCCCGTCAAGCGGGAGCAGCGCGTGGCTGCACAGCCCGTCATAGGCCCGCAGCGCCCCGTCGGCCAGACGCACAAGCAGCACGCTGCGTGCTTCGTGCGCGATATAGCGGCAAGAGCCGGGGGCGAGGTCGGCAACATCGCATTCCAGCCATTCCTGCCGATCCTCTCGCGTCATGACGAAAGGGCATGAAGCGGCCGCCCCGCACGGGCGACTGTCATTTTTGACACTTGAGAGCTTGGGGGCGTGCTCGCAGTCTGCTGCAACATAAGATGAAAAAGGCGCAATGCCCGGATCCGCCCGGAATTTTGCGAGGGATGGGGAGAACAGCGATGATCAATAGGCGTTTTGGGCGTTCGGCACGGCATATGACCTCCCTCGCGGCGCTGACCGCGGCGGCCACGGCCCTCCCATCGGCGGCATTGGCCGCGCAGCCTGTCAGCGAGAACAGCGAAACCGGCCAGGACAGTCCGCGCGACGACGATAGCGACAATATTCAGGACGGCGGCCTGCGCACCATCGTCGTCACCGCCCAGCGCCGCGAGGAAGCGCTGCAATCCGTCCCGCTCGCCGTCACCGCGCTCGACGAGGAAGCGCTCGACACCGCCGCGATCGACGATCTGCGCGATTTTCAGGGTCGGGTGCCCGGCCTCGTGGTCGACCAGGTCAATGCCGGGCCCAGCGCGGCCGCCGTCTCCATCCGCGGCATCTCCTTCGAGGATATCGAGAAAAGCTTCGATCCTTCGGTCGGCGTGGTCATCGACGGGGTTTTCATCGGCACCAATACCGGCCAATTGCTCGACGCCTTCGATCTCGAGGCGATCGAAGTCCTGCGCGGTCCGCAGGGCACCTTGTTCGGGCGCAATACGATCGGCGGCGTGATCAATATCCGCCGCAGCCGCCCCACCGGCGATTTCGGCGTGAAGGCGTCGATCGGCTATGCCGAGTTCGAGACCATCCGCGGAAGGCTGGTCGTCAACGCGCCGGAAATCGCCGATCTCATCTCGCTCAAGGGCTTCTTCTTCTACGACGACACCGAAGGCTATCTCGAGAACGTCACGCTCGATCGCACACAGCCCAATTACGAGATCTGGACCGCCGGGGTGACCGCGGGGATCAATCTGGGCGGCCCGGTCGAGGCGCTCATCACTTACGAACATAGCCGTGAGGAAGGCGAGGTCTCGACCGCCTCGCTCTCGCGCACCGGCACCGACCTCATCTGCCTGCAAGTGCCCGTTCCCGGCGTCGGCACGGTACGCGCCTTCGGCATTCCCGACGAGGAATGCGATCGCCCGATCTCCGATGTCGATGCGCTCTATACCGTGTTCTCCAATATCGAGCAGCCGGTGCGCAACGACACCGATGCGCTCACCGGCGAAATCAATGTCGATATCGGCGAGTTCGCGCTCACCTCGATCACCGGCTGGCGGCGCAACGAGGAATCGGTCCGGCAGGACTTCGATTCGACCTCGATCGACTTCTTCGACACCCTGCGCGTCCAGGATTACGAACAGTTCAGCCAGGAAGTGCGCATGGCCGGCGACGTTACGCCGTGGCTAAATGCGCTCGTCGGCGCATATTATTTCGACAGCGAATACAATCTCGACCAGACGACCAATCTCGGCTTTGCCGGACTTCAGCTGCGCCAGTTCACCACCGGCACCGCCGAAAGCATCGCCGTCTTCGGCGACGTCCAGATCGAGCTCACCGATGCACTCACCCTGTCGGGCGGGGTGCGCTACACCGACGACGAGAAAGCGCTCTTCACCAATTTCGGCTTCACGCCGGATGGATCGTGCGCAACATTCCTGGGCCTTGCCGAAGACGATTGTTCCGGCGAAGTCAGCTTCGACGAGTTTACCTATCGCGGCGCTATCGACTTCCAGATCGATCCCGACAAGCTCGTCTATGCGAGCTATTCGCGCGGCTTCCGCTCGGGCGGGTTCAACGGCCGCGCTGCGACGCCTTCCTCGCTCGGCCCGTTCGAGCCGGAGACGGTCGACGCTTATGAAATCGGATTGAAGGCGGACTGGCTGGACAACCGGCTGCGCACCAATTTCGCGCTCTACCAGACCGACTACAACAACAAGCAGGAAGAGCTGGTCCGTGCGACCGCGCCGGAATTCGCCGCGCTCAATCCGCAGGAAACGGTGGTCGAAAACGCCGCGTCGGCGAGGATCCGCGGCTTCGAGGCGGAGGTCGTGGCTGTCCCCACCGACCAACTGACCTTCAACTTTTCGCTCTCGATCATCGACGCCGATTACCAGAACTTCGAGCGCGACGTGGACGGCGATCTTATTCCCGACGACGTCTCCAGCCTCGACCTGCGCCGCGCCGCTCCGATCACCTGGTCGGCCGGGTTCGACTATATCCTGCCGGTGGGCGATAACGAGCTGCAGCTGAACAGCATCTTTCGCTTCACCGACGAATATTCGACCTGCATCGTTGCCGATCCGCTCGCCCTGCAGCGCGGGGTCGTCACCAATGATGTTCGCTGCACGGTGGACACCAAAGAAATCCTCGATGTGACGCTGAGCTACACCGTGCCGCTCGGCCCCTCCGAAGTGCGGCTTTCGGTGTTCGGGCGCAATCTGTTCGACGATCGCGGCATCAATTCGACGCTGCCGGTGGCCGGTCTCTTCACCTTTGCCGGGGTCCGCCCGCCGCGCCAGTTCGGAGCGGAATTGCAGTTCACCTATTGATGGCTCAAGGCGCGAAGCAGGATGAAGCGGGGGCGGTAATCACGGATCTGACCGGGATGGCCGCCCGCTGGGCCATCGAAACCCCGGGCAAGACCGCGCTGGTCCATGGCGACACGTCGCTCACCTATGCCGAGCTCGACCGCGTCTCGCGGCAATGCGCCGCAGCCCTTGCCGCCAGCGGGATCGGGCGCGGCGACCGCGTTGCCTATATCGGCCTCAATGCGATCGACTATGTCATGCTCATGCTCGGCAGCTGGCGCGTCGGGGCGATCATGGTCGCGGTCAACTGGAGGCTCAGCGACCGCGAGGTCGACTACATTTTAAGCGACGCCGATGCGAAGCTGCTGCTGATGCAGGATGCGGTCGCCGACAAGGCACAGACCTGGCTCGCGAAGTCGGGCGCGATCGCGCTTTCGACGCATAGCGCGCACGGCGACCTGCCGCCCTTCGGCGACTGGATCGACAGCTTCGAACCGCTCGAGCATGCTATCGACGCGGCGCCTGGCGACGTCGCGCTGCAGCTCTATACCAGCGGGACGACCGGCCATCCCAAGGGCGCGCTGCTGACCCATGGCAGCCTTGCCGCGGCTATGAGCCAGGGGGTCAAGATCGAGCAGGACTGGGCGCAGTGGCGCCCCAGCGACGTTTCGCTGGTCGCCATGCCGATGTTCCATATCGGCGGCACCGCCTGGACCATGAGCACGCTCAATGGCGGCGGCACCGCGGTGATCCTCGATCAGCCCGATATCGGCGACATCATTCGCACGGTCGACGAACACGGCATCACCAAGCTGTTCGCGGTGCCCGCGGTGCTCAACATGATCCTGAACCACGAGGCGGCGAAAGGTGCCGATCTCGGCTCGGTCCGCGCGCTCCTCTACGGCGCCTCGCCGATCCCGCCCGACGTTCTGCGCCGCTCGATGCGCGCCTTTCACCAGGCGCAATTCGTGCAGATGTACGGCGCGACCGAGACCAGCGGGACCATCGTTTTCCTGCCGCCAACCGACCATTCGCCGGATGGCACGCCGCGCATGGCGGGTTGCGGGCGGCCCTATCCCGATGTCGAACTCAGGATCGTCGACGAAGCGGACGAGGAGGTGCCCGTCGGCACGGTCGGCGAAGTGGTCGTGCGCTCGCCACTGACGATGCGGGGCTATCACAACCTTCCCGAAGCCAACGAAGCGGCGTTTCGCGGCGGATGGTATCATACCGGCGATGCGGGCTATCTCGACGAGGACGGCTATCTCTATCTCTACGACCGGGTGAAGGACATGATCGTCTCGGGCGCGGAGAACATCTATCCCGCCGAGGTCGAAAACGCGCTCCACGAACACGCGGCGGTGCGCGATTGCGCGGTGATCGGGGTGCCGGATGACAAATGGGGCGAAGCGGTCAAGGCGATCGTGGTGCTGACCCAGCCGCGCGCGGCGGACGAGGCGGAGCTGATCGCCTTCGCGCGCGAGCGGATCGCCGGGTTCAAATGCCCCAAATCGGTGGATTTCGTGGACGATTTGCCGCGCAATCCCTCGGGCAAGATTTTGAAGAAGGAACTGCGCAAACCCTTCTGGGACGGCGCGCAAAGACAGATCGGATAGGACACGACATATGGTAACATCCCGCCAATGGCTGATCGACGGACGGCCCCGCGGCCGCGCGGTGCGTGAGGACGACTTCAAGCTGGTCGAGACCGAGATCGATGCTCCCGGTGAGGGCGAAATGCTGCTGAAGACCCGCTATCTCGCCTTCGATCCGGCGCAGAAGGGCTGGATGGAGAACATCGCCGATTATGTCGCACCGACCGAAATCGGCGACGTCATGCGCGGTTCGGCGATCTCGGAAGTGGTCGAGAGCCGCGGCGGCAAGTTCGACAAAGGCACGGTAGTCGTCGGCTCGACCGGGTGGACCGAATATCAGGTCTCGGACGGCAGCGAGCTGACGCCGGTTTCCGACGAATTGCCGCCGACGGCTATGATGTCGGTTCTGGGAACCACCGGGATGACCGCCTATTGCGGCCTGTTCAAGGTCGGCAAACCGGTCGCGGGCGATACCGTGCTCGTTTCGGGCGCGGCGGGGGCGACCGGCTCGGTGGTCGGACAACTCGCCAAACTATCGGGATGCCGCGCGGTTGGCATCGCCGGCGGCGCGGACAAATGCCGCTGGCTCGTCCAGGAAGCGGGCTACGACGCCGCGATCGACTATAAGAACGACGATGTGCGCAAGAAGATCGGCGAACATTGCCCCGGCGGCGTCGATGTCGTGTTCGACAATGTCGGCGGAAAAATCCTGGATGACATGCTCGCCCATATCGCGACGAAGGCGCGCGTAGTCGTGTGCGGCGGGATCAGCCGCTACGAGACCGGCGACATGCCGGCGGGGCCGCAGAACTACTTCAACCTGATCTTCCGCCGCGCCCGGATGGAGGGTTTCATCGTCATCGATTGGGCTGCCGAATTCCCCGCGATCCGCAAGCGGATGGCCGGCTTCGTCAAGGACGGAAAGCTCAGCTACCAGGAAGATATTCAGCACGGTTTCGAGAACGCGCCGCGCACGATGCAGCGGCTGTTCACCGGGGCCAATCGCGGGAAGCAATTGCTCGAACTGTAAGCCGCTGAGGGCCCAACCCAGCTCCAATGGCGCTGGGACGGGCTGTAACCCCGCTGCATCGGCGCGCGAACAAAGCCCCGCACGCGCCCGCTTCCCATGGCAATTGCAAGGCGCGCAACCTATAAAAGGCTGATGGCAACGCCGATCCATCAATTTAGCAAGCTGCCGCTGGTGGAGGCACAGACCTCTGTGCGCGCCGGCGAAAGACGGATGCGCGCCCCCGGCGAAGCGCCGCGGGTCGGCGTCATCTACAACCCGCGCAGCCACGGCAACCGCGCCGGCGATTTCGATTGCGGCATGTCTCCGCATGTTCATATCTCGAAGCCGGGCGACCGTTCGCAACTGCCCGCCGCGCTCGCCGAATTCGCCGAGCGGGGGATCGATCTCCTCGTCATCAACGGCGGCGATGGCACGGTGCGCGACGTTCTTTCGAGCGGAGCGCCGATCTTCGGCGACGACTGGCCCGCCATCGCGGTGCTGCCTAAGGGCAAGACCAACGCGCTGACCGTCGATCTCGGCGTGCCGCAGGGCTGGAGTTTGCAGGATGCCGCCGCCGCCTTCGACACGGGCGGGCGTGTCATGCGCCGACCGCTCGACATCACTCAGATCGGCGGCAGCCATAACAGCCGAGTGCTCGGCTTCATCCTTGGCGCGGGCGCGTTCACCACCGCGACCAATGCGGGGCAAAGCGCGCACCGGCTGGGGGCCTTCAATTCGTTTGCCGTCGCCGCGGCGGCGGCGATGGGCATTTTCCAGTGGCTGTTCGCCTCGCGCTCCAACCCCTGGCGACGCGGCACGAAGATGGCGATCGGCCTTGGCGCGACCGACACGCCGATGGCGCATAGCGGAATCGGCGATCCCGAATGGCGTCAAACACTGTTCGCCTCCACGCTCGAGCGCATGCCCGCCGGTCTCAAACCCTTCGGTGATCTGCGCGAGGGACTTAAGCTCGCGGTGGCCGATCAGATCGACCGGCGCACGATCCCGGCACTGGTCGACGTAATGCGCGGCAAGACGCCGGCGCGCATGCGCGAGCGCGGACTGCACCGCGAAGTCGCGCCGCAATTCAGCCTGCGGATCGAGGACAGTTTCATCCTCGACGGTGAAGCTTTCCCCCCAGGCGCCTATCGCATCGGGCAGGGGCCCGAATTGTCCTTCGTCACGCCCTGACGGCACTCCCGGCGACGTTCGCGAGAAAATGGCCGACCCCGATTCTCCCGCGCTCATGGCGCGCATTGCCGAGGCGCTCGGCGCGAAGGTCGATCCGGCAGTCTCCCGGCTGGCGGCTTCGCTCGGCGAAGAGGCAGGCGCTTGTGCGGTTCTGTTCTACGGATCGAACCTGCGCACCGGGTCGCTCGAAGGGGTGCTCGATTTCTACGTCCTGCTGCCGGGCGAAGAGGAGGCGTGCATCTGGCCTCGGGTCAGCTACCGCGAAGAGGACACGGCTGGGGCGGGCACGCTGCGCGCCAAGATCGCAACGATGACGCTCGACACCTTCGCCAAGGCCGCGTCGGGCGAGACGCTCGACACGACGATCTGGGCGCGCTTCGTTCAGCCCAGCGCGTTGGTCTGGGCGGCGGATGAGGCCGCGCGCAAGCGGGTCGAGGCCGCGATCGCCGCCGCTGCGATCACCGCCGCGCGCCTTGCCGTCGCACTCGGCCCGCCATCGGGACGGGCGAACGACTATTGGAACGCCCTCTTTCGCGCGACCTATCGGGCGGAGTTCCGGGTCGAAAAGGCCGGGCGCGAGAACGACATTCTCAGCGTCAACCGGAGCCATTTCGACGGGTTGCTGCCATTGGCGTTAGAGGCGGGCGGCATAGCCCATCGCCGCGATGGCGATCGCATCGCGCCAAGCCTACCTGGCCGCGAACGCAGGCGAATCCTGAACTGGTGGGAATGGCGCCGGCGGCTGGGCAAGGCCCTCAACGCGGCGCGGCTGATCAAGGCAAGCGCCACCTTCGATGGCGCCGCGCGCTATGCCGCCTGGAAGGTCGAGCGCCATACCGGAATGCCGGTCGAGGTTACGCCGTTTCGCGAGAAGCACCCGCTTCTCTCCGCGCCGGGCGTCCTCCTCGCGCTGCACCGTCATCGCCGGCACAATGCACGCGACTAGCCGAAATACTTCATCGTGACATTGATCGCGCTCACGCCGTCACCGACGCGGAAGCGGGTCTTGTCGATCGCCGGCTTGCCGAGATTGAACAGATTGATCGCCGGATTGTTCGACATCGCGCCGCCGTCGGTACGAATATCGGTTTTGCCATTGCCGTTGACGTCATGGCGCACCGCCACCGCGTAATTGCCCGAGGCGGGCACTGGCAGGCAAACGGTCATCCGCCCACTGCGCGCCGGCATTTCGATCCGGTTGAGCCACTTGCCGCTTTCCAGCCAGTCGGCGCGCGTCCCGTTATAGACCTGCGCACGCACCGTGCCGCTGGCATTCTTGATGCCGTTGATCGTCACCCGCACCGCCGGACCCTTGCCCGGGGCGCAGCTGCGCATATCGTTGGCAATCACGTTGCGGTAATCGGCCACGCTACTCGCCTGCGCGCCCGCGGGCGTGGCCACCGCGCCGGCGCCGAGCGCGAGGGCTGCCCCTAAGGCAGCAAGATGCGCGCCGTTGCGATTTCGCGATGTCGAATTCATCGTATCCTGCCTCGTCCAATTGTCCGGGAAAGCGCCGATCCTGGCAGGCCAGCACGGCCCGCTCTCAGGCGACAATATGCGGTAACTATGCTGGTCGCGGGCTGAATTGGGCCTGAATTGGCGCAAAGACAACCGCATAGCCTAGGTCACGACACGGCCCGCCGCCCGTTCACTGCATACGCAATATACCACGTCCTCGGGGAAAAGCGCGCAGCCGCCGCTTGAAGCGCGATTCGCCAAGAGGGTAAGGCGGGGATTAACCAAACGCAGGGCTCGCCGCCGAAGTCCCCGCGCCATTCCCGCAGCGAAAGCGTTGCTACACGTGTCCACGCCGCTCATCTCGCCCAGCATCCTGTCCGCCGATTTCGCGCGGCTCGGCGAAGAGGTCCGCGCCGTCGACGAAGCGGGTGCGGACTGGATCCACATCGACGTGATGGACGGCCATTTCGTCCCCAATCTGACGATCGGGCCGGCGGTGGTGGAGGCGCTGCGCCCGCATACGGACAAACCCTTCGACGTGCATCTGATGATCGCGCCAGTCGATCCGTATATCGAAGCCTTTGCCAAGGCCGGCGCGGACATCATCACGGTCCATCCCGAAGCCGGGCCACACATTCATCGCACGCTGCAATCGATCCGCGATTTGGACAAGAAAGCGGGCGTCGTGCTCAATCCGGGCACTCCGGTCAGCGCGCTCGACAATCTCATGGACCTCGCCGACCTGATACTGGTCATGAGCGTCAATCCGGGGTTCGGGGGGCAAAGCTTCATCCATTCGCAGCTGGAGAAGATCCGCGCAATACGCGCGATGATCGAGGAAAGCGGCCGCGATATTCATCTGGAGGTCGATGGGGGGGTGAACCCCGACACCGCCCGGCTCTGCGTAGAGGCGGGGGCCGATGTGCTGGTCGCGGGCTCGGCGACCTTCAAGGGCGGAGCGGATGCCTATGCCGCCAATATCCGCGCGTTGAAGGGAGAGGGGTGATGGCCTCGCTATTCGATGCCGGCACCTCTGCCTCGCGAGTTCGGGACGAGGTGGCGGGCGACGTCGAAGACCGGGCTGGCGATGCGTCCGCCATCCCGCTGCACGAGGGCGCCGAGCCGCTGCGCGAAGAGGCGGGCGACAGTGCGCTTGTGGATGCCGCCGATGCCGCAGGCGCCTTTCCTGCCGAACCTATCGATGCGTCGCGCGCGCTGGCGCTGACCGATGTCATCGCGCCGCGCGGCCATCCGGGCGAGGCGCTGATCCGCTTCGCCTATCGCATAGGCGTGCCGGGCCACGCGCTGGCCGCGCCCTTCCGCCGTCCACCTGCGCCGCGCATTCTGGCAACGGTCGAAAGCCCGGTGGTTGGCGACCGCGCCGCCGGTATCGCGCTGCGGGCGGGCCACTTCCTCATTCACGGCGTCAAGCTGCCAATCGGCAAGGTCGATTTCGGCGGCAATGCGCGGATGTGCCCCGGCATCGAGCGCAGCGTCCACTCCTTCACCTGGCTCGCCGATCTCGCCGCCAGCGCCCCGCGCGAGGACTGTATTCCGATCGCCGAGCGGATCACCGGCCTTTGGCTCGACGCCAATCCGGCGCCGGGCAAGGTCAAGGGACCGGCTGGCGATGTCGAACATACCGGGCTGCGGCTGATGGCCTGGCTGGTCCACGCCCCATTGGTGCTCGCCGGGCATGACGGTGCCTTGAAGCCCAGATTGCTCGCGGTGATTGAGGAAACCGCCGCGTGGCTAGATCGCAAGACCGTGCGCCACGGTGCGGGACTGGGCCAGGTGGCGGGCTGGGCGGCGGTGACCGCGGCCGGACTGCTGCTGCCGGCGGGCGGGCCGCGGCGGCTCTATGGCGAGGCGGCGCTCATACGTTCGCTCGGCGAACTGGTGGCGGAAGACGGCGGCACGCTGTCGCGCTGCCCGGCGGCGCAGATGGATGCGATCCGCGTCCTCACCGATCTCATCGCCTGCTACGATGCGGCCGGACGCGAGGCTCCGCAGGCGCTTCACACGATGCGCGAATTGCTGGTTCCGCCCCTGCTTGCGCTGCGGCATGGCGACGGGGCGCTCGGCAATTGGCAGGGGCAGGGCGCGATTTCCGCCGACCGGCTTTCGTCCCTGATCGCGGCGAGCGGCGTGCGTACCCGCCCGCTGAACGAGCCGCAGCATTGGGGCTATCAACGGGTTCGTGCGGCGCAAACCACTCTGCAGATGGATTGCGGCCCGCCCCCGCGCGCCCGCCACACGCGCACCGGCTGCGCCTCGACGCTGGCTTTCGAACTGTCCGACGGGCCGGCGCGCCTCGTCGTCAATTGCGGCGGCGCGGCGCTCGCCGGCGGCCTGGTACCCGCGCATATCGGCCAGCCGCTGCGCGCCAGTGCGGCACATTCCACGCTGGTGCTGGACGACGCCAATTCGACCGCGATCCAGCTTCATGGCCAGCTTGGCAAAGGCGTCGAAACGGTCGAGGTCGAACGCCGCATGATCGCGCGCGGCACCGGTTCGAGCCGGCGCGAAGCGACCCGCATCGAGGCGAGCCATGATGGCTATGCCGCGCGCTACGGTCTCGTCCACACCCGCATCCTCAGCCTGGCGCATGACGGCAACGAGCTGGCCGGCGAGGACATCCTCATCCCCGCCTCGCGCAAGGGCAAGCGCGGCAAGGTCGGCTTTGCCATCCGCTTTCATCTCGGGCGCGGGGTCGAGACGCATCTGGCCGAGGACGGACGCGGCGCCAGCCTGCTGACCGCCGATGGCAAGATGTGGCAGTTCCGCCTGCGAGGGCAAGCCGGCGAGGAAGCGGTGCGTGGCGGCGAGAACGTCAAACTTTCGCGCGAGGACAGCCTTTGGGTAGATGGCGAGGGGCGTCCGCATCCGGTCGAACAACTGGTGATCGAGGGCCTGACCTCGCGCGGCGGAGGCCAGTTCTCCTGGCTTTTCAGGAAAATGGGATAGAATAGCGTCATGGCATCGACGGCAATCAAGCGGGCACTGCTTTCGGTGTCCGACAAGAGCGGCTTGGCGGAATTAGGCAAGGCGTTGGCTGCGCGCGGAGTGGAGCTGATCAGCACCGGCGGCACGGCGCGGACATTGCGCGAGGCGGGGCTGGAAGTGCGCGATGTGTCCGATCTCACCGGTTTTCCCGAGATGATGGACGGGCGGGTGAAGACGCTGCATCCCAAGGTCCATGGCGGCCTGCTCGCTCTGCGCGACAATGACGATCATGTCGCCGCGATGGAAGCGCACGATATCGGCGCGATCGACCTCGTGGTGGTCAACCTCTACCCGTTCGAGGCGACCGTCGCGAAGGGCGCGGGCCGCGAGGAGATCATCGAGAATATCGACATTGGAGGGCCGAGCATGGTGCGCTCGGCGGCCAAGAACCACGGCTTCGTGACCATCCTCACCGACCCTGGCGACTATGACGTGCTGCTTTCCGAGATGGAGGCGAATGACGGCGCGACCTCCGATGCCTTCCGCATCCGCATGGCGGGCAAGGCCTATGCTCGCACCGCGGCCTACGATGCCGCCATCGCCAACTGGTTCGCGTTCGGCGATGCCTTTACCCATCCGCTCGGCACCGGGGCGCTGGGCGCGACGCCCTTCCCCGACACGATGCCGCTTGCATTCAAGCGCTCGGACAGTTTGCGCTATGGCGAGAACCCGCACCAGTCGGCGGCGATCTATGTTCCACAGGTAAGGGGCGCGAACGGCGTGCCGCAGGCCGAGCAATTGCAGGGCAAAGCGCTCAGCTACAACAATCTGAACGATGCCGACGCAGCGCTCGAACTGGCAGCGGAGTTTGCCGGCGGCGATCCGGCAGTGGTCATCGTCAAGCATGCGAATCCCTGCGGCGTCGCGCAGGCGGGCAGCCTGCTCGATGCGTGGAACGGGGCGCTCGAATGCGACAGCGTTTCGGCCTTCGGCGGGATCGTCGCGGTCAACACCGAATTGGACGGCGCGACGGCGGAGGCGATCGCGAATATCTTCACCGAAGTCATCATCGCGCCCAAGGTGAGTGCCGAAGCGCGGGGGATTTTCGCGAAGAAGAAGAACCTGCGCGTGCTCGAATGCGGTTCCCTGCCCGATCCGCGCCGAGGCGGCTTCTCCATGAAGACCATCGCGGGCGGGATGCTGATCCAGGGCCGCGACAATGGCTCCGTCACTGAGTCCGACCTCAAGGTGGTAACCAAGCGCGAGCCGACCGCGCAGGAATTGAAGGACTGCCTGTTCGCATGGATGGTTGCGCGGCATGTGAAATCGAACGCGATCGTATATGCCAAGGACGGGATCACCGCCGGGATCGGCGCAGGGCAGATGAACCGCCGAGATTCCGCGCGTATAGCCGCGATCAAGGCGCGCGAGGCGGCGGAGACCTATGACTGGCCAGAGTCGCGCACGGTCGGCAGCGCGGTCGCATCCGATGCCTTCTTCCCCTTCGCCGACGGTCTGATGGCCGCCGCCGAAGCGGGCGCGACGGCCGTGATCCAGCCGGGCGGATCAATCCGCGACGAAGAGGTGGTCGCCGCAGCGGATGAGGCGGGCCTCGCAATGGTCCTCACTGGGATGCGGCATTTCCGGCATTAGTTTGTTTTTCGAAGGCGCATCCGCGCCTTCGTCCTCGGCGCTGTTTCCGCCGCTACGTTTCGGGGCGCCTGCGGGTGCCCGGTCGGGCTTGCGACGCCTGTGCGTCGATTATCGGCATACTGCCACCACCCGCTCAGCCTGAGGAGAGACTGAGCAGCCGCGCGAACGGCATGTCGAAGGCTCGTCTCGAAGGACACGCGCATTCTTTAGCATCGGGGTCCTTCGAGACGCGCTCAGCCTTCGGCTTCGGCTGCTCCTCAGGATGAGCGGGATTGGAGGATCGGCAACATCGGAGAGTCTTTGTGCGCCACGCTTTCCTATCCGCCCGCGAAGAGTCTCAACCTTTTTACCGTTCGGCCCGTAACTAAATCGGGCCGCGTAACGAACAGCAACATGAAGCGCCCATTCATTCCGGCGAAAACCGTCGGTCTTTATGGGAAACTCGAACGAGAACGAACACGAACGCCCGCGAGAATAGCCATGACCCTCTTCGCCCCCGATCTCTATCGCAATTTCGCCCTCGGTTTCGCAGCCGGCGGTCTCGTCGTCGCCGCGGCGACGATCGACCATTGGGGTGGCTCGCTCGAATCTCCGCTTCAGGCAGCTTCCCCGCTCGAAGCGCCGGCGCCGAGCGCCGAGTTCGTGATCGAACCGATCGACGGCATCGTCCGATGATCCGCATCGGTGCGCTTGCCGCTGCCGCCGCGCTCGGGCTTTCCGCCGCTTTTCTCGCTCCCTCCTCGCCCGCCCAGGCGCTCGAAGAGCCGGTCAACGCCCCCGCGCCCGAACGCATCGCGCGCGAAGGCGCCGGGCTCAAGACCGCGATCTTCGCAGGTGGATGTTTCTGGGGCGTCGAAGGCGTCTTCAGCCATGTGAAGGGCGTGAAGTCCGCCAAATCCGGCTATCACGGTGGTTCGGCAGCGACCGCGAAGTACGATCGCATCACGGCAGGTGGCACGCAGCACGCCGAAAGCGTGCGCATCACCTACGATCCCTACGTCATCCGCTACGACGAGCTCCTGCGCATCTTCTTCTCCGTAGTGACCGATCCGACCCTGAAGAACCGCCAGGGGCCAGATATCGGCGCGCATTATCGCAGCGCGCTGGTCCCAACGAGTGAGGAACAGCGCGCAGTGGCCGAAGCCTATCTCAAGCAGATGGAAGCCTCGAACGTCTGGAACCGTCCGATCGTCACGCGGATCGAGCGTGAGCGTACCTTCTACCCCGCCGAAACCTATCACCAGGACTTCATGGCGAAGAACCCCGATCACGGATATATCCGCCGCTGGGACAAGCCCAAGGTCAATGCCCTCAAAGCGATGTTCCCGCGCGATTACAGCGCGCGCTTCCTGCGCGACGGTTAGGCGCGGAACGCCGGCTGGCGCGGCTCGCCCGAAGCGCCTATATGCCGCGAATGGCTACCGCGCATAAACACGCACATAAAGAGCATAGAGGCGAGGATCTGATCGAGGCGGCACGAAGCGCGCTGACCGCTGCGGGCGAACAGTGGACCGGCATGCGCGAGGCCGTCTTCGCCGATTTAGCTCGTCACGACCGCCCGGCCTCCGCCTACGACATTGCCGACAACCTCTCCAGGGCGCGCGGCAAGCGAGTCGCGCCCAACAGCATCTACCGCATCCTCGATTTGTTCGTTGCGAACAATCTTGCGCTACGTGTCGAGAGCGCCAACGCCTTCCTCGCGAACACCCATCCGGGTTGCACCCATGACTGCATCTTCATGGTTTGCGACGCATGTGGCGATACCCGCCATGTCGACGACGAGGACATCAGTCGATCCATTCGTGCGCTCGCCGCGGACCGGAATTTCGAGGCGCATCGTCCGGTGCTCGAAATTCGCGGCCTGTGCGCCGCATGCGCCTGATACGCCAAACATAGCGCACTGCAGCGAACGTTCGCGGGTAAAGCGCGCTGTGGGTTGATCAGGACGCAACATCTGTCAGACCGACCTGTGTCCGAAACGATCAAACGTGCCTCATCAGCGGCCAAGCGTTTATCGACAGGCCTCTGACAAAGGTGTAGAGCCTGAAGCCATGACATCTACGCTTTCGACACCATTGCTCGACACGGTGCCCACTCCCGACGAGCTTCGCCAACTCAAACCCGAACAGCTCCGGCAATTGTCCGACGAATTGCGCGCCGAAATGATCGACGCGGTCAGCGTGTCGGGCGGGCATCTGGGTTCCGGGCTCGGCGTGGTCGAGCTGACGGTGGCGATCCACTATGTCTTCAACACGCCCGACGACAAGCTGATCTGGGACGTCGGCCACCAGTGCTATCCGCACAAGATCATCACGGGGCGCCGCGACCGAATTCGCACAATCCGGCAGGGCGGCGGGCTTTCGGGCTTCACCAAGCGCGCAGAAAGCGAATACGACCCCTTTGGCGCGGCCCACAGCTCGACCTCGATTTCCGCAGCGCTGGGCTTCGCGATTGCAAACAAGCTGAACGACAGGCCCGGCCGTGGTATCGCGGTGATCGGCGACGGGGCGATGAGCGCCGGCATGGCCTATGAAGCGATGAACAACGCGGCGCAGGCCGGCAACCGGCTGGTCGTTATCCTCAACGATAACGATATGTCGATCGCGCCTCCGGTGGGCGGGCTTTCGGCCTACCTCGCGCGCATGGTCTCCTCGAGCGAATATCTCGGCATCCGCAGCCTCGCCAGCCGAGCGGTCCAGAAGATGAGCCGCCGTTTGCACGAAGTGGTCGGCAAGGCCGAGGAGTATACCCGCGGAATGGTCACCGGCGGGACGCTGTTCGAAGAGCTCGGCTTCTATTATGTCGGGCCGATCGACGGCCATAATCTCGATCATCTCGTGCCCGTACTCGAGAACGTGCGCGACACGTCCGAAGGCCCCGTGCTGATCCATGTCGTCACCGAGAAGGGCAAGGGCTACAAACCCGCCGAGGAAAGCGCCGACAAATATCACGGCGTACCCAAGTTCAACGTGGTCACCGGCGAAAAGCAAAAGGGTTCCGCCGGAGCGCCGGCCTATCAAAACGTTTTCGGCGACACGCTCGCCGATTTAGCCGACACCGACAGCCGCATCTGCGCGATCACCGCCGCCATGCCCTCGGGGACCGGGGTCGATCGCTTCGCGCAGCGCCACCCGAATCGCAGCTTCGATGTCGGCATTGCCGAACAGCACGGGGTAACCTTCGCCGCGGGGCTTGCCGCGCAGGGGATGCGTCCGTTTGCCGCGATCTATTCGACCTTCCTCCAGCGCGCCTATGACCAAGTGGTGCACGATGTCGCGATCCAGAACCTGCCCGTGCGCTTCGCGATCGACCGCGCCGGGCTGGTCGGAGCGGATGGTTGCACGCATGCGGGCGCCTTCGACATCACCTATCTCGCGACGCTCCCCAATATGGTCGTGATGGCCGCCGCCGACGAGGCGGAGCTGGTGCACATGACCTACACCGCGGCGCAATATGACGATGGCCCCATCGCCTTCCGCTATCCCCGTGGGAACGGCGTGGGTGTTCCGCTTCCCGAGACGCCCGAACTTCTCGAAATCGGCAAGGGCCGTGTTGTTCGCGAGGGTTCCAAGGTAGCAATCCTCTCACTCGGCGCGCGCCTGGAAGAGGCGAAGAAGGCAGCCGATCAGCTCGAGGCCAAGGGTCTGTCGACCACGGTCGCCGACATGCGGTTTGCCAAACCACTCGACGAGGAACTGATCGCCCGCCTGATGCGCACGCATGAAGTAGCGGTCACGATCGAGGAAGGCGCGATCGGGGGTCTTGGCGCCCACGTGCTCACCTATGCAAGCGACGAGGGTCTCACCGATAGCGGCCTGAAGGTCCGCACAATGCGCCTCCCCGATATGTTCCAGGACCAGGATTCGCCCGACAAGCAATATGCCGAGGCCGGTCTCAATGCGCCCGATATCGTCGACACCGTTCTGCGCGCGCTGCGCCACAACTCCTCCGGTATGGAGGAAGAGGAAGCCCGCGCCTGACCTTGATGCGGCACAGGTGCTTACTGCGTAATTTCAGGCGGAACCGGTCGATGGTTTGATCCGTTGCGCATGCTCTTATGGTTGATGAGAACGACAACCTGAAGGAATGCGCGGACGAATACGGACCGCTGGCACGCATCGACATCCTTGTCGCCCACGAGGCGTCCGAGCTGCGCGACACTCCAATGGTGAAGGCGGCGGGCAAGTTCGGCGAGCTCGCCGACCAGCCGCCCCTTATCTCCGCTTCGATCGCCGTGATATTTGCAGGGGCGGCAACGCGTCACCCAAGGCTTTTGCGCACCGGCGTTCGCATGCTCGCGTCGCACGTCCTTGCGACAGGGATCAAAACGCTGATCAAGAACCGGATCGATCGCCCGCGTCCAAACGAGGCCGAGAAGGACGGTGAGCACTATATCGAACAGAGCGACGAGGACGACGGCGAGAAAAGCTCGTTCCCGTCCGGCCATACCGCCGGCGCGGCCGCAGTGGCGCAGGCCGTCTCGCGTGAGTATACCGGGGCCGCGCCGGTCGCCTATGCCAGCGCCGGGGTCGCATCGCTGGCGCAGGTTCCGCAGGCCAAGCACTATCCCAGCGATGTCCTAGCCGGCGGTATGATCGGCTTCGTATCGGAGGCGTTGGTTGCGTTTGCGGTGGACCGGCTGGTGCACCGACGCGGACCGTTCTAGGCTGGCCCCGCTGGCAGGAAAGGGCCGGTCCCGCGCGCGTCGGACCCTTGCCGGTGTTCGACCGTTTCCCGGGACATGAATGCTCCTTTCCCAATGGCCTCTGATACGCCCGGCGAGCGCAACATTGCCGTAAAGCGGCGGGGGGCGTGGCAACCGCGCAGGGTGGTCATCACCCGCGACGCCAGAACGTATGCGCATGGTGTGGCGATGGCCGAACGCTGCGCCGGCGCCGGATTGGAGGTCGACGAGCTGTCCGGCAACGCGGTGCGCATGCCGCGCGCTGCCAGCGAACGCGCCGCCTATGCACTCGCCAAGAACACACTCGCCATCACCGTTGCGCCGCCCTCGAAACTTCGGCTGCAACCGATCGCGCCGAGCGCGGATTGGCGGATCGACCTTGCGCAAGGATGTCCGGCGCATTGCAGCTATTGCTATCTGGCCGGTTCGTTGAAAGGCCCCCCGATCACCCGCGCTTATGCCAATCTGGACGACCTTTTCGACGCCGCGGCCGCCGTGGAAGGCGCGGGCACGATCACTTCGCGCTCCGCCGCACGGGTGGGCGAGGGCACGACCTACGAGGCAAGCTGCTACACCGATCCCCTGGCAATTGAGCATCTGACGGGCAACCTGTCGCGCGCGGTCGAACATTTCGGCGCGTGGAAGGCGGACGTGCAGTTGCGTTTCACCACCAAATTCGCCGACGTAGCGCCCCTGCTCGCGCTGGATCACAGAGGCCGCACGCGAATGCGCGCTTCCGTAAATCCGGCGGCATACGCGCCTTTCGAAGGCGGGACCGATCGTGTCGCCGATCGCCTTACCGCGCTCGGCGCCATGGCGGAGGTCGGTTACCCCATCGGGCTCACGATCGCGCCGATTATCGCAGCGGCCGGCTGGCGTGAGGCCTATAGCGAGCTCATAGCCGAAGCCGCGCTGGCCCTGCGCGGTATCGACGCGCTCGACCTTACGGTGGAACTGATTACCCATCGCTTTACCGAAAGCTCGCGCGCTGTGCTACGAAGCTGGTATCCGGGATCGAAGCTCGACATGGGCGATACCGGTCGCGCGGTAAAATACACGAAGTTCGGGACCAAAAAGATCGTCTACGACCGCGAGACGATGGCCGAGCTGAAAGGGTTCTTCCACGATCGGATCGCGCGCGACCTGCCGGCGGCGCGCATTCTGTACTGGACCTGAGGCCGCCCGCACCTTTAGCGACCTTCACCATGAGCTTGCTGAAAGTCGAAACCACTGGTCACGTCACCACTCTCACCATCGACCGTGCCGAAACGATGAACCCGTTGGGCGCACCGGGAGACGGAGACGCGTTTCGCGCGGCGTGTGACGAAATCAATCGAGATCTCGAAACTCGCTGCGTCATTCTCACCGGGGCAGGGCGGGCTTTCAGCGCGGGCGGCGACATCAAAGCAATGCGCGACAAAACGGGGACCTTCGGCGGCGCGACCCCGGCGATCTCGGATGGCTACCGCGACAATATCCACCTTATGCTGCGCGCGCTTCATGGTCTGCGCGTGCCTATCATCGCGGCGGTCAACGGGCCGGCAATCGGGCTGGGCTGCGACGTCGCGTGTCTCGCCGACATGCGCATCGCGAGTGAGCGCGCAAAGTTCGGGGTGACTTTCCTTAAGTTGGGGATTGTACCGGGTGACGGCGGCACCTGGATCCTTCCGCGGATCATCGGCGATGCGCGCGCAGCCGAACTATTCTATACCGGGGAAGTGATTGATGCCGCGACTGCGCTCGACTGGGGGCTAGTCAGTCGCGTGGTCCCGAATGACGAACTGATGGACGAAGCGCGCACGCTCGCGGCCAAGATCGCCGCGATGCCACCCCATTCGCTGCGGCAGGCCAAAATGCTGATGCGCCAGGGGCAAAAGGTGAGCTACGACACCGCGCTCGAACTGGCGGCGAACACGCAGGCGATGATGCATACGACAGAGGATCATGCCGAAGGCGTAGCGGCGTTGATCGAAAAGCGAGCAGCCCGGTTCGAAGGGTCGTAAAAGCCCGCGTCAGAACCAGCGCCAAATACCAGCGGTGATCCCGCCAAGGGGCACGTGTAGCCAGCTGAACAGGGCGAAGAGAGCGAGGCCGAGCGCCCACGGCACCGCGCCCGCTTTCGCAAAGCCGGCGAGGCGCGGCCAGTAGCTCGTCTTGCTCTCCCACTGCGCCCAGGCATTGCCCATCAGGCGCTCTTTCTTACCGTCCTGCAGGCGCGCCCCGATCAGCGCGAGAATACCGATGGCGAGCGCGGTGATCGTCGTGCGCCAACTCCACCACAAGACGATGTGCGAGAGCGCCCAGAGCGCAAAACCCCACATCATCGGGTGGCGCGTGATGAGGAATGCGCCATGAGGGGTCGCGCGCGCCTGCTCTTCGGCTTGCGGGGTTGGGAGAGCTGGATTTCCGAACAGCGAGCCTGCGAAGAGTACCATTGCGGGGAGGGTAATGAGGGTGGCGATGATCCACCCGATGTTGCCCGATCCCGGGAGGTCCGCAGGCGGCGAGGCCGTGAACGCGAAATAGACCCAGACCAGCGTCGCAATGCTGACCAGCGAATAGGCGATCTGGAACCCGTTATCGCCGAGCGCCTCGACAAGGGGCGCGCGCAAGGGGTGCGACATGGCGAAATGCGAGCCGACGAAAGCCACATTCGCGGCGATGAGTTGTATGAGCCCTTCGTCCATGGCTTGTCAGAGTACCATTGGCGGACCCGTCCGCCTAGCCGCTCGCCCGACCCGTCGGGATAATCGTCGCCTGCGCGGTTGCCACATGAACCGGGTCCTCGCCGTCCCGTTCCGCCCAGACATCGCTTCGCACGACGACCTGCCGCTTGCCCGGCTTGATGACTTCGCCTTTCGCGCGCAGGGCCTCGCCGATGGCCGGACGCAGGAAGTTGATCGTGTAGCTGCCGGTGACCACATCGCCCGCGACCGAAGCACCCGCCCAGGCGCAAGCATTGTCCGCCATCAGTCCGACAATCGCGCCATGGGCGAAACCGTGATGCTGGGTCATTTCCGGGCGTAGCTCGAGGAGCAGCTCGCTGTGCCCTTCCCAAACGACCAGCGGTTCAACATCGAGCCAGCTGGAAAAGCCCGACTTCGCGACCGCGACGCGTTTCATGTAGTCGATCGAGGCTTCGGGGCTGTCGAAACGGGTCTGGGCCATGTTGTTCTCCATAAAGTCTGATTCGCAGACTTTATGCCTCTTGCCAGCGCGGCTGCCAAGTCTGATATGCAGACCTTCAGGAAGG
>NZ_JAZBON010000028.1:0-2021 GCF_036351135.1 Erythrobacter sp.
CGGCAAGCATGTCGTCGTGATCGGCGGCGGCGATACCGGCTCTGACTGTGTCGGCACCTCCAACCGGCAGGGCGCGGCGAGCGTCACCCAGCTCGAGATCATGCCGCGCCCGCCCGAAAAGGAAGACAAGGCACTGACCTGGCCCGACTGGCCGCTGAAGCTGCGCACCTCTTCGAGCCACCAGGAAGGCGTGGAGCGCGACTGGGCGGTGCTGACCAAGCGCGTCGTCGGCGATGGCGAGCGGGTCACCGGGCTCGAATGTGCGCGGGTCGAATGGGTCGCGGATGAAAGCGGCAACCGCCAGATGCGCGAGATCGTCGGCAGCGAGTTCACGCTCAAGGCCGACCTGATCCTGCTCGCCATGGGCTTTACCGGGCCGCGCAAGAAGGGCCTGCTCGAACAGGCAGGCGTCGCGCTCGATCCGCGCGGCAATGTCGAGGCGGACACGCTTGGCTATGCCACCAGCGAGGACGGCGTGTTCGCTTGCGGCGACATGCGGCGCGGGCAGAGCCTCGTCGTCTGGGCGATCCGCGAGGGGCGGCAATGCGCGCGCAGCGTCGACGAGGCGCTGATGGGCGTAACACAATTGCCGCGTTAGGCCGTTCATGGTCTAATCGCGTCAGGTGTCTTTGGGGGACATGACCATGAAGCAAGCGATCTTCGACCATCTGCCACCTGCGACGCTGTTCGCGATCTGGGCGATCTTCGGCTTCGCGCCCGCCGCCTGGATCGAGGATGGCTGGCTGTTCGCGCTGGTCGCCTTCGGGTCGATGTTCTTCATCCAGGCGATGGAACTGGTGCACGAGCGGCACGAGGGCTGGCGCATCACCGGCAGGGAATTCGCCACCGACATGTTCTACATGGTGCTGGTGATCTTCTTCATCGGCCTCGTGACCGAAACCTATGTCGATGGCACGCTGCTCAAGGCGAAGGAGGCGCTGGGCATCGCGACGCCGTGGATCACGCAGCTGCCCTTCCTCGTCCAGGTCTTCATGGTGATGCTGATCTTCGAGTTCGGCCAGTACTGGATGCACCGTTTCATGCATAACAACGAGCTGCTGTGGTCGACCCATGCGCCACACCACCACGTCACCCAGCTCAACGCGCTCAAGGGTTTCGTCGGCAACCCGATCGAGCTGTTCCTGATCAGCCTCGGCGTCATCGCGCTGTTCGATTTCGACCTCAACGCGCTGCTCGCCGCGTTCCTTTCGCTCGGTGCGATCGCGCAATATGCCCATGCCAATATCCGCTCGGACCCGCCGGCATGGTACGCCTTCTTTTTCACCACGATCCGCCATCACAGCCTGCACCACACCGCGCTCAGCTATGAGGACACGCGCTGCAATTACGGCAATTCGGTGATCCTGTGGGACCGGCTGTTCGGCACATTCAGGGAAGGCGAATCCGAAGTGGTCGGGCAGGACGATCGCCGCCGCCTCTCGATCCTCGAGCAATTCGCCTTTCCCTACACCTATTTCCGCGCCAAGCGCCGCCAGCGGCTGGCCGGGGAATAAGGGGCCAGCCGGGAGACCGCGCCCGACCCGATCATGGCCGACCCCACCTCCCATCCCGACGACCCGCATTTCGTCCACCGCTCCGGCTGGCTGCGCGCCGCCGTGCTGGGCGGCAACGACGGCATCGTTTCGGTCGCCTCTCTGATTGTCGGAGTCGCGGCGGCAAGCCCTGCGCGCGAGGCGGTGCTGATCGCAGGCGTCGCCGGCCTGATCGCTGGCGCCATGTCGATGGCGGCGGGCGAATACATCTCCGTCTCCTCGCAGGCCGATCTCGAAAAGGCCGACGCGGCGCGAGAGGCGCGGGCGCTCAGGGAAACGCCGCGCGCCGAATTCGAAGAACTGGTCGGCATCTACGAGGAGCGCGGCCTCAGCCACGAGACCGCCTGCCGTGTGGCGCAAGAACTGACCGCGCTCGACCCGCTCGAGGCGCATCTGCGTGACGAGCTGGGGCTGACCGATACGCAATCCGCGCGCCCGCTGCTGGCCGCGCTCGCCTCGGGCGTTACG
>NZ_JAZBON010000029.1:0-8653 GCF_036351135.1 Erythrobacter sp.
CCTTGATGCAAGCCATGCGCGATGCCATTGGGGCGGGGCGTTTTGCCCAGTTCGCCGCCGATTTCCGGCGCAATTATCTCGGAAGTTCCTGATCGATGCCAAAAGCCCCCGACGATTGCCAGGACATGCGCGAAGTGCGCGTCGGCGTCGATGCGACCGACCGCGAGCTCGTCGCGCTGCTCGACAGGCGCTTCGGCTATATGCGCGCCGCGGCCCGGATCAAGGAAACGCGCGAGGCGGTCCGCGATGAGGCGCGCAAGGCCTATGTCATCGAGCAGGCGGTCGAGGATGCAAAGGCGCGCGGCTTGCCCGGCGACGTGATTGCGGATATCTGGGAGCGGTTGGTCGAGGGATCAATTCGCTATGAATTCGCCGAGTGGGACAGGATCAGGGACTGACCTGCCGCATCCGGCTCGTAACGAAAAAGGGCGGCCCCTATATGGGAGCCGCCCTTTTTTGTTCGCAATGTTCCTAGTGGATCAGCGCGAGTAGAACTCGACCACGAGGTTCGGTTCCATCGTCACCGGGTAGGGCACTTCGTCGAGCTTGGGCACGCGGGTGAAGCTCACCTTGTCGTTGCCGTCGGGCGCGACATAGTCGGGAATTTCACGCTCGGGCAGGCTCTGCGCTTCGATGACGAGCGCCATTTCCTGCGCCTTCTTGCCCAGGCTGATGACATCGCCCAAATCGCAGCGGCGCGAGGGAATGTTGCACTTCACGCCGTTCACATAAATGTGGCCGTGGTTCACGATCTGGCGCGCGGCGAAGATCGTCGGTGCGAACTTGGCGCGGTAGACGATCATGTCGAGCCGGCGCTCGAGCAGGCCGATGAGGTTCTGACCGGTGTCACCCTTCATCCGCGTCGCATCCTTATAGGTCGAGCGGAACTGCTTTTCGGTCACGTCGCCGTAATAGCCCTTGAGCTTCTGCTTGGCGCGCAGCTGCAGGCCGAAGTCGCTCATCTTGCTCTTGCGACGCTGACCGTGCTGGCCGGGGCCGTAGGAACGCTTGTTGACGGGGCTGTTGGGGCGACCCCAGATGTTTTCACCCATCCGGCGGTCGAGTTTGTACTTGGCGCTTTTGCGCTTCGACATAAGTTGTGTCCTTCAAATTTGCGTGAGCCACCCGGTTGGTGACCATTCAACCCGGCATCGCCCGTCTCGCCATTTTTGCGAAACGCGGCCACCGCTTCACCGGGATGCGGGGCCAATTTGCGAAGGCGCGCATGTAGCAGCGCGCAGGCTAAAATCAAGTCCTGTCGGGCCGAGCGAGTGAGGAGAGCACACCGCGCAAAGTGCGCACCTCGAGGTGGTTCCACCCCGGCTTGGTCAGGACCGTGCGCAGAGTGCGCCGCGTCGCCTCCGCGCGCGCTTCGGGCAGGAAGTAGCCCTTGGGCTCCAGCATCCCTTCCAGATGCGCGATCAAACCGTCGAGTTCGTCCTGTGGGGCAGGGGGCAGATGCTCCTCTTCGGCGGTGGGTTGCACGAGATCGCTCTCCGCCATCTCGCGCCCCATCCGCGACCATTCATAGGCGACAAGGATCACGGCCTGCGCAAGGTTGAGCGAGCCGAATTCCCGGTTGATCGGGACGGTAAGAATATGCCGCGCGAGCGCCACGTCCTCGGTTTCCAGCCCCGATGCCTCGCGCCCGAACAGCACGGCATGGCGGCCGGGATTGCCGTGGACGAGCCGGGCCGCGCCGTCCGCGCCCACAACCGGCTTGGTCACCCCGCGCTTGCGCACCGTCGTCGCGTAGACATGCTCGCAATCCGCGACCGCTTCGGCGGTGGTGTCGTAGATTTTCGCCTGGTCCAGCACGATGTCTGCTCCGGCCGCCGCGGGGCCGGCTGACGGATTAGGCCAGCCATCGCGCGGGTTCACGATCCGCATTTCGGTCAGCCCAAAATTGAGCATCGCGCGCGCGGCCTTGCCGATATTTTCGCCCAGTTGCGGGCGCACGAGGATTATTATGGGTTTGTTGGGGGTTGATGGAGTTCTCGGCTTCGCTCGAACTGGTCCTTCGACAGGCTCAGGACGAACGGACTGGTTACTTTCACCTCCACCCGTTCGTCCCGAGCGAAGTCGAGGGGCTCGCTCGAGCGGAGCCGAGAGCGGTCTTTCGGACGGTTTTTTGGCGAAGTGCGAAAGCCGGTCCCAATCGCCCATGATAAGGGCTTCTTTCTTCGCCCGGGACCATTTCTTGATCCGCAATTCCGCTGCCAGCGCCTCATGCCGCTCCCCGAATTCCTGCGACCACACAAGCTCCACCGGCAGCCGCGTCGCGGTATACCCCGCGATCTCACCGCTCCGATGCGCCCCGATCCGCGCCTCCAGATCCTCCGTATGGCCGACATAATAGGAGCCATCCGCACAGTGCAGCATGTAGACCCAGAACATGGCGCCTAGTCCTTCGCGGCCTCGGCCACGGTGTGCGCGAATTCCTCGAAATCGCGGGCTTCGGAAAAGTCGCGGTAGACCGATGCGAAGCGGATATAGGCGACCGAATCGATCTGTTTGAGCCCATCCATCACCATTTCGCCGATCCGGGCCGAGGCCACTTCGGGTTCGCCTGCGGTCTCGACCTGGCGCTGGATGCCGGACACGAGCTGGTCGATCCGTTCCTGCGACACGCCGCGCTTGCGGCAAGCGAGCGCGACGGAGCGTTCGAGCTTGCCGCGCTCGAAACTTTCGCGGCGTTCCTCCCCGCGTGCGCCCGACTTAACGATCGTGACCTCGCGCAGCTGGACGCGTTCGAACGTCGTGAAGCGCGCCCCGCACGAGCCGCATTGGCGCCGGCGGCGGATCGCATTCGCATCCTCGGTCGGGCGGGAATCCTTTACCTGCGTATCGTCACTGGCGCAGTATGGGCAGCGCATCTACCGAACCGGGCTCACGCGCCGGGATAGACCGGAAAATCGGCGCAGAGTTTGGCGACTTCGCCGCGCACCTGTTCTTCGATCTGCGCATCGCCTTCCGGGCCGTTCCTGGACAAGCCATCGACCACGCGTGCGATCAACTCGCCGACCTTGCGGAACTCGCCCGGACCGAAGCCGCGCGTCGTGCCCGCCGGGGTGCCCAGGCGAATGCCGCTGGTGACGAAGGGAGAGCGGGTGTCGAACGGGATACCGTTCTTGTTGCAGGTGAGGCATGCGCGGTCGAGGCCCTTCTCAGCATCCTTGCCGGTGACGTCTTTCGCGGTGAGATCGACGAGCATCGAATGATTGTCGGTCCCGCCGGAAACGATCCGTAGGCCGTGTTCCTCCAAGCTGGCGGCAAGCGCGCGCGCGTTCTCGACCACGCGGTGGGCATAGGTCTTGAAAGAGGGGCTCAGCGCTTCCTTGAAGGCCACCGCCTTTGCGGCGACGACATGCATCAGCGGGCCGCCCTGCAAGCCGGGGAACACCGCCATGTTGAGCGGCTTGGTGAACTTTTCGTCGTTCCACAGGATGATGCCCGAGCGGGGACCGCGCAGGCTTTTGTGCGTAGTCGAGGTGACGATGTCGCAATGCGGGAAGGGCGAAGGATGCGCGCCGCCTGCGACGAGGCCGGAAATGTGGCTCATATCGCAAAGCAGGATCGCGCCGATCTCGTCCGCAATCTCGCGGAAGGCGGGAAAGTCCCAGACGCGCGAATAGGCGGTGCCGCCACATATGATGAGCTTCGGCTTGTGCTCGCGCGCGGTCGCGGCGACCGCGTCCATGTCGATCAGCTCGTCGCCCTCGGTCACGCCGTAGCTTACCGGATTGAACCACTTGCCGCTCATATTCACCGGAGAGCCGTGAGTGAGGTGCCCGCCCGAATTGAGGTCGAGCCCCATGAAGGTATCGCCCGGCTCCAGCATGGCGAGGAAAACCGCCTGGTTCATCTGGCTGCCCGAATTGGGCTGCACATTGGCGAAGTTGCAGCCGAACAGCCGCGTCGCGCGCTCGATGGCGAGCCGTTCGACGACGTCGGCATAGTCGCAGCCGCCGTAATAGCGCTTGCCCGGATAGCCCTCGGCATATTTGTTGGTGAAGACGCTGCCGGTTGCCTCGAGCACCGCTTTCGAAGCGATGTTCTCGCTCGCAATCAGCTCGATCTTGTCCTGCTGACGCTTCAACTCCTTGCCGATCGCCTCTGCGATCTCGGGATCGGCGGTGGCGAGATCGTCGTGCCAGAAACCGTGCATCGGATCGGTGGTGTGGTCGGCCAGAGTGTCCGGATTCGTGCTCATTGGTGGGTCTCGATATGGTCGGGATCGGTGGGCGGATTGCCGAGCTTGGCGACGCGGCGATGGTGACGCCCCTGCGGATTGTCGGCGTCGGCGAATTCGGTGGCGAGAAAGGTCGCGACGCAGCTCTTCGCCATTTCCTCACCAATCATCCGCGCGCCGAGCGCGATGCAATTGGCGTTGTTGTGTTCACGCGCGAGGGCGGCGGAGAGTGGCTCCGACACCAGCGCGCAGCGTAGCGCCGGGTGGCGATTGACGCTGATCGAGATGCCGATCCCGCTGCCACAGAGCGCGACGCCGAATTCGGCAGTGCCATCGGCGACGACTTCGGCGAGCTTGTAGCCGTAATCGGGATAATCGACGCTCTCGCCCTCTTCCGGGCCGAGATCGGCGACTTCGTGGCCTTCGCTCATCAGCCATTCGGCGAGGGCGGATCTGAGCTCGATGGCGGCGTGATCGGAGGCGAGGGCTATGCGCATGGCCGCTTTATAATGCGCGCGGGGGCGCGGTGCCACCCTATGAGCCATGCTTTTCTACCGTCCCGCGCACTGTGGGGCCGGGTGGGCTTGCGGGGACGGACAGCTTGTTTCATCTTGGCGGGCATGTCGCGACGTTCCAGCCCCAGTTTGGCCATCCTGCGCCTTTCCGCCTGCGCCTCTCTCGCTTTCGCACCACCGATCGGTTCGACGCTGGCGGCGCAGGATCTCGGCGTTCCAGCGGAGCGGATCACGCGCGCCGCGACCCTGGGCGAGGGGGAGGGCGTGGTCGTCCTCTCGGTTCGCAGCGAACTTTATCTCGAGGAGCCGCTCGACCTCTATTTCGCCTTGGAAAGCGCGGGCGACGAGAACGGAACCGATGCCATCGTCCGCGTCGAGCGTCGGCAGGGCGCCTTCGCCTTCGGTAACGACACGGTCGAATACCGCCCGCGCGGCTATCGCCTGCCTGCAGGCAGCTACCGCCTGCTGGCCCACGGGATCGACTGCGCGAAAGTCCCCGCACCCGACGAAAGGTGCCTGATCGAGCGGCGCGGGATTATCGGCAGGATCGAAATTTCACGCCCGAGCCGCGGCTATGGCGAAGACGCGCCGCGCTTCGAGGTGCGCGAAGGCGCGGTGACCTATGCCGGCGATTTCGCGCTGACCGCCCGCAACAGTGTCGAATGGTCGCCCGTCCCGGCAGAGGAACTCGCCAAGCTGCGCCGCCGGTTCGCGGGGCTTGAAGCAGGGCCCGCGCCCGAGATACCGGAGGGTTTTCGCCTTAAATACGGCCTTCGCGCGCGCAGTTTTCAGGACGATCGCGGCCGGCGCTACTGACCGGATGGGCGGGGCGTTCAGCCCTTAGGCCGAAACCGCCTGCGCATATTTCGGACAGTCCGACCGGCACACCCCATCATGCGACCATTCGGGCGGGCGCCACAGATAGGCGAGTTTGTCCTGCCAGCTTTCCGCTGTGTCCATCCGGTCCTTCAGCTGGATGAGCCCGGCGAACTGCGCCGTCAGAGGATTGTTGTCGTAGACGCGCTTGACGAGGCCCGGATCGGGCTCTTCCTCGATATGCGCGATGCTGCCGAACAGACGGTCGAAGATGAGCGTGACCTGGCTGTAATTGCGATCGATATATTGCGGTTGGTTGGCGTGATGGACCTTGTGCATCTTGGGCGTCATCAGCACGTGGTCGACCCATCCGAGGCGCGGCACGTAGCTCGCATGGTTCCATATGCCGAAGGAATTGGTGAGCACGCTGACGGCGATATAGACCACCGGATCGACGCCGATGAAGGCTGCGGGGAGGGCGAAGATGCCTTTTAGCTGACCATCGAGAAAGAAGCCGCGCGCTGCCGTCGAGTGATTGAATTCGTTCGAAGAATGGTGGATCGCGTGGAAGGCCCAGAGCAGGCCGATCCGGTGCCCGAGGCGGTGATCCCAGTAATAGGCAAGCTCGTGGATGATGAAGGCCAGCGGGATCGCGGCCCACAGCGCCATGTTATCGACCAGTCGCAGATTGTCGAACACCATCACATAAAGCGCCAGCGGGATGAGGATCGCGATAATGAGGTTTAGGATGCTCCCCATCAGGTTCAGCCCGATAGAGCACAGCGCGTCGGCATTGTCGTAATCGGGATTGCCACGGATCGCCCAGAGGCGCTCCAGGATGACGCTGCCGAAATAGACACCGGCCAGAACCCAAAGCGTTCCGGGTCCACCGATGAACTCGATTGCTGCTTCGATGCTTTCCATGAAACCAAACTAGCGAATTGAGGGCTCGAGGCAATCGCATACCGTCATAGCCGGCGAATTAAGATCGTTGGCCCAACCTCCACACCGTCTGGAGTGTCCGGATCGGCGTCGAAAGCGGCCTACAACTTCTTGTTGCAACGTGGGTTTCGCGTCAGCCTTACCGTCTTTCCGTTATATTCAGGTGTTTTCCGTAGTTTGCGCGTCCGGGGGGCAGCGAGCACCCTCGACAGGGGGAAACCCAATGCTGAAATCTACGTTCTTTACCAAGGCGGGCCTCGTTCTCGCTGCATCTATGTCGCTTACAGCTTGCAATACGCAAGACGACAAACCGCGCGCGGGCGAGTGGGAACTGCGCAGCTGGTTGACGAGCGACGAACACGAGGACCGGCGCGTCGACGAGCAGGTGCATCAGACCACCTTGTCGCGCCAGAAAGCGGCGCTCCCCACCGCGCAGATTTTGTTCGGTGAATTCTATCGCGGCCAATCGCCCGAGCATGTCACCGTCGAAAGCGGCCGTATCGATGGTTTGCTAAAGCAGAGCGCAGTGCAGCCCTTCCCGGCCCACGAGCAGTCTGTATCGGGCAGTTACTCCGCGGATGAGTTCCGGATCGAGGTCATGCTGCCCCCACTATTGCCCGGATACCGCCAGATCGTCACGGGTCGCCTTGTCAAACCGCTCGAATAGGTCCGCCTCGCCAACGCTCTATTGGTCGAGGAAAGAGCGCATCTTGCGGCTGCGGCTCGGGTGCTTGAGCTTGCGCAGCGCTTTCGCCTCGATCTGACGGATGCGTTCGCGGGTCACGCTGAATTGCTGGCCGACTTCCTCAAGGGTGTGATCGGTGTTCATCCCGATGCCGAAGCGCATGCGCAGCACGCGCTCTTCGCGAGGGGTGAGGCTGGCGAGGACGCGGGTGACGGTTTCCTTGAGGTTCGCCTGGATCGCGGCGTCGACCGGGATCACGGCGTTCTTGTCCTCGATGAAATCGCCGAGATGCGAATCTTCCTCGTCGCCAATCGGGGTTTCGAGGCTGATCGGTTCCTTCGCGATCTTCATCACCTTGCGAACCTTTTCGAGCGGCATCGATAGGCGCGCGGCCATCTCTTCCGGCGTCGGCTCGCGGCCTTCCTCGTGGAGGAACTGGCGGCTCGTGCGCACCAGCTTGTTGATCGTCTCGATCATGTGGACCGGGATGCGGATCGTACGCGCCTGGTCGGCGATCGAGCGGGTGATTGCCTGCCGGATCCACCATGTCGCATAGGTCGAGAACTTGTAACCGCGGCGGTACTCGAATTTGTCGACCGCCTTCATCAGGCCGATATTGCCTTCCTGGATGAGGTCCAGAAATTGGAGGCCGCGATTGGTGTATTTCTTGGCGATGGAAATCACGAGACGCAGGTTCGCCTCGACCATCTCCTTCTTGGCGATCCGCGCCTCACGCTCGCCTTTCTGCACCATGTTGACGATACGGCGGAACTCTTCGAGCGCCATGCCGGTCTGCGCGGCGATATCAGTGATTTCGGCGCGGATGCGCTCGATCGCGGCCTCTTCCTTCGTCGCGAAGGCGGCCCATTTCTTGTCCTTCTTCGCGTTGGCGGCGATCCAGCTGTCGTCGAGCTCGTTGCCGACATAGGACTTCAGGAAGTCGATTCGCTTGATCTTGTGACGTTCGGCCAAGCGCAGCATCTGGCCGCCCAGAGCGGTCAGGCGACGGTTGAAGGCATAGAGGTTGTCGACCAGGAATTCGATCTTGGTTGCGTGGAACTGCATCGATTCCACCTCGGCGGTCAGTTCCTCGCCGAGCTTCTCGTACTTCTTTTCCTTCGCCTTCGGGAATTCGCCGCCAGCAGCGAGCGTATCGACCCGTTCAGCCTGCAACTTCTCGAAGGTCTTGAAGAGCTTGGTGATGCGCGCGAAACGCTCGATCGCGTCGGGCTTCAGCGCGGCTTCCATCTGCGCGAGGGAAAGGGTGTTGTCCTCCTCTTCCTCGTCGTCTTTCTTCGTGTCGCCGTCCTCGCCGTCTTCGTCTTCGGACGTTTCGTCGTCGACGTCATCATCGTCGTCGCGGATGGTGGGACCGGCGGTTTCCTCGGAAATCTCGCCGTCGTCTTCCTCGTTTTCCTCCTCCATCTTGTCGGGCGGAGGCTCCTTCGACAGCATCGCGTCGAGATCGAGGATCTCGCGCAGCTGCATGTCTTCGGAATTCAA
>NZ_JAZBON010000030.1:0-116196 GCF_036351135.1 Erythrobacter sp.
AAGTTCGAGCCCGATCGCGGCTTCCGCCTCGCGACCTATGCGATGTGGTGGATCAAGGCCTCGATCCAGGAATATATCCTGCGTTCGTGGAGCCTCGTGAAAATGGGCACCACCGCGGCTCAGAAGAAGCTTTTCTTCAACCTTCGCCGGATGAAGAAGCAGCTCGAAGCCTATGACGACAGCGATTTGCATCCAGACGACGTCGCCAAGATCGCGACCGATCTGGGTGTGCCGGAGCAGGAAGTCGTCAACATGAACCGCCGGATGATGATGGGCGGCGACGGCTCGCTCAACACGCCGATGCGCAATGGCGAGGAAGGCTCGGGCGAATGGCAGGACTGGCTGACCGATGACGGTCCGCTTCAGGACGAGCTGGTTGCCGACGCGCAGGAAAAGGAAGTGCGCCACGAAATGCTGACCGAGGCGATGGACGCCTTGAACGAGCGCGAACAGCACATTCTGACCGAACGCCGCCTGACGGAAAAGCCGCAGACTCTTGAAGAGCTTTCACAGGTCTACGACGTCAGCCGCGAACGCATCCGTCAGATCGAGGTGCGCGCCTTCGAGAAGCTGCAGAAAGCGATGCAGCGGATCGCTGGCGAGAGGCTGCTGCCCGGTATCGCCTAAGCGCGCCGCACCCCCGAAATGCGAAAAGCCCTCGCCTGGCGGCGGGGGCTTTTGCTTTTGCCGAGTGGTGTCAGCACTGACTTCGGCTCTACTGCGCTTGGACCATCTCCAGCGGTTGCAGGTCGATCCCGTAGAGCTTCCAGCGCCCCGATTCCCACTGGTAATAGAGGTCGAAGCCGATCGAGATCGGCCGGATCTGGAACACGCCCTGCACGCGGAAAATGTCCTCGCGCACGAATTGCGGCGCCACTTCGTAGGTCGGCGGCACCAGCAGCGTATTCGCAAGATCGATATTGAGGTTGCGGATGCCGGCGAAAACCTGCGCCAATTGCGCGGCATTGTTGTTGATCTGGAAACCCTGCGCCGACAGATCGCGCAGCACCGAATAATTGCCCGAACGGTTGGCATGATCGACCGCCGCCATGGTCGACCAGATCATCTTGGAAAGCTCAAGCTGGCCCGGCGTGGGGCGCAACGACGGCGGCACCTGGACGCTGGGCTGCGCCGTGCCGGGGGCAGGTGCATTCTGGGACATTGCGGGCTCAGTGGGAAAAAGGAGGATTGCCGAGGCGAGGAGCCCCGGCAATCCCGTTCTTGTGGTCAAGTTACGCATGAAGTCCTTTGCGTTACCAGGCGAACTGGAAGCCGCCGCGCGCGCCGACTTCGCCGCTGCCGAAGCCGACACCGACGCCCGCCGATACGGCCGCGTTTTCGCCCACGCGCGCCGACAAGGCAACCGTGCCTGCGCCCTCATCGTCGAAATAGCCGACGCCGCCCGAAATGCCGAACGAAGTGCCCGCCGGAAGCTGCGGCGATTCCATCGCGAGCGCCATGGCGACGCCCTCATTGGCGCGGTCGATGGCATCGCGGTTGGCAGCGGTTTCGCCGAACAGATCGTTGATCTGGCCGGTCTGCGTCGTGGTCAGCGCCTGAAGCCCCGCAATCGCCGTCGCGTTTGTCGCAACGTCAGCCGCGCTGGCAAGACCCGACAGGTCGGCCGCCGTACGGCCCAGCGTCCCGGTCGCATCGGTGGTTACCAGGAAGGTCGAACCCGCCTGGCTGGCGGTGCTGGTGCCCAGCCCGGCGATCACGACTTGGCCGTCATTGGGGGCGCTTGCACCCTGCCCGATGGCGATCGAGTTGGCGCCGGCGGCGGAGGAATTGTCGCCGATCGCGATTGCGGCATCGCCGCTTGCGACCGCAGCTTCACCCACGGCGAGCGAACGCACGCCCGAGGCGACCGCGAGGTGGCCGAAGGCTTGCGCGCGCTCGGCGGTGGCTTCCGAACGCCAGCCGATCGCCGTTGCGCCGGGCCCCTGTGCAATCGCCTGACCGCCGACCGCCGTGGTGGACGGGCCGAGTGCCTGTGTCGAGCGGCCATCTGCGCCGCTGCGGTTGCCGCCGATTGCCACCGCATCGCCGCCATCGGCGATCGCCTGGTTCCCGATCGCCACCGAGTTGCTGTCCGAGGCGAGCGCGTCTTCGCCCACCGCGGTCGAGCGCAGGCCGGTGGCCGAGGCGAGGTGCCCGAGTGCGGTCGCGCGTTCGGCGGTCGCCGTGGCGCGCCAGCCGACCGCGGTGGCCCCCGGCGTGTCGCCCGTCGCAGCAAGGCCACCTGCATTGAGCGCGGCGGTGTCGACATCGTCGTCGACCGTGCCGGCAAAGGCTTCGCCGCCGACAACCACGGTCGAGCTGCCCTGCGCGATGGCGCCGGTTCCCGCATCGTCGCCACCGATGGCGAGAGCATCGATACCGGTTGCGCTCGAGGAATTGCCGATGGCGATGGAGCTTTCCGAATTGGCCACGGCATTGTCGCCCTGCGCGATCGAAAAGTCGGCCTCGGCCGTCGCGGCTTCACCCACGGCGAGCGAACGCACGCCATTGGCCACCGCAAGGTGTCCGAAGGCCTGCGCGCGTTCCGCATTGGCTTCCGCGCGCCAGCCTATGGCGCTCGCACCCGGTCCCTCGGCAAGCGCCTGACCGCCGACCGCCGTGGTCGACGGGCCAAGCGCCTGTGTCGAACGCCCGTCATCGCCATCGCGATTGCCGCCAATCGCCAGCGCGTCGCCGCCATCGGCGATCGCCTGATTCCCGATCGCGACCGAATTGCTTCCGGCCGCAAAGGCGTCTTCGCCGACCGCGGTGGAGCGCAGGCCGGTGGCCGAGGCGAGGTGCCCGAAGGCTTGCGCGCGCTCCGCCGTCGCCGTCGCGCGCCAGCCGATCGCAGTAGCGCCGGGAACACCGCCGGTCGCGGTAAGCCCGCCCGAGTTAAGATCGTCCGAATCGGTGTCATCGTCGACCCCGCCCACAAAAGCCTCGCCGCCTACCGCCGTCGTCGAAGGCCCGGTTGCCGAGGCCGCCGCGCCCGCATCGTCGCCGCCGATCGCGACCGCATCGGTGCCGTTGGCATTGGCGCCGTTGCCGACCGCAAGTGCGCCTTCGCTATCGCCGGTGTCGGCGTCGTCGCCGCATTGAAGACTGGAATCCTCATCGCCCAATTCGCATTCGGGATCGTCTGAAGATTGCGCCTGTGCAGCGCTCGCGACCGCCAGGCTGGCAGTGCCGATCATCAGCAGAGCGACTTGCTGTGTGTGCCGTAAATTCATGATGTATCTCCTCTCGTTTGGACCACCGAGGGGAGCGGGCATGCGAATGGGACCCCATCGCAGCGTGCCTGCCGCATGGAGAGCCCATCTGTTCGCAGCTGTCCGATACATCCCCCCGTGGGACCGTCGCCCGATCACATCCAGGCCTGTTCGAGGACGCTCACCGCGACGGGATCGGGTCCCCTAAGCGCGCAGGACTCTGCCGACGCGCGCCGGCACTGATAGGCCCAAATACGTATGAGATACTAGAAGAAAGGCGCCAAAACTTGCATCGAACGCAATTCAATAAGGCGCAAGGAGGTCCTATCCCCCGCTGGCGGGCGCCAAGTCGAGCACCGCTGCGACCATGGCTCGCGTACCCAGAGTAACGCTTTCCTTGGCCGCGATCTTGAACAGCGGCGAATGGTGGCTGGGCACGGCAGGCCCGCCCGCTTCCGCAGCATCCAGCGCCGCTTGGGGCGTGCCGCCGACCGCAAAATAATAGCCGGGCACATCGAGCTCGCGGGCGACGAAATAGGAGAAGTCCTCTGCCCCCATGCCCTGCTGCTCGAAGGGCTGCACGTGATCTTCGCCAAGGTCGCGGCGCATGACGTCGTTCAATCGGCGGGCGAGCACCGGGTCGTTATACGTGACGGGCGTGCCCTCGCTCACGGTGACCTCGACCGGCAATTCGTCGGGCAGGCCATGCGCCTTGCCGGTATTGATCGCGATCCGCTCTATCGCTTCCAGCAGCTGCGCGCGCACATCCTCGTCGTTCGAACGCACTGTCAGTTGGAGATGCGCCATGTCGGAGATGATGTTGTGCTTCGAACCCGAATGGAACGAGCCGACGGTGATGACCGCGGGAGAAAGCGGCATGATTTCACGCGCCACGATCGATTGCAGCGCGGTCACGATCTGCGAGCCGATATAGACCGGGTCGCGGCCCGCATGGGGGCTGGCGCCATGCGCGCCGATCCCGGGCACCTTGATATCCACGCTGTCGGCGCTCGAATATTGGATGCCTTCCGAGGCGGCGACGATCCCCGTCGGCAGAACCGAGGCGACGTGAAAGGCGAGCGCGTAATCGGGCTTGCCGAAGCGTTCGTAAAGCCCGTCATCGAGCATTGCCCGCGCACCGCCAACGCGTTCCTCGGCAGGCTGAACGATGAACATGATCGTGCCCGACCACATGTCCTTCATTGCCGCCAGCCGCCGCGCGGTGCCAACGAGCGAGGTGATGTGGACGTCGTGTCCGCAGGCATGCATGACGGGATATTCCTCGCCGTCGAGACCGACCTGCGTCGCGGTCGATGCATAGTCGAGACCCGACTTCTCCTCCACCGGCAGCCCGTCCATGTCCGCGCGCACAAGGATGAGCGGCCCCTCGCCGTTGCGCATCATGCCCACGACCCCGGTGCCGCCGACATTCTCGGTGACTTCGACGCCGACTTCGCGCAATTCGCTCGCCATGCGCGCGGCGGTCTGGTTCTCGAGGAAGGACAGTTCGGGGTTCTGGTGAAAATGCACGAAAAGCGGGGCGAGATAGCTGTCGTAATCGGCTTCGACCGCAGTTTCGACCGCCGCATGGTCGACGGCGCTTCCGGCCGCATGATCGTCGACAATCGCGGCGACCGGCGCGGCGGCGAAACCGAGCGCAAGCGCGGCGGCGAAGGTGCGAAACTGGTGCATTATGATCGTCCCCTTGTCGTGCGGACGCCTCTTCGGACGTCTCTTTCGGCTTTCAAAGCACGCCCGGTGCGCCGCTGCAAGCCGCGCCCGCGATTTCACCTGTGCCGGCACGATTGCCTTCCCCTTCGCCCGCGCCTAGATCTGCGCCGCGATGACAGGCGTGATCCGAACTCTCGCGAAATGGCTTGCCATAGCAATCCTGTGGTTCGTGGGGTTGAGCCTGTTGCTGGTGATTGCATTCAAGTGGCTACCTGTCCCGGTGACCGCGACCATGCTGATGGACGAGAACGGCATCACCAAAGACTGGGAGAGCCTGGCCAATATCGACCCGGACCTCGTCGCGGCGGTCATCGCTGCGGAAGACTCCAAGTTCTGCGAGCACTGGGGGTTCGACACCGAGGCAATCGAACAGGCGATCGAGGAGAATGCCCGCGCGCGCGAGACCGGCGGCCGGATCCGCGGTGCCTCGACGATCAGTCAGCAGACCGCCAAGAACGTCTTTCTGTGGCAGGGCGGCGGCTATGCCCGCAAGGGGTTCGAGGCGTGGTTCACCTTCTGGATCGAAGCCGTCTGGGGCAAAAGGCGGATCATGGAGGTTTATCTCAACGTCGCGGAAACCGGTATCGGGACCTATGGCGCGGAAGCCGGGGCGCAGCGCTATTTCGGGCATTCCGCCGCCGCTCTTTCCCCCGACGAGGCCAGCCGCATGGCCGTCGCCCTCCCCCAGCCCAAGCGCCGCGCGGTTGTGAACCCAGGCGGCTGGCTCGCACGGCACGGCAATACCATCGAGGCGCGCATCAATACGGTCCAGGGCGAAGGGCTCGACGATTGCGTTTATGAGTGAGGTACCGTCGACCCGGACTCATCGATTGAACACCCGCCGACGCCGCGTCTGCGCGCCTTGCGCCGCGTGCAAGGATTGACGCGAACATGCGTCATGCGCAATTGACGGGCATGGCCGATCGCCCTCCCCCATCAACTCAGGAAGCGCGTGAGGCGCTGCGGGCGGCGATGGCGCGGTTGGCCGCGGGGGACAGCGCCGCGCTCGAGGAAATATACGAGGCAACGCGGGTGAAGCTGTTCGGCATCTGCCTTCGTATCTTGGGCGACAGGAAAGAAGCAGAAGACGCTTTGCAGGACGTATATATCAATTTGTGGCAACGGGCCGATCGCTACGATCCGGACCGCGCGAGCCCGATCTCGTGGCTGGCGACCTTCGCGCGCAATCGCGCGGTGGATCGCCTGCGCACGGGTAAGGTGCGCGGCGGGGCCGTGCCTGTGGACGAGGCCGCGCCGCTTCCCGACGAAGCGCCGCTGGCCGATGCACTGCTGGTCGATGCCGAGCGCAACGCGCAGATCCACGCCTGTCTGAAGACGATCGACGAGCGTACCGCGAGCCATATCCGCAGCGCGTTCTTCGACGGGCTAACCTATGCGCAGTTGGCCGAGCGTGCCGACGTACCGCTCGGCACCATGAAGAGCTGGATCCGGCGCGGCCTGAAGAAATTGCGCGCCTGTCTCGAGGCGAGCGAGGCGGTATGAGCGGCGACGACACCACCCCTCGCGATATCGAGCGCGACGATCCCCTGATGGCAGCCGAACACGCACTTGGCCTGCTCGAGAACGAGGAGCTGCGCGCGTCGAAGGCGAAGATCGAGGCCGATGGCGATTACGCCTGGCGCAAGGATTGGTGGGACGGCTGGTTCGCACCTTGGACCGATGAAATTGCGGCAGCGGAGCCGGACGGCGAGGTCTGGCGCAGGATCGAGCGCGAGATGCGCGAAATGGAAGCCGAGTCCGAGCTCCTCGCCGCGCCAGCAGCGCAGCACGCGGTGGTTAGACCGGCGCCGCGCGACAATGTGGTCGATCTCACCGCGCGGCTGCGAGGTTGGCAGTGGACCGCCGGGATTACCTCAGCGGCGGCCGCCGTTTTGCTCGCGCTTCTGCTTTTCAGCCCGGGGACAGAGCCCGCGCCCGGAGCCACGCCGGGCCCTGCCATCGCCGCCGCCGATCCGCTGGTCGCGCAGGTGCCAATCGGCGAGACCGGCCTGCGGCTCGACGTCACCTATATTCCGCAGAGCGAGGAAATCCTGGTCGGCGCGGTCGGCCTGACAGCCGACGGGGTGCACGATCACGAATTGTGGCTCGTGCCCGGCGATGGCAGCGCGCTTCAGTCGCTCGGGGTCGTCGCGCCGGGCGAGGTGCGCAGTGTCGCAATTCCCGATGAAATTGCGCAAAACCTCGGCGCGGGCGTCGGCCTCGTACTTACGCGCGAGCCGATCGGCGGCAAGCCGGAAGGCGAGGATGCCGGCCCCGTCGTTGCCGAGGGTGCATTCTCCGCGATCTGAGCTGGCGGCTGCAGCGCGACAGGGCTCTGCATTCCCGACATTTTCGAGAAAGTTCGACACCGGTTGCATCCGCTTCGCAAAAGGTGGCGTAGCTTTTTGCGCAAGATCGGGAGGGCTTGCACAAACTGGAGACTATCATGTCCAAGCCCCGCACGACTTTCCGGACCGCCCTTATCGCTGCCCTTGCCGCCAGCACCGCGCTCGGCCTCGGCGCAGCACCGCTTTCTGCAAATCATCACAAGAGCGCGAGCCAGCAGGAGGCCGCGAACATCGTCCAAACCGCGCAGTCGACCGGCGTTCACAACACGCTCGTCGCAGCGGTTCAGGCAGCCGACCTTGCCGGCACTCTGTCCTCGCCCGGCCCCTTCACGGTCTTCGCGCCGACCGACACCGCCTTCGCCAAGTTGCCCGACGGCACCGTGTCAACGCTGGTGAAGCCTGAGAACAAGGGCACGCTTACCAAGATTCTGACCTATCACGCTGTGGCCGGTTCGGTGACTTCGAGCGACCTCGTCGAGCTCATCAACGCGCATCGCGGCCAGGCCATTATCGACACGATTGCAGGCGAACAACTCACTGCACGCCTTTCGGGTGACACGATCGTCATCACCGATGCGATGGGCCGCGCCACCGCCGTCACCAATGCCGACGTCGAAACATCGAACGGCGTCATCCACGTGACCGATGGAGTGTTCCTCCCCGCCTGATCCCGCACTTCAGCACGGACACGCCGCCTCACCGTTCCCCTCCCATCCGGGGCGGCGTTTCTCGGCCCCGTTCGGCCCTTCCTCCGGCCGGACGGGGCTTTTGTCATAATGGTGGGCTTCAGTCGGAAAGCGCGAAATCGACCGCAGCGCGCGCGTGCAACCGGGTCGTATCGAACAGCGGCAGCGCGCTGTGCTCCTGTTCGATCAGCAGCATGATTTCGGTGCAGGCGAGCGCAATTCCCTGCGCCCCGCGCGCCGCAAGCCTGGCGATCATCGCGCGCACCCTCTCGCGCGAATCCTCGCGAACGATCCCGGCGCACAATTCATCGAAAATGATGCGGTGCAGTTCGGCGCGCTGGCTTTCTTCCGGAACGACAACACCCACGCCCGATACGCGCAAGCGCTCGGCATAGAAGGGCTGCTCCATGGTGAAGCGCGTCGCGAGGAGGCCGAGCGTGTCGTGACCGCCTGCCGTGAAAGCGGCGGCGAGCGGATCGGCAATGTGTAGGAGCGGGCAGGCGATGCGTTCTTCGACCTGCGGCGCGACGAGATGCATGGTGTTGGTCGCGAGGAGGATGACCTCGGCCCCGGCGCGCTCGAGGCCGGACGCGGCTTCGCCCAGCATGTTCCCAAGCCGATCCCATTCGGCGGCGCGTTGCAACGCCGCGATTTCCTCGAAGTCGAAGCTGTGCAGCAGCAGCGGCGCCGAGGCGATCCCGCCGCGCCGTGCGCGGACTTCGCGGTTGATGAGCGCGTAATATTGCGCCGAGCTTTCCCAGCTCATCCCGCCGAGAATGCCGATGGTTTTCACAAGCCGAAGGTCAACCCTGTCGGCTCGCCCAGCGGCCAAGCAGCCAGAGCACCAATGCTTGCGCTCCGAGAAACGCGACAATCATGACCCAGAGCCCGGTTTCGGGATCCCCGTTCTGCATGTCGCGGGGCAGGACGCCTGCGAGGATAACGAACGTCGCCATCATTGCCGAGAAGAGCACCGGAAGCAGGAACGCCATCATGCGCCGCGGAGCCATGCGTGTGGCGCGTCCGGCTATGTCGTAATGCCCGGGCAGCATGTCGAAGCGGCGATAGGTCCGGTCGGTCCAAAACCCCGACAGCATCAGCAGGACAATGGCGAGGCCGACACCGGCTAGGGTGCCGACATCGACATTCATCAGGCCGCTTCTTCCTTCGCTTCCTCACCGCCATGGACACGGATCGGATCCTTCTTGCCCTCTACCACGTCCTGATCGATCACGATCTCGCTCACGCCCTCCATGTCGGGCAGGTCGAACATCGTATCGAGCAGGATGCCTTCGACGATCGAACGCAGGCCGCGCGCGCCCGTCTTGCGCTTGATCGCGCGCTCGGCGATCGCCTTGAGCGCTTCGTCGGTGAAGCTCAGCTCGACGTCCTCGAGCTCGAACAGCTTGCGGTACTGTTTGACCAGCGCGTTCTTCGGCTCCTGCAGGATCGTCACTAGCGCGTCGACATCGAGGTCGTGCAAGGTCGCGATCACCGGCAGGCGGCCGACGAATTCGGGGATGAGGCCGAACTTCAGAAGGTCTTCCGGCTCGCTCTTTTCGAGCAGCTCACCCACGCGGCGCTTGTCCGGGTCGGCGACATGCGCTCCGAAACCGATCGAGCGCTTTTGCAGGCGGTCAGCGATGATCTTGTCGAGGCCGGCGAAGGCGCCGCCGCAGATGAACAGGATGTTGGTCGTGTCGACCTGCAGGAATTCCTGCTGCGGATGCTTCCGACCACCCTGCGGCGGGACGCTGGCGGTGGTGCCTTCCATTAGCTTCAGCAGCGCCTGCTGTACGCCCTCACCCGACACATCGCGCGTGATCGAGGGGTTTTCGGCCTTGCGCGTGATCTTGTCGATCTCGTCGATATAGACGATGCCGTGCTGCGCCTTCTCGACATTATAGTCGGAGGACTGGAGCAGCTTCAGGATGATGTTCTCGACATCCTCGCCGACATAGCCCGCCTCGGTGAGCGTGGTGGCGTCGGCCATCGTGAAGGGCACGTCGAAGGTGCGCGCCAGCGTTTGAGCGAGCAGGGTCTTGCCCGTACCGGTCGGGCCGACGAGCAGGATGTTCGACTTCGCCAGTTCAACATCGCCCGCCTTGGCCGAGTGCTTGAGCCGCTTGTAATGATTGTGGACCGCGACCGAGAGGTTCCGCTTGGCCGAGTTCTGGCCGATCACGTAGTCGTTGAGCGTCGCGAAGATTTCGGACGGGGTTGGGACCTCGCCTTCCTTCTTGCCGGCGATCCCGGCCTTTGTTTCCTCACGGATGATGTCGTTGCACAGCTCGACGCATTCGTCGCAGATGAACACGGTGGGTCCTGCAATAAGCTTGCGCACCTCGTGCTGCGACTTCCCGCAGAAGCTGCAATAGAGAGTGCTCTTGCTGTCAGATCCGCTCAATTTGGTCATTCCTGTTTATCCTCGAACCCGGACGGTGGGCGCGCGCCGCAGCGCTGATATCCGCCCAGGGGATTCGCATGAGTTTATCTCGGCGCCGCTATGAATCAACACATGGCGCAGCTTTTCGCCTCCATAGCTGCGGCAATAGGCCCGCAAACGTGGACATGCGATTAAGTCTAGCCCTTCGCCGCCCTTAGGGAGAAGCGTTTTGGCCGGCCGATTAAGCCTATTGCGACGCGCCGCGATTCATCGTCATTCAGGCGCGCCGCCTGAGCCCTTGTCCTTCTCGGCCCCCTCGTCGTCTTCGTCGCCCGATTCGGGGCGCGTTTCGAAGACCTTGTCGACGATGCCGAACTTCTTCGCCTCTTCCGCCTCGAGGAAGGTGTCGCGGTCCAGCGCCTTCTCGATATCGCTCAGGCTCTGGCCGGTATATTTGACATAGAGATCGTTCATCCGCTCACGGATGCGCAGGATTTCGCGCGCCTGGATCTCGATGTCCGAGGCCATGCCGCGCGCGCCGCCCGAAGGCTGGTGCACCATGATCCGCGCATTGGGCAGCGCAACCCGCATACCCGGCTCGCCCGCGGCCAGCAGGAAGCTGCCCATCGAAGCGGCCTGACCGATGCACACGGTCGAAACCCGCGGCTTGATGTACTGCATCGTATCGTGGATCGCCATGCCGGCGGTCACCACGCCGCCGGGCGAATTGATATACATGCTGATTGGCTTCGAAGGGTTCTCGCTTTCCAGGAAAAGCAGCTGAGCGACGATCAGCGAGGCCATCGTGTCCTCGACCTGTCCGGTGACGAACACGATGCGTTCGCGCAGCAGGCGGCTGAAAATATCGAAGGCGCGCTCGCCCCGGCTCGACTGCTCGACCACGGTGGGCACCAGCGCCCCGGTCACCGGGTCGCGTTCGAACCGGCCCTGATGTCCATAGGTTTCGCCGGAAGTGCCAAGCAGGTCGATCATGTGAAAACTGTCCTCGTCCGTTTAATCGACCGCCTATGTCGGACGGGCCCGTGCAATCTTCAAGGGGCATGATTTTGCGCTTGGGGAAAGGGCGCGAAAGTGCGAGCAGAGCGAGCATGAACCGCCGCAATCCCTGCCACGCTCTCTTCGCCCTCGCCGCTTCCCTGGTGCTGGGTGCCACCCACTCCGCCGATGCGCGCGACGCTGAGCCAACCTACGACGCCGCTGCCGAAGTCGCCGCGCAGATCGAACGTATCCGCGAACACGAAGACGGTCCGGAGGGTCTGAACGCGATTATCGCCTATTCGCATACCGCCGGCTTCAAGGTGCGCGAGATGGCGGACATCGGCTCTCTGCGTGGGCGCACCGTGCTGGTGAAGGACAATATCGAGACGACAGAATTCGCCACCACCGCGGGCAGCCTCGCGCTCGCCGCCAATCACACACGCCGCGATGCGCCGCTCATCGCCTATCTGCGCAGCAACGGCGGTGTCGTGCTGGGCAAGACCAATCTTTCCGAATGGGCGAATATCCGCGATGGCAACTCCACCAGCGGCTGGAGCGCGGTGGGCGGGCTTACCCGCAATCCGCATGCAATCGACCGTAATGCCTGCGGCTCTTCGTCGGGCAGCGGGGCGGCAGTCGCGGCGGGCTTTGCCTGGGCCGCGATCGGGACCGAGACGAACGGCTCGATCACCTGCCCGGCCTCGATCAACGGCGTTGTCGGTTTCAAGCCAAGCGTCGGCGTCGTCAGCCGCACCCATGTCGTGCCGATTTCGAGCACGCAGGACACCGCCGGACCGATGGCGCGCACGGTCGCAGATGCCGCGATGTTGCTGACCGCGATTGCCGGCCCCGATGCAGCGGACCCGGTGACGCTCACCGCCGAGCGCGTGCCGGACTATGCGCATGGGTTATCGGATTATTCGCTGGAAGGCGTGCGAATCGGGGTGATGCGCGGGCAGATCGGCGGAAACGAGCAGGTGCGAAGCGTGTTCGAAAGCGCGCTGAGCGATCTGGAGCGGGCGGGCGCGGTGCTGGTCGACATATCCTTCGAACCCGACGAACGCATGTATTCGGACAGCTTCACGGTGCTGAAATACGAACTGCGCGAGGAAATGGGAACATATCTGCGCTCGATCCCCGCATTCGCGGATGGCGAGACGCCGCGCAGCCTCGCAGACCTGATCGCCTTCAACGAGGCCAATGCGGATGAGGAAATGCGTTGGTTTGGTCAAAGCATCTTTGTCGATGCCGAGGAAACCACCGACCGTGCGACCTACGAGGAAGCGCGCGAGCGGGCGGTGCGGATCGCGGGCGAGGAGACGCTCGATGCGCTGATGGCGGAGCACGATATTGCCTTCCTGACTGCGCCCACCCGTGGTCCCGCCTGGATGAGTGATCTCGTGCTGGGCGACCAGTTCGACGGTTCGATCGGTTTTGGTTCACCCGCCGCGATCGCCGGCTATCCGCATCTTACCGTGCCGATGGGGGATGTCGAAGGGCTGCCGGTCGGCATCAGCTTCTTCGGCGCCAAATGGGCCGATCACAAGGTGCTGAAGCTGGGTGCCGCCTATGAGCGTGCCCGTACGGCAAAGCTTCCGGAACCGAGCTTCGAGCGCTGGTCGCCGGAATAGGAATGGGAACCGCGGCGCAGCGGCACCCGTTCGGCCTTTCGATCATGTCCCTCATAACTCCCCCGCCCAACCCTGCCATGCCAGCGCCTTGCGGGAACGGGTAGATGGACCCGCGCATCCTCCTGTTCGTCATCTTCGGCCTCGGCCTGATCGCCGCTGTCCCGCTCGAACGCCACCTGTCGCGCTATTACCTCTCGCTGCCGATCGTCTATGTCGCGGCAGGCTTCCTGCTCTTCTCGCTGCCGCTCGATCTGCCGCAATTCAATCCGGCGCGCGACGGCTTCGATGCGCTGACCCTCGAATATGTCACCGAATTCATCGTCATCGCCTCGCTCATGGCAGCGGGCCTGTCGATCGATCGGCCGGTCAGCTGGCCGAACTGGAGGCAGGTCGTGCCGTTGCTGGTTCTGGCCATGCCGGCCACGATCGCGGCGGTGGCGCTCTTGGGTTGGTGGGCGCTAGGCCTTGCACCGGCAAGCGCGATCCTGCTGGGAGCTGCTTTGGCGCCGACCGATCCGGTGCTCGCGCGCAGCGTCCAGGTCGGACCGCCCGGCGAGGGCGAGCGTCACGACGTTCGCTTCAGCCTGACCGCGGAAGCCGGGCTGAACGACGGGCTCGCCTTCCCCTTCACCTATCTCGCCATTGCCGCCGCCGGAATGACGGCGCTCGGCACCTGGACGCTCGAATGGTTCGCTTTCGACTTCGTCTATCGCATCGTCGCCGGCTGCGCGATGGGGTTTGCCGTAGGCCGGGCGGGCGCTTGGTACGTGTTCGAGCGCGAGGCCGATGCCTCGCGCGAAGAAATGGAGGGCGACGAACCGGTCTATTCGACGAGCGAGGGCCTGATCGTGCTCGGCACGCTGTTGCTCGCCTATGGCGCGGCGGAACTGGTCGAAGGCTACGGTTTCCTCGCAGTGTTCGTCGGCGCGCTGACCGCGCGGCAACGCGAGAATGCGAGCCGCTATCATCGCATCAGCCACCATTTTATCGACCAGATCGAACAGATCGTGCTGGTCGCGGTGCTGCTGGGGTTCGGCGCGATGCTGGCGAGCGGGGTGCTTTACAACCTGACCTGGGCCGGGGCGGGAATTGCCTTGCTGCTGATCTTTGTCATCCGCCCGCTGGCAGGCATCGTCGCCGAAGGTTTCACCAGGCTGCCGCTATCGGGAAAAGCAGCGATCGCGTTTCTCGGAGTGCGCGGGATGGGCTCGATCTACTACCTCGCCTACGGCCAGAACCAGGGCGATTTCGCGCAGCTGGGTATTCTATGGGCGATCGTCAGCTTTGCGATCCTTGTTTCGGTCGTGGTTCACGGGGTGGTCTCCGGACCGCTTATCTTGCTGGTGGAGCGGCGGGGCAGCCATATTCACCGCGGAAGCGATGCGAGCCTGCCGGCGCTTTCTCCCGGTCACTCGCGCGCGAAGGAATAGCCGCGCCACGCGACAGGTCGCGCCCGAGTGCGAAGAAGGGCCGGAATGCGCTGGCATCCCGACCCTCTCTTATTTCCTAGCGCCGAAGCACCCGACTAACTGCCGGCGGTCTTCTTGGCTGAGGCCTTCTTGGCAGGAGCCTTTTTCGCCGCGGGTTTCCTGGCGGGCGCCTTTTTGGCCGTGCTCTTGTCCACATCGGCCTTGGCGGCGGTGTCGGTTTTCTTGGCGGGAGCTTTCTTCGCCGGAGCCTTTTTCGCCGGAGCTTTCTTCGCCGCAGGCTTGGCGTCACCAATGTCGCCGTCCTTTGCGGGGGTCGTTTTGGCAGCGGGCTTCTTTGTCGGCGCCTTCTTGGCCGGGGCTTTCTTGACGGCTGGCTTCTTGGCAGGCGCCTTCTTCGCCGCGCTCTTCTTCGCGGGAGCCTTCGTTTCCTTGGCTTTTTCAGCCTCGGCTTCCTCGTCCGCCTCGATCGCCGCCTGCAATTCCTCGGTCGTCACTTCGCGTTCGGTGACCTCGGCCTTGTCGAACAGGAAGTCGACCACCTTGTCCTCGTAGAGCGGCGCGCGCAGTTGGGCGGCGGCCATCGGCTCTTGCTGAATGTACTGCACGAAGCGCTCGCGATCTTCCTCGCGATATTGCTGCGCCGCCTGCTGGATCAGCATGTTCATTTCCTGACCCGAGACCTGGACGTCGTTCGCCTGGCCTATCTCCGACAGCAACAGGCCGAGCCGCACCCGGCGTTCGGCGATGGCGCGATAATCGTCCTTTTCCTCTTCGATCTGTTTGAGCGCATCCTCGGGATTTTCTTCCTTGGCGGCTTCCTGCTGAAGCTGCGCCCAGATCTGCTGGAACTCTGCCTCGACCATCGTCGCGGGCACTTCAAAATCGTGGCCCGCGGCAAGCTGATCGAGCAGCGCGCGCTTCATCTGCGTGCGCGTCAGCCCGGCGGTCTGCTGCTCGAGCTGGCCCTTCATGATCTCCTCGAGCTTTTCGAGGCTGTCGAGGCCGAGCTGCTTGGCGAACTCGTCGTCGATCTTGGTGTCGGTTTCGACCTTCACAGCCTTCACCGTCACGTCAAATTCCGCTTCCTTGCCGGCGAGATGCTCGGCCTGGTAATCCTCGGGGAAGGTGACGGTGATGGTCTTCTCATCGCCGGCCTTGGCGCCGACCAGCTGTTCCTCGAAGCCGGGAATGAAGGCGCCCGATCCGATCACAAGCGGCGCATCTTCAGCCTTGCCGCCTTCGAACGGTTCGCCATCGATCTTGCCGAGGAAGTCGATAATCAGTTGATTGCGCTCGGCCGCCTTCTTGGTCTTGGCGGCGTCCTTGTAGCTCTTGTTCTGGCCTGCGACATTCTCGATCGCCTCGCGGATTTGTTCGTCCGTCACCGGCACGACCAGCTTTTCTAGCTTCAGCCCCTCGACGCTCGGCGCTTCGATCTGCGGCAGCACTTCGAGCTCGACGGTGATCTCGGCGTCCTTGCCTTCTTCGTAGCCGTCGCTGAGCGCGATCGAGGGCTGCATCGCCGGGCGCAGATTTTCGTCGCGGATCATCGCGTCGACGCTGTCGCGGATCATGTCGTTGACGGTCTGACCGTGGATCTGCTCGCCGTGCATCTTCTTGACGAGGTTCGCCGGCACCTTGCCCGGACGGAAGCCCGGCATCTTTACCTGCGGGGCGATCTTCTTGATCTCGGCATCGATCTTGCCGGCGATCTCTTCCTTCGTCAGCGTGATGAGATAGGCGCGCTTGAGCCCCTCATTGGTGGTCTGCTTGATAGCCATGGGAAAGTGTCTGAAGCCCTTCTGGAGCGAGAAATCTGATGCCTGATCGGGCCGGCGCTCGGGGGAAGTGGTGCGGGCGAAGGGACTCGAACCCCCACATCTTTCGATACTGGTACCTAAAACCAGCGCGTCTACCAATTCCGCCACGCCCGCGAATGCCCGAACGAAGCCGCGCGGGTGACCCATGAAGGCCCCCGCGCGCACGTGGCAGCCCTCTATCGCCGCTTCGACCAAAGGGCAAGGCTGGTGGTGGCAAAACATCGCCCAACGGAGGGAACGCGCAGACGCTCCCAAAGGTTAATCCTCTGATAGAAGAGAGTTAATCCGAGGAGATATATCGCCATGACACGTATTTCCCGACGTCGCCCGCCTGCCCGTACGAACACAGGCTTCGAGGAACCCACGATCGATGTCGCCGCCTACGATCCCTCCCCCGTGGCCTCGCCCGCAGCCCTTGCCGTCTTCGACGAGGCGGAAGAAGAGCTCGAGCGCTGCGGCGAACTCGGCCCTGAACCCTCCGGCGTCCCGGGCGAAAGGTCGTCCGGTCCCGGCACACAATTGCGATAGGAAGGAGCGCCGAATTCATGGCCCGAGACAAAGATTACGACACACCGCGCACGCCCCCGGCCACTCCGCCGGTCATCGATCCCGACGCAAAACCGGTTCCGCCGGAAGAGCTGGCGAAGGACGGCGACCGGACCGGCGACATCCAGGGCACTGCCAAAGGCGAGCGCGCCGATCCGGCCGAGATCGACGTCGAACTTTTGCAAACGCTCAAAACGCAGCAAGCGCGCGAGGGCGCCGGCGAACAGGCGCATGATGCCGCTACTCCAGAGACGCTGCTGCCGCCCGATTGACGACTGGCCGGGTCGCGGCGGGTCTTTCGCGACAGTTCTTGTCACTCCCTGTGCCCACGCGTAAAGGCGCGAGCCATGAGCGACGACACCAACCCCGAAACCGCGTCCGCCGCATCTCCTGCGAACGCCGGCACGAGCGATACGCCCCCCGATCACCTCAGCGTCAACCCGCGCAGCCCCGCCTTCGACGGCGAGGCGCTCGGCCGCGGTGTCGGCATCCGCTTCAAGGACCGCACCCGCACTGACATCGAGGAATATTGCATTTCCGAAGGCTGGGTGCGGGTCCAGGCCGGCAAGACGGTCGATCGCAAGGGGCAGCCGCTGACGATCAAGCTGACCGGCCCCGTCGAAGCGTGGTTCGAGGATCTGGGCGACAACCCACCGGTGGCAAGGAAGGGCTGAGAATGCGGCGCCGGCTCGTGCCTAGCGCACAGGAGCGGAGCCGCGTTCTCAAGGCAATGTGATGCCCACAAAACCACAGGTCATCATCATCGGACGGCCCAATGTCGGCAAGTCGACCCTGTTCAACCGGTTAGTGGGCAAAAAGCTCGCGCTGGTCGACGATCAGCCTGGCGTCACCCGAGATCGCCGCATGGGCGATGCCGAGATTGCGGGACTTCATTTCACCATTGTCGACACCGCCGGATGGGAGGACGAGGATGACCTCACTTTGCCCGGCCGCATGCGCAAACAGACCGAAGCGAGCCTTGAAGGCGCTGATGTCGCCCTGTTCGTGGTCGATGCGCGCGCCGGGCTGACCCCGCTCGACAATGAAATCGCGCGCTATCTACGCGAGCACGACGTGCCGATCGTGCTGGTCGCCAACAAGGCGGAGGGGTCCGCGGGCGAAAGCGGCGTATTCGAAGCCTATTCGCTGGGATTGGGCGATCCCGTGCCGCTGTCCGCGGAACATGGCGAAGGCGTCGCCGACCTGTTCGGCGCGCTTTGGCCCTTAATCGGCGCGCAGGCCGAGGCCGCCGAGGCGGATATCGCCGCTCCGGATGAAGACGACGAAGACGCGCCGCTCGGCCCGCTCAAGCTCGCGATCGTCGGGCGACCCAATGCCGGCAAATCCACGCTCATCAACCGGCTGCTGGGCGAAGACCGCCTGCTGACCGGGCCGGAAGCCGGCATCACGCGCGATTCGATCGCCATCGACTGGGAATGGACCGATCCCAAATCCGGCGAGACCCGCGAAATCCGTCTGATCGACACCGCCGGCATGCGCAAGAAGCGCAACGTCATCGAAAAACTTGAAAAGCTCAGCGTCGCCGATGCGCGCCGCGCAGTCGACTTCGCCGAAGTCGTCGTCCTGCTGCTCGACGCCACGCAGGGCCTCGAACATCAGGATCTTAAGATCGCGAGCCTGGCATTGGAAGAGGGCCGCGCATTAATGATCGCGATCAACAAGTGGGACGTGGCGGAGGAGCCCTCGGCCCTCTTCAACGGCATCAAACAGGCGCTGCATGACGGGTTGGCGCAGGTGCGCGGGCTCCCGGTCTTCTCAGTAAGCGCGAAGACCGGCAAGGGGCTCGACGCGATGCTCGCCGCCGCCTTCACCCTGCGCGAACGCTGGTCGAAGCGCGTGCCGACCGGAGCGCTCAACCGCTGGTTCGACGACGCGCTCGAGGCCAATCCGCCGCCCGCCCCCGGAGGACGCCGGATCAAGCTGCGCTACATCACCCAGGCCGGCACCCGCCCGCCGCGCTTCGTCATCTTCGGCAGCCGGCTGGACGATCTGCCCAAGAGCTACGAGCGCTATCTGGTCAACGGCATTCGCGCCAAGCTCGGCTTCGAAGCGGTGCCGGTGCGCGTAACACTCAAATCGGCGAAAAATCCCTACAACGCCAATCGCGGCGGCGGCGGCAATTATTCGAGCGGATCGGACAAGTCGTGATGCTCGACCTTCTCGGCGGCATTCTTGCTAGCGAAATCATCGCACGCACGTCGGATACGCCCCGGGTGCTGCGCGCGGTCGAACTGAGTCTCGCGCCCGCTTTCCTGCTGGTCGGCATCGGCTCCATTATGAACGTGATGATGACGCGCATCATCTGGATCGCCGGGCGGATCGAACGGCTGGCCGACAACGAGAAGGGCACCTGCGACATCGCCCACGCCAGCGAAATCGAATGGCTGCGCAAGCGGCGTCGCTTCGTGCGGGTCGCGATCACCTTTTCGATGGCGGCGGCGGTGACGATCAGCGTTGTCATCGCGATCCTGTTCGTCTCCGCCTATATCCAGCCGCGCATTGGAACTCTCGTCGCCGTGCTGTGGGTGGTCACGGTCGCGCTGCTGATTAGCGGGCTGGTGTTCTTCCTGCGCGAAACCCTGCTCGCCGCCGACGGGCCGACACACGATCGCAGGCCCTGAACCGAGCCCTGCGATAGTGCCGCATACGAAAAGGGCGGCGCATCGCCGCCCCGCCCCTCGCTTTTCAGGTCTGGTTCGGCCTAACCGTTGCCGGCCTTGGTTTCGTCTTCACCCGCAGGGGCGCTCTGCAGCTGGACGTAATTTTCCAGACCCATGCGCTTGATCATGTCGAATTGCGTCTCGAGGAAATCGACATGCTCTTCCTCGGCAGCGAGGATGTCTTCGAAGATCTGTTGCGAGGTGTAGTCCTTTATACTGTTGGCGTATTGCGACGCATCCTTGAGAAGCGGGATCGCTTCCATCTCGAGCGCGAGATCGGCTTCGAGAATTTCCTTGACGCTTTCGCCGACCTTGAGCTTGTGGATCGCCTGGAAGTTGGGCAACCCTTCGAGAAACAGGATGCGCTCCGCAATGCGGTCGGCATGCTCCATCTCCTCGATCGATTCCTTGCGCTCATAGGCGGCGAGCTTCGTCACCCCCCAATCGGCGAGCACGCGGTAATGCAGCCAGTACTGGTTGATCGCGGTCAGCTCGTTCGTGAGCGCCTTGTTCAGATATTCGAGGACCTTGTCGTCGCCCTTCATCGCAGGGTTCCCTTGCTCGATGTTTCGTTTGCGCCAGATCAATGCTGGCGCGTGCACGGGCGTCTATAGCGCCGGGATACGGCTTACCGCAAGGGTGCGGACAGAATTTTTTGTTTGGAATCAGCTATTTGCGATCCTCTCGCAATAGCCTGACGGCGCTTTATATTGCGACTTTCTCGCAGGAAAACAGCGCGCGTTCCTGATCGATGATTTTCCCCGCTTCGCCAAGGCATTGACCGCAATTGGGCCGCTTGCCGAGCGTGGCATAGGTTGCCTCGGCATCGCCACCTGAGGTCAGCGCGGCGGCGCGAAGATCCGTTTCGCGGATTGCGTTGCAAATGCAGATATACATCGGTCCGGGTATCACTCCTGCGAAGCGTTTGCAGAAGCCAAGATATGCGAACTAATCGCAATAGCAAGTCAGAAAATGGTGGTGCGGTGCATTTTGTTGCAGGCGCGCCCTAGCGCCGCAGCGGAAAGAGCTTGCGATAGGTCAGGCAGCGCCACAGCCATTCGAGCGGGCCATAGCGATAGCGATCGAGCCAGGGCTTCGACCATAGCAGCATCAGCCCGATGGTCAGCGCGGTGAGCAGATAGAGCTGCGGGCGGTTGAGCTCGCCGAACAGTCCGAGCGCCCAGCCATGCATCACGAAAAGCATGACGACAGACGTGCCGATATAATTGGTGAACGCCGCCCGTCCCGCAGCGCGCACGCGCTCTGCCAGCCATCCGGTCCATGCCGGCGAATAGACGACGAGCAGAGCGGCCAGCCCCAGAGCCATCGCCAAACGAGGCAGCGGCGACCAGGACAAAAACGCCGCATTGGCCGCCCAATATCCGAAATCGGCGTCCTTTACGATGAGCCCGATCAGCAGGCTTAGCACGCCGCCTACGATGACACCTGCCCAGCCCCAACGCACCATGCGCGTGCGATCGAAGGCGCTGCTGAAGAAGCCGAAACGGTAGAGTGACATGCCAATCAGCATGAGCGGCAGCGTCTCAAGGAAGAACATGCCGCTGTTGAAGAGCGGAAAATACCAGTCCTCGCTAACGCGGTGGGCGAGCCACCCTGCATAATTGCCCGATATGATTAGGTCCGCATCGACAAGATCATCGGCAAGCGCGGTATCGATCCCGGCCGCCATTTCGGCGCGCGTTTCGGCCATGCCCTCGCCCTCGCCGAGCGAGGTCTGGGTGAGGAAATAGGGGAAGGAAAAGAGCGTGTAGACGAGCGCGCCGAAGAAATAGGCACCCAAGCCGACGACGAATTGCGCCCGTGCGGTCCATCGCAGGCATGCAAGCGCGAGAAAGCCGATGATCGCGTACATGGCAAGGATATCGCCCAGCCAAAGCAGGAAGAAATGCGCGAGCCCGAACAGCAGCAAGACGAACAGGCGCCAGGCTTGCAACCCTCGCGTGCCGCCCCGCGCCCAGGTGCGCTCCATGAAAAGATACATGCCCGCGCCGAACAGAATAGTGAAAAGCCCGCGCATCTTGCCATCGACAAGGACAAACTGCCCGATCCACAGCCAGCCGCCAGGGTCCCCATCGTCGACCATGAAGGCTTCGGGATAGGTGTAGGCGTTGAAGGGCTGGCCGAACGCGACGATGTTGGCGACGAGAATGCCCATGACAGCGATGCCGCGGATAAAATCGAGGCTGTTGATCCGATCCGCCGCGCGCACCGGGGCGGCGGCTTGAGATGAGGGTTCGAACTGGTCGGGGGTTGTCCCGCGTGCTTCCCCAGTCGGCGCGTGGGGCGGAGCGCCCGCGCTCGTCGCCGTCGCATTGGTCATCTGCGAATCCACCCCTCGCGTGTTGCTATCCACGATACATCATAGCCGCACGGGCGTGGAACGCGAGCGCAGTATCAAAGCATGTTAGCGGGAACGGAGGAGTAGCGGCGATCAGGCGGCGACGACCAGGCAGTCCTTCCCCTGACGCTTGAGCGAGCTGCAGGCCGCCTGCGCATCGCGGCGACTGGCAAAGCCGACCGCCTGCAGCGTCGTATATTTGCGCCCCGGGACGATTGCCTTGCGGGCGCCCGACAATGCCGGATTACTGGAAAGCTGCGCCCACATCCGCTCCGCATTGCCGGCAACGCCGAACGAGCCGAGCTGGACGCGCCAACGCCCCGCAGGCGAGGTTTCGGACGCCTTTTCGGGCGAAGGCGCGACGTTCGAGCGGGCCCGGGCCGGAACGATCACAGGCGCAGGTTTGGCCTGCGCCAATGGTGGCGCATCGAGCGCGACGCCGGCGAACTGCGTCGCCCGGGCCTGCGCCGCTTCCGCCTCCAGCTTGCGCGCGAGAACCTGCGCCTCGCGCCTCTCAGACAACGGTACATATTCGTCCATCTGCGCCAATGCCGGCGCGGCCTGCGGCAGACCTGCCGAACTCGCCAGAGTCAGCAACGCATAGGCGCGCACCCAGTCCTTTTCGGCATGATCGGCGTTGAAATGGGACAGCCCCAGCACATAGCGCGCGCGCGGATCGCCGCGCGCGGCGGCGTCGCGGATCAGCGGCATGGCACGCGCTTGTTCGCCCTGCTGAAACAGGAGCAGACCGAGATTGTCCGCCGCCTTGACATGGCCGCGGCTTGCAGCATCCTCGTATAGTTCACGCGCGCGGGTGATGTCGGCCTCGACGCCGCGGCCCAGACGATAGGCCTGCGCGAGATTGTAGAGCGCATCGGCATCGCCGCTTTGTGCGGGCAGACGCCATTCGCCCACCGCCGCGGCGAAATCCCCGGCGCTCCAGGCATCGACGCCGCGCTTGACGTCCGCAACGGCCGGGCTGGCGAGCACGGCGAGCGCCAGAGCGGCACATCCGGCAAAAACCTCTCCGGTGCGCGCGGCGATGGTCGAAGGATACGAGAAGGGCATTGGCATGACGGCGCGGCTCCCTCCGGTTCAGCGAGCAATCTTCAAATCGGGCGGAGAGACCTCTCCCCGCCCCCGCGCCCTAGCCCGAAAATGGTTAGCAAAGCGTTTAGCATACACCTCTCCCACCCTTCGCCGCGTCGCGCTTTCCCGCGCTTTTCGAACCGCAAACGGACGGCGACCCGATTAACCCAAAATTAGGGGTAGTCTGCGATCCCGGTGATCGAACAGTCGCAATCGGGCGGCAAACCAAGGTCACGAAATCAGGGGGACCGGCGTTGCGTGTACTCGCTTTGGCATCGCAGAAGGGCGGATCGGGGAAAACCACCCTTTCCGGCCACTTGGCCGTCCAGGCTCAGCGCGCAGGCGCGGGCCCGGTGGTACTTATCGACATCGATCCGCAAGGCTCGCTCGCCGATTGGTGGAACGAGCGCGAGGCAGAATATCCCGCTTTCGCGCAGACCACCGTCTCGCGGCTGGCCAACGATCTCGCGGTGCTGCGCCAGCAGGGCTTCAAGCTTGCGGTGATCGACACGCCGCCGGCCATCACGATGGCGATCCAGTCGGTCATCTCGGTCGCCGAGCTGATCGTCGTGCCGACCCGTCCCTCGCCGCACGATCTGCGCGCCGTCGGCGCCACGGTCGATCTGTGCGAGCGCGCGGGCAAGCCGCTGGTCTTTGTGGTTAACGCCGCGACGCCCAAGGCCAAGATCACTTCGGAAGCCGCGGTCGCGCTCTCGCAGCACGGCACGGTCGCGCCGATCACGCTGCACCACCGCACCGATTTCGCCGCCTCGATGATCGACGGGCGCACTGTCATGGAAGTCGAACCCGAGGGTCGCTCCGCCGCCGAGATCACCGCTTTGTGGAAATACATTTCGGACCGGTTGGAGAAGAATTTCCGCCGCACCGTTTTTGCAAGCCCGCCCGCCGGCTACAATCAGTCGCAGGCGAACGGCGTTCACCGTCCCGCGGGCGGCTTCGGTCGCCGGGTCGCACAGTAAGGGGCGCCGCGGCCAATGTCGGAAGCCAGCTTTGCCTCGCTCGGACCTACGTTGCTCGCCCGCAAGGGCGGCGCGAAACCTGCCATGCGTCCGCAGCTTGCCCCGCTCCCCGGCGTCGTCGCTCCCGAAGCGGACGAGCTCGAAGATCTCGGCTGGAACGACATGGGCGGCGAACCGGGCGTCGATAGCGATGCTGGCGACGATTCGGAATCACGCGACAATATCGTCGCGATCAAGCCCGCTCATTCGTCGCGGACCTTCGGAACCGCTGCGAACGCGGCCGAGGGCGGTCTGATCGAGGACCGGCTGCCGCATGGCGGGGCCAACGACACCGCGTCATCCGGCCCCCTCATACATTGCCGGCAACAGGATCTCGCCGACCGTATCCTGCGCGAACACGGTGCGTCGCGGCTTGCAGCCAAATCGCCCCAACCCGTTACCCCGCCCGTGACCCAGCCCCCCACAGCCAAGCGCAAGGCGGCGGCGAGCAAGAACGCGCGCCGCGCCGCTTTCACGCTGCGGCTCGATGCCGACCGCCACCTCAAATTGCGGCTCGCCGCGACCATGCGCGATGTCAGCGCGCAGGCGCTGGTGACGCAGGCGCTCGACGATCTGCTCGCCGACATCGCCGATCTCGACGCGCTCGCCGAACAGATGAAACGCGGCTGAAGCGCGCCGCCTAGCCAAACGACACATTCGAACACGAACGATCGACCAGGACACACTCAAACGTGGTTAATTTAGGGGAAAAGCAGATGGTCCGCGACAATATGGCCCGCCAGGATGAAGGCATCACCGCACGCGCTGTCCGCACGTCGAGGTTCGGCTTGCTGCTGGGCACGGCGATCGCAGGCCTCGCACTTGCCGGCTGCACCGCTTCGGCGCCGCCCGCGCAGGTTTCCATTTCCAAGGCGCAATCCGCGCTCGAGGACGGCAAGGTCGACAAGGCGATCGCGCATGGCGAAGCTGCCGTGCTCGCCGAGCCGCGCGATGCGAGCTACCGCGCGGTGCTCGGCGCGGCCTATCTCGAGGCGGGTCGGTTCCAGTCCGCGGCGACGACTTTCGGCGATGCGATCGAGCTCGGCGACAGCCAGCCGCGCACGCTCCTGAGCTACGCCTTGGCGCTGGCCGCCGTGGGCGACAATGCCGAAGCGGTCACTGTGCTGAAGGCCAATCAGAACGTCATTCCCAGTGCCGATCTCGGCCTCGCGCTGGCGCTTGCCGGTCAGCCGTCCGAAGGCGTGCGCACCCTGATCAGGGCCATCCGCAATGGCGGGGCGGATGCGAAGACGCGTCAGAACCTTGCTTATGCCTATGCGCTCGACGGCAATTGGCGCGCAGCGCGCGTGATGGCCGCAGAAGACGTGCCGGTCGATCAGCTCAACGCCCGCCTGACGCAGTGGGCGGAGAATGTCCGCCCCGAAGATCACCTTCAGCGCGTGGCGCAGCTGCTGGCGGTTCAGCCGACAGCGGATATGGGTCAGCCGCAGCATCTCGCACTCGGTAATTTCCCGAGCCAGCCGACCCTCGTCGCCGAAGCCGAGCAGCAGGCGAGCGAGGCCGAGGTGCTAATTGCCGCCGCCCCGCGCGAAAGTGAGGTTATGGTCTTTGCGATCGGCGCCGAAGATACGCGCGACAACGCGGTCGAAAGCGTCGATCCGACCTCGGTCGCAGCCAGCTCTCCAGCCACGGCAGCCGCACCAGCTCCCAAAGCCAAATCTTCAGGGCCACGCTTCGTCTCCAACGCCGTGGTTCAGACCGTGCCCGAGCGCGCAAAATCCAAAGCCGCTCCCACGGCTGCGGCAAAGCCCGCGCCGACCCGCGTTGCCGCAGCCTCGCAGCAGCGCATGGCGGTCGCCACCGGCTCCGCGGCCACGCACCTCGTTCAGCTCGGCAGCTTCGACAGCCCCGAGGTCGCGCAGGCGAAGTGGAACGACTTCAAACGCCGCATTCCCGCGCTCGCCGCGCATGACATCGTTATCACCGAGGCCGAAGTGAACGGGCGCACCTTCTTCCGCCTCGCCGCCGCCGGTTTTGGAGCGCGCTCGGCCCGCGCCATGTGCTCGAGCGTCAAGTCGGCCGGGCGTGGTTGCTTCGCCTATGCAGCAACCAACCCGCCCGCGGGCGCGGTAAAGCGCGGTGTGCGGGTGGCCGCCGCCTCGCGCTAAGCGCAAAACCTATCGGATCAGCAGAGCCCTCGCCCTCACCGGCGGGGGCTTTGTCGTTGTGGGAGTGTCGTCAAAGGGGAATTTCGACCCCGCCCTTGATGAGCCGGCGCACCCTGCCCTGAACGCCCAGCCTGTCGAACGGCGTGTTGTCCGCGGTCGCCGCCATCTTGCGGCGGTCGACGATCCAGGGCGCATCGGGATCGACGATGGCGACGTCCGCTTCCGCCCCCATGTTAAGCGACCCCGCCTCGACCCCGAGCAGCTGCGCCGGAATGCCCGCCAGAAGCGCGGCGGCGCGCGGCAGGTCGATCACTTCCTCGCGCACCAGCGACAAGGTCATCGCGAGCAGGGTTTCCGCCCCCGCCATGCCGGACGCAGCGTCGCCGAAGGGCAGGCGCTTGTCCTCGGGCCCCCGCGGATCGTGTCCGCTGGAGACGACATCCACCGTCCCGTCGCCGATCGCTTCGCGTGCCGCCTGTCGATCCGCTTCGCTGCGCAGAGGCGGCGAGAGGCGGGCGAAGGTCGGATATTCGGCGATGGCAAGGTCCGAAAGCATGAAATGCGCAGGCGTAATCCCGCAAGTGACGCGCACCCCGCGCGCCTTGGCCCCGCGCACCAACTCGAACCCGGCGGACGTCGTCACCTGCCGAAAATGGACGCGCGCGCCGCTGAGTTCGGCGAGAGCGATATCGCGCGCCAGCGCCAGCGTCTCGGCTTCGGCTGGCGCGCTAGCAAGACCCAGCCGCGTCGCCATCTCGCCCGCCGTAGCCGCCGCATCGCCCGCCAGCGCGCCGTCCTCGGCATGGGCGACCACCACCAGATCGAGCATCGCGGCATATTCGAGCAGGCGCAGCATCACGCCGCTATCGGCGATCCAGCGCCGCCCGGTGGCGATGCCGCGCGCGCCCGCCTCGCGCATCAGCGCCATTTCCGCCAGCTCGCGCCCCTCCAGCCCGCGCGTCGCGGCGGCGAGCGGATGAACCCACAGATCGGGCTTGCCGCTCTTCGCGATGTAATTCACCCGCGAGGGGTAATCGAGCGGCGGCGACTGGTCGGGCATCAGCGCGGCGCGGGTAATCCCGCCGAAATGAAAGGCGGGCTTGTCGATCGCGAAGACGCCGAAATCGACGAGGCCGGGCAGCACCAGCTTTCCCTCCGCCGCGATGACCTCGTCGCCGTCCTGCGCAGAGACCTCGCTGCCTGCAGCGACGATCCGGCCATCGACCGCGCGCAGCGTGCCTTCCCGAACACCATCCGGGGTGACCAGCTGGCCGCCGGTCATGGTCAGGGGCCGCCCCTGTTTCACGTCCAGCCCTCCACACCGCGTGCCGCGCGGGTCAGGACATCGAGACAAGCCATGCGGATCGCGACGCCCATCTCCACCTGGCTGGTGATGATCGAGCGGTCGAGCAGGTCGGCGACCTCGCTGTCGATCTCCACCCCGCGGTTCATCGGGCCGGGATGCATGACGAGCGCATCGGGCGCGGCGCGTTCCAGCCGCGCCTTGGTCAGCCCGTAAAGGTGATGATATTCGCGCGCCGAGGGGATGAACTGGCCCGCCATCCGCTCCGATTGCAGGCGCAGCATCATCACAACGTCGCTACCTTCGAGCGCGGCGTCGAAATCGTGGAACGGCTCGGCCCCCATCGCCTCGACCCCGCGCGGCATCAGCGCTGGCGGCGAACACAGCCGCACGCTCGCGCCGAGCGCTTGCAGGCACAATATGTTCGAGCGCGCGACCCGGCTATGAAGAATGTCGCCGCAGATCAGCACCGTGCGACCCGTGAAGTCCTCCCCCTCCTCCCCGCGCCGCGCCAGCGCTTCGCGCAGGGCCAGCGCATCGAGCAAGCCTTGCGTCGGATGTTCGTGCGCGCCATCGCCCGCATTCAATACGGGGCAATCGACCTTGTCCGCGATCAGCTGGGTCGCGCCGCTCGATCCGTGGCGGATGACGATCGCATCGGCGCGCATGGCATTTAGCGTGATCGCCGTGTCGATCAGGGTTTCGCCCTTCTTCACGCTCGACTGCGCGGCGTGCATGTTGACCACATCCGCGCCCAGCCGCTTGCCCGCGATCTCGAAGGAGAGCAGCGTGCGGGTCGAATTTTCGAAAAACGCATTGATGATGGTCATGCCGGCGAGAAGATCGCTGCGCTTGGACCGCTGACGGTTGAGCTCGACCCAAGCCTTCGCCGAATGGAGGAGATAGAGGATCTCGTGCCGCTCGAGCTGGCCGATGCCGGTAAGATCGCGGTGCGGAAAGGCGAGGCGCCCAGCAGGGAAGCGATCGTCGCTCGGATCGTGGGGCGCTGTGACCATCAAAGCCACGCCCTTAACGGCGCGAGGCCGCACGCTCAACCACTCTTCGCAAAGGCCTCTGTTCCTCCCATGGAACTTTGTCGGGCGGACACCTATGTTGACAGGCACTGAATTTCCCCAGCTCGAATACAGGAACACTCGCAGGCATGAGCTTCATCGGCAAAGCATGGAAAGTCCTCGTCGGCATCAAGGACGCGCTCGTCCTTGTCTTCATGCTGCTGTTCTTCCTCGCGCTGTTCGCCATCCTTTCGGCGGCCCCCAATCCGGGGCAGGTACGCGACGGCGCGCTTTACATCGACATGGCGGGCTACGTCGTCGAGGAACGCAGCGCGGTCGATCCGTTCGCCACCCTGCTTTCGGGCAGCGCCCCACCGGTCGAATTGCAGGCGCGCGATCTCGTGCGCGCTCTGGATGCCGCGGCGGGCGATGACCGGATCAGCGCAGTGGTGCTGGATATGAGCGCCTTTGTCGGCGGCGGTCAGGTTCACATGCAGGAAATCGCCGAAGCGATGGCCCGCGTACGCGCGGCGGACAAGCCCGTACTGACCTACGCCATCGCTTATGGCGACGATCACATGCACCTCGCCAGCCACGCTAGCGAAGTCTGGGCCGATCCGCTCGGCGGCGCGGTCATCGCCGGGCCGGGCGGCAGCAGCCTTTACTATGCGGGCCTGCTGGAAAATCTGCGGATCAAGGCCAGGGTCTACCGCGTCGGCGAATTCAAGTCCGCGGTCGAGCCCTATATTCTCGATGGACCTTCCGAAGCCGCGCAGGAGAATCGCGCAAGCCTCTACGGCGCGTTGTGGGAAGAATATCAGGCCAACGTCAAAGCCGCGCGCCCTGCGATCGAGCTCGATCGGGTCACCGGCGATCCCGTCGCCTGGATCGAAGCCTCCTCGGGCGATCTTGCCACGGCTGCGCTCGAGGCCGGACTGGTTGACAAGCTCGGCAGCCCGGTCGAATTCGGCAAGCGCGTTGCCGAGATCACCGGCGAAGACACGTGGAGCGAGAGCCCGGGCGCCTATCCGAAGAGCGAACTCGCGCCCTATCTAGCGGACGTTGGCCCCGGCACCGGTTCGTCCTCCAACCAGATCGCGGTCGTGACCGTTGCCGGCACCATCCTTGACGGCGAGGCAGGGCCTGGTGCGGCGGGCGGCGAGCGGATCGCGAAACTGCTGGACGATGCGCTCGCCGAGGAGGCGATCAAGGGGCTGGTCGTGCGGGTCGATTCGCCCGGCGGATCGGTTCTCGCATCGGAACAGATCCGCCGCGCGATCGCCCGTTACAAGGAAGACAAGGATGTCCCCGTCGCGGTCTCCTTCGCCAATGTCGCTGCCAGCGGCGGCTATTGGGTCGCGACCTCCGCCGATCGTATCTTCGCCCAGCCCGAAACCATCACCGGTTCGATCGGCGTTTTCGCGGTCATCCCAACTTTTGAGGATGCCGCCGCCGAGATCGGCGTCAACGCCGCCGGCTATCGCACCACGCCGCTTTCCGGCCAGCCAGACCTCGTCGAAGGATTCACGCCTGAGATCGACTCGATCCTGCAGGCAGGCGTCAGCGACACCTATGCCGATTTCCTTGCGCGGGTGGCCGAGGCGCGCGGCATGTCGCCGGCGCGGGTCGACCAGATCGCCCAGGGCCGCGTCTGGGACGGCGGCACCGCGCGTCAGCTCGAGCTCGTCGACCAGTTCGGCGGGCTTGCCGACGCGCTGCAATGGGTCGCGGGCGAGGCCGGGCTCGATGATGACGACTGGAGCGCGCGGTTCCTGGGTGCGCAGGAGAACAGCTACGATTCGCTCATTCGCCAGTTGCTCGTAGCTGGCGCGGCGCCTGTCCCCTCGTCGGCCGCGGTAGACCTCTTCAGCCTCGCAGCACGCCAGCGCGAGGTGCTGCTCGGCCAGGCGATGCGCGACTTCGACCTGCTGCTGAATGCGCGCGGGGTTCAGGCCTATTGCCTCGAATGCCCCGGCGAACCGCGCCCTGCGACGCCCGGCGAAGCAAGCGGTTTCGCGCAGCTGGTCGCCGATTGGGCGCTGCGCTAAGGCGACGCCGAGGCTTGCCAACCGGCCACGCGCGCAGTAAGTGCGCGCCCCTGCCCGGGGCCGCGCTGTGCCCCGACACGGGCGGGCGCGTAGCTCAGTGGTAGAGCACACCCTTCACACGGGTGGGGTCGCAAGTTCAATCCTTGCCGCGCCCACCATTTGCCCCGGTTCGCCAGCGTTCGTCCGCTGCGCTCGGACCTTGATCGGGCTTATGTGGATTTCGATCCAAGCGCTCGCTGCACAAGCCGCATCCATTCGTCGGCGATCGAGGCGGTATTGTAGCGCGCGGAAGCCGCCAGCGCATTCGCGGCTAGGCTGCGTCGAAGGGCCGGATTTGCCATGAGGCTCGCCATCGCCCCTGCGAGACCAGCGACATCGCCCTGTGAAACGAGTTGGCCCGATACGCCGCTATCGATCATGTCCGAGACGCCGTGCTCGCAATCGAAGGCGACCACCGGCAGTTCGGCGGCCATCGCCTCGACGATGACGTTGGGCCAGCCTTCATAAGCTGATGAGAGCACGAGGATATCTGCTGTCTCGACCCATTGCCCCGGCGTCGTGGTCAGACCGGGCAGGCTGACGCGATCATCGAGCCCATGCGAAGCGCGCAAGGCTTCGAGCTCGGCGCGCGCTTCCCCCTCGCCCCATATGGTGAGGTTCCATTTGGGAAATTGCGCGGCGATTGAAGCGAAAGCCTCGATCAGAAGGTGGAACTGCTTTTGCCCCGTCAATCTGCCGACGGCGGTGATGGTGTTGCCCTCCCGGCGGTTGCTCCAACCTTTGGGGAGCTGGACGGGGTTGGGAATTATCGTCGTTCGCGGGCGCTGGTTCGCCGGATAGTAGGAGGCGGCACCGTCGGTCATGGTGACGAAGGCAAAGGCCTTGGGATAGGTATAAGCGCGCGCCGCGCGCCACATGGCGTTGAAGCGTTGCAGGGTCGGGTTGTTACGCTCCGACACAATGACCGGAAGCCGCGAGCGCCGCGCGGCGAGGATCGCCATGATATTCGTTTTGGTCAGGAAACTTATTACTGCATCGGGCCCGTACGCGCGATATGCGCCCTCAATCGCCCTTATGCGCCGCACAGTCTGCGATATCTGAGCTGGCAGTCCATTTTTTGGTGCGGGCAGGTTCAGCGGGAAGAAGCGGACCTGCCGAGCTAGCGGGTAGAACGGGGAAAAATCGCGCGCATCGAAGGTGGCTATCCCCACATCGCGGCCTTCGCCTGCCCAGTGGTTCGTGAGCGTCGTGACAACCCGCTCGCTGCCTCCCGCCCCAAGCGATGGCAGAACGAACAAGATGCGGGGATGCCCGCTCGAGGCGTCCGGATGGTCGGATGTCATCGGAACAAGGCAATCGCTCGGGTCGACATTGCGCTTTTGAATAACAGTCGATGCGAGGGGGCGCATTCAAGCAAACGGACTAATCCTTTCTGGACGGCGAAAGTCTCGCGAATATCGCGGTCAAAGAACGGGACGCGCCCTCGATCTGGCGCGAAGGCGCGGCGACGAGGAATGCTATTCCGCAAACGGTCATCGCCCGAGATGGCCAGCCTCACTACCCATTGGAGTGATTGCCAAGGCCAATTCTCCAAGTCATCTTCCAATCATCTCGCACGAGCAGGGTCTGTTTCAAATTCAAAGCCTTGTCGAAGGGCGCGCCGCCCAAAACCGCAATCGTGCGCTGATACGAATGGAAGGTGCAAATTGACCTTGCAGTACAGCGATATCGATTTTCTGATCATCGGAGCCGGCAAATCGGCGACGACCTGGCTGCAGATGCAGTTACAGGCGGATCCCGCAGTCTATATGGTCGATCCCGAACTGCATTACTTCTCGCGCGAATATGAACGGGGAGACGATTGGTACCTGTCGCAATTCAGCGAACAAGGTATCGGGAAGCTAGTGGGCGAGAAATCCAATTCCTATCTCGACCGTCCCGAAGCCGCAGCCAGAATTCATGCCGCTCTGCCCCACGTCAAACTGATCGCGCAGCTACGCAATCCGGCGGACCGGGCCTATTCGCATTACTGCATGCAATTTGGTCGCGGCGAAGTCGGACCGGACATCGAGAACTATCTCGATCCGGCGAAATGCGCGGACGACCGGCTGCTGAGCATCGGCAATTACGCTGCGCATCTGCGTCGTTTCGTCGAGCTTTTCGGAAGAGAGAAGCTGCTGGTCCTGCTCTACGAGAATGTCGCCGTCGATCCCGAAGCGCAAATGGCCCGCGCCCGCGCTCACCTGGGTTTGCCGGCGCGTCCACTCGCAGCCAGCGGAGCCAAAAAGGTAAAGGACAAGACGGCGCGTCACGTACCGGCGAATATTGGACAGCGCCTCTCATGGATGAAGCCGATGGTGCGACCTTTGCGCGGCACGCCGCCCTTCGAAGCCGTTCGCAATTCGATCGCGCGCGAAATCCAATATCCTTCGCTCGGCGACAAGCTTCGCCAGAAGCTGAACGACCATTACGCGCCTTCTATAGAGGAATTGCAGGAACTGAGCGGCGAATCGCTCGATCACTGGTATGATCGCATGAGCGAAACTGCATAGGGCTGCGCCGGGATCGGCTTTGGCCCGGGAAAAACGAGCGGACCCTTTTGCGTTTTATTGGGGGAAGTGGATATGAGCCGTGATCTCACAGCGGTTGAAGAGCATTTCGACTTCGGTGAAAACTGGAACGATTATTCCAGGCTGATTGACGACACACGCATCGCTTCGGCCAAGGACGGACTGCTCAAGCTCGTGAGCGCGGCCCGGATCGAGCGATCCACCTTTCTCGATATCGGCAGCGGCTCGGGGTTGCACAGCTGCGCTGCCGGACTGCTCGGCGCCAAATACGTAACCGCTGTGGATGTCGATCCCGCAAGCGTGCGAACGACGCGGGACGTCCTGTCGAGATTTCTGCCGCCTCAGACCTGGGAGGTGCATGAAAGGAGCGTGTTCGACATGTCGCCCCAAAAGTCGGGGACATTCGACATCGTCTATTCGTGGGGCGTTCTTCACCATACCGGCGATCAGGAAAGGGCGATACGAACGGCTGCATCGCTCGTGGAGCGAGGGGGAACGCTGGTCCTGGCGCTTTATCGGCCGACCTATCTGGACGGGTTCTGGAAGGCCGAAAAACGCTGGTACAAATCGGCCTCGAGACCAGCGCAAAAGCGCGCGCAACAGGTTTTCGACGCGGGATTTCGCCTCGCCTGCCTCGCCACCGGACGCACGAAGCAGTCCGATCGTCGACGTGGGATGGATTACTGGCACGACGTGCACGACTGGCTTGGCGGATACCCGTACGAATCGATGTCCCCGCGAGGGCTCGAGAGGATTATCGCACCCGAGGGTTTCATGCTGGAGCGGGAGTTTTCGCGGCGCAAGGCCTTGGGGCTGTTCGGATCGGGCTGCGATGAATTCGTCTATCGGCGCGCGGGGTAAGAGCCGGAGATCGCCGCGCAAGCGATCGGAACAGAAGCAGTGATGCGACGCCGGTCACATGGGCATGGACAGATGTATCAAATATTACGATCTGCAGCGACGGGGGTCTGCCTCATCTTCGCTTTCGAAGCCTGTGGCGGCGACGAAGTCGACAGGACTGCGATCGACAACCCGGTCTCCCCCGGCGGTGCGATCCCCGTCAGCCCCATCGCCGACGATAACGACCCGCGGAAAATCGCATTTCCTGGCGCGGTGGGTTATGGGCGCTTCGCGTCGGGATGGCGAGGCGGCGATGTCGTCTATGTCACCTCGCTTGCCAATGATGGTCCGGGCACATTGCGCGAATGCGCTGAACATGACGGACGGGGCCGCATCTGCGTTTTCGGCGTGTCGGGCACCATCACCATCGACGATCAGATCAGGCCAGCATCGAACACCTACATAGCCGGACAGACCGCTCCGGGCCGCGGCGTCCAGATCAAGTTGGGCGCCGGACGCAATTCGCCGCTGATGATCTTAGAGGCCCGCGACGTCCTCGTGCGCAACCTCAAGTTCCGTCCCGGTCCCAGCCGCACCCCGTCTTCGAACGTCGATGGCCTCGCGATCGAAAGCAGTTCCAACATTTATGTCGACCGGGTTTCCGTGCAGTTCGCAACCGACGAGAATCTCAGTCTCGGAACGGAGGATCGACCGAGCGAAGATATCACCATCGCGCGCAGCATCACCGCCTTCGCGCTGGACAAGTCGAACCATCCCAAGGGGCGCCACTCGAAGGGAGCTTTACTCTGCGCCGACGACGGAACGAGCAGCCAGTGCGGCCGCGTCACTCTCTATGCCAACCTGTTCGCGCACAACCGCGACAGGAACCCGGACATCGCCTCGTCACCGTCGGGTTCGATCGATATCGTGAACAATGTCTTCTACGATGCGACCTCGCAATTCGGAGAATTCAGGAATCTCTACGGCGACACCTGGATCAATTACGTGGGCAACGTGGTCCTGCCCGGGCGCAGCACGCGGGAAAGCTCTCCTCCTGCCGCTTTCGAGGTGCTGCCCTTCGGCGCGGACGAAGGCTTCGTCATCGAGGTTTTCGAACGGGACAACATCCATCGCGCCAACAAGAGCCACGACGATTGCGATCGCACGATCGACCGCCGGATCGCCGATGAGGACGCGGCACCCTACCTCGTCTCCGCTCCGCGCTCGCCGCTTTCCGTAAAGCCCATAACCTCCGCGCAGACACTTGAGCTCGTACTCGCCGAAGCCGGTGCGCGTCACGGGTCGGACAAGCGGCTGGACGATCTCGATGCCGCCGTGATCGCCAATGTGCGAAGCTGTCGCGGACGCAGGATCGATCGTCCTGGCGAAGCCGGCGGGTGGCCAGATATGCCGCGGGTGAACGGTCCGCTCGATACCGACCGGGATGGCATGCCCGATGCGTGGGAGCAGGCGCGTGCCGGGCTAGATGCGACGGACCCTTCCGACACGTGGCACGACCGCGACGGCGATGGCTGGTCCAATATCGAGGAATATCTGAGCCACCTGGCGGGCGATCCCGTGTCCTGACGCCGCCCCTCGGCGGCTTCGTGAGCATCCGCGTAAGCCGCGCTCCGCCAAAAGCCTCGCCACATCCAAAATGGGGTAGTCCCTTATAGCAAATGCGACGAGTTGGACCCGCTGGTAAGTCTGCTCCGGTAGAGGCATGCAGCGGTAGCCGTCGCTGCGTCGCTGATCGCTTATTGGCCGCGCTTCGGATAACGCGTCGGCGCCAGCGCAAAGCCTTATCGACCGAGTGACGCAAGAGACGATAGCGCTGCATGAAGAAGTTCATCATCACCGGCATTCAGATGCGAAACAAGGGCTCTCAGGCCATGTTTCTCTCGCTCTATTATGCGCTGAAATCGTATGATGCGAATTGCGAAGTTGTCGGCTTCGCCTTCAAGACCGATGAGCCCGAACAATACGCGTTCAAGCTGCTGCCGCATGATGATTATACCCGGCTCGTTTTCAAGTACCGGCTCAACCGTGCCTCGTTCGTGACCTTCTTCCTGACCCGTCTTGCCGCCCTGGTGCGCAAGACCGACAAGTGGAACGGCAAGCTTGCCGAGATGAACAAGGCGCTGCAGGAAGCCGACGCGATATTCGATGCCAGCGGCTACACTCTCGGCTCCGGATGGAGCAAAGGCGGCGGGGAACGCCTGCTCGAAACAATCAAGATGGCGCGGCGTAACGCTACGAAGATCGTCCTCATGCCCCAGAGCTTCGGCCCCTTCAACTGGGGAGAGGACAACGATGCGCAATATCTCGAGCGGGTTAAGGAGGAGCTGCGCTATTGCTCCAAAATTTATGCGCGCGAGACCGAGGGCTACGAATGCCTGAGAGCCTTAGGCCTCGAGAATGTCGAACTGTCGGCGGACATGGTGATTCGGGAGGAGTTCTTTCCAAAGAGCAGCGACATCTTCGAGAACGGCAGCGGCGATCCGATCGACTATCCCGAGGAAGGTTCGGTCGGGTTCATCGTCAACGAGAATCTTTTCAGGATCGGCGAACCGGACAAGGTCCGCAGCCTCTATGCACGGATCCTGGATCGACTGGTCGATCGCGGGGAAACGGTCTATTTCTTGAATACGTCGACGGCGGATCTGGCGCTAACCGAATTGATACTGAGCGAAGCGAGAAACAGCTCGCAAGTCCGCGTGATAACCGGAGACTATTCTAGCCCCGATCTGATCGAGATGATCGGTCGGTTCAAATACACCGTCGCCTCGCGCTACCACTCCATCGTCTTCGGCTATCGCAGCGGCGTTCCCGCTATAATCTTCGGCTGGGCTGCGAAGTACAACGATCTCGCGGCGCATTTCGGACAACAGGACTTCGTTTTCGATGTGAAGAATGCGGACTTCGATCGGATCGTCGAAAAGATCGAAGTGATGGGACGGACCCACGCGGAGGAGTCCCAGAAAATTAGAGAGAACCTGGCGAAGATGCACTCGAGCTCGGTGGTCGAGGATGCTTTGGACGCACTGAATTCATGACAGCTCGCGCAATCGGGTTCGCCGTGGATGCGCCTTTGGAAGTCCGGGCGGTTTGTTCCGCTACCGGAAAGCGGAAGATTGGGGTTGGAGGTGATGGGGAATGAATTCGATAGTCAAGAAGATTCTGCCCGAACAGCAGGTTGACCGACTTCGCGACGCGCGCCTTTTCCTGAGGGAGTCGGGGGCGAGCCGGTTCGTCACGTCCGCGCAGACGGCCGGCATGAAGTTCGCCTCGCAGGTCAAACCGCTGGCATCGGCTTATTATGCGCTGGTTTCGAGCAAATTTCAGCGCGAGGAGCGCGCGGTGCTGTTGGGACGAGCGAAATACCATCAGGAGCTTCAGGAAAACGACGCCAACGTGTTCCTCATGCGCCGGAACGTCCATCGCCTCGAAAAAGGGCTATTGATGAAGCCGCGCCGCCCGGTATTCGCGAAGGATTACATCCTGGAGACCGTGAATGTGTATCGCAAGATCGTGGCCGAGCCCTGGCGGTCTGCTGAGAACTCGCTGGATTCGCTGCGCTGGGGCTACGACGTTCTCTCCGAATATTTCGACGCGGTCGCAGCCGATCCGGTGGTCGACCGTGCTCGCGCAGTCTTCGAGAAATGTCCTCCGCCCGCCGAAGCTTGCGCTGCCAACCGAGATCGGATCCCATATCTGCGCAACCTCGCTGAAGATCCGGTCAGTTTCGAACAGCTCGAGCAATTGGCGATCAAGCGGCGATCGGTGCGTTTCTTCGACCGGAAACCCGTGCCCCGTGAATTGCTCGACAAAGCCTTCACGCTGGCCGGATTGTCGCCCAGCGCCTGCAACCGGCAACCCTACAGGTTCCTGGTCTATGACGATCCCGCAATCGTCGACACGGTGGCCTCGCTACCGGGCGGCACGATCGGCTTTCGGCACAATATCCCGGTCGTGGTCGTGATCCTGGGTATGTGGGACGCGTTCTACAGCGAGAAGGATCGACACGTGCCCTATATCGACGGCTCGCTTGCCGCGATGTCCTTCTCCTACGCGCTCGAGACGCTAGGTCTCGGCGCCTGCATCTTCAACTGGCCCGATATCGAAGCGCATGAAAAGCGAGCCGAAAGGGTTCTGGGCCTTAAAGGCTATGAGCGCCCGATTTTCTTCATGGGGGTAGGATATCCCGACGCGGGGGCAATGGTCGCCTATTCACAGAAGCGCCCGCTCGACGTCATGCGCGAATACAATGCGCCAATAGTCGCGGACTGAACCGCGACGGCTCTTTGTGCCATGTTCAGACGATCGGGGCCACCGCCATTTCGTCGAAGGACGAGATGCGGTGCTGCGCTTCGTAACCGGGCATATTAGCGGTTCCCGGATGAACACGTCCGGGGCGCAGGATCTGCACCGTTTGCCAACCCATCAGTCGCGGCGCGATGAAATCCTTGGCCGCGTTGTCGGCGATATAGACGAGGTCGCACCCGCGAAACGACGTCCGGCTCTCAATGTATTCGAAGGCGCGCGAATGCGGCTTTGAAAACTCCTTGCCCCATTCTCCCGTCACGACGATTTGATCGATCGTGTCGCTGAGGCCCAGCGCACCGATCTTGGCGGATTGCGTCACTCTCGGCCCATCCGTGATTAAGCCGGTCATCCTCCCGTCCATTCTCGACAGGAAGCGCGCGGCGTCGGCGCATACCGCAATCTCTGGCGTATGCGCGCGGTACGCGGCGACCAGTTCGTCGATCAGTCCCGGGGTGGTGACAACACCGCATTTCGCAAGCGCAAGGTTGAAGATGTTGCCCCTGTTGCCCCAATCGAGCAGGGCGCCGCATTCCTCGGCAAAGCGAGCCCCGCCGACCCGTTCGCCGAAGTCGCGCGAAAGCGAGCGGAACGCACTCCTGGCGAAGTCCTTCTCTAGGTAAAGCGTATCGTCGAGGTCGAAAACGAAAACCCTGGCCGCGATCTCGATCACAAAAACACCGCCGCGTCGTAGCGCAACATGGTGACGCCCTCTTTCCAGTCGCTTTCCTGCCAGGAAGGCGGTTCCGCCAATCCCGGCTGATCGATCCCTACCAGCAGCCGTTCGGCGAAGCGTCCGCCGGCCTTGTCTGCCAGGGGATAGCCACCGCCGAACCGCGCGTTGATCTCGAAGACGCGCGGGCCGTGCCGCTTGTCGTCGATCAACTGGAAACACATCGCCCCCTCGCCCCCGGGCAACGCATCGACGAGCTTTTCGGCAATCTCCTGGATATCCGCCCGGCGAACGGTGATGCCTTTCTCGACTTCGCCGGCACGCACCGAAAGCCGTTTATGCGGAATTGCGGTTCGCAGCTTTCCTTGCTCATCGACGAAGATGTTGACCGTGTATTCATCGCCGTCGAGCAATTGCTGAACGATCATCGGTTCGTCGTAATGCTCCGCGATCGCGTTGGCGTCTTCAAGGACGGCAATGCCCCGGCTGGCGCTTCCACCTGATGGCTTGATGAAGGCGGGCCATTCCCAGTCATGCGGAGTGCGTTTAACCTCCCGCACCTTTCCGGTCCGGGGAACCGGCACGCCCCCTCGTTGTAGAACCTCAATGGTTCTCGCCTTGTCGCGCACGATCTCGATCGTTTCCGGTTCGCTGACATGCACCTTTGTTCCGGCAGCTGCAAAACGCTCTTTGGCAAAGGCGAGGGGGTAGAGCTCGGGATCGATCGTCGGGATCAGAAGATCGATATCGTATTGCGTGCAGTAATCGAGAAGGATGTCGACATATTCCGGCGCATCGCAGCGCGGAACGCGGGCGGAGTGGTCGGCATAGTGACATGCTGCGCTGAGGTCCGGGTAAAGATCGCAGGCGTGGGTCGTCATACCGCGACCGAGTTGCCGACCCGCTCTTGCAAAGCACTCGATCAGCTCGACGCGACGGCCCGCCGAGGTGAAGAGAATCGACAGGGGTCTGGCATTCATCGCAGCGCGCGCCCCTCGTCTATAGCGCGAACCCGGCCAAGGGTCGTCGCAATGCAGGCCCTGGCCCAGACGCGCGCGGAAAAATTATGCTGCGCCGACACGGACTTTCTCACCGGCAACAACGACCAGAAGCGTTAGTGCGAGTATTTTCAAATCAAGCAGCGGGCCGCGATTGTCGATATACCATAGATCGAGTTCGACCTTCTGGTCGAGCGAGAGGAGAGTGTTGCCATTGACCTGAGACCAGCCGGTAAGGCCCGGCTTGACGGCGCATCTCCTGCGGCCCCGGAGACCGAGATCCGAGATGGTCGAAGGCAGCAGCGGTCGCGGCCCGACCCAAGTCATCTCGCCTCGAACGATGTTCAAAAGACCAGGCAACTCATCGAGGCGCGTGCGGCGCAGGAACTTGCCCAAAGCGGTGATGCGCTGCGCGTCGGGGAGCGGTTGGCCACCCGGGTCGCGCAGGTCGCGCATGGAACGAAACTTGAGCAGCTCGAACGGAACCGTCGCTTTGCCCGCGCGATACTGGCTGAACATCACCGGTCGGCCATGTACGGCGAGACATACCGACCATAGTACGAGGAGGAGGGGCACGAGCGCTATCAGGAGAAGAAGCGCGGCTATACGCGACACCAGGTCGATCACGACTGTCGCTCCACACATGCCCAGCTCCCGCCCATCGCCCGCAATCGCCCGGTGCTACCGCTAATTCGCTGCATCGCTTTTCGCAAAGGGCGGCACAGCGCCGAACATTCTCGCGATCCGCTCGCGCACCGAGAGCTTACCCGGCACGTTACCGCTGAAATAGTCGGCCGTATCATAGTAGAACTGGATGGAATCTCCATACTTGCGCCGCGCATGCTCGGCGTAGTCGACCTGGTTGTAGATGCAGCCGGCAACATTGCCGCTGCCTAACATCTCGACGGTAGCGCGCAGCTGCTCGGTCGTGGTCGTGCCCCATTTGGCGACGAGCAGAGTATCGTCGGTGTAATCGCACATCGAGCGGGCATCGCGCACGGCGAGAACCGCAGGAGCGTTGACGATCACGAGATCGAAGCGCGACTTCAGCTCGAGCACGAGCTGGCTGAAGCGCGACGAACCGAGAATGGCGGCGGGCTCCGCTACAGGTTGAGAGGCGCTGAGCAACATGAAGCGGCTTACCATATCGTCGATATCGTCGGAGATGATGAGGTCGCTGCCGGTGTCTTCCGCTTCGGCGTCCGGCGCCGCCAAGGCGTGCAGGTCGACTTTTCCGCGGACCACATCCATGAGCTCGGGCGCCTCGATATTGGACTGGATGTCCTGCAATATCCCCGAACGCCGCAGATCGAGATCTAGGATCACTGCACGCTTGCCCATGGCGACCGCGGCGGCGGCAACGGTTAGGGCGACCACCGACTTTCCGTCGCCGGGCAAAGGCGAGGTTACCAGAACGCTTTGCGACCGATCGAGCGGCGTCAGGGAACGTATCTCGGCATAAATGGAACGCGCGACCTCCGAGAACAACGATTGCGGCTGGGTGAAGACGGGTTGCTGGCGCAGCTCGGGGGAAATGCCGCTTTCCAGCGAGGGCAGCATACCGAAGACCCGCAGGCCGAAATATTTCCTGATCTGGGCCACGGTGCGCAGACGATCGTCGAGCACGTCGATCGTGAAGGCCAGCATCATCGCCAGAATGCTCGCACCAATCAACGCCACCGCGGTGACCTTGATCGGCGAAGGCGAGATGCGTTCGCCGCTGGGAATGGCGGGGGAGATGATGTTGGAAGACACGCCCTCGACCAGTTTCTCCGATTGCACGCTAGTGATCTGGTCGGCGATTTCCGCGACTGCAGCCGCCGAGGTCGTTGCCTCTCTCTCGAGTTGCTCGAGAAGCGGCGTATTCGCGGCGTTCTCGTAGGCGCGCGACGTTAGCGACGAGACGACCGCCTGCAACTGGCCGGCGCGCGCGGCATCTCGCGAAGCTTCGGCGCGTGCCATTTCGCGCATTCGTGCCGATTCCGCATCGGACTGCGCCTGCGCGGCCTGCTGTGCTGCCCGCTCAGCGCGGGCGAGGTCGGCGCGAACGGTCTGCAACTCGGTCTGCACCCGCGCGAGTTCGGGATAACCCGAGCCGTAGGTTTGCGAAAGCCGTCCAAGCTCGGCGCTCAACTGCGCTTCCTGCCGCTGCAATTGCTGTACTGCGGCCGAGGTCGCGCCCGCCGTCGAGCTGATCGTCGCTGCGCGGGCAACCCCGGCGCTGCGTGCGGCCGAGCCTGAACCCATGGCCGCGGCCGAAGCGGCTTCCCCGGCAATCCGATTGATCTGAGCCAGATCCTCGGCCCCGCCGGCGCCGACGAGCATCCGATTGTTCACCCGAAAGTCTGCGAGTTCTTCGGCTGCCGCCACCGCACGGGTCATACGCTGATCGCGCTCGGCACCAAGTTCGTCGAGCAGTTGCTGTCGACGCTCCGAGCTGCGCGCACGCTTGCTGTCGCGCACCGCCTCGGGAAACGAATTCGCGATCCGCGCGGCAAGTTGGGGCGATCGCGCTACGGCGGAGAGTTCGATCAAGTCCGAGCCATCCTCCGACTGAACGCTCGTCATTCCTAGCAGGGTCGATATGGCCGCTCCCATGCGGCGGCCCTCGTCCTTCGGTGGCGAGCCGCCCATCTCGCGCAAGAAAACGGGATCGTCTAAAAGTCCCAGGTTCTGCACCACCTTCTGCGCGGCACCGCGTGAACGGTAGAGCTTGCTCTCATTGGCGATACGCTGCGTGTTTCGCGCGAGCACGTCCGCCTGGTTGGTGCCGGTCGCATCGATGAGCTCGACCTGAATGTTCACGGTCGAGCGATAGAGGTTGGGCGAGAGCAATTGCCACAGCAACGTGCCAAGCGTCACGGCGGCGATTATCGAAAGCACGAGCGTCCGGTGCCGCTCGAACGTGCGGATCAAATCATGCAGGCCGAAGCGTTCGGACGGATCGTCGGCGGGTGTAGGGGCCGGTTGCGGCGTAAGATAGGTGCGGCGCTGCGTCGGAAAGCCCTCTCCCGGCTGATTGAGGGCGACTTCATTCACCGTTCTCTCCCTTGTCAGCGGCGCAGCCGGTCTGCGTCTCACAATTCTCAACCGTCGAAGTTTAGGGGAGAGCGGCAGGGTGCTTCAAAGGCTATTGAGGGCAATAGGCCTCTCTTTCGACTAACCCTTTTGGTGGATGTTCGCAGCGGCAGCCTCGATGCCCCAGCGATCCTTCCAGACCTCGAACATTATGAGCGTCCACAAATGCTGCCCCCAATTGCGTTTGCCGGACAGATGTTCCGACCAGCGTCGTTCGATCAGACGGTGATCGAACAGTCCCCCTCTCGCGATCCGATCCGGCGACAACATGTCGCCCGCGAATTGGCGAAGGGGGCCCCTGAGCCAGTCGTTCAACGGGACGGAAAACCCCTGCTTCGGGCGATCGAATAGCTCGCGAGGTACGTGCTTTTCGAGGATACGGCGGAGCGCGATCTTGCCGGCGCCCTCGCTCGAGACCCGTAAAGCGTCGGGCATTCGCCACGCCATCGCGAAGACCCGATGATCGAGCAGCGGCGATCGGACCTCGAGACTTTCCGCCATGGATGCGCGGTCGACCTTTACCAGCACATCGTCCGGCATGTACGCGATCGTATCGAGATACATGAGCGTCGCCAGGTGATCGAGACCCTCCGGAACGACGGCACTGCCATAGGCGCACGGCGTATTCCTGCGCGCCATCAAGAACAGTTCCCCTGGGTGCCATTGCGAGATGAATTCGCGGTACCGATCGCGAAAGGTCCCCTGCCGCAGGACCTCAGCGAGCTTGCCAATCCGATCGGCGGTGAGCTCTTCGCGCATCCTCTTCGGCAGAAGTTGCCCTGCGAACCCCAACCCGCGATCGAACAGACCGGTCGGCACTGCGCTGACCAGTTCCGGTAGAAAGGACGGGACCTTCCGGGCGAGCTTCTCCATTTGCAACATCATCGCGTAGCGCGAGTATCCCCCCAGGATTTCGTCGCCTCCATCGCCGGAAAGGACGACCGTCACGTGCTCGCGCGCCAAGCGCGAGACCAGCAGTGTCGGCAGCTGCGAAGGGTCGGCTAGCGGCTCGTCGAAAACGCGTGGAAGTTCCTGCACCGCATCGAGCGCCGCCTGAGGGGTCAGCGTCAGTTCGAGATGCTCGGTGCCGAGGTGGCGTGCAATTTCGGCGGCGAAATCCGCTTCGTTGAAACGCTCTTCGCCAAAACGGATTGTGAGCGTTCGGGGCTTTTGGCGGGTGAGCGCCGCCGTTTTCGCTGCGATCAGCGAGGAATCGATCCCCCCGGACAGGAACACGCCCAGCGGAACGTCCGCGACGAGCCGCTCCTCGATTGCCGTTTCCAGCGTTCGCTCGAATTGCTCCAGCGCTTCGGTTTCGTCTTCGATGCGGGTTTCGATACCATTGGCGACGATGTCGTAGGCGCTCCAATAGGAATGCACGCGTTTCAGCAACTCCGCCGTGGAAGCGGGCGGCTGGTCCACCGGCAGGGTGAGCGAAGAACCGGGCGGAAGCTTAACGACGCCCTCGAATATGGAGCGCGGCGAGGGGACGTAACCGTAACGCATGTAGAGGCCGAGCGCTTCGAGATCGAGCGGAGGCGTATCGAAATGCGGATTGGCGAGCAGCGCCTTGAGTTCCGAACCGAAGACGAGCGTGTCCTTTGCAAGACCGATATAGAGCGGCTTCTTGCCCAGCCGGTCGCGAACGAAAGTGATCTCGCGCGTTTGTCGATCGAAGATGGCTATGGCAAACATGCCGGCAAATTGCGCGATCGCCTGCCCGATCCCGCCGCGTTCGATCAGGGCGAGCAGAACTTCGGTGTCGGAATGCCCTCTAAAACAAACGCCGACCTGTTCGAGCCGCTTGCGAGCATCGAGGAAACCGTAGATTTCCCCATTGAAGACAATGGTGTAACGCCCGCTTGCAGAGTGCATGGGCTGCGCTCCGGCTTCGGAGACATCGATGACCGCCAGCCGCCTGTGACCCAGAGCCACGCGCCCATCCTCGTCCACCCAGGCACCCTGCGCGTCCGGGCCGCGATGGACCAGACTGTCCACCATCGGACCCAGAGCCCTATGTGACGACGCCTTGCCCGGCGGACGATAGCTGACGAAACCGGCGATCCCGCACATGCAGTCACGCGTCCAGGAAGCGATGATAGGCGTCGAAAATACGCGGCAGCGAGTAATTCTCTTCGATCCGCCGCCGCGCGGCTTCGGCCTTGCCGCGATACGTTCGCGGGGAGGCATTGGCGAAATCGACGATCCCTTTGGCCAACGCCGTCGCATCCCCTGGGGCGCAAACCACTCCGGTTTCTCCGACGATATCCGCAGCGTCGCCGACATCCGTCGCGACGACCGGCTTGCCATAGCTCATCGCCTCGGCGACGACATTCGGGAACCCCTCGGTGCGCGAAGACAGGACGAGCACATCGATCTCGCGGTAGAACCGCGCCATGTCGTCAAGTTGTCCCATCAGTTCGACCCGGTCCGCTCCCACACCCGCGGCAGCCATCAACCCCCGAACCTCCGGATTGTCCGGCGTCATGCCCTTGCCTGCCACGTGAAAGCGCAACTCCGGCCGTTCGCGCGTGGCAAGCGCCGCAGCCTTGAAAAAGACCGGATAGTCCTTTTGCGGATGGAAGCGACCGGCGATGCCGAAGATGCGCGCCGGACCGGCGGACATTTGCCGCGCACGGGAGGGCAGCTCGAACCCGTTGGGGATGACGACCGAATTGGAGTTGGCGTAGCCACAGCGCTCATGCTGGGTTTTCGAGCGGGCCGAATTGTAGATGATGCCGGCGGGCGAGCGCGCCATCAGACGGCAGGCGGATAGCGCCATTCGTGTGCCTCGCGTGAACGCTGCCGGGTCTTCCAGCGCCTGCCGGACCGTCCAGTAGAAGGGTGTAGCTGTAAGCCGCCCGGCAATCGCTCCCGCAGCCATCGCGTGATACATCCAGCACAGCATCGCGCGCGGTTGCTCGGCCCGGACAATCGCGATCAATCTGGAAAGTGCCGCTGGGATGGCGAATGCCGAATGCATGTCGAGTTCGTTAAATTCGACCTTCGGATTGTCGACGAGCCTGCGCATCTGCGAGGACACCCCGATCAGGGAGATAACGACGACACGCCGACACGTGGATGAACGAAGGAGCCGGGCAAGCATCGTTTGCGCCCCTTCGGCCGACGTGAAATCGGTAATTACGTGAATGAGCGTGTCTTTCTGCCGCGCGCCCGCTACACTTCCCGCCCGTAGACCCGGCTTGACGCAGGGCGCGGCGTCTCGCGGCATGCTCGTGGTCGGCTGAGCCTCTTTCACGCCGATCCCGCCTCGCCCATTGTGCCGCACCTGTAGGACAGGCGGAAAGCAAGCTCGAGACAGACGACGGTAATCGCAGCGAAAGCGATATGGGCGTAATTTGCACCGATCGCTCCCACATCCGGGATCAGTACCAAGGCAGTGGCGAAGAACGCCCCGGTGGCCACTACGGCGATCTTGAGCACCAGTTGGGGATGGTTCATCGCAAGCAGGGTCGAACGGGCAGGCGCGCCTATCATGATCAGCAGGACGGCAACCAGCTGGCTGAGGAGAAGCGGATATACGAGTTCGAAGCCGCTTCCGAACAGCCATTCGACCCCTTTGGGACCCAGGAAAGCAACGACCATGATGATGCTCAGCCCGATCGCACCCAATGCAAACTGGACCTTGGCCTTAACCGAGCGGACGTCTTGAAACCGGTCTCGGGCCCACATTCGCGACAGATCCGGATAGATGACCGCCTGGACATGCGCGGCGACCTGCTGGGCGACTTTCGCGAAACGCTTGGCGATGTGGTAGAAACCGGCCGCCGCGGGGCCCGCAAAGGCGCCGACGAGAAGCGTATCCATCTCATGGGTTAGCGTGCGTAGCGCGCTCGACGCATTGGTGGACCAGGCGAACCCCATGAAACCCGGAAAGCGCAAAAGCAGTCCCTTGGTGCCCGCCTGCAACGGATTGGCAACGCCCAGAGTCTTGAGCGCCCGGGCGGCGAGCACCGCGAACACGCCGGTATTGAACACCTGCGCAATCGTCCAGGCGGCTAGAAAGATTTCCAGCGGTGCGCCTAAGGCCCAGGCTGCGCCCGCCATCATGAGCCGTAGAACCGCGGAAAACAGCTGAAAATAGGCCAGCGCCCTGAATTGGTTCGCGAGCCGCAACGCTGCGGTGGGAACGCCGCTGATATTGAGAGCGATGGCCGGCGCGAAGATGGCGAGAAGATAGAAATCGGTTTGTTCGAGGCCGACCAGCGGCAGGACGAAGAAGCCTCCAACCAGCATCACCGCTGCGGCGAGAAGAGCGCAGCAGATATCGAGGATGAGGCCGAGGAGGAACAGCTGCGCCATCGCCTCGGGATTTTCTTCGATATCCCTCTGCGTGCCGAACCGGATAAGCGGTTGCCAGCTTTCGAAGCGGATGAGGCGCTCGCAGATCCTGCCGATGGTCAGCACGATGGCGAGAATTCCGTAGGCTTCGGGGCCAAGCGCTCTTGCAGCGACAACCGTGCTCAGGGCCATCACCGCTGCAACCGCGAAACTGCCGGTCATGAGATGAGCGATGCTGCCGAGCCTCGACATGATGACGCCGCGATTGCCGCGCAGCGGTGCAGCTGTCGCCAGATCGTCGAGGGTCACGACGCATACGCTGGCCGGCGCCAGCGTTGATCGGATATCGGGCGCCGTGCGAATGTGACGGCAAGAGCGATCAGGACCGGCAATATCCACATGCGCGAATACATGTGCGGGACCGATAGTGTGTAGATGTTGAACACCACGACGACGGCAAGGATCATCGCGCCTTCGCTGCGACTTCGCGATACCGCCACGAATGCGGCGACGACCATCGTCAGCAGCAGTATGACGGCGCCTGTGAAAGCGAGGATACCGCCCTCGTTCCAGATCAGAAGATGGAATTCGTGAACGGGCGCACCGTGCAGGCTGACCTCGCGAAATTGATCGACCCCCAGCCCGACGAAAATGTTGTCATCGGCCATGGCCCACGCCTCTTCAACCAATGCCGAACGACCGGTGAAAGTCCCCGCACTGTCGAGGTCGCCGCTCGTCAATGCGCCAGCTACTCGGTTTTCGAAAGCCACCGGAAGAGGAAGGCCGGAGGCAAGAAACAGGGCCGAGACGATCCCAGCCAGAAACGCTGCGCGAACGAACAAGCCGATACCCGAGACCGCGAGGTAGATGCCGAGTGCGATCACGGCCGCGGAAAACCCGGTAAACGAACCGCTCGCCAGCAGGCCCCAAATCAGGAGTATCCCGCACAGAAGGCCGATGCCCAACGGAATGATCCGCTCGCGGACACAGTATAGGAGCATGGGAATCGCATAGGCGATCATCGCTCCGTTCGGGTTCGGTTCGCCCGTCATCGCACCTAGCCGACCATTTCCGGTCAAAAAACCGGGCCCCAGCAAGTCCTTCGTGTCGGAATAGTCGAACAACAGGCTGGCCGTTATGCCGATGAGCTGGGATATCGCGATGCCAAGGACGAAGAGGGCGGGAAGCATGCGGGTGAGCGACGCCCGTTGCCCCATCAGTATCATCGGTAAGAGCAGGAACGCGAAGAGATATTGAGCCCCGACCACGAGCCAGCGATCGACGCTGCCATTGGCGAGGCTGCCGATCAGCAGGCCCAGAAGCATCAATCCCAACCCGAGTATCCAGTAGACTGTCAGCTCGCCGAACGGCTCCTTGTCGACCTCGCCGCGGTAGAACATCGCGATCATGACGGTTGCGAGCAGGGTGTCGTTCAATGTGAAATTGAGATCGCCGAAGCGCAGCAGCGACCAGCCGCAGAGGAAGGCCGCGAGGAAAAGAGTAATCCTTAAGAGACGATGGAGCGGGCTCGCAGGGAAGGCCGCTTCGGCCATCGGGATCGTCTCGAACAAGCGATCGCTTCGCTCGCGAGTGTCCAGCATCGACCGGCCGGGAAAATCGCGATCGGATCCCATCAGCAAAGGCCGCGGTTCGCTCATGATCCGATGTGTGCCAGCAGCAATACCATCCCACAATCGGCTATCCGTCCAGCACGCAGCGCATTCGGGCTATGCGAACCTCACAGGAATGGGCGGTGCGGATATACCAATGAGACCTTGCCGGACACGGCCCCCGATGGGAGATTTCGACCTTGCGCGAAGCGGAGTGTTGCAGTGCCGCAAAGGAAATTGAAGGTCATATACATTGCGGGCTATGGTCGGAGTGGAACGACCCTGCTGGACATAGCGCTCGGCCAACAGCCTGGTGTGTTTGCCGCCGGCGAAGTCACCGCTCTCCCCCGTCATGTCTGGAAGAACCGCGAGTTCTGTGCCTGCCACCAGCGAGCCGATGCCTGCGCCTTCTGGGGCCCGATGGTCCGGTCGTGGCTGAAGGACAGGCCGGCAGGGGCGATGGAGGGTTACGGCAGGCGGTTGGCCCGTTCGGAATGGCTCGTCGATCCGCGGCGATGGTTCTGGCGCTTCGGGCTGAGCCGCAACGCACGCGCCTATCGCGAGGAAACCTCCGACCTCTTCGGAAAGATCGCAGAAACTTCCGGCGCCTCGACCATCGTCGATTCCTCCAAACTGCCGGGACGCGCTTCGGTGCTCATGTCGATCGGGAACATCGAGCTTTATGTCGTCCACGTCGTGCGCGACGGACGCGGCGTCTGCTGGTCGATGATGAAACCCTACAAGCGTTCCGTCGAGGCGGGGCTTCAGAAGGAAACACGGCCGAAGTCCCTGTGGCAGACTGCATTTCGATGGTTCACGGTTAATCTTGGGGCGGAAATCGTGCGTCTGCGGCTCCCGCGAAAGCGCAGCATGCGGGTTCGCTACGAAGATTTCGTCGTCGATCCGGCAGCGACGGTCAAATCCATCATGCAGCTTGTCGGTATCGATTACACCGCGCCTCGCCATGGTGCGGATGTAATCAAGCCGCAACATCAGATCGCCGGCAATCGCCGCCGGATGGACGAGGAGATCGTCATTAGCAAGGACATCGGATGGACGGCGAACATGCCGCGTGCCGCTCAATCGATGTTCGGCGCGCTGACCGCGCCGCTGCTGCTAAGATACGGCTATCTGAGGTCACCGCCTCATCAGCCCTCGCGCGGGCGCAGCAGCGATCGAAAAATCGTCGAAGAGGTAACCTAATGCGATGGTTGGTCGAATTGCACCGTAGGCGACCGGGATGAACGCTGCGGGTTTTGCTCTGCCGGGCAGGCGACCGGATGAAGCCCTGACGCTCAGGCAGCGGGTCACGGTCTGCTATCCGTTTGCCGGCGACGCCATTGGAGGAAGCCACTTCTCCGTCCGCGGACTGCTGAGCGATCTCGATCCGGAGCGATACCGCGTGCTCGTCGTGCCCGAAGTTCCCGGCGGGAAAATCGCCGAGCATTTCGCAGACTTCGAGCTTCTTACCGATCCCGCCGGCGCGACCGTTCCCTTCGTTCCCGGCGAGAAGTTCAATCCCTCGAAGTTCGTCAGCGCCCTTGCCGGACTGAGCAAGCGGGCGCGCTTCTTGCGTCGGCACGACGTCGATATCGTTCATTCGAACGACGGGCGAACCCATGCGACCTGGTCGTTGGCCGCTCGTCTCGCAGGGGCTCGGTTGGTCTGGCATCACCGCGCCGATCCCGATGCACTAGGGCTCAATCTGCTGGCGCCACTTGTCGCCAGCAAGGTGCTGACCGTCTCCACCTTTTCCCTTCCCAAGGCGCGGTTCTGGAGCGCTGCGAACAAGGCCGAGGTGGTGTTCAGTCCGTTCGACACGGATATCGAAGTCGACCGGACCGCCGCCCGGCGCAAAATCCTGGAAAGCGCAGGAGTCCCCGACGAGGCGCTGCTTCTCGGCATCTTCGGCAATTTCGTGCCGCGCAAGCGACCGCTCTTGTTCGTCGACATGATTGCCGAGCTTCGTTCGCGCCTAGATCGCCCGATTTTTGGCTTGATGTTCGGGAAGGCCAATGTCCCCGAAATGGATCGCCGGCTGCGCGACCATATCGCGCACAGGGAAATGCAGGATGCGGTCAGGCTGATGGGTTTTCGCTCACCCGGCCATGAATGGATCGCGGGCTGCGATCAGCTCATCGTGCCGGCGGTGGGAGAACCGCTCGGTCGCACCTTGGTCGAAGCCATGCTGGTCGGCACCCCCGTCATCGCGACACGATCCGGTGGAAATGGCGAGGCGCTTGCCGGCGATACCGGGGTGCTGGTCGAACCGAAAAGCGCGGCGGCGCTGGCCGACGGGGTCGAACGTCTTGTGGCAGAGCCGCGCGCGGCGCAGGAAATGGTGAAGCGCGCGCGGATCTCGGCGCGCCAGCGGTTCGGGAGAAAGCGGCACGCCGTATCGGTCATGCGGGTCTATGACGAATTGCTCGGCCGTCAGCCAGCGCTCGTCTAGAGACGCAGCCGCGCGCCGACACTCACCGAAAGCCGGTCGAACACCTGTGTCGGATCGTCGCTGCTGCGATCGGCGACCAGCGCCTGCGCGATAAAGGACAGTCGCCGGTTGACGAGATATTCGAGCGCGGCATCTGCACGAAGGATCCGCTCTTCGATGCCGGTCCCGATAAAGCGATTTCGCGTATAGCTCACTCCGGCGCGGCCATAGAAATTGTGCCTCATCTCGACCTGACCGGTCAGCGAAACGCTCGTATCCGTACGCGCCTGAGCTCCGCTGCGGAAGGTTGCGACATCGCCGTTAAATGCTTCCAGGATCAGGGCGGTGCGGCGAGTGGGGAGGTATATGAGCGACACATTGGCGGAAAATCCGGTGCGCGGATCGAGGCCTGGATCGGATGGGTCGAAGCGGAAGAACCCGAACCGAGCCCGGCCGCGCAGACGTTCGCTCTCGGCGAAGCTGAGGCCGAGCTGCGCGCCATAGGTCGTCGCATCGCGATCGGGTTCGAGCAGGGTCCGCTCGAGGCGGAAGTCGCGATAATTCGTAAAGCCCGTCAACGTCGCATAAACCGGTCCGCTCACGCGATATCCGATCGTCGCGCTGCCGGCATAAGTTTTGAAATCACGATCGTCGTCCAGCGGCGAGATCGCGTCGATATCGCTGAATGCCCCTTCCAACGCCAGTAGAACGCGGCCCCCGGTGCGGCTGAAATCCGCGTTTGCATAAATATTGTCGAACAACCGGGGGCCGGGACCTGCAAGATCGCGCGCTTCGGGATCACCGCGATTTTCCTTCTGGCGTGCATATCCCACATCGCCTGTAAGACGGGTGCCGACATTGGGGCTGTAGGCGGCCACCCCCCTCACGCCGTAGGTATCGGAATCTTCCGTGATAAAGTCGGCAAAGCGCGAAAACTCGCCGAAGCCCTCCAGTTCGAACAACAGGGTGTCATCTCCGATGCGCGCCGCCATCTCCGGTCGCACGATGAATTCGAGGTCTTCCACTTCCGAACCGTCCGGGCTCGCGATTACATTGTCGTCGTAAGTCGCCGTGGCGAGGACTTGGGGGGAGAGGCGAACGGCACCGATGGTCAGGGGATCGATACGGTATTCCGGATCGTCGCCGGCGACCAACGGCGCGATGGTGGTCTGGGCATCGGCACCGACCGGCGAAAGCGCCAGCATACCGCAGGCCGTACCGGCGAGGATGGACCGGCGAACATCTTTCACGCGCATCAGAACCAGCGCTCATACACACGGATGCGATCGCCGGGCATAACCACGCTGTCTTCGCTCGCGACCGCCGTCATTGAGCGATCGCCGACCATCCTGGTGACGGCAACTTCGCCGGTCTTGGCGCGGTATGTGTAGCCCCCCGCCATCGATACCGCTGCAAACACGGTCATGCCCTGACGAAAGGCATATTCGCCCGGCTGGCGGACTTCGCCAAGAATGTAGATCGGTCGAAGCTCGAGCGGCTGAACCGTCACATTGGGAGCCTTTACGACATCTGCCGCAATCAATTGCGCGGCAATGGCGTTTTGCACTTCGACATAGGATTGACCCGAGACCCGGAGCTGATTGATGAGCGGCAGCGAAATCACGCCGGTTTCGTCGACGATATACTCGCCCGACATCGGTTCGACTTCCTGTACGGCGATCGCGATCCTGTCGCCCGGGGCAAGTCTGATCTCGGCCACTCCCACGTTCTCGAGCGGTGGGAGATCTTCAATCCCGGTGGTGCAACCGCCCGTCGCGGCGAGGCAGATTGCTGCCGTCAAAGCAGCCACTTTTCCTTTGAGCCTCATGATGGGCATTCCCTCCTTCGCATTCTGTTCCACTTCGAACCGTCGACGCACCGCGATCCAGGTCCGATGAAGGTCCGCCGGTCGCCGGACTGGCCGAACGCTACCTTTTCCTAACCATCGCCGCCTGCTGCTGCCTGTTGTTACGGCACTGCGTACGCGTCGGCTATCTCGGCGAGACGACGCCCGAAATAAGCGGTTTGATCAGGCGTAAGGGTGTGATCGACCTGAAACATCATCGTTTCGCAGCCAAGCCGACGGGCGTTGGGCAGGTCTGCGTCCTGCTTGAGGTCCATATTCTCGAACGCGGCCTCCTTGCTCATGTCCGGGCAGGAGCCGCTGCCGCACATGATGCCTTCGAACATCAGGGCGGTGACGACGTCCGAACGAGACATGTCTGCCGGAAGGCGGGAAAGGTCGAGACGTACATAGACCTTGTAATATGCGTGGTTCGCACCGTCCGGGAGCACCAGAGGCAGGACGACCGGGCTGTTGCAGGCTTCCGCGAGAAAGGCTTCGGCGTTGCTGCGTCGTTGCGCCAGCCATTCGTCGAGCTTGGACAACTGCTTGCGACCGATCGCGGCCTGCATCTCCGTCATCCGGAAATTGCTGCCGAACCCGTCATGCAGATAACGAAATTCACCTGCCTGCGCGCCGGAAGGCTCTCGCAGGCGCAGCGGATCCTTGCCATGATCCTTGTAGGCCCAGGCGGCGCGCCAGACCGCTTCCTCCTTAATCGTCACCATGCCGCCTTCGCCGCCGGTCGACATGATCTTGTCGGTGCAGAACGAGAAGGCGGCGGCATCGCCGAACGAGCCGACCGTGCGCCCGTTCCAGGACGCCCCATGTGCCTGTGCGCAATCCTCGATCAGGTGCAGATTGCGGTCCGATGCGATCTTGCAAAGTCGGTCCATGTCGCATGGCTGCCCGGCTAGATGGACGCAGATTATGCCGCGCGTGGCGTTTCCCGCGAGCCTTTCGACAGACACCGGATCGATATTCTGCGTGTCGAGCTCGACATCGGCGAAGACCGGCCTGGCGCCCACCGCGACGACCGCGCTCGTGGTGGCGAAGAAACTGCGCGCAGGCACGATCACTTCGTCACCCGGGCCGATGCCGAGCGCACGCAGGGCCAGCTCTATCGCCACGGTACCGTTGCTGACAGCTATAGCGTGGGGTACGCCGATATAGTGAGCGAACTCCGCCTCGAAGGCGCGGTTTTCCCGTCCGTGCACAAGCGCGTTCACCTTACCGGACCGAAGCACTTTCGCCGCCGCTTCGATCTCGTCGTCATCGTGCCGGGGCCATAGCGACTTGGTGGCCGCGAGGGGCCGGACTTCCCTGACCCGGGCAAGGGTCTCGGCGCTATCGATCTGTCCCATCGGTTCAGCCCTCCTCGACCGATAGGAACTTGCGTCCCCAGAAGGTTCTCGAATTGGCGACGAAGCCCGCGAGGGTGGGCGAACTGCTCGGGAGCGTGGTGAGGTGATGCGTAATGCGGCAGACCTCGTCGTCGTTCCCCTTCTCGATCTCGCGCCCGATCTGCTCGATCGCGCGGTTGATCAGCGGCAACGGCACGGGATGCGACTGCGCCTCGAAGATGCCGGGTATCGAGGATTCCTGCTGGCGCTCGCATCCGTCGAACAATTCCTCGAACAGCTTTTCGCCGGGCCGTAGACCGGTGAACTTGATGTCGATATCGACGTCGGGTTCGAGCCCGTGAAGTTGGATCATACGCTTGGCCAGCTCGACGATTTTGACCGGCTCGCCCATGTCCAAAACCATGATTCGCCCACGCGGCGTGCCGTCCTGCAGGGCGCGCGAGCTGCTTTGAAGGATCAGCTGCACGGCTTCGCGAACGGTCATGAAGAAGCGCTTGATTTCCGGGTGGGTCACCGTCAGCGGCCCGCCGGCGAGAATTTGGCTTTTGAAGAGCGGCACGACCGAACCCGACGACCCCAACACATTGCCGAACCGGGTGGTCATGAACCGCGGTGCATCCGGATCGTCGATCCCGCATAGATCGAGCGACTGCGCGTACAATTCTCCGACGCGCTTGCTCGCGCCCATGATGCCGACCGGGTTCACCGCCTTGTCCGTGCTGACCTGCACCATCGCCCGCGCGCCGAATTCGCACACGGCATCGGCGATATTCTTCGTCCCGATGATGTTGGTGTGCGCCCCGGCGCACGGGTTGGCCTCGGCGATGGGCACGTGTTTGATCGCTGCGGCGTGAAAGACGATCTGCGGCTCGTGACGTTCGAAGACGCGCCTCACTTCTGCGAAATTCCTAACATCGCACAGCGAGATCGCGATCGACAGATTGGGAAATGCCTCGCGCACCTGGCGCTCGATCGTGTACAGGTTGAACTCGCAGTGATCGAGCAGGACGAGCCTGCCCGGAGCGAACGCCGCAAGCTGCCGGGCCAGTTCGGAGCCGATGGTGCCGCCCGCCCCTGTGACGAGGATCGTCTCGCCCGCAACCTGCTTCGAGATTGCGGCGTCGCGCAGCTCGAATTCTCTCCTGCCGAGCAGCTCCGCAGGGGTCAGGCGATCGGCCTTCGAGCTGTTCGAATGTCCCAGCAAATGCCCCCAATCATCGCCGACCCGTTTGATATCGATCCCGAGATCGCGGGCTCGGCGAGTGATGGAGGCAACGTCGCGGGGGCTGAGATTGACCGCGTCGTCGCAAAAGATGACAGTGTCAGGCCGCCGATCGCGTTCCTCCAGCGCGACCACTGCCGAAAGGAGATTTTCGGGAAAACCAAGCACGGGAACGCCGCGAAGTTGCAGGATGGGACCGTCCGCCTCCGGCAGCAGGATTCCGACCACTGCAATCGGCGAATTGTGATCGGCCCGCGCGATCCTGATGACCGATTCGACCCAGTCGGCGCGTCCGACCAGCACCACCTTCTCGCGATCGGCCAAGCTGGCCGCCGCCTTATCGCGCGAAAGAAGGACGTGGGGCATATGCGCGAGCGCCCGCCGCGCCAGGCGCATCACCTGCATGATTAGCAGAGACAGGCAGAAGTGAAGGACGCAGAGCGACCAGAATTCGGCGGCGTCGGTTGGCTCGAACGTCACCCAGATCGCCGTCCAGATCAGGGCGATGACGGCGCCGATATTCAATCCCAGGACGAAACAATCGGTAATCGAAGTGAACCGCCAATTGCGCTTGTAAAGTCCGGTCATCAAGAGGACGAACACGCCGATCACGCTGGCGCCGACGGCGAATAACGGCACGGTGATGAAGCTCGTTTGCCCCGCAATGTCGTCTCGCAGAAATGGCAGCAGCCACAGGATCGAGCCAGCGATCGCAGCGAAATCAAGGATCATCACGCCTGTGAGGCGAAGGACCTTTCGCCACGCGAATGCCGAAGCGAAACCGAAGCGGGCAGCCATGAAGCGCGATAGCCTGGTGAGGCGACCGGACATGCTTCCCGCCATACTGCCCCGAGCCGCGATGCCGGGTGTTTCGGGGCCGATCTCTTCGCCGGCATTCGAATTTCCCCGACCTGCCTCGCCCGCGCGGTCCGCAGTCAAATCACCATCGCCTGTGTTCGATTGCACCATTCCGGAGCTTTCCCCCTTGCAAAGCCGAAACCATGGACCCAGCATCGTCTGGATATCGGCTCGCCACACTTGGCGCACTTGCGCATCGTAGCATCAGCCATAAGGGCCTGTGCCGAGAGCTTCGCGCTCCATCGGGACATCGCAATTTCACCAAAGGGATAGGGTTCGCGCTCTCAGAAGGGTGCCCCCCTAACCCGGCGCACCGGCCCGTTCTTCTCCAAGTTTGAACCGGTCCGACTTTTGCCTGATCGACCAAATACAATTTTCATTGCGTCCCATATGCGGGCAAGACGAAACGCGGAACTTGCCCGGGGATTACCGGTAAGAGCGGGCAGAGCGTGAGGAGGGACAAGGTTTGAAAGTTGTCGTACTTTCCAGCTTGGCCTTTTCCCTTGTCAATTTTCGCGGCAGACTGCTCGAAGAAATGCGGCTCGCCGGCCACGAAGTCGTTGCGGTCGCACCCGATGACGATCCGCGCGTGCGGGCAAAGCTTGCCGAGATCGGCGTGCGCTTTCGAACGGTGTCCATGGCACGGACGGGCATCAACGTGTTCGCGGATATCGGCACAATTCATGCGCTTGTCTCGTTGCTTCGAACGGAGAGACCCGACGCGGTGGTCGCATATACGCAAAAGCCCATCATTTACGGGGGCATCGCCTGCCGGATCGCGGGCATCGATCGTTTTTATGCGCTGATGTCCGGCCTAGGATACCTTTTCAGCGAAGCGGCATCGAACCGGCGGTTGCTCAGGAGGATTTTCTGCCAACTCTACCGCGCCGGATTGAAGCGAGCCCGGCGGATATTCGTCTTCAATTCCGACGACCGGGCAGACATGATCGCGGCCGGAATTGTAAATCCAGATGCGCCCGTCGTCGAAGTCCCCGGTTCCGGCGTCGATCTCGATCGATTTCAACGAGCGCCGCTCCCGGAAGGAGCCATTCATTTCTTGATGATCGGTCGATTGATGCGGGACAAGGGTGTGTGGGAGTATGCACAGGCAGCCGCAATGATCGCCGCGCACCACCCCGCTGTCCGCTTCAGCCTGATCGGGCGCGTCGAACAGAGCAATCCTACGGGGCTCGAGGAGGCGGACCTCGCGAGGCTCAAGCAGGAATCTCCCGTCGACGTCATTGATGAAACCGACGACATACCGGCCTACCTCGCGAGGTCACATGTCTTCGTTCTGCCGACCTATTACAGGGAGGGTTTGCCCAGAACGATCCTTGAAGCCCTCGCCGTGGGCCGCCCGGTCATCACTACCGATACGCCGGGTTGCCGCGACGCCGTTAGGCAAAGCGAAAACGGGTTCCTCGTCCCACCTCGCGACGCGGGCGCCTTGGCGGAGGCGATGCGCACTCTGATATCGAACCGGGAACTCATCCAGCAGATGAGCCAAAAGTCGCGCCTGCTGGCCGAAACCGTCTACGATGTGAGGAAGGTCAACGCGCTCCTGATGAAAGAGATGGGCCTTCGAGGGCCATGTCGGACGGCGAGCGACAGCGAAGTGTCGTCCGCGGGCCATACCCTGCGCGCTGCCCCCCAAACGCCGCGGGCGGTGTGATCAAATGAGAATAGCACTCGTCGGGGCAGTGGAAGGGAGCCTTTGGGCCCTTCGCGCCATGATCGCAGAGGGCTGTTCGCCGGCTGTCGTGGTGACCCTGACCCAGGATCTTTCCAAACGACATTCGGATTTCGTCGATCTCGAGCCGTTGGCGAAAGAAAACGGCATCCCGGTCGTCCGCGTTCGCAACATCAACGATCCCGCATCGATCGAGGCCGTTCGCGCCGAAGCTCCCGACACCCTCTTCATCGTCGGCTGGTCCCAGATTTGCGGCGCCGACTTCATGCAGCTCGCCCCCGATCGGGCGATCGGATATCATCCCACCGCCCTTCCGCGCATGCGCGGCCGCGCCGCCCTCCCTTGGACGATCCTGAACGACGAGAAGATCACCGGCGGCAGTCTGTTCTGGATGGATGACGGCATCGATACCGGAGACATTCTGGAGCAGCGATTCTTCCACATCGCCCCGCGCGAGACCGCGCGCACACTTTACGACAAGCATATGGCCGCGCTCGACGCGATGATACGTGCTAGCCTCGTCTCGCTGGCGAGCGACGCTCCACCGCGGCGCAAGCAGGACGAGGCTTGCGCTACCTACGCTGCCCGACGTCGCCCCGAAGACGGGCGGATCGACTGGGCGGCGTCGGTCGAGACGATAGATCGTCTGATCAGGGCGGTCTCGCGTCCCTATCCCGGCGCATTCACCACGCATTCGGGAAAACGGCTGGTGATCTGGAACGCTGAATACAGCGCGGATCACCCGTATCATGCAGCGGCGGGACAAGTCGTGAAGGTGGATGGCCGCAGTTTCGACGTGGTGGCCTCGAACGGTTTGCTTCACGTCACCGAATGGGAAAGCGACGAGATCGCTACAATCCGAAATCATACGGTTCTGGGACGATGACGACCGATTCACTCGAACATCTCGGCAAGACGCTCGTCATTGCGCCTCACCCGGACGACGAAGTATTGGGTTGCGGGGGAACCATGGCGCGTCTGGCAGACTGCGGTCAGGAGGTTCACGTCGGCGTTGTGACCAAGGGGTACGAACCGGCCTTCTCAAGCGACTCGGTCGAGCGTGTGCGGGCCGAACTGGCCGAGGCGCACAAAATTCTCGGCGTCGCGCAGTGTCATTTTCTCGATCTTCCTGCCGCCGCGCTCGACACTTTGGCCGGAGCCGAACTCAATGCCGCGATCGGCGAACTGGTGCAGCAAATCGCCCCCGATACGCTCTTCCTGCCCTTCCTTGGCGACATTCACCGGGACCACCAATTGATCTTCACCGCGGGCCTCGTCGCCGCCCGGCCGCGTGGTTCCGAAACCCCTCGACGGATCTATACCTATGAGACCTTGTCGGAAACGAACTGGGCTGCGCCAGGGGTGACCGAAGCCTTCATTCCCAACGTTTATTTCGATATCGGCCAGACTATCGAACGCAAGTTGAAGGCTTTTGCACGCTTCGAAAGCCAAGTGAAACCTTTCCCCGATGAAAGATCGCTGAGGACGATCGAGGCGTTGGCAACGGTTAGGGGATCGACTGTTTTTCTCCCTTGCGCCGAAGCGTTCATGCTACTGCGTGAGATATGCTAGAACGCCGGTTTTGAGCGCCTTCAAACCTTTGCAAGTCGACATGTCTCACTTTAAGACTCGACTAACCAATCGCCTTGCTGTTAGACTGTAGATATAAATATAAAATCCGAAAGCGCTCGAACCGGACGGGGATACATGAACGATCCGGTGAAAAGGGGGGCGTGACTTGGGTCGTAAGCGAACCACTCAAGGGGAATGGTGCAATGGAAAAGTGTTCGCCTACATCTGTCACTGTAGTGAGCGATAACTCGCTCGCTAGAGAAGGCTTAAGACGTATTCTCGAGGGGGACGAGTTCACCGTCGTGAATCTATATACATCGGGGCGAGATCTCGCTGACGCCGCAGATCGTCAGTGTCGCCCTGAAATCGTGATCCTGGATATCGCCGATGTCGAGGACACGGGTGACGAGATACAGGCATGTCAGAGCGCGATGCCCGATGCTAAGATCGTCATCCTCAGCAACGACTTCAATTTCGATCTGATGTTCGAAGCGTTCAAGGCCGGTGTCGACGCCTATATCGTCAAGCGGGTCGATTGCGCGGCGCTGATCGGCTCGTTGAAGCTCGTGCATCTGGGCGAGAAGGTCATGCCGAGCGAGCTCGTCAGCGGCTTTCCGGCGCGCTGGACTGGGAGGGTTTTGCCCTCAATGCCCGAACGCGACGCGATATCGCTGCTGTCGGACCGCGAGATCGAGACCCTACGCTACCTCATCCTGGGGTCGCCGAACAAAGTAATCGCCGGGCATCTCGATATCAGCGAGGCAACGGTAAAGGTCCATGTGAAAGCGATCCTGCGCAAACTCGGCGCGCAAAACCGCACGCAGGCGGCAATTTGGGCCGTCAACAACGGGATTGAGCTCAACCAGGTGGAACTGGTCGCAGCCAACGAGTTGGACAGTGGCCGGTCGGACAGCTGGCCGAGAAATATCTCGGTCAACTAGGCCTGCACTCGCGACACGAGGGCAGCAACCGCTCTTCTTTAGCGTCACGGTCGGTCTGCCAAACGCACCGATTCCCCCCCGTGGCGTTTTAGATTTGCGGGTCGCGTATAGATATTGCCTCGCACCCGGGTCCGGTCGATAGTCGGAGTCGGCGCGGCGTCGTGCTTGGTGCGAAGACCACAGGAGTGAACGGGGAAGCGCGGCGTAATGTCAAAGCCGAAACTTCAGTTGCTAGATTGCAACGAACCGGCAGAAGCCCCGCCATCTCGCATCACTGGATACAATGGTGTTCGAGCTTCAGTCGGTTCGCCTCACCAGCGCTTTGATCACGCCTTCGGGCGACCTCACGAAACCCACCAGTTGATTTCCGGTCGCTCCGCGATTTCGTTCCAGTTCGAGTGCCCAAGCGGTAAGATGCTCGATCGATGGATCGCGACCGATATCGATTTCTTCGATCTTTGAACGGTGCGCTTGTATCGGAGGACTGCGCTGGGATCGCAAAAGGGCAGCGCTCACGCCGGCCTTCGGAATAGGTTCCAAAAATTTGCCCCCATAGAAACCCGCATCGCTCCAGACGATACGCGTGGATATCTGCCCGACATATGGCAGTTCTACAATGACTATTTCATCCAGATCGAACCTGTCGGGCGTCTCAAGCCTCAATCCCGTTTCGGAGAGGTCGTGGATGCGCGCCTGGTTTTTGTTCGGACTTTGAAAAACGGATGTCGAGAACCGGACTACGCACCGTGTCGAACCGCGTTCGGTTCTTCTCAACTCCGCCAGAAATGGCCGGATCCGTTCTGCCATTGAATGACACTGCTCCTGCCCGCCTGATCCAACCCCTGAACCTTCGATTAACCAGATACGGCTTCACTCGTAAAGAAATCTCATCGGTTTTCCAACACATCTCACCACCAGCCCGAAGGTTCCGTGTAAATTTCCGACTTCAGCGGTTTTCCGTATATGACCGATCGAATGGCAGCGCTTCCGGATACGCCGTATAGCCGGCTGGCGTTCCGGCCAACTTCGTAAGGGCTAGCCGAGCGCTTTTGCGTTCGTCGGCTTTTCTATACACACGTTCCTTATGCACCTTTTTGAAATCCTGGTTGTGCTGCACGTCGTCGCCGGCACGACCGGGCTGATCGCATTCTGGTTGCCGATCGCGGCGAAGAAAGGCGGCGGCTCGCATCGCCGTTGGGGGCGGATCGCGTGTTACGGCTTCATCGGCGCAGGGGTTCTCGCGGTGGCGATGGCGCTGCTGTCGCTGTTCGGGCCGGAGGAACGCCTTCCTTCCGTGACCGACCGGGCGCTATTCGACGGATTGTTCGGTTGGATGATGCTCTATCTCGGCCTTCTCACCATCGGGTTCGCGGATTACGGGCTCGCGGTGGTCAAACATGCGCGCCAGCCCGCCGCCTTGCGCCGCGCCAGGTATCAGGGGGTGATCGCGGCGGTCATAGCCTCCGCGTTGGTTTGCGGGCTTTACGGCCTCTCGATCGGCGTGCCGCTGATGATGGCGGTGGCTGTGCTGGGGCTCGCGGCGATGGCGCTGCAGCAACTGTTCATTTGGCGCGCCATCCCACCTTCCCCGCGCGCCTATATCGGCGAGCATTTCCGCGCGCTGATCGGGATGGGTATCTCGGCCTACACCGCCTTCATGGCGGTGGGCCTTATCCGCTGGGTGCCCGAGGAAGTGTTCAATCCGCTGGTCTGGGCGTTGCCGAGCACGATCGGGGTCGTCCTCATCATCCATTTCACGCGCGCCGCGAAACGCGCAGACGCCCCCCGCACACGCCCCGCTATCCGAGCCCGCTCCTAGCTCCACATCCGCAAAAGATTGCTCATCGCCTTGTCCAGCAGCAGCAATTCGGGCGTGTCCGGGGCGAATCGCCCGCGCAGCCCGGCGCGCAGGTTCTGCAGATCGAACAGCATTTCGCGCCGATGCGCGTCGCGGATAAGACTTTCGATCCAGCCGACCGCGACCAGCCGCGTGCCCGAAGTGACCGCGCGCACTTCGTGAATGCTGGTCGAAGGGTAGAGCAACATCGTGCCCGCCGCGCCTTTGATCGCCTTGGTCAGGCCGGCGTTCTGGACGACCAGCTCGCCGCCCTCGTAATCCGCGGGTTCATTGAGGAACAAGGTGAAGGAAAGATCGGTGCGCAGCCGCTCCTGACCCTCACCCATGAAGGCATTATCGGTATGTGCGCCGTAATGTCCGCCCTTCTGCATGCGGCTGATGAGCGGACCGGACACGCGGCGCGGACGGGCCGCAGCCTGAACGACCGGATGTTCTCGGATCTCATCAAGAATCGTCTGGCGAACCTGCCGCCCGTCCGCACCGCTCAGTTTTGCCTGTTCGTTGTGCTTGACCCGGCCCGCGGCCGAACCGGCAGTGGCCTTGCCGTCCTGCCATTCGAGGCGGGCGATCGCGTCGCGCAGCGCGCCGAGGCGCTCCGGTTCTTCGATAAGGACGATGTGGAGGATCATCCGCCTCTTGCGATTCCTTTGCAAAACGGTGCGCCCGAACTATGCACGGCGCCGACGTGACGGGTAAAGCGGGAGTACAGGAATTGAAAGTCGAACTGACGACCTGGAGGCGGCTCGGCGTCGCGAGCGCGCTCGCCGGCCTCGGTATTGCAGGGTGCAGCGAGGAGACGCCCGATACCGTCACGCAGGCGGCGCAGGCCGGCGAAGCAGGCGAGGCTGGCGAAGCGGGAGAAAGCGGCGAGGGCGGGATCGATGTGACCGCCGCCGGCCGCGATCCGGTCGCTTACGCAAGTGCGCTCGCATTGGCCGGGGCGCATGTGCTGGCCGCGCGCGATGCCTACCGCATCGGCGAAAGGGAAGCGGCCGCCGAAATGTTTGCTCATCCGGTCTCCGAAGTGCTGCTGGAGATGGAGCCTGTCTTCGCCGAACGCGGGGTCGCGGATATGAAGCCGCTTTTTAACGCGGCCTCGCGCGCGGCTTTGGACGGCGCCGAGGTGGCGGCGATCGACGCACAGGCCGAGGAGATACTCGTCGCTCTGAGCAGCGCGCGGGACAAGGGCCCAGGCAGCGCGTCCTCGCGTGCGGTCGTCGCCGGACAGGTCATCGCGGATCAGATCGAGCGCGCGGGCGGCATGTATCGCCAAGCGCGGGAGGAGCCGCTCTATGCGCCCTATCTCGATGGCTACGGCTTCTACCGCGCGGCGGCGGAGGAATTCGCGCGTTCGTCCGATGAAATCGCCGCGCAAAACAAGATGCTGCATTCCCGGATCGAGGCGGCGCTGGCGCTGCTCGCGAAGGCCTATCCCGGAGCCGCTCGGCCGGACCGTCTGACGGTCGATGCGGGCGAGCTTTCGGGCGCCTCGGCGGCAGTCATGCTGGCCGCGACCTGATATTTCCGTCGCGCGCATAAAGAAGGGGCGAACGTCCTGATGGACACCCGCCCCTTATTCACAATCGTATCTTGGATCAGCCGTTTACCGGCACCGGCGTCGCATCGACCCCGCCGCCGCTGACCAGCGGCGCGTACGGCGATCCGGCGTCCGCCACGTCCTTTGCCGGTTTGGTCTTGCCATCGGTTTCGCCGACAGGGGTTTCAGCGGGCAGCTTGTCGAGGCTCTTGCCGTCGATGCTCGTTCCGCCAACCTGGACTTCGCTTTCCTCGACGCGCTTCTTGTCGAGATGCTTCTTGTAGAAATAACCGCCCGCACCCACCGCGAGAATGACCGGCAGGCTCATGCGTCGCAATGCGAAGGGAATGGCGCTGCCTAGGATAGCGCCTGCTGTACCGCCGGCGATAGGGATCTGCTTGGTGACTTGCGAGCCGACGAGGGCTCCGACGAGGTTCCGTAACATGGTGTTTCTCCTTACCCCTACTCAATGAGCGGCCCCGCATGCCGGTTCCGAAAGGATCGGCGCGAACGATGTGAGAAGGGCAAAACCTGCTTCCAATGAACCGGGCCAGCGGGCATAGGCTCGTCGCCATGCATGACATTCGCATGATCCGCGACGATCCGGGCGGTTTCGACAGGCTTCTGGCGCGGCGCGGCGCGGAGCCGGTGGCACCGGCGATCCTCGCGCTCGACGAGGAGCGGCGCGCGCTGACGACGCGGCTCCAGGAGGCACAGAGCCGCCGCAACGAAGCCTCCAAAGCCATCGGCGCGGCCATGCGCGATGGCGACACCGAAAAAGCCGAAGCGCTCAAGGCCGAGGTCGCGCAGATCAAGGGCGACATGCCCGCGCTGGAATCGGACGAAAAGGCGCTGGCCGAACAGTTGCAGGACGCGCTCGCCCGCATCCCGAACCTCCCCGCTGACGACGTCCCGGAGGGCGAAGACGAGAGCGACAATGTCGAACAGAAAGTTCAGGCGGCAAAGCCCAGCTTCGACTTCGAGCCGAAGGAACACGCCGACATCGCGCCCGCGCTCGGCATGGATTTTGAGACCGGCGCCAAGCTTTCGGGTGCGCGTTTCACCTTTCTGCGCGGACCCATGGCACGGCTCCACCGCGCGCTCGGCCAGTTCATGATCGACCGGCAGGTGTCCGAGCACGGCTACACCGAATGCGCCCCGCCCGTGCTGGTACGCGACGAGGCCATGTATGGGACGGACAAACTGCCGAAGTTTGCGGAAGACAGTTTTCAGACCACCGATGGCCGCTGGCTCATCCCTACCGCCGAGGTCTCCCTTACCGCCAGCATCATGGGAGAAATCCTCGAGGACGCCGCGCTCCCTATGCGCCTTACCGCGCTTACGCCCTGCTTCCGCTCCGAAGCGGGGGCGGCGGGCAAGGATACGCGCGGCTTCATTCGTCAGCACCAATTCGAAAAATGCGAGCTCGTTTCGATCGTCCGGCCCGAGGAGAGCGAGGCCGAGCATGAGCGCATGACGCGCGCGGCGGAGGAGGTGCTCGAAGCACTCGGCCTGCCCTATCGCCGCATGCTGCTGTGCACCGGCGACATGGGCTTCGGCGCGCGCAAGACCTACGATCTGGAAGTCTGGTTGCCCGGACAGGGTGCCTATCGCGAGATCAGCTCCTGCTCGAACACCGGCGATTTTCAGGCGCGGCGGATGAATGCGCGCTATCGGCCTGAAGGCTCCAAGAAGACCGAATTCATCCACACCTTAAACGGCTCCGGCCTCGCGGTTGGACGCACGCTTGTCGCCGTGATCGAGAATTACCAGCAGGCGGACGGCAGCGTGGTGGTGCCCGAGGCGCTCGCCTCCTACATGGGCGGCGTGACGAAATTGGAGCCTGGAAAGTGATCGCTATTGCTAATCCGCTCACCCTGAGGAGCGCGAAGCCGGAGGCTGAGTGCCTCTCGAAGGGCGGCCCGCGCCAGCGTGCTTCGAGACGAGCCTCGGCTTTCAACCTCCGCTCTCCTCAGCATGAGCGGGGTTCTTTTTGAGATGCGCATTCTCGTCACCAACGACGATGGCTATCACGCCCCCGGTCTCACCGTGCTCGAAGAAATCGCCGCGCAGTTCTCCGACGACATCTGGGTTTGCGCGCCTTCCGAAGAACAATCGGGTGCAGGCCATTCGCTGACGCTCAACCAGCCGGTGCGTCTGCAGAAATTCGGCGACCGGCGCTTTGCCGTCACCGGCACGCCGACCGACAGCGTCATGATGGGTCTTCGAGAAGTGCTCGATAGCCCACCCGATCTCATCCTGTCGGGAGTCAATCGCGGCGCCAATCTAGGTGATGACATCACCTATTCCGGGACCGTTTCCGCCGCCATCGAAGGGGCGCTCGCCGGCATTCGCTCGATCGCGCTGAGCCAGGTCTACAATGGCGAAACCCGAGACACCGACGCCGAATTCGTCAACGCGCGCGAATGGGGCCCGAAGGTGATCCAGCCGCTGCTAGACGCGCCTTTTGCCGATCGCACCCTTGTCAACGTGAACTTTCCGCCAGGGCCCGCCAAGGGCATCCGCGTCGTTCGCCAGGGTTTTCACGACTATTTGCGCGGGAGCATCGTCGAAGGCAGGGATCCGCGCGGACATCGCTATTTCTGGTTCGGCCTGCATGCGATCGAGCACACGCTCGACCACGGCACCGATTTGGAAGCGATCGACGACGGCCATGTCGCGGTGACCCCATTGCAGCTCGACCTCACCCATTATTCGAGCATCGACACGCTCGGCCGCCGCTTCGAGGAATGATGCGGCTCTGACGATGGCACGGCGCGAACCACAGAACACGATCTCCAAGCAGCGCGGGCGCCACCCGGTGCAAAAGCGGCTGAAGCCGCTACGCCGCGCGCTGGGACTGCCGGTCTGGGCCGATGTCGCGATGCGGCTCGGGGCGGCGTTCTTCCTATTGTTCGTGGTCATCATGATCCACTGGTGGGATCGCGAAGGCCTGGTCGACGTGGTCGACGGGGATATCAGCTTCCTCGACGTGGTCTATTTCACCATGATCTCGGTCACCACCACCGGGTTCGGCGACATTCATCCGGTCTCGGACGGAGCGCGGCTCAAGGAAGCGATTATCGTCACGCCGATCCGCTTCGCCGTCTTCTTCATCTTCGTGGGCACCGCCTACAATTTCATCATCAAGCGCAGCTGGGAGAAATGGCGCATGGCCCGCATCCAGGAACAGCTTTCGGACCACGTCGTCGTCCTGGGCTACGGCGTCTCGGGTTCGCAGAGCGTCGAGGAACTGATCGAGCGCGGCACGACGGCTGAGTGTATCGTCGTGGTCGATCCCAGCGAGGAGCGACTGCGCGAGGCGGAAAAGCTGGGGGTCAACGTCATGGCCGCCGACGCGACGCGCGACGAGACGTTGAAGGCGGTGCGCATTCAGGAGGCGAAGAACGTGCTGGTCTCGGCCGGGCGTGACGACACCTCGATCCTGATCGTGCTGACCGTCCGCCATCTCGCACCCAGAGTGCCGATCAGCGTGGTGGTGCGCGCCGACGACAACGAATTGCTCGCTCGCCAAGCGGGCGCCAACAACGTCATCAACCCGGTGCGCTTTACCGGCCTTTTGCTCGCCGGCAGCGCCAATGGTCCTCATATCGCCGACTACCTCGCCGACCTAGCCTCGGTCTCGGGGCGGGTCCAGCTGGTCGAGCGGGTGGTGACGCAGGACGAATGCGGCTGCGCGATAACCGAGCTCAGCACCGGGGGAAGAGGTCTGCGCGTCTATCGCAACGGGCGCGCGATCGGATTCTGGGAAGATGAATGCCAGAACCTTCAGCCCGGCGACGTCATCGTCGAGATCGTGCCTTCGGACCAGGGCGTCGAGCGCGGCGACGGGCACAACGGGGGAGCGACCCCGCCGCCCGTGCCGCAAGCCGGCTAGAGAAACAGCAGAAAAACCCCGCCCATCGCTGCCATCCCTGCAACAAAATGGCCGGCATCGATCGCGAACAGCAGGCCGCTCTTGCGCTGATAGAGATAATTGATCCCGATCGCCGGGATCATGATCCCGACAGCAAAGCCCAACGCCATCATCATCACCACATGCGGCGCCGCACCGGTGCGCGCGATGAGATGCCACAACACCATCGCGATAAGCATCTCGAAGGCGAAAGTGAGGCCGAAGATCAGTGCCATGTTGCCGCTTTGAACTTGCTCGTCCGAAAGACCCGCAGCGCGCTGCCACGCCTTGCCGAACAATACGCCGTACCAGATGGCGCCGACAATGAAGAAGGCGGCGGTTCCGGCCAACACAGGCCATAAGGCGAAATCGTTCATTGGCGTCTCCCCGGTTATCCGAAGCGATCTAGCGCATTCGTGGAGGAAGGTGTAGGGCGCCGCCCGTCATGAATAGCCCCACTACGTCGCTCCCCAACGCCAAGCGCGTCGGCATGGTTTCGCTCGGCTGCCCCAAGGCGCTGGTGGATTCCGAGCGCATTCTCACGCGCCTGCGCGCCGATGGCTATGCGATGAGCCCCGATTACGCCGGGGCCGACGTGGTGCTGGTCAACACCTGCGGCTTCCTCGACAGCGCGAAGGAGGAGAGCCTGGCCGCGATCGGCGAGGCGATTGCCGAGAACGGGCGCGTTATCGTCACCGGCTGTATGGGCGAGGAGGCCGAAGCGATCCGCGCCGCGCATCCGCAAGTGCTCGCCGTCACCGGAGCGCACCAATACGAGCAAGTGGTCGAAGCGGTGCACGAGCATGCCCCGCCCTCGCAGGGGCCCTTCGTAGACCTCATCCCTCAGCCCGACATCAAGCTGACCCCGCGTCATTACAGTTACCTCAAGATTTCCGAAGGCTGCAACCATTCCTGCGCCTTTTGCATCATCCCGCAATTACGTGGAAAACTGGCGAGCCGCCGGATCGACGCGGTGCTTCGCGAGGCGGAGAAGCTGGTCGCGGCGGGGACGCGCGAATTGCTGGTGATCAGCCAGGACACCTCGGCCTATGGTGTCGACACGAGGCACGAAACGCGCAGCTGGAAGGGCCGCGAGGTGCGCGCCCATATGACCGACCTTGCGCGCGAGCTCGGCCAGCTACGCACGCCTGAGGGCCGCGCGCCCTGGGTGCGGCTGCATTACGTCTATCCCTATCCCCATGTCGACAAGGTCATTCCGCTGATGGCCGAGGGGCTGCTGACGCCCTATCTCGACATCCCGTTTCAGCATGCGGCGCCCGGCGTGCTAAAGGCCATGCGGCGTCCGGCGAACGAGGCGAAGGTGCTCGCCCGGCTTAAGGCTTGGCGCGAAATCTGTCCCGAAATTGCCATCCGTTCTTCCTTCGTCGTCGGCTTCCCCGGAGAGACCGAGGCGGACTTCGCCTATCTGCTGGATTGGCTCGAGGAAGCGCAGCTCGACCGGGTGGGCGCGTTCCGCTTCGAACCGGTCGAAGGCGCGGCGGCGAACGATCTGCCCGACCCGGTCCCCGAAGCGCTCAAGGAGGAACGCTACGCTCGCCTCATGGAAGTGACCGAGCGGATCAGCGCCGCCAAGCTCGCCGCCAAGGTCGGGCGCACGCTGCCGGTCATCATCGACGAGGTCGGGGAAGCGGATGAGGACGGCGATATCGGCGCGACGGGTCGCAGCGAGGCCGATGCGCCTGAGATCGACGGCGCGGTCTACTTGCGCAACGTGCCCGAAACGCTGGCGCCCGGCGCAATCGTCGATGTGCGGATCGAGGATGCCGACGCGCACGATCTGTTCGGCGTAATGGCCTGAAGCGCCGGTCAGGCGTCGAAAGTGGCGCGCACCGCCTCGAACACGGCGCGCGGCTGATCTTCGATCAGAAAGCTGCCCGCGTCGGGTATCAGGATGGGCTCGGCCAGCCCGAAGCGCTCAGCGGAAAGACGCGCGAATTCGGTCGGCGTGTTGGCGTCTTCGCTGCCGAGCAGGATCATCATGCGCTCGCTCAGCCCCTCCAGCAGATGCCCCCATTGCGCCGACCAGGTCAGCATGGTGTCGCCCGGCCCCATGCGTCCGCGCGGCAGCACGTAATTGGCGGCCCGGCGGAAATTGCGCACGACGTCAGGGCGCTGCACCGTCGCCAGTTCGCGCGGGCAATTGTCGTAATAATCCTCGACGAAGCGATGGAATTCGCCGGTCCCCATGCTCGCCAGCATCGCGCGCATATAGACACGCGCGAAGCCCGGCGCGATCCGGCAGATGCGGAAATGGGTGCGCTGGCGGGTCTGCAGGAAACGATAATCTTCGCTTTCGACGATCGGTAGGAAAGGGCCGGCGGCAATTGTGCGGTTCAGGCGATCGGGGTGGGCCTGCGCGAAGGCGGCGAGGAACGGTGTTCCGGCCTGCGTGCCGAGCGCGGTGCAGCGTTCGATTTCCAAGTGGTCGAGCAGTTCGGCCAGCCGCCCGGCGAACTCTTCGGGCGAACCCGGTCCCTGTTTGACGCCGCTGGTCCCGCCGTAAAACGGGCGCCACGGCCCGATAATCCGCAAGCCTGCTTCGACCGCTTCGCGTTCGACCTTCGGGGTCAGCAACGGCCCTTCGAGCGCATGAAAGAACAGCACCGGCAACCCCTCGGGATCGCCCTGCTCCTCCCAGGCGATGGTCAGCCCGTCGGGGTTGCAATAAAGGTTCGCGCAGACATGCTCGATCGGGTCCTTCTCGGTCACCGGATCGAGCGAACTGATGAAGCCGGCATAAAGCAGCAGCAGCTGTTCCTTGGAATTGATCTGCAGCTTCTTCTGCAACGCTTTCAGCTGGTTGCGCGCAGTGCCGACGCTGCGTCCGCGCATCTCGGCAAATTCGCGCGTCGAGCCGCCGGTGACCATATGCCGGAAGAGCGCGGTTTCGGTTTCGGTCAGTTCGAAAGCGGCGCGAAAGGCATCGGCGTTGCGTTCGTCCCAGCGCAGCCGCACGGCCTGAAGCGCGATGATATGAACCCCGCCGATCGGCACGCGGTAAGCGGAAAACCAGCGCCCGGCATCGTCGTCCGGATCGGTGAAGAGACGCAGGAACAGCCGCTCATCCCCTTCCGCCGCGCGGCGCAGGCGAGCCATGTCGCTATCGCGCAGGACGGGATCAAATAGCCATTCGGGCGCATAGGCGTCGCGCTCCAGCCCATCGAACACCCGCGTATTCACCATCAGCACGCGGAAGGAGGGATCGAGCGCGAGATCGCATTCCAGGTCGTTTTCGAGATGCGACAGCATCGAGCCGTAATCGGCCTCGGCCAGCGGATAGACCTTGTCGAAGATCGCTTCGGCATTGGCGAAATGCATGTCGGCGAGGCTGCCGATACCGCCGAGCTTCTCGTCGGCGTCGATCATCTCGCCGAGCAATGCTACGAAGCTTTCGGGTTCGGCGATCGCGGCATAGGCCTTCGCGACCACCGCCTGCAATTCGGGCGCGTCAAGATCGGCCGCGCCGCTGCGTTCGGGACGTCTGCCTGCCGTCATTCTCGTTCCTCCCGCCGCGAGCTAACCCGCGGCCGCTCCGCCGCCCTCACGCACGCGTCGCGCATATACGCCATCGCCGGCACGCACAATCGCCTGGCGGGCCCGGCCCCTCCTGCAATGGGGGCGCAGGGGAGCCGGACCCATAGGCGGCTAGCTGCCCACGCAGTAGCGGCCCGAAGTCTTCAGCCCGGTCGGGCACGAACCGTTGCGGATTTCGGCATATTTGCCCTCATCCGCGACGCAGTAACGCGCCGAGGCGCGAAAGCCCGTTGGGCAAGAGCCGAGCTTGGGCAGCGCGACCTTATCGTCCGAGATGCAGTTGGAGCCGCTCGCTTTGAACCCAGTCGGGCACGAGCCGTCCTTGGCGACCGAGCTCGAGGCCGATTGCGCGGCGAGCGGGGCGATGATGAACGGGCTGGAGGCGAGCGCGATGGTGGCGCTGACACCTGCGATGAGAAGACGCATGGCGAATGTCCTTTCGGATCAAGTAAGAATGAAGAAGCGCGGCGACCGATCGGTATCCCGCAAGGATCGCGTTCGGGACCCTCTCGGCCGCCGCACGCCGCAATGCGTCAGGGCAAGTCTTAAGTTGCATTGCGGCGATTTCGAAAAGCAGCGCGTCAGCGGTTGCCGGCGCTGCGACGATACATGAAGGCGGCGATGCTCTCGCCGGTCGCATCATTGTAATACTGACAGTAAAAATCGGTGCCGCTGTCGGTGTGCAATGCGGGCATATTGAAGCCGAACATGGTCATGCCGCGCTTCTTCAGATCGGCATCCCACGCGCCCGAACGATCGGAGATCGAGCCGCCGGCCGTCGGCGTGTAGCCTGCGCTGTTGCCGTGATGCAGCATGATGTCCTTGCCCTTGATATTGTGGGCGGCGGGATTGAGGTTGTCCTCGTTCATCTTGCCGGTCGAGGCGTTGATGCACTGCATTTCGTAATTGCGCTGATACTTGGCGAGCTGCGCGGTCGGGACCTCGAAATAGAGCGTGTCGTAGGTGCCGAGCGAGGGCATGATGCAACCGCCCGTTGCCGAAACCTGTTCGCGATTGAGCAGGCCGGTGCCCGATTCCTCGTTCAGCCCGTTCTGCCAGGTATACTTGCCCAGCTGACCGATCATCACGTTCGAGATGGTGTGGCTGCCGCATTTGGTCAGCTGCGTGAACTTGGCAGGCGGAGCGCCCGCGCGGCCGGCATGCGGTTTGCCTTTGGCGGTCTTGGGATAGTTGCCGCGCTGGCGCATCGCCTGGTTGACGGCGGCGCCCCGGCCACCCGTGACCGCGCCGGCAGCGCCCAGCAGTGAGCGCCCCTTGGTGCGGCGCACATCCTCGACCGCCTCGGCGGCCTCGCTCACGTCTTCGGCGGCTTCCTCGACGTCGCGCGCCGCTTTCTTCAACCGGTCGAACGGCCCCGCTTCGGCGGGAGTAGCGGCCAGGAACAGGCCGGAAGCAAACGCGGTGCCGAAGACGGCGGAAACGAGAGTCTTCATGATTACGATCCTCCAAACCGGGAATGCCGGCAGCCCCCTGCCACCGGTTCACCCCCGTATCGATGAGGATTGCCCAGCTACAGACCGCCAAGGGGCGGCTGAATATCCCAGATGGGACAAAGACCGATTGCAGGACCGATTTTTTAAACATGCTTCGGAACATCGCGGCAGGCGCGCGTTGGGAAGGTTATGGACACCAAGATTTCTTCCGGCTTCGCCCTCACCATGCAGCAACCCGCCTCGCTGCTGTTGCAGTTCGAAGCCGCGCACTTGCCCGAACAGACGGTGCAGGACGTCAACTGCCGGATCGATCCCGCAGACAATGTCATCCGGGTCCCGGCACAGGACAATATCGGCGAGCGGTTGTGGCTACGTGCGGAAGGGCGGATCGAGGTGAGCTACGAGGCGCGGGTCGAGGTGAAGCGTCAGGTGCACGAGCTCGCCGGCCTCGATGCTCTCCCGCCGCACAAGCTGCCCGGGCAGGCGGTTAAGTATCTGTTCGAATCGCGCTATTGCCACTCGAGCGAGTTCCTGTCCTTCGTCGAAAGCGAGTTCGGCGGCACGTCCGGCGGCGCGCGCATCGCGGCGATCCGCGACTGGATCGAACAAACGATCGACTATCGCCTGGGTTCGAGCGGGCCAGGCACCACCGCGACCGACACTTTCCATTCCAAGGCTGGGATCTGCCGGGACTTCACGCATCTGCTGGTCACGCTGGCGCGCGCCTCGACGATCCCGGCGCGCTATGTCGCCTGCTATGCGCCGGGCGTCGATCCGCAGGATTTCCACGCGATCGGAGAAGTGTTTCTCGCCGACCCCGCGATGAAGGACGGCGGAACTTGGCAATTGGTCGATCCCACGGGGATGGCGGACTTGCCGCGCGCGGTGAAGATCGGGGTCGGACGCGACGCTGCCGACGTGTCCTTCGCGACGAGCTTCGCGCCGATGCAATTCGAGTATAGCAAGGTCGAAGTCGACGGGGCGTGAGCCACCACAAACCTGCCGTCGTCTTTGCCCCCACTCGCCCGCCCGCCTTGCACGCGGTGCCGTCCAAGGCCGATTGCTGCGTCGTAGCACTGGCGCTAGGCTGAGGAGCAAAAGGGGCCCCTTGATGAGCGATGCTTCCATCAGCGACGATGCCAATACGTTCGCGGCCGACCGGCTGCTGCTGTTCGGGGCGACCGGCGATCTGGCGCGGCGCAAGCTGATTCCTTCGCTCTGCGCGCTCGATGCGGACGGTCTATTGCCTGAAAAGCTCGCGATCATCGGCACCGCGCGCAGCGAGATGGACGATGCGCAGTTTCGCCAGATGGCGCGCGAGGCGCTCGAGAAACATCTGCCCGCACGGCGGCGCGGCAGCATGGCCCAGTTCCTGAACCGCCTCAGCTACCAGCCGCTCGACGCGAGCACCGCCGAGGGGTTCGATCAGCTGGCCGAAAAGGTTGGCGCCGAAGGCGCCGCGGATGGCGATAGGGGCGGGCTCGCCATCTTCCTGTCGACCGCGCCGAGCCTCTTCGGTCCGACGATCGAGGGCCTGCGTCAGGCGGGCCTTACCGGCGACAAGGTGCGCATGTGCCTCGAAAAGCCGCTCGGCAGCGATCTTGCCTCCAGCCGCGAGATCAACGATGCGGTCGCGCGCGCCTTTCCCGAGGACCGCATCTTCCGGATCGACCACTATCTCGGCAAGGAAACGGTGCAGAACCTGCTCGCGCTGCGCTTCGCCAATATCCTGTTCGAGCCAATCTGGAATTCGAACGTCATCGAGCATGTTCAAGTCACGGTCGCGGAAACCGTCGGACTCGAGGGCCGGGTGAGCTTCTACGACGATGCGGGTGCGCTGCGCGACATGGTGCAGAACCACATGCTGCAATTGCTTGCGCTGGTGGCGATGGAGCCCCCGACCAGCTTCGATGCGACCGCGGTGCGCGACGAAAAGGTCAAGGTGCTGCGCGCGCTGCGCCCTGTCGCCGCGAATGAGACCGTCACCGGCCAATATCGCGCTGGAGCGATTTCAGGCGAAGCGGTGCCCGGCTATGATCAGGAGCTCGGCGAGGCGTCCGACACGGAGACCTTCGCCGCCATAAAAGCCCATGTCGACAATTGGCGCTGGAAGGGCGTGCCCTTCTACCTGCGCACCGGCAAGCGTCTGCCCGAGCGCGTAACCGAAATCTATGTCCAGTTCCGCTGCGTGCCGCATTCGATCTTCGAGGCGCCGGGGAACGGATTGCAGCCCAACAGCCTGCTGATCGAGATCCAACCTGAGGAGAACGTGACCCTTTCGCTGATGGCCAAGGTTCCCGGGCTCGATCAGGAAGGTGTGCGCCTGCGCGAAGTGCCGCTTGAGATCGCGCTGCCCGATGCCTTTGCCGAAAGCGAGCGGCGGATCGCCTATGAGCGGCTGCTGCTCGATCTCATCAAGGGCGACCAGACCCTGTTCGTGCGGCGCGACGAAGTGGAGGCGCAGTGGCAGTGGATCGACGCAATCCGCGCCGCGTGGGTGGCGGACGGAGTGACCCCCCGGACTTATACCGCCGGCAGTTGGGGCCCGAGCGCGGCCATCGGCCTGATCGAACGCGACGGGGTCAGCTGGCATGAATGAGGGCACGCCCGGTCCGGCCTCGCCCCTCGCGATTGCCGATATCGGCGGAACCCATGCCCGCTTCGCCCATGCCCAATTCGGCTCTGCCGGCGAAATCGAACTGAGCGATCCCGTCATTTTGGAAACCGGCGCCTATTCCACCTTCGGCGAAGCGTGGTCCGCTTATTGCGAGCGCGTGCCGAGTATGCATTTCCAGCAGGCCGCATTCGCGCTCGCGGGGCCGGCCGGTCGGGGTCGTTTCAAGCTCACCAATGGCGACTGGCATTTCGACGCCGACGAGATGCGGCGCGACCTGCGATTGAGCGAACTCCTCCTTCTCAACGACTTCGCGGCGGTGGCCCATGCGGTGGCGGCTCTCGCGGGCGGCGAAGGACTGGTCCACATCGCCGGACCGCGGCAGCCCCTCCCGCGCGCGAAAACGGTGAGCGTGATCGGCCCGGGCACCGGGCTTGGAGTCGCGCATTTTCGCTGGCACGAAGGCAGGGCGCTGGTCCAGGCGACGGAGGGCGCGCATATCGACTTTGCCCCGGTGAACGAGATCGACGACCGGATCCTCGCTCTGCTGCGCGCACGTCACGAGCGCGTCTCGCTCGAGCGTGTCATCTCGGGGGACGGCATCGCGGCGATCTACGCGGCGCTCGGTTCAAATGAAGGTAACGCGAGGCTCGACGACGCTCCCGAACCGCTCGAAATCTGGCGCAGCGGCATGGCCGGCGACGATCAGCTCGCGGCGCGCGCGCTCGCGCATTTCGTTGCAACGCTGGGCCGCGTGGCCGGCGATTACGCCTTGGCGCATGGCGCCGGCGGGGTGGCGATTGCCGGCGGGCTCGGGCTGCGGCTGCGCGCGCAGCTCGCCGCGCCGGCGTTCCACGAAGGTTTCACCGCAAAGGGCCGCTACCGCGCGATGATGGAGACCGTGCCGATCAAGCTCGTGACCCATCCCCAGCCCGGTCTGCTCGGCGCGGCGCAGGCATTCTTCTCGGAAATGCCGATGGATGGGTCCGCCCCGTGACCCGGCCACTCTCCCGCGTCGCCGATCTGTCCGAACGCCTGCGCGAATTGCATGAGCACACGAGCGAGACGCCGCTGTTCAATCCGGTGTTTCAGCTCGGCCTCGACCTCTCGCGCCTGCTCGAAAACGGCACGCTCGATCTCGACGCATTCGAGGCGCTGGCGGACGAACTCGAATGCGCCAGCCTCGAAGCTCGCGCGGATCGTCTGAAGGCGCTGATTGGCCCGGTCGCGGGCGATGCGAACGAAGAGACGCTCAGCGAACTGCTCAGCGAAGAGGCGGATTTCGAGGCGTTCCGGACGCGCTGGGAACGGCCGTACCTGCATGCGGTCTTCACTGCCCACCCCACCTTCCTGCTGTCGCCTCAGCAGACGCAGGCGGTGGTTGCGGCGGTGACGCAAGGTTCTCATATCGAAACGGGGGACTGCACCGGCGACACCAACCGGCCCGCGATCACACTCGAATATGAGCACGAGCGCGCCATGGCCGCGATCGCGCACGCACAGGACGCGCGCACCGCGATGCTGCGCGAGATCCTATCGCATGCGAGCGAGCGCTGGCCCGATAATTGGCAGAGCCTGCGCCCCCTCCCCTTCCGCTTCGCCAGCTGGGTCGGATACGACATGGACGGGCGCACCGACATCGCTTGGTACACATCGATCCGTTTCCGCCTGTCGGAAAAAGCGCAGCGCCTTGCGCGATATGCCGATCAGTTACGCGAGATCGACGCCGAACACGATCTTGCCGCGACACTGGACGCGGCCGCCGCCCATACTAGGCGCAGCGCCGAAGACTTCGCCGGCGATCTTTCCGATCCCGCCGCGCTCTCCGCCGCCGCCAACCGGCTCACCGCCGAGAACCCGGACAAGCTCACGTCTCTCGGCGATGTGATTGCGCAGCTCGAACGCGAAGCGCGCGCCGACTCCGCACCGGGCCGGGCGCGCGATCTTCTCGTGCTCGCCGCCGTGATGCGCGCCGACGGCTTGGGCATGGCGCATATCCACTTCCGGGTGAACGCCAAGCAGCTGCACAATGCGATCCGCAGCCATTTGCACGAAACTCCGCGGCTCGATCTCTCCAGCAAAGGCGCAATGGCGACCTTGCGCCACCTGCTCGCCGAAGTGACGCCGCGCCGCACCAATTTCGCCAGCCTCGCGATCGAGGGGTCGACCGCAACGCGGCAATTCCTCGCCATCGCGCAGATCCTGCAGCATATCGATGCCGACACGCCGGTCCGCATGCTGATCGCCGAATGCGAGCAGCCTTCGACTGTCCTTGCCGCGCTCTACCTCGCGAAACTGTTCGGGGTGGAGGACAAGGTCGATGTCTCGCCGCTGTTCGAGACTGAGGAAGCGCTCGAACATGGCGGGCGGTTTCTCGACGCACTGTGCGCGGAAGAACAATATCGGTCCTATGCTCGCTTGCGCGGGCGCATCGCGATCCAGACCGGCTTTTCCGACGCCGGGCGCTTCGTCGGACAGATCCCGGCGAGCCTTGCGATCGAGCGATTGCAGGGGCGGCTCGCTCAAGCGATGGCGGACAATCGGCTGACCGATGTCGCCGCGCTCATATTCAACACCCATGGCGAGAGCATGGGCCGCGGCGCGCATCCTTCGAGCTTTGCCGACCGCCTGACCTGGCCGTTGAGTCCGTGGGCACGCAGCCGCTTTGCCCGCCGTGGCATTGCACTGGAGGCCGAGGTCAGTTTCCAGGGCGGCGATGGCTACATGGCTTTCGCCGGTCCGGCGCTCGCCCGCGCGACGCTGACCCGGATCCTCGCCGAAACGCCGGCGCACAGCGAAGTGTGCGACGACCCGTTCTACGCCCGCACCGATCTCAGCCTCGATTTCTACCGCGCGATCCGTGCCCATCAGCGCCGTCACCTGCGCAGCGCGACCTATTCACGCGCAGTCACCGCCTTCGGTCTCGGCCTGCTCGACACGACGGGCAGCCGCGTTTCACGGCGGCAGAGCGATCTCGGCGCCGATCGCGACATGAATCTGCGCCAAATCCGCGCCATCCCGCACAACGCGATCCTGCAACAGCTCGGCTATCCGGTGAATGTCATTGCCGGAATCGGTTCGGCGGCGGACGGCAATTACGAGGAGATGGCCGCGCTTTTGACCGAGAGCGCGCGCGGGCGCCAATTGCTGCGGCTCGCCCGTCGATCCAACGCGCTGGCCAGCATCAAGACCGTGGCCGCCTATGGCGAGCTGTTCAATTCGGCCTATTGGGCGAGCCGTCCCTATCGCGGGACCGAACCGCATCTGTCCGCCGCCTGCGAGATGCTGGCCGAATATCTCACAAGCGATGATCGCGCCGGCGTGTTCCGCCGCCTTGCGTCGCGATTGCGCATCGATGCGCTCAAGTTTCATCGCCTGCTCGCCGTGCTGCCCGAAGAGGGTGCCCCCGCGGGCGGGCAGGAGACGCGCCGGATGATCGGCGCGGCGCAGGCGGTGCGCCTGGCGCTGATGCAGCATATCTTCCTGCTCGCCGTGTCGATCCCGGCGTTTTCACGGCGCAACGATGTAAGCCGCGAGGACGTGCTCGAAATGGTCTTCAGCCTGCGCATGGCGGACGCGACGTCGCAATTGCGGCGCGCTTTCCCCGTGCAGTTTCCCTCACCCGGCGACTTCGCGATGGACGCGCCCGCGGATTATCCGGGCGGCGACGAAGAAGGCTACGGCGCGATCTTGCGCGACTATATCGATCCGATGGAGCGTGCCTATCGCCTGACGCTGCGAATTTCGTCGGCGATCGCCAATCAGTTCGGCGCGCATGGCTGAGCCGCGCGTTAATCTATGGACGAGCAGCGTCCATCACAGGGACGGCCCGCCCTTCCCCGCTGGCAATGTCGCACAAAGATCGCCATGGGTCAGGCGATGATACAAGCGTGCGTCTTTCCTTCCTGCCGCGCCCTCCACCGCGTCGCCGCAATCGGGCTCGCCGTGCTGACCGGCGCGTCGGCCGCCGCTGGCAATCAGGTGCCTCCGCCCGAGATGGTCTCGCGGCCGCAAGTGCAGCCGCTGCCGCCCGAACGGGTTCAGACCGCGCCCTCCGATCCTTTCACCATCCAGTCGATCCTGCCGATCGAAGGGGCAATCCGCTACGGCGATTGGTTCTGGGACGAAAGCCGGGCGCCGGCTAAGGGCCCGCTCATCGTCACCGTCGATCTCGAAGCACGCGTCGTTAGCGTCTTTCGCGGTGGGCACGAAATTGGCACCGCCGTGGCGCTGCTCGGCACCACCTCGCACCCCACCCCGCTCGGCACTTTCCCGATCCTGACCAAGGAGAAGGACAACGTGTCGGAGAAATACGACAATGCGCCGATGCCCTGGACGCTGCGGCTGACCTGGGACGGGATCGCAATCCACGGATCGCCAGTGATGAACGGCTATGCGAGCCACGGCTGTATCGGCGTGCCCGATCCCTTTGCCGAAAAGCTGTTCGCGATCGCCAAGCGCGGCGACAAGGTGGTGATCACCCGCGGCGAATATGCCGAGATCGGCGACCGCATCCTGTCCTGAGGCTCTTCCCGAATCAGTGCGTTTGCCGCGGCGGCTCGGGTGCGAAATGCCATACCCTGACCGTCAGCGGCGAACCCTCGAGCTTCTCGTAGGCGCAGGTCGCCAGGACGCCGCCGAGCGAGGCGTTGTCCCCGCGCCATAGGCGGTCCGCCGCCCGCCCGGCTTCGCTGCGGCTGACCTGACCGCCCAGCGCGGCGACGATGCGGCACACGGTCTCGACCTGGACCGCGCGCGGCACGTTGCAGACATAGCGATAGCGCGGCTCGCCCGCGGGCGTCTCCTCGCGCTTCGCCATTTCCGCGAAGTCCACCTCGGCATACCATTCGAGCGCGCGCCAGGCTTCGTCGAGATGCCGCGCGCTCGCCGCGAGGGCGTGGGGATCGAGCCAGTCATGCGCTTCGAGATGCTGCCGCACCCGCACTCGGTCGAAAGACGGGTCCGCATTCGAAGGATCGTCGGCAGTCACGATACCGCAAGCCCGAACGATGTCGCGCACTTCTTCGCGGCGAAAGGCGAGCAGCGGGCGGACGAGCGGCACTTCGGTTCCGGGCGCATGCCCCCAGGCGCGCACTCCGGCGAGCCCGGCAATCCCGCTGCCGCGCGCCAGCCGCATGAGCAGCGTCTCGGCCTGATCGTCGGCATGGTGCGCGGTGGCGATGGCGCCGAGCCGTTCTTCCCCCGCCCAGCGCGCGAGCGCCGCATAGCGTGCCTCGCGCGCCCGGGCTTGAAGATTGCCGCGCGCGAGTTCCACCTTGCGCGCTTCGAAAGGAACGTCCAGCTGCGCGCAGGCATCGCGAACCAGGGCGATTTCGCTTTTCGCCTCGGCGCGAAGACCGTGATTGATCGACATGACTGCAATTTCGCCCGGAAGGGCCTGCGCCGCCAGGATCAGCATGGCCATGCTGTCCGGACCTCCCGACACCGCGAGACCGAGCCTGCCTGTCCGATCCTCGGATGGCCACAACTCACCCAGCGTCTCGGCAAAGCGCCGGATCAGTGCGGGGTCGGCCGCTCCGGGATCGATCCACCCGTCATCCGGCGCTGTCACTCCCGCGTGCCCCGCCGCTCAGGCGTCGCAATCGACGCGGCGCAGATTGTTCTCGTACTGGTCGGAAAGGCGCCCAGTCGCGACCGCGGGATAGGTCTCGCCGAATTCGGCAAGCGCGATGCAGGCACGGCGCGTGTCGTTCATCGCGATCATGCTTTCAGCGAGATAGAGCAGGCTGTCCGGCGCGCGCTGTGCGGTGCGATCCGCCTGATAGTTGCGCAGGAACCAGCGCGCCGCCTCTTCGGGCATGTTGTCGTCGAGGAAGGCTCGTCCGAGCAGGTTGCGACCATAGGTGATGCGGAAGTGATCGGGATATTGCTCGACATAGGCGGCAAGTTGCTGGCGCGCTTCGGGATAGAAACCGGCGTTCCACAGGCGGAAGCCGTAGGAATATTCGTCGTCCGCGGGATCGTCGGTCTGCGGCTTGGCGATCGCCTGAACCGCGGCCAGCCGCTCGGGACTGGGGCCGGCGACGGCGGGGGCTTCCTGCGCCGGCTCGGGCGCCATCTGCGACGCGCTCGTCGTCGTTTCGTTCGGCGAGGCAGCCTGTGCGCTTCCCCCGGCCGCGCTCGCGCTCATACCGGGAGCGGGCGTGGAGGTAGGAGCGGGCAGCCGTGATCCTTCGAGCGCGCTGATCCGTGTATCGAGGCCACGGATCGCGTTGGCGTTCTCCTCGCCCAGCCCGGTCAGCCGTTGCAACTGCGCCTCTATGGCGTCGAGCCGCGCGAGAATGTCGGTCACCGCCGTGGTCGAGGGCGCGCCGACAGCGCCGCTAGCGGGACCAGGACCCTGCGCGGTGATCTGCGGTTCGAAAAAGCGCCCATCGCCGCCGGGAAAGACCGCCCTTTGCAGCGCGCGGATTTCCGCCTCGGCCTTTCGCAACCGCGCTTCGGCATCGTCCTGCGCCATGGCAGGCGCGGGGCTGGTGGCGGCGATGGCCGCGCCGAGAACGAGCGACAGCGCGGCGCCGGGTTTGGCGAGGAAACGGACCTGGCGATTGACGATCATGGTTCTCAAAAAGCTCCTTTGACCTTGGTTGCCACCTTTATTCGGCCGGGCAGCATGTATGGGGCATAAATGAAAGCGTAGCGGATGGCGGGGCGCTTGGGGCCTGTATCTGACTGCAAGCGTCCGCCCTGTCGAGCGGCAGCCGACGAGAAATCGGGCAAAGCGCGCCGCGTTCTGGTCGCTCGACGCCCAGTCCCATATGCAGTCAACTCTCGTTGGTGGCCACATCCTCACCTTGCCCGCGCGACAGCAGTGCCGCCGCCGATACCGGCGCGCTTGCAACCGGCACCATCTCCTCGGTAAGCGGAGGAACCTGCTGGCCGTCGATGGTGATGTCGAACAGGTTTGGCCGTCCGGTATTAAGTCGCGGATCCTCGGCGTCGCGTGGGACCTCGTAGGTGTCTCCGTCCTCCATAACTCCTTCGAACAATCGCTCGCCACCCTCTTCGTAGAAGCGGACCCAGGCGCCTTCGCCGGTCGCGGTGAAGACGACCTGCCCTTCGGACGTGGGCGCGGCCTGAGCGGTCGCCTCTGCGTCGCTCGTCGCGGCCTCGTTCGCCGCGATCTCCTGCACTGCCCCTTCTCCCTCGGCGATCAATGAGGGCAGATCGGCTCCGGCGCCGTAATATGTGCTGAAAAAGGATATGACGCCGATTGCGAGGATCAGCGCTGCGATGCCGCCGAACCAGGCGAGCCCGGTCGAAGGCAGCTTGGCCGGATCGCCGGGCTCCATCCCGCCGGAGACCCTCGAATGCCGCCCTTCACCCCCGGCGAGCTCTTCGCGCACCGCGTTGGTGATCTCCTTTTCGTCGAGGCCGACGATCCGGGCATAGGTGCGCGCGAATCCGATCGCATAGGTGCGCGAGGGCAGTGCGTCGAAGTCGCTGCGTTCGATCGAATCGAGATGGCGTTCGGGAATGCGCGTCTCGGCGGCGATGTGCGACAGTTCCAGCCCCTTGGCCTCGCGCGCGGCGCGCAGGCGATCGCCCACGCTGGCCGCGGCGGTTTCCATGAGATCGGCGGAGCCGTCCTGCGCTTGCTCGTTTTCGCTGTCCATCAACCCGTCCACTTTAGCGTGGTTCTTGTGCGATTGTTATAGCCAATCGAAGGCGTGTTTGCAGTCTCGCTGTCAAGCTTGCCCATGTGCAAAAGACAAAGGTCGCGGCAGGACGCCCGGCAGGGTCGCCGGGCGGAGTCGCAGCGCGTCAATCGGTCTCGATCTCACGCTCCTGAGCCCAGTCGGACAAGGCGGCGCGAAGATCGGTGCCCGGCTCGGACAGCCATGCCGTCATCGCTTCGCCCAGTTCGGCGAGATCGACACGGCGCACCAGCTCCTTGATCGGGCCGACGGCGGCGGGGGTGATCGAAAAACGCCTGAAACCGATGCCGAGCAGCGCCAGCGCTTCGAGCCGGCGCCCGCCCATCTCGCCGCATACGCCCAGATCGACGTCGGAGCCGATCGTGCCCTGCACGATGCGCCGCATGAAACGCAGGATAGAGGGCGAAAGCCAGTCGTAACGCTGTGCCAGCGCGGGATTGGCACGGTCGGCGGCGAACAGGAACTGGGTAAGATCGTTGGTTCCAACCGACAGGAAGGACAGGCGCGGCAACAGAAGATCGAGCATTTCGGCAAGCGCGGGGACTTCAAGCATGGCGCCGAAGCGGATCTGTTCGGGCACCCGCCGCTTCTTCGAGCGCATGAAGGCGAGCTGTTCGTCGAATACCTTTTTTGCGGCATCGAATTCCCAGACTTCCGAAACCATCGGGAACATGACGTAAAGCGAGCGTCCCGCCGCCGCTTCGAGCAGCGCGCGCGCCTGCGCCTTCATCAATCCCTCGCGGGTGAGTGCCAAACGCAAAGCACGCCATCCCATGGCGGGATTTTCGTCGTTATCCGCAATGTCGGAGGAAAGATAGGGCACCATCTTGTCGCCGCCGATATCGACCGTGCGAAAGACGACCGGCTTGTTCCCGGCGGCGTCGAGCACGTCGCGGTAGAGCTTCAACTGACGTTCGCGCTGGGGCAGGGTGGCGGAGACCAGGAACTGGAACTCCGTGCGGAACAGGCCTACCCCGTCCGCACCGGTCATGGCGAGCGCGCTGATATCGTCGCGCAGCCCGGCATTCATCATTACCTGGATGCGCGTGCCGCAGCGGGTGAAGGGTTCGACATCGCGTAGCTGGGCATAGGCTGCCTGCTTTTTCTTGGACTTAGCGAAGCGGGCGGCAAAGGCATCGGCGACCTGCGCGGAAGGGCGGATCGAGGCGGCGGCGGCGGTGGCATCGAGCAGTACCTCGTCGCCCTCACGGATGACGGTGCGCAGCCCCCCCTTGCCCAGATTGGCGCGCCCAAGCACCGGCAAGCCCATCGCCCGCGCGACGATCACGACATGCGCGGTTAGCGACCCTTCTTCGAGGATGACGCCCTTCAGCCGCCGACGATCATATTCGAGCAGTTCGGCGGGCCCCAGATTGCGCGCGATCAGAATCGTGTCCTGCCGCAGACCCTGCTGCGCCGCGGTGCCGAGCTGGCCGGCGACGATGCGGATCAGCCGGTTGGCGAGGTCCTCCAGATCGTGCATCCGATCCGCAAGCAGGGGATCGTCGATCTCGCGCATGCGCATGCGCGTATGCTGTTGCACCCGCTCGATCGCCGCTTCCGCGGTCAGGCCGGAATCGATCGCCTCGTTGATGCGCCGCGACCAGCCCTCGTCATAGGCGAACATCTTGTAGGTCTCGAGCACCTCCTCGTGCTCGCCGCCGACGCCGAACTCGGCCTGTCCGGTGAGGCCGTCGATCTGCTCGCGCATCTTGTCGAAGGCGCGGTAGACCCGCTGGCGCTCGGCCTCGGTATCCTCGGCCATCACCTGCGTGATCTGCACGCGCGGTCGGTGATAGGCGGCAATGCCTGCGCCCAGCCCCTTGACCAGCGTCAGCCCGCCGACCGTCTGCGGACCGGTCTGACCCGGGATCAGGCCGAGCGCCTCCTCCTCGTCCACGAGCTCGGCATTGGTGATGAGCTCGGACAGGACCATCGCGGTGGTCTGCAACGCCTCGATCTCGACGTCCTCGTAGCGCCGCGGATCGACATGCTGGACGCACAGCACGCCCACAGCGCGCTCGCGATAGACGATCGGGACGCCGGCAAAGGAATGAAACTTGTCCTCGCCGGTTTCCGGGCGGTAGCTGAAATCGGGATGCGCCTTCGCTTCGGCGAGGTTCAGCGTTTCCACCTTGTCGGCGATCGTCCCGGTCAGCCCCTCGCCGATCGCCATGCGGGTGACGTGCACCGCGCTCTGATTGAGGCCGCGGGTCGCGAAAAGTTCGAGCATTCCTTCGCGCAGCAGGTAGATCGAGCACACTTCGGACATCAGCGCCTCGCCGATGATCTCCACCACCTGGTCGAGCTTGCCCTGAGCGTGCAGGCGCGAGGCCATGACCTCATGCAGGCGGGTCAGGATCTGTCGGGCGGCGGCAGCGGCGGTCATGGCGCTAGCGATTAGACTTTCGGCGCCGCAAAAGCAAAGGCGACCGGCGGCAGACAAGCCGCAAAACGGGGCCGCACGGACCCCGCACTGCGAGCCACAGGTTTGCCGCGCATCCGCCGGCTATCCTCGGTGCAAGGGCCCACCTGCGCAGCTAGGGGCAGGCGCGGCCCCACTGTTGCTGGAACGACTTGCGCGGCTATCCGCGCGCGATCTCTTCCTTCAACCTGAGTTTTTGTTTCTTGAGAGACTGGATCATGGCCGCATCGGGTACCGGGCGGGTCATCTCGTCGCGAAGGCGCGCTTCGAGCCCGGCATGTTTGGTCTGGAGAGCATTCACGTGAGATGAAGCTGCATTCGATGCCATATGCGTTCTCCTATGTTTTGCGCGGGGGGCTGCCCCCGCTGGTGCGACTCGTTCCCACCGAACGAGGATCGCCACGTGAGATCAGACCACAATTGGACCCGACATGCAAAGCGATCCGACACCGGTTATCGGGCAAATGCAATTTTTCGCCGCAACCCGCGGCGCGCAATGCGTAAGGGCGCGTAACAGCGGGCTCGTCAACTCCGCCGAACCGCCTTGAGGCAAAGGCGAGAAGGGCATGGCCGCCGTGTGCGATTTGCGCCATGAAGCGCCCCGCATATTGCGCCCATCACGCAAATCCAGCCGCCCCAGACGGAAGATCGATCAGCGATGAACGAGCAGGAGCTCACCCGTAACCTCGAATTGCTGCGAAGCGAGCACCGCGATCTAGATGCCGCGATCACCGCGCTCAGCGAAGCGGGCTCGAGCGACCAGTTGCAGATCGCGCGGCTCAAGAAGCGCAAGCTGCGGCTGAAGGACCAGATCGCGATCATCGAGGATACGCTGCTTCCCGATATTATCGCCTGACCGCCGACAGGCATGTTCGGCGGGTTCAATCGATTGTCTGTCGGACAATTCTGTGCCGCTCGGGGACAGCTACAAAAGACTTACGGATAAGCGCGCAGGCGGCGTGGTAGGCTTCGCCTTTGCGGTTATATTCCCATCACGCAATGTCCAGGACGACGAACCTTTCCCGCCCGATCATCGAGGCGCTGTATACCGAAGCGCTGGTATTGGCAGACGATGTGCGCGCGGTGTTCGCCCTGGGTGCGCGCGGCCCGGTGGAAGACGTGGCCGACAGCGCTCATGCGCGGGTGCGGCTCGCCCATTCGACCGAGGGGCTGAAGACCACCACGCGGATGATGCATATCCTCGCGTGGCTGCTGAACCAGCGCGCCTTTTTCTCGGGCGAACTCAGCGAAAAGCAGGTGCGGCTGCACGGCTCACTACCCACCGATCGCCGCGCCGACGACGCGGCACTGGACGTGCTGGAGGACGAAACCTGCGAGCTGATCGCCGAGACCGAGCGTCTGTACGAACGCATCGCCCGGCTCGACGAGGCATGGCGCTGCGGGTTCGAAATGGCATCGCCAGCGCGCGCCATTCATTCGCGGCTCGAGCGCAGGCTGAGCGACCTCGAAGGCTGAGGCTCCCAGCACGGGTCAGGCGGCCCTTAGCGCCGCCCGCCACCGCGCCAGCCGTTCGTCCCGCACCGCGGCGTCCATCGCCGGTTCGAAGCGTCGCAGCTTGCCCCGCATCGCCTGTGCCGCACTTTCGAGATCGGGATAGAGCCCCGCCCCGCTCGCCGCCAGCATCGCTGCACCCAGCGCGGTGGTCTCCACGAAATCGGGTCGCTCGACCGCGATGTTCAGCATGTCGGCAAGGTCCTGCGCCATCCAGTCGTTTGCGGCCATCCCGCCATCGATCCTGAGCGTATCCCAGCGCGTGCCATCGGCGGCAAAGGCTAGCGCAAGATCGTGCGTCTGGTGCGCCATCGCCTCGAGCGCGGCGCGCGCGATCTCGGCCTTGCCGCTGGCGAAGGAGAGCCCGGTTATGACCCCGCGCGCATCGCTGCGCCAATGCGGGGCACCGAGGCCCGAAAGCGCCGGAACGATGGTCACCCCGCCGCTATCCTCGACCGAGCGAGCCAGCGCTTCGGTCTGCGACGACGTCTCGACGATGCCGAGCGTATCGCGCAGCCATTGGACGAGGCTCCCCGCTACGAAGACCGAGCCTTCGAGGGCATAGGTTCGCTTCCCGCCCAGCTGTGTCAACACGGTGGCGAGCAGTCGATGGCTGGACACCGGCACGCTCTCGCCCTGATTGGTGAGCACGAAAGCGCCGGTGCCGTAGGTCGCCTTGGTCTCGCCCGGCGCAAGGCAGGCCTGGCCGATCGTCGCCGCCTGCTGATCGCCCGCAAGCCCGGTGATCGGGATGGCCCGGCCGAACAGATCCGCCTGAGTTTCCGCCAGCTCGCCCGACATGTCGACCACGTCGCCAAGTGCCGCAGGCGGGACGCCGATAAGCTCGCACAATTCCGGGTCGAACCCGGTGCCGGCCAGATCCATCAGAAGCGTTCGGCAGGCATTGCTCGCATCGCTGATATGCCGCGCCCCGCCCGTCAGCTTGAAGACCAGCCAGCTCTCAATCGTCCCGAAAGCGAGCCGCCCCGCATCCGTCGCTTCGCGAACCGCCGGCACATTCTCCAGCATCCAGCGCATTTTGGTCCCCGAGAAATAGGGATCGAGCACTAGCCCCGTGCGGCGTTGTAGCTCCTCCTCGTGACCGCCCGCGCGCAGCTCGGCACAGATCGGTGCCGTGCGCCGGTCCTGCCACACGATCGCCCGCGTCAGCGGCTCGCCTGTCTGCCGGTCCCACGCGACCACCGTCTCGCGCTGGTTGGCGATGCCGATCCCCGCGATCATTGCCGCCCCGCCCGCCTTGGGGATGACTTCGAGCGCGCATTGCATCGTGCGCTCCCAGATCTCGTTCGCATCGTGTTCGACCCAGCCGCTTTTCGGATAATGCTGTGTCAGTTCCGCCTGCGCCGAGGCGACCAGCGCCCCGTCGCTTGCGAACAGCATCGCCCGCGTCGACGTGGTGCCTTCGTCGAGCACCAAAATGTAGTCGGACATGTGAGCCTTTCCCGTTCGGCGTGACTTATGGGCCTCTCATTGCCATATGTACTTAATGCCAGCCATCCCTCCCAAACCCTGGCCGACGGGCAAAGCCGAGCAGGTCGAACCGCTGGTCCTGCGCGTGCTCGCGCCCAATCCCTCGCCCTATACCTATACCGGCACGCAAACCTACCTCGTGGGCCCGGAGGGCGGCCCCGATTGCGCGGTGATCGATCCGGGACCGGCCGAACCCGATCATATCGACGCAATCTTGGACGCTATCGGCGAGCGCCGCGTCGCGGCGATCATGTGCACTCATACCCACCGCGACCATTCTCCCGCCGCCGCCCCGCTCGCGGAGCGAACCGCGGCGCCGGTGGTCGGCTGCGCGCCGCTGGTCCTCAAGACCGATCTGCCGCGCGCGGACGAGGCGTTCGATACGACCTATGCGCCCGATCGCGTGCTCGAAGACGGCGAACAGATGCGCGGGACTGGCTGGACGCTGACCGCGGTGGCGACGCCGGGGCACACCTCCAACCATTTGTGCTTCGCGCTCGAAGAATCGGGCGCGCTGTTTACCGGCGACCACGTGATGGGCTGGTCGACCAGCGTCGTCATTCCGCCCGACGGCGACATGGGCGACTACATGGCGAGCCTCGACAGGCTGATGGCGCGCGAAGACCAGGTCTATCACTCGGCCCATGGTGCGGCGATCACCAAACCGCAGCAGCTGGTGCGCGGCATGATCGGCCATCGTCGCCAGCGCGAAAACCAGATCCTGCGCCTCATGGGCGAACGCGCGCGGCCCGTCGCCGAATTCATTCCCGACATGTATAAAGGCCTTGATGAGCGCCTGATCGGCGCCGCCAAAATGAGTGTGACCGCGCATCTGATCGACCTGGAGAAGCGCGGAATGGCGACGTGCGTCGATGAGGTTTGGCGGCCGGCATGAAGGCGCTGCATGAAAGCGGGACACAGCTCGCCGAACCGACCCGATCTTCATCCGGGCACGGGCTCCTCTCGGCCCGCGGCGAGATAGCCCTCGCCATTGTTGCCGCAGCGCTGCTGATTGCCGCGATCTTCCTCGGTTGGCGCGCATATTACTATCAGGAAGAGGGCGATCCGGTCGCCAGCGCCATGCTCGCGTTCGAGAAGCAGAACGCGCTCGTCGTCTTTGCCAGCCGCTTCGAGGTCGTGGCGGAGAGCGAGTACGAACAGACGGTCGGCCCGCTTGTCGTCCGCCGCGTTCGGCAGGCCGCGATCATCCCCGCGTCGATCGACTACCGGCTCGATCTGAGCGCGATCGATGAAGGTGACATGGAATGGGACGAAGAGGCACAGCTGCTCACGGTCACGCTGCCGCAACTCCGGACATCCGAGCCCAATCTTCAGGAGGCGGCGGCGCGGATTTTCACCGACGGCCTGCTCAACACCGGCAGCTCGCAGCAATTGCTGTCGCAGAGCAACTCGCGCATCGCCCGTGAGAAGGCGACTGCCTTTGCGAAGAACGAGGAAGTGCTTGCCCTCGCCCGTGAGGCGGCGCGCGGCGCCGTTCGGCAGAACCTGGCTGTCCCCTTGCAGGTCGCCGGACACGAGCAGGCCCGCGTCGAGGTCAGGTTCGAGGGCGAATAGGTCGCTGCGGACGCCAACTTCGCTTATTCAAGCTTCCAGCTCCTCGCGCGCGAAAGCTTGGCTCAAGGCGAATTTCTGAATCTTGCCCGATCCGGTGAGCGGAAAGCTCTCGACCCAAACCCAATGTGCCGGCGTCTTTTGCGGGCTCAGTCGCTCGCGAATGAAAGCTTTCAACTCGTCGTCCTGCGGGCGCTGCGCCCCCTCCGCCAGTCGCATGAAAGCAGCCATGATCTCGCCCCACTTCTCGTCGGGCACTCCGGCAACGGCAATTTCGGCGATGGCGGGATGCTCGAGCAGAGCCGCTTCGATTTCGGCGGGAAACAGGTTCTCGCCGCCGCGGATGATCATGTCCTTCACGCGGCCCGTGATGCTGACATAGCCGCGCGCGCTCATCGTGCCGAGATCGCCGGTATGCAGCCAGCCGTCGGCATCGATCGCCTCGGCGGTGGCGGCGGGATCATCATTGTAGCCGACCATCATGTTGAAGCCGCGCATGCAGATCTCGCCCTGCTCGCCGACCCGGCACACGCCGCCCGCCCGCGGATCGCGGATCGAGACCTCCATGTGGCTGCAGGGCTGGCCCACCGTTTCGAGCAGCTCGGCGCCGGTGTCGTCGGGCCAGACGGCGGTGATCGCTGGCGAGGTTTCGGTCTGGCCGTAGACGATGAGGATCGGCCCGCCGAAGGCCGCCTGTGCCGCGCGGTTCAGTTCGGGTGGCACCATCGCGCCGCCGCTGAGCACGGTTTGGACCCCGGAGACGTCGGTGCCGGTTGCCTTCGCAGCTTCGATAATCGCAAAGATCATGGTCGCGACCCCTCCCAGCACCTCGGGCTTTTCCCGCGCGATCGCTTTCGCCACCGCCACGGGATCGAACAGCGAAACGAGGAGCAGGCTCGCCCCTTGGGAAAAGGTGCCGAGCACGTTCACCGCGCTGCCCGCCGTGTGGAACAGCGGGAAGGGGCACAGTACCTTCTTGGCCGCTGTGATGTGCCAGCGGCGGAAGATGTCCTGGTTCGATTGCAGCAGACCGTGCTGGTGAAGCAGCACACCCTTGGGAAAACCGGTCGTGCCGCTCGTATACTGGATCATGACGACATCGCGCGGAGCGGTTTCGCGCAAGGTCCCGTCCTGCTCGCCGGCCAGCAATTCGCTGTAATCGGTGATGTCGATCACGAAATCCGCCGCCTTGAGGCCCGCCGCCGCCTCGTCGATCACCGGACGCAGCGCCGCGCCGCGCACAAGCGGCTGATAATAGACCGCGTTCGCCCCCGATTGTTCGAGCACATAGCGTACCTCGCGCGCGATCAGCGCCGGGTTGACCGTCACCAGCACCAGCCCTGCAAATGCCGCGCCCAGCTGGACGGTAACCCATTCTGGGCAATTGCCGCCCATGATCGCGATCCGCGTGCCCGCCGGATGGCGCGCGGCGAGCGCCCGTCCGCACTTCTCCGCCGCCTCCAGCAAAGCATTATAGGTCCAATCGCGCCCCGCGCTCCCGTCGTCCAGCAATTCGCGCAGGGCCAACGCATCGGGCCGCGCCTGCGCCTGTTCGCGCAGCATTTGCGCGATCGTGCGCTCCCGATAGAGCGTGTCGGCCTGCGCCGCGAAATAGGCTTCTTCGAGCTCGACGTCGTACATTGGCCCAGGCCCTCCCTCTCGATAGGCGAGGCTATCACAGGCAAAAGCCTCGCAAAATCCCGCATCCGCGCCTATCTCGGCGGCGAGAACCCAAACGGAACGCTTCAACGGGGACAGGCGCCGCATGAGTATCGAAACCAAAGTGCCCACCGGCGAGGACCTGCTGGCCGAGATCGACCGGCTGCGCAAAGAGCGCAATGCGGTGATCCTCGCGCATTATTACCAGACGCCCGATATTCAGGACACCGCCGATTTCGTCGGCGACAGCCTCGAACTCTCGCGCAAGGCGGCGGAAACCGATGCCGACGTGATCGCCTTTTGCGGGGTCAAGTTCATGGCCGACACCGCCAAGATCCTCAGCCCGGAAAAGATCGTCGTCCTGCCCGACATGGACGCGGGATGCAGCCTCGAAGACAGCTGTCCGCCCGAAAAGTTCAAGGCGTTCCGCGAGGCACACCCCGATCACATCGCGCTGACCTACATCAATTGCTCGACCGAAGTGAAAGCGCTCTCCGACATCATCGTCACGTCGTCCAGCGCGGAAACGATCCTGGCGCAGATCCCGAAGAATCAGAAGATCATTTTCGGCCCGGACCGCCACTTGGGCGGCTGGTTGTCGCGCAACTTCAACCGCGAGATGCTGCTATGGCCGGGCGTGTGCATCGTCCACGAAGCCTTCAGCGAGACCGAATTGCTGAAACTGAAGGAGCAGCACCCGGGCGCCCCCATCGCCGCGCATCCCGAATGCCCGCCGGCGATCATCGAGCATGCGGATCACGTCGGTTCGACCAGCTCGATCCTCGAATTCGCGAAGCGTTTCGAAGGCGACACGCTGATCGTCGCGACCGAACCGCACATCATGCACCAGATGGAAAAGGCGCTGCCCGACAAGACCTTCATCGGCGCGCCCGGCGCGGACGGAAACTGCAACTGCAATATCTGTCCCTACATGGCGCTCAATACGATGGAGAAGCTCTACGTCGCCCTGCGCGATCTGGAGCCGCGGATCGAGATCGAAGAGGATCTGCGGCTGAAGGCTAAGGCGAGCCTGGACCGCATGCTCGAAATGGCATCGAGCACGGTCGGCAAGGGCGATATCGGTCAAGTCGAGATCGAGGACGTGCCGAAGAGCGACGTGCCGAGCGGGGACTGATCAGGCTGTCTCAGGCCTCGAGCCGGTCGACAAGCATATGCGGGGTTGCAAGGCCGATCAGTAAGGCGGCTGCCGACGCGGAATCGAGAACGCCGGATCCCAGCGCGAGCGCCAGCGCACCCATCCCGGTAAGCGCCAGTAGCGTTGCGGGGGCCGAAGCCTCGAAGGTGCTCTGTACGCCGTAAAGATCGAACAGGCGCGACGTAACCGGCAGCGCGTGAAGCGCGAGGAACACGAAGGCGACGGCGAGAACCGGAGAAAGCCAGGCGACCGCTGTGAGCGCAAGCACGCCGAGGATAGCGGGTGGCTCCCGCCGGACGGCTGTAAGCAACACCATTACGACGCCTACCGCCCCGGCGGCCGCGACGCCCCACAGGAACAGCGGCGGGATGGCCGCTCCGGTCAAGTCGGCAAAGACCGCTCGCGTCGCCTCCGGCTGAAACAGCGCCGATCCGCCCACCGCGATCAGGGCTATGGCCCGCGTGGCCAACGGACTCTCCGCCTCCTCGCCCGCAAAATGCCAAGCCGAAAGCGAAAGGAAGAGCGCAAGGCCGAGCAGCGGCGCGGCGAGCCAGAAAGCCGCGATCGCCGCCGCTACGACGAGATAGCCAGTAGCTTCGGGGTTCGAAGTTGCGAACAGTGCACCGCCGCGCTCCACCAACGTTCCATGGGCGAGACCCGCAAGGAAGAAGGCGGCTGCGACGATCATGCTCGCGGCCCCTCCCATGCCCTCCGCGAGGCTCGCGATCGCCAGCAGCACAAGGGCGGTGCGGACGCCCGGCACGGCGACCCTCGAAGGCACCGATGCGCGGACGTCCGCACTCATCATCGTCAGTCGCCGCGCGAGGCTGCGATAGCCGAAGCCTCGGGATGGGTGTCCAGCGCCTCCGCGGCCGGCACGTAACCCTCGATCGCGCTGCGGCACAGAACGTAACGGCTGAGGATGAGGCCGTAGACCAGCTTCGACGAGACGTCTGCGATCGAGTAAAGCAGCTGGCGCACGACCACCACTTCGCCGGTGAAGCCAAGCTGCGGCAGGGCGTAGGCGATGGGATAGAGCCCCCAAGTCGCAAGGAAATACCACCAGATGTTCGAGGGCCATGCCTTAAGTGGCTCGGGGCTGAGCGCGATCCCGCGCTTCACGACGCCGCGCACTTCGACGATCAGCCAGACGAAGAACAGGGTGGAGACGACGCCCCAGAAATTGAGCTGGCTCCAGTCGCCCGCTTCGCCGAACTGGCCGTAAAGCCCGGTCCAGATCATCAGCAGCGCAGGCACGATCATCCGTAAGGAGCGCACATGCAGTTCTGGCCGAGGCAGCGCGAAGGCGATCGCCAGCTGCGTCAGCAGGATCGGGACGGTGATCGTCCAGTTGCCGTAGCGAAAGGCGTTGGTGAAGGTCTCGCCCTCGGCAAGCGGCAGATACATGCTGCCGACAAACTGGTAACTCTCTTGCCACAACGTGTATTCGCGTAGCAGACTGAGCCCGGCCGATGCCATGACCACGGCCGAAAGGATCGGCACGATGCGATAGCGCGGGGCGGGCTGAAAGCTCATCATGATGAAGTAGAGCATAAACGCGAAATGCGCGCCGTAGCTGACCATCAGGATCAGCGATCCTGTCGTATACTGGCCGGTCGTAAGCGAAACGATATTTTCGATATTCCCGAGCTGTTCCGGATCAGGGACAGCAATCATCGCATTCTTCCTGCAAGGCGCGTCCACGAGGCATCGTGGACATCAACACTGCAACCAAATAGGCGAAGTGCGGTTGTGTTGCGTTATGAAGCAAGATGAGTTCGTCGATCAGGTGGGCGGTCGCAGCGGGTCGTCACGGCAGGGGCTGCGCGGCTGGATCGTGCACCGGGTCTGGTCGAGCTATTGGTTGCTGCCCGTTCTGGGCGTCGCCCTGGCGCCTCTGGTCGCGCTCGCGCTGCTCTGGCTCGACCGCGCTTTTCTGACCCGGTTCCTGATCACAGAAGAGCTCACCATCGTGGCGAGCGCAGAAACCGCGCGCGATTTCGCCGGGGTCGGTGCGGGCGTGTCGGCGGCCTTCATCACCCTTTACTTCTCGATCACGCTCATCGTGCTGAGCATGGCGGCGGGCAATCTCGGCGTGCGCCTGATCGATCGCTGGCTGGAAAAAAAACTGGTGCGGGTCAGCATATCCGGGCTGGCGTTTACGCTCGTCACCAGCCTTTTCGCGATGATCGCGACCGATGCCGATGCACCGCTGGAACGGGTGCCGCTGACGCTGATCGGTTTCACGCTCGCTTTATTGATGGTGTCGGTCGCCATGCTGGCCGTCGCGCTGCACGATCTTGGCCGAACCATGTTCGTCGACACCTCGATCAATCGCCTCGCGCGCGATGCGGGCAAGGTCGATGATCGCTTCATCGGGAAGACGGTGGAGGAGATCCCATGGGCCGGCACGCTCGAAGCGCAGGAGGCGGGCTATGTCGAGGGAAACGACATCGCGCGCTTGTGCCGGCTTCTAAAAGATCATCCGGGCCGTGTGCGCGTATGCGCCAGCCCGGGCCGGCATGTTTTGCGCGGTCAGGCCCTCATCCTGTTCAAGAACGAGCCTAGCAGAGACGAAGGGCTGCACGCCTGCGTCCCCATCGGGCCATACCGCTCCAACAGCGAAGGCGCGGTGTTCCAGATCCGCCTGTTGGTCGAAATCGCGGCGCGCGCTTTGAGCCCGGCCATCAACGATTTCTACTCCGCCATCGCCTGCGCAGACGCGCTCGCCGAAGCGATCATGGACCACCGAAAGACGTGGATCGCGGAGGATGAAATCGCCGTCCTGCGCGACGATGAACGTATCGAATTTCTTGGGCAGGACTTTCGCGACCTCTTCGAAGACCCCCTGTCCGCTTTCCGCCAGGCTGCCTCGCAATACCCCTCGGTCAGCATCCGCATGATCGGGAACTATCACCGGGTTGCGCAGATCCTTGCCAATGAGGAACGGTCCGAACCTTTCATCGGTCTCCTCGCCAAATTAGCGCGCGAACTTGCCCATCACGCGGAAAGCGTATCTAGCTACGAATGCGACAAGCGCGACATACGTGAGAAAATGGACGATTTCGACAACTGGTTGCGCGACAACCACCATCCCTTGCTTGACGCCGCATGACTGCCGAAATCCGCTTTTTCTGGGCGCGCCTGAACGCCAATTACTGGTTCTATCCCGCCCTGTTCGCGATTCTCGCCACCTTTTTGGCGATCGTGATGCTTTATCTCGACCGCGCCGGTTTCGCCGCATTCCTTAGCGAGCGCGAGATTATAGTCCCCGTCCGTCCGACGGGTGCCACCAACACGCTGACCGTTATGGCAAGCGCCCTCATAGGAGTGGCCTCCACCGTGTTCTCGATCACGCTCGTCGCCGTCACCTATGCGAGCGGGAACTATGGCCCGCGCCTGCTGACCAATTTCCTGGAAGACAAGGGAAACCAGATCAGCCTTGCGACTTTCATCGGCAGCTTCGTCTACGCGATCATCGTCCTCCGCGCCGTGCGTTCGGAAGACGAAACAACGATGCTGGACGGAACTCAGACCGCACTGCCGGGCTTTGCGCCGCAGCTCTCGCTTCTCGTTGCTTACGTGCTCATGGCGCTTTGCGTCGCAGTGCTGGTCTTTTTTCTGCACCACGTGCCGTCTTCGATCCGCATCAACATGGTGCTGAAGCGTATCGGTGCGCGGCTGGTCGATCTGGTGCGCGAGACCTATCCCATCGAAGACGAATTCCACGATGCGGTCGAGCCGGTCGCGGGCCAGGTGCTGACAGCCTGGGATACGGGCTATGTTCAGATGATCGATTTCGAGGATCTGGTCGAGATTGCCGACGATTGCGGCTGCACCTTCTCGCTATGTGTGCGCACAGGCGACTTCATTCACCGCGACCTGCCGCTGATGGAGATAAAGGGTTGCGCGCCCGAGACGGTCGAGGAGCGGGTGCGAGAATGCTTCAATCTGGGCAGTTTGCGCACGCCCGAGCAGGACCCCGAATTTCTGATCGATGAATTGGTCGAAATCGGTCTGCGCGCTCTGTCGCCCGGCATCAACGATCCATTCACCGCAATCACCGCGCTGCACTGGCTGGGCGCGGCGACCTCCGAAATCGCGCGGCGCGACCTGCGAAAGCGGATCTGCGAAGATGATGCCGAGGATTGTCCGGTCATTCCGCGCTTCGACGGCTTCGCGCATTTTCTCGACCGCGGCTTCGCCTCGATGCGCAGCGCGGTCGCCGCCAGCGGCAATGCGACGATGGTGATGCTCGACGTTATCGCCAACGCGGCGGCGCCGGTGAAGGATGAGGATCGCCGCGGCAAGCTGCTTGAACAGGGCCGGCTGCTGGTCGAACAGGCGCGCGAGGCACTGGTCGGTCCCGATCTCGACCGGGTCGAGAAACGTTATCGTGTCTTCGAAGAGCGGTTCGAGAACTAGTCGGCCCGCGGCTTCGCGGCGGCAGGCGGCGAGCGTTCTCCGGTCGCCCGCGCGATGAGCAGCGCGCTCCCCAAAAGCACCATCCCGGCGATATCGAGCGCGCTCAAGACCTCGCCGAATACCGCGTAGCCGATACCGGCTGCAATCGCCGGCTGGGTCAGCAAGGCGAGGCCGATGACGAGCGGCGGGAAATGCGCGAGCGAATAGACGAGCAGCCCCTGCCCGATCAGTTGGCTGGTAATGAACAACACCAGTATGGGCGTCCAGTCGGTCGGCCAGACCGGCTCGCCCAGCGCCAGCGCCAGGCCGAGCAGCGCCGGCGCCCCGAAGATCGTCACCCAGGAAAGCAGGCTCCAGGAGCCGAACCGCGTGCGCGCATCCTGCAGTGTCAGAAGATAGACCGCGTAGAGCAGCCCTGCGAGAATGCAGAACAGGTCGCCGACGAAGGTTTCGAACGAGATGTCGAGGCTGCGCCCCATGAGGATGCCCGCGCCCACCAGCGCGCAGGCGATCGCGAACCATTCGGACCTTCGCGGCAACATGCGAAGGACAAGGAACCCCCACACCATCAGCACGATCGAACCGGCATTGCCGAACAGCGTCGCATTGCCGAGCCGGGTCATGCCGATGCCGATATGCCAGCTGGCAAGATCGGCGGCGAAGGCAATCGCGCCGATTGCAACCCAGAACAACGTGCGGCGTGGCATGCCGAGCAATGGCTGGCGCGCGAGGTGGGCGAACATCAGGAGGAACGGCAGCGCGAGGAACAGGCGCCAGAACGCCGCGCTGACCGGCCCGGTATCGGCAAGCCGCACCAGCCACGGACCCATCGCCAGCGCCGCATTTCCGGCGAGCAGCGCCGCGAGCTTGGCAAGCGCACCCAGCGGCACAACTTTTGCTTCGCGCGGGTGCACCCTTTCCATGGTTGCGCCCTAGCGCCTTCGCCGCCAAGTGAACAGGCAACCCATACCGACCCACTCCCGAGGAGACGCCCGCAATGCACGATCCCCTGTTCCAGCCCTTGACCATGGGTGCGCTCGAGGCGCGCAACCGCATCTTCATGGCCCCGTTGACGCGGGGTCGCGCGGCCGAACCGGTGCATGTGCCCAACGCGATGATGGGCGAATATTATCGTCAACGCGCCGGCGCCGGGCTGATCCTGACCGAAGCGACCGGTATCAGCCGCGAAGGGCTCGGCTGGCCGAGCGCGCCCGGCATCTGGAGCGACGAGCAGACGGACGGGTGGAAGCCGATCGTCGAGGGCGTCCACAAGGCGGGCGGACTGATCGCGTTGCAGCTGTGGCATATGGGCCGGCTCGTCCACCCGCATTTCCTCGATGGCGAGGCGCCCGTCTCCTGCAGCGCCACGAAGGCGCCGGGCGAAGCGCACACACCTATCGGGAAACAGGAGTATGCGACCGCCCGCGCAATGACCGTGAGCGATATTGAGCGCACGATCGCGGATTACCGCAAGGCGGCCGAGAACGCGAAGCGGGCGGGTTTCGACGGTGTGCAGCTGCACGGCGCGAATGGCTATCTGGTCGATCAGTTCCTGCGCGATGGCACCAATCATCGTGACGACGAATATGGCGGCAGTCCGGAAAATCGCACCCGCTTCATGCGCGAAGTGCTCGAGGCGATCGTCGATGTCTGGGGCAAGAATCGTGTGGGGATCCGCCTGTCACCCAATGGCGACAGCCAGGGAACCGACGACAGCGATCCGCCTGCGACCTTCGGCGAGGCGGCCAGGGTGATCGAGGAGCTCGGCCTCGCCTTTTTCGAACTTCGCCAGCCCGGGCCCGAGGGGACTTTCGGCCAGACCGACGTGCCGCAACAGGACGGACTGATCCGCTCGCTCTATTCGGGCGCGCTGATCCTCAATTCGGATTACGGCCCTGCCGATGCCGCGCAGGATGTCGCCAGCGGACGCTGCGACGCGGTCAGCTTCGGGCGGCCCTACATCTCCAATCCCGACCTCGAGAAACGGATCGCCGCGGGCGCGGAGCTCGCGCCGAACAAGGACGTGCCCAAAAGCTGGTACTTCCCCATTCCCGAGGGCTACACCGACTATCCGACGCTCGAGGAAGAGAAAACGAAGGCGGCATAAGTGCCTCGCGGCGGGCGTTACTCGTCCGACGTTTCGCCATCTGGCGCAGGAGATGATGCCGTCTCCCCATCTTCCGGCGGGTCGGAAGCCGGCGGCGAGGTCGATGTCAACTGATCGAGCGGGATCATCGCATCGCTGATAGTCCCGCCCGACACCTCGCCCGCCGCCCTTCCGCCGGTCTCCGACGTGTCGACCGCATCATCGGCCTCGTCCTCGCAGCTCGCGAGCGCCGTGACGGCGATCAGCAGAAAGGCCGGGGCGCCGAACACGCGCATATGGCGGTTCATGTCCGGCACGCTTTGGCCCGCGCCGCTTCGAGCCGTTCGAGGAATGGATCGGCGCGCGCGATCAGCGCTTCGTCCCATTCGCCCGCGCTCACCCTCTTTCCCAGTCGGGCGAGGCTTGTGACTCCGTATTCGGCGATCCCGCAGGGCACGATCCCTGCGAAATGCGAGAGTTCCGGATCGAGATTGACGGAGAAGCCGTGCATCGTCACCCAGCGGCGCACCCGCACGCCGATCGCTCCGATCTTCGCCTCTCGTCCGTCCACATCGCGCGTCCAGATGCCGACCCGGCCCCCGGCTCGCCACGCCTCGACCCCGAAATCGCCGAGCGTATCGATCACCCAGCCCTCGATCGCGTGGACGAAACAGCGCACATCCTTTCCGCGCGCCCCGAGGTCGAGCATGAGATAGCCGACACGCTGGCCCGGCCCGTGATAGGTGTAGCGCCCGCCGCGCCCGGTTTTGACCACCTCGAAGCGCGGATCGATCAGTTCGCACGGGTCGGCGCTGGTCCCGGCGGTGTAGATTGGCGGATGTTCGAGCAGCCAGACCTGTTCGCCCGCCTGCCCACGCGCGATAGCCGCATTGCGCTGTTCCATTACGCCGAGCGCCTGGCGGTAGGGAACCGGCGCGCTCTCGCACCGCCATTCGAGCGCGGCGGCGCGCAAAGCCTCGGGCAAAACGCACGCCGGTAATTCGGCGGCGGGCAATTCGGGGGCGGTGCTTGCCATGTTGTTCCCGTGGGGGCATTGACCGGTGAGATCAAGGGGCAAGGCGCAGCAGCGATATCGGCCGCGCGGCCACGGGGCCGGGCCGGGCCGGCTGGGAGGCAAGATGAGTTTCGACATGAATGCCTGCTGGTCGCGAGGGATCGAGCTCGTGCGCGACAATTTTCAGCTGTTGCTCTTGATCGCCGCGACGTTCCTGCTGCTGCCGACGGTGGCACTCTATCTGCTCCTCCCTGATATGCAGACCTTGATGGATCCGCGCACCGATCCGGCGGCCCTGCAGGCGCTGCTTGCCGAAAATAGCGGGCAATGGACGCTGGTCCTGCTTGTCTCGCTCGGCCTGCAATTTGCCGGCTTCGCCGCGATGGTCGCACTGATGGGCAAGGCGCGTCCGACCGTCGGACAGGCGCTGGCGACCGGACTGAAGTCGGTGCCGGGGCTGTTCCTCGTCCTGATTTCCGTATTCGTCCTCTACCTTATCGGCGCCGCTCTGATCCTGGTACCGATCTCGCTCCTGACCGGGGCCGCGGGCGCGCCCGCGCTGGGACTGATCGCCGTCATTCCGGTGCTGCTGCTGATAGTGTGGCTGCTCGCGCGCCTCTCCATGACCATGCCGGTGATGGTGCTGGAGGGCAGGAGCAATCCGTTCGCCGCGATGTTGCGCAGTTATCGCCTGACCCGCCCGCGCCAATGGGCGATCCTGCTTTTCTGGGGCGTATTGTTCGCTGTCTTCACGGTCATCAGCGTGCTGTTCAACGGAATCATCGGACTGATCGCCGCCTTGTTCGGATCGGGACTGGCGACGCTGTTGATCGTCGGACTGGCGAACGGCATTACGAGCTTGGTGGCCGGGATGATCATCTGCGCGCTGGCGGCGGCGATGTTTGGCCAGCTGGCTCAGCCTTCAGCGCCCAGCGCCGTCGATCCGCTCGCCTGAGCCCGAAAGTTTCGGCGCGGGAGGCCTTGGCACAGACCGCGTGCGATTGCCTTGACCTGCGCCCTCGCCTAGCGCGGACAGGTCATGGCCGACGACGCTCCTCCCCGCCTCGGCGAACCACGCGATGCCCGGCCCGCATCGGTGCCGCCACGCGCCGGCGCCTCGCCCGTCATCGATCCGCCGCGCGCGGCCAAGAAATCCGGATCCGGCGGCATTTCGACTGCGCGTATGGCGCTGCTATTCACCGTGATGTTGGTGACCGCCGCGGGTAACACCGCGATGCAATCGGTCATGCCGTCGATCGGCACCGCGCTACAAGTCAGCGATGTCTGGATCAGCCTCGCCTACAGCTGGTCGGCGCTGCTCTGGGTCGCCTGCGCGCCGATCTGGGCGCGGAGATCGGACCGGCGCGGGCGCAAGGCGATGATGACGCTGGGTCTGTTCGGTTTCGTCCTGTCCATGGCGCTGTGCGGGCTCGTGCTGTGGGCCGGTCTCGCCGGCTGGCTGACGGCCTTTTGGGCGCTCCTTGCCTTTGCTGCGGCGCGCAGCCTTTACGGCGGGTTCGGCAGCGCCGCGCCTCCCGCGGTCCAGGCCTATGTCGCCTCGCGCACGCCGCGCGCCGAGCGGACCAACGCGCTGTCGCTGATCGCCTCGAGTTTCGGCCTGGGCACCGTTATCGGTCCGGCGCTCGCTCCGCTGATGGTCCTGCCCTTCCTTGGCCTCGGCCTCACCGGTCCCTTCATCTGCTTCGCCGCGCTCGGTTTGGCGGCCATCGTCGTCCTGCGGCGCGGCCTGCCCAATGACGAGCCGCAATTCGCCGCGCGCGGGCGGGCGGCGCCTTACACCAGTGGGGCAGGCGCTCCGCATGAAGATGCTGACGGGCAAGAGAGCGACGATGAGGAGGACGATGACGAGCCGGGTCCGGGTGACACCGCCGCAGCTGCGCGCCTCAGCTGGTTCGATCCACGCCTGCGCCCCTGGGTCGTGGCCGGATTACTGGGAGGGCACGCCCAGGCGATGATCCTTGGCGTATCCGGCTTTCTCGTGCTCGACCGGATGGATTTGCGCGCCACGCCCGAACTGGGCGCGGGGCCGGTGGGTTTGGTGCTGATGGCGGGGGCGATCGCCACATTGCTGGCGCAATGGGGCCTTATTCCCCGCTTCCGCCTGGGTCCGCGCGCCGCGACCCTCTCCGGGATCCTCGTCGCCGCTTTCGGCACCGCCATCCTCGCTGCCGCGGGAACGCTGCACACCATCGCGCTCGGTTTCGCGATCGCCTCGCTCGGCTTCGGGCTTTATCGCCCGGGCACAACCGCCGGCACCTCGCTCGCCGTCAGCCGGGCCGAGCAGGGACAGGCATCGGGCGTGGTCGCGAGCGTTGCCGGCGCATGCTACATCTACGCGCCCGCGCTCGGCGTGTGGCTTTACAATATCGACGACTGGCTGGGCTTCGGCCTCATCATCGCCCTATGCTTCGCAGTGTTCGCGCATGGCTGGCGCGGCTTGCAGGCCGACCGCGACCTGACCCGCACCGCCTAGAGCAGCGCCAGCACCTCGTCCTGCGGGCGGCAAAGGCGGGCGCCCTTCTCGGTCTCGACCAGCGGGCGCTCGATCAGGATCGGCTCCGCCACCATCGCCTCCAGCACCGCATCATCGCTCGCCTCGGGCAGTCCGCGCTCCTGCGCATCCGTGCCGCGCAAACGCAGGCCTTGCGCGGGCGTGATCCCCGCATCGGCATAGAGCTGCGCGAGCTTCGCCTTGGTCGGCGGGTGCTTGAGATACTCGATCACGGTCAGTTCGACGCGCGAGAGATTTTCGAGGATCGCGAGGGTCTTTCGCGAAGTGCCGCATTTCGGATTGTGCCAGATCGTCGCTTTCATATGTCGTCGCTCCCGAACCGAATGATGCCTGCCGCTAGCCTGAAAGCGACATAATCGCCACAGCAACTAATTACTGCAATTGATTCTCAAATCACCGTTGCGTCTGCGAATGTGTTGCAATAGCCCGCCTTCCGAAACCCGGAAGGAAATACATGATCACCATCACCACCCGCGCCGCACTTCTCCTCTCCGGCGCGATCCTTGCCAGCCCGGCTGTTGCCGAAACCGCCGCAGAAACCGCTGCCGACCAAATGCCGGGTGTCGCCATCATGATGGAAACGCAGGGCGACGACATCCTCGTCACCGGCGATATCTTGCAAAGCTCGGCGGTCAATTCGGTCAAGACCCCGACGCCGATCATCAACGTGCCGCAGAGCCTGACCATCACGACCGAGCAGGAAATTCTCGACCGCGGCTTCACCAGCATCGGTCAGATCGTCGACTACACGCCGGGCGTCAACACCTCGCAAGGGGAAGGACACCGCGACGCGATCGTCTTTCGCGGCGTGCGCTCGACCGCGGACTTCTTCATCGACGGCGTCCGCGACGATGTCCAATATTATCGCGGGCTCTACAATCTCCAGCAGGTCGAAATCCTGCGCGGCCCCAATGCCCTGCTGTTCGGCCGGGGCGGAGCGGGCGGCGTGCTCAACCGCGTGACCAAGAAGGGCATCGTCGGCGAGGTATTTGCCGGCGGCCAGGTCGCGGTCGATACATTCGGCGAGGTCGGCGTCTTCGGCGACGTCAATTACGCCTTGGGCGAAAGCGCCGCCCTGCGCGTCAATGCGGCCTATGAGAGCCTCGACAATCATCGCGATTTCTACGACGGCGAACGGATCGGCATTAATCCGACGCTTCGCCTGGCGCTCGGCGAAGGCACCGTCGTCGACCTTTCCTACGAATATGCCGATCACGAACGTTTCGTCGATCGCGGCATTCCCACCGGCGCGGATGGCCGCCCGGTCGAGGCGCTGGAGGAAATTACCTTCGGCGACGCGATCGAGAACTTCACCGATCTCGAAGCGCATCTGCTGCGCGCAAACGTCCAGCACGATTTTTCCGACAGCTGGAAGGGCGTCTTCAGCGCGTTCTACGGCGACTACGACAAGGCCTATTCGAACTTCTTTTCGACCGATTACGATCCGGCGACCAACATCGTCGAGCTCGACGGATATGTCGACGATACGCAGCGCGAGAACCTGATCCTGACGAGCAATATCGTCGGAGAATTCGCCACTGGGGCGGTTCGACACACGCTGCTTATCGGGGGCGAATATATTTCGACCTCTTCGGACCAGTTCCGCTTGAATTCCTTCTTCAGCACTTCGCAGGATGACCGCGAACTGTTTGTCGCCACGCGCCCGATCGCGCTGCGCGGCAATGTCGGGGTCAATGCGTTCGGCGAACCGACGGTCAACACCTTCAGCGACCTGAACGATTTCACCCAAGTCGAGATCGACGTCGTCTCGCTCTACGTCCAGGACGAGATCGAGGTCGCCGACTGGCTCATCCTCGTCGCCGGCGGACGCTATGACAGTTTCGACATCGAGGTCTTCAATGTGCCGGCAGGCGAGCTGCGCACCCGGCGCGACGAAGAGATCAGCCCGCGTGGCGGCGCGATCTTCAAGCCGCAGGACAACGTCTCGATCTATGCCAGTTACTCGCAAAGCTTCCTGCCGCGCTCGGGCGAGCAGTTCGCGAACATCAACGGCGCGGCTGCCGCGCTCGATCCGGACGAGTTCGTCAATCTGGAGGCGGGCATCAAGTGGGACCTGGCCGAGCGGCTGAGCCTGACCGCCGCGATCTTCGAGATCGAACAGTCCTCGCCCCAGCCCAACGACGACGATCCCGCAACGCTCGACGTCATCGATTCGCGCATCCAGGGCCTCGAATTCCAGTTTCAGGGCGAAGTCCTGCCGGGCTGGATCGTGAGCGCGGGCTATTCCTTCCTCGACGGCGAACAGGTCGATCGCCTCGGCCCCACCGGTTTGCGGCCGCGCGAGCTGCCCGAACATATGGCTTCGATCTGGAACCGGGTGCAGGTGACGGATCGGCTCGGGCTGGGGCTGGGCGTGACGCATCAGGGCAGCAGTTTCATCGACAATTCGAACACCGCGATCCTCCCGGACTACACGCGTTTCGATGCCGCCGCATTTTACGATGTCGCTGAAAATCTGCGCCTTCAGGTCAATATCGAGAACCTTACCGACGAGCTCTATTTCCCCAACAGCCACGCGACCCATCAGGCGAGCGTCGGGGCCCCCTTCAACGCGCGCTTCGCGGTCTCGGCGTCATTCTAGCAAGCGCCGGCTATTCGCCCTCGGCGGATCGGTTCGGCACACGCAGAGCGGGGACCAGCTCGGCGGCATCCGCGGCGTCGATCGCGGGGGCCGGCGCGGCGCTGATGCTTTCGCGGCGCTGCACCACACGTCCGGCCCGCTCGATCGCGCGCACCAGACGGGGATAGACGCCGCAACGGCAGATATTCGGAATGGCCTGCGCGATCTCGTCCCGCCCGGGAGCCGGATTGCGCTGTAGCAGTGCGGCGGCGGCGATGACGATGCCCGGCGTGCAAAAGCCGCACTGGATCGCCTGCTCGGCCACCATCGCTTGCTGCACGGGGTGCGACCGGTCCCGCGACAATCCCTCGATGGTCGTGATGAACCGTCCCTCGGCCTCGGCCAGGGTGATCCGGCACGAACGCAAGGCTGCGCCGTCGACCAGCACCATGCAGGCCCCGCATGAGCAATCCGCCCCGCCCGCGCCGTTCTTGGTGCCGGTGAGGTTCGCCGCTTCGCGCAAGGCGAAGAGCAGCGGCATGTCCGGGTCGAGGTCGAACTCGACCGGACGGTCGTTGACGGTCATGCGCGGCATGGGCCGGCCCTATCACCAAGCGCCGGGCTCAGTTGCGCCAGCTGTCGTCGATCCGATCGATCTTGCGCTTCCACGCCTCGAAATCGAACACGCCTGCACCGCCCTGGCTCGCCATCACCGAAAGGTCGCGCTGATGCACGTCGATGACCTCCTGCGGCACGGTTTTAGGTTCGCCTTGCGACAGCGTCGCGATCTGGATCTCGCACGCGCGCTGCAGCGCCCACATCTTGACGAACATCCCCTGGATCGTGCCATCCATAACGACGGGCCCGTGATTGCGCAGCATCAGGATCGAATGGTTGCCCAGGTTCTGGACCAGCCGCTCGCCCTCCTCTTCGCGCACGGTGACGCCCTCGAAGTCGTGATAGCCGATCTGATCCTGGAAATTGCAGGCATAGAAGCTGATCGGCAGCAGCCCGTCCTTGTGGCTGCACACCGACATCGTCGCGGTGGTGTGCACATGGCAGATCGCGTGCGCCCGCGCGCCCAGATGTTTGTGAAAATAGGCGTGCTGGGTGAAACCCGCCTTGTTCACCATGTAGGGCGAGCCGCCGACATTGTTGCCCTCGACATCGATCTTGACGAGGTTCGATGCGGTCACCTCGTCATAGAGGAGGCCGAAAGGGTTGATGAGGAAAGTGTCCTTCTCGCCCGGCACCTTGACCGAAATGTGGTTGTAGATCGATTCGCCCCAGCCGAGGTGATCGAAGATTCTGTAGCAGGCGGCGAGATCGAGCCGGGCCTGCCATTCTTCCTTGCTGACCTGGCCTTCGAGGCTGTCGGATTGTCTGAGCTGGGTTGCCATGTGCTGTCCTTCTCGAATTATGTCCTCGCCCCGCCGCCAGGGCCGTAATCTTTGCGTTACCGTTATCGCATGGATTGCCGCCGCTTCACAAGACGCCTGCGATCCGCTGCCCCAACCCGGCGGGGCAACTTGTGCGAAGAGCGCAGCGCCGCTTGCACCGAATTGCTTTGCCCCCGCAGCCCGACCTTGCGATAGGCGCTGACAGTCCATGGATTTACCGCGCGAAACCGAGGCGCCCGAACGGGAGCCGGCCCGCAACAATGCGAAACTGACCCGCGGCAGCATCGTCGGCCACCTGGTCGGACAGACGCTGCCTGCGATCGTGGGCGTGGCGGCGATCATCTCGATCGGGCTGGTCGATGCCTATTTTATCGGCCAGTTGGGCGAAGACGAACTCGCCGCGATCAGCTTCATCTTTCCGATTTCGGTCGCGCTGTCCTCGCTCGGCGTCGGCGTCATGGTGGGTATCAATTCGGTGGTCAGCCGGGCGCTGGGTGAAGGCGACGACGAACGCGCCGCACGGCGGGCCAATTTCGGCATCGTCTTCGCCGTCCTGTGCGGCATCGCGCTCGGCGTCGCGCTGTTCGCGTCGCTCGATCTCGTCTTCGCGCTGATGAACGCGCCGGCGAACCTCCTTCCGATCATCGACATCTACATGCAGCCTTTCGCGCTCGGCCTTCCACTGCTGCTTGCAATCATGGGCTTCAACGGCGTGCTGCGCGGACAGGGGGAGGCGCGCAAGACCAGTCTCGTCAGCCTGACTTATGCGGCGGCGAACTGGGTGCTCGATCCGATCCTCATCACTGGTGCTTTGGGCTTCGGCGGCTTCGGCATCGTCGGGGCGGCCTATGCGACGATCATCGGCTGGGCCTGCGGGGTGGCGATAGCGATCGTGCTGGTGAAGCGGACGGCGATCCCGCTTGACCTCTCGCTCCTCAAGGACACGCGCCTGCTCGACCCGGCCACCGCGATCCTGAAGGTCGCGGGGCCCGCCGCCTTTTCCAACGCCATCAATCCGATCGGCCTGTCGGTCCTCACCGCGCTGGTCGCCAGCGCCGGGCAGGATGCGGTCGCAGGCTTCGGCGCGGCGGGCCGGTTGCAGAGCTTTGCGACCGTGCCGCTACTGGCGCTATCGGGCGCGATCGGTTCGATCGTCGGCCAGAACTGGGGTGCTCGGGCTTATGACAGGGCATGGAAGGCCGCGCTTTATGCCGGGCTGTTCTGCGTTGTCTGGGGGTTCGCGACCGCCATCGTGCTGACTTCGGCGAGCGAGACCTTCGCGCGGGCGTTCACAGACAAGCCCGCCGTGGTCGAAGAATTCGCGCTCTACCTGCAAATCGCCGCCTGGGGCTATGCCGGTTTCGGCATACTGATCGTCGCTAACGGCATTCTTAATGCAATCGACAAGGCCGCCTTCGCGCTCGGCCAGTCGCTGGCGCGCGTGTTTCTGGTCATGCTGCCGGTCGCCTGGCTGCTTCAGGACAGCTGGGGCAGCGCGGGCGTCTACAGCGCGGAGCTTGCCGCCAATTTGTTCGGCGCGGTGACGGGCGCCGCGCTTGTCTGGTGGGTCCTTGCACGCGGCCGCCGCGCACCGGCCGCCCCGCAGGCGGCCTAGTGACCCTTCGTTAACCATCCCCCGCCATAGTCTGGCGCGTTGCAACAGGGGCACGCGCGCAATGGACGATCTGCTGGCGGAATTCGTCGCGGAAACACGCGAGATGCTGGAGGCGAGCTCCGGCGAAATCGTCGCGTGGGAAGCCGACCCGACCGACCGTGCCCGGCTTGATACGATCTTCCGTTTCGTCCACACCGTCAAAGGCAATTGCGGTTTCTTCGATTTTCCACGCCTCGCCGCGCTCAGCCACGCCGCCGAAGATGCGCTTGCCGATTGCCGCGCGGGACGCCGCGATCCCGATGGCGCGATGGTCACCGCCGTGCTCGCGATCATCGACCGCATCATCGCCATGGTCGATGCGATCGAGCAAACCGGCACATGTCCCGAAGGAGACGATAGCGCGCTGATCGAGGCGCTGATCGCCCCGTCTGATGTAGCCAAGCACAGACCGGCGAACTCGCCCGGCCAGGACGACACCGCTTCGGCGGACAGCGCCGCGTCGGAAAACACCCCCGCCCCCGCCGCGCCGGCGGTGCAGCGGACCATCCGCCTGCCGGTCGACCTGCTCGATCGGGTGATGAGCGGTGTCAGCGACATGGTCCTGGCGCGCAACGATCTTGCGCACCGGCTGCGGCAGGCGGGCACCCAGCCGACCATCGACGGCCCGTTCGAGCGGCTGACGACCATCCTTTCCGACGTTCGCGATGCGATCACCCGGATGCGCATGCAGCGGATCGAAACGCTGTTCGGCGCGCTCCCCCGCCTCGCCCGCGATCTGTCGCAGGAACTGGGCAAGCAGGTGATGATCGATCTCGAGGGCGGCGATGTCGAGCTCGACCGCGAAATGATCGAAATGATCCGCGATCCGCTGACGCACATCATCCGCAACGCGATCGATCATGGGATCGAACCACCGTCCGATCGCCTCAAAGCGGGAAAGCGCGAAATCGGCCTGCTGGCGATCGCCGCGCACCAATCTGGCAACACGATCTCGATCGTCGTCAGCGACGATGGCCGAGGCCTTGCCGAGGACAAGATTGCCGCGAAAGCCCTCGCCACCGGCCTTATCACCGCGGCCGAATGCGAGACGATGAGCCGCGATGCCATTCTCCAGCTGGTCTTTCAGCCCGGCTTCTCGACCGCCGAGGAAGTCAGCAGCGTCTCGGGCCGCGGCGTCGGCCTCGACGTCGTGCGCGACAATCTCGAACGTGTCGGCGGCAGCATCAAGGTGACGAGCACAGCCGGCATCGGTACGCTGTTCACGCTGCAGATCCCGCTGACGCTCAGCATCATTGCAGGGCTGACGGTCGAGGCGGCCGGCCACCTCCTCGCGATCCCCCAGGGCTATGTCGAGGAGATCATCCATGCCTCCTCGAATTCGCTCGATCAGACGCATGTCGGTGAGACCGCGCTCGTCACCTTCCGCGGCGAGCGTGTGCCCTGCCTGACGCTCGGCGAGGTGCTCGGTCTCGAACCCGGCGCCTCCGATCCTGGCGAGCGGACGATGGTGATGCTGCGGCTTGCCAGCGGGGACCTGTTTGCGCTCGCGGTCGACTCCATCCATTCGCACGGCGACCTCGTCGTCAAACCGCTCGCTCCCGCGGTCATGAAGGCCGAGGTCTATGCCGGCTCGACACTGCTCGACGACGGCCAGCCGATCCTGCTCCTCGATGTGACCAACATCGCCGCGCGGCACGATCTCGTCTCCGATGCCCGCGGGCGCGTCCTGCACGCGGCCGAGGAAGAGACGCAGGGCGCCGAGACCCAAGTGCACCGCGCCATGCTGTTCACCGATTTCGACAACCGGCGCTGCGCCGTGCGGCTGGATCTCGTGCAGCGGATCGAGACCGCGCCGCTCTCGGCGCTCGACGTCAGCGGTCCCGCCCCGCGCGCCGTCATCGACGGAATGATCCTGCCATTGATCGGCTTGCCGGACGGCCCCTTCCCGGCGCAGAAAATGCGGCTGCTGCGGCTTAGCGACGGGAACAGCGAGCTTCTCCATGTCGTGCGCGAGATCGACGATGCGGTCGCGCTTTCGAGTGTGCTCAAACCCGTTCCCGAAGACCCGCTGGTCGAAGCGGTCACCCTGCTCGGCGACCAGGCCATCACCCTGCTCGACGGGCATGCCCTGTTCGCGCGCTTTGGCGAAGCGCCGCGCGCCGCCGAGCGACCGCTATGCCGCCTGCCGGAGGGCGTTTGGGCGAAGACCATCCTCGCGCCGCTGGTCACCTCCGCGGGCTACGACCTCGCGCGCGATGCGGAAACGAGCGAGGATGTCGCAATCTGGTTCGACGACGAGTACGAAGCCGCGCGCGCGCTCGATTACGACTTCCCGGCGCCGGTCGTGCGCCTGCGCGAGGTGCCCGATGCGCCCGAAGGCTGCGAAACGGTCTATCGCTACGATCGCGACGGATTGATCGAAGCGCTCGGCAAAGCGCGCCGCGCAGGGGGCAAGAGATGATGAACGACCTTCTCGTGATGTCGCAAATCGCCGGCCGGCGCTGCGCCTTAGGGGCGCATGACGTGCAGTCGGTGATCGAGATCGGCACGCTCACGCCCGTCCCGCGCACCCCCGCCTTCATCGCCGGCATCACCGCGATGCGCAGCCAGACGCTGACCGTGATCGACTGCCGCACGGCGAGCGGCTTCGATGCGGCCCAATATGCGCTCGATCACCGCGCCATCGTCGTCGCGCTGCAAGGCTATTCCTATGCGCTGCGGGTCGATGCGATCGAGGATATCGCGATGGCGATGGGCGAGGCGCAGGACGTGCCGGGTGGCTTTGGCGAACAATGGTCGCGCGTCGCCACCGGCCTGGTCGAAACGCGCACGGGCCCTGCATTGCTGCTCGATCTGCCCGCCATCGTCGCCGGCCCGTCCGCCCGGCGAGGTGCCGCTTAATCCAATGCTTACCTTTCTTGGCCTACGTTCCAGATGAAAAGATCCGGGGTTCGCGCATGAAAAGCTGTCTTGTCGTAGACGATTCCAGAGTTATCCGAACCGTCTCGAGGCAGATCCTCGAGACGCTCGGCTTCGCGGTCGAGGAAGCCGAAAACGGCAAGACCGGGCTCGATGCATGCGAGCGGGCGATGCCCGACGTCGTGCTGCTCGATTGGAACATGCCGGTGATGACCGGAATCGAATTCATCATTCAGCTGCGCCAGCGGCCGGGCGGCGACAAGCCCAAGGTCGTCTTCTGCACCACCGAAAACGACGTCGCGCATATCCGCGAAGCGATCAGCGCGGGCGCCGACGAATATGTGATGAAGCCCTTCGATCACGAAACTCTGCAGATCAAGCTGCAACTGGTCGGCTTTTCATGAACGCGCCAGCTCAGCCACCGCGCCGCCCCGCCAAGGATGGCGCGCACTCGCGCCAAGGCGACGCTTCGCCCCGCCCTGCGATCCGCGTCATGATCGTCGACGATTCGCTGACGGTGCGAACGATCTTCCGCCGCATGGTCGAAAGCGATCCGGGCATGGTCGTCGCCGCCACGGCGAGCAGCGGCGAGCGCGCCGTCGCCGGGCTCGAAACCGATCCGGTCGACGTCGTGCTGCTGGATCTGGAAATGCCGGGTATGGGCGGGCTAGAGGCCCTGCCGCTGATCCTCGAGACCGCGCCTGGATGCGAGGTGCTGGTGGTGTCCTCACTCACGCAGGACGGCGCCGAGGCAACGCTGCGGGCGCTGGCCGGCGGGGCGGCCGACACGTTGCTCAAACCACGTCCGGGCGGGTTCGACGAAGACTATCGCAGCCAGCTTCTCGGCAAGATCCGCGCGCTCGGAAGCCCCGAGGACGAAGAGATCGCGGCCGGCGACAGTGACATCGGCCATGCGCGCAGGCGCGACGGCTCGCATATCATCAATCCGGTGCATGAACGCCGCGCGCTCAAACCCGAGATTCTCGCCATCGGCGCTTCGACCGGCGGCATCCACGCGCTCAACATCCTGCTGCGCGCGCTGAAACGCGACTTCAACCTGCCGATCGTCATCACCCAGCATCTACCCTCGTCCTTCATTCCGGTCTTCGCCCGGCAGATCGAGGTCGCCAGCGGCCGGGCTACGCGCATTGGAGAGGACGGCACGCCGATCCGCGCCGGCGAAGTCGTCATCGCTCCGGGCCACAGCCACATGGCGGTGCGTCGTACGTCCGATGGGCTGTTCGTGCGCGCGCTCGCCGAGCCGGCTCCGAGCGGCTGCCTGCCCTCGGTCGACCCGATGTTCGCAAGCCTCGCCTCGACCTGCGAAGGGCGCGTCCTGGGAATCGTCCTTTCCGGCATGGGCCGCGACGGTTTCGAAGGTGCGCAGGACATCGTCGCCGCCGGCGGCACGATCTGGGCGCAAGATGCGGAAACGAGCGCGGTCTGGGGTATGCCCGGAGCCATCGCCAGAGCCGGCCTGGCGACCTTCGTTGCCGCGCCGGGCGATCTCGGCGAAGCGATCATGATGCAGCATCGCGGCGAAGTGCAGGGCGTGGGCGCGGCGAAGGACGCGGCGCCGAGCTGATCCTTATGGACGCGAGCCCAGCCTCATATCAGTACATCGCCGATCTCCTCGCCGAGCGCACCGGTCAGCACCTGACCGAAAGCCGGCGCTGGCGCGTCGGCACTGCTTTGTCAGGCGTTTTTCGGGAACACGGGATCAGCAATCTCGACCAGCTCGTCTGCCTGCTCGACGAGCCGCGCCGACGCTCGCACGACCGCGATCTCGCCACCGAAGTGGTCGAGGCCTTGCTCAACAACGAGACCTATTTCTTTCGCGACAAGCCAACCTTCGACCAGATCCCGCAGCTCATCCTTCCCGAGCTCCGACGCCGCCGCGAGCAGGCCCGCCGCCTTTCGATATGGTGCGCGGGGTGTTCGACCGGACAGGAAGTTCACAGCCTCGCCATGCTGTTCGAGGACCAGAAAGCGGACTGGGAGGGGTGGACGATCGACATCCTCGGGACCGACATCTCGCACAAGGCAATCCGGGCTGCCCGCGCGGGGCTCTACAGCCAGTTCGAAGTGCAGCGCGGCCTGGGCGTCGCAGAGATGCTGCGTCATTTCGACGAAGACCCGGCCGGTTGGCAGATCCGCGATCACGTCCGCCACATCACTCGCTTTCAGCAGGACAACGTGCTGTCCGCGCCGCCGGCTAGAGCACGTTTCGATCTTGTCCTGTGTCGCAACGTGCTGCTCTATTTCGATCATGCGACCCGCGCGGTCGCGTTCGACCGGCTGGCGGAGGCGCTTGTCCATGACGGTTTCCTGATGCTCGGCGCAGGCGAGACGGTGGTGGGCCAGACCCGCGCGTTCGCACCGGCGCCCGATCTCCTCAGCACCTATGGGCGCGCGGCCGAACCCGCCGAACGGGCGGAGTTCGGCGCCTTCGTCTGAGCGTCCGACCCTGGAAAAAGGCGCGGCTAGTTTTGCGCTCAATACACCATCGCGCTGTATCGTCAGCGCCTGAACCGAACCCGCGAGGTTATTTTTCTAGTTAGGCGTGGCGCTGGCGACGCTGTGTTCGACAAGTCGTTTCGCCTTTGCCAGACGGTGTCGATGCAATTTCGTGAGGAAGCAGGGCAGCGGGCCGCGCCGCGTTCCGTATGGTGCTTCGCCGCGCTGCTGGGCGTCGCAGCGCCGACTGCCGTTTTGCTGGCAATCGGAGGTGGTGCCGCCGCACCGACCATCGCGCTAGGCCTGATGACCGCCGCCATGATCGGCGCCGCTATTTCAGGTAGTCTGCGGACCGGAACCCTTCTGGGGATCGCAAATGGTGTCTGGCTCGCGACCTTGTCGGTGGCCTTCGACATCGTGCCTATCGGTAATATTCTGCTCTCCGCATTCGCAGCCCTTGTCGCAAGCCTAAGCTTCGCGGCACGAGGTGCCCTCTTCGCGCGCTCTTCGGGACGGCGGGGTTGGCTCATCGCATTCGCGGTCGCCCTCGGTGAGGCCGCCATACTGATCTCCGCCGCCAGCGATCCGGGCCTGTGGCCGCACTGGCTTCTCGTGCTGTTGCCCGCGCAATGGGCGAGCCTCGCGTTCGAGGACGCGCTTGCAGGCACCGGACTGGTATCCGCCGCCGCGCCGCTCGCCGCGCTGGCGGTGACCGCCCTGGCCACGCTGTTCGTGCGCCAGCTCTGGCCGAGACGCTGGACCTATCTAATCATGTTCACGACCTGGCTCGCCATGGCGGCGCTGGTATGGCAGGCCTCATCGCCCGAAGCGAAACGCGCCGACGCCGAACCTGGCAAGTCGGCAGGGAGCTCGCAAGAGGCCGGCGCGACAGGGGAATGAACTGACGAGCTGCAAAGGTTCGAAGGCAGTAATGTTCGGCCGCATACTTTTGTCTACTCGCCGCGTTTCGCAGCGATTGGCTCAGGAGGACACGCAACGCTTCCCACATCAGGACCTACGAGAGCCTCGACTGCTCTGCCTGCCAAACAGGCAGCGACAACGGCCCGCGAAGTGCGAGACCAATGGAATAGCATGGCGGCGGTTGTGATGCGCCGCATTGGTGCTCGAATGTCGTGCAGTTCGACAGAGAAAGCGCGTTGTCCGGAGCGCCCGATACGCGGGTGCTTATTTGTCGGGCAGCCGCTGGAACTTCGGCGGCCCCGGGTCGCGCAAAGACGCGGCAATGATCGCAGCCATTCGCGACCTCAATTCGTGAAAGTTCGCGGCCTTCCCCCACAACCGCAATCCCGCCTGCGCCAAACGACAAAAGGCCCCGCAGCGAACTGCGGGGCCTTTGGCGGCGATAGCCTGAAAGGTGGTTGCGGGAGTTGGATTTGAACCAACGACCTTCAGGTTATGAGCCTGACGAGCTACCGGACTGCTCCATCCCGCGGCACCTTTATGTCTCGCAATCGAATGATCGACAGAGACCAAAAAGCCGCCGCTCGGTCGCACCGGCAGCGGCTTTTTGAAATCGTGAATGGGTTTTCGCTCGTATGCCTTAATAAAGGCGCCCCACAAGCTGCAATGCCTGGCGGTGACCTACTCTTCCGTGCCTTAGGACACAGTACCATCGGCGCTACCTGGTTTCACGGCCGAGTTCGAGATGGGATCGGGTGGGTCACAGGCGCTATGACCACCAAGCAATGAAGCTTGTGGGATACGGGCCTAAATCGATGCCCACGCATGTGAATGCGCGAACGTAAAGGGCGTATCTGGCTGGAGAACTCCTCCATCGCAGACGGACCCATTCAGGCCTGTCATTGACAGTGCAGACTCTCAAGCGCGAACAGAACTATTAGGACTGGTTAGCTCCACGCATTACTGCGCTTCCACACCCAGCCTATCAACGTCATGGTCTATGACGGTTCGAAGATACCTAATCTCAAGGGAGGCTTCCCGCTTAGATGCTTTCAGCGGTTATCCCGTCCG
>NZ_JAZBON010000031.1:0-7288 GCF_036351135.1 Erythrobacter sp.
ACCAGCGATTGCGTTTGGCGCAGGTCGAGGCGCGGACCGATGGCCATGGACGGGGTGCCTAGAGCGTGAAGCTCTCGCCGAGATAGAGCCGCTTGACATTCTCGTCCGCCACCAGCGCCTGCGGCGTGCCGGCGAACAGCACCTGCCCGCCATAGATGATGCAGGCGCGATCGACGATGTCGAGCGTCTCCCGGACATTATGATCAGTGATCAGGACGCCGATCCCGCGCCGCTTGAGGTCCTTGACGAGATCGCGGATGTCGCTGATCGAAAGAGGGTCGATCCCGGCGAAGGGTTCGTCGAGCAGCATGATCGAAGGCTTGGCCGCCAAAGCGCGCGCGATCTCGCAGCGCCGCCGTTCCCCGCCCGAAAGCGCCATGGCCGGGCTCTCGCGAAGGCGGGTGAGCCCGAATTCGTCGAGGAGGCGCTCGAGTTCCTGGGCCCGCGTCGCATTGTCGGGCTCGACCATTTCGAGCACACAATTGATGTTCTGTTCAACGGTCATCCCGCGAAAGATGCTCGTCTCCTGCGGCAGGTAGCCGAGGCCGAGGATCGCCCGGCGATACATCGGCAGGTTGGTCACGTCCTCGCCATCCATCAGGATGCGCCCCGAATCCGGTTTGACGAGGCCCATGATCGAATAGAAGCAGGTCGTCTTGCCGGCGCCATTCGGGCCCAGCAAGCCAAGCACCTCGCCCTTGGCCACGGTGAGCGAGATGTCGGTCAGCACCGCGCGCTTGTCGTAGCTCTTGGCGATGGAGATCACCTCCAGCCCGCCCTCGGGCATGGGGGCGGTCGCATCTGCACCTTCGCCGGTCGCAGCGGGCGATGCGATCCCGGTGACGTCGTCAAGGGCGGTGGAGTCGCTCATGGCAATGTCATGTAGCATTGTCAGTCACGCAGGGAAGGGTGACTCCTCGGGTTTTGGCAAGATTTTTGCTTATCGCCTGCCTAGCGCATCCTTCCCGTCCCGGCTCCTCCGGAATAATGCGTGAATCCGGCGACTTGATCGCGAGCCGCGCGCCTCTGCGCAACAATATGTCGAATTGGTTACTGCGCTTGCAAGACTGCGCCGCGTTTGAGATACTGTCTGCGGGTTGGAGATGCCGTTGGGGAACGGAATTATGAGCGAACTATCGCACAGGCGCGAAGGCGCCGATCATTCAGGCAGCAAGGCGCGCGACTGGCGCAAGGCCATGAGCGACCATGTCGCCTATGCGCTGCTGGTCTATACCGGGCTCCAGATCTTCCTCACCGTCAAGGCGATGAGCGAGGGCATCAGTTCGATCTTCCCCTATGTCGCCCTCGTCATTCTGGTGGCCGCGATCATCCCCGCATGCCGATGGTTCGAGCGGCGCTGGACGGGCATATCGGACGAGGCCGCGAGTGACGAAGCCTATGCGGGCGCATTCCGCCGCGACACGATCATGTTGTGGCTTATGGCGATCGGCCTGCCGCTGGCTCTGACAGGGCTGTGCAAGGCGATCTTCGCCGTCATCTGATCCGGCGAGCGATCCGGAGGACCGACCGCCGGAAGCTTAGCCCTTCGCCCGCTCGATCGCTTCGATCACGATCTGGCGCGCTTCCGCCCGGTCGCCCCAAGAGCCGACCCTGACCCACTTCTCGGCTTCGAGGTCCTTGTAGTGGGTGAAGAAGTGCTCGATCTGCTGGAAGATGATGCTCGGCAGGTCCTTGGTCTCGCCGACATCTGAATAATACGGAAAGGTCGTATCGACCGGCACGCAAACCAGCTTTTCATCGCCGCCATGCTCGTCCTCGAGGTTGAGCACCCCGATCGGGCGCGCCTTGACCACGCAGCCCGGGATGAAGGGCGAGCGCGAGATCACCAGCGCGTCGAGCGGGTCACCATCGGGCGACAGCGTGTGGGGCACGAAACCGTAATTGGCCGGATAGCGCATCGGCGTGTGCAGGATGCGGTCGACGAACAGTGCACCGCTCTCCTTGTCGAACTCGTACTTGACCGGTTCGCCGCCCGTCGGGACTTCGATGATCACGTTGAGGCTGTCGGGCGGATTGTCGCCGGTGGGGATCTTGTCGATGCGCATTGAGGCTTCCTGCTATCTATGGTCTGCCCCTCTCCCAAAAGGCTGATGCGCGCCGATAGCCGCGTATCGATATTGCGGCAAGTTCGACCTTGCCCTAATCGCGCCCCCAAAGACAGGACAGCCATGAGCAAGAACACCCCGAAAGCCATTCGCGGCACCCAGGACATTTTCGGACCGGACGCCGAGGCCTTCGCCTTCGTGGTCGAAACCTTCGAGCGCGTGCGCAAGCTCTACCGCTTCCGCCGGGTCGAAATGCCGGTGTTCGAGAAGACCGAGGTGTTCGCGCGCTCGATCGGCGAGACGACCGATATCGTCTCGAAGGAGATGTATTCGTTCGAGGATCGCGGCGGGGAATCGCTGACGCTGCGGCCCGAATTCACCGCCGGGATCGCGCGCGCCTTCCTGACGAATGGATGGCAGCAGCACGCGCCCTTGAGGGTCGCGACCCACGGACCATTGTTCCGCTACGAACGCCCGCAGAAGGGCCGCTATCGCCAGTTCCACCAGATCGACGCCGAGATCATCGGCGCGGGCGAGCCGCAGGCGGATGTCGAATTGCTGGCGATGGCGGACCAGCTCCTGAAAGAGCTAGGCATCGAGGGCGTGACGCTGCACCTCAATACGCTGGGTGACGCGGATAGCCGCGAGGCGTGGCGCGCGGGCTTGATCGACTATTTCGGCAAGGTGCGCGGCGACCTGTCCGAGGATTCGCAGGAGCGGCTGGAGAAGAACCCGCTGCGCATTCTCGACAGCAAGGATCCGCGCGACCGGTCCTTCGTGGCCGATGCGCCGAAGATCGACGCCTATCTGTCGGACGAGGCGGTAGCATTTTTCGAGAGTGTGACGAGCGGGTTGGACGCAGCAGGGGTCAAGTGGACGCGCGCCGAGAGCCTTGTGCGCGGGCTCGACTATTACCGCCACACCGCCTTCGAATTCATCCCTGACGAAGGCAGCGAAGCAGCGGGCAAGCTCGGCAGCCAGAGCACGATCCTCGGCGGCGGGCGTTATGACGGGCTGATGAAGTCCCTGGGTGGAGCGCCAACGCCGGCGGTCGGCTGGGCGGCGGGGATCGAGCGGCTGGCGATGCTGGTGGGGGAGAGGGACGAAGGAAAGGCGGATGCCGTGGTTGTGGTAGAGAACGACGACCGACTTGCGGACGCCATAACCTTGGTAGGCAGGCTTCGCGCAGGCGGGCTATCTGCCGAGCTTGTCGCCAGCGGCTCACCACGCAAGCGGTTTGATAAGGCAAAGAAGCTGCCCTCGCACGCGCTCGTGTCATTCGCTGTCACCGATGAAGGTTCGCCGATCCGCATCCTTGGCGATGGCGGGGAGCGCCATATGGTAGTCGAAAATCTGGTTCTTGCTGCCCGATAGCCAGACCGCCGCCCCGGACTTGATCCGGGGCTTGGCTTCGATCTTTCGCGCATAAGAGAAGAAGCCCGATCTGGGGTCAGGCCCGGGATGACCAGCTGGAGAAGTGTTTCCTACACTATGCGACTGGCGCTATTCCGACTGGATGTCTAACCCCAGCCCCTTTCATTCCAACCGGCCGATTGCACTACCCCCGAACTGCCCGCATTTTTCATCCCCAGGACAGTGTTCCAAGTGTTCCATCCTGTAGGAAACCAAGACCCAGACCATGCAAATCCCAGCCGAACGCCTCGACCAGATCGCCCACCGCTTCGCCGAGCTCGAGGCGCGCATGGCGAGCGGAACGCTTGAGGGCGATGCCTTCGTCAAGGCGTCACGCGACTATGCCGAGCTCGAACCGGTGGCGAAGATCGCTGCTCAGGTGAAGGCGATGCGCGAGGAGATCGAGGGCCTGAAGGGGATGCTCGCCGATCCCGAAATGAAGGCGATGGCGGAGGAGGAGCTTGCGGACCTGCGCGAAGCCCTCCCCGAGAAGGAACGCGCGCTCGCTGTCGCGCTGCTGCCGCGCGACAGCGCCGATGCGAAGTCCGCCATGCTCGAGATCCGCGCCGGGACCGGCGGCGACGAGGCCGGCCTGTTCGCGGGCGACCTCTACCGGATGTACGAGAAGTTCGCTGCCGAGCAGGGCTGGCGGGTCGAGCCGGTCTCGATGAGCGCCAGCGAGGTTGGCGGGTTCAAGGAAATCGTCGCCAATGTCACAGGGCAAGGCGTGTTCGCCAAGCTCAAGTTCGAAAGCGGTGTCCACCGGGTACAGCGTGTGCCCGTCACCGAGAGCGGCGGGCGCATCCACACCTCGGCGGCGACCGTGGCGGTGCTGCCCGAGCCGGACGAGGTCGATGTCGAGATCGATCCGGGCGACCTCAAGATCGACACCTACCGCGCATCCGGCGCAGGTGGGCAGCACGTCAACACCACCGACAGCGCGATCCGCATCACTCACGAGCCGACCGGTCTCGTCGTCACCTGCCAGGACGGGCGCAGCCAGCACAAGAACCGCGAAAAGGCGATGCAGGTGCTGCGCGCCCGCCTCTATGAGATGCAGCGCGACGCCGCGCAGGGGGCCGAGGCCGAGGCGAGGAAGGCGATGGTCGGCAGCGGCGACCGCTCCGAGCGCATCCGCACCTACAACTTCCCGCAGGGCCGCGTGACCGACCACCGCATCGGGCTGACGCTGCACAAGCTGGACGAGGTGCTTGCAGGGCCGGGTCTCGAAGAGCTCGTCGGCGCGCTGATCGCCGAGGACGAGGCGAAGCGGCTGGCGGCGCTCGCGGAATGACCGTCGGGGAGGCGATCCGCGAGGCGACCGCCCGCCTCGCCGCCACAAGCGATACCGCGCGGCTAGATGCCGAAATCCTGATGGGGCACGCGCTCGGCGTGAGCCGCTCGGACATGTTGCTGCGGCACATGCGAGAGGAATGCCCGCCCGGATTTGCAGAACTCCTGGGGCGCCGCGCGGCGCGCGAGCCGGTCGCGCATATCACCGGGGTGCAGGAATTCTATGGCCGCGAATTCCGGGTCTCGCGCGATGTCCTGATCCCGCGCGGCGATACCGAGACGCTGATCGACGCTGCGCTCGAATGTGCGCCAGCGGCCCGGCGAGTTCTCGATCTGGGAACGGGATCGGGAGCTTTGCTTGTCACTGCCCTGCTGGAACTGGCGGAGGCGACAGGCACGGCGATCGACGCTTCGGCGGCCGCGCTCGATATCGCTCGGGCGAATGCCTGCAAGCACGGCCTTGCCGAAGACCGAGCGCGGTTCCTGCTGCGCGACTGGACCCAGGTCGGCTGGGCCGACGGGCTGGGCCGGTTCGACCTGATCCTGTGCAACCCGCCTTATGTCGAGGCGGAGGCCGACCTCGATCCGGAAGTGCGCGATTACGAACCCGCGAGCGCGTTGTTCGCCGGGCCGGAGGGGCTTGACGACTATCGCCTCCTCATCCCGCAAATCCGCAAGCTCATGAATCCTGACGGGGTCGCGATCTTCGAGATCGGCCGCGCACAGGCCGAGGCTGTCAGCGAAATCGCGCATTCTCATGGTTTTGCGGTCGAACTCCGCCGAGATCTTGCAAATCGGCCACGGGCGCTGCTCCTTAGGTGAGGAAAACGTCGCTAGGGCTTGGCAAATGCCATTCGGCTCGCTACCTCCGAATCAGGACACCGATCTGCACGACCTGCAAATCGCTGGGCCAAGCTCCACATTCGATGTCAGAAGGCCTTTCGGGCATTCCCCTTGGCCAGGCAGTGCGGAGCGCGCGCCATAAGGTGCGTTGCATAGACGAGAGGTCTGATGACCGATGCGCTTCCGGGAGGGCGCGCCAAGGTCGCAAAAGGGAAGATTTTCCTTGAATAACAATCGCAATAACCGTCGCCGTGGTCGCGGCAACCGCAATTCGGGCGGGCCGAACAACCAGAACCGGATCGACAGCCGCGCGCGGGGCAACGCGCCGCAATTGCTCGACAAGTACAAGAAACTGGCCCAGGACGCCCAGCACAATGGCGACCGGGTGCAGGCCGAGTACTACCTGCAATTCGCCGATCACTATTTCCGTGTGATCGCCGACAACAAGGCACGGCAGGACGAGGCGCGGTCCAAGCGCAACGATGATCGCGGCCAGGCCAACGACGATTCCGGCGACGACGACGATGGCGACACCCGCGACACGCGCCGCAAGAACAATCGCCGGACGCGCGGTCGCCACGACGACGATGGCTATGACGGTTCCGATTCCGGCGATACGCCGGACCAGGGCGAGGCCGGAGTGGAAGGCGAAGTCGCCGACGCGGAAGAAGAGAACGCGAAGCCCAAGCGCCGCGCCCGCAAGCCCAAGGCCGGATCGCAGGCCGAGGGCGGGGACGAAACGCCGCGGCGCAAGCCCCGGACCAATGGCCGCACCCGGAAGGGCCGGGCAGCGGACGATAGCCCGGCCGAAATCGATTCCTCTGTCCTTCCCCCGTCCATCAGCCTTCGCGCGGATGCCGGTTCGGACGACGACGACAGTCTCGAAGCCGTCGGCTGATCCCCTTTCACCGGGCTGAAGGTTCGGAACGATGACAGATCGGTCGCAGGCCGCGCCCGCCACGATTGGTCACCCGGCGATGAAGCGGTTGAGCCGCATTGCCAGAAGCTGGCCGGGCTCGATTTCAGCCCTGCTGGGTCTCGTCGCAGCGCTTGGCTTCCCGCCGGTGCACGCTTGGTGGATCGCCCTCCCCGCGCTTGCCCTGTGGGTCCTGCACATCCACGCATCGCCGAATTGGCGCGGCGCGTTATGGCGCGGCTGGATGTTCGGCTGGGCCCACCTGACCCTGGCGAACAACTGGATCGCGACTGCCTTCACCTACCAGGCCAAGATGCCCGAAATCCTGGGCTGGGCGGCAGTACCGCTGCTGTGCGTCTACCTCGCGGTCTATCCGGCAATGGCGGCGCTGCTCGCGCATCTCGCCGCGCGCCGAAGCGGACAGTTGGCGTTCGCTGCCGTGCTGGCGGCAGGTTGGATCGCGACCGAATGGATCCGCAGCTGGGCCTTTACCGGCTATCCCTGGCCGCCTTTGGGGCTGGTGCTGCTGGGAAGCTGGGACACACCGGGCATCGCCCGCCTCCTTCCCGTCATGGGTACTTACGCGCTTTCCGGTCTCGCCGTCTTCCTCGCCGGTATACTCGCCGTGATGCTGGTCCGTGGCGCATGGCTGAGATTCGCCGCCGTTGCGACAGGTATTGCCGTTGCGATGCTTCTGCCCGATCTCACGCCGGGGGCATCGCGCAGCACCGATTTGCGTTTCACTCTCGTCCAGCCG
>NZ_JAZBON010000032.1:0-86681 GCF_036351135.1 Erythrobacter sp.
GACAAACGCGGCCAAAGCGGTCGCAAGAATTCGGATCATCGTAACCTCAACAAAAAACGGCCCCGTTCGCCAATGACTTAGCGAACGGGGCCGGGTGGCGATTGTGTTTGTCGACCTCGAAAGGCCGCCGGTCGATTGATCAGTAGACCTCAAACAGTCCCGCTGCGCCCATGCCGCCGCCGACGCACATCGTGACGACGACATATTTCGCGCCGCGGCGCTTGCCTTCGATAAGCGCGTGGCCGGTGCAGCGTGCACCGGTCATGCCGTAGGGGTGGCCGATCGAGATCGAGCCGCCATTGACATTAAGGATGTCGTTATCAATGCCGAGCTTGTCGCGGCAGTAGAGCACCTGCACAGCGAAGGCTTCGTTCAGCTCCCAAAGGCCGATATCGTCCATCTTCACGCCCGTCTGCTTAAGCAGCTTCGGGATCGCGAAGACCGGGCCGATGCCCATTTCGTCGGGCTCGGTTCCCGCGACCGCCATGCCGACATAACGGCCGAGCGGCTCTAGGCCCTTCTGCTCGGCGACCTTCGCTTCCATCAGCACGCTGGCAGAGGAACCATCCGAAAGCTGCGAGGCGTTACCGGCGGTGATGACCTTGTCCGGACCCATCACCGGGTTGAGGCTCTGAAGCCCCTCCAGCGTCGTCGAGGGGCGGTTGCCTTCGTCCTTGGTGATGGTGGTTTCTTGTTGGGAGACTTCGCCCGTCTCCTTGTCCTTGACCATCATCGTGGTGGTGACAGGCACGATCTCGTCGTCGAATTTGCCCGCTTCCTGTGCGGCGGCGGTGCGCTGCTGCGACTGGAGCGCGTATTCGTCTTGGCGCTCACGGCTGATATTATAGCGCGCGGCGACCGTCTCTGCGGTGCCGAGCATCGGCATGTAGACGTCCTTGTGCATCGCGATCAGCGAGGGATCGGGCGCGACGCGCATTTCCGGCGTCTGCACCATCGAGATCGAATCCTGACCGCCGCCCACGACGATGTCCATATTGTCGACCACGATCTGCTTGGCCGCTGTGGCGATGGCCATCAGGCCGCTCGAGCACTGGCGGTCGATCGTCTGCGCCGCGACCGTCACCGGAGCGCCGCCGCGAAGCGCGACCTGGCGACCGATATTGCCCGCCTGCGTTCCCTGCGTGAGCACGCAGCCCCACACTACGTCGTCGATCTCGCCGGCGTCGATCTTCGCGCGCTCGACTGCGGGCTTGAAGGAATAGGAGCCAAGCGTTGCGCCAGGCGTTGCATTGAACCCGCCCTTGTAGGCACGCCCGATCGGCGTGCGGGCGGTGGAGACGATGACGGCTTCGCGGGTCATGGGCGGGGGTCCTTTAATTTGCGCGAGTCCCAGCGAAGGCTGGGATCTCTTCGAACTTGGCGCGGGGTTGTCGGAGTTCCCAGCCTTCGCTGGGACTCAACGCTAGGTTAGACGAAATACTGCGTGATCCACTCGCAGATCAGCGCGGGCTTTTCCTCGCCTTCGATTTCCATCGTGATTTCGGCGGTCTGCTGCCATTGGCCGGGACGCTTCTCGATCATTTCGAGCAGCTTCCAGTGGCCGCGAATGCGCTTGCCGGCGCGCACCGGCGCGATGAAGCGGGTTTTGTTGCCGCCATAGTTCACGCCCATCTTAACGCCCTCGATCTTCGGCATATCGGAATTTGCGCCGAGATAGGGGATCATCGAGAGCGTCAGAAAACCGTGCGCGATCGTGCCGCCGAAAGGCGTCATTTTGGCCGCTTCCTCGTCGATATGGATGAACTGGTGATCGCCGGTCGCATCGGCGAACTGGTTGATGCGCTCCTGGCTCATCTCGACCCATTCGCTGCTGCCCAGATTTTCGCCGACCTTCGCGGCCAGATCCTGCGGTGTCATATGTCCGGTCTCCCTTGCCTCGTGACGGGCCTTGCCGGCCCGAATCTTCGAGGCGCGGTGTGGGCGTTAAAACGGTGCGAGGCAAGCCCCGGTCAATGAGGCTGCGATGCCCTAGCGTCGGGCGGAGCGCAGCCGGGCCGGGCGCCGCCCGTTGAGCCAGTTTTGCGCCGGTTTCTCGACGCGGGTAAAGAGGATTGCCGATGCCGCCAGCACGCTCAGCACATAGGCGGCGAGGCCCGCCCAGCCGACCTGCAGGTCCGCTTCGACAAAGGCGATCTTGAAGAGGATGAAAAGCCCGAAATGCGAAAGATAGGTGGCGTAGCTCCAGTCGCCCAGCGCCGATAGCGGGCGCGAGGCGAGGCACCGGGCCAAGGCGCCGGTGTCGAGCGCAAGAGCTAGCAACAAAGCAGCGATGATCGCGGGGGCGACAAGCGTTTCGGGGAGGGGCAGCAGGATCGCAAGGCCTGCGAAACCGGCAAGCGCCACAAATGCCGCGAGCCGCGCGGACGGGTTCCCGCGAACCCGCAGCCAGATCTGCGACAGCACCATGCCGAGCGTGAACTGCGCGAGGCATCGCACTAGCCCGGTGCGCGCGATCGCATCGTCGAGCAGGCGGTGCCCTTGGTGCGCGAACCATGCATGGAGTGCAAGCACGATCAGACCACCCACCGCCAGCAGCCCGGCGATCCCGATCCTCTCCCACCGCACCCCGAGGACCAGCAGCGGGAACAGCAGGTAGGCGCCCATCTCCGCGCTGATCGACCAGGACGGGTCGTTCCAGGCGAGTCCGTCTGTCAGCCCCCAATTGTGCACCAGCGCGATATGCAGCGGCAGCTCGGCGAAGGGGTAATGCTGCGCCTCGCGCCCGGTCAGGTGAAGCGCGATGCCGAAGACGACGAAGCCTGCGAGGATCAACGCATGAAGTGGCCAGATCCGCGCGAGGCGCTTCCACAGGAAGGTGCCGGTCTCGCTCCAGCCGCCTTCGCGAAACCGCTCGCAATAGCTCAGCCACATGACGAAGCCCGACAGCATGAAAAACAGATCGACCGCGAGATAGCCCTTTGCGAGCACGGCGATGATCTCGCCAGGCAGGATCGCGGTGAGGCTGGCGCGGGCGTGGTAGAGCACGACGAACCACGCGGCGAGCCCGCGCATGCCGGTCAGCTGGCCCAGCTGGATGCGCTTCGCGCCGATATCGGGCGGCGGCGCGCCGCTCACGCCGCGCTCGTCTGCGAGGCGGGACGCAGTTGGCCGGGGCGAATCAGCCACGGCGCCGGCTGACGCGCGCGGTCGAGCTGGCGGCAATAGCTCGCGAATCCGATCTGGATCGCCAGCAGCAGCAGCATCGGCGGGGTATAGGCAATGCCGGTGAACATCGCGCCGACAAGGTAGATGATCTGCGCCTGTCCCAGCGCCGAAGCGAGCGGCGCCTGCCATTGTTCGTCCGCGCCTTCGCGCCCTCGCCACCGCCGCCGGATGCGCGCCATCTGCCACAGCCCGCTCGCCTGAATCAGGGTCCACAGGATCAACCCGGGCCAACCCTGCTCGCCCAATACTTCGAAGATCGCCGAATGGTAGGCGCGCGCTTCGTCGGTGACGTCCTGGTAGGTGACCGAAGTCGTGCCCTCGACGCTCTCTTCGACGCGCATGCGATATTCGAAGCGATTGCCACGATAGGCGTCGAAGCCCCCGCCCCACGGGTTCTCCTCGACATAGTCGAGCGTCCAGGCCCAGACGGCGACGCGGGTCGAGGCGCTTTGATCCTGCTGGAACTCGGTGATCGTTCCCATCCTTTCTGTAAAACTGGCGGGCAGAAAGGGAATGGCGGCGAGAAGGCCGATTGCGCCGAGCCCCGCAAACAGCGCCTTGTGCTTCACCCGGGTGAACATCAGCGCCAGCAGCGCCGCGAAACAGACGAGGCCGGTGCGCGCCTCGGTTCCCACCGGGATCAGCGCGCAGGCGAGGATGAAGCCGTAGCCGAACCATTTGACCCGCCAGTCGGGCGGAAAGATCGTACCGTGGCGGATGAACCAAAGAATAGCCGGGATGATTGCGATCGACATGCAGGCGAGCACACTGGTCTCGTAGATACCGAAATTGTCGTTGACGATCAGCATCCGGTTTTCATAGCCGCCCCCGCCGAAAACGACCTTGATCCCCCCGCCGATCACGATCACCGCCATCGACAGCAGCATGGTGAGCAAAGCCGCCTCGATCCGCAGGCGCGTCGTCAGGGTGAGCGGCAGGAAGATCGCGAACAGCATCGCCTTCCACACCCAGTCCCACTTGGTCGCCGCGGGTTCGGGGAAATCGGCCCAGCCGGTGGTCCACCAGCAATAGGCGAGCAGCGCAAGGATCAGCCCCTGCCGCCACGTGAAACGCGCGCCGCGCTTCGGATCGAAGGCGAGCCAGCCGCCGAAGGCTGCGGCAAAGGCGATCAGCGAGACGGGCAGGTCGGTGATGATCGAATAGCCGATCCGCTGGGGCGCGAGGATGTCGATATAGATATAGAGCAGCACCCACAGAAACGGGCGCCTGAGGCCGAGCACCAGGACGAAGCCGATGTAGCCGATGAGCAGGAGGTCGATCACGCCTGTTCGCCCTCGTGATCGCCCTTGTCGCTCCGCCGCCGTCGCTCGGCCCTTGCCGCGGCGCTCTGCGCGTCCGCTTCCGCCTTGCGCGCATCGCTTGCCTGGCGCAGCGCCGGGTCGTCGTCGAGCTGTCGCCACATCGCCAGCCGCAGCAGCGCGAGCGCCAGCAGCCCGTGGCCGAGCGCAAGAGCGAAATAGTCGATCATGACCCCTGCGGCCTTATCGCAGGCGCAGTTGACGCGCCGTTAAGCACGGGCCGGTTATGGCCCAACCGCCATGACCCGCATCCTGCATGTCCTCGACCATTCGCTGCCGCTTCACAGCGGCTACTCCTTTCGCACCCGCGCGCTGATGAAGGCGCAGGAAGCGGCAGGGCTGGAGGTGCGCGCCATCACCTCGCAGCGGCATAACGAGGAAGCCGAATGGGAAGATGCGTGCGAGCGCCGTGACGGCCTTGCCTTTCACCGGACGCCGGGCAGAGCGGGCGGACCGATGCTGGTCGGCGAATTTCGCGAGATGGCGGCGCTGACCGGCGCGATCCTTGCGCTGTCGCGCGACTGGCGCCCCGACGTGATCCATGCGCATTCGCCCGCATTGTGCGGCGGCGCCGCGTTGCGCGCCGCGCAGCGGCTGGGCGTGCCCTTCATCTACGAAATCCGCGCTTTCTGGGAAGACGCCGCGGTCGGCAACGGCACTGGCGTCCAGGGATCGGCCAAGTACCGCCTGACGCGCAGTCTCGAAACGCAGGTCGCCGCGCGCGCCGATGCCGTATTCACAATCTGCAACGGCCTGCGCGACGAACTGATCGCCCGCGGCATTCCCGGCGGGCGGATCGGGGTCATGCCCAACGGCGTCGATCTTTGCATGTTCGGCGACCCGCCCCCGCGCGACGACGCCTTGGCGGGGGTGCTCGGCATCGAAGCGGACGCACCGGTGATCGGCTATGTCGGCAGCTTCTACGATTACGAGGGGTTGGACGATCTGATCGCCGCCATGCCCGCTTTGCGCAAGACCCATCCGGGCGCGCGCCTGCTGCTGGTGGGCGGCGGGCCGGTCGAAGCCGCCCTGCGCGAACAGGCGGCGCAGCTGTCCGCCCCCGAACAGGTGATCTTCGCCGGCCGCGTCCCGCATGGCGAGGTCGAGCGCTATTATTCGCTGATCGACATGCTCGCCTATCCGCGCAAGGCCTCGCGCCTGACCGATCTGGTCACTCCGCTCAAACCCCTGGAAGCCATGGGGCAGCAGCGGCTCGTCGCCGCCTCGCATGTCGGCGGCCACCGCGAGCTTATCCGCGATTGCGAGACTGGCTTCCTGTTCGCCCCCGACGATCCCGCCGCCTGCGCCGCGCGGCTCGCTGAAGTGCTGGACGCGCGCGAGGAATGGGACGCGGTGCGCAGCCGCGCGCTCGCCCATGTGCGCGCGCGCCACGACTGGCAGCACAATGCGCAGCGTTATCTGGACGTTTACCACCATCTGCTAGCCCGCAACGATGCAGGCACGGCGGCAGGCGACGAACCCGCCGCACGCCGCCCCGCGTGCGCCTGAACGGCGAGAAACCGGGCTAGCAAGAACAGGGGTGCGGGGAAGCGTCATGCGAGAAATGCTGCAGGCCGAACATGCGGATTTGTCGCGCAGCGTGCGTGCGGCGCAAACGCGCTCGGCGCTTGCCGCGATCGCTGCAAGCCACGCCTTCGTGCCGCTGCTGAGCGTCTGGGGTGCGGCGTTGCTGGCGCTTTGCTTCCTTGCACTGCCCGGCGATATCTCGGCGCGCGTGGCGGCGGCTACCGGCCTCGCCCTTCCCGCATCGACAATGCGCCTGCTGCTGGCCGGCGCTCTCGCGGTGTTCGGCGGTCTGCTCGGTCTTGCCGCGGCACGCGCGATCCGCGGGCGGGTGGCCACAGACAAAACCGACGCCGGCTCGGAGCCCCTGCCCTCGGACGTGATCGACCCGGCGCGCGAGCTTGGCAGCGACAGCCTCGATGCGCCGCTTTTGGGGAAAGAACCACGGGACACCGAAATTGCCGATGGGCAGACTAAGAGCACGCGCGCCCCGACGCTGGGCGAACTGGCGGAGCGTGACTACGAGGACGAGCCGGTACTTGCGGATGAGGGCGGCGAGCGCAAGGCAGCACAAGGCCCAAGCTTCACACGTCGCCATTTCCGCGATGCGCTGATCGAATCGTGCGAGGAAAGACGAGAGGACACCTCTCAGCCGGCGGTCGACGTCGCCCTCCCCCAAGCCGAGCTCGGCGTGCCGCGCGAACTCGATCTGGCCGCTTTCGGCGATCTTCCCGGCCGCAACGGCGTCTGGCTCGAGGAACCGGTCGCGCAAGATGAACCAAGCCTCGCCAACGCGCCCGCCATCCCGATTGCCGCAGTGCCTATCTCGCAAAGCGCTGCGGAGCCTGCACCCAGCGCGCTCGACCTTCTGCGCGCGCGGCCGACCGCCGATCTTAGCCTGGTCGAAATGGTCGAACGTTTCGCCGGCGCACTGCACGAATATCAGACGCGCGCGCACGCCGATCCGGCGACCGCGCAGGATGGCAGCGACGAAGCGCTCGCCCGGTCCCTGCGCGCGCTCGACCTGTTCACCGCCGGTCGCTTCGAGGCGCAAGGGGACGTAGGCGCCGAGCCTACCGCCGAGCCGGACAGTCCCGCCGAACGCGAACTGCGCGAGGCGCTGATCAAATTGCAAAGCCTTCGCGGCGTCGCCTGAGCCGTCGGAAACGGCACAGCGAGTGCATTCCGCGCAATGATAGCATAGGCAGGCTACGCCCCTGCGAAACATTCTCAAACCCTTCGCGGTTGCAAAAAGACCATTCCATCGGCAATAGAGTGCGTCGAAGGCGACGATGCACAGCGAAACCACCGCTGAACGCTCGTCTCCATCCTGCCGCTGCCCGGCGCCGTATCTCGGCCGGACCCGCATCGGCATCTGACAGAACGGAACGCGCGCCATGGGAATGCCCTCCTCCCAGGGTCTCTACGACCCTTCGAACGAACACGATGCCTGCGGCGTGGGCATGGTCGCGCATATCAAGGGCGAGCGCAGCCACCAGATCGTCCAGCAATCGCTCGAAATCCTGGAGAAGCTCGATCATCGCGGCGCGGTGGGTGCGGATCCGCTGCTGGGCGATGGCGCGGGGCTGCTCATGCAGATCCCGCATGCCCTGATCCTGCGCTGGGCGGACGAACATGGTCACGAGCTTCCCGCCCCCGGCCATTATGCGGTCGCGATGAGCTTCATGCCGCGCGGCGAGGAAGCGCGCGCCTTCGTCGCCGACCGCTTCGAGAAGCTGCTTGCCAAGGAAGGGCAGCACCTGATCGGCTGGCGCGACGTGCCGACGACGCTCGATGGTCTGGGCGATGCCGTAATCGCCTCGATGCCGGTTATCCAGCAGGCAATCATCGCGCGCGGAAAGGATTGCGCCGACCAGCAGGCGTTCGAGCGCAAGCTGCTGGCAATCCGCAAGCAGACGCTGAACCCGTTGAGCGCGCTCGCAGAAAAGCACGATCTGCCGGGCCTGACCGAAACCTATATGCCCAGCGTCTCGAGCCGTACGATCGTCTACAAGGGCCTGTTGCTCGCGACGCAGGTGAAGAGCTTTTACGACGATCTGCGCGATCCCGACTGCGTCAGCGCCTTCGGCCTCGTTCACCAGCGTTTCAGCACCAACACCTTTCCAAGCTGGCGCCTCGCCCACCCCTTCCGCTTCATCGCGCATAATGGCGAGATCAACACGGTGCGCGGCAATGTGAACTGGATGAATGCGCGGCGGCGGACGATGGAATCCGAACTGCTCGGCCCGGATCTCGACAAGATGTGGCCGATCATCCCGCATGGGCAATCGGACACCGCCTGCCTCGACAATGCGCTCGAACTGCTGCTCGCCGGCGGATACAGCCTCGCCCATGCGATGATGATGCTGATCCCCGAGGCCTGGGCCAAGAACGAGCAGATGAGCCCCGAGCGCCGCGCCTTCTACGAATATCACGCCGCGCTGATGGAACCCTGGGACGGCCCGGCCGCGGTGTGCTTCACCGACGGACGCCAGATCGGCGCGACGCTGGACCGCAACGGCCTTCGCCCGGCGCGCTATTGCGTGACGAAGGACGACATCATCTGCCTCGCCTCGGAATCGGGCGTCCTGCCCTTCGCCGAGGAGGACATCGTCACGAAATGGCGGCTTCAGCCCGGCAAAATGCTGCTGATCGACCTCGAACAGGGCCGGATCATCGAGGACGAGGAATTAAAGGCCGATCTCGCGGCGGCCAAGCCTTACGCGAAATGGCTCGAACAGGCGCAGTTCAAGCTCGAGGATATCGACCATATCGAGCCCGAACTGTCCGAAGTTCCGGTGTTAGAAACCTCGCTGCTGGAGCGGCAGCAGGCCTTCGGCTACACGCAGGAGGATCTTTCGCGCTTTCTCGAACCGATGGCGGTGCGTGGCGAGGACCCGATCGGCTCGATGGGGACCGACACGCCGATCGCCGTTCTGTCGAACCGCGCGCGGCTGCTCTACGACTATTTCAAGCAGAATTTCGCGCAGGTCACCAATCCGCCGATCGATCCGATCCGCGAGGAATTGGTGATGAGCCTCCTCTCGATGATCGGCCCGCGCCCCAACTTGCTCGGCCACGATGCCGGCACGCATAAACGGCTCGAGGTTCAGCAGCCTATCCTCACCAATGAGGACCTCGCCAAGATCCGCTCGGTCGAGGCGGTGCTCGACGGGGCGTTCCGCTGCGCGACGATCGACATCACCTGGGACGCCTCGTCCGGCGCCGAAGGAATCGAGCTCGCCTTGAAGGAGATGTGCTGGGCGGCGACCGAGGCGGTGCTGGGCGATGCCAATATCCTCGTCCTGTCGGATCGCGGCCAAGGCCCGGACCGCATCCCCATGCCCGCATTGCTGGCGACCGCGGCGGTGCATCACCAGCTGGTGCGTCAGGGCCTGAGGATGCAGACCGGGCTCGTCATCGAAACCGGCGAGGCGCGCGAGGTGCATCATTTCTGCGTCCTCGCGGGCTACGGTGCGGAGGCGATCAACCCCTATGTCGCCTTCGAGACGCTGGAGGATATCCGCGCGCGCAAACATGCCGACATTCCCGCCGAGGACGTGCAGCGCAATTACGTGAAGGGCGTGGGCAAGGGCGTCCGCAAGGTCATGTCCAAGATGGGCATCTCGACCTACCAGTCCTATTGCGGCGCGCAGATCTTCGACGCAGTCGGGCTCGCCTCGGACTTCGTCGACACCTATTTCACCGGCACCGCGACCACGATCGAGGGCGTCGGATTGGCCGAGGTCGCCGAGGAAAGCGTGCGCCGCCATGCGCAGGCCTATGGCGACAACCCGCTCTATGCCGGAATGCTCGATGTCGGCGGCATCTACCAATATCGCCTGCGCGGCGAGGAGCACGCCTGGACGCCGGAGAATGTCGCGCAATTGCAGCACGCGGTGCGCGGCAATCTGCCCGAGCAATACCGCGCCTTTGCGAAATCGGTAAACGAACAGTCCGAGCGGCTGCTGACCATTCGCGGGCTGATGGAATTCAAGCTGGCGGACGAGGCGATCCCGCTGGACGAGGTCGAACCGGCGACCGAGATCGTCAAGCGCTTCGCGACCGGGGCGATGAGCTTCGGCTCGATCAGCCACGAGGCGCATTCGACCCTCGCCATCGCGATGAACCGCATCGGCGGTCGCTCGAATACCGGTGAAGGCGGCGAGGAGCCGTTTCGCTTTGCACCGCTCGACAATGGCGATTCGATGCGCAGCCGGATCAAGCAGGTCGCGAGCGGGCGGTTCGGCGTGACCGCGGAATATCTCGCCAATGCCGACGATATCCAGATCAAGATGGCGCAGGGCGCAAAGCCGGGCGAAGGCGGTCAGCTGCCCGGCCACAAGGTCGACAAGCGTATCGGCGCGGTGCGGCATTCGACGCCGGGCGTGGGTCTCATCTCTCCGCCGCCGCATCACGACATCTATTCGATCGAGGATCTGGCGCAGCTGATCCACGATTTGAAAAACGTGAACACCGAAGCGCGCATCTCGGTCAAACTGGTGGCGGAGGTCGGGGTCGGCACGGTTGCCGCGGGCGTGTCCAAGGCGCGGGCGGACCATGTGACGATCTCGGGCTATGACGGGGGCACGGGCGCCTCGCCGCTGACAAGCCTCACCCATGCCGGCTCCCCGTGGGAGATCGGCCTTGCCGAAACCCAGCAGACGTTGCTCTTGAACGATCTCAGAAGCCGCATCTCGGTCCAGGTCGATGGCGGGCTTCGCACCGGGCGCGACGTTGCGATCGGCGCGCTATTGGGCGCGGACGAGTTCGGCTTCGCCACCGCCCCGCTGATCGCGGCGGGCTGCATCATGATGAGGAAGTGCCACCTCAACACCTGCCCCGTCGGCGTCGCCACGCAGGATCCGGTGCTGCGCGCCCGCTTCACCGGCACGCCCGAGCACGTCGTCAATTACATGTTCTTCGTCGCAGAGGAGCTGCGCGAGATCATGGCGCAGCTGGGCTTTGCGAAGCTGGAGGACATGATCGGCCGGGTCGATCGGCTCGACATGACCCGCATGCACCGCCACTGGAAGGCGCGCGGTATCGATCTCTCGCGCCTGCTCCATCGCCCCGCTACGCCCGAGGACGCGCCGCTGCGCAACACGCTGGAGCAGGATCACGGCCTCGGCGCCGCGCTCGACAATGCGCTGATCGCCGATGCGACGGATGCGATCGAGGCGAAGCAGCCGGTGGAACTCACTTACGAAGTGCGCAACGTGAACCGCACGCTCGGCACCATGCTGTCGGGCGAAATCGCCAAGGCGCATGGGCATGAGGGCCTGCCGCCCGACACGATCCGCGTCCAGCTGACCGGGGTGGCCGGACAGAGCATGGGCGCCTGGCTTGCGCATGGCGTGACGCTGGACCTGGTCGGCGACGCTAACGATTATGTGGGCAAGGGGCTGTCGGGCGGCCGCATCATCGTCCGCCCGCCCGAGACCGCGCCGCGCGCGTCGGACGAGAATATCATAGTCGGCAACACCGTTCTCTACGGCGCGATCGCGGGCGAGGCCTATTTCGCGGGCGTTGCGGGCGAGCGTTTCGCGGTGCGCAATTCGGGCGCGATCGCCGTCGTCGAAGGCGCGGGCGATCATGCCTGCGAATATATGACGGGCGGCGTGGTCGCGGTGCTCGGCAAGACCGGGCGCAATTTCGCCGCCGGGATGAGCGGCGGCATCGCCTATGTTTACGATCCGCAAGGGACCTTCGCCGGGTTGGTGAACCACGCACAGGTCGATCTCGAACCGATCAGGCCCGGGCGCGATGAGAATCCGGGCACGGGCCGCCCCCAGCAACGCGGCAGCAGCGTCCACGATTTCGGCATGGGCGACATGCTGCGCCACGACGCCGAGCGGCTGCGCATCCTCGTCGAACGCCACCAGCTCCATACCGGGAGCAGTCTCGCCGGGGAGTTGCTTGAGGACTGGGCTCAGGCGCTCGGCCGCTTCGTCAAGGTGATGCCGCGCGACTATCGGCGCGCGCTGGAGGCGTTGGAGGCCGAGCGCGAAGAAGCGGCCAGCGTGGCGGCGGAGTGATGAGTAGTCCCTCGTCATTCCCGCGAAAGCGGGAACCCAGAGCGGAGCCACCGGCGTTACAACTGGGTCCCCGCTTGCGCGGGGATGACCCTATTTATTGAGGTTTGAAAGACGTGGGCAAGGACACCGGATTTCTCGAACTCGACCGGCGCGAGCGCGATTATATCGCGCCCGAAGAGCGGCTGACCAATTACCGCGAATTCGTGGTTCAGCCCTCCGACGAACTGCTCGCCGCTCAGGCCTCGCGCTGCATGGATTGCGGCATTCCCTATTGTCACAATGGCTGCCCGGTGAACAATCTTATCCCGGACTGGAACCACCTCGTCTACGAGGAGGACTGGAAAAACGCGCTCGACCTGCTGCACTCGACTAACAACTTCCCCGAATTCACCGGCCGCATCTGCCCCGCCCCATGCGAGGCATCGTGCACGCTCAATATCATCGATCAGCCGGTGACCATCAAGAGCATCGAATGCGCGATCATCGACCGCGGGTGGAAGGAAGGCTGGGTCACGCCGCAAGTGCCCGAGAGGAAAACCGGCAAGTCGGTCGCCGTGGTCGGCTCGGGGCCCGCCGGCCTCGCTGCAGCGCAGCAACTTGCACGCGCGGGCCATTCGGTCACCGTCTTCGAGAAGAGCGACCGGGTGGGCGGGCTGCTTCGCTACGGCATTCCCGACTTCAAGATGGAAAAGCACCTCATCAACCGCCGCTGCGTGCAGATGGAGGCGGAAGGGGTGACCTTCAAAACCTCGAAGGAAGTCGGCGTCGACATCTCCTTCAAGAGCCTTGAGGAAAATTACGACGCTGTGGTCCTCGCTGGCGGTTCCGAGGATGCGCGCGCGCTCGCGATACCGGGCGCGGAGAAGCCGGGCGTGCGCCTGGCGATGGAATTCCTGACCCAGCAGAACAAGCGCAATGCGGGCGACGAGGAAGCGCGCGCCGCGCCGCGCGGCACCTTGAAGGCGACCGGCAAGCATGTCGTCGTGATCGGCGGCGGCGATACGGGCAGCGACTGCGTCGGTACCTCCAACCGCCAGGGCGCGGCATCCGTCACCCAGCTCGAAATCATGCCGCAGCCGCCCGAGAAAGAGGACAAGGCGCTCACCTGGCCCGACTGGCCGGTCAAGCTGCGCACCTCCTCGAGCCACGAGGAAGGGGTGGATCGCGACTGGGCGGTCCTCACCAAGTGCGTGGTCGGCGATGGCGAGACCGTCACCGGGCTCGAATGCGCGCGGGTCGAATGGGTGAACGGCGAAATGCGCGAGATCGTCGGCAGCGAATTCACCATCCCTGCCGATCTTATCCTGCTGGCGATGGGCTTCGTCGGGCCGCAAAAGGCCGGCATGATCGAACAGTCGGGCGTGGAGCTGAGCGAGCGCGGCAATGTCGCGGCGGACACGGAGAATTACCGCACCAGCATCGACAATGTCTTTGCCTGCGGCGACATGCGGCGCGGACAGAGCCTGGTCGTCTGGGCGATCCGCGAGGGCCGGCAATGCGCGCGCAGCGTCGACGAGGCGCTGATGGGCGAGAGCCAGCTGCCGCGCTGAGCGCCTTACCCTGTGGCGGGTCGGTATCGCTCGAACCCGTCCCCAGCGGCGAGCACCGCCTTATGACTTGACCTCTTCCTTCCCGCCTGTTTCATCTGGCGCAAAAGGACCGTGCGTGTCGGTGCAGCGCGCGCAAGGGAGAGGGTCGAATTATCGTGAGGGGTAGATGGGGCGGCGCGTCTGCGCTGCGGCTGAGTGCGGGAACGGCGGCGCTGGCTTTCGCCTGTCCGGGACTCGCGCAGGACGATCGGCGAAATGTGCTCGCCGCGGATGCTCTCGACCTCCCGGCGGACCGTGCGAGCGACCTCGCTGCGATAGCGCAGCCCGCCACCACGCTCGATGAGGTTCAGCCGACGCTGACTTCGGATGATACTCCTGCGAAAGATCCCTTCGATCTCGACATCGTCGTCTCGCAATTCACCGACATACCGGTCGCGGGCGATGCCGACAGCACGCTGCGCTATGGCGGGCGGGTCGACGGGTTTTTCAGCTACAACGCGACCTCGAATTTCAAGATCAACCTGCGCCCGGAATATGTCTGGGGCGAAAGCTCGAACGGCGCAGTCGGTTTGATCCCGACCAATTCCGCGCTGTTCCGCTCGGAGGGGAACGGCGACTTCGATCTCAGCGCCAGCCTGCAATATACGTGGGACAGCGGGGCGACGTTGGAGGTTGGCAAGATGAACCTCTTCGATACCTCGCTCACTATCCCGATCCTCGAAAGCAACGGCCATTTCGGGTTTCAGAATCTCGGCATCGTGCTGCCGCCCACCGGCATCGCGCCCAACACCATCACCGGTGCGATGCTGACCGTGCCGACCGAAAAGATGCTCTACCGCGCATGGGTGTTCGATCCCGACAGCCAGTTCGGACGCACGGGCTTCGAGACCGCCTTCGAAAGCGGGATCGCCGTCCTCGTCGCCGCCGCACGCCGCATCAACCTTGGCGGGCAGCCCGGCGTCGTCAATCTTGCTTTCGCAGGCTCTTCGCGGACCGACCTCACCAGCATCATCCCTTCCGTCCTAACCCCGCCGCCGGACGGCGATTTTGGGGATGAAAGTGGCGAGTTCGCGGTCCAGCTCTCGGCCTATCAATATCTCGCGACCTATCCCGAGGCGCCGGGCAAGGGCTGGGGCATTCTGGCGCGGTTCCAGGCATCGGCGGGCGATCCCACCTTTCTCGACTATTCGGGATATCTGGGCGTTGCCGGCAATCCCCGCTTTCGCCCGCAGGACCGCTTCGGACTCGCCTATTTCCACTATTCGCTGACCAACGAGCTGGTCGACGACATCGCCTTTCGTCTCGATATCGAGGACGAGGACGGGATCGAGGCGTTCTACACCTGGCAGTTCGACGAAGGATTGGGGCTCACCGCGAACCTCCAGGTCGTCGACAGCGCTATCCGCGTCCGGGACCGCGGCGTGGTGCTCGGCGGAAGGCTGACAGCGGCATTCTGACCGATCGGCAGCGCTCCCTGGCCAAGATTATCGTTGCAATAGGCCAATACGCGCCCTCTAAAGCCCCCATGATCAGGGCAGCGCTCAACCATCTCACTCATTATCGTTATTCCAAGCCGATCGAGCTCGGCCCGCAGGTCATCCGCCTGCGCCCCGCGCCCCATACGCGCACCGATGTGCCCAACTATTCGCTCAAGATCGCGCCCGAGAACCACTTCATCAATTGGCAGCAGGACCCGCACGGCAACTGGCTTGCACGGGTGGTTTTTCCCGAAAAGGTGCACGAATTCAGGATCGAGGTCGATCTCATCGCCGACATGGCGGTGATCAATCCGTTCGACTTCTTCGTTGCAGAATATGCCGAGAACTACCCCTTCGACTACGACGACAAGGTGAAGGCCGACCTAGTCGCCTATCTCGATGTCGAGGCGCAGGGGCCGCTGTTCGAGGAGCTGGTCGCCGCGCATCAGGGCCGCGAGGGGCGCACGATCGACACGCTGGTGGAGATCAACCGCGATATCGAGCGGCGCGTCGATTACGTCATTCGCATGGAGCAGGGGACGCAAAGCCCCGAGGCAACGCTGGAGGCGGGACGCGGATCGTGCCGCGACAGCGCGTGGTTGCTCGTGCAATTGCTGCGCCGGCTGGGCTTCGCGGCGCGTTTCGTGTCGGGCTATTCGATCCAGTTGGTCGCCGATGTCGAACCGGTCGAAGGGCCGAAGGGCGTGGGCGAGGACGTCGTCGATCTGCACGCGTGGGCCGAAGCCTTCTTGCCCGGCGCGGGCTGGGTCGCGATGGATGCGACCTCGGGCATGTTCGCGGGCGAAGGGCACATCCCGCTCGCCGCGACGCCGCACTATCGCTCCGCCTCTCCGATCGAGGGGATGGCCGAACCCGCCGAGGTTGATTTCGACTTCCGCATGAATGTCGAACGCGTGAAGGAAGCGGTGCGCATCACCAAGCCCTTCACCGACGATCGCTGGCACGCGCTGCTCGATCTGGGACGCAAGGTCGACGAGGATCTCGAAGCGCAGGACGTGCGCCTGACGATGGGCGGCGAGCCGACCTTCGTGAAGGAGAACCCCGGCGACGAACCCGAATGGAATGGCGAAGCGGTCGGCCCGACCAAGGCCGGCTATGCGGACAAGCTCATCCGGCGATTGAAAGACGCCTTCGCGCCCGGCGCGCTGCTCCATCACGGTCAGGGCAAGTGGTATCCGGGCGAAAGCCTGCCGCGCTGGGGTTATTCGCTCTATTGGCGCAAGGACGGGACGCCTCTCTGGAACAATCCAGACCTCATCGCCCGTAACCCCGAAGAGGACGAAGAGGCGACGGTCCAGCCCGATGACGCCGAGCGTTTCCTCACCACCGCCGCCAGCAATCTCGGCGTCGACAACGATTTCGTCCACCCGGTCTACGAAGACCCGGAAAAGTGGATCGAGGCCGAGGGCGAGTTGCCGGTCAACGTTTCCCCGCTCGACCCCAAGATCGACGATCCCGAAGAGCGTCAGCGCATGGTCGAGACGTTCCGCCGCGGCCTGTCCAAACCCATCGGCTACGTCCTCCCGATCCAGCGCGCGCAGTCCAAACGGGAAAGGGAGCCGGGGCGCTGGAAGAGCGAGCAATGGCGGCTGCGACGCGGCGCGCTCTTCGCGGTGCCGGGCGATGCGGCGCTGGGCTATCGTCTGCCGCTTGGATCGCTCCCGCATGTGCCCGAAAGCGGCTATCCCTACATTCATCCGCGCGTCGAGACCGACCCGCAGGCACCGCTTGCCGACCATCGCTCGATGCGCACCGAGCGGGCCGAACAGGACCGCATCGAGAAAACGCCCTCACGCGGACAGACACCGGAGCAGGCGCATCGCCGTGTCGAGCAGCCGGAGAACAACCGGCAGGACATCGTCGAGCAGGAGATCATCGAAGGCGCGGTGCGCACCGCGCTGACGGTCGAGCCCAAAGGCACCTATCTCTCGGTCTTCCTGCCGCCGGTCGAGGAGATCGACGACTTCCTGGAGCTCGTCGCGGAGATCGAGGCCATCGCCGAAGAGATGCAGATGCCGGTGCGGATCGAGGGCTATACCCCGCCGCCCGATCCGCGCATCAATGTGCTCAAAGTCACGCCCGATCCCGGCGTGGTCGAGGTCAACATCCACCCCACCGCCAGTTTCGACGAGCTGGTCGATGTCACCACCCGCCTCTATGACGAAGCGCGGCAGGTCGGGCTTACCGCCGACAAGTTCATGGTAGACGGGCGAAGCGTAGGCACGGGCGGGGGCAACCACCTCGTCATGGGCGGGGCAAGCTTTCCGGAAAGCGCCTTCATTCGCCGCCCGGACCTCCTCAAGAGCTTCGTCCTCTATTGGCAGCGCCATCCCTCGCTCAGCTACCTTTTCTCCGGCCTGTTCATCGGTCCCACCAGCCAGGCGCCGCGGATCGACGAGGCGCGGCATGACAGCCTTTACGAGCTGGAGATCGCGCTCGCGCAGGTGCCGCCGCCGGGCGAGCCGCCGAAGTTTCCTTGGATCGTCGATTTGCTGTTTCGCAACATGCTGGTCGACGTTACCGGCAACACCCACCGCACCGAGATCTGCATCGACAAGCTCTATTCGCCCGATGGGCCGACCGGGCGCTTGGGCTTGGTCGAGTTCCGCGGATTTGAAATGCCACCCGATGCGAAGATGAGCGTTGCCGCACAGGCCCTTCTGCGCGCGCTGCTCGCATGGTTCTGGCGCGAGTCGCAGGAAGGGGGCCTCGTGCGCTGGGGCACGGCGCTCCACGACAAGTTCCTGCTCCCGCACCATTGCTGGACCGATTTTCTCGATGTGCTCGCGGACCTTGGCCGAGCAGGTTACGATTTCGATCCCGAGTGGTTCGAAGCGCAGCGCCAATTTCGCTTCCCGGTCCACGGAACGGTGCATGCCGGCGGGGTCGAGCTTGAAATCAGCCACGCGCTCGAACCGTGGAACGTGCTTGGCGAAACCGGCGCGGTGGGCGGCACGGTGCGTTATGTCGACAGCTCGACCGAGCGCTTGCAGGTGAAGGCCAGCGGGCTGACTCCCGGACGCCACGTCATCGGTTGCAACGGGCGGCGCGTGCCGATGCATCCTATCGGCGAGCAAGGGACCGCGGTGGGCGGCGTGCGCTACAAGGCGTGGGCGCCCTCGGCCTGCCTCCACCCACTGCTCGATGCCGATGCGCCGCTTACCTTCGATGTGTTCGATACGTGGAACAACCGCTCGCTTGGCGGCTGCGTCTACCATGTCGCGCATCCGGGCGGCCGCAATTACGACGATCATCCGATCAACAATTTCGAAGCCGAAGCGCGGCGCAAGGCGCGGTTCGAGGATCACGGCCATTCGCCCGGAAAGGTCGATATTCCGCGCGAGGAGAACCGCGGCGAATTTCCGATGACGCTCGACCTGCGGCGGCCCAGCCCCGCTGGCACGCCCGCCCAGCAATGACCGGGAGCGCGGGCAGCGATCCTGCCGGCGTTTACGAGCCGGACCTACTCGGACCCGATCCGAGGGAGCAGCCGCTCGCCCATTACACCGCACCCGATCATCGCGGCGACCTGTTCCTCGGCGCGCCCGATGAAACTGCGCGGCAATGGCGCGCGCTCGCCGCGGGGCTGGCGCGGCAACATGGCGGAGATTTCGCGGGGCTTCAGGCGCAGCTCGATCGCCACGTCGCGGATCTCGGGCTCGGTTTTCGCATTGCGGGGGACAAGGAGGAGCGTCCCTGGCCGCTCGGCCCGATGCCGATCTTGGTGGGTGCGCGCGAATGGGACGCGGTCGCCGCCGGCCTCGTCCAGCGCGCAAACCTGCTGGAGGCGGTCATCGCCGATCTCTACGGCCCGCAAAAATTGGTGGCCGAGGGGGCGATCCCGCCGGCGATCGTTTCCGGCAGTCACAATTTCGCGCGCCGGATGGTCGGCATCACGCCGCCGGGCGGATATTTCCTCCACGTCTGCGCGGTCGATCTCGCGCGCGGGCCGAATGGCGAATGGCGGGTGCTAGCCGACCGCGTCAGCGCGGCGATCGGCATCGGCTATTGCCACGAAAACCGGCTTGCCCTGGCGCGGACCACCGGCGGCCTCCTCGCCGAAATCGGCGCGCGGGCGCATAGCGGCTTCTTCGACATGCTGCGACGCGGCATGGCCGGCCATTGCGTGAACAGCAATCCGGGCGGGGGCGATCCCAGCATGGCGCTGTTGACGCCGGGCCGCTTCAACCAGTTCTACGCCGAACAGGCCCATCTTGCGCGCCAGCTAGGTTTCGCGCTAGTCGAGGGCCGCGATCTGACCGTTTCGGACGGGGCGCTCTATGCCCGCACAATCGAAGGGCTGAAACGGATCGACGGCGTCTGGCGCTGGATCACCACCCGCGATCTCGATCCGATGCATTTCGATTCGCGCTCGCGCATCGGCGTGCCCGATATCGTCGGCGCCGCCACGCAGGGGCTGGCGATGAGCAATTGGCCGGGCGTGGGCGTTGTCGAAAGCCGCGCCATGGCCGCCTTCCTGCCACGCCTTGCCCACCGCGTTCTGGACACCGACCTAGCCCTGCCCAACACCGCGACCTGGTGGTGCGGGGGCGAGGCCGAGCGCGTGCATGTGCTCGCCGATCTCGACCGGCTGATGGTCGGCTCCGCCTTCGGGCAGCGCGCGGCCGGGCTCACCGGCACTGCGATGATGAGCGGTGAGAGCCTGAGCGAGGATGAGCGCGACACGCTGGCCGCAGCGATGGAACGGCGGCCGATGGACTATGTCGGGCAGGAGATCGTTCACCTGTCGACCACGCCGACGGTCAGCCAGGGACGGCTCGAGGCGCGCGGCTTTACCCTGCGCGCCTTTCTCGCGCGCGATGGCGCGGGGGAATGGGTGGTGCTCGACGGCGGCTTCGGGCGGACCACGCATACGCCCGGCATGCCAACGACATCGATCGGTCTAGGCGAAAGCGCGAGCGACGTCTGCATCGTCGATACCGAGCGGCGGCCTGCGCCGAGCGTTCCGCTCAAAACCGCGAGCCAGACCGTGCGGCGCGATCCCGGCCTGCTGCCCTCGCAGGCGGCGGACAATCTCTACTGGCTGGGCCGCTATGGCGAGCGCGCGCAGCAGACCGCGCGGATCGTTCGCGTGCTGCTCGATTGGTCGGCGCGGCTGGGCGAGGCGGAGGCGCGCACGGCGCCTCCTGCCGATGGCGAGGTGCCCTCCACCACCGACCGCGTCGCGCGGCTGCTCGTCCGGCTTGGCGCCGCGGCGAACGACGACACCCACGCCGCGTGCCGCGCAATTGCGCGCAGCGCCCTTGCCGAAAAGGAGCTGCCGGGCAGCGCCGCCGCGCTGGTGAAACGCGAGCAGCGCATCGCCCTGTTGCTGCGCGACCGGCTGCAACGCGACGCCTGGCGCACTCTGCACCGCGCCGTGCCGGGGCTGGCCGGCGAACCGGAGGGCAAGGGACTTGCCGCGATCTGCGACCGGCTCGCCGAACGCGGCGCGGCGGTCGCGGGACTGATGGACCACCGTATGGCCCGTGCGCCGGCCTGGCGCTTCTACGATTTGGGCCTCAGGATCGAGCGCGCCTCGATCGTTCTGCAGGCGGCGCAATGCCTGATCCCGGGCCGGGCGAGCGCCAACGATCTCGCCGCCCTACTCGACATCGTCGACGCGCAAGGGGTCTACCGCGCGCGCTATCTCGCCATGCCCTATATCGCGCGGGTCTACGACCTGGTGCTGCTGGATCCGGCGATCCCGGGCGGTCTCATGCACCAGCTGGAGCGAATCGAACGCCATCTTAGCGCCCTGCCCACCGTACGCAGCGACGGCATGCCCGATCCCCCGCTCGCCGCTTTGCGCCAGCTGAAAGCGCAGACCCAGAGCAGCGCGGCGCATGAGCTCGGCACACTGACGATCGGCGAATGGCGCGAGGGGCTCGGCGATCTTGGGCGCGAGGTCGGCGCGCGCTTCTTTCTCGAACCGGCCGCGCCCGAGCAGCCGACCACGCGGCTGCTGGCATGAAGTTCCGCGTCCGCCATCGCAGCACGCTCGCCTATGGCACGCCGGTGGCAAAGGCGCAGTTCAACCTGCTCCTGACCCCGCGGCCCTTCGCGCATCAGACGCTGCTGGAACACACGCTCGCCCTCGATCCCGAACCGCAGACGCGGCGCGCGCTCGAGGGACCCTATCTCGTCAACACGACCCGGATCCAGTTCACCGGCGAACTGGAAAAGCTCGCCATCGCCAGCGAATTCACGATCCGCAACGTAGCCCCGCCGCCCCCGGCATCGGGCCCGCCCATTGCCGTGGTCCGCAGCGAAGCGCTGGCGCAGCGCGACCTTTCGGAAAGTTCGCCGGCGCCGTTCCTGTTCGGCTCTCGGATCGCTGCGCTCGAAAAGGAGATCGGCGCCTGGGGCGCGCGCTCGCTGACCGAGGAAAGTTGCATTGTCGCCGCGACCGGCGCGCTCGGCGGCGCACTCTACCGCGAATTCGCCTACGACACGCGCGCGACCACCACGCGCACCCCGCCCGCCGAGGCCTTTGCGGCGCGCGCCGGCGTGTGTCAGGATTTCGCGCATATCATGATTATCGCCCTGCGTTCGGCGGGCATTCCGTCGGCCTATGTCAGCGGCTATCTGTTGACCCGCCCGCCGCCGGGCCGCGCCAAACTGGTGGGCGCGGATGCGATGCACGCCTGGGTCGCGGTATGGTGCGGCGCGGCGCTAGGCTGGGTGCATTACGATCCGACCAACGATCGGTTCGCAGGCGCAGACCATATCGCCATCGGCATGGGCCGCGACTATGCCGACGTCGCGCCGATCACCGGCACTTTTATCGGGGCCTCGCCGCAAACCTTGTCCTCGGGCGTGGATGTCGAGCTCGTCGAGGACGGCGCGGACTGACCGCTCAATCCAGACGCCAGTTGATGGTCCCGCGCCCGTGGCTTTCGAGAAAGGCGTTCGCCCGGCTGAACGGACGCGAGCCGAAGAACCCGCGATGGGCGGAGAGCGGCGAGGGGTGGGGGCTGGTAAGCACGAGGTGATGCGCGCCTGCGCCCAGTCCCCGGACCCGCCCCGCCTTCTTCTGCGCATGGCTGCCCCACAAAACGAACACCGTCGGCGCGCCGCTCGCCGCCACCGCCTCGACCGCGGCGTCGGTCACCGCGTCCCAGCCCCGCCCCGCATGGCTGCCCGCCTTGCCCGCCTCGACCGTTAGCGTGTTGTTGAGCAGCAGCACGCCCTGCTCCGCCCACTTCGCAAGATTGCCGGTCCGGGGCCGGGGAATCGCGAGATCGTCTTCAAGCTCCTTGAAGATATTGCCGAGCGAAGGCGGCGGCTTCACCCCTTCCGGCACCGAAAAGGCGAGGCCATGCGCCTGCCCCGGCCCGTGATAGGGATCCTGTCCGAGAATGACGACGCGCACATCTTCTGGATCGCAGGCCTCGAGCGCGGCGAGCCGGCACCCGCGCGGCGGATAGATCGCCTTGCCCGCCGCCTCTTCGGCGCGCAGCCAGCCGCCCAGCCGGCGCGCTTCCGCGCTCGCCAGCACGGGTTCCAGCGCCTCGCGCCAGCCTTGCGGGATCGTTTCGCTCGCCATCGTCTCAACCTACAGGCCGAACGCGTGTGCGTGACCTGCCGGCCCCTCCTCTATCCCCCTCTTTTCCTCGCCCCGCTTGTCGCGTAAGCGGGGCGGCAATGAGCGTGTATTTCCATGAAGAAGACCTGCCGGACGGCGTGCTCGAAGGCAGCGCCGACCTCGCCGTCGACACCGAAACGATGGGCCTCGTCACTCACCGCGATCGACTTTGCGTCGTTCAGATCGGCGATGGTTCGGGCGATGAACATCTGGTGCGGTTCGCGCCGGGAAGCGATTACGAGGCGCCCAACCTCACCCGCATCCTCGCCGATCCGGCGCGCGTAAAGCTCTACCATTACGGTCGCTTCGATCTCGCCGCGATCCAGTATTATCTCGGCGTGGTCGCCGCGCCCGTCTTCTGCACCAAGATCGCGAGCAAGCTGGTGCGCACCTATACCGATCGTCACGGGCTCAAGAACCTAGTCGAGGAGCTGCTCGGCGAAAGTATCTCGAAGCAGCAGCAAAGCTCGGACTGGGGCGGGCCGGAATTGTGCGAGGCGCAACGTGAATATGCCGCCAGCGACGTGCGCTATCTCCACGCCTTGCGCGAAGAGCTGACCAAGCGGCTGGAACGCGAGGGACGGATGGAAATCGCGCAAAGCTGTTTCGATTTCCTCCCGACGAGAGCCGAGCTCGACATCGCCGGCTGGGACGGGCGCGACATATTCAGCCACAATGAAGGGTATTACCGCTAGGCCCCCGAAATGGTGATCAAACGCCGCATCGAGACCAGCCAGGCAAAGGCGCTGCGCAACCGGCGCCAGCTCTTCGCCGCGCCCGGGGGCAGTCACGACAAGCTGGTCGCCTTCCTCGCAAGGGCGCTGCCGATGGGCGTAGGGGTGATCGCAGCGCTGATGATCATCACGCCGCTTAGCCCGCGCGGCGAGGTCAGTTTCCTGCTCGATCGCAACAAGGTGGCGGTGATCGACGAGCGGCTTTCGGTCGACAATGCGATGTATCGCGGGCGCGACGACGATGGCCGGCCCTTCTCGATCACCGCGGGCGAGGCGGTCCAGCGATCGAGCGCGGAGGGCAAGGTGCGCATGCAGGATCTGCTGGCGCAATTGCTGCTCGAGGACGGCCCGGCTCAGCTCTCCGCGCCCGGCGGCATCTACACGATCGAGGACGAGGTGATTGATGTCGAGGGCGTGCTGCGCGTGCGCACCGCCGATGGCTATGCGCTGACGGCGAGGGGGGTGTCCTTCGATCTCGACACGCGCACGATGACGGGATCGGACGGCGTTAGCGGCACCGTTCCGGCGGGGACTTTTTCGGCGGACCGGATGCGTGGCGATCTCGATGCGCGGCTGTTTCGGCTTGAAGGCGATGCCCGGCTGACCATGATACCGGGCGAATTGAGGATGCCATGACGACGACACCGCCGATCTCGCTAAGCCGGACGCCGCTGCGCCGCATCATGTTGCTCTGGGCCGCGGGCGGGGTCGCGCTCGGCACCATTCTGGCGAGCGGGATGACCGGCCACGCGCAGGCGATCTCCTCGCACGATACCCGCGCGCCCGTCTCCTTCGATGCCGGCAGCATCGATTTCGACGACCGCGCGAACCGTGTAGTGCTGACGGGCGGGGTCATCGTCAACCAGGCGGGTTTGACCGTGCGCTCAAGCCGGATGCTGGCGAATTATACCGATGCGGGATCGGTCGAGGTTCAGCGCATCACCGCCAATGGCGGCGTCGTGGTGACTCGCGGCAACGAGCGCGCTTCGGGCGACGTCGCGGTCTATGATTTCAATCGCCGGATCATCAGCATGGCCGGCAACGTCGCGCTGCGCCGCGGCACCGACACGCTGAACGGCGGCAGGCTGGTGATCGACCTCAATACCGGCCTTTCCACCATTGACGGTCGCGCCAGCGGCGGCACCGACGCGCCTGGAACGACGCGCTCCGGCGGCAGGGTGACGGGCACTTTCAGCGTTCCGCAGGATTAGGGGGGCCTTGTTTGCATTCGCCCATCCGGGCGAACTCCTCGGTGCTGTTTTCTCCGCTCCGCTGCGGGGCAGCGTAGTTTATCCTGAGCGGCTGGCTCGCCAGCCAGCCGAAGGGGACGCACAGTCGCGCTTGCGACGCCTACGGCGCCGATAGAATGATGAAACCTAGTGCCGCGCGAAGGACGGTCGCGCTAGAGACCGCAAGGCCGACCGGCCGCCCGCAGCGGGTCCGCACCCCGGACTCGATCCGGGGGGAGGACGTCTAGCGAGGACGAAGGCGCGGATGCGCCTTTCGAAATCAATACGCCTTCTCGTGCGTCAGCACCGCGACCGTGGCGATCACGATCTCGATATCGCGTCGCAGCGACCAGCCGGCGACATATTCGAGGTCGGATCGCAGCCGGTCGGTCAGGTCCTTCTCGTGCTCGGTCGCGCCGCGATGGCCGCGCACCTGAGCAAGGCCGGTCAGCCCGGGCTTGAGACAGTGGCGGCGCCAATATTCCGCGTCGACTTCCCAGAAATACTTGTTGTTCGCGCGGCTTCCGAGCGCATGCGGGCGCGGACCGACGATCGACATCTCGCCGCGCAGAATGTTGAACAATTGCGGCAGCTCGTCGATGCTGGTCCGCCGGATAAAGGCGCCGATCCGCGTTACCCGGTCGTCCTCGCGCGCGGTCGAGCGCATCCCGTCGGCATCTCCGCGATCGACCTTCATCGAGCGGAACTTGAGCATGTTGAAGAACTTGTTCCCGCGGCCCATCCGCCGCTGGACGAAGAGCACCGGACCGCCATCCTCGAGCTTGATGCGCAAAGCGACATAGGCAAGCAGCGGCGAAAGGACGATGATCGCGCCCAGCGCCACCACCGTATCGAACAGCCGCTTCATCATCCGCGAGCGCAGGCCAAGCGGACCCTCGGACACGATCAGCGTCGTACGGCCCTGGTCATCGTAATGCTGCACGCCCAGCGCGCCCAGTTTGTGGGTCGGTTCGCTCACCACCTCGCCATGCACCCCGGCGGATTTCAGCAGAAACGCCCAATCCTCGCGCCGTTCGCGCGGAGTGGTGACGATGACCTTGTCCTGGTTCTTGAGCAGCGTTCCGAGCCGGTCGAACATGAAGGGATCGTGATCGGTCGGATCGAGCTGGTAGTCATCCGCACGGATCGTCACTGCATCGGGCTCGGTAAAGCTGGGACCACCATCGTCGATGATCAGCCGGTTCATCGTGCGTCCATCCCAGAAATAGTCGATCACGACCGGAATCATCCGACGCAGGCTCACCAATGCGACCGCCGAAAGGATCAACCCAAGCGTCACCGCAACACGGGAGAATTCGGCGTTCGACTTGGTGTAGAAGGCGAGAAAATTGAGCAGAGCGGCAGCGATGACCAGGGCGGTGATCACCCGCTTCGCGGCGAACACCCAGTTGCGCAGCGCCGGCCCGCCATAGGTTCCGTTGTAGAGCGCGATGGTGAAGAAGAACGGCAGGAAAGTCTGCACCGCGAACATGTTGCGCGCCGTGCCGAAAACGCCTTCGTACAGGAAACTGGCTGTCGCGAAGGCGAGATGCAGCAGCACGGCATCGGCGATGATCAGCGCCGCGAGCGCGCGCAGGCGCCGACGCTCGAGCGAGGGAGCAATCGGAGCCGCAGCAGGTTCTGACCTGATATCGCGTAGAAGCAGGCCGGTCTGATCGTTCATTGGCTGACGCTCTCCTTGATCGCGTCGAAGGCCCCTTATCCCGAATGTCCGTAACATAGCCTTAACCGCATGTTAGCCTAACCAAAACCTTTTTTGATCAAGCGATTAGCTATCCGTCCTGATTTACTATCGTTTCGCGGCGAAGCGAGCGATCGCCGAGAGCTCCTGCGCGAGCAGCAGGTCGGCGCTCTGACTGTTGGCGAGCAGCGCCTGGTGAAGAGCGAGCAGACGGGGCAGCAGACGGTCGAGCTTGCGCGCGGGCCAGCGGGCAAGTTGCTGGCGAATATCGCGTTCTTCCTTCCAGAAAATGCCGAGCTGCGCCTTTTCGCCGCGCCCCAGATTTTCGATCGAGCCGCGCGGTCCCAGCCGTCCGGCGATCTGCGCGAGCTGGCCGGCGCGCCGCTCGAGCGCCAGCAGCAGCCCGACGGCATTTAGGCCCACTTCGCGCACGCGCCTGAGCTCGCCCGCCAGCCGACCGAGATCGCCGCTCATCACGACATTGACCAGAGGGCCGAAACCATCCTCCTCGCTCACCGCGCCGATCTTTTCGTAGTCCTCGGCAGAAACAGTGCATGGCGCCTGCGGCGAGGCATCGAGGTAGAGCGCGAGCTTCTCCACCTCCGAGGCGGCGAGGCGCACGTCGAGATTGCTGGCGCGCGCGATCCGGTCGGCAAGGTCGCCGCCCAGCCGCAGCCCCGCCGCGTCGGCCAACGCGCGCACCGAGGCGGCAAGGCTGGCAAGATCGGGCGGGTAGAACATCGCGACCAGCGCATCGCCGCGCTTCTCCAGGAGTTTCGCGGTGCGCGACTTGTCGGTGGCCGAGGTCGCGACCACGAGGATCGGCGCAGGCTCGCCCCCGCCCGCCTCGCCGGTCTCGATCAGCGCTTTCAGTGCATCATGCGCCTCGTCGCCGACCGCGCGCACGAGAATATGGCGGGCATCGCCGAACAGCGATCCCGAGCGCGCTTCGTCCCCCAGCCGCGCCGGATCGCGCTTTAGTTCCCCGCCCGAAAGCTCGACCCGCTCGCCCCCTTCGGGAAGCGCCGCGATCACCGCATTCGCGGCGGCGGAGGCGCCCGCTTCGTCCGGGCCGCAGAAGAAGAAGATGGAAGCCGAGGAAGCGGCGCGCGGAACGCCGCGGGCGAAGTCGGTGTGCTTCGCTTTCATCGCGCGGCGCTCAAGGGTTTTCCGCCCCGCCTTCGCGCTCGCGCAGGGTTAGCGCGACCCGGCGCGTGATCCGCTCGGCGACGTCGGCGGCGAGATTTTCCAGCGCGCGCTGTTCGGCGGCGATGGTCGCATATTCGCTGCTGACGACGTCGATTCCGGCATCCGAACCCGCGGTTGCGTCGAGCAGGATTTCGCCATTGGTGAGGTCGACCAGCTGATATCGCGCGCGCAGGATCCGGCGTTCGCGGCTGATCGTGTCGTCATTGAGCACGCCCAGCGCTTCCAGCGCATCGTCGAGCCGCACATCGAGCCGGTAGGTCGGCGCGGCCTCGCCCGCCGCTCCCATACGCTCGGTTAGGGCGTTGCGCACCAACCACCCGTCGCGCCCCGGTATCGCCGGCACGTCCACCGCCGCCAGCCCTTGTGCGACTGGCGAAGACGCTCCGCCCGCATACATTGGCTGAAGCCCGCAGGCCGAAAGCGCCGCGAGGACGAGCAGGGCGGCGGCAACGCGCATCACGTAACGATATTGACCAGCCGGTCGGGCACTACGATTACCTTTCGCACTGCGGCTCCATCGATCGAACGCTGGACTTTCTCGCTGGCGAGCGCAAGCGCCTCGAGGTCGTCTTTCGACGCTCCTTTGGGGGCGGTCAGCGTGTCGCGCAGCTTACCCTTGTGCTGGATCGCGATGGTAACCTCGTCCTCGACCAGCATGGCGGGATCGTGCTTGGGCCAGGCGGCGTCGGCAATCAGCGCGTCGGCGCCGAGTTTCGCGTGCGCTTCTTCGGCGAGGTGCGGCATCATAGGCGCGATGAGGTGCAGGATCGTGCGGATGACAAAATTGCGGTCGGCGCTTGGAGGGGCTTTCTCCGCTGCGCCGGTGAGCTCGTAAATGCGCGCGACCGCCTTGTTGAAGGAGAGCGCCTCGATATCCTCGGCGACTGCGACGATCGCCTGGTGCGCCTTGCGGGCGAGCGCCTTGTCCTCACCGCTCGCACTATCGTCGATTTGGTCGAACAGCCGCCACAAACGCTGGACGAAGCGCCAGCATCCCTCGATCCCGCTTTCCGACCATGGCAGGTCGCGTTCGGGCGGGCTGTCCGAGAGCATGAACCAGCGCACCGCATCCGCGCCGTAATCGGCGATGATGTTGTCGGGGTCGACGACGTTCTTCTTCGATTTCGACATCTTGACGACGCGGCCAGAGGTAACGGGCTGGCCGCTCTCGATATGGACGTAATCCTCCCCGTCCTTGCGCACCTCGTCGGGCGAGAGCCAACTGCCATCGCCCAGTGCATAGGTCTCGTGCGTCACCATCCCCTGCGTGAACAGCGAGGCGAAGGGCTCCTTCACTTCCAGTTTGCCGATCTTGGCGAGCGCGCGGGTCCAGAAGCGAGCGTAGAGCAGGTGTAGGATCGCGTGCTCGATCCCGCCGATATAATGTTCGACCGGCATCCATTTCGCGACTTCCACCGGATCGAAGGGCGCATCGTCCGGCTGCGAAGCAAAGCGGAGGAAATACCAGCTGGAATTGGTGAAAGTGTCTAGCGTATCGGTCTCGCGCTGCGCCGCGCCGCCGCATTTTGGGCAGGTGGTCGCCTTCCATTCCGCGTGGCGCTCGAGAGGATTGCCGGGGATCGAAAAGTCGACATCCTCTGGCAGCTTAACCGGAAGCTGGTCCTTCGGCACGGGTACGATGCCGCAGGTCTCGCAATGGATGAAGGGTATCGGCGTCCCCCAATAACGCTGGCGCGAAATGCCCCAATCGCGCAGGCGCCATACGGTCGTACCCTTGCCCCAGCCACCACCCTCGGCGCGGGCAATGACCTCGGCCTTTGCCTCTTCGACGCTCATCCCGTCGAGGAAGTCGGAATTGACGATCACGCCGTCGCCGCTCTCCGCCTCCTCGCCCATGGGCGCATCGGCCTCGCTCGCATCGCTCGCGACAACGCGTCGGATCAGCAGTTCGTATTTGGTCGCGAATTCGAAGTCGCGCTGGTCGTGGCCCGGCACACCCATGACCGCGCCGGTCCCGTAATCCATCAGCACGAAATTCGCGATGAAGAGCGGCATCGCATCGCCCGTGAAGGGGTGCCTCGCGGAAAGCTGCGTGCGAAAGCCGAGCTTCTCCATCGTTTCCAGCTCGGCGGCGGTCGTCCCGCCCTTCTTGCATTCCTCGATGAATGTGGCCGCGAGCGGATCGTCCTTGGCGACGGCTTGCGCCACCGGATGATCGGCGGCGACCGCCACGAAACTCGCGCCGAAAATCGTGTCGGGGCGGGTTGTGTAAACGGGGAGCGTCTCGCCGTCGGACAGCTCGAAACTGAATTCCAGCCCCTGCGACTTGCCGATCCAGTTTTCCTGCATCAGCCGCACCTTGTCCGGCCAGCCATCGAGAGTCTCGAGCCCGTCCAGCAGGTCCCCGGCAAAGTCGGTGATCTTCAGGAACCACTGGTCGAGCTTGCGCTTTTCGACTTCCGCGCCTGAGCGCCAGCCCTTGCCGTCGATCACCTGTTCGTTCGCCAGCACGGTCATGTCGACCGGGTCCCAGTTCACCTCGGACGAGCGGCGATAGACCATCCCCGCTTCGTACATATCGAGGAAGAGCGCCTGTTCGTGGCCGTAATATTCGGGGTCACAGGTCGCGAATTCGCGCGTCCAGTCGAGCGCGAAGCCGATGCGTTTCAGCTGCGCCTTCATCGCGTCGATATTGGCGTGGGTCCACTTGCCTGGATGGACGCCCTTCTCCATCGCCGCGTTCTCCGCCGGCATCCCGAACGCGTCCCAGCCCATCGGATGCAGCACTTCCGCCCCGCGCATTTTCTTGTAACGCGCAAGCACGTCGCCCATCGTGTAATTGCGCACATGGCCCATATGGATGCGCCCGCTGGGATAGGGGAACATCTCGAGGATGTAACTCTTGGGCTTGTCGCTATCCGAGTTGGCGGTGAAGGTCCCCGCTTCCTCCCACGCGCGCTGCCAGCGCCCGTCAGCTTGCGACGGATCGAATCGTGTGTCGGTCATGGCGATGTTCGCTAGCGGGGCCGCGCCTTAGCGCAAGGGGGGCGCCGCCCGGCAACCATAGCGCATAGGTGTCAGCTGGCCAGCGCCTGGCGCCTGAGGTCGCGCGCGCGGGTGAGGATGATGTCCTCCAGCTTCTGCACCGTTGCCGCCTGCACCGGCGCCTCGACCCAGCCCGTCCCCTCCGCCACCTGGCGACTCGCGGAAACCCGCAGGGCATCGGCGCGCAGATCCTGGTCGAGGATCGTCACCGTCACCTTGACCCGCTCGTTCGGGTTGGAGGGATTGGCATACCAGTCGGTCACGATCACCCCGCCGGCACTGTCGGTCGAGGCGAGCGGAGCGAAACTCAGCGTGTCGAGCGCGCCGCGCCAGAGATAGGCATTGACCCCGATCGTATTGAGCTGCGCCGCGGCGAGCTCGGTGCGCGGCCGGTCCGATCCGCCGCAGGCGGCGAGCGCAGCCAATGCGGCCAGGCCCAGTGCCCCGCGCGCCGCCTGGCGGACCCTCTGGGCGTTGGTCCGGTGGCCGGGTTCGGATACGCTTGTCACAGGCTGGGCCATTCCTTCATTCCTCAAAGCTCGCATGCGCGCTCTATACCGCCCTTCCCCGATGCTTCAAGCGCACGCGAGGGACGGGCAGGAGGCGGGCGCGCGGTCGGACGACGGCCTGTGCGGGGAGAACTGTATCGCGGCTTAACCGGCAATGGGCGCTCGCCACATGCCTGTGTGCCCCACGCAACACATGTTCCAATTTGCCGAAGAGGCCTTGTGGAAAACATTGCGCTCGACGGGGTGCTGGACCTAAGGTTCACGAGTCGCAAGGGATGTTCCGCTTAGGACAGCGCGAGTCGCATCGCGTAGTCCAGGATCGGTTCGGGGCATTCATTCGACCAGGACACACCAGGCTGAGCCGCGAATCTTGTTTTCGACAAGCCGGCGCTGGAACTATCCTGCGGGTCGCGCGTCCTTCCTTGCGGAGCCGGGCGATGCCGATCAGAGATTGGCTCCCGCATACGGAGCGTTCGAAGGGGCAGGACGTGCAATTGGTGGCAGACAAAACAGCGCAAAAACGGGGCGGGCTTAGGCTCGCCGCGCCGTTTGCGCTGGGCGCTACCCTGTTTGCCGCGATCGCCCTGCCCTCCGCCGGTATGGCGGTGGCCGGTCTGTCGCAGGAACTTGCTGCCTCGGACCCCGATACCCGTACCGGTTTCGATCTGTTCACGCCGCCTTCGGTCGATCCCGCACTCGCCGCACGGGTCGCGGAGAAATCGCGCCGGCACGGCCTGCGCTTCACGCCGCTCGGCGCCCGTGCGGTGACCAACGAGCGCACTGTCACCGTCGCCGTTCGCATCGACGACGAGGCGGCGCAGGCGATTTCGGTGCGCAAGGCTGCGGAGACCGCGCCGGGCAACGGACGTGGCATCGCCGGCCTTCAGACCAGCCGCTTCAACCTCGGCACCGCGCGCGGCTATCAGAGCTTCGCCCGCGTCCCCGCCGCCGGACAGGCGATTGCCGACGTGCCCGTTTCGGGCCGCACGCCCGCGCCGCTGCGCACCCTCGGCATGCCCGATCTCGCGCAGTTCGAACCCGCGCAACCGACCCGCGAGGACGAGCCCTCGCGCCTCCAGCCCCGGATCGGGCTCGAGGATGAGCGCGTGGCCGGACGTTCGGTCAACACGCTCGATTCGACCGCGGCGCAGACCGTCGATCTCGGCGGCAGCTTCCGCCTTTCGCCCAATCTCGATGTGACCGCCGGCGTGCGCTATTCGCAAGAGCGCGAACGGCTCGACCCGCTGACCAATGCGCAGCAGGACAGCCAGGCCGTCTATGTCGGCACGCAGATCCGCTTCTGATCGCGCTCGCACCGACTTGGACATCGGTATTACAAACCCCGCTCGCCGCGGGGTTTTTTGTTGCCCGACGCTACGCCAACGCTACGCTCGCCGGAGATAGAATACCGAGAGGGGAGAATAAGCCATGGGCCGAGTCGCCATTGTCACGGGGGGAACGCGCGGGATCGGCGAAGCGATCTGCAAACGCCTGCAGCGCCAGGGCCATACCGTCATCGCCAATTACGCCGGCAATGACGAGGCGGCGAACAGCTTCACCGAGGAAACCGGCATCCCCGCGGTCAAATGGGATGTCGGCGATCACGAAGCCTGCCTCGAAGGATGCGCGAAGATCGCCGAGGAGCACGGCGATATCGACATCGTGATCAACAATGCCGGCATCACCCGCGACGGCACCTTGCACAAGATGAGCTTCGAAGACTGGAACGACGTCATGCGCGTCAACCTTGGCGGATGCTTCAACATGGCCAAGGCGACCTTCCCCGGCATGCGCGAGCGCAAGTGGGGCCGGATCGTCAATATCGGCTCGATAAACGGCCAGGCCGGCCAATACGGCCAGGTCAATTACGCCGCCGCCAAATCGGGCATTCACGGCTTTACGAAGGCGCTGGCGCAGGAAGGCGCGAAATTCGGCGTTACGGTCAACGCGATCGCGCCCGGCTATATCGACACCGACATGGTCGCCGCCGTGCCCGAAGCGGTGCTCGAAAAGATCGTCGCCGGCATCCCCGTGGGCCGCCTGGGCCAGGCCGAGGAAATCGCCCGCGGCGTCGCCTTTTTCACCAGCGAAAACGGCGCCTTCATGACCGGATCGACCATGAGCATCAATGGCGGCCAACATATGTATTGAGGGCGCGTCGCCGGCGGAGCGTAACGCCCGATGTCCGCACTGGCCGCTACCCTGCTGCTCGTCGCAGCGGCCATTCACGCAGGGTGGAACGCGCTAATCAAGAGCGAGGCTGACCGGCTGCAGTCGATCGCGATCCTCGCGGTGTTCAGCGCGCTGCCGGCGCTGCCGCTCATGCTCGTCTTTCCACCCCCTGCGCCGGAAAGCTGGCCATTCCTCGGCCTCTCGGCGGCGATCCAGGTGGGATATTGCTTCGCGCTGGTGCGCGCGTACGACCACGGCGATCTCGCCAGCGTCTACCCCATTGCGCGGGGCAGCGCGCCCGTCTTGGTGACTTTGGGCGCCGCCCTGACTGCCGGCGAGTTGCCCGATGCGTCGGGCCTTGCCGGGATCGCCCTTATCTCAGGCGGAATTCTCGCGCTGACCCGCAACGAAGCGGCGCCATCCAAAACTGCCATCCGCGCTGCGCTCATGACCGGATTGTTCATCGCCAGCTACACCGTGGTCGATGGGCTGGGCGTTCGCGTGTCCGAAAGCGCGATCGGCTATGCAGTCTGGCAGGCCGCGGCAGCGGGCACGCTCATCGCACTGAGCTTTGTCGCCATCCGCCGACGCGCGCCGACAATGCCCGCCGGACGCGCCGGAGCCGTCCTCGCCTTGGCCGGGGCGTTGTCGGCGCTGGCCTACGGCATATCGGTCTGGGCCATAAGTGTCGCCGCCATGGGCGAGGTTTCGGCGATCCGCGAGACCAGCATCGTCCTCGCGGCGTTGATCGGAGCGGTCGTCCTCAAGGAGAAGATCGCGCCGCGAAAGTGGATCGCGGTCATTGCGGTGGCCATCGGTGTCGTCCTGCTTTCGGCAGGGTGAGACAAGCACGGCGAGCCCCCCAATTTCCGGCCGATCCCTTTAGCGAGAATTAACCCTGTTCGCGCACAAGGCTCCTGAAACAGGGGCAGGGTTCCAGGCGTGTTTACCTACAAGACCAGCGATTTCGAACGTGCCGAGGCACGGTTAGCGCCCTTGGCCACGCCCCCGCTCGATTGCGCGGTGATCGTGCCGGTATTGAACGAGGTGGACAATGTCGAGGAGCTGACCGCGCGGGTCTTTGCCGCGCTTGGGCCGCTCGAAGGGGAGATCCTCTTCATCGACGATGGTTCGAGCGACGGCACCCCCGACCTCGTCGAACGCATCGCCGCCGCCGATCGCCGGGTGCGGCTCGTCCGGCGGGTCGGGCGGCGGGGGCTGTCGTCGGCGGTGACCGAGGGGTTTCTCTCCACCATCGCCCCGGTGGTCGCGGTGATCGACGGCGATCTGCAGCATGACGAGACGATCCTGCCACAGCTGGTCGAAGCGGTGGCGAGCGGCGGGGCCGACCTCGCCGTCGGCACGCGCTATGCGGGCGGGGGGTCGGTTGGCGAATGGGCGGCGGCGCGAGTGCGGATCAGCCGGTTCGCAACGCGCCTCTCGGCGGGAATCATGAAAACGCAGCTAAGCGATCCGATGAGCGGCTTTTTCGCCATCCGCCGCGGACTGTTCCTCGACATCGCGCCGCGCCTGTCGCAGCGCGGCTACAAGATCCTGCTCGACATCGTCGCCTCGCATCCCGCGCCGATCGCACTAGCCGAAGTGCCCTATTCCTTCCGCACGCGCGTCGCCGGAACGTCCAAGCTCGATGGCGCGGTGGCGCTGCAATATGGCGAGCTGCTGCTCGACAAGCTGCTGGGGCGCATTCTGCCGGTACGGCTGATCATGTTCGGCGCCATCGGGCTGGTCGGCACGGTGGTGCATATGGCGCTGCTGTGGCTCGGCCTCGCCGTCGCCGCCTTCGCCTTTCCGGTGGCGCAGGCCCTGGCGACGCTCGGAGCGATGACCTTCAATTACACGCTCAACAATGCGCTGACCTATCGCGACCGCATGCGGCGCGGCTGGGGCTGGATCGCCGGCTGGGCGAGCTTCTGCGCCGCGTGCAGCCTAGGCGCCTTCGCCAATGTCGGGATCAGCACGCTGCTGTTTTCCGATGCGTGGGGCTGGTGGCTCTCCGGCCTCGCAGGCGCGGCGATCGGCTCGGTCTGGAACTACGCCGCGACCAGCTGGCTGACATGGCGCCGCCGGTGACGCCGCTCGTCCGCTGGCGTAGATGGGAAAGCGCGCCCCGGCGCCTCGCACACCTTCCGCGCCCTGCGGCATGGATCCTGCTCGCGGTGATAGCGGTCGCAATGGGTTGGGCAGCGCTCTCGGCCGCGCCCGCCGATCCGAAAATGGCAGATCCGGTCGCGGCACAGACTGCCGAGCGCCCCGGTGCAGGCGACCTTGCGCTCTACCGCGCGATCTCGCAGCGGATCATGGCGGGCGATGCCTATTATGCCACCGCATTGGCCGAGCAGCGAGAGCGCGGCTACCCGGTGCGCCCCTTCGTCACCGTCCGCCTGCCGACCCTTGCCATGCTCCATGCCGGCATCGGGATCGACGGCGCGCGTTGGCTTGGCATCGCGCTGCTCCTGGCGGCCGCATTCCTGCTCCATCGCCGGCTTTCGGCGCATACGACGCTGACGGAGCGGGCGGCGGCGGTGATGCTGCTTGTCGTCGGCGGGGCGGGCGTTGCGATGCCGGTCGCGGGGCTGATCCACGAACTGTTCGCCGGCCTCTTTCTCGCCATCGCCTGGGCGGCCCATCGCCCGCGCCGCTACGCCCTCAGCCTGATCGCGCTCGCCGCCGCGCTCGCCTTTCGCGAACTGACGCTGCCCTTCGCCCTGCTATGGCTTTTGCTGGCGGCGATGCGGCAGAGCTGGCGCGAGGCGGCGGCGGTGGGCGCTGTGATCGCACTGTTCGCCGGGGCTATGGCGCTGCATTTCCTGGCCGTCGAGGCGCAGATTGTCGCGGGCGACCCCGCCTCGGGCGGCTGGGGCGGTATGGCGGGCGTGGCCCTGCCGATCGCGGCGCTTTCCCAGCTCACGATCCTCGCCATGCTGCCGCCCGCGCTCGCCGCGCCGCTCGCGCTGTTTCCGCTCATCGGCTGGCTCGGCTCTCCGGGGCGCAGCGGCCTTTTCGCCTTCCTTTGGTTCGCCGGCTATTTTGCCGCCATCGCCCTGTTCGCGCGGCCCGACAATTTCTACTGGATGCAGCTCGCTCTGCCGCTCTACCTCGCCGGTTTCGCCTTCGCCCCGCGCGCGCTCGCCGATCTCGCCGCCGCCGCCGGACAGCGCCGGAAGCCTCCCATACCCGTCCCGCCGCGCGACACGGGGCCGGCGGTAACCCGATCTTAACCCTCTTTACGTAGCTTTCTTTAAGGCAGGTTACCGGGGGTTTAACACCTCGAGGCCGGTCGAAAGCCGGAACAGAGGGGGTGCGGCCCATGACGGTGCATAACAATGAGACGTCGGGCGGTGATCCCGCTGACGATAATTCAATGGTGCCAGGAGCGCGGCAATCGCACCGCGCCTCGATGCTGCTGCGGCGCGCCAAGCTGGTCTGCCAGTCGGGCGAATATCTGACGCTGATCCGCGACGTGTCGGAAGGCGGGATCAGCCTCGGCTTCCTCCACGACGTTCCGCCGGAGCCTCGCGTGCTCCTCCAGCTCGCCAACGACACGACCTACCCGGTCGAGCGGGTCTGGACCGAAAAACGCCAGGCGGGCTATCGCTTCGGCTGCTGCGTGAACCTCTCCGAATTTCTGGCCGAACAGGCGCCGGGCGGCTCGCGACCCATCCGCCTCAACGTGTCCGGGACCGTGCGCGTCCAGGATGGGCAGCAGGTGCTCGACGCGCGGCTGCTCGACATATCCTGCGAGGGCGCGAAGATCGCCTGCGCGGGCGCGATCCGCACCCGCGGACTGCTCACTTTCGAACTGCCCGGCCTGCCGCCGCAACTGGCGCAGGTCCACTGGCGCGAGGCGGGACGCTACGGCCTCGGCTTCCAGCATCCGCTCGACAGCGAGGAACTGGCGCTGTGCGCACTCGGCCTCCAGCCCTTCGACAGACACCGCTCGCGCGGTTTCGCCCGGCTGCTGGCGAAGGCGCGCGCGGCTTGAGGAAGCCTTCGCGCACGTCGCAAGGCGGACGGTGAGGAGACGATCTCGCGGAGCAGCGCGGACGTGTTCGGGATATCCGGTCGCAGTCCGCTGCACGCGGCTCTATGGTTAAGCCATGGTTGACGTCCTTCTCGCCGACGCATCGCATGCCGGGCTTTTCGCCTCGATCGCGCCCCATGTGTTCGACGGCCCGGTCGACATGGGTCTGCTCGAGCGGTTTCTGGCCGAACCGAACCACCATATCGCGATTGCCGTAGATGCGGGAGAGATCGTCGGTTTCGCTTCGGGGGTGACTTACTTGCATCCAGACAAGCCGCGGGAATTATGGGTGAACGAGCTGGGCGTGGCGCCGTCCTACAGGCGCCGGGGGATCGGTCGCGCCGTGCTGGAGCGGTTGCTTGCGGAGGGACGCAAGCGGGGTGCTGCGCTCGGCTGGGTGCTGACAGAGGTCGACAATGCGGCGGCAAGATCGCTGTACGAGGCGTGCGGCGGGCGGACCCTGCTGCCCTCGATCGATGATCGACCGCTGTTGTACGAGTTTTCACCGGCCGAGGTTGATGCGGCGCCGGCGGAAGACGAGCCGGCGACCGATCCTGCGCCGCCCGTCCCCTATCATCCGCCGGTCAAACGCTCGATCGCGATCGACGGGCATCGCACCTCGATCAGTCTCGAACCGATCTTCTGGAACATGCTGAAGGCGGCGGCGCAGCACGAGGGGCTGCCGGTCAGCGCGCTGGTCGCCCGGATCGATGCGGAGCGGATCGCCGCGCCGACACCACCAGGCCTCGCGGGCGCGATCCGGGTATGGCTGGTGAGCGATAAAACATGATCCGCATCACGCAATACATTCAGGACCACTTTACCGAAGTCGAGCGCTTGTGGAAGGAGGTCTTCCCGGACGATCCGGAGCGCAATCGCGCCTCTTTAGCCATCCCGGTAAAACTGGCGGTGAAGGACGGCCTGTTTTGGGTGGCACTGGATGTGAACGCCGGCGTGGTTGGCACAATCATGGCAGGTTGGGACGGCCATCGCGGTTGGTTGTACAGCGTTGCGGTCGCGCCAAGCCACCGGCGAAACGGGATCGGCGGACAATTGGTTGACACTGCGGTGCACGAGTTGAAAAGGCGCGGGTGCTCAAAGGTCAATTTGCAGGTTCGCGCGGGAAATCGCGTAGTCGCAAAGTTCTACGAAACACTCGGTTTCGCCGCGGAACCGCGGGTGAGCATGGGGCGAGAGCTCTAATACTTCGCGGTGGCGTCGCTAGCCGGAAAGGTTTCGTCGAGCGCCTCGTCGGTGTCGCTCATCGCGTCGCCCTTGGTTGCGGTCGCTGCCGATCCGGCATTACGGAACGCGCCTTCGGGTTCGCCGTCGGCAAAGGCGACGCCGTTCCGATCGGTCTGGTTCTTCTGGTAATAGCGATAGCCGGCATATCCGAGGGCGCCGAGCGCTGCGAGTTTGAGTAGCATGGGTTGGGTCTCCGTTGGGGGGATGAGGGAATCTCCCTGTATGACCAACCGACGCGCGAAGGGGGCGCGTGGTTCCCAGCCTGATATTTATTCCCATCGGGCGAAGAGGGTGCGCGCGCCCTAGTCGTCGCCGACCCGTTCGATATCCGCGCCGACCAGCTGCAGCTTCTCCTCCAGCCGCTCGTAGCCGCGATCGAGGTGATAGATCCGGCGCACCTGCGTTTCACCCTTCGCCGCCAGCGCGGCAATAATGAGGCTCATCGAAGCGCGCAGATCGGTCGCCATCACTTCCGCGCCGTTTAGCTCGGCCGGACCTTTCACGATCGCGGTGCGCCCCTCGGTCGAAATGTCCGCGCCCATGCGGGTGAGTTCGGGGACGTGCATGAACCGGTTTTCGAAGATCGTCTCGGTCAGCACGCTGGTCCCCTCGGCCTTGGTGAGCAGGCTCATCAGCTGGGCCTGCATGTCGGTGGCGAGGCCGGGGAACGGCGCGGTGGTGAGATCGACGGGCTTGAGATGACCGTTGGCGGCGATGTGGACGCCCTTCTTTTCCTCCTCGACCTCGAGCCCGATCGCGCGCATCGCCGCCAATGAGGCCACCATGTCGCCCGCCCGCGCGCCTTCGAGCAGGACGTTGCCGCCGGTGATCGCCGCGGCGCAGGCATAGGAGCCCGCCTCGATCCGGTCGGGCATCACGCGGTAGGTCGCCCCGTGCAGGCGGGTGACGCCGTGGATGGTGAGGTCGGAGGTGCCGATCCCCTCGATCTCCGCGCCCATTGCGCTGAGCAGATTGCACAGATCGACGATTTCGGGCTCGCGCGCCACGCCGGTCAGCCGGCTGGTGCCCGTGGCGAGCACCGCGGCCATGACCGCATTCTCAGTCGCGCCGACCGACACCACCGGAAAATCATAGTCGCCGCCGGGCAGCCCCCCGTCCGGCGCCTTCGCGGTGACATAGCCCTGCGTGAGCTCGATCTCGGCGCCCATCGCCTCCAGCGCCTTCAGATGCAGATCGATCGGACGGTTCCCGATCGCGCAGCCGCCGGGCATGGAGACCTTGGCCTCGCCCATCCGCGCCAGCATCGGGCCGAGCACCAGGATCGAGGCGCGCATCTTGCGCACCAGATCGTAGGGCGCGATCGTCGAGGTGATGCGCGAGGCTTCGAAGGTCACCACCCGGCCGAATTCCTCCGGCCGCTTGCCGTGAATCTCGGTCGAGACGCCGAATTGCGTCATCAGATGCTGGAACCCGTCGATATCGGCCAGCCGCGGCAGATTGCGCAGGGTCAGCGGCTCGTCGGTCAGCAGCGCGCAGGGGATGAGCGTCAGGGCGGCGTTCTTCGCGCCCGAGATCGGGATCGTGCCCGAGAGGCGCTTGCCGCCGCGAATGATGAGTTTGTCCATGGCCCACCGCCTTAGCCAAAAGGCGCGCGCGCGCAATATGCGCGGCCCCGTTGACGTGGGCGAATGCAGGCGGCACGGCCCCTACCCATCCGACCACAGCCAGCGAGCCCGCACATGAGCAATCAGCCGATCCGCAAAGCCGTCTTCCCCGTCGCCGGGCTCGGCACCCGCTTCCTGCCCGCGACCAAGGCGGTGCCCAAGGAGCTGCTGCCGATCGTCGACCGCCCGCTCATCCAATATGCGGTGGACGAGGCGCGCGAGGCGGGGATCGAGGAAATGATCTTCGTCACCGGCCGCGGCAAGACCGCGATCGTCGAACATTTCGACATCGCCTACGAGCTCGAAGACACGATGCGCGCGCGCGGCAAGGATATGGCCGTGCTGGACCCCACCCGTGCCAAGCCCGGCACCATCCTTACCGTGCGCCAGCAGGAACCGCTGGGCCTCGGCCACGCGATCTGGTGCGCGCGCGCGGTGGTCGGCGACGAACCCTTCGCGATCTTCCTGCCCGACGAGCTGATGGTGGGCGCAAAAGGCGGGAGCGGCTGCATGAAGCAGATGGTCGATGCCTATGAGAAGGTCGGCGGCAACCTCATCAGCGTGCTCGAAGTGCCGCGCGAGGAGGTCTCGAGCTACGGCGTGATCGACCCGGGCGCACAGGACGGCGCGCTTACCGCGGTGAAGGGCCTGGTCGAAAAGCCCGCGCAACAAGAAGCGCCGTCCAACAAGATCGTCTCGGGCCGCTACATCCTCCAGCCCGAAGTCATGCGCATCCTCGAAGACCAGGAAGCCGGCGCCGGCGGCGAAATCCAGCTGACCGACGCGATGGCCAAGATGATCGGCACCCAGCCCTTCCACGCCGTAACCTTCGAAGGCAACCGCTACGATTGCGGCAGCAAACTGGGCTTCGTGGAAGCGACGCTGGCGCTCGCGCTGGAACGCGAGGATATGGGGGCGGAGGTGCGCAAGGTGGCGGAAAGGTTGCTGGGTTAGGGCGCGGACAAACACCACCGCTCGCCCTGAGCTTGTCGAAGGGCGGGCTCGAGCGTAGCCGAGAGCGGGTGCAGCGTTCTCGGCAAGCTCGAACGGGTGCTTCGACAGGCTCAGCACGAACGGATTTCCTTACACCATTCGTCACCCCGGACTTGCCTGCCCTCGCGAAGGCGGGGGATCCGGGGTCCAGCTTACTATGGCGCTGCAAGAAAGAAGCCTAACCCCGGATCAAGTCCGGGGTGACGCGGAAATAGGCGGGCGCCTGGGGCGCAATCAGTGGTTCAAAGCAGCTTGCCCTGTTGGTCGGGTTTCTGGCTGCGCTGAGCTTTCTTGTAGGGGCTGACGATCCACGGCAGATCGGGGCGCTTGTCCCGGAAAATTTCCGCAAGCGTCAGGATTTGCAGGCGCGGATGTTTGCGCCCGGTCACGTCGCTTTCGAACAGGCCGACCTTGGCCGCTTCCTGTGCCATCGGCTTGGTCGGCATCGCCTTGGTGATGAAGACCGCCGCCTGCGCTTTCTCGCGCTCCATGGTGGAATGCAGATCGCGGATCATGCCGACGTAGACATTGTCGCCGCATCTCATGGAAAGTGTACACCATTCGAGCCGATGCTCGTCGGGGCGGACGAACTGTTATCGGAAAGGTAAGTGCTTGCCTCTTTAATCCGGCTAGGTAATTTAGCCCAAAGTGATTTTGAGGGGGCGCAAATGGAACTTGAATCTGAACTTGCTGAGCTTACGAAGACCATTCGGGACCATCGAGAAGTGTTGCTGACCGAAGAGGCGGCAAAAAATGCTCTGGTGATGCCCTTCATTCAAGCTCTTGGATACAACGTATTCAATCCCGGTGAAGTGATCCCTGAGTTCACAGCGGACGTAGGCACCAAAAAGGGTGAAAAGGTCGATTATGCAGTCTGCACCGATGGGAAAATATCCTTCCTGATCGAATGCAAGCCTGCCAGTTCCGAACTTTCGGTCAATCACGCTTCGCAACTCTTTCGCTATTTCACAGTAACCGATGCGAGAATCGCCGTGTTGACTAACGGCGTTATCTTCAAGTTCTTCTCCGACCTCGACACACCCAACAAGATGGATGAACGTCCATTCTTCACCCTTGATCTCGAAAACGTAAAGAAGTCGGACCTTCGCACGCTGTCCAACTTCATCAAGGGAACCTTCGACATCGAACGGGTAGTCGCAGAAGCGGGAAACCTTAAGATGCAGACGTTGGTCGCGAAGGAGCTTGACCGGGAATTCGCCGAGCCGTCCGACGAATTCGTGCGGCTGATCGCAGGCCGGGTTCATGGGGGCCGCGTCACTGCCGCGATCTGAGAAACCTTCGGAAGCTTGATCGTCGCTTCGGTCAACGCCCTTATCCGGGAGAAGGTCAACGAGCGCCTTACTTCCGCTTTGCGCGCTTCCAATCCGTCTGACGGCGAGGAGGTCGCCCCAACCATGCTAAAAGATGACGGGATTGAAACCACTCAAACGGAAATTGACGGCTTCAATATCATTCGCGCAATAGGATCTCGCTTGGTCGATCCAAGCCGCATCGTGATGCGGGATGCCAAGTCTTACTGTGCCGTCCTGCTCGATGACAACAACCGCAAGACCATCGCCCGGATGCATTTCAACAGCGATACAGCCCGCCATCTCGGCACATTTGTCGACAAGGAGGAAACACGGCATCCGGTGGAAGGACCGGTGGACCTATACAAATTCGAAGAGGACATCATCGACCGGATCGAGGAGTTGAATGACGGGTCGAGATAAGTAAGATCGACGCTCTCATTCTCGATATGCTCGGCCAGCACATGCAGATTGTCGCCGTAATAGAGTGTGTTGGTCACGTTGTGTCTCCCGCTGCCGAACGGTTTGGCGCTCAGGAGACTTCGGGGCAAGCTGCATGGGATCTTGCGTTCGGCTTACACACATAATGGCTGCTGACCCGAGAGGATCGATTTTCCTACATCGCCCGGTGCAGCTATTCTCGGTCCCGGCTCTTTGTCAGTCTGAATCCCCGCACGCCCCGCGCTTTCGCCCGCAACGAAGGTCACACTCGGCATTCGCCAAGGTCACACTCCGAAACGCTCCACGGTTACACTCTGCTTTCCCCCAAGTGACACAATGCGACTTACGGTGACACTCCACGCGCTACAGTGACGCTTTTTGTGCCTAAAGTGACACTTCGGGCGTTTTTGCCCCTGGACCGTGTTCCACCTGTTCCACTCTGTAGGATCGGCGGCGCGGCTCGGGGGCTTGTTACGCCGCCTTCACGCGCAGCGGCAGCGTCTTCAGGCCGCCGACGAAGGTGCTGCTGGAACGCTTGGCTTCGCCTGCGAGCTCGACGCTGTCGATCCGGTCGAGCAGGGCCTCGAACAGGATGCGCATCTCGAGGCGGGCGAGGTGCAGGCCGAGGCACTGGTGTGCGCCCGCTCCAAACGCCAGATGGCGGTTGGGCGAGCGAGCGGCGTCGAAGCGGCGGGGCTCGTCGAACTGCGCGGGGTCGTGATTGGCGGCGATGTAGCTCATCATCAGCCAGTCGCCCTTCGCGATGGCCTGGCCGCCAACCTCGGTGTCCTCGGCCGCGGTGCGCATGAAGTGCTGAACCGGCGTGGTCCAGCGGATCGCCTCCTCGACGATGCCGGGGAGGAGCGAGCGGTCCACCTTCGCTCGCGCGAACTGCGCGGGGTCTTGCGCAAGGGCGAGCATGGCGCCCGCCGTGCTGGCGCTCGTCGTGTCATGACCCGCGGCGGCGAGGATCATGTAGTAGCCCATCATGTCGCGGTCGTTCAGAGGCTCGCCGTCGATGACGGCATTGGCGATGGTGCTGGCGACATCGTCCGTAGGATGCGCGCGCTTCTCGGCGGTGAGGGCGGCGAAGTACTCCTCGAACCCCTTGACCGAGGCCGCGACGATCTGCGTCACCTGCTCGGGCGTCATCGCCTTCATGCCGGCCAGGTCTTCGTCCGAACCGCCGAACATCTGCTGCGTGAGGAACAGCATGCGCTCCTCATCCTCCTCTGGCACGCCAAGGATCTGCATCACGATGTGCAAGGGATAGGGCGCGGAGACGGTCTTGACGAAGTCGACCTCGGGTCCCGCGTCAAACAGGCGATCGACTGCCTTGTGGGCGATCCCGCACATCTCGTCTTCGAGGCTGCGCAGGTTCCCCGGCATGAACCAGCTCTGCGTCAGCTTGCGGTAGATCATATGGATCGGCGCATCGAAGGTGACGAGGCTGGCAACGAGGTGCTCGCTACCGCCGGTCATCGACTTGGCGAACTCGATCCCCTCGGTCAGTGCAAAGACGACGGTGCGCGGGTTGTTGAGGAAGGTGGCGTTGTCCTTCGACATGCGCATGACGTCGTCATAGCGGCTGACGAGCCAGAAGGGCGGATGGTCGGGCTCGCCCGCATCGACCCAGGCGACCGGGGCCTCGGACCGGATGGTGTCGAGCAGGTCGAGCGCGCCGTCCCACTGTGCATAGGTCGCCGGATCGATGAGCGCTTGCACGCGCGCCTGATCGAGGCGATGGGCTTCCCGCGTAGCCATCACGCGGTCTCCGATTGCCGGGCATACTCGTCGCGCAGCTCGCGCTTGTACAGCTTGCCATTGGCCTCGCGCGGCAGGTCGGGGCGGAAGTCGAACAGCTTGGGCATCTTCACGCGGCTTAGGCTGGGCGCGAGGAAATCGCGCAGCTCTTCCTCGAGCGCCTCACCCGCTTCGTCCATGTCAAGCGGCTGCACGACCGCGACCACCTTCTCGCCCAGATCGGGGTCGGGCGCGCCGATGACGGCGGCGTCCATGACCTTGTCGTGCGTGACGAGCAGGTTCTCGATCTCCTGCGGGTAGATGTTGACCCCGCCGGAGATGATCATGTGGCTCTTGCGATCGGTGAGGTAGAGGTAGCCGTCCTCGTCCACGTGACCGATATCGCCGAGCGTCATCCAGCCCTTGCGATGCATCGCATCGGCGGTCTTGTCGGGATCGTTGTGATAAGTCGGGAGCAGCGCGTTCTCGAAGAAGATCAGTCCATCCTCGCCCGCGGCAACCTCCTCCCCATCGGGGCCGCAAATGTGGAGCGTGCCGTAGATTGCGGGGCCGACGCTGCCGGGATGGCTGAGCCACTCGGGGCTCTTGACCAGCGTCATGCCGATGCCTTCGGAGCCGGCATAGTACTCGTTGATGATCGGGCCCCACCACTCGATCATTTCGCGCTTGATCGGCACCGGGCACGGCGCGGCGGCGTGCAGGGCGCGCTGGTGGCTGGAGAGGTCGTACTTGGTGCGGATTTCGGGATCGAGCTTGAGGAAGCGCACGAAATGGGTCGGCACCCACTGGCTGTCGGTGACCCCGTATCGCTCGATCGCGGCGAGCGCGGCTTCGGGTTCGAACTTCTCCATCACCACGACAGTGCCGCCGAGGCGGTGAACCGTGGTCGCCCAGCCGATCGGGGCGGCGTGGTAGAGCGGGGCGGGGGAGAGATAGACCATCGAGCCGTCGGTCGGCATCCCTGCGCCCATGATCGCCAGGCCCATCAGCGGGTTCGGCGCCTGAACGTCCGGGTCCTCAGGCGGAGCGGGACGGATGCCTTTGGGCCTTCCGGTGGTCCCCGAAGAATAGAGCATGACGATGCCGGCGCTCTGATCGGCGATCGGCTCCGCAGGATGCTTGGCCAAGGCCGAGGCGAAATCCTCCTCGCCGTCCGCATCCATCACCAGCACGTCGGCCTCGGGGCATTGCTCGCGCACCCCCTCAATTACTTCGTCGAAGGCGGTGGAGGTGATGATGAGACGGCTTTCGGAATCGCGCAGGATATAGGCGATCTCGGGCGCGGTCAGGCGCGAGGAAATCGGCACCAGCATCGTGCCCGATCGCTGCGACCCCCAGACGAGGGTGAAGAACTCCATCCGGTTTTCGAGCAGCACCGCGAACCCATCGCCTTCGCCAAACCCACGTGCCCGCAGCAGCTGAGCGAAGCGATCGGCCTCCTCGTCCATCTCGCGAAAGCTCATACGCGCCCCGCTTCCCGCCATAATGACAGCGGGATGATCGGGCCGATTGGCCGCATGGGTGATGGGGTGCATGCTCATAGGTCTCTCCCGGGCCGCCCACCTTGTGGCAGGCATGCGCTGTTCCTCTCGCTACGGGAACGTAACGTCGCCACGCCGGCACTCAACCTCTTTCGCACACGGCGTCCGGCTCAGGCGGCCGGTGAGAGCCCGGCGCCCGCCTCCAAAACGAAAATGCCTCGAACAACGAAAAAGGCGGCGGGATGAACCCGCCGCCCGATTTCGGACACCCTCTCCTTGCGTCCGGCCCGCCTCCAGGCGGACAAATCCTGTCCGGGAGGCTTACTGCCCGCCCGCGCCGACGCGCCGGCGCCCGGGGATCATATCGCTTTGCGTTTCGGCGAGGCGGGTCTGCGCCTCGGTTTCCTGCATGTAGGGGATCGGGTTCACCGCAACGCCATCGACGCGCACTTCGTAATGAAGGTGCGGACCGGTCGAACGGCCGGTCGAGCCGACATAGCCGATGACATCGCCCTTCCTGACGGTGTCGCCCGCCGCGACTGCGAGGCGCGAAAGGTGCGCGTAGCGCGTTTCGAGATCGGCCCCGTGATCGATGCTGATATAAAGGCCGTAGCTGGAGAACCAGTCGGCACGCCCGACCAGCCCGTCCGCCGTGGCGTAGACCGGCGTACCGGTGGGCGCGGCAAGGTCGATCCCCTTATGCGCGCGGCGCTTGCGCAGAACCGGATGGGTGCGCATGCCGTAAGAACTGGAAATCCGTCCGGTGTTGAGCGGCATCCGCGAAGGCACCGAAACGGTCGGCTGTTCGAAGATGCTCGCCGGAACGCCGGGCTGCGGCGTCTTCACCGAATCGAGCGACGACCAACTGGCGAACAATTCGCGAAACCGGCCATCGCCATTCGCCAGGGTCTCGTCCTCGGCAACGCGAACCGGCTCGGTCACATCGGCGGCGGCGCTGGCGGAAGAATTGGCAAAGGCCGGCGTGGCGGCGACCAGCAGCGGTGCGCAGCCGATGGCGGCGGCGACTTTGATGAAAGTGCGCGTCGAAAGGGTGATCATGCGGACCCGGTCCTCACTGGCGGAAATCCGCCATTTGTGTTGTTATTGCACGCTTTTGTGTTCTGTCCTCGGAACCTTCGGCGCCGGGTAAGCGTTGCAACGTACAGGATTGGGCCCCGATGTGCCCGTGACGTGGGGGTCAGTTATCGGGTCGAAAACTTAATTCGCAATGTCTGCGTAAAACTCGCGCGACAGACCGGCAGCAAGACGCGCCGAGTCGTTGAATGGCGGCTTTATGGCTCCGCGAAAATGCGCGCGAGCCAGGTTTTTCCATGCAGATTCGGGCTGAATACCCTTTGATACCGCCCAAGCGAGGAAATGCTTGGTGCCAATCGCCACGTGGCGAATCTCATCGTCAAGAATTCGTGCGAGAATTTTTCCGCCCTGTTCGTCACCCGCCGCGCGGACCCGTTCGAGCGTTGCCGGAGTAACGTCGAGCCCGCGCGCTTCGAGCACCATCGGCACTACCGCCAGCCGCGCGCCGACATTGCCGCTCGTTTCGTGCGCCGCCTGCAACAGCCCGCCATGCGCTGGCAGCGCTCCGTATTGGCTGCCGAGAACATCGAGCTTACGGGCGAGCAGCGCGAAATGCATCGCCTCATCGGCGGCGACGCTGAGAAAATCAGAGACGAAGTCCTTACCCATCTCTCCGCCGAACCGGCCGGCCATGTCGAGCGCGAGGTCGATCGCGACGAATTTGATATGCGCGAGAGAATGCCACAGCGCGATCCGACCGCGGTCGGATCCGAACTTGCCGCGTTTGGGCATCCGGGCGGGCGCTAGGAGCTCGGGCCGGGGCGGGCGCGCGGGCTCGTCGGGCATCGCCACGTCGAACACGAAGGCGAGCTCCCCGCGGCGCCACTGCCGCGCGACCTTGCGAGTGGCCATGCATTTGCTGCGCGGATCGCCTTCGAGCAGAGCGGCGCGGATCGCCGCGGCCACGCTTTCCATCGCCCGCTATAGCGCCTTCGCCGCTTCGAGCACGTCCTCGGCGTGTCCTTTGACCTTCACCTTGTTCCAGACCTGCGCGATCTTTCCCTTTTCATCGATGAGATAGGTCGTGCGGACCATGCCCATATAGGTCTTCCCGTACATCTGTTTCTCGGTCCAGATGCCGAGCGCATCGGACAGGCCGTCTTCCTGCGGGTCGGTGGCGAGCGGGGTCTTCAGATCGTGCTTGGCGATGAAGTTCTGGTGCTTCTTCGCCGAATCCTTGCTGACGCCGAGCAGTTCGACGCCCGCCTTTTCGAATTCGGGCTTCAATGCGGTGAAATCCTTCGCCTCGGTGGTGCAGCCGGGCGTGTTGTCCTTGGGATAGAAGAACACGACGAGCTTCCGGCCACGAAAATCGGAGGGTTTGACGCTGCCCCCCTCAGGCGTTTCCATGGCGATATCGGGCATTTGGTCGCCGGCGGCAGGCAGGTCGCTCATCGTTTATGTCTCCAGGGAAAGGCCGAAAGTGGCGGACCATTGCCTTGCCACGAGCGCCCGGGCCGCGTCCAGATCGCGCACGAGATCGGCATAGGTCGCACGCTCGCAAGCGCGCGCCAGCGTCAGCGCGGCGGCGGGCGGAGGGCGTCCGGCATCCGGCGCGAGTAGGCGCGATGCCACCAGCGTATCGGTCATCAGATCGTAGGCAGACCATAGTGTCGCTTCGACCAGCCCCTTCGCGGCGAGCGCGGGAATGGCACAGGCGAAATCCTCCGCCAGCACCGCGTCCTCGCCGTCGGCCAGCGCATGCCCCTCGCGCAGCTGAAGATAGTGGACGAGGAATTCGACATCGACCAGCCCGCCGCGCAGCAGCTTTACATCGAGGGGCCCACGCGGCGGCTTGTGCCGCGCCATCTCCTCGCGCATCGCCAGCACGTCGCGGCGCAGCGCCGCTTCGTCGCGATCCATACAGCGCACCTCGCGAATGATGCGATGCACCCGGGCACGCGCCGCGTTCGAACCGACCAGTGCCCGCGCGCGGCCCAGCGCCATGTGCTCCCAGGTCCAGGCCGCCTCGCGCTGATATTTGGCGAAAGCGTCGAGCGAAACCGAGAGCGGACCCTGCTTACCCTGAGGTCGCAGCCGCGTATCGATCTCGTAAAGCGCCCCTTGCGCGGTGGGCACCGAAAGCGCGGAACTGATCCGGCTGGCGAGACGGTTGTAATAGAGCGTTGCGCCAAGCGGCCGCTCGCCGTCCGATTGACGTTCGAACCCGCCGGTGAACAGGTAGATAAGATCGAGGTCCGAGGCGTGGGACAAAGCCCCGCCGCCCAGCCGCCCCAGCCCGACGACAAGCAGTTCGCTGCCCTCGATTCGGCCATGTATCGCCGCGAATTCGCGCGCGGCGGCGTCGTGCGCGACGGCGATGGCCGCCTCGGCGGTGTCCGACAGGGCGGCGGCGAGCTGCGAGGGCTTGGCCCGCGCAGTGACCAGCGCCACGCCGAGCCGGAAGCGTGCTTCGTTCACAACGTGGCGGATACAATCGAGCTTTGATTCGTAATCGCCGCGTTCGGGCCCGGTGCGCATTGCCGCGATCAACCGCTCGCGAAAGCCATCGAAGGCGATCTCCTCGTCCTCGATCAGGACGTCCACCGTCTCCGGCCGGCGCGCGAGTTCGTCGGCGAGCGTTTTCGACAAAGTCAGCGCGTCGACCAGCCGTTCGAGCAGTTCGGGTTCGGCGACCAGCAGGCGGAACAGCGGAACCGCCGAGGGTACCTTTTCGATGATGCCCTCCCACCGCGCGATCGCCCGCACCGGGTCGTCGCTTGCGGCAACGGCTTCGAGCAGGGGAGGCAGGAGGCGGTCGAACGCCTCAAGCGCCTGGGGCGAGCGAATCGAGGGATAGCGGCCATCGCGCCAGCGCCCGATCCGTTCGGCGAGTGCCGCCGGTTTGGCGAAACCGAGGCCACGAAGCCAGCGCGCGCGCTCGTCGAGGGGCGGAGGCGCGGGAGGCGCAGCGGGGGCCTGGCCGATCAGCGCATCGTAGATCGCGCCCGTGCGCCCGGTCAAAGCCTGCAACTCCGCGATCAGCGCCGCGCCGTCGGAAAGCCCGTCGAGCCGCGCGACCCGATCGAGCGCTGCCCCGGCGGGCAGCACATGCGTCTGATGGTCGTTCACCATTTGCAGCCGGTGCTCGATCACCCGCAGCCGATCGTAGCGCTCGCCCAGCACGCGTGCTTCCTCCGCCTCGATCCGTCCTGCCGCCGCCAGTGCGTCGAGCGCCGCGCGCGTGCCGCGCACTCTGAGCGAACGGTCGCGCCCGCCATGGATTAGCTGGTGGGTCTGCGCGAAGAACTCGATTTCGCGGATCCCGCCGCGGCCGCGCTTGACGTCGAAGCCGGGGCCGGGCGAAGCGGGACCTTCGCTGCTGTCGCGTATGCGCTGGGTAAGCGCGCGGATTTCCACTACCGCGCCGAAATCGAGCGCCTGTCGCCATACGAAGGGCGCGATTTCGGTGAGGAAGGCCTGCCCCGCCGCCCGGTCCCCCGCCGCCGCGCGCGCACGAATGAAGGCGGCGCGTTCCCAGGCCAGCGCTCCGCCCTGATAATGGGTCAGAGCAAAAGCGCGGGGCACGGCTAGCGGGCTAATCTCGCTTTGTGGGCGCAGACGCAGATCAACCCGCAGGACGTAGCCCTCGCCCGTCAGATCGGAGAGGCATTTGACGATCCGCTTGGCATAACGCTGCGCCACCACGCCCGGCTCGTCGCTCTCGCGCCGCGCCAGGCGTTCGGGATCGTAGAGCAGGATCGGATCGATATCGGAGGAATAGTTGAGCTCGCCCGCCCCCTGTTTGCCGAGCGCCAAGGCGATAAAGCCGTCGGCGCGATCTTCGCCGGTGCGCTCGCGGATAGCGGCACGAATCGCCGTATCGAGTGCGTGATCGGCGAACGCACTGAGCTCGCGCATTACCCTGTCGAGCGAGAACGCTCCGGCAAGGTCGCCGATCGCAAGGGTCGTTGCGAGCGCAAGGCGATGCCGCCTGAGGCCGATATCGACATCGTCGCATTCCCCGCGCGCCGCTGCCCAGGCGAGCGCCTCCTCCGCTTCCCCCCGCGCCAGAAGGTCGGCGAGCTCTTCTTGCCGGCTGAGCGCGCGCGCCAGAAACGGGGCATTGGCGCGGGCGCGATCAAGGGCGTCGGTCCAGTCGATAGAGGTCATGGCCGCGCCTCCTTGGCCGCGTGCCGGCCCGCCTGCAAGCGGCGCAGGGCGCGCTTGCGATGCGCGCGGCGCTCTGCGAAAGAAACGCGGCAATTGCGTGATTGGCAGATAAGGGGTTTCGCGATGTTCACACGGGGTCTGGCGCTCGCCGTCACCATTCTATTCATGACGGCATGCGACGGGGTCGTACCGGGAGGCATGTCGGAGCCTTCGCTCGACATTCCCGAGGTCGAGGATGGCGATATCAGCCAGGCAACCATGGTCGACATCACCCGCGAACTCTCGACCGACGAATTCGAAGGCCGCATGCCGGGCACGAAGGGCGAGGAATTGACCGTCGCGCTCCTAAGCGAACGGTTCGAGGCCGCTGGGCTTCAGCCGGGCAATGGCGATAGCTGGGTGCAGGAAGTCCCGCTGATCGAGATCACGGGCACCAATTTCGCCCCGCTCACCATCACCAATGGCGATACCGATCTCGTCTACGATTATGGCAGCGAATGGGTTGGCGTGACCTATCAGGAAGAAGAACGCACCCAGCTTGCGAACAGCGAGATAGTCTTCGTCGGCTACGGCATCAACGCGCCCGAGCGTGGGTGGAACGATTATGAAGGCGTCGATGTGGCGGGAAAGACCGTCATCATTCTCGTCAACGATCCCGATTTCGAGACCGAGGGGCTGGAAGGCACCTTCAACGGACGCGCCATGACTTATTACGGGCGCTGGACCTACAAATACGAAGAGGCCGCAAGGCAAGGTGCGGCCGCCGCGCTGATCGTGCACGATACCCAGCCGGCGAGCTATGGCTGGAACGTGGTCGAAAGCTCGTGGTCGGGCCCGCAGGCCTATGCCGCGCGCGGCGATAATCCGCCGCCGCTCACCACGATGAATGGCTGGGTCCAGAAAGAGGTCGCGCGCGAAATCCTCGCCGCCGCCGGACAGAATCTCGACGAGCTGACCGCCGCTGCAAAAACGGAAGACTTTGCTGCGGTCGAGCTGGGCATGACCGCCTCGACCAGCTTCGAGAACACCTTTCGCACCTTCACATCGCAAAACGTGATTGGCATCCTTCCCGGCACCGAGGCGCCGGAGGAATACGTCATCCACACCGCGCACTGGGACCATCTCGGGCGCTGCACGCCCGCACCCGATGGCGACGACATCTGCAACGGCGCGGTCGACAATGCGACGGGGTCCGCCGCGCTCGTCGCGCTCGCGGAAGCGCATGTGAAGGCGGGCGCGCCGCGGCGCAGCCTCGTGTTCCTCGCGGTGACCGCGGAGGAATCCGGACTGCTCGGCGCCTATTACTATGCCGCAAACCCGATCTACCCGCTCGACCAGACCGTCGGCGGGATCAACATGGACGCCTTCCTTGTCGCCGGACCATCGCAGGACGTGACGGTCGTGGGTCCGGGCAAGTCGCAGTTGGATCAATTCCTGGATGCCGCCCTCGAAGCCGATGGCCGCACGCCCACGCCAAACCCGAACCCGGAAGCGGGCTATTACTACCGCTCCGACCACTTCGCCTTCGCCAAGGAAGGCGTGCCGATGCTCTACGTCGATGGCGGGGAAGACCTCGTCGAGGGCGGGCGCGAAGCAGGCGCGGCGCTGGCCGCGGAATACCGCGAGAACCGCTATCACGGGCCAAAGGACGAGTTCGACGAGAATTGGGACTGGTCGGGCGTGATGCAGGACCTCCAGCTGTTCTACCGGATGGGCCGGATGCTCGCGGAAAGCACGAGCTGGCCCAACTGGAACGAGGGCGACGAGTTCCGCCGGACGCGCGACGAAGCCTGCGCCAGTGCGGAAAGCGGATGCTGATCTGGCAGGCCGACCCATGTCTGTGCTGATGCCGCCCGAATGGGCGCCGCAGGACTGGCTGTGGATCGGCTTTCCGCATTTGGCAGAGGAGTGGCCGGGCTGGCTGGAACCCGCGCAGGAGCAGATCGCCGCATTCGCCAATGCGGTCGCGGATAGCGGGCAGGAGGTCCGCCTGCTGGTCCGCGACGATGCCAACGAAGCGCGCGCCCGCTCGCTGGTGAGCGAGGCGGTGACGCTCGAACGCCGCGCCTATGGCGACATCTGGCTGCGCGATACGGGGCCGCTGGTCGTGTTCGGAGAGGACGGCCGCGAGGCGCGCCGCTTTGCGTTCAACGGCTGGGGTGAGAAGTACCGGATGCCGGGCGACTTAACCATCGGGGCAGAGCTCGCGCGCGATGCTGGGCTCGAGGTCGAGAGTTCGTCGATGATCCTCGAAGGAGGCGCGGTGGACGGCGATGGCACCGGGCTGGTCGCGACGACCGAGCAATGCCTCCTCAACCCCAACCGCAACCCGGCCATGACGCGCGACGCGATCGAGTCCGAGCTTTCTGTAACGTTAGGTTTCGACCGGGTGCTGTGGCTAGGCGATGGGCTCATAAACGATCACACCGACGGCCATGTCGACAACCTCGCGCGCTTCGTCGGCCCGAACCGGCTGGTCGTCCCGGAAGCGACCGGGGATGACGATCCCAACGCCGAAATCTACGCCGATGCCGCGCGGCGGGCGGAAGGGTTCGGGGTCGAGTTGGTCCGCATACCTTCACCCGGGCGGATCACGCGCGATGGCGAGATCGAACCGGCGAGCTACGTGAACTTCGCAATCACCAGCAACCTTGTCGTCGTCCCCACCTTCGGATCGCCCCATGACGAAGCGGGCGTCGAGGCGATCGCGGCGCGCTTCCCCGACCGCAAAACCATCGGCCTTCGCGCAGAGGCGGTGCTTGCAGGCGGGGGCGGCTTCCATTGCGCGAGCCAACAGATGCCGAGCGCCTGAAGACCTTAACCCCGCGTTAGGATTTGCAGCGGACAATAGGGCATATGAGCAAAGCCATCGCCCTTTCGCGCAGCACCTACGCCGTGATCGATGAACACAGCATCGAAGCGCTCCGCAGCGTCATCGTGCTCGCCTGCGGAGCGGCGCTGATTTTTGCAGGCGCACCGCTGCCGCTCTGACCCCTTTCGCGCTTTAACCGCGCAGATCGGGCGGTGTCGCGCCTTCCTTCAGCATCACGATCGCCTCATCGAGGCTCATCACGCGCTGCTTTTTCTCGCCAAGAGTGCGCACCGCGACCGTGCCTTCCTCGGCTTCGCGTTTGCCCACTACGAGCAAGTGCGGGACCTTCGCGAGCGAGTGTTCGCGCACCTTGTAATTGATCTTCTCGTTGCGCAGATCTGACGCGACGCGGATGCCTGCCGCCTCGAGCTTTGCCACCGCTTCCTTCGCGTAACCATCCGCGTCCGAGACGATGGTCGCGACCAAGGCCTGCGTCGGGGCGAGCCATACCGGCAAGCGCCCGGCATAATGTTCGATCAGGATGCCGATAAACCGCTCGTACGAGCCGAAGATCGCGCGGTGGAGCATGACGGGGCGGTGCTTCTCGCCGTCCTCGCCCACATAAATCGCATCGAGCCGTTCGGGCAGCACGCGGTCGCCCTGGATTGTGCCGACCTGCCAGGTGCGCCCGATCGCGTCTGTGAGGTGCCATTCGAGCTTGGGCGCGTAGAAAGCGCCTTCGCCGGGAAGCTCCTCCCAGCCATACTCCTCATTGTCCATGCCCGCTTCGGCCACGGCATCGCGCAATTCCTGCTCGGCCTTGTCCCAGTCGGCATCCGAGCCCAGGCGCTTTTCCGGGCGCAGGGCGAGCTTGATCGCGAAGGTGAAGCCGAAATCCTCGTAAACCTCGGCAGCGAGCGCGCAGAAACGGCGCACTTCCTCGACCACCTGGTCTTCGGTGCAGAAGATGTGCGCATCGTCCTGCGTGAACTGGCGCACGCGCATCAGGCCGTGGAGCGCGCCGTGCGGCTCGTTGCGGTGGCAGCAGCCCATTTCGCCCAGCCGGATCGGCAGGTCGCGATAGGAGGTGATGCCCTGCTTGAAGACCAGCACGTGCGCCGGACAGTTCATCGGCTTGATCGCCATCCAATCGGCGTCGTCCGCAACCTTTGGCGCGGCGCCCGCTTCGCCGTCTTCGTCCACTTCGGGCACCATATCGGGCACCGCGAACATGTTCTCGGCATATTTGCCCCAGTGACCCGATGCGGTCCATTGGCGCACATCCATGAGCTGCGGCGTCTTGATCTCGCGGTAGCCCCCGCCATCCATCTTGCGGCGCATATAGGCTTCGAGCTCGCGCCAGATGCGATAGCCCTTGGGATGCCAGAAGACGCTGCCATGCGCCTCTTCCTGGAGGTGGAAGAGGTCCATCTCGCGCCCCAGCTTGCGGTGATCGCGCTTGGCGGCTTCCTCCAGCCGCATGAGGTGCTGGTTTAGCTGCTTCTTATTGAGCCAGCCGGTGCCGTAGATGCGCGTGAGCTGCGCGTTCTTCTGGTCGCCGCGCCAATAGGCTCCGGCAACGCGCATCAGCTTGAAGGCCTGCGGATCGAGCTTGCCGGTCGAGGCAAGATGTGGGCCGCGACACATGTCGAGCCAGGAGTCTTTATCTCCGGGTCGGCCCGACCAGTATACCGTCAATTCCTCATCTTCGGGCAGTTCCTTGGCCCATTCAGCCTTGAACGCCTCGCCTTCGCTCTCCCACTTCTCGATCAGCTGCTCGCGCGTCCAGACCTCACGCACGAGAGGTTTGTCCGCCTTGATGATTTCGCGCATCTTTTCCTCGATCGCGGGGAGATCGTCCATGGAGAACGGCTCGCGCGAGGCGGGCGCCATGACGTCGTAGTAGAAGCCGTCATCGGTCGCCGGACCGAAGGTGATCTGCGTGCCGGGGTAAAGTGCCTGCACCGCCTCGGCGAGGACATGGGCGTAGTCGTGGCGCGCGAGTTCGAGCGCGTCTTCCTCGTCCTTCGCCGTGATCAGCGCGAGCTGAGCATCGCCGTCGAAAGGCCGGTTCAGATCGCGCACCTCGCCATCGACGCGCGCGGCCAGCGCCGCCTTGGCAAGGCCAGGCCCGATCGCTGCGGCCACATCCGCCGGGGTCGAGCCCGCATCCATCTCGCGCACCGATCCATCGGGCAGGCTGATCTTGAGAAGTTCGGTCATGGTCGGCTTCGTCTCTTCCACGCATCGGGTTCGGCGCGCGCCTTAGGACAAGAGGGCGCATGCCGGAAGGGCGGTGTGGGAATGTCGATCCGATTTCGGGAGGACACCGCGCCGCCCGAAACCGGGCGGCGCTGCGATGCTGAGCTTAACCCAACCGCAAACGCCCCCGGTCGCCCGAGGTCGTGGTGGTTGTGGTCGTAGTCAGCATGCGTGCCATGAGCCGCGGATAGCGATTTGTCGCGAACCTGTCATCCGCTGGTTTGGGGGTCTCAGGAAAAGGAAAGTTCTCGCGCCAATATGGAAAGCGTCATTGACATCCTGCTATCGCTGGGTAAAGCTCGCTTTACATTAGAGCAAAGGAGCTTTCCATGCCGATGCCGAAATACATGCGCGCTTACACGATCCGAATCGTCGCTTTCATCACCGCTTACATGATTGTCCTGTTTGCCGGCCTCACCTACGCCCGGGCGAGCGATCCGGCCCCGATCGCATTGGTAATTCTCGCGTTGGCGACCGCATTGCCCATCGTCGGGATGTTCTTTCGACTATTGGTCGAATGCGACGACGAATATCAGCGCCAACTGTTCGTGAAGCAAGTGCTGCTGGCCACTGGCGCGATGCTGGCGATCGTCACGGTGTGGCAGTTTCTCGAAGTTTACGACGTCGTTCCCGCAGGCCCGCAATGGATCGGCGTCCTGTGGCTGGCCATGCTGGGGCTTGCGGCGCCTATCGTGCGGTGGCGCGCGTGAAAAACCGCCTCAAGGTGCTGCGCGCGATGCGCGACTGGTCGCAGCAGGATTTGGCCGATCGGCTCGGGGTCAGTCGGCAGAGCGTCAATGCGATCGAGAAGGGCCGCTACGATCCCTCGCTGCCCCTCGCCTTTCGGATCGCGGAGGTGTTCGGGCTCGCGATCGAGGAAATATTCAGCCGCGACGACGCCGGTCCGCGCTAAAAAAAGGGGGCCGACAGACGATGCTGCCGACCCCGTCAGTCTTCCAGGTGTATCCCCAACGCTCAGGTTACGTCACGGGCTGAGGAACGCTTGCCACCGGCGCGGTGTCGCGCGCGGGTTTGGGCATTTCATTGTCGGCGAGCATCTTCTTGACCAGATACCCCCCGGCTCCCAGCGCGAGCATTCCGGGGATGCTCAGCCGGCCGAGGATAAAGGGAATGGCCGCGCCGACCATGGCACCGGTCGTGCCGTCCATGCCGCGCGCCTTTTTCGCGATTCCGCCGCCGATTGCGGCTCCGATAATCTTACCGAGCATTGGTATCTCCTTTGCTCGGTTCAACACGCGAAGGGCGCGCTTGGTTCCAAGGGTCAGACCGCGAATTTTCGTGCGCCGGCAGGGACTTCGACGCGGTGTATCGCGGCAAGCCGGGCCGAACGCTGGCGCACATTCCCGGTGAAGCGATATTCGCTCGCCGCTTTCTTAGGCGTCAGTTCGATCATCATGTAGCCGCGCTGCGAGGTGTCGGCCCATTGCAGCTCGGGATTGGCATCGACCACCAGCCGCGCCATCCGGTCTGGCGCCATCATCGACAGATAGCCTTCGAAGCCAGGCGAGCTGACCGAGGCGGTGCCGAATTCGACGCCGACCCGCGCGCCCTCATGTCCCAGATCGAAGACCCAAGCATTATGCGTGTCACCGGCCAGCACGACGAGATCGGCATCGGCCGCGAGCGCCCCTTCGAACAGGCGCGAGCGGGCGGCAGGGTAGCCGTCCCAGGCATCCATATTGAGCGGCAGTTCGGCGCGACTCGCAAGGCCGGCCGCCATCATCCGGGAGCGGATGAAATCGGGAACGCCGTCGCCAAGCTCCTCGGCCAGGCCGGGGGGCGAGGAGAGCTTACCAATCAGCACCTGCTGCGCCAGCACCTGCCACGTCCTGCCGCTTGCCCGCGACGCGGCCAATCCGTCGAGCAGCCAACGCTCCTGCGCCTGCCCTAGGAGCTGGCGACCGGGCTGCGCATAATCGCCGTCGCGAAACGCGGTAAGCGCGGCCATCATCGCGTCCGGATCGCTTTGCCCGGCCAGCACGGTCTCGAAACTGAATTGCTGCTCGCGCCCCTCCAACCGGGTGTCGAGCCGGAACAGCGTGGCGAGATCGCCGATATCGTAGGCGGCATAGGGTTCGTCCGAAACCGGCATCCATTCGCGATAGACCTGTTTCGCGATCGCCTTGCGCACCTCCCACGAACCTTCGGTTTCAGGCTGATGGTTCTGCGCGCCGTCCTTCCAGCTGTCGTTGGTGCTCTCGTGATCGTCCCACACGGCGACCATCGGCAGGACCTGATGCAGTCGCTGGAGGTCGGGATCGGCCCGGTAGGTGGCGTAACGCAGGCGATAATCGGCGAGCGCGACGATCTCCTTCCCCGGCAACGCAATGCGGTCGGGATGGCGCTGGCTTTCGCTGGGATAGGTGTCGGAGCCGTATTCGTAGATATAGTCGCCCAGATGCACCGCGAGATCGACATCGTTGGCCTCGGCAGCATGCGCATAGGCATTGAAATAGCCGAAGCCGAAATTGGAGCAGGAAAACACCGCCATGCGAAAGCGCGATGTCGGCCCCTGCGGCAGGGTGCGAGTGCGACCGGCGGGCGACATGGCGCCGCCGGGCGCGACGAAGCGGTAAAAATACCAGCGGTTCGGCGATAGGCCATCGGCAATCGCCTTGGCGCAAAAATCGCGATCCGGCGAAGCAGTGGTCTGCCCTTCGCCGACGATCCGCGCAAAACCATCGTCCTCGGCGACCTGCCATTCGAGTATCGTCGGCCCATCGGCGACGAAGCGCGTCCACAGCAGCACGCTGTCCGCCTGCGGCTCGCCGCTCGCGACATTATGCGTGAAGCCGCTGCCGAAACCGCGCGCTGCCGCGGGCGCTGCGGCGAGCGCGGCACTGCTGCCGACAAGTGCGAAGATCCCGCGCCGGGTAAGGCCCGGAGCGCGGGGGGGCTGGGGGAGAGTGTCCGTCTTGATCATGGCGACTGCCTAGGTCGCACGCATTGCCGCTGCATGACAATTCGGCTCGCAAAACGCGCGAAGTCTTGCCGAAGGCCGGTCATGCAAGCCAGAAGGGGCCACCACATGCACGATATCAAGCATCTCGACATCGCCGCGGGCACGCCTGAGGCGCGCCGCATCGCCTATCGCCATATCATCGGTAACGGCCCGACGCTGGTCTTCCTGCCCGGCTACATGTCCGACATGGCCGGTTCGAAGGCCGAGGCGCTGCTCGGCGCGGCGCGCGAGGCGGGGCGGCCCTGCCTGCTGCTCGATTATTCGGGTTGCGGAAAGAGCGAGGGCGATTTCGCCGAAGGGACGCTGTCGCGTTGGCGCGACGAGGTGCTGGCGCTGATCGAGGAGCGGGTGCGCGGCGAGGTGTTGCTGGTCGGCTCGTCGATGGGCGGCTGGCTGATGCTGCTGGTGGCACGAGGACTGGGCGATCGGCTCGCCGGAATGATCGGCATCGCCGCGGCGCCCGATTTCACCCGCTGGGCCTATGACGAGGCTCAGCGCGCGGCTCTCGCCGGGGGCGAAGTGATTTACGAATACAACCCCTATGGCCCCGAGCCCACGCCCACCCACCCCGGCTTCTTCGCTGACGCCGAGCGGCAGCTGCAACTGGACGACGTGATCCCCATCGACGCCCGCACCCATCTTCTCCACGGCCAGCGCGACGAGGAGGTGCCATGGAAGACAAGCCTGCGGCTGGCAGAGGCGCTGCGTTCGGAGAGCATACAGGTGACGCTGGTTAAGGACGGCGACCACCGCCTGTCGCGCGAGCAGGACATCGCCTTGCTGCAAAGCGTGGTGCACGGCTTCTACTGATATCAGGACAATTCCGGCCCGGACATGCTGCTTACCGCCACTCTTCTCGCCGCCGCACTTCAGGTCGGCCCCAATCCCACCGCGACCGATACGCTCGGCCCGCCCGACGAATTACTCAACCGCCCTCCGCGCGAGGACGAGGCGGCGGCGCTTTCCGACAACCCCCAAAGCGCTTGGCTCGCGTCATGCCTCGCGCTGCTTCCGGACGAGGCTGCCCGTGCGCACAGCCTGGCGCAATTGCGGCGCAACGAGACGAGCGCAGAGCAGCGCGTGCTCGCCAATCACTGCCTCGGCCTTGCTGCAACGCAGCTCGAACTTTGGGACGATGCCGTCGCGGCCTTCATCGCGGCGCGCGATGGAAGCGGCGAGGGAGATACGCGGGTGCGGGCGCGGTTCGGCGCAATGGCCGGCAACGCCGCGTTCGCCGCGGGCGATGTCGCGCAGGCCCGTGCCTTCTTGTCACAGGCCAAGGCCGATGCGCGCGCCGCCGCTTCGGCCCCGCTTCGCGCGATCGCCGCGACCGATCTGGCCCGGGTGCTCGTCAGCATGGACGAGCCCGACGCGGCACTCGCCGAACTCGACGAAGCGCTCGAACTGCAGCCCGAGAATGCTGACACCTGGCTGTTGAAGGCGACGCTGCTGCGTCGGATGGAGCGACTCGGCGAAGCGCAGGCGGCGATTGAACAGGCGAGCACGCATGCCCCGCGCGCGCCGGCCATCGGGCTCGAGGCGGGCGTTATCGCAGTGCTGACCGGGCGCGAAGACGCGGCGCGCGAAAGCTGGCAGTCGCTTATTGACCTGGCCCCCGAGAGCCCCGCGGCGCTCGCGGCGCAAGATTATCTCGCGCAGCTCGGCCCGCCCCCAATCGCACCGGCCCCTGCCACATCGGCTCAGCCACAAGTCGAGGCACCGCTATGACCGCCTTTTCAGTGCTCGATCTCGTCCCCGTGCGCGAAGGGGAGGGGGTGCGCGAGGCGCTCGCCGCCACCACTCAGCTTGCGCGCGAAGCGGAGGCGCTGGGTTGCAAGCGGTTTTGGGTCGCCGAGCACCATGCGATGGAGGGCATTGCGGGCGGTGCGACCTCGGTCGTGCTCGCGCATATCGGCAACGCGACGCAGCATATCCGCATCGGCTCGGGCGGGATCATGCTCCCAAACCACACGCCGTTCCAGATCGCCGAACAATTCGGGACTTTGGATGCGCTGTTCCCCGGACGGATCGATCTGGGGCTTGGCAGGGCACCGGGGGCGGGGCCCGAATTGCAGCGCGCGCTCCGCAAGGATCTGGCCGCCGCTTCGCAATATTTCCCGCAGGACGTGGTGGAACTGCGCGCGCTTCTGACCGGCGATGTCGAACTGCCCATCGCCGCGACCCCGGGCCTCGGCGCGAAGGTCGAACTATGGATGCTCGGCTCGAGCCTGTTCGGCGCGCAGCTCGCCGCGCGGCTCGGTCTGCCCTACGCCTTCGCCGCCCATTTCGCGCCCGATCATCTCGACGAGGCGCTCGCGCTCTACCGCCGCGACTTCCAGCCCTCCGACGCACTCGCAAAACCGCATGTGATGGTCGCGATGAACGTCTTCGCCGCCGATAGCGCGGAAGACGCGCGCCTGATCGCGTCGAGCCAGCAACAAAGCTTCGTCGCGCTTCGCACCGGGACGCCGGGCAGATTGCCGCCGCCGATCACCGATTACACGCAGTCCCTGCCCGCTCCGGCGCGGGCCATGCTCGATCATCTCGGGCAGGCCGCGGCGGTGGGTACGCCGGGGGACGTGCGCGACGCCATCGAGGGTTTCGTGGCGCGCACGGGAGCTGACGAGATCATCTTGTGCGGCGCAACATTCGATCCGGGCGCGCGGCTGCGCTCGCTCGAATTGACGCTCGATGCGTTCAGCGTGCCGGCCGGCTAGGGGCGAGCGCGGGGCCGCGCTGCGCTTGCGCCGCCCCCTCACTTGCTTGTAATGGCCCCGGCACGATTCAAACCGGCCGGGACACGATAATTTCACACCCTCCGCCCCGGTGCCGAGGATGCAGGAGTATCGGCAATGAGTGCGAAGTCCGGCGCGAAAAACGCTTCCAAGGCTCCCAAGACCAAAAAGAAGACCTCCACTAAAACCGCGAACAAGACGGCGGGCAGTCCCGCTGCGAAGACCGCTCAGTCCAAGGCCCTCATCAGGGCGATAACCGAGCAACTCGAAGCCTCGATCCTTCCGGGCGACGAGCAGGTGGCGCGCGGCGCTTTGGAAAGCGCGGCGCGGTTCCTGCTCGAAACCGCCCAAAAACGCGCGCCGGCACGCTCGGCCGTGAACTTCGAATCCGACACGAACGAGCGGCGGCTGCGCATCGCAATCATCAATGACGACATGCCGTTCCTGGTCGATTCGATCGCCTCGACCATTACCGCGCACGGCCTCAGCATAGATCAATTGCTGCACCCGGTGGTTTGCGTCGCGCGCGACGAAGAGGGCGAACTGAAGGGGATCGAGAATCAGGGCCTGCAGAAAGGTGCTAGCGAGGAATCGCTGATCTATATCGAGACCCCGCGCGTCGATGCGCGTCAGCGGCGGAAGCTGATCGCCGATCTGCGGATGATGCTCGGCGATGTGCGCGCCGCGGTGACCGACTGGCAGAAAATGCGCGCCGCCATGGAGGAGGATGCAGCGCAGATCGGCGACGAGGAAAGCCGGGCGCTGCTCGAATGGTTGAACAGCGGGATGCTGACCCAGCTCGGGCATCTGACCCGCGACCGCGAGGGCAAGGAAAGCGCCATCTTGGGCATCTGCCGCAAGAGCGCGAAGGCGTTGCTCGCCGATGCGTCCTACGACCTCGCCTTCGACTGGTTCGACAATCCGAAGACCGCGGACGAGCTGCTGATCGTCAAGTCCAACCGGCTGTCCAACGTCCATCGCCGCGTCCCGCTCGACCTGTTCATCGTGCCGTTGCGCGAAGGCGGGGCGAAGGATGGCAAGGTCACGGCGCTCTCGATCCACGCCGGCGTGTGGACCAGCGCCGCGCTCGCCGCGCAGCCCTATGACGTGCCCGTTCTTCGCCGCGCGCTCGGCGATATAACCGAAGCGCTCGATTTCGATCCCAGCGGACATACCGGCAAGGCGCTGGTCCACGCGTTTACCACGCTGCCGCACGATCTGCTGATTGCCTTCGCCGAGGAGGATACCAAGCGGCTCGCGACGGCGATGATGAGCCTCGTCGACCGGCCCCGCCCGCGCCTCGTCCTGGTCCAATCGGCGCTCGAACGTCACGTCTTCGCCTTCGTCTGGCTGCCGCGCGACTACCTCTCGACCGGCACTCGCCTGCAGATCCAGGACCTGCTGACCAAGACCACCGGGCTCGACCTTCTCAGCTGGAGCCTCGAGGTCGAGGGCAGCACGCTGGCGCTGCTCCAGTTCCTGCTCGATTCGCGCAAGGTCGGTACCATGCCCGATGCGCCGCGGATCGAAGGCGAGATCATCGACCTTCTCAAGGGTTGGAACGAAGCGGTCGAAGCGCATCTTGCCGAACATGACGAAAGCGCCCGGGTGACGGCCATCGCGCAGCGTTATGCCGGGGCCTTCCCACCGAGCTACCGCGCGCGCTACGGCGCCAGCGAAGCCGCGCGCGACATCATTGAACTGCGCGCCATCGCCGGCAGCGCCGCTCCCGATCAGCGCACCTGCCGCCTCTATCGCATCGATCACGACCCGGCCAGCGACCTGAGGCTCAAGATCTATCATGCGACCGGCAAGATGGCGCTGTCCGACGCGGTCCCCGCGCTCGAAAATTTCGGTTTCCGGGTGCTGTCGCAAATGCCGACGCGGCTCGACGATGGTCGGCTGGGCACGATCCACGAATTCGCGATCGAGGCGCCGCAAGGGAGCGATGCGGAGACGATGCTGGACCGCGCCGACGCCATCGAAGCCGCGATTGCTGCGGTCCTAAACGGCCAGTCGGAGGACGATCCGTTCAACCGTCTGGTCACCTCGACCACGCTGGGCGCGCGCGAGGCGGTGTGGCTACGCGCGATCTACCGCTATTTGCGCCAGGTCGGCATGGGCTTCACGATCTACACCGTGGTCGATGCGCTGCAACGCGCGCCCAGCGTCACCGGGGCGATCATCGACCTGTTCTGCGCGCGTCACGACCCCTCTTTCGAAGGGGACCGCGACGAGGCGATTGCTTCGGCGATCGCCAGCTATCGGCGCGGTCTCGGTTCGGTCTCGGCGATCAACGACGATCGGCTGCTGAGGCTGTACCGCGCGGTGATCGACGCCGTGCTGCGGACCAACGCTTTCGCACCCGCCGCCAACGAAGCGCTCGCCCTGAAGCTCGATTCGAGCCGCGTCCCGGGCATCCCCAAGCCCGTGCCATGGCGCGAGATCTTCGTCTATTCGCGCCGGGTCGAAGGCATTCACCTGCGCGCCGGGGCGGTCGCACGCGGAGGGCTCAGATGGTCGGACCGGCGCGACGATTTCCGCACTGAGATCCTCGGGCTGATGAAGGCGCAGAAGGTCAAGAACGCGGTCATCGTGCCGACCGGGGCCAAGGGCGGCTTCTATCCCAAGCAGCTGCCCTCCCCCGCGCCTGACCGCGACGCCTGGGCGGCAGAGGGCCAAGCGAGCTACGAGGTCTTCATCCGCACGCTCCTCTCGGTCACTGACAACATCGTCGAGGACCGCGTCGTGCATCCCGAATGCGTCCGCATCCTCGACGGCGAGGATCCCTATTTCGTGGTCGCGGCGGACAAGGGCACCGCGCGCTTCTCCGACGTCGCCAACGCGATCGCCAAAACGCGCGACTTCTGGCTAGACGACGCCTTCGCGAGCGGCGGCTCCAACGGCTATGACCACAAGGCGATGGGCATCACCGCACGCGGCGCCTGGGTCAGCGTGCAACGCCACTTCCTCGAAATGGGCGTCGATGTGCAGAACGACACCATTACCGTGGCGGGCTGCGGCGACATGTCGGGCGACGTCTTCGGCAATGGCATGCTGCTTTCGAAGGCTATCAAGCTCGTCGCCGCCTTCGATCACCGGCACATCTTCATCGACCCCGACCCCGATCCCGCCACCAGCTGGAAGGAACGCGCGCGCTTGTTCGAGCTGCCGCGCTCGAGCTGGGACGATTATGACAAGTCGCTGATCTCGAAGGGCGGCGGGGTCTATTCGCGCGATTCGAAGCGGATCAAGCTGTCGAAGAAGGCGCAGAAGATGCTCGGCATCGAGGAGAAGGAGATCGAGCCCGATGCACTGATCAGCGCCGTGCTCAAGGCGCCGGTCGATCTGTTCTGGTTCGGCGGGATCGGCACCTATGTGAAGTCGGAAACGGAGAACCATGTCGAAGTCGGGGATCCGGCCAACGATCGCCTGCGCGTCGATGCGCGCGACCTGCGCACCAAGGTCATCGGCGAGGGTGCCAATCTCGGTATCACGCAGGCCGGGCGGATCGCTTTCGCGCTGCGCGGTGGGCGCATCAACACCGATTTCATCGACAATTCCGGCGGCGTCGATTGCTCGGACAACGAGGTCAACATCAAGATCGCGCTCGCCGCGGCGCGCCGCAATGGCGAGCTGACCGAGACGCGGCGCAACAATCTTTTGCGGCGTATGACCGACGAGGTTGCCGACATCGTGCTCGAGGATAATCGCCTGCAGGCACTGGCCCTGTCGATCGCCGAAAGCGGCGGCTCGGATGCGAGCGCGGCCTATATCCGGCTGATGGAACAGCTCGAGGATATGCGCCTGCTCGACCGGCAGACCGAGGGGCTTGCCGACAGCGACACGTTCCTGCGCCGCGCCGCCGATGGCCAGGGGCTGACCCGGCCCGAGCTTGCGGTGCTGCTGTCGACCGCGAAGCTCGCGCTGCAGGACGCCATCGAGGAGAGCGGGCTGCCCGACGACCCGGTTCTCGAAAGCAATCTCGTCGCGATGTTTCCCGGGCCGATGCAGGACAAGTTCAAGAGCCAGATCAAGAACCATCAGCTGCGCCGTGAGCTAATCGCGACCGATCTCGCCAACCGGATCGTCAACCGGCTGGGCCTCGTCCACGCCTTCGAATTGCCTGAAGAAGAGGGAGTCGCGCTGAGCGATGTCGCCGCGGCCTTCATCGTGGTCGAGCGGCTGTTCGATCTCAAGGCGCTGTGGCAGGACATCGACGCGCAGCAGATGAACGAGGGCGCACGGCTGCTGTTGCTCGATCGGCTTGCGGCGGCGGTCGGCAATCTCATGTCCGACGTCTTGCGCACGGCCTCCGGCCGGGTCGAGGCCGGCAACATGGTCGAGCGGCTGCGCGGCGGTGTGGAGACGTTGTGCGCGGGGCGCGAGGAGCTGATCCTGGGCGAAACCGCCGAGCGCTCCGACGCGCTACGCACGCTGCTTATCGATCGAGGCGCGCCGCAGGCCTTGGCCAAACGGGTGGCGAACCTGTTCGATTATGACGGTTCGGTCGGGCTCGCGAGCTTGGCGCTGAAGACCGGGATCGACGCGGCCGAGCTGACCCGCGCCTTTGTCGATATCGGCTCGCGCATCGGTCTCGACTGGGCGCAGGGGACGGCGGCGCATATGTCGCCCTCCGATGTCTGGGAACGCCTCTTGGTCGATGGTTTGGCGCGCGATTTCCAGCACATGCGGCTCGACTACCTGCGCCGGCTGATGCGCTCCAAGCTCGGAAAGGAAGATCCGCAGGCTGCGATCGCCAAATGGGCCGAAGGCAATGCCGCGGCGGTCGATCAATTCCGCTCGATGGTGACGCGCGCACAGGCGCATCCTCCCGTCGCTCCCGCCGCGCTCGCCCAGATCGCCAGCCAAGCGCGCAACCTGCTGGAGCGGTAGGCACGCGGAGTTCGCCCATCAAAGGTTCACCTTGACGAGCGCGCCGGTTTCGGGCGAACGCACCGCTTGCTATGAGCGAGAGGGAACAATCGCCGCGCGCCGGATCGACGTCGGCAGACGTGGTAATCGTCGGCACCGGCCATGGCGGCGCGCAGGCGGCGATCGCGTTGCGCCAGCGGGGGCACGAGGGCTCGATCATGCTGATCGGCCGCGAGACGGCGCCGCCCTACGAACGCCCGCCGCTTTCCAAGGAATATCTCGCCGGGGACAAGAGCTTCGACCGGATCATGATCCGGCCCAAAAGCTTCTGGGCGGACAAGGGCATCGAGCTGCGGCTCGGGGCGGGCGTAATTGCGATCGATCCGCGGGCGCACACATTGACCCTCTCCGATGATGCGACCATCGGTTATCGCAAGCTCATCTGGGCCGGCGGCGCCGACCCGCGGCGTTTGGGCGTGCCGGGGGCCAGTTTCAAACGCATCTTCTACGTGCGCGACAAACGCGATGCCGATGCGATGATCCGTGCGCTCGAGGCCGGCGCGCGCCGCGCTGTCGTGATCGGCGGCGGCTATATCGGACTCGAGGCGACGGCGGTCTTGCGCGGACTGGACTGCGAAGTCACCGTCGTCGAGATGCAGGACCGGCTGCTCCCGCGCGTTGCCGGGCGGGATCTGGCGAGCTTTTACGAGGCCCAACACCGCGAGCGGGGGGTGGATTTCCGGCTCGGTACCGAAGTCGCGCAGATCGTCGGAGAGGACGGCGCGGTCGGCGGCGTCACGCTAGGCGACGGTGAGACATTGCCTTGCGACATGGTCGTGGTCGGCATCGGTATCGTGCCCGCAGTCGCGCCGCTGATCGCCGCGGGTGCGGCGGGATCGAACGGGGTCGACGTCGATGTCTATTGCCGCACGACGCTCGATGACATCTACGCGATCGGCGACTGCGCCGCGCATGCGAATCCTTTCGCCGACAGCGCCGTCCTGCGCCTCGAATCGGTTCAGAACGCGCACGACATGGCGAACACCGCCGCCCGCGCGATCATGGGCGAAAAGGAGCCGTATCACGCCCTGCCCTGGTTCTGGTCCAACCAGTATGATTTGAAGCTGCAGACCGCCGGGCTCAATGTTGGCTACGATGCGACCGTCCTGCGCGGTGATCCGGCAGATCGCAGGTTCACCGTCGTCTATCTGCGAGAGGGCCGCCCGATCGCCTTCGACTGCGTCAATATGATGAAGGACTATGTTCAGGGGCGAAAGATGCTCGAAAAGGGCCCCGAGCGGGTTGATATCGAGCTTCTGGCCGATACCGACATTCAGCTGAAGGAGCTGATCTAGGAAATGCGCCGGTGATCGCCCCGTCCGACGGCAAGCCGATGCTCGAAGGGGTGCGCATCGTCGATATGACGAGCGTCGTCTTCGGCCCCTATGCGACCCAGATCCTCGCCGATCACGGCGCCGAAGTCATTAAGATCGAGCCGCCCACCGGCGACGTCTATCGCCACAGCGCCAAGCCGGCGGCTACCAGGGGCATGGCGCCCGGTTTCATCGCGCTCAATCGCGGGAAGAGATCGCTGGTGCTCGATCTCAAGCAGGAGGCGGACGCTGCCCGCCTGCGCGAGATGCTGGGCGAAGCGGACATCTTCATTCATAATGTCCGCGCCGAGGCCATTGCCCGGCTCGGCTTCGATTACGGGGCGGTCAGCGCGCTCAACCGCGACATCATCTACGTCCATTGCGTCGGCTTCGGTTCGGACGGGCCCTATGCGGGTTTGCAGGCCTATGACGACGTCATTCAGGCGGCAACCGGCACCACCTCGCTGCTGCCGCGCGTCGATGGCGATCCGCGCCCGCGCTATTTTCCCTCGCTGATCGCCGACAAGGTGGCGGGGCTTCATGCGGGCTACGCCACGCTCGCTGCGATCGTTCATCGGCTCCGCACCGGCGAGGGCCAGCATGTCGAAGTGCCGATGTTCGAGAGCTTCGCGAGCTTCATGCTCAAGGAGCATCTCGACGCGAAAACCTTCGATCCGCCGAACGGCGATGCCGCCTACGCGCGCCAGATCGATCCCGATCGCCAGCCGTTCGAGACGAGTGACGGCTGGATCAGCATCGTTCCCTATGTGCCGCAGCACTTTCCGATGGTGGTCGGTCTGCTCGGAGACCCCGAGATGGCACGCGAGGAAAGGTTTCAGGACGTGCGTGGGATCCTGAAAGCCGGATCCGAACTCTACCGGCGGATCGGCGAATTGACCAAGGCGAAGAGCACGCAGGAATGCATCGCGATTCTGCGCGAGGCGAACATACCCTGTATGCCCGCCGTAGATCTCGACGACGTGATCGACGACAAACATTTGCGCGCTTCCGGCTTCTTTCAGCGCAGCGAACATCCGAGCGAAGGCCAGCTGTTCCAGATGCGCGATCCGGTGCGCTACGGCGGCTGGGAAGCGGGCGAGCCGGGACACGCGCCGCTCCTGGGCGAAGCAAACGAGGACGAAAAGCCGCACTAGGAAGGGTTTGCGAGCCGGGCCTTTGCCCATCGCGCCGCGTCGGCGACGACCGGGTCAGGATCGTCGAGCAGCGCCTCGACCTGCGGTATCAGGCCCCCATCCCCGCTATTCCCGGCGGCATAAAGGCAGTTGCGCACGAACCGATCCCGCCCGATCCGCTTGATTGGCGAGCCGGAGAAAAGCGCGCGAAAGCCGGTATCGTCCAATGTCAGCAAATCTGCGAGACGCGGCGCTGCAAGCTCTGCGCGGGGCAGGAAGGCCTGCATCGCCTGCGCTTCGTGCGCGAACTTGTTCCACGGGCATACCGCGAGGCAATCGTCGCAGCCATAGATGCGGTTGCCCAAAGCGGCGCGAAACTTCTCCGCGATCGGCCCCTTGTGCTCGATCGTGAGATAGGAAATGCAGCGCCGCGCATCGATCTGGTAGGCCCGCGGAAAGGCGTCGGTCGGGCAGACATCGAGACAGGCGCGGCACGATCCGCAGGCGTCGCGATGCGGCTCGGCCGGTCCCAGTTCGAGCGTTGTGTAGATTGCGCCGAGGAACAGCCAGCTGCCATGTGTGCGGCTGACCAGATTGGTATGCTTGCCCTGCCACCCGATCCCCGCCGCCTCGCCCAACGGCTTTTCCATCACCGGGGCGGTGTCGACGAAGACCTTGACCTCGCATTCCGGCTCGCGCGCTACCAGCCAGCGGGCGAGCGCCTTCAGCCGTTTCTTCACCACATCGTGATAGTCGCGGCCCTGCGCATAGACGGAAATGCGCGCGCGCTCCCGGCACGCCTCCAAAGCCATCGGATCGTGTGAAGGCGCATAGCTCATCCCGAGCGCGATAACGCTGCGCGCTTGCGGCCACAGACCCTTTGGCGAGCGACGATGCTGAAGCCGCGTCTCCATCCACTCCATCGAGCCGTGATGCCCCTCGCCGAGCCATCGTTCGAGCCGCTCAGCTCGCACCGGATCCTCGGCGGCGGCAGCGAACCCGCAGGCGGCAAAGCCGAGCGCGCGGGCCTGTGCCTCAATCGCCTGTTCGAGGTTAAGGCTTACGGCGGTGTTAACCACGTTTGGGGTTGCTCCCGTTCAAACTCGCACGTTAACTCGCGGTTCCATGCATATGCAGGTAGGCGAGGCGATGACGCCAGACAATGCGGCGGCGCACTATGACAGGCGCGAGGTGGACGCGCGTCCGCTGGCGATCGAGGCGCGCGGGCTGGTCAAGAGCTTCGATGGTACGCGCGCGGTCGACGGGGTCGACATCGCCGTTCCCGAAGGCGCGATCTACGGCATTCTCGGCCCCAACGGCGCGGGCAAGACCACGACCTTGCGCATGCTGCTCGGCATTATCGATCCCGACAAAGGGCTGCGCACCGTATTCGGTCACGATCGCCCGCACGATATCGGACGGCTGATCGGCTACTTGCCCGAGGAACGCGGCCTCTACCCGGCGATGAAAGCCATCGAGGCAATCGCCTTCATGGGCGCGCTGCGCGGCCTGCCGCTTGCCGAGGGGCGGCGGCGCGGTCGCGATCTGCTCGAGAGGCACGATCTTGGCCATGCGGCGGAGCGCACGATCAAACAGCTTTCCAAAGGCATGGCGCAGACCGTCCAATTGCTCGGCACGCTCGTTCATCGGCCGCGCCTGGTCGTGCTCGACGAGCCTTTTTCCGGGCTCGATGCGATCAACCAGGGCAAGCTCGAAGGCATGATCCGCCAGCTTGCCGAAGACGGCGTCACCGTCATCTTCTCGACCCACGTCATCCACCACGCCGAACGTCTGTGCGAAGGGGTCGCGATCATCGCCGGGGGGCGCGTGCCCTATGCCGGCAGCGTCGAGACCGCGCGCGATCGCATTCCGGCACAGGTCCGGCTCGAAACCCGCGCGCGCGAAGGCAGCTGGACCGCCGCGCTTCCAGAGGGCACCCGGCGTGAGGGCGACTTCTTCTATTTCGCGCTGCCCGCGACCGGGGTCGAGCCGCTCTTAAAACAGCTTATCGAGGGCAATGCCGGGATTCTTTCCCTGTCGATAGAGCGTGCAGGATTGCACGATGCCTTCGTCTCCATCGCCGGCGAAGCGGCGGCACGGCAACTCCGGGCAGACAATGCGGGAGGCCAGGCATGAGCGCGCTCGAAGCACGGCCTCGCCTGTCGCACCTCGAAGCCGCCTGGGTCATCGCGCGGCGCGACTTCATTGCGGTCCTGTTCAGCCGCGCGTTCCTGTTCTTCCTGATCGGACCTCTTTTCCCCGTGATTGTCGGCGGGCTGGCGGGCAGCATCGGCAGCCAGGTCTCGCGCCAGGCGGTCGCCACCGATGTCGGCATTGCGATGAGCGCGTCCGACAGCGCCGCGATGATTGCGGCCGCCGAGCGCCTCTCCCCGCATCTCGGCGGGGCTGTGCCCAACTTGCGCGAAGTGCCCGAAGCGGCGGGCGACCCCGCTTTCGACGCGCGCGGGTTTCTCGAAGCGCGCCGCGGCAATTACGCGGCCATCGTCACCGGCACTCTCGACCGCCCCGAGGTGGTGGGTACCGAGGGGCAGGTCGGACGCTGGCGCGGCCCGATCGAGCTGATCGCCGCCGAGGCGGCGTCGCCTGCCCCGCTCGCCTTCCCCGCTTCGACCACGGCCACCGTCGCTTCGAGCGCCGCATCGGAGCGCTCGAACCGCATTCACACCGCGCAGGCCGCGCAGATGGTGATGTTCCTTTTGACCATGCTGCTCGCCGGGATGGTGCTGTCCAACCTCGCCGAGGAGAAGGGCAACAAGATCATCGAAATCCTCGCCGCGGCGATCCCGATGGACGCGGTGTTCATGGGCAAGCTGTTCGCGATGCTCGGCGTCTCCTTCGTCGGCATAGCGGTGTGGTTCGCGCTGGGATGGGGCTTCTGGGCGATCGCCGAAGACGCCATCGTCACCGTGACGCAGACCAACTTTCGCGAGCTGCCCGGCCCTGCCGTGGGTTGGAGCACGTTCCTCGCGCTGGGCATCGTCTATTTCTCGATGGCCTACCTGCTTCTGGGCGCGCTGTTCCTGACGATCGGCGCGATGGCCAATTCGGTGCGCGAAGTTCAGACGATGTCGATGCCGGTCACCATGATGCAGCTCATGGTGTTTTTCCTGGCCGCCTACACCATCACCCAGCCGGGTTCGGTGCTCGAAATCTTTGCCATCCTGTTTCCCCTCTCCTCGCCCTTCGCGATGCTCGCGCGCGCTGCGCTGGAGGAAACGATATGGACCCATATCGCGGCGCTCGGTTGGCAGGCCCTGTGGGTCGTGCTGCTGGTCAAGGGTGGCTCCCTGCTGTTCCGCAAGCGCGTGATGAAATCGGGCAATGCGGGACGACGCCATGCCCCGCGCTGGCGCCGCGCGGCGAAACCGCCCGCGCCGCCGCAAGGCGCGGTCGAGCCCGCGGAATAGGTAGCAGTTCGAAACCCACTATTGACATGCCTGTCAGTTAGGGCAGGATGGTCGCATTAAGGGAGATCGACGCCGCGCAATGAGCGTCTCCCCCTCGAGGAGAGAGCCATGGCCACCGCAGCACCCCCGCGTCCGCAAGTCCGTTCATCGCCGAGCGCCTATGAAGCGCTGACCGAGCATTTCAAGGCGCATCCCGAGGAACGGCCCCGGCATACGCACAAATGGGATCTTAGCCGTTCGGACATCTATTTCGAGGACAAGTGGCAGCCGATCGTCGCCGAAATGCAGGCGGCGGGTCCGCTGCACTGGATCCCGGAAAGCCCTTACGGCCCCTATTGGGCGGTGGTCGGCCACAAGGCGATCCAGCATATCGAGGCGCTGCCCGACGTCTTCTCGTCGAGCTGGGAGCATGGCGGGATCACCATTCTCGAACGTCTGAGCGACGAGGAGATCGCCGAGACCGGCACCGACCGGCGCGAATTGCCGATGTTCATCGCGATGGACCGCCCCGAACATACGGGTCAGCGTCGCACCGTCGCGCCCAAGTTCACCCCGTCGGCGATGAAGGACATGGAGCCCGAAATCCGCAAGCGGACAGGCGAGCTGCTCGACACGCTGCCGCGCGGCGAAGTGTTCGACTGGGTCGATACCGTCTCGATCGAACTCACCACCGGGATGCTCGCGATCCTGTTCGGTTTTCCTTGGGAAGATCGCCGCCTGCTCACCTTCTGGTCCGACTGGTCGGGCGACACCGAGCTTGCCACCGTGCGCGAGCTCGACGAGATGCGCTGGAGCTTCCTTCACGAAATGGGCGCCTATTTCCAATCGCTGTGGATCGAGCGCACCCATGACAAGGAACCGGGCGACGATCTCATCAGCATGATGATCCATTCGCCGGCGATGAACCAGATGAGCCCGGAAGAGTTCATGGGCAATCTCGTTCTGCTGATCGTCGGCGGCAACGATACGACGCGCAACTCTATGAGCGGCTTCGTTCACGCGCTCGACAAGTTTCCCGATCAGCGCAAGCTGTTCGAGGAGAACCCCGATGTGATCCCCAACGCGGTTCAGGAAATGCTGCGCATGCAGACCCCGCTCGCGCATATGCGCCGCACATGTACCGAGGACACCGAGGTTTTCGCAAAGACGATCAAGAAGGGCGACAAGGTCGTCCTGTGGTATCTCGCCGCCAATCACGAGGAAGAGATCTTTCCCGATCCCCACACCCTCGACCTGACCCGCGAGAACGCCAAGCGTCACATCGCCTTCGGCTATGGCATTCACCGCTGCGTGGGCGCGCGTCTGGCCGAACTGCAGCTGCGCATCCTGCTCGAAGAGATGCACAAGCGCCGGATGCGGGTGCACGTCGCGGGCGATGTCGAGCGGGTGCGCGCGAACTTCGTCCACGGTTTCCGCAAGCTCGAGGTCGAAATCACGCAGTTCTGAAGGCCGTGAAACTTTTTGGGCGTCGAACACGTAGATAAAGACACCTGCTTCGGCCGAAATGGAACGCTCGCAATGACTTTCACGCCCCCGAACCGCCGCACATTCGTCGCTGGAACCGCGATCGCCGCGCTCGCGCCGTTTGTTGCCGCATGTGGCGGCGGGGTAACGGAGTTACGCAAGGAAAAGCAGTTTCGCGTCAGCAAAAGCGAGGCGCATTGGCGGCGCGAGCTGACCAAAGCCGAATATCGCGTGCTGCGCGATGCCGGCACCGAACGTGCCTATTCCTCACCGCTCGATAAGGAAAAGCGCCGCGGCACATTCGCCTGCGCCGGTTGCGGCAACCCGATCTATTCCTCCGCGCACAAATATGACAGCGGCACCGGCTGGCCCAGCTTCTACAAACCGATAGATCAGGACGCAGTCGGCACCAGCACCGATTACAAGATCGGTTATCCGCGCACTGAGGTGCATTGCGCCGATTGCGGCGGACATCTGGGCCATATTTTCGGCGATGGCCCCCGGCCGACCGGCAAGCGGCATTGCATCAACGGCGTCGCGTTGGACTTCATTCCGGCGTGAAACGGTAAGGCGGTCAGGTTCCCGTCACCCGATAGAGATCGAGACCTGTGTCACCGGGGACCTCGACCGTTTCGAGCCATGCCGGAGCATCGCCTGTCGCGAGCCGCGCTGCAAAGCCCTCCGGCGATATTTCCGCATAGGTGCGCGCTTCTGCCGAGTTGGGGCACATCGCGACATAGGTTGTGCCGCGCGCGCGCAGGGTCGCGCGCGCCTGCTCGCTCGAGCCCAGCGCGGTTGCGATCAACGCGCGCATAGCCTCGTGGCCACGATGATGTCCGGTGGCGACGACGTTATGGTCGCTCTCCAGCAGCAGTCCGGGCGCTATGTCGAGCGGCGCGTAAATCTCGCCGCGCGGCAGCTGCTGCAGGACATGGGCGGCATCGCGCACCCGGCATTGGGTAGCGCGTATGGGCTTGTCCGCGGTAGCTGCGATCGAGGCGCGGGCGGGGATCGCACTGGTCAGCAGCATGGCGGGAATAGCCGGCAGCAGGGCGCAGGCGATCGCGATCATCGCCGCCATGCGCGGGGCCGGCCGATCCATCAGGCGGATCGTGCGCAGCCAGCTGCGCACCTGCCACGCGAGCGGCGGCGCTGCCAGCACGCACGCAAACGCCCCCGCACGCGCTACGAAGAGCGAGACGATCAGCGCGCCTGCGAGGATCAGCGCGTAATCGCTCCAGAAACGACGCAGCCAGTCGCGCGAATGGGTGGCAAGGCTGATTGCGGAGATTAGCCCGATCAGCGGACCGACGAGATATTGTGCCGCCATTGCGATCACCTGATCCCACATCGGACGCCCCTCGAGAATGTTGGCATGCCAATGCCGCGCAACCAGCGGATCGAGGGCGCTGAAACCGCCGCCCGTGGCGCAGAAAGGCGCGGCGACGAGCAGCATGGCGAGCGCGCCACCCCCTGCGAGCGCGAAGCCCGCAACGACCATTCCGCGCGGCGCGGGTTCTGCGCGAGCGGTGAGAGTAAGCACCAGCGCGCCCCAGGCGAACATGGCCAGATGCAGCGGACTGATCGCGTCGCAGTAGGTTGCCGTTAAGCCAATGCCGCGGCTCGCGAGAAACAGGGCGATGCTCGTCACTGCGAGTGACTGCATAGCGGCGACCAGCCAGGTCCGCTCCGCCCGGCTGCGCAGCCAGCGTAGGGCCAGGACCGCGAAGATGATCGCGGTAACCGGCAGGCCCTCGATCGAGATCGAAAGCCAGGCGGCAAGAGACGCCCCGATCGCGAAGCCCCCCAACCGCGCATCGCGCGCCATCAACCCGTTCATCGCGGCGAGCCCGCATACGAATTGCCAGCCGTGATGATCGATCCGCATCGGGGCGAGCTGGAACAGGACCGGGATCGAAATGGCGAGCACCAGCGAGGTCAGTGTCGCCTCCTCCTCGCCGAGGACCCGCCATGCGATCCGCGCGGCGAGCAGCATGACCAGCGCAAGCGTCACCAGCGGGACAATCACCGAAGCGGCGAGTTCCGCCCCGCTCGCGCCAACCAGGGGAGTAAGGAGAAAGATGACAAGCGCGAGCGGCACGTCGACCAGCCGCGACCAGTGCATGGCGACCCCGCCGCCCGCCGCATCGACACGTGACTGGGTGACATCGAACCAACTTTGCCCTGCCAGCAGATCGCGAACCTGGAGGAGGCGCATTATATCGTCGGGATCGGAGTAATGGTGGCCCGCAATCGCAGGCCAGGTGATCGCGATCAGCATGCCGCTCACCAGCGCCCAGGCGAGGCCCACCCGAACCAGCAGTTCGGGCGGAAAAGCGCCGCGTCGCCGTTCGGTCAGTACCGAATTCATGCTTCGCCGACCTGCGGTACGGAACCGCGAAAGACGACACGGCTACGGATCAGCCAGGTCGCAAAAAAGCTGATCGCAATGGCCGCGCCCTTGGCGATGAGGGGTTCGACGCCGCTCCAATCGCCCACGCCGACGATGATCGTGGTGAGCACGAGACCGATCAGCGCAGATGTGACGAACAGCGCTTTCTGACGTGTGCGCGCCATGCCCGGGGCGGCAACATGGCCCTGGAACACCGCACGGCTCGATATCAGCCAGTGCGCCGCGATCCCCAACGAATAGCCCACCGCAGAGGCCGGCGCCGCCGCCGTGCCGATCGCGAGCAGCGCGAGAAAACTCGCCACGTCTATCGCCAGCGCACTTACGCTCGCCGCGACATAGCGCGCGAAACGATCATTCGCGAAGCGCAGCATCAGGGCGGGCAAGGCGGGGAAGCCGGACATCAGGCGCTCTTGCGCACCTCGTTGTTCGCCTCCGAGTGGGTCGAGGCGATCCGTTCTGGCACGCCGCGAAGGCTGGTCAGCGCGGCAATCTGGTCCTCGCTCAGCTGTGTAGCGTCCGTCTCGCGGACCTGTAGGCCGGTTTGCGCGCCCTCATCGCCCGCTTCGTGATATTCCGCGTCTTCGTTGACGCACCAGGTATCGTAGACCCGCTCGCCGGCGAGGATGTTTTCGACCGTCAGCATCGCGGTCATCATCGCATGGTCCTGGTTGTTGTAGCGGTGCATGCCGTTGCGCCCGACGAGGTGGAGCGAGGGATGCTTGTCCTCGAGCTCGCGGCGCATGGCCTCGACATTGGCCTCATAGTCGTCGTCATACACCGGATAGGCCTTTTCCTGGCGAACGACTGCGCCCGACACGACTTTCGCAGGCTCGCAGAGGCCGAGGATTTCCATTTCGCGGGTCGCCTGCGCGACCAGTTCCTCGTCGGAGGAAGACCACAGCCCGTCACCCTCGAAACAGAAATATTCGAGACCGACGCAGGCCATATCCTCGTCGGGCACCATTTCGGGCGACCAGCTGCGGAAATTCTGCACCCGGCCTACAGCCACGCGGTCATCGTGAATGTAGATCCAGTTGTCGGGGAAGAGGTCCTCGCTCTTCACCATCAAGGCGACGGTCAGGAAGTCGCGGTAACGCAGCTTGTCCGCCTGAAGCGTCGATTGCGGGAGCGGATGGATTCGCTTGGAAAGCTCGCGCATGGGCGCGGAACTGATGACATCGCGCGCGCGGATCGTGGCATCGCCGCCCGGACCGCTGGCGCTCATCGACCAGTCATAGCCTTCATCGTTCGGGCCGATCTTGGCGAGGCGTTCTAGCGCGTGGCCCATCAGGACCTCGCCCTTGCCGGTCTCCTCGATATGGCGCTTTGCCGAGTCCCACATCATCCCCGGGCCAAGCCGCGGATAGCGGAAGGTTTCGAGCAGGGTCTTCACTTCCTGCCCGTCATTCGGTTTCTTGTTAAGGCCGAGCGAGCGCTTGATCCCGTCGGTCACCGCGTTCCAGAGCGAGAGACCCTTGATGCGCTGCGCCGCCCAGTCCGCGCTCATTTCGTCGCACGGCATACCCCACACCTTCTCGGTGTAGGTCTTGAAGAAGATCGAATAGAGCTTGTGGCCGAACTGATTGGTGGTCCAGTCCTCGAAGCTCTTCACATCTTTGATCGGGAAAAGCTTGTAGCGAAGATAGCTGACCATGCAGGCGGTCGAACGCAGGATGCCGAGATTGCCGAGCGCCTCGAAGGCGCGCAGCGGGTAGGAGTAAAACTTGCCCTCGTAGTAGATGCGGCTCATGCGCGGGCGCTGGATGAAATCGACGGGCAGGATCTCGTTCCACAGGTCGACGACCTGCTGAGATTTCGAGAAGAAGCGGTGCCCGCCGATGTCGAAGCGGTAGCCTTCGTGTTCGACCGTGCGGCTGATGCCGCCGACATAGGTCTTGTCCTTCTCGATGATGACGACCGACTTGCCCGCCTTGGTCAGAAGATAGCCCGCGGTAAGGCCCGCCGGGCCTGCGCCGACGATCGCGACATCGCAGTCGATCGTGCCTCGCTGCGCTGCGTCCGTCTGGATTGTGGACCCCGACGCCATGCTTTGCCCCCGTGTTTCGTCCGATGCGCGTTCGATCGCACCTGGTTCGTTTCCCGGAGTGAAGGAAATTGGTTAGCGAGACGTAAACTTCGGCGCCCAGTCCCGCGAAAAATACCTAGGTGGGGGCGGGGACCGAGGCCGGCCTCAGGCTAGGGTGCTATATATCGCTTGCCCTGCCAGTTGGTCACTCAGCAGAGCAGGTCCGGACATTGCAGCTGCGCTGCAAGCCGGGCGAAGTCCGACAGGGTCAGGGTGTCGTCAAATACAACGCCATATTCCCGGTTGCGTCGCCAGCGGACCTTGGCGCGCACCTCGCCGAAAGGGATCGATTTGTCCGGGCACGAAAGCCTCAGGGTCTGGTCGATCGCGAACAATTTGTCGCATTCGAACCGTGCGCCCTGCTGCGAGAGATTTTCGACGACCCCCTCGCATGTCTCGGTGAGCGTGGCGATGCCGATCGGGAAGACCAGACCGAGCCTCAGCCCGCGCTTAGGAAACTGGCCCACCTCGTTTATCAGCTTGTCGACATCGACCTCGGCGGCGAATTCGAACCCCGCTTCGAGCTCTTTCTTCCACACGGTGACCAATTCGTAGATGCTGCCGCCGGGCATGTGCAGCTCGATCGGATCGCCCGCCGGCAACTTGTGGAACAGCCGGATGCTGATCCCCGACTGAGAAACATCGCGCAGCACGCAGACGAATTCTCCAGACGAGGTGACGAGCTTGGCCGCGCGGATAAGAAGTGTAACGCGCGGAGCAGCGCGCGCTTCGTCCTCGCCGGCTACCGGACTCGCCCCGTCGCCGATCGCGCGACTGTCCTCTTGCGCGTCCCACCAGGAAGCTGCGCCTGCTTCCTCGCATAACCGCCGGTCGATGCCTGCCTGTTCCATATCGCCCATCCAACGCGCGCTTTCGGCAGCCATTCTGGCTTCCTTGCGAGCGATAGCACGCGTGCCTGTGTGACCCGTATCTCGCAGGCTGAGAGTAGGATCGAGGGGTTAAAGCGGGGATAATGGTGCGGGTGGTGGGACTCGAACCCACACGAGTAAGAACTCAGGGGATTTTAAGTCCCCGGCGTCTACCATTCCGCCACACCCGCGCGGCAACGAAGCGTCGTTTCGCCCGCTGGAAATTGCGACGGCTGAACGCGCGGCGAGCGAACGAAGCGTCCGGCCACACGGCAAGCGCGTTGCACGATGGCGATAGCAGAGGTCCGCTACCAAGCAACCGGCCAGACGTCGCCGCGCAACTTCGCAGTTGCAACTGTGGGAGGCTATTCCTCGTTCAGGCGCTTCTTGATTTCCTTGCCAGCCTTGAAATAGGGCACCCGCTTCGCCGGCACTTCCACCGCATCGCCGGTGCGCGGATTGCGTCCGGTGCGCGCCTCGCGCTTACGCGTCGAAAAGGCACCGAAGCCGCGCAGTTCGACCCGCCCGCCTTCGGCCAGGCGCTCGGCAATCTCTTCGAAGAAGACATCGACCACCTGTTCGATCTCTTCGGCACGCAATTCCGGATTGTCCTTGTGCAGTTGCTGCAACAATTCGGATCGTATCATAAAAAATTCCCCGTCAGTGTGCAGTTCCTGCACGTCGCTTCCGTCCGCCTTTCGAGATGCGCGCATCGCAGTCGCGCCCATCTTCGCGGTCTAAGCCCGAGAGCTTTGGAAACGCTGGCATATTGTCAGAAGCCGCCCCCACCCGCAAGCAGCGTGCCACTGCTTCGTTCGCGCCGTTGGTAGCCTAGCCCTAACCAGACGCAATGTGTCTTGCGTCCGCCCAACCGGTCACGGCTCAGCTTTCTTCGAGCAATCGTGCCGGATCGATGCCCAGCCGCTCCATCCGCGCGCGAATGTCGGGCCACTCCTCCGCGAGGAACAGATCGCGCTCGCGCCTGCGCAGCGCGCTCGCCGCGCCGCGGACGACATACATCCCGACCCCGCGCTGCACCTCGACCAGGCCATCGTTCTGAAATTGCTGGTAAGCCTTGGCGACGGTCAGCGGATTGGCACCTTGTTCGGCCGCAAGCGCACGCACCGAGGGGAGCATCTCGCCTTCCGCATATTCGCCTTCCAAGATTGCCGCCGCGATCTGATCGCGCAGCTTGAGATAGACGGGTCGCGATGGGGAACCTGGCATAAGGTGCATCAGTGACATAATACAGCCATTCGGGTCAAGCTCTCATCCGGCCAAGCCCTCGCCCACGATGCAGGCGGCGCCCCCTCGCCGTTCAGCGAAACAAAAGCTTCACACCGATAATTTCAACGCTAGGGTGCGGGCCATCACGGTGGGCAGGCCGAGAGCGCCCCCATTCGAGCCGCGTAAAGCCTCGCTTTGGGCCGCCGACCTGACAAAGAGGGATATCGAGACAGTATGGCCACGCAAAGCTTACCGCATGGCGACAGCGCCGGCACGATCATGGGGCACCCAAAGGGGCTGTTCGTGCTGTTCTTTGCAGAGATGTGGGAGCGCTTTTCCTATTATGGAATGCGTGCGCTGCTGATCTTCTATCTGGTTCAGCACTGGCTGTTCACCGACAGCGAGGCCTCGATCATCTACGGTGCTTACACCGCACTTGTCTACATCGCGCCGGTCGTCGGCGGCTATCTCGCCGACCGCTATCTCGGGCAGCGCAAGGCGGTCCTGTTCGGAGCCATCCTGTTGACTTTCGGCCATTTTTTTATGGCATTCGAAGGTGATGGCGGGCAGCAGACCGCCATCATCAATGTCTTTTGGCTTGCCCTTGCGCTGATCATCGTCGGATCGGGCTTTCTCAAGGCGAATATCTCGGTAATGGTCGGACAGCTTTATCCGCGCACCGATATCCGCCGCGACCCCGCCTACACAATCTTCTACATGGGGATAAATCTCGGGGCGGCCGCGGGCTCGCTATTGTGCGGCTATCTCGGCATGCATCCGGACTGGGGCTGGTCCTGGGGTTTCGGCGCCGCCGGGATCGGCATGCTGCTCGGCCTCGTCGTTTTTATCTGGGGCAAGCCTTTGTTGCTTGGCCGAGGCGAACCCAAGGATCCAGCGAAGCTCGCAGGCGGCAGGGAATGGGTCATCTACGGCGCCGGCCTTGCCATGGTCGCCCTATGCTGGCTCGCTATCCAGTATCAGGAGCTCGTGGGCTGGGTGCTGGCGATCTTCGGTCTTGCTCTTGTCGCCTACGTGCTCTTCATCGCGGTGGCGAGACTACACCCGCATGAACGCGATCGCATCTTTGCCGCGATGTTCCTTATCTTCGTGTCGATCGTTTTCTGGGCGCTGTTCGAACAGGCCGGATCCTCGCTCAACCTCTTCACCGATCGTCACGTCGATACAGGCGGCGTCCCGGCTGCGATGTTCCAGTCGATCAACGCGATCTATATCGTGCTGCTGGCACCCGTCTTCGCGGCTGTGTGGACATGGCTCGCGCGGCGCGGCTGGGAACCTTCAACGCCAATGAAGTTTGGACTTGGCGTGATACAGGTCGGGCTCGGCTTCCTGGTTCTCGTCTGGGGATCGCAATCGGTCGGCATCAGCGTCGCTACGCCCGTCCTTTTTATTTTCCTCATCTATCTGCTTCACACGACGGGTGAGCTTTGCCTTTCTCCCGTCGGACTAAGCGCGATGAACAGGCTTTCGCCCGCTCATATGGCCTCGCTCATCATGGGGACGTGGTTCTTCGCCTCGGCCACCGGCAACTTCGCCGCCGGGCTGATCGCTGCGGCGACAGGCGCGGAAGGCGTGGGCGAGGAAGCGGGCAAGCAGGTTGTCCTCGACGTCTATTCGACCGTGGGCTGGTATGCGGTCGCGATCGGTGTCGGCGTCATGGTCATTAGCCCGCTTGTCAAGAAGCTGATGCATCTCGACACGCTGAAGGACGATGAAGCAGTCGATCACCTTCCGGGCGAGACCGAAGCGGGCCTCGAACCTCAGGAGGCCGGTTTCAACAATCCGGACCTGCGCCGCACCTGATTTCACTTTGTGTCGAACGCACTGGACAACCCCTCTTTTCCGCGCGATTGCTCAGCCATCGGGCGGAAAAGAGGGGAAGCCAGTGCATTACAAGACACAAGGTATCATGGGTCGCCGCGCTCGTGCGATCGTTGTCGCCGTGTCGGCGCTGACGCTCGCAGCATGCGCGACGACCGGCACTGCGCGCGCTTCGGACGAAGACGATCCCCGCTTTACTGCGATGACGGAGGACGAAGGCCCCTTCGCTTCGACCTATCAGCGCTATCCCGGCCGACCCACCGCGCTGGTTGGTGCAACCGTCTTCGACGGTGCGGGCGGCATGATCGGAAACGGCACCGTCCTTTTCCGCGATGGCGAAGTGGTCGAAGTGGGCGTCGGCCTCGCGACCGATGGCTATGACGTGATCGATGGCAGCGGCAAGTTCGTCACTCCCGGCATCATCGACATTCACTCGCATCTCGGCGACTACCCCACCCCGTCGGTCGATGCGCATAGCGACGGAAACGAAGCGACCGCGCCGACCACGCCCAACGTCTGGGCCGAACATTCGGTCTGGCCGCAGGACCCGGGCTTCTCCCGCGCGCTCGCCAATGGCGGGATCACCGCACTGCAGATCCTCCCCGGCTCGGCCAACCTCATGGGCGGGCGCAGCGTGACGCTAAAGAACGTGCCAGCGCGGACCGTTCAGGGCATGAAGTTCCCCGGCGCTCCCTATGGCTTCAAGATGGCCTGCGGCGAGAACCCTAAGCGCGTCTACGGCAATCGCGGCCGCACGCCCTCGACCCGCATGGGCAACTTCGCCGTCAATCGTCAGACCTGGTACGAGGCGATCGACTACGCCAACGACGGAGACGCCAAGCGCGACCTCGGGAAAGAGACGCTGGTCGGGGTGCTCGAAGGCGAAATCCTCGTTCACAACCACTGCTACCGCGCCGATGAGATGGCGCTCGTCATGGATATGGCGAAAGAGATCGGATACCGCATCTCCGCCTTCCACCACGCGGTCGAAGCCTACAAGATCGGCGATCTCCTGCGCGAGAACGAGGTGTGCAGCGCGATCTGGGCGGACTGGTACGGCTTCAAGATGGAGGCCTATGACGGCATCCTCGAAAACGCCGCTTACCTCCAGCGCGAAGGCGCCTGCGTCGTGATCCATTCCGACGATGAAAACGACATCCAGCGCCTCAACCAGGAAGCCGCCAAGGCACAGGCCGCGGGGCGCCGCGTGGGGATCGAGATCAGCGATGCGACCGCGGTCCAGTGGATCACGCTGAACGCGGCCAAGGCGATGGGGATCGACGAGATGACCGGCAGCCTCGAGCCCGGAAAAATGGCCGATGTCGTGCTGTGGAACGGCGATCCGTTGAGCGTCTATTCGCGGCCGGAAAAGGTCTGGGTCGACGGCGCGCTGATGTACGACATGATGGATAGAAAGCGGCGGCCGGTGAGCGATTTCGAGCTCGGCCAGCCAGGAGAGGGAGACGTCAAATGAAGAGTCTTCTGACCCTCGCCGCCTCCGCTCTCGCCCTTTGCAGCGCGCCTGCTGCGGCTCAGGATATGGTCATTACCAACGCGACCGTCGCGCTGGGAGATGGTAGTGAGCCGATCGAAAACGCGACGGTCGTGGTGCGCGGCGGGCAGGTCGTCTCCGCCGGCGCCGGTATCGCCGCGCCAGCCGATATCCCGGCGATGGATGCAAACGGCGCTTGGGTTACGCCCGGCCTTTTCGCAACCGTCAGCACGCTTGGCATTTGGGATGTGGGTGCGGTTAACGAGTCCAACGACCAGCGCGCTTCGGACGCGCCGTTCGGCGCCGCGCTCGATACCGCGCCGATCGTCAATCCCAACGCGCAGCATATCGCGATCAGCCGCGCCGCCGGGGTCACCCGCGCGGCGACCGCAACGCTGCCTTCGGCCTCGATCTTCGGCGGGCAAGGTGCGATTATCGACCTCGATGGCGACGCTTCACCAGTGATGCGCCCGCGGGCCTTCCAGATGGTGGCGTTGGGCGAATATGGCGCGCGGATCGCAGGCGGCAGCCGCGCGGCGACGCACACGCTCTTGCGGAACGCTCTGCGCGAAGCGGGCAGTTTCGGCGACGCCGCGCGGATTCCGGCGGGCGGCCGGGCGCGCGATGTGCGCACGGTCGACGACATCCCGATCGACCCGCGTCTCGCTGGAGTAGAAACCGAGCGTGCAGGCGACGCGCTCCTCACCCGCTTCGACGCCGCCGCCCTAGTGCCCGTCGTGCGCGGAGAGCAGCCGCTCTATGTCTGGGTTGAGCGCGCATCGGACATCCTATCGGTCCTCTCGCTGCGCAGCGAGTTTCCCGATCTCGACCTCGTTCTCGTGGGCGTCAGCGAGGGCTGGCTGGTCGCAAACGAAATCGCTGCTTCGGGGGTGCCAGTAATCGCGGACAGCCTCGACGATCTGCCCGAACGCTTCGAGCAGCTAGCCGCGACGCAGAGCAATGTCGGGCGGTTGGTCGATGCGGGCGTCACCGTCGCGCTTAATGCGACCGGCCTGAGGCACAATCACCGCATCTCGCAATATGCTGGCAACCTCGTTGCGCTGAACAATGTTCCCGGCGCCACCGGCCTCAGCTGGGGCGAAGCCTTCGCTTCGATCAGCTCGATCCCGGCTGCGATCAGCGGGTATGAGGGGCAATTGGGCGTGCTCGCCCCGGGCGCGGTTGGAGACGTCGTCATCTGGGACGGCGATCCGCTCGAACCCAGCAGCGTGCCCACCCGTGTCTTCATTGGCGGGGTCGAGCAACCGCTCGTCAATCATCAGAGCCGCCTGCGCGATCGCTACCGCGATCTCGACGAAAGCGATCTTCCCAAGGCGTATGACTGGTGAGGGGCGCTGCACTTTTCGCCGCTCTTGCGCTTTTGACACCGGGCGCGGCCCTCGCCGAGGCGCATGACGAAGCGGATCCGGTCGCCGAGGCCGAGGCGCAGCGCGCCTTTCTCAACGCGCAGCAGGCCTATCTCTCGGGGCTCATGGCAAAGGATGGCTGGTACACCGGTGAGGGCGGGCTCAAATACCGCTATGTCGACTATCGCGGCACCGGGCCGAGCCCCGAGGTCTCCGATACGGTGACGGTGCACTATGCGGGCACCTTCATCGATGGCGAGACCTTCGACAGCTCGTTCGATAGAGGACAGCCGGCGACCTTCCCGCTGGGCGGCCTCATCCCTGCATGGCAGATCGCAATCCCGATCATGCATATGGGCGAAACCATCGAGATCGCAGCGCCTTCGACCATCGCCTATGGCCCGCGCGGAAAAGGCCCCATACCGGGCGGCGCGACTTTGTTGTTCAGGATCGAATTGCTCGGGATCGAGGGCCGCTAGGACGCAGGCCAGCGCGCGGGTGCTTCGCCATCCTCGAACAGGTGCTCGGCGCCCCACTGCGCCATCTCGCGATACATCGGAGTAAGCGCTTTCGCGCTGTCAGTGAGGACATAGCGCGCGCGCTTGCCGCGGGGAGGGTCGCGCCGCATCAGTCCCGCCTCCTGAAGGATCGCCAGCCGCGAGGTCAGTGCTGCACGGTTGATCCCCAGCCTCTCGATGAAATCCTCGAACCGCTCCGCGCCGAAGAATGCCTCGCGCAGGATCAGCAGCACCCAGCGATCGCCGAGCACGCGCGCGGCCCTGCCTACGGGGCATGGCGAGCGGGAGGGCTGGTAGGTCTTCATCGCGCGGATCCTTCCTGAAGGTCTGCATATCAGACTTGGCAGCCGCGCTGGCAAGAGGCATAAAGTCTGCGAATCAGACTTTATGGAGAACAACATGGCCCAGACCCGTTTCGACAGCCCCGAAGC
>NZ_JAZBON010000033.1:0-59583 GCF_036351135.1 Erythrobacter sp.
AGCCTTATCGCCATCCGGGGAAAGCCGCATACGGTGGTCAGCGACAATGGCACCGAACTGACCTCGTCAGCCATCCTGCGCTGGTCGCAGGAGCGGCGGGGCGAGTGGCACTACATCGCGCCGGGCAAGCCGATGCAGAACGGCTTCGTCGAGAGCTTCAATGGTCGCCTGCGGGACGAATGCCTCAACGAGACCCTGTTCACCTCACTGGCCCATGCCCGGTTCGTGCTCGCCGCGTGGCAGCACGATTACAATACGGTCAGGCCGCACTCGAAACTGGGCGGGAAGACCCCCGCCGAGATCGCCGGCCAACGTGTCTGGGGGCATGCCCCCAGACACGTTGCCATCCCATCAAACAACCATCATGAAGGAGCCAGACTCAACCTCTGACTGGTAACAATCAGGGGAGCACGTCAGGGGCTCCTGCGCGGATTGCAGCAGCGAAGCGGATCGGATGAAGTGAGTACTTAGCATATTCTGGATCTATCAATCGCGACCGCCATCCAGTCAGTACGTACGACAAGCTATGTATATGCAACGTTGGGTTAGTCTCTTCGTCAGGGCCAACCGCCAGCGAACCCTAAATGACCAAGACTTTCCTGGACCACATATCTTTCGTACACCGTACATCGTAAAGGCGCCCCAAACGGCAGCTTTAGGGATTGTTGATCGATATTCGGAATGTCCGAATTTGGGGCGCAAAGCGGTCACTAGCCAATTGTCGGTTCAATCGCCGACGTAGTCACCCCACTGCCTTTGCTCAGGCAGCCGTTTCCGATCTTCGACAAACTCCTTCATCGCCTCACCCGCGCGCGAGGCGCCCGGCCGATATGAGCGGTCTTCAAGTTTCATCTTGTAACGTTCGGGCATTGCATCGTTGATGATGTCGAACATGCGCTGCTCCCAGTGCCATTCTTCGAGATGGCACTCCTTCATTTTCTCGCTGCGAGCGTTGCGGTATTTGCCAGCGAAGTAGCTCACCTCCTCCTGCGCCTCGACCCGGCGAGCGATGGCCTTCTCGTAGTGTACCTTCTGCTCTTTTGTTTGAGGCCCGACGATACGAACACCGCCGGTATGAGGGTCGATGATAATGTCATCGGGATGCGGGATAGGCTCGGGAGTAGGAAGACCGAGCCGATCGCACCGCTCAATTTCGTCGGACCAACTCTTCTTGTAGTCGAGCGCATTGCCCATGAGCTCGAACCGCGCCTCGGCATCCCGCTGCTCAAGACCAGTGACGAGTTCTGCCATCGTTTTCTGTGCGAACCGGTTGCCCTTCATGGCAGCCACACCCATCGCGCGGAACACTGCCTGGATTGCGGGAAGCTCGATTAGTTGCCCGTCCTCGCGAAGGGTTACTGGACGATAGGCCTCACGGCGCAAGAACTCCTCGGCTGCGCGCATCCCGTGGCCGGTGTTGACCTTGGGTTTGTTGGTAGAGCCTTGGGTTCGCCCCTTCGGATTGCCGGACTGCCCCTTCTTGAATTGGTGTTCGACCGGAGGCTTGCCGTAGCCGACTCTATAGGGGACGACGTTGTTCGCAATTTCTGGGTTACCCTGCTCGTCCTCGCGTTCGGGCTGGCTCATTCCGCAGCCTCCAGGTCAAGACCAAGGCGCTCGTCGGCCACTTCTTCATACGATGCTCCCTTAGCATCGAGCCGCGCCTTCTTGCCGGTATAGTTCTCCCACCTTCTGATGATCGTATCGCAGTAGATCGGATCGTATTCGATCAACCGCGCCTTGCGGCCGGTCTTCTGCGCAGCGATGAGCGTGCTGCCCGATCCTCCGAACCCGTCGATCACGACCTCGCCGCGGCGCGAGCAGTCTCGTAGCGCGTCAGCGATCAGCGCGACCGGCTTGACCGTGGGATGCATCGCCAGCTCATCGGAGCGCGCAGAGCTGATTGAGGATATCCCGGCATAGTCCCAGACATTGGTGCGATAGCGCCCGGTCTCGCCCAGTCCGAAACTGTTGGTGTGCGGCGCAGTGCCCTGCTTGAACACGAAGATGAGTTCGTGCTTCGAACGGTAGAACGCGCCCATCCCGCCATTGGTCTTGTTCCACACCACGAGGTTCTTGAGCTCGGTGAAACTGGTCTCACCCACCTCGACCAGCTCGCCGATGTGGCGCCAGTCCATGCACACATAGGCGATAGCCCCATCGCGCATGACGTCCGCCATATTGCCAAGCGTTGATTTGAGGAACGCCACGAAACGTGCCCGGTCCATCTCACCGCTGGCAAAGGCGAACTCGCGATGTCTGACTGCACCAAGTCCGCAGACATTCCCATCGATAGCGACATTATAGGGCGGATCCGTGAACACGATGTCGGCGCGCTCGCCCGCCATCAGCCGGTCGAGGTCTGGCTGCTGCTGGGTGTCACCGCACAGCACGCGGTGGTTGCCCAAAATCCAGAGATCGCCTCGCCGGGATACGGCATCGCCTTCCATCACGGGAACCAGGTCCTCAGCAGTATCAGTGCCATCCGGGTTGGATTCTCCGGCCTCGTCCAGAACCAGATCGACCTCGGCCAAGCTGAACCCGGTCAGCTCGGTATCGAACTCAAGATCAACGAGAGCCTGCAGCTCGATCGCCAGCAATTCCTTGTCCCACCCTGCACTGAGCGCAAGCTTGTTGTCTGCAAGCACATAGGCGCGCCGCTCGGTCTCAGAGAGATGCGAGAGGGCCAGTGTCGGAACGAACCTTAAACCAAGCGTCTTCGCGGCCTCGACGCGTCCGTGACCGGCGATAATCTCGCCTTCGTCTGAGACGAGTACTGGATTTGTAAACCCGAACCGCTCGATCGAGCGCGCGATTTGCGCGATTTGTTTCTTGGAGTGAGTGCGAGCGTTACGCGCGTAGGGGCGCAGCTCTGTAATCTTTCTTTCAACAATCTGGCTCGTCGACATTGGCTGGTCCATGTTAAGCGCCCCGAATCGTGGTGGCCGATAACGTACTACTGAACTGAACGCTTGCATTTGTCAATCGTAGCAGTATCAGAGCGTTCAATCGGATGAACGGGAGAGAACCATGTCATTCGCAACCAGACTGCATGAACTGCGCGTCGCCAAGCGGCTCTCGCTGCAGCAGGTTGCCGACGAGGTCGGCATTTCGAAGGCGCATGTCTGGAACCTCGAAAAGGGTCAGGCGGACAATCCATCGATGGAACTGGTCGTCAAGCTCGCAGACCTTTTTCGCGTCCGCGTCGCCGATCTCGTCGGCGAGAACCCTGACGCTGCTGACGAAGATCCAGAGATGGTTGCGATGTTCCGCGACCTTAAAGGTCTCGGGGAGGATGACCGCGAAATCATCAAGGGACTCATGGAGCAGCTTAGGAACAGGCGCGGCAAGAAACAGTGAAGATCAGTCGGCTTGATCTCGACGGTGTCGGTTCGCCGCGAAGACTGGCCGAACGCATCCACGAGACCGAGGACCTGTCATCCGCTGTTCCAATTGATGCCTTGTGCGAAGCGCTCGACATCCAGTCGATACGCGAGGTCGAAACGACCGCGTTCGAAGCCGCGCTTATCACCGATCAGCTCAGGTCAGAAGGTCACATCCTCATCAGCGAGCGAAGTCCCCGGCGCCGCAAACGCTTCTCGACCGCCCATGAGCTCGGACATTTTCTCATTGAAGCGCATCAGCCGCCTGCAGATGGGCGGATAGAATGCACGCTGGGTGATCTGCACATGCTGGATCCGCGCGCCAGGGACCGAAGGCGGCGCATGGAGAGCGAGGCGAATTTGTTCGCTGCAGATCTTTTGATGCCGCCGAAAAAGATCAGAATGATCATTGGGCAATCCGGTGTATCGCTCGAAAGCTTGATCGCGATTGCTCACGAATTCGACGTCAGCAAAGAAGCCTTGGCTCGCGCTTTTGTCGCAGCGCACCGCGAACCGGTCGCGGTCATCCTTTCCAGAAACCATCGAGTCGAACGATTCTATCGCCACGACGACTTTCCGTATCTGCCAATAGCCAGCGGCAAGCCCCTCCCGCTGGAAGCAATCGCAGTTGAGCCGCCGCGACCAGGCGAAACTTCAGACACCGAAGAAGTCGATCCCGAAACTTGGGTCAGCGAGCGCGACGTAGAGCGAACGCTTCTTCTGACCGAGCAGGTCATCGGCCAGCGCAATGGCTACGCCATGACACTCCTGCAGGCGGATCTCGACGACGAAGGTTGAACTCGAGAGCCCGTTCCCTGTTTCGCAATTTGGGCGTCCCTGCTCGCGGCTCCTACTTCCCTGCTAAAGGCAATCGAATTCCCTGCTCGGCGCTTAGGGAATTTGTTTTGGGAAATGACTGTTTCTTAGGGGTTTCAGAGGGCTCGCCTAAGCTGAAAAAGTGCCAGGAACTTCAATTTCCCTGTAGATTCCCTGCAAAACAGGGAAAACGGTCAGAGCACGGTTCGCTTCGGACTGCGTCGCGCACCAAACAGTCCTTGTCTCCCTGCCCTTCTCCGGATCAAAGGAGGGGGCCACCATTCCGTTTATCGCCCTTCTGCTAGCCCATCGGGACGGCAGCTTCGCGATCATTCTGGCCGCGATCGTCGGTCTGGGTTCGACGATACGGGTATGTATTTTCCTGACCCGGTCGATCGTCGCCGACCTCGGCGAGATCGAGTGGCGGGAGAGCGGTCATCGGCAAACCGCTTCGGTCTTCGCGCTGCTTACGCTGACGACCAAGCTCGGTCCGGCGCTTGCCGTGCTCGTTGCCTTCACCGATTATAATGCGCTCAGTTTCGATCCGGTGGCGGGGGCGGCCGATCCCGGCATCGCCTTCGCAATCGCATTGCTGACCTTCGGGGTGCCGATCCTCGGACATCTGATCGTCGCCAATCGGCTGGCCAAGCATCCCGACGATCGAGCGCGGCTCGCCGCACTGTCCTTGCCCGCAATATCGTCAGCCACATGAGAATATAAGATGCCGACCCCTGGATCGAGCTATTCGAAGAGCGCTCGAAAAATGGCGTTGCTTCGACCGCGCGCAGCCGGAACGCCGCTGTTGTACGAGAATGGCGAGCGCGCGAAGGTGGCTGCGCGCGACATCCTGCGGCCTTCTCTAAATAAGACTATCCGCTCAGCATCTCTCTTAGCTCTGAACGAAGAAACCGGAGTAGATCGGAAATCCTCGGGTTGCCCAGATAAGCCCGGGGATAGACCGCGACGAGCGTTATCGAGGGTGGACGATGATCCGCCATCACCAGTTCGAGCGCACCGGTTGCCAGTTCATTTGCCACCCGGACCTTCGGAAGTACCGCCAGACCAAGTCCAGCCACCACGAATTGCCGCATCGCGGTGCCGCTGTTGAAGCGCGCGCTCAATTCGACATCGGTAGTCAGCTTGGTTTCGCCCCACTGAAATTCCCATTTGGTCGGCACCCAGTCGTGGACCGATGGCTGGAACATATAGCCCAGACATTTGTGATGCCGCAGGTCTTCCGGACGCTCCGGCCGTCCTGCGCGATGCAGATATTCGGGTGAGCCATAAAGACCGCACTCGACAACCGCGATCTCTTCGACCTTCAGCTTTGCATGAATGATCCGGCGAAAATGAATGGCGATATCGAAGCCGCGCTCAAGCGGGTCGACAAGATCGTTGCCGATCGAAAGGCTGATGTCGGCGTTCGGATTTGCCTTGCAATAGGCCGACAAGGCCCTGGCGACTTCAGTCGCGCCGACATCGGTGCTGCTGGCGATGCGCAGCGGCTGAATTGCCGATGCCTGCTGATCAGTGGCTTTTTCCAGGGTTGCAAGATGTGCGGTGGTCGCACGGAACTCGCCGTAGATACGGCGTCCGGCCGAGGTCGCTGAGACTTTGCGCGTCGAACGAATGAGAAGAGGTTCGCCGACCAGGCGCTCCAACTGCGCAAGCCGCTCCGAGACGGTCGATTTGGATATGTTCAGCGAGCGCGCGGCGTGCGACAGGCTGCCTGTCTCTACAATTCTTACAAATGCCTCAAGACATTTGAACCTATCCATCGCATTGTCCTGCAATCCCGAACGGTTGGTTCTGCATATCGCACTATTCCGACGCTCCACAAGCATATTACTGTGTGATGACAGGATGGAGGTGGACGATGCGCGGATATAGCAGGCTACAACTCGCCGCAGGAACGGCCCTGGCCGGCTTCCTCGTTGGCACCCCGGGCGAGGCTCATGCGCAGGTCTCGGGGAATGTCGACGCCGAGAAAACCGACGAGGCCGAGCAAACCGCCAACGACATCGTCGTAACCGCGCGCCGCCGCGAGGAAACGCTTCAGGATGTGCCTCTCGCCGTGACCGCCTTCTCTTCAGAGGCGCTGTTCGACGCTCAGATCGAAAACCTCGTCGATTTGAGCGGCAAGGTGCCCAACCTCAACATCTCCTTCATCACTTCGACCACGACCGCGATCATCTATCTGCGCGGTGCAGGGCAGGATGATACCAATCCGCCATCCGAACAGCCGATCACGATCTATCTCGACGATGTGCCCTATCTGAAGGCGCCGGGCGCGGTGTTCGACCTCATCGCGCTTGAAAGCGTCGAGGTGCTCCGGGGGCCGCAGGGCACGCTCTACGGCCGCAACGCGACGGGCGGCGCGATCAAGCTGCTGACCCGCCGGCCCGACCTGGACGAAGCGACCGGGATCGCCCGAATAACGGTCGGATCGTTCGGGCAGGTGGACTTCGCAGGATCGTTCTCTGCTCCGCTGTCCGACACGTTCGCCGTGCGGGTCGACGGCGTCTCGCGGTCGAGCGACGGGTTCATCCGCGATGCCTTCGCCGACGAAGATCCGACGCGGCCCGACCGCTACAACGCGATCGACACGAACACCGCGCGTATCGCGGCCCTGTGGCAACCGACCGACAGGCTCGAGATTTACGCGGCTGCTGACTATACCGAGAACAATCCCGGCCCGTTCACCGCGACCCCTGCGGCAACGACCACGCTTGAAGACAACTTCGTCGATGGCGAATTTGTCGACAGCCCGGACCTGTTCGGCGACCCCTTCCTCGCCGCGCCGACCCTCTTCGGCGAAAGCGCCTTCACCGGATATGGCGGCACACTGCAGGCGCGCTACGATTTCGACACGTTCGATGTGCGGGCGATCTTCGGCTATCGCGGCTTTCAGCAGGACGACAGTTTTGACACCGATGGCGGGCCGAGCATCGGCACGTTCGAAGGCGAACCTTTCACGCGAACCGGGAACGGCTTCGATTTCGTCCGGGATTGGGAGCACGACGCCTACACTTTGGAATTGCGGGCTGCATCGGCGGGCAGTGGAAAATTGAACTGGGTCGGCGGGCTGTTTCTGCTGCGCGAGGAGAACGTCGCGACCTCTGTTCTCGGCCGCTTCACCGATCCCGCCAATCTCGACAATCCCAGCGCCACCGCGCAGGATCAGGACCAGACAACGGACAGTATCGCGGTGTTCGGCGAGGTTTCGTACCGCCCGATCGACCGGCTCGAACTGACCGCCGGGCTTCGCTACACGCATGACGAGAAGGAACTGACCGTCGAGCAATACGGGGCGTTCGACCTGCCGCTGTTCTTCGGCACCTTCTTTCCGCCCTTCGGTCCGCTGGAGGCCGACGAGAGCTTCGACCGCTTCACACCGCGCTTCATCGCCGACTTCGAGGTCACCGACGACATCTCGGTCTATGCAAGCTATTCGCAGGGCTTCCAGGCCGGGGCCTTCCAGGGTTTTCAGCTAACCGCGGCCAACGCGGTCGTCCCGATCGAGGAAACCGTGGTCCATTCCTACGAAGTCGGGCTGCGCAGTTCCTGGCTGAACGACCGGCTCGTCTTCAACGTCACCGCATTCCAGGCGGACTACAACGAATTGCCAACCACGCAGTTCGAATCCGCCTCGGGCTTTCTCGAAGCGCGTACGTTCGACGCTACGATACGCGGTCTCGAATTCGATATCTTCGCCGAACCGCTCGACGGATTCACGCTCACCGCAGCCTTCGCGCTGACACAGGACGAGACGCCGATCGACGATCCCGAAACGATTGCACCTTCGATGATTCCCGGGGTGATCGAGAACGAGCTGAAATACGTGTCGCCCTTCAATGGTTTCTTCAGCGCACAATACGAGCATAGGCTCCCCGGGACCGCAGGCAGCGTCAACGCGATCGCGAACCTGACGGTGCAGGACGAATTTTTCACGACCACGGTGAACAATCCCTTCTCCTTCGAAGACGGATATGCGCTGCTTGGCGCGCAGATCGAATACGAAACCTTCGACGAAGCGTGGACGGCGGCGGTCGGCGTTCGCAACCTGACCGATGAGATCTACGAGTCGCGCGCCTCAATCGGTGGCGGCGGCGGCCGCTTCTATGGCGCGCCGCGAACCTGGTACGCGACCGTCCAGTACGAGTTCTGAAGCGCCGGCCGAGGCGGGCGAGACAAGTATGGCAAGCGCCGCGATCGAACGGGAGGCTCCACGCTACCCCCCCGCCCGTGCGGGGTGGTCGCTGGTCGCGCTGCTCACCCTCGCATACGTTTTCAGTTTCATCGATCGCTACATTCTGGGCTTGTTGATCGAGCCCATCAAAGCCGATCTCGGCATGACCGACGCACAGATCGGCTGGGTATTGGGACCCGCCTTTGCGATCTTCTATGCGACAATGGGCTTGCCGCTCGGCTGGCTCGTCGATCGCAAGCGCCGGACCCTGATCGTGGCCGCGGGTATCTTCGTGTGGTCCTTCGCCACCGCGATTTCCGGCCTGGCACGCAGCTTTTTGCACCTCTTTCTGGCGCGCATGGCCGTCGGCGTCGGAGAGGCGACGCTCAGCCCGGCGGCGATGTCGATGATCTCCGACAGCTTCCCTCCCGAGCGCCGCAGCAAGCCCATTGCAGTCTATGTCGCGGCGCTTTCGCTCGGCGCGGGGATCGCCTCGCTAATCGGCAGCGCGGTTCTGACCTGGGCGAAGACCGCAGGCACGATCGAAGTGCCGCTGGTGGGACCCGTACTGCCCTGGCAGCTGACCTTTTTCATCGTCGGACTGCCCGGGATAGCGCTTGCCGCCATCTTCCTCTTCGTCCGCGAGCCCGTCCGGCGCCGGGCGAGCGAGGACGAAGCGCGTGCGGGGGTGACGGGCAACGGGATCGGCGATGCGTTGTCCTATGTGCGCCGCAATGCCGGCGTCTATGGCGGTTTCATCTCGCTCGCCTGCGTGATGGCCATTGTCGCTTACGGACAGAGCTTTCTCGCGCCCGTATTCGAGCGCACCCATGGCTGGCCACCGGAGAAATATGCCTTCGTCAACGCGATTGTGCTGTTGTCCGCGGGGCCGGGGTCGGTGTTCCTAAGCGGCGTCATATCGGATCGCATGGCGCAGGCGGGGCGCAAGGATGCGCCGATCCATATGCTGGTCGCCGGCTATATCGCCATGCTTCCCACCGCCATCATTCCGATGTTCGTTGCCTCGCCCGAACTCGCCTTCGTGTTTCTCTTCTTCAACACGGCCGCGGTCGGCGTCGTTTCCGCCATGGCGGTCACCGCGCTGCTCGCCATTACCCCATCGGCAATCCGCGGGCAGCTGACCGCCTTTTACTACATGTCGATCAGCATGACCGGCCTGTTCCTGGGTCCGCCTACCGTCGGTTATCTCTCGACGCATGTCTTCGGCGAGGCGGACCTTCGCTACGCCTACGCCGCGACCTGCGCGATCTACGCGCTCGTCCCCACGCTTTTCATTGGCCCGACGCTGCGCGCTTATCGCCGGCAACTCGCCCGCGTCGCCTGACCTGTGCCGCCTCTATCTTCGGAAGGAACCAAGCGTGCCCGCCTACATGATCATCCTGTGCAAACTGCATGAGCGCGAGAAATTCATCTCCGGCTACGGGAAAGCAGTCCCGCCTTTGGTCGCAAAATATGGCGGCGAATATGTCGTCGTCGCGCCGGGAGCCGAGCTGCTCGAGGGCAATCTGGAGGGATACGGATCGGTCGCGGTCTCGAAATGGCCGAACAAGGCCGCCGCGCGCAGGTTCTGGGACTCCGCCGACTACGCCGAGGCCAAGAAACTCCGGGAAGGCTTGGCGGACGCCGAAGTCCTGCTGGTCGAAGCGCCCTGACATGAAGCGCCCCACGGTGCGGCGCGCATATCTAAGACCCCTGAGAGGATCCGCATCCATGCAAGATATCTTCCTGCCCGAAAGCTCCCCGGACGAAGCACTCGTCGGTCCGCTCCATACCGTCACCTACGCGACCGCCGATCCCGGCTTGATGGAGCGGATACTGGGCGAAGCCTACGATCTGACCGGCTCGGGTTGGTCCGATCTGGACGAGGCCACGGCGCGCTATCTCGGCTTCCCGGCAGGGCACGAGCCGCGGATGAACGTATTCGAACGCCGGGGCGAAGCTGCAAATGTGGCGGTTCGCGTCATTCACCAGCCTGCCGACAGCGATCCGGTCAGGCCTGAATATTCCGGTCTGTACCCGGGCGGCGCGACGCTCAGCTTTCCGATGCAAGACCTACTGGCGCACGAAGAACGGATGAACGCGGTTGGCGTGCACTCGACGATCGGCGTCAAGGAAATGGATTTCACCAGCCCGGGTGGCGAGGTCTACACCTCGGCAGAGATCGTCTACAAGGCGCCCGACAACGCCTTCCTCATGGGGGTGAAACGGCCCGATATCTTCGTGCCGACCGGCCCGATCGATCCGGCCACCGGCACGGGCGGACCATCCTATTCCGCGCGGTGCCTTGTCCATGCCGATGCGACGCTGGCGTTCTTCCGCGACATTCTCGGCTTCGAAGTTCGGCGCGATGTCATTTTCGAAGTCGGCGAAAAGTCGGCCCTGCTGATGCCACAAGGCACGAAAGAACGCTTCATCCAGTGTTTCGCGCCGGGTTCGCAAACGGGCTATCTCGTGCTGATGGATCATCACGAGGCAACCCGCGCCGAGCCGCCGGCCGGCTATGGGCCGCCCAGTCGCGGCATCGTCATGTGGTCCTTCGCAACGGAGCGGTTCGACGAGGTCGCGGCCCGCATCGGCGATAGCGGCGCGACCGTCTTGCAGGAGGAAGCCGAGCGCGGCCTTCCGGGCCGGCCCGAGGTGCGCTGCCTTATCGTCGAGGATCCCGAAGGCTTTCCCATCGAGATTTTCGAAGCGCGCTGATATCTGTACGATGACGATTTCAGTCTGAGACATCCCCGATATGACATCTGAGTATTTTGCGCGCAGCCTCGAATTGCTCGAGCGGTTCGTCGCGTTCGACACGACGTCCCGCAACAGCAACCTCGAAGCGATCGCCTGGATCGAGACCTATCTGGAGAGCCTCGGGATCGAGGCGCGTAGAATCGAAAACACCGACGGGACAAAGGCCAACCTCGTCGCCACGATCGGACCGGACGCGCCGGGAGGGATTATCCTGTCGGGCCATAGCGATGTCGTCCCTGTCGACGGGCAGCGATGGTTGAGCGATCCGTGGATGCTGACCGAGCGAGAGGGACGGCTCTACGGTCGCGGGACGAGCGATATGAAAGGCTTCCTTTCCCTTGTTCTCGGTCATGCCGCCCTCTTTCAGCGGGGCTCGCGGCCCGTTCACCTGGCGATCAGCTATGACGAGGAAGTGGGATGTCAGGGGGCGCCCGCGATGATCGAGCTCCTGCGCAAGGATTTGGCCAACCCGGCCGCTGCGATCATCGGCGAGCCCTCCATGATGGAGGTCATCGACGGCCATAAGGGCATCGCCGTATACGAGGTCGAAGTGCGCGGCGTGGCGGCGCACAGCTCGCTCCCCGAACTTGGCGTGTCGGCCAACATGGCTGCGATCAAACTCCTTTCGGCCCTGGACGAACTGGCCGAGGCGCTCGCGCGCACCGGTGAGGCCGAAGACGTTAGCGACAATGGATTTTCGCCGCCCTATCCGACGCTCACCGTGGGCATCATCGAGGGCGGCACGGCGGCCAATATCCTGGCCGAACGGGCGACGTTCACCTTCGACCTGCGGGTTCCGCCCGGTAGCCCTGCGGCCGAAATACTCCGGCCCTTCGTCGCTCTGTGCGACAGGTTGGACGCCGATCTCAAGGCGCGCCATCCTCAGGCAGGCGTAACGATGACGCGCATCGCCGACGCGCCGGCTTTGTCGCCCGCCGGCAACGAAGACGCCGCCGCGCTCGTGCGCCGTCTCGTGCGTACCAATGCGCCGCCGTCGAAAGTGTCATACGCGGCCGAAGCGGGGCAGTTCAGCGAGGCGGGTTTCTCGACCGTCATCTGCGGACCGGGCTCGATCGAGCAGGCGCACCAGCCCGACGAATTCATCGCACGTTCTCAGCTGGAGGCGGGCGCGCTGTTCATGCAGGCATTGGCGGATGAGCTGCGATGATGGCTGCCAACGCCCACTTCGCATCCGCTATTCTCGCCGAGGAGAAATGCAAGCCGCATGTCGGCGTGGTCGATCGCGACTGGATCTGCGAGGCGGTGCGACTGATCGAAGCCGATTTTCATCGCTCCGCCGACACCCATTTGCTGAGACTGCCCATTGCCAGCCTCGAGGGCATCGACATCTATCTCAAGGACGAGTCCACCCATCCCACCGGAAGCCTCAAGCACCGACTGGCGCGCTCGCTCTTCCTCTACGGGCTCTGCAACGGAAAGATCGCCCGCGACACCCGCATCGTCGAGGCGTCGTCGGGCTCCACCGCCATATCCGAAGCCTATTTCGCCCGGTTGCTTGCGCTTCCTTTCACGGCCGTCGTACCGGACGCGACCAGCAAGGAGAAAATTGGCGAGATCGAGCATTTTGGCGGCACCTGCGAATACGTGCCGAGCGCACAGATCTACGACCGGGCGGAGCAGATCGCGCGCGAATGTGACGGCTATTACATGGATCAATTCACGCTTGCCGAACGGGCGACAGACTGGCGCGGGAACAACAACATAGCCGAAAGCCTGTTCGAACAGATGCGCTGCGAACCGCATCCGATCCCCCGATGGGTCGTCGTCGGTGCCGGCACGGGCGGGACGTCCGCGACCATCGGACGCTTCATCAGGTATCGACCCCATTTGGCGTCCCAAACCAGCTTGTGTGTCGCCGATCCCGAAGGTTCGGTCTTTCTTGAAAGCTTCCGCGATCCTCGGGGCGTTCCTCGATGCTGTCTCCCCTCGAGGCTCGAAGGCGTCGGGCGTCCCCGGCACGAGCCGTCCTTCGTGCCCAGCGTCGTCGACCGCATGATGCGCGTGGCCGACGCGGCCAGCATCGCGACGGCGCATTGGGTCTCGGACCGGCTCGGCAAGAAGGTGGGAGGTTCGACCGGTCTCAATGTCTTCGCGACCCTGAAACTGGCTCACGAAATGCGCGGGCGAGGCGAGCGCGGCAGCCTCGCGACGCTGATATGCGATAGCGGCGATCGTTATCAGCAGACGATCTTCGACGAAAGCTGGCTGCGAAAGGAGAAGCTGGACCTTTCCGAGACGGCGCAATTTCTGGAGAGCCTTTGACTGGCGGGTTTCCACGTCCGCCGCCGGATATCGTCAAACCGGGGTAGCGGCCTTGCGAGATCAGGCGCTGCGCCGCCCTGGCGGGAAGGCACGGCCTCATGGCCCGGTCTCAAGCGGCTTAAAAGACATCCTTTGCGATTTGCGACAAGCTATACTGCGAGTGAAAGAGCCTTGAATTGGGGCGACACCGAGCTGCTCGGCGATTGAGCAGCGTCATCCGCCCCCTCCACGCGCCATTTTCGATGCTGGATGGAAGGAGGGGCTTATGGATAGGTGTAGACGTGCCGACAGTGCGAGCGCCCAAAGCATTACGCAGAGATACGATCCGCGATCGCAGCGCTGGGACGGCGAGGCGCGACAGGTGTCCAGCGAGCCCCTCACGCGATGCTGCGCCAAACCGTTCGGCCCGCTTTGACGGCCCGCAATGCTGCTCCTCGATCAGGTCGTCCGAAACCGCGCAGCATGGCAACTTCCCGGAGACCAGCGAATTCCCAGCGCCCCCGACCTGCGAGCAGCGCTGATCTCCTGCCCGGCGCGCTACGCGCTCGATCCCGATGTCGTGCAGTTCACACGCGACCTCGTTCTGTCCAAGCCCGATCTTCTCGCTGCCAGCGTCGATATCCAGCGCGTGCCCGCACCGCAGCTGTGCATCGAATGGACCGAGGAACCCTGTGAACCGGATCCACCCGTCCGGTTCGGTCTTTTCGTGAAAGTCGCACAGAATGGACAATTGGGCGAGAAGATCGTCGTTTACGAGGTCCACGACCATGAGCCGGAAATATCGCCGGCCCCGTTCGCCTTCGACTTCGACACGATATTAAAAGGCGCCCAGACCGGTGCGCGGTTCGGCATGTCCCACGACAGGTTGCCGCTGGATAATTTCTTCGCGCATGTAACGGCTGTCATCGATCCCCAGTGAGCGGCCCGTTGGATCGCTGTCGGCGGCGAGGAACGGCTGGCCCGCGAAAAGCGTAAGCTGGCGCAATCGCTGTGGTTGGCGCTGCCGATGCTGTTTTCGTTCCTGCTCATTCTCACCACACAGGCCTAGATCGAAACCCGCGAGATCGAAAGCCGCAATTCAGTCCAGCGGCGCACGAAGAGGAGAAGACCGGTCCGGCTCGATTACAAAGAGGTGCGATTGCAGCTCTTCGACAGTGGTAGTGCGCAATTACATCCTGTCGACCGCGCTGCGAACAGCCGCAAGCGATCCAGACTGCATCACGTGCGTGGCCACTTCGCTCGCCGCGGCGACGCACTCTACTGGCGAAAACCGCATCTGCGCGGAAAAGGGTTCGGAGACTTTTGCCACCTGATGAGGCGCGTATCCCTCGGATCGGATTAGAGGCTTTTTCACTGCTGGTGGCAAGCCGTCGTTGCGCCTGTCGATCAGGCCACGCCAATGATGGCGAGGGCACCCCTCATGTTAGGCTGTGAAGGCAACCGCACTACCCCTGCCGCGATGGGCCCGGAATTGCTTCGCAGGTTAAAATTCCCCTCGCGAGACGTGCAGAATTGAGACAGGCGCGTCAAAGCTGTCAGCAACGGTTAAAAAAGCGTTAGCTAAATCCTCAGACGTCGCTACATGCGGCGCAGCTTACGGGGGCAATGGCCGCGAATCTTCGGATACGCGGTATGGGGCGTCAACTCGTAGGTCTTTGCAACCTGAACGAATTGGGGAATTAAGATCATGAAAAAGTTTTGTCTCGTCGCAGCCGCGGCACCTGTCGCTCTGCTCGCTACCGGCGCCAATGCCGCTGAAACCACGTCGGAAGATCTCGACATCAGCGCGACCGTTCTGCCCGAGTGCAGCCTCGCCGACCTGACGCCGGTCGATTTCGGCACGCTCGCCATCAACACCGCCGCGGGCCCCGATGCCCTGCTGCTCACCGGCACGCGTCAGGACAGCGGCCAGCAGGCATGGACCAGCTGCAACTATGCGGCCAACATCACCATCGAAGGCCAGCCGATGGAAAACCAGGACCAGGAAAACACCGGTCCCGATGCGAACGACTTCACCGATGAGCTGAACTACCGCATCACGTGGCGTTCGGACAACGGCAACGACTTCCTGCAGGCGAACCTGCGGACAGTCGAAGCCACCACGGTGACTCGCGCTCAGAACGGCGCGTTCCATAACAACGCGATCATCAACACCGCGCTGGTTACCGAAGACAACCCGCTGCGTCCGCTGTCCGGCACCTACACCGCGACCGCGACGCTTACGCTCGGCGCCATCTAAGCCGACAGGGTTTCAAGCCTCAAAGGCTTGATCAGACAAAGGCGGAGGGGGAAGGGATGCCTTCCCCCTCCTCCCGTCATACCTTGTGCGCGGCCACCACACGACTTGCCGATGGGGCGGCAGGCCTGTGTTAACCCGGTGGCTGTAATGGCCATCGCTTCGTGCGCCGGGCCGGGGAGGGGCTTTCGATGAACTGTTTGCATAGACTATTCGCTGCCCTGCTCGCTTTCGGCATGGCATTGGGCGTGCCCACAGGCGCGAGCGCATCACGCGTGTCGCCGATGATTCTCGAACTCGAGCCGCAGGGCCGGGCCTCGATCGCGCGCGTTGACCTCGTCAACGATGGCCTGCGCGACATACCCTACGAAGTGCAGATGATGCGCGGGGTCATCTCTCCCGAAGGGCAGCTGGAACTGACACCCGCCGACGAGGAATTCGTCGTCTTCCCAGCGCAAACCATCGTTGAGTCTAATTCGCAGCAGGTCTTTCGCATCCAATATGTCGGCGAAGGCGCGCGGGACAAATCCGAAGTCTTCTACATGGCCATCCGGCAGATCCCGGTCGAATTCGATCCGGGCGTGAACCAGATCCAGATGGTCGTGAACTACAATGTGCTGGTAAACGTCGTTCCCGAGGGCGCGCAGCCCGAGCCGGTCGTTCTGTCCGCGCAGATGGGCAGCCGGATGATCCCCGGCGCCCCGGACGCCGAAAATCCGACCGCCGAACCCGAGCCGGTCGAGCAGCGCGGGATCACGGTCGATATCGGCAATAACGGCAATCGCTTCTATCTCGCCGGTCTCGCCGACTGGTCGATTTCCGGCACCACCGTTTCGGGCCAGCCGTTCGAGCGCAATTTCCGCGGCGACGAGGCATCGCGCCTGATCGGCGTGGGCGTCGTCGCGCCCGGAGCCAATCGCATATTCTTCCTGCCCACCGACGACGAGCTCGTCGATGACAGCCTCAAGATCGATATCGATCCCTAGAATTGCGATGGAGGGGGCTCACAGATCACTGCCGAGGAGGACGCTGGCACAAGCGGCGCTCTGTGCGGCCCTGCTGCCGACCGCCGAGGGCGCCGCGCGCGATGGTCCCGTTCCGGGCGCGCTCGTAGCCAGCGCGGCGGCGCAGGACAGCGGCGCCGACGCCGATGCGCGGCTGCTGACCTTTACGGTGCCGCTGATCTACGGTCAGCGGGCGCTGGGCGACGTCATCATCGAAACGCAGGGCATGCAGGCAGTGCGGGTGGAGACGCAGACGCTCTACCAGGAATTGTCGCTATTGCTGAACGATGCTGGCGCCGCTTCCCTGACGCAGGCGATCGCCGGGGAAGCTTTCGTGCCGCTCGATCGGCTCGCCCTGGCCGGATTCGATGTTAGGTTCGACCGGCGCCGTCTTGCTTTGGTGGTCGGCACGATCCCGGGAGAATTCCGCCCGGTCCAGTCGCTAGGCCGTCCGGTTCGCGAAAGCAATATTCCCAACCTCCCCATTCTCGAGCCCGAGCCATTCAGCTCCTACCTCAACCTCAATCTCAACCTCGATTACGAGAACGAGACGGATTTCGAAAATCCCGAGCTGTTCCTGACCGGGGCGACGCGCGTCGGCGACGTCGTGGTCGAATATGACGGCGCGTTCAGCGGGCAGTTCGAAGAGGATTACCGCTTTTTCCGCCGCGGCGTTCGCGCGGTGTACGACCAGCCCGAGGAACAGCGCCGCTTTTCCGCGGGCGATCTGCGCGCCGCTACGCTCCCGATCCTGCGCACCCCGTTTCTCGGCGGCGTCGCGGTCGAGAAGGGGCGGCGCATCTTCGATCCCTTCCTGCCCGTCGCGCGGCTAGGTGCCCGGGAGATTTTCCTCGACAACCAGTCCAACGTCGAAGTCCTGCTGAACGGCGAAATCTACCAGACGTTTCAGCTCGAACCGGGGCGCTACGATCTTTCCGATCTGCCGGTGCAGGTCGGCGCGAACGACATCCAGTTGATCGTGAACGATTCCGCCGGCCGTCGGCAGGTCGTGGACTTCAATTTCTTCTTCGAACCGCTCGACCTCGTCCCGGGCGAAGAGGAATATTCGCTCGCCATCGGAGCCATCGCGCAAAATCTTACCTTCGAGCCCGACTATTCCGACGAGATCGGCGTCTCGGCCTTCTACCGCCGGGCATTCTCGGAAAATCTCGTGTTCGGAGGCGGAACGCAGCTTTCTGAAAACCTGCAGGTGGGCGCGTTGACGGCTTCGATCGTACCGCAATTCATTCCCGGCGCCTTCGACCTGGAGGGCGCCTTCAGCACCGGCCCCGCCGGCACGGGCTATGCGTTTCGCGGCAATTACCGGTTTCGCAGCGGCAGCACCTTCACCGACAGTCGCCAGCTCTCGATCAATGTCGACTATGAAAGCGAAGGCTACCAGACGCTCTCCGACCTCGTGCCGGTCGCCTTCGATCTGCTGTCGGTCAGCGCAAATTACACGCAAGGGATCGACGATAGGACCTTCCTCAATGCGGGCGCGATCTACACTACCGTGGGCGGCCGATCGCAGGACAACTTCACCGTCTTTACCGATGTCGTCCACCGGTTGAATGACCGGCTGCGGCTGACGGGCGGGGTCGAATACGGGACCAGCCCGTTCTTCGATGATGATTTCGGGGTCCGCATCGGCATCGCCTATGCCCTTGGCGGGAACACCCGCGCCAATCTCGACTATCGCAGCCGCGCTGAATTGCTCCGCGCGACGGTCTCGAAGGGCGCGCAGGACCAGGTTGGCAGCTTCGGATACGACCTCGGCTTCACCGATGCGCGCGGCCAGGTCAGTTCGGATGCGAACGTCACCTATATTGGCAATCGCTTCGAGGGACGGGTGCTCGCGCAGACGATCGGACAGGGGATCGATTCGATCTTCGATCGCCAGACCGTGCGCATGCAGCTGGGCACCTCGCTGGCCTATACGGGCGGGTATTTCGGCGTCGGCAGACCGATCAACGACAGCTTCGCGGTGCTGAAACCCGATCCGGCGATCGGCGATGTCGAGGTTATTTCCGGACACAATCTCTTCGACAATCGCTACGATGCGCGCAGCGGCACGCTGGGCGCGGCCGTGCAGGGCGACATCATTTCCTATGCCGGGCAGAGCATCCAATACGATGTCGCCGGCACCGAGGCGGGCATCGATATCGGCGACGGCATCTTCCAGGTCGATCCGCCCTATCGCTCTGGCTACGCGGTCACGGTCGGCTCCGCCTATTTCATCAGCGCGACCGGCTTCCTCAAACGCGGCGCCGAGCCGTTCGGCCTTTCCAGCGGGCTCGTTCGCTCACCGGGCGACGAGGCGTTCGAGCCGCAGCCCTTCTTCACCAATTCGGCAGGGCGTTTCGCGATCATCGGGCTGGCCCCGGGCGGCCGCTACGAGGTGACGCTGAGCAGCGGCGAGCGCTTCGCATTCGTCGTCCCGGAAGAGACCACGAACCTTTATCGTTTGGGCGATATAGTGATAGACGATGCTTCGACGGAGTAGGACAATGAACGCATTTCGGCTCGGCTCGCACACGATCCTTGGCGCGGCTTTAATCGCCGGCGCAGCGACGTCGGCCTGGGCGGCGACCTGCGAGCCGGAATTCGTACGGTCGGCGCAGACCATTTCGCTCACCGCCAGCGAAGTTGGCGACAATATCCGCGTCGAGGCGAACGAACAGCTTCGGGTGCGCAACACGGCCGGGGGCGAATGCAACGCCTTCCTGCGCCTGGCCCGGCTTTCGACCTCGAACCCCGATCCGGCGCGGGCATTTGTCGTCGCCAGTGGCGGACAATTGCTCGACATCCTGCCATCGGACGTCTCGGCCGCTTCTTCGTCGAGCGATCTGTTCGTGCCCGGCATTCCGGGCGGCGGCTCCAGCAGCCGCGCAATCCCGCTGCGATTCAGCTTTCCGGCGCAATGGGGCATCGCCAGCGGCGCGAGTTCGGAGACGCTGCTCGTCCAGCTAATCGACGAAACCGGCGGCGTCTTCGACGAGCTGGTCCTGACCGTCAATCTCAACGTCTTGCCGACCGTCGAGATGCGGATCGTCGGCGCGACGGGCAGCGATCGGATCGCGCGCATCGATCTCGGCGCGCTTAATCCGCGGATCGTCAATCGCTCCGATCCGTTCGGGCTGCGCGTGTGGAGCACCTCGCCCTATACGGTGACCTTCGCGTCGAGCAATGCCGGCGCGCTCGCGCATACGGTCGCGGCCGATCGCATCGATTACGAGATGCGCGCTGCGGGGCGCAGGGTCGATCTGTCCGGAGGAAGCCCGAGTGCATTCGGGCGCAGGACCGACGGGCTCGGCGATTTTCACCCGCTCGAGATCTCGGTTCCGCCCTTCGTTTCCCAGGCGGGCGATTACAGCGACCGGGTCACCGTCACCGTTTCCGCAGGGTGATCACACCGGCGTCATCGCGAAGCTGACCGCCAGCGGCGCCACCAGCTCTTCGCCCGACACACTCACTGATACCGCGCCATGGCGCGCGCCCTGCCGAAACTGCACGGGCGACAGGCCGCCCGGCTGCAGCGCGATGTTTCGCCCGTCATAGTTCACGCTTGCACCCTCGCTATCGCCCAGCTGCCGATGCGTCGCGATGACCTGAAATCCGCGATTGGTGTTGCAGCTTTCGAAAAAGGTCGCGGATGCCGCCGCGCGCGCCGCATCGACTTCGATCGGCGAGGAGGTGAGCGAGCAGAGCGGCGGGATCCGCACCGAAATGCGCATCGAACTTTGCGCCTTCTCGTTCGCCATGGCCGGCTGCGTCGCCGCTGCTGCGGCAGTTGTGGCCGCGATGATCGCCAAATGTCGTGCTCGCATCGTATGCTCCTGAGTTGTTTCAGGACCTAACGGCGATGTGCTAACTTATCGTTTCGCACCCTGGCTACGGCAAAACCGCGCAGAACGCCCTATTCCTCCAGCCATTTCGGCCCGCTTGATCCCGGCAGCCTCGAACCATAGGAGACCCATCATGCCCCGCCTCAGACAAGTGCCGCGCAGTGAGATCGAGGACGATTACGTCCTCGCGCTCTACAACACGCTGTTCGGGGAGCGCGATCCCGTCGCCGAGCCGGGCACCGCCACCGGTACGCCGGGCAATTGGTGGACCGTGTTCGCGCAGGTGCCCGACGCCTTCAAGCATACGACCGAGGGGTTCGCCTTCTACCGCTCGCCGGAACGCAAGCTGGACGAGCAATTGCGCGAGCTGGGCCAGACCCGCGCGGGCTATCTCGTCGGATCGCAATTCGTCTATTCGCAGCATATGAAGGCCGCGCGGTTTTCCGGCCTCACCGAAGAACAGGTTCAGGCCATCGCGCATTGGAGCACGGCGGAATGCTTCGATGCGAAAGAGCGCGCGGTGCTCGCCTATACCGATGCGCTGGTCCTGCAATATGGCCGCGTCCCCGATGCGCTGTTCGAGGCGCTTAAAGGCCATCTCAGCGAAGCCGAGATCATCGAACTGACCTACATCACCTGCACCTACATGATGCACGGCGTGATGAGCCGCGCGCTGCGCCTCGAATATGACGATGTCGAGGAACGCGTGGTCGAAGTGCCCGCTCCCGAAGGCGCGAGCGCCGACGTCATGGGCATGGTCGACAAGCGCAAGACATAAGGTTTGCCCGCCGCGCGATCAGCCGAGCGAGCCGAGAAAGTCGAGCAGCAGCCGGTTGCAGTCTTCCGCGCGTTCCTGCTGCGTCCAGTGGCCGCACCCTTCAAGCACGTGCAGCCCGTGCAGATCGGGCAGCAGAGCGCGCATGGTCTCCAGCGGATCGCACCCCGCCAGCCGCGTCGCCGGATCGCGCGTACCGCCGATGAACAGGCTGGGTTGCGCGATGACATGGCCACCCAGCGCGCTCAGCATCGCATGGTCGCGCGCGCGGTTGCGATAGCGATTGAGAGGACCGCGAAAGCCCGACGCCTCGAACTGGCCGGCGAGATAGGCGACATCCTCCGCGTCCAGCCAGGGGAGCGGCATCGGCGGTTCGGGCAAACCTTTGAGGAGGCCATCGCCGGGCACCTTGTCGCTGGGCCAGGTGCCTTCGGGAGCGTCTCCCGAGATCGCGTAATAGAAGCGGCGTATCGTGGCGGCCGGATCGGCTTCGAGTTCGACTTCGGCGATGCCGACGAGCTGGAAATCCTCGATATAGAAATAGCGCCCCCGGTCGGTGAACACCTCGCGGTGGACGATATCGGGCGACCTTTCGCCGGGCGCCGCATGGGGCACCGACAGGCCAGCCACCGCGCGAAACCGGTCCGGATGGAGCAGCGCCGACGTCCAGGCGATCGGCGCGCCCCAATCGTGTCCGACGATCACCACGGGCGCTTGCGGTGACAAAGCCCGGGCCACGGCCGCACAGTCGCCGGCCAGCGTTTCGAGCGCATAGGCTTCGATCGCCTCGGGTGCCGAGGAACCACCATAGCCGCGCACATCCATCGCCGCGGCGCGGTATCCCGCCGCCGTCAGCGCGGGCAGTTGATATCGCCAATTGTACCAGCTTTCAGGAAAGCCATGCACCAACAGCACGAGCGGCGCCCCCGCCTCGCTTCCCGCCATTTCGGCAAAGCGAAGCCTCACGCCGGATGCGGTTTCGACATGACCGAATGTCACTTCGTCCAGGATGGTCATGCTCAACGGCGTAGCAGGCGAGGCTTCGCGCGGGCAATCTTTGGCGCTCGCAACGCTGCGGCGCCATGCTATGCGCGCGCCGAACGAGGACAGGAGAACCCACCGCATGAAGACCAAAGCCGCCATCGCGTTCGAGGCCAAGAAGCCGCTCGAAGTGGTCGAACTCGATCTCGAAGGGCCGAGGGAAGGTGAGGTACTGGTCGAGATCATGGCGACCGGGATCTGCCACACAGACGCCTACACCCTGGACGGGCTCGACAGCGAGGGACTGTTCCCTAGCGTGCTCGGCCATGAGGGCGCCGGGATCGTGCGCGACGTGGGCGCGGGCGTCACCTCGGTCGCACCGGACGACCACGTCATCCCGCTCTACACGCCCGAATGCCGCCAGTGCAAAATGTGCCTTTCCGGCAAAACCAATCTGTGCAGCGCCATTCGCGAGACGCAGGGGCGCGGTCTGATGCCCGACGGCACCAGCCGGATGAGCTACAAGGGCAAGACGATCTACCATTATATGGGCTGCTCGACCTTCTCGAACTTCATCGTCCTGCCCGAAATCGCGGTCGCAAAAATCCGCACGGACGCGCCCTTCGAAAGCGCCTGCTATGTCGGTTGCGGGGTGACGACCGGGGTGGGCGCGGTGGTCAACACCGCGAAGGTCGCGCCCGGCGACAATGTGGTGGTCTTCGGCCTGGGTGGCATCGGCCTCAACGTCATTCAAGGGGCGAAGATGGCGGGGGCGGACCGGATCGTGGGGGTCGACATCAATCCCGCCAAGCGCGCATGGGGAGAGAAATTCGGCATGACCGATTTCGTCAATGCCAGAGAGACGTCCGACGTCGTCGCCCACCTCGTCGAACTGCTCGATGGCGGCGCAGACTATTCCTTCGATTGCACCGGCAACACCGACGTGATGCGCGACGCGCTCGAATGCTGCCACAAGGGCTGGGGCACGAGCATCATCATCGGCGTCGCGGAAGCGGGTAAGGAGATCGCGACGCGCCCCTTCCAGCTGGTCACGGGGCGCAACTGGCGCGGCACCGCGTTCGGCGGAGCGAAAGGTCGCACCGATGTGCCACGGATCGTCGACTGGTACATGAGCGGCAAGATCGCGATCGACCCGATGATCACGCACACTCTGACCCTGGAGGATATCAACAAAGGGTTCGACCTGATGCATGCAGGCGAGAGCATTCGCTCCGTGGTGGTCTATTGATGGAGGCCGTCAGCGAAACCCGCAGTCATGGCGGCATTCAGGGCGTCTATACCCATGCGAGCGAGGCGACCGGCTGCGAGATGACCTTTGCGGTGTTCGTGCCGGATCACGAGCCCGGCGCGCGGCTGCCGGTGCTGACCTACCTCTCCGGCCTCACCTGCAGCCACGCCAATGTCACGGAGAAGGGCGAATACCGCGCGGCCTGCGCAGAGCACGGGATCGTCTTCGTCGCGCCCGATACCTCGCCGCGGGGGGAGGACGTGCCCGATGCGCCGGACGAATACGATTTCGGTAAGGGCGCCGGGTTCTACGTCGATGCGACGCGCGAACCGTGGTCTCGGCATTACCGGATGCGTTCCTATATCGAGGATGAACTACCGCGTCTGATCGCCGAGCGCTTTCCGGTCGACGCGGAACGCTCGTCAATTACAGGCCATTCGATGGGCGGTCACGGCGCGCTCACCTTCGGCTTACGGGAACCAGCGCGCTACCGTTCGGTCAGCGCCTTTGCGCCGATCGTCGCGCCTTCGCAGGTCCCTTGGGGCGAAAAGGCGCTGGGTCGCTACCTCGGCGAGGACCGGGCGGCGTGGCGCGAATATGACGCGGTCGCGCTGATCGAGGACGGAGCGCAGCCGCCGCCGATGCTGGTCGATCAGGGAACCGCCGATGATTTCCTGGAAGAGCAATTGCAGACGCATCGGCTCACCGATGCGTGCGAGCGCCACGATATTGCCGCCACCATCCGTATGCACGAGGGCTACGACCATTCCTATTTCTTCATCGCGACCTTCATGGCCGAGCATGTCGCCTGGCACGCGCAGCACCTGAAAGCTGGCGATTAGCCTCGCCTCACCCCGGTACGGCGTGGAACGTCCCGTCGTAAAAGCCCAGGCCGCGCGCCCCGCCCTCTTCGCGCTGCGCAAGCCCGGTAACTTCGCCGAAGATCATCGTGTGATCGCCTGCTTCGTAAGTCGACCAGGCGCGGCATTCGAAATGGCCGAGCGCGCCTGCGATCACCGGCAACCCGCCCGCGCTGACCACGAAATCTTCCGCCCGCATAAGGCTGTCGCCGCGCGCGGCATAGCGCTGGGCCTGATCGCCCTGTTCGCTCGACAGGATGCTGATCGAATAGGCCGCAGCTCCGGCAAACAGATCGAACTGGCTCGACGAATTGTGCAGGCTCCAGCTGACCAGCAGCGGCTCGAGCGAGACCGACACGAAGGAATTGATCGTCATCGCCGCGATCCTGTCGTCGCCCATCTCGAGCGCGACAACGCAGACGCCGGTGGCGAAACGGCTCATGAGCCGGCGAAAGTCGGACGGATCGGGCGTCGTGGCCTGGCTGGCGTCGCGCACATTATACTCCGGTCACGCGGAATTGGGGGAGAAGGGCAAGCCGACGCGGTGTCCGCATGCCCCCGCGCGTTCGCCGCCCCCGCATCGTTTGTCAATGCGGGGCGGCTGTGCCACTTACCCTCACAAGCCGGAACGTTGGCCTGTTTCTGCCGTTGATCGGCGGGATCACGGCTGGAAGGGAGCACACACCCATGATCGACCGCGTCGGGACAGCGCTGAAGGATTTCCTCAAGCAGGAAAGCGCCGGCGGCATCTTCCTTATCGGTTCCGCGGTGCTCGCGCTCATCATCGCCAACAGTCCGCTTGCCGATGCCTATTTCGGCACCTTGTCGACCAAGCTCGCCGTCTCCTACGGCAGCTTCGCGATCGACAAGTCGCTGCTGCTGTGGATCAATGACGGGCTGATGGCGATCTTCTTCTTCCTCATCGGGCTGGAAGTGAAACGCGAGATCATCGAAGGCCAGCTGTCGACCTGGAACAAGGCCTCGCTGCCGCTGGCCGCCGCGATCGGCGGGATGGCGATCCCGGCGCTGATCTTCGTCGCGATCAATCTCGATTCGCCTGAAAGCATCAATGGCTGGGCGATCCCCGCGGCGACCGACATCGCGTTCGCGCTGGGCATTCTCTCGCTGCTCGGCCCGCGCGTGCCGGTGGCGATGAAGGCGCTCTTGCTGGCGGTCGCCGTCATCGACGATATCGGCGCCATCACCATCATCGCGCTGTTCTATTCGGGCACACTCGACACGCAGATGCTGCTTGGCGCGGCGATCACTCTGGGAGCCCTGATCATGACCGGGCGGCTGCGGATCGGATCGAGCCTGCCCTATATCGTGATGACCGTCATCATGTGGGTGTTCGTGCTCAAGTCCGGCGTCCACGCGACGCTTGCCGGGGTGGCCGCGGCGGCAACCGTGCCGATGCTCGCGCGCAATGGCCGCCGACTGCTCGAGGAGATGGAACATGGCCTCCATTACTGGGTCGCCTTCCTGATCATTCCGATCTTCGGTTTCGCCAATGCCGGCGTCACGCTGATCGGCCTGTCGCCTGCCGACCTGCTCGCGCCGCTGCCGCTCGGCATTGCGCTCGGCCTGCTGATCGGCAAGCAGATCGGGATCGTCGGGTTCGCCTGGGTCGCGGTCAAGGCGGGGTTGGCGCAGCTTCCCGAAGGGGTCGGCTGGCGCAAGATCCATGGCCTTTCGCTGCTCGCCGCGATCGGCTTCACCATGAGCTTGTTCATCGGCAATCTGGCATTCGAGGACCCCGCTTTGATCGATGCGGTCAAGCTGGGTGTCTTGTCGGGATCGCTGGTCGCGGCGCTGGCGGGTTATTTCCTGATCAAGTCCGCGCTGCCTGACGGGCCCGAAGTGCCGATGGGGGACGCTATCGGCGACAATTTCGAGCAGGACCGGGTCGATGCCGCGCCCGGCAGCGCGGCGACGGCGCGGACCGGCACAGCGCAGCCGGGGCGAAACCCGGCGGAATGACCGCCCCGCCGCAGTCCGAGCCCACCACCCGCATGGCGCGGGTGAACGGGATCGAACTCGCCTGCCATAGCTGGGCCGAGGAGGTGGGTGGAGGCCATGCCCCACTGCTGATCGCCCATGCGACCGGTTTTCACGCGCGCTGCTATTCCGCGATTGCCGAGCGATTCCCGAACGCCCATGTCGATGCGCTCGACTTGCGCGGACATGGCCGCAGCAGCGGCGGGCCGATCGATCACTGGCGGATTATGGCCGACGATGTGGTCGCTTTTCTCGATCAGGAACAGCGCGGTGGGCTGATCGGGGTCGGCCATTCGATGGGCGCACACCTGCTCTTGCAGGCCGCGGTGGACCGGCCCGGCGCCTTTGCGCGGCTCGTCCTGTTCGACCCCGTCATTCTCGCGCCGGTATTCTACGAAGCGGAGCTCCCCGGTTTCTCGCCCGATCAACCGCACCCCGCCATCCGCCGCAAACGCGATTTCGCCTCGCCCGAAGAAATGATCGAGCGGTTCGCGGACCGCGAGCCCTATAGCCTGTTCGAGCGGCGCGTGTTCGAGGATTATTGCCGCCACGGGCTGGAGCCCGCCGCCGACGGCGGCTGGACGCTTGCCTGTTCGCCGGAGATGGAAGCGAGCGTCTACGCCTCGAGCCGCAGCAACCGCGCGATCCTCGATGCCGCCGAGAAGCTCGACATTCCCGCGCTTGTCGTGCGCGCGAAGACGACGTCGCTCAAGGATTTCAAGGGCTCGCCGACCTGGCCCGGCCTGGCCGACACGATGCCGCGGGGCCGCGACCTGCACCGCCCCGACCGCACGCATTTCCACCCTTTCGAAGACCCCGCCGATGCCGCCCGGATCATCGCCGAGTTCGCGAGCGGCTAAGCCGCCGCCGCCGCCTCGAGCAGGTCGCTGAAATCGCGGCGCACCTGCGCGATCTCGCCATAGGACGGACGGGCCAGATTGTGCGCAAGGGTCGCGGCGAGCCCACCATAGAATTGCAGCAGCGCCGCGCGCAACGGATGATCCGCCCCGACGCTGCGCCCGAGATAGAGCGCGATGGTATGCGCGCGCGACAAGGCCTGGCTGGGAACGCTCGCGGGTGTGCGTTTCAGCGCGATCAATGCCTGGTCGAGCGCGCCGACCGCCTCCTCGATACAGATGCGCGACAGATCCTCGGCCCGCGCCGCTTCGATCCGCGCGTCGAGCTCGACCCGGCGATAGGCTTCGTTGGCGAGGGTGGCGGGGAGCATGGCTAACGGGGCTTTCGCGTCAATTGTTCGAGCCGTTCCAGGCTTCGATCTGCTGCTGCAGGAAGCTCAGCGTCGTTTGCGAGGCGGCGATCCGGCGTTCGGCATCGACGAAGGTGCTGGTCAGCCGCGCACGCAGATTTTCCTGATCCTCGGCGATCCGGGCGAGGCGTTCCTCATTGCGCTCGATCCGGTCTTCGTAGCGCACCACCGACCCGCCGAGCGAGCCGGGATCGCCGCGCCTTGTGTTCTCGCGCGCCAGGCTATCGATCGTCGCGAAGATGCCGAAGGGGCCGGTGGTGAACATCGCGGCGGCGGCATCGGGGCTGTCGGCCAGCGTTTGCGACAACCGCTCGGTGTCCAGCTCGAAGGTGCCTTCGCGCGTGATCCTGAGGCCGAGATCGGCCAGTGTCGCGGGTTCGCCCGGCGTCGCGGTGGGCATCACGGTTTCGCTGGTCAGCCGCGCCAGATCGCGCTTCAATTCGCGCGCGCCGGCATCGCTGCCAAGCGTCCCGCCGAGCGCGGCGGCCTCTTCGTTCAATAGGCCCGCGAGATCGTTCAACGCGCTGACGAAATCACTCATCACTGCGCTGACTGCGCCGAGATCGTTGGCGAAGGCGAGGCTGGTCGGTGCGCCTGCATTGGTGCCGGTGAGATCGAGGCTGATGCCTTCGGGAAGGCCGGTGACGCGGTTGGTCGGGCTCGAACGCGCGACGCTGTCGAAGGCGAACAAAGCGTCGCGCGCATCGGCGCGCAATTCACCGGTATCGCTCCCAGGGCTCCAGGCGAGATAGGTGAGATCGCCCGGCGCATCGGTGGGTGAACCAGCGGCGGACGCGGTTTCAATTACGAACCCGCTCGCCTCGCCGTCCTTTCCCTTGATGAGGAGCTGCGCACCCGCATCGCCCTGCGCGACATAGGCGTTGAGCGCGCCGCCCGCTTCGGCGTTGATCTTCGCCGCGAGGCTGGTCAGCGTGTCGGTATCGCTGACGCTGACCGCGAGCGGTGTGCGCGCGGTATCTTCGGCAAAGCTCACGCCGTCGACGCTGCCGAAGCGGAAGGTCAGCGTGCCCTCGCCCACCGGCGCGTCGCCCGAATTATAGGCGGGCAGAGCGAGCGTCTGGCTCTGTGCCAGCTGGGTGACTTCGAGCGTGTAGCTCTGGCGCGGAGTGACACCAGGTGTGGTCGAGACATTGGCGATGCTCGAATTGCCCAGCACCGCGCGCGGCGCCAGATCGCCGCCGCGCACCCGATCGCCCAGTGCGCTTGCCAGCCCGGTCAGCGTGCTGCGCAGCAGCGAGGCGGAGGAGATCTGCGCGCTCAGCGTCTCGTTGCGCGCCTCGAGCGTGCCGCGCTGAAAGGCGTAGGTCGCGTCGGAGAGATCGCTTGCAAGCTTGCCGAAGTCGACGCCGCTGCCTGCGCCAAGCTGGGAAATGATGGTCGAGCCGGGATTATCCATGATGGGGAGAACGGCGCCGCGACCCGGAGCTTAAGCCCGCACCGCCTGCTTTCCATCGGCATCGAACAACATGGCGCCGGGCACCTCGATATGCGGACGGCGCGGCCGCTCCCCGCGCTTCAGCGACAGGACGAAGGCGACCAGCGCGGCGAGCGCGATGTAAAGCTCCTCGCGCACCATCTGGTTCGCCCGCGTTGTGAAGTAGACCGCGCGCGCAAGCTCGGGATATTCGAGCACCGGCAGTTCGTTCTCGCTCGCCAGCTCGCGCATCGCCATCGCGGTCTCGCCGCGCCCCTTGGCCAGCAGGATGGGCGCGGGCGCGCGCTCCGGATCATAAGTCAGCGCGACCGCGAAGTGCATCGGATTGACGACCAGAAATTGCGCTTCCTTCATCGCACCGGCCACGCTGCCGCGCGCGAAATCGCGCTGGCGCTGGCGCTGCGCCATCTTGACCTCGGGCGAACCTTCGGTCTGCTTGGTCTCGCGCTTCAGATCCTCGTGGCTCATCTTGAGGCGCTTGTTGCGTTGAAAGCGTTGCAGCGGATAGTCGACCATCGCAATCAGCACGAGCCCCGCGATCAGCATGAAGACAAGCCCGCTTGCCGCGCCCAGCGCATAGTCGAGCTGCGCATGCAGCCCCCCGCGCCCGAGGCCGAGCAGATCATCGAGGTGGCTGGTCAGCCAGAACCATGCGATCGTGCCGAGCAGGATCAGCTTGAGGATCGACTTGCCGAGCTCGATCAGCCCCTGGATGCCGAAAATGCGCTTCATGCCCGCGAGCGGATTGATTCGCGAGCCCTTGGGTTTGAGGTTGGCGGGCACGAACCGCCCCTCGCCGAGCAGCAGCTGCGAGACAACAGTAAGCGCGATGACGGCGAGGCCGATCGCGAAGATCGGCGGCAGGACTTGAGTTGCCGCCTCGAGCGCGATTGCCCCGACATCGAGCGAAGCGGTTTGCGGCAATTCGAAGCGGAAGCCGGCGATCGCCACGCGGTGCAGCGCGTCCATCAGCCAGTCGCCGATCAGCGCCAGCATCAGCGCGCCCATCGCCATCGCCGCTGCCGTCCCGGCCTCGCGCGAGCGCAGCACATCGCCGCGCTGCGCCGCATCGCGCTGGCGCTTGGGCGTGGGATCGAACCTCTTCTCGCCCTGGCTCTCTTCGCTCACGGCGCGGCCCGCCCGAGCGCCGCGACCTGTTCGAGCGCGAGCATAAGCAGCGCGGTAAACTGTTCGACCACGATCGGCATGACGACGATCAACGCGGCGATCCCGGCGAGAACACCCGCGGGCAGGCCCAGCGCGAACAGGTTCAGCGCGGGGGCCGAGCGCGAGATCGTGCCGGTGATGACCTGCACCGTCAGCAGCACCAGCACCACCGGAAAGGCGATCGCCGCCGCGGTCGCGAAGCCCATCCCGGCGAAGCGCACGATGGCATAGGCGCGCGCGCCGTCGAAGGCGCTTAGGCCGACGGGCAGCAGGCGGTAGCTTTCGAGCACCAGGTCGAACCACAAGAGGTGCCCGCCGATAATGTAGAACAGCAAGGTGAGGACAAGCCCGAAATAGCTGCCGAGCGCGCCCGCCTGCGCGCCGCTTGCCGGGTCGATCGACGTGGCGATGGCGAGACCCATCGTGCCCGCGATCTGTTCCGCCGCGATGAGCGGCACGGCAAAGGCGACCTGGAGCACGAAGCCCAGGGCGGCGCCGATCACCACTTCGTGAAGGATCGCGAGGAGGGCGGCGAAACTCAGCATCTCCGGCATGGCGGGAAGCGGCATCCAGATCGCGATGAATACCCCAAGGACGATCGCCAGCAGTGCGCGCACCTGCGGCGGAATGACCAGCCCGCCGACCATCGGCGCTGCCAGCAGCGCGGCGCCCACCCGGATCGACAGGAACAGGATCTGCCACAATTGCTCGATGAGATCGGCATAGCCGAAATCGAGGACGTTCATCGCGCCCGCCCCCCGCCGCTCACGCCGCCATCTGGGGCATCTGCGCGACCTGGGCGAAGATCTCGCGCATGAAATCGCCGAGCAAGGCCATCATCGTGCCGCCCATGACCACGAAGACGAGCGCGATGACCGCCAGCTTTGGCACGAAGGTCAGCGTCTGTTCGTTGACCGAGGTCGCGGCCTGGATGATGCCGACGAGCAGCCCGACCGCAAGCGCCGCGAGCAGCACCGGTCCGACGATCAGCGCCGTCGTCCACAGGGTCTGGTCGGCCAGGGCCAGGAGCCGTGCATCCTGATTCATCGCGCGCGGCCCACCCTAGCCGAAGCTCATCGCGAGGCTGCCCATCAGCAGCGCCCAGCCGTCGACCAGCACGAACAGCAGCAGCTTGAAGGGCAGCGAAATGATGGTCGGCGAGAGCATCATCATCCCCAGGCTCATCAGCACGCTCGCCACCACCAGATCGATCACGAGAAAGGGCAGGAACAGCATGAAGCCGATCTGGAACGCGGTTTCGAGCTCGCTGGTGACGAAGGCGGGGAGGAGGATCGAGAAGGGAATGTCCGCGCCCTCGCCGAAACCTGCCACGCCCGCGATATCGGCGAACATGATGAGGTTCGCCTCGCGCGTCTGGGTCAACATGAAGGCGTGGAACGCCTCGCCCGCAGCCGCGATCGCCCCGTCCGCATCGAGCGCGCCGCTGGCATAGGGCTGGATCGCCGAGACGTTCACCACGTCGAGCGTCGGCGCCATCACGAACAGCGAGAGGAACAGCGACAGTCCCACCAGCACCTGCGTCGGCGGAGAGCCCTGCAGGCCGAGCGCCTGGCGCAGGATCGAGAGCACGACGAGGATGCGCAGGAAGCTCGTCATCATCAGGACGATGCCGGGCAGGATCGTCAGCAGACTCATAACCAGCAGCAGCTGGATCGAAAGGCTTAGCGGCGCATCCTCGCCAGCGGCTCCGCCGCCCGACCCGAGCGCGCGTTCGAGCGCATCGCCGATACCGGGCGTGTCGACCGCCGGCGGGGCCAGCGCGGCGGCCTCGGCAGGGAGGGCAGCGCATGCGAGCAGCAGGCCGCCGGACATAAGCAGCGCGGGAAGGCGGGAGGGGGCCCGCATCAGGCGGGCTCGGTTATGCTGGCAGCCGGAGCGCGGGTGGTCGTTCGTTTCGGAGAGGCGGTAGCGGCGCCGTTGGGCGATGTTGCGACGTCGATCGGCCACGCCATCTGTTGCGCGTCAGTCTCGCGCCCCTCCGCCTCGCCAAGCCTGACGATACCCGCTCGCGAACAGCCGATCAGGATTTCGCGGTCGTGGAAGCGCACGATGGCGAGCTTAAGGCCGGGCGCGACGAGACTGGTCTCGACCAATTCGAGCGAGCGGCCCGAGCCTTGCAACCCGGTGAGCCGCGACTGGACTATGCGGGTGAGCCTCAGGCTGCCCCAGATGAGCGCGGCGAGGATCGGCAGGAGCAGCGCCAATTTGAGGAAATATTCCGCCATCATGCCGACATATCCGTGCCGCGATCTTCGGCGTGCGGCGCGCCTGCGTCAGTCGATGTCTGGAGCGGTGAGGTCGGCGCGGGCGCGGCGCCCCGCACCGGTTCGTCCATCACCGGCATGGCCGCGCCCCGTTGGCCCCCTTCCCCATCGCTCTCACCGCCAGCCAGGCTGACGATGCGAAGAGCGAAGCGTCCGTCCTGCGCGATGACTTCGCCGCGCGCGACGATGCGGCCATTGGCGGTCACGTCGAGCAGCTCGTCGGTCAGCCGGTCCAGCATCACCACGCTGCCTTCGCCGAGCGCGAGCACGTCCTTCAGGGGCACGCTCGCGCGGCCGAGCTCGACCGAGAGGCGCACCGAGACATCGCCGAAGCGTTCGAGGGCGGGGCTGGAGGTGTTCATTCAGGTTCCCCTGGCGATATCGGATGATCGGGAAGCGGCGGCGGCGCCGCGCGCATTCGGCGGCCAGGCCATGCGCGTCAGTCGCAGCGCCATGCGACCGTCGCAGCTGCCGACCGCGCCGTGCGCGACGTCGCTGTCATCGGTTCGCAGGGCGATTTCCTGCGGGATCGAAAGCGGGATCTCGTCGCCCGGTCGAAGGCTGCCGAGCCGGGCGAGCGGTAGGTCGAATTCGGCAAGGATGGCGGTGAGGCCGAGCGGCATCTGCGCCACCGCTTGCGCGCCTAGACCCCCGCTCCGTCCGCGTCTGCCCGCCTGTGCTTCTCCTGTCGCGAGGCCGGGCAGCAGGCTGTCGAGCCGTTCGCTTGCCGCGGCCAGCCAGCATTGCCAGCGCGCGCCTGCGCTCATGGCGAGATCGATTGGGAACAGGGCAACCTGTGTCCGAGCGCTGAAGGGTTTGAGGCGAGCGACGCTTTCGCTGCGCACGAGCACGTCGCCGCGCGCCTGTTGCAGCGGCGAACGCGCGAGGGCGATGACCTGCGCGACCGTCGCGGCCAGCTGTTCGACCAGCATCGCGGCCGAACGCGGCAGCGTCGTCGGCGCTTCGCCGGGCATCTCGCCCTCGCCGCCGAACGAGCAATCGGTGAGCGCGATGGCCGTCGCGTAATCGAGCGACAGCAGCACGGTCTGATCGCTGTCGCCGCAGCGCAGCAGGGTGTTGGCAGCGACGGGGCCGATCCGCTCGAACACCTCCTCGCCGGCCAGCATTTCGGGTTCGCCGATCGCGACCTTGAGCTTGCCGCGTGCGAGCAATTGTCCCAGTTCCAGCGCAAGTTCCTGCGCCAGATCGCGGCGCCAGGAGGCGATGAGATCGGCGCGTTCCTCCGGGCGCGGTCCGCGCCAGGTCAGCTCGGCGCAATGCTGCGCCACCGGGCGCGCCTCGGCGAATTCCGTGGGCAAGGCGGTTGCCATATTCACTGGACCAGCAACCCCTTGAAATGGACCGCATCGATCCCGCCGAATCCCTCCTCCTGCTCGAGGACGCCATTGATCGCCTCGGCCAGTCGCTGCGAAAGCTGCTCCTTGCCGTCGGGGCTGTAGATATCCTCTTCCGAGGTCGCGGCGAGCTGGATCAGGATGGCGGACCGGATCGCGAGTTCGTGATTGTGCAGCCATTGCAGCACCCGGCCGTCGCGCCGTGTCGAGGCCGCGAGGTCGACCTGGATCAGCGCCGGGCCGCCCTCGAGGTTGGAGGTGAAGCTGTCGGAAAAGCTGTAATAGGCCGTCCGATATTCGCTGCCGCCATCGCCATAGACGATCGGCCCGGCATCGCCGCTTCCGGCAAGTTCGACTTCGTAGGGATCGCTTTCGCCCTTGCGCACCAATTGGGGTTCGTTCGGCCCCTCATTGCCTGTCGAACCGAGCAGCCCGCTGGCAAAGGCGCCGTAGGCCCCGCCTGCGCCCAGTGCGAGCACCGCTGCCATCGCGAGCGCGATCTTAACGATCCCGCCCTTGCCCTTGGTCTCGCTCTTATCGCTCTTTTCCGCCGCCGCCATCGTGTTCGTCTTTCCCTGTTTTCGCGAAGGTCCCGGTCACGCCCGATATTCAGGCGAACAGGTCTCCGCCGCGCGCCGTGCCGGCTCGGTCCGTCCGGGCGGCGCCGTCGACCCGGCGCGCTGCCTCGTCGTCGGAAGCGTTCTGGCCCGGATATGGTTGATGCGCGCCTTGCTCGGACCCCGGGGAAGACCCGTATCGCGGCTCGGAAGAGCCCGACTGTCCTGCGCCGTGTTGCGGCGATCCCGATTGCGCACCGGATTGCGAGGAGGCGTTCTGGTCCGAACCGCGCTGGCCCTGGCTGTGGCCCTGCCCCGCACTCGCCTCGCTTGCCGCGGCGACGGCGCGTTCGGCGAGCGCCGCCTGAACGGCGGGGACGAAGGCGGGATCGCGCGCGGCGAGTGTGGCGCGCCAATCGCCGCCATTTGCATCGAGGCGGACGGAAACGCTGCCGAAATCACTGTGCTGCACGGTGACGCGCGGTTGCTGCGAAGTATTCGCCTCGCGCCATCCGGCGGCACGCTCGATCTGCGCCTCGACTTGCGGCGTCGGTCGCGCGTCGATCCGAGCTTCACCGATGGGCGACTGCGGAGTGGCGGGCGTGGAGGGGGCGAGCGTCATCTGGGGGGTGGCGTCGCTCGGCGCCGGAGCGGTGGGTGCTAGCGAGGCTGTGCTAGGTGTCTGAACGAGCGGAGAAGGCGCCAGTTGGAGCGAAGCGGACTGGCTTCGCGCTTCGGTTTCTTGCGAAGGCGATACGCCGAGGGTAACGGGAGGCGTATCGAGCATACCCGGGACGCGGGCCGGAGCGTCGGGCCTGATTACAGCGACGGAGGTTACTACGGGCGCAACTATCGGCGGCTGGCGCTGGATCGCGGACTGCGAAGTGGCGGTGTCTGCGAAAACGGACGGGTGTGCGGCGCGCCCGACTTCGACCATGTCTGGACGTGGCTGCATCGCGTCGCGCAGCGGAACAGCGACCATGCGCGCCGCCGTGTTCGAGCCGCGTGCCGAATGCAGCGCCGCGACTGGGTTGGCGACAGAGGGCTCATCGGGCGTTGCCTGGCCCGTCGCCGCAGCGACCGGGCGGGGTTGCAACTTGACCTTCGCAATCTCAGCGACGGGACGTTCATCTGAAGCCCCTTGCGTGAGGTCCGGACGTAACTCGGGGTCTGTAATCGGCGGTCGAACGGCGTCGAGGGCAAGCGTGACGTGCGACGCTGCCGGCGGTGCGGAATTGCGGGCCCTAGGGTTGGTTTCGGAAGGCAGAGGGACAGCATCGATCGAAATGGGTCGCTCAGCCTGTGCTGACGAGGTATCCGCCTCGATCTTGCGTGCGACCAAATCATGCGAAGGCTCTGCCGAAGGAGCGACGGGTTTGCCCGACATCAAAGCCGATGTGTGGGGTATGTCGACTTCGGTCGGCAATTTCATGCCGGACCGCGGCAGGTCTCTGCCGGACGAAGCGGGGATCGCCCACAGGTCGCTCTCATGCGTTGGTGGCGCATATGGGCCGGGGATCGGCGGATCGGCGGGCGCAGGCTCGGCATCCCTCCCCACCGTCGCAGCCTCCTCGCCCGGTGTGGCGATCGGCAGGTCGCGGAGCGACGGCATCGGGGCGAGAAGTCCCGGGAACTCCGCCATTTCCAATGCGCTCGCAAAGCCATCATCGGACGCCCCCGGTCTGGCCATCGTGGCGAGGGAGGACGTCGCGGATAGCTTGGCGGGGCCAGGCGATGGCAGAACAGCGGGTGGCAATGTCGTCACGATGTCGGGTCGTCCTCTGTCTTATGCGCCCCGTCCGGCAACCGATCGGCAACGCTTTTGCTTGTCTTGCTCTGCAATCTGCGTGCCAGAACCGGCGGCAAGCACTCCCGCTCGCGCGCTGCATCGGCCTCGGCCCGGGCCTCCCTGCACGCGGCCGCGTGGCGATCCTCGATGATGCGGGTGCGTTCATTCGCGGCCGCCAGCTGCGTGGTTCGATGCTGCGAGCGCGTGCGCGCCTCGCGATGCGACCGGTCGGCGTCGCACGCGACCTGGCCCAGCGCCTGAACGAAACGCTGAGTGTAGGCGAAGGGCATGTCCGCCCCGCTTCCACTTCGCACGCCATATGCCTGACAAAGTTCGCGCGCGCGCTGGGCGAGATCGTCGCTGCGCCGCTCTTCGCCCAGCGCATCCGCCAGTGCCGCCATCGCCTCGCGCCGCCCGCTCTGCGCCAAGAGGAGCTGACGCCGCGCCAGGCGCACCTTCGCATTCTCACGCATGAGCCGCGCCCGCGGCAGCGATGTCCGCACTCAGCCCGCGCAGCTGGTCGAGGCTGTCGGTGAGCGTAACGCTTTCCCCGCGCTCCTGAGTCAGGAAAGCGTCGATCGCCGCCGAGAAACGCAGCGCACTGTCGAGCTGCACATCGGTGCCCGCGCGGTAGGCGCCCATCATCACCAGGTCGCGGCTGGATTCGCGCGCTGCGATCAGCGCCCGGACGCCTCGCGCCGCGGCGACGATGTCGGCGGGAGCGACGTCGTCCATCACCCGGCTGAGCGAAGCGGGCACGTCGATCGCGGGATAGTGCCCGCGCTGGGCGAGATCGCGCGAAAGCACGACATGCCCATCAAGTATCGCGCGCGCGGTGTCGATCACCGGATCGTCCATATCGTCGCCATCGGCAAGAACCGTGTAGACCCCGGTGATCGCGCCGCCCGATCGCGCCGAATTGCCGGCGCGCTCGATCAGCCGGGTGAGCGCGGCCAGCGCGCTGGGCGGATATCCGCGCGCCGCCCCCGGTTCGCCCAGCAGCAGGCCGAGCTCGCGCGCCGCATGGGCGACGCGGGTCAGGCTGTCGAGCATCAGCAGCACGCTTTTACCCTGCGCGCGGAAATGTTCGGCGATGGCGCTGGCATAAAGGGCGGCGCGCAGGCGCAGATTGGGGGCGTGATCCGCGGGGACGGCGACCACGACGATCCGCCCGCGCCCCGGCCCCTGCATATGTCGCGCGACGAAATCGGAGACTTCGCGCGCGCGTTCGCCGATCATCGCGACGACGGTGATGTCGGCACTCGCATGGCCGGCGATCTGTTCGAACAAGACCGATTTGCCGACGCCCGATCCCGCCATAATGCCGATCCGCTGGCCCCGGCCCATGCCGAGCAGCGCATTGATCGCGCGCACCCCGCAATCGAAGGGTGTGTCGACGCTTGCGCGGTCGAGCGCGCCCTCGCGCTTGCCGGCGAGCGGCCAGGTTTCAGTGCAGCCGGGTGGTGGTCCGCCATCGATGGGCGTGCCCAGCGCATCGAGCGCGCGGCCCAGAAGCGCATTGCCCACCAAGGCCATGCCGGGCGCTGCCAGACCGCGTACTTGCGCACCCGGCGCCAGCAATTGCGTATCGCCCAGCAGCATCATCAGCGAATGCCCGCCGCGAAATCCCACGACTTCGGCAAGCGCGCCTTCGCCTTCGCCACTTGCGCTACCCCCGCCCGCGATGCGCCCGAGCGAACCGATCGGCAGCGGAAGGCCGGTGACTTCGAGCAAGCCGCCATCGCAGGAGAGCACCCGCCCGGTCGCAACCGGTCCCGCCTGGGGCGCCGCGTAGCGCAGCCGTGCCAGTTCGATCTGCATTTCGGCCAGCATAGGCGCTCAGCTGCGGACCGCGGCGGCGATCGCGCGGCGCCAGTCCGCGGGCGTGTCGCTCATCTCGCCCTCGGCGCTCACGAACCGCAACCCGCCGCGCTCGACATCATCGTCGGGCTGGAGCGGCCAGGGCAGGTCCGCGCCCTCCTCCTCGATCAGGGCGAGGTCGCCCGGATGAAGGTGCAAGGTGCAGCCGTCGGCCCCCTTGCCGAGCCGCTCTGCCGCCACATGACAGCGGGCGAGGAGCGCCTCGCGGTCGGGCGTAAAATCCGCGATTGCGCCGTCGCACAGGGCGATGACCGTCTCGGCAAGCTCGCCCGCCAGCGCGTCCATCGCCGCCTGGTCCAGCGCGCGATAGGCGCCGCGCAGGGCCGCGCGCCGCTCCTCGCTCGTGTCCCGCTCCGCCATTGCCTCCGTCCGTCCCTGCGCAAGGCCGCGGGCGAATGCCTCGGCTTCGAGATCGGGAGGGGACGCGGGAGGGGGCTCGGGAGGGTCGGGATCGGTCCTATCGGCGGGGTCTTCCTCCGGCGCGCATTCGTCCTGCGCAATCGGCGGCGCGCCAGCGAAAGGCCAACCTTCGACGAAGGCTGCCTCCACGTCGGGCGCATCGAGCCAGGCGGCCGGCACGAACCCCGCCTCACCCGCACTCGTCGCACGTTTTCCCTGTGCCTGCCAGGCGGCGATCCAGTCAGACGAATTCACCATCGCCGTTCCCGATTATGATCTCGCCCGAATCCGCCAGCTGGCGCGCGATGGTGACGAGCGATCGCTGCGCGCGTTCGACATCGGTGCGCGCGATCCGTCCGCGCAGTTCGATCTCCTCGCGCACGCCGTCCGCCGCGCGGCTCGACATCGCCGCATAGAAGATCTCGCGCTGTTCCTCTTGAAGGCCCTTGAGCGCGTCGATAAGCGCATTTCCATCGACATCGCGCAGCACCCGCTCGATCGTCGAGGCGTCGCATTCGAGCAGCATTTCGAAGGTGAAGAGCTCCTCCTCGATCCGCTCGGCGAGCGGCGCATTGCGCCGGGCGACCGAGGGCAGCGCTTCGGTGCGCAGCACGCCGGCGCCCAGATTGATGAGATTGGCCGCCTCGCGCGGACCGCCGACGCTCAATGCATTCGCGCCGAAACTCGATCCGATGCGCTGCGACAGGAGGCGGTCGATCAGCGCGACGGCCTGCGCCGACACCGGACCGATGGCGGCAATCTTCTCGACCACCAGCGGCTGCGCGGCGGCGGGCAATTGCGACAGGACTTCGGCGGCGGGTTCGGGCTCCAGCATCAGGAGCAGCGCCGCGATCACCTGCGGATGCTCATCCTCGATCAGCTTGAGCAACACCTGCGGGGCGAGCCAGCGCGCCATTTCGATGCTGAGCGGGCGCGATCCGGGCGCGATCCGCAGCATCATGCTTTCGGCCTTGGTCGTGCCGAGCGAGCGTTCGAGCAGGCCGCGCATCTGCGCCGAGCGATCGCGCCGGGGCAGGACCGCGCGCGTGCTTTCGACCACGAAATCGTCGAGCGCGCTTGCCATGCCGGCATGATCGACTTCGCCAAGGCCGAGCATCGCTCCGCCCAGCGCTTCGAGCTCGTCGGGTTCGAGCCGCGCCAGCAATTGCGCTGCGGCGTCGTCGCTCAGCATCATCAGGAAAATCGCCGCGTGGGCGGTGCGATCAGCGGGCTCGACGCCTTCGGTGTCGCCTGTCTCCTCGGTTGCGAGCGCGTTCACGACGCGGCCTTCGTGTTGGCTTCGGGCGCGGGGATCGCCAGCATGCGCTGGAGGGCTTCGACCGCGCGATCGGGCTGATCGCTGGCGAGCCTGCGCGCAAGCTCGACCTTCTGGGTGAACGCCCCATCTTCGCCGAGCGCGACCGTGGCGGCTCCGCCAACGGCAGGCGCGGGGGCTTGAGCCTCCTCGTCGCCCTCACGCGCCGACGGTCCGCCAAGCGCCGCAAGCGCTGCACTGCCGGCGTCCGTCTTGTCGCCCGCCCGCATCCGCTTGATCAACGGTCGCACGGCAAGGAGCAGCACGAGCAGCACCGCGAGCAGGGCCGTCAGCGCGCGCAAGCCTTGCGCGAACCAGGCACTTTCATAGAACGGCAAGGGTTCGATCTCCGCACTGCCGAAGGCGCTGATCACGACCTCGACCTGGTCGCCGCGTGAGGGATCGGCGCCGACGGCGGCGCTCACCAGCGTTTCGACCTGCTGCGCGGTCAGCGGCGCGGCGGCTTGGAGCGCGGCTTCGCTCAGGGCGACGGCGACCGACAGTTTGACGAGGCCACCGGGCCGCGAGGAGGTGACCGCCACTTCGCGGCCGAGTTCGTAATTGCGCTGGGTGGCGATCTCGCGGTCTTCGGGGATCGCCCCCGCGGGCGCTTCGCCCTCTTGCGGCGCGCCCTCGACCAGTTCAACGTCGGGCGCCGGTATATTCGATGCCGCGCCCGGAATGCCGCCCACGGGCATGGCGGACGCGCGGGAGGAACTGCGCTCGCTCTCGGAGCGGACCACCCCGTCGGCATCGTAGATCTCGCGCGCCGAGGTCTGTTCCGCCTTGGTCAGCTCGACCTGCACCTGGCTCGAAAAATTGCCATCGCCGAGCAGCGGCAGGAGGAGGTTCGTCACCTGCGATTGCAGCTTGGCCTCGAATTCGCGCTGCAGGACGAGATTTTCGAGCTGCTCCTCGCGCGCCGAAGAGAGCAGGCGCCCGTTCTGGTCGACGACGCGCACCGTGTCGCTGGTCATCCCCGGCACCGAGCCGGCGACGAGATTCACGATCGCCTCGACCTGCGATTGCGCGAGCGAGCGACCGCTGGCGAGGCGCAGCATGACGCTGGCGCTGGGCGGCGCGTTCTCGCGCACGAAGACCGAACGTTCCGGCGTCGCAAGATGCACGCGCACCGCCTCGATCCCCTCGATCTCGCGGATGGTGAGCATGAGCTCGCGTTCGCGCGCCAGGCGCAGCCGCTCGCCCTCGAGCGTCCGGCTCGACCCCAGCGGGATCGCATCGAGCATTTCGCTCGCCCCCTGCGGCGCGGCAAGGCCGGCATCGCTCGCGACGAGCATGCGCGCGCTATAGACATCGTCCTCGGCAACGCTCAGCGCGCCGGTGCCGTTGTCGATCGTGTAGGCGATGCCGCCCGCATCGAGCGTTTCGACCACTCGCGCCCGCTCGGCATCGGAGAGACCGGAATAGAGCATGCGTTGTGGGCCTTGCGCAATGGCGAGATAGAGCAGCGCGAGGATCGCGACGACGCCCACCGCGACGAGTGCGGGCAGCGCGCGGCGAAAGGCGGGCTGCGCGGCGATTTCGCCGGCCCGCGCGCGCCATCCGGCCATGCCCGGCAGCGGGGCGGAGGCCGCCCGTTGCAGTGTTGGCGACGTAGCCGGAACCGCGCCGGCGGGCGCCGAAGAAAACTCGTTATCGGACATCTACCCCTCAGCTCCCCATCCGCATGATGTCCTGATAGGCGGACAGCAGCTTGTTGCGGACTTGCAGCGTCGCCTCGAATGCGACCCCGGCTTCCTGGCGGGCGAGCATGACCGTGGCGATGTCGGTGACTTCGCCGCGTTCGTAGGCGGCCTGCATGTCGCCCGAGCGTTTCTGCACCGCGCTGACATCGTGGAGCGCGCCGTTCAGCGCCTCGGCAAAACCGCCGGCCTGCACGCTACCATTGGGAATGGGCGCCGCCGCGCCGGCGCCCGAGAGCGCGCGCACATCCTGCAGCGCCTGGCTGCGCGAGAGGACTTCCTGGCGCAGCGCCATGACCTGCGCGAGGCCGCCGCTCGCCCCTTCGATCGCGCCGCTCACGCGCCGGTTCCCGTCGCATCGATGCCGCACTCGCGCATCGAGGCGAGGCGATAGCGCAAGGTGCGCTCGGAAATGCCGAGGCTTTTCGCGGTCTTGCCGCGATGCCCGTCATGCCGATTGAGCGCGGTGAGGATCGCCTGCGCTTCGGAACGGAAGGCGACATCGGACAGAGCACCGCTCACCGCCGCTGCGCCAGGTAATGCTGCGACCGGGCGGGCCGGTCCATCGAAATGGATATGCTCCGCGCCTATTTCACTCGCATCGCCGGCAAGCAGGATCGCGCGGCGGATGACGTTTTCGAGCTCGCGGACGTTGCCCGGCCAGGCGTGATTTTCCAGTTGAGCGAGCGCTGCGGGCGAAATCCAGGCCAGCCCGTCCGCTGCCTCACCCCCAGCGGCGCCGTGGCGCAGCAGCATGGCGAAGGCGAGCGGGGCAATATCGCCCGGACGCTGGCGCAGGGCCGGCAGGATCAGGGGAAAGACGTTCAGCCGGTAATAGAGGTCTTCGCGAAAGCGCCCTTCGGCCGCCTCTTCGCTGAGCGTGCGGTTGGTCGCGGCGACGATCCGCACATCGACCGCCACCGGCTTGGTTGCGCCCAGCGGCAGGACCTCGCCTTCCTGCAGGGTGCGCAGCAATTTCGCCTGGAGCGCGAGCGGCAGTTCGCCGATTTCGTCGAGCAATAGCGTGCCCCCGTCGGCGGCGCGGAACAGCCCTTCGCGCGCATCGCCCGCTCCGGTAAAGGCGCCCTTGTGATGGCCGAACAGCAGCGCCTCGAGCATCGCTTCGGGCATGGCGGCGCAATTGACCGCGACGAACGGACCGCGCGCCCGCGCGCTGCGATTGTGGACGAAGCGCGCGACAATTTCCTTGCCCGATCCGGTCGGCCCTTCGAGGAGGACGGGAATGTCGCTCGCCGCAATTCGTTCGCTCAATGTCAGGAGCGCGAGCGTTTCCGGATCGCGCGCGACCGGCCAGCCGCCATAGCCTGCGCTCGCCAGCAGCGCGGGCGCGGCGTCGTTCGGCGCGTTCGGGTCGTAGCGCAAGGTGATGCGCCCCGCCCCGCCGGCAAGGAGGGCGAAGGGCGCGTCGCCCGCGCGCTTGGAATGGACGAGGTCGATCGCGACCCGGTCTGATCCACGCGTCTGATCGTCGAACCGCCCATGATCGCCCAGCGCGATGCGTCCCCGCTGCCAGCCGTGCGCAAGCAGCGGAAGGACGGGATCGAGCAGGCGAGAATGTGTGTGCAGACCGGATGCATGGGAAGGGGACGGAGGTAGCGGGACCGGCGAGACCGGCCGCGCGCCGTCGCCGCCGATCAGGGTGCGCCGGTGAACCAGGTCGGGCTCGGGGCTTTGCGGGGAGAGGGCCTGCATGGTTCCACCTATTGGTTACTTCGGTGGAAAGCATTTGCCGAGCGCGCGGCCAATATAGTGCAAATTTAAGCACCCGTAGCAGCCCTTAGGAAACAACCGCGAAGCCGCGCGCGCCCCGCGTTCGCTCGGCCCACCCGTAGGCCCCAGACAACGGACCGACCCGCACCTCGGTTTGCGCCCCCGCCCTTAAACTTCGCAGCGCCCGGTCGCTCTTAACCCTGACAAGGCTCGGGTCCGGCCCGCGCCCTGTTCGAACCACTTGCACCGCAATTACGGAGTTTACTTCATGTCCGTTATCAACACCAACATCTCGGCCCTTCGCGCCCAGAACGCCAGCATGAAAGCCAATGAAATGCTCGGCCAGGCGATGGAGCGCCTGTCTTCCGGCAGCCGCATCAACGGCGCCGCCGACGATGCCGCGGGTCTGTCGATCGCGACCGGCTTCACCAGCGACATCCGTGCCCTAAACCAGGGCGTCCGCAATGCGAGCGACGGCATCGCGCTGGCCCAAACGGCCGAAGGCGCGCTCGACGAGGTCGCCAACATGCTGCAGCGTGTGCGCGAGTTGGCCGTGCAGTCGGAAACCGGCACCTACGATGCGACGGCCCGCGGCTTCATGAATACCGAGGTCGAGGAACTGTCCGCCCAGATCGAAGACATCCTCTCCAACACCGAGTTCAACGGCGTTTCCTTGTTCAGCACGACCAGCGGCACCGACGTAACGGTCGATATCGCGATCGACGCGAGCCGGACGGTGACGCTGACCAGCACCGCCATCGGCCAGGATGTGAGCACGACCGCTCTCGATGTCAGCTCGGCGGCGAGCGCCACGACCACCATCACCAATGTCGACGCTGCGCTCGACGAGGTTAACACGACGCGCGCCTCGCTGGGTGCGGGTCAGAACCGACTGTCTTCGGCCATCAACAACGCGACAACGACGGCGACCAACCTTACCGATGCGCGTTCGCGGATCATGGACACCGACTATTCCTCGGAGACGACCGCGCTCGCCAAGGCGCAGATCCTGGGCCAGGCGTCGACCGCGATGCTGGCGCAGGCCAACCAGTCGCAGCAGAACGTGCTTTCGCTCCTGCGATAAACCGATAGCGACAAGGGCCGCTTTCGCTGGAGGCGGCCATACGAGGCCCGGGACGCGCGAAGCGTTCCGGGCCTTTTCGTGTGTCAGAAAATGAAGCGCGGACAGGTTAGGCGGCGATATTGCGCGCCGTTTTCGCTTGCTGCGACCCCTGCACGGCGGCCCCCTTGACCTCGCCGATCGGACGCAAGACCAGTTCGATCATCTGCGGTTCGTCGCCCTGTTCAGGCGGCGTCACGAGAATGAGGGCTTGTTCGCTTTCGCAGGCGAAGACGCCTGCGCCCGTTTCGGCAAAGCCGTCGCCATGCCAGGCGATATCGCGGGCCTTCGCCGCTTCGCCGCCCTTGCCCTTGAGGGATCGGACGGCGCTGGCGGTGACGCTGTCCAGCTGAAAGCTCTCGAACACCGCGCCCAGGATCAGCGCGATGCTTTTCGCGCCGCGCGGCACCGGGATGCGCGTGCAGTAATAGCCTGCGTGGGTCGGCTGGGCGGGCACGGTGCTGCGCGCTTCGTCGCTTTCGCCTAGGAATACCGCCGGTATCGCGATTTCGGCGGGCGCGCCGTCGCTATAGGCAAGTCCGAGCCCGGCGCATTTCTGGACGAGCAGCGCGAGCCGCGTCTCGATGCTTTCGTTGGCGATCTCGGCGGGCAGGAACATGCGCTCCGACCCCAGCATGTAGAACAGGCCGCGCCGCCTGATGTCCCGGGCCGCGGTCTCGCGGTCGAACAAGGCGACCATCCGCTCGCTGCCCAGATTGACGTCGTGTTCGAAGCGTTCGAGCACAGCAAGCTCGTCGGCATGCGGCAGGAACAGGAAGCGGCCGAGCGTGCCCATCGCCGCCTCGCGCCAGGCGCTGTCCGAAGCGCCGTCGGTTTCGCGAAGGATCGGCATATCGCGCGCCGACGCCGCGGCGAATTGCAGCGCGCCCGCCTGAACCGTGTCGCGCACGGCGCTTTGCACGCCCTTGACCTGCGCCTCGCGCCGGATCGGTTCGCCCTGATCGGTATAGTCGACCACCGAGCCGAGCGGGCAGGTCGCCAGCTGCTCGATCACCGCGACGTTGGCGCACAGCGCGTCGAGCAATTCGTGGGCATAATGGCGCGCATCGAGCAGTCCCTTCTTATCGAGCCCGCTCGCCGCCATTTCGCGCATCAGCAGATAGCGTCCGGCGACATGGACGTCGAACGCTTCCGACAGAAGCCCGTCGATCCGGTCCTGCGCCGATCCGTTATAGCCAAGATCGACCAGCATCAGCGTGTCGCCCGGCTGCGGATCGACCGCGCGGCGGACATGCGCGATCAGCCGCTCGGCCCGCGCCCTTGCACGGCGGCGGGTGATCTTCTCGCGCTTGCCGCTGCGCAATTCGTCGAGCAGCCTGCCGCTCGCCTCGATCCGCTCGGCATCGCTCAGCGGATTGCCGACGATCTCTGCGATTTCGTCCGTGTCGAACAGCATCTGGCGCGCCATCGTCGGAGGGTTGAGCCCGTGTTCGAGCGCAACGTGCCGCCGATACGCCGCGGGCGATGCCAGCGAGGCGGCGATCGCGGTGACCCGGCTGATCTCGACCGCAGCGGTGCTCGCCGCAGTGCCCCCTTCGCGGTGAACGAGATAGGGCAAGTGCCCGTCGCGCAGCATGAAGAGCCAGTGGACCCGCCCCCCGCGCGCCGCCTCGAGCATCTCCGCCTCGCTGTGCAGCCAGCGATCGAAGCCCGAAAGGATCGGTCCCAGCACCGTGAAGCCGAGCCGTTCGCCCATCTCGGCAAGCTGCGGTTCGTCGCGCGCCAGCAAGGCGCGGTGCGGCATCGACCCGCGCACCCCGCTTTCGCCCGCGCCGGTCCCGGCAAGTTGCTGAAAGGCGCGTTCGAGCCGCAGCCGCTCGCGCGCCGCTTCGCCGAATTGCGCCAGATGCAGTGCGCGAATGCCAAGCGCCCGCGCCGCGTCGAAATCGGCCCGGCGATTGTCGCCGATATGCAGCATCTTGTGCGCCGGACATTTCATTGCGTTGAGCGCCTCGGCCAGCAGGCCCTGGCTCTTGGACAGGCCCGCATCGCTCGAGGCGATCACCTGGTCGATAAGTCCGGCGATCTCCTCGCCCGCCGCGCGCTCGATCAACGCGCACAATTGCTTCGCGCTGAGATAGGTGTCGGAGGTGATGACGATCCGATGGCCCGCCGCCTTGGCCGCGCGCATCAGTTCGACCGTCGGCGCAAAGGCGAAACAGACCTGCACTTCCAGCGCCAGCTCCTGCGCGATCGCCTCTGTACGGGCTTTCGCATCGGCCTTGGGCATCGCCTCGGCATAGATCGCCTCCAGCCCGACCTCGCTGCGCCCCTTGAGCGTACGCTCGATCTTGCGCGCGCGGGTTTCGGCCGCCACCCGCTGGGCGATGCCGACCGCCGGCAAACCGGCAAAGACGTCGCTCGGCGCATGGCAATCGCGCCAGAGCAGAGTGTCGAAACAGTCGAGCGAAAGGACCTCGATGCCTTCCCCTGCTACTGTCAGAGCGCCGGGCAATTCGTGCGGCAGGATCGTCTGTGTCATGGCGAGGGGTCCTTCCCGTAAAGCATTTTCGCTTGTCTCGCCTTCGCGCCTAGGGCGGTATGGTTTACCCGGTGTCGGTACCGGCCTCGGGGGAAGTGCCTAGCTGGCGCGTTCGCCGCCCTGCGCGCCCGTCATCCTCCAGCAGCAGCAGCGAAATGCGCCGGTTGCGCGGATCGGCGGGATTGTCCGCGACGACCGGTTCGGTGTCGGCGACGCCCTCGATGCGGGCGAAGCGCGGCTCGGCAATGCCGCTGGCTAGCAGTTGCTGACGGGTCGCCTCCGCCCGGCCGGCCGAAAGCGACCAGTTGTTCGCCACCACCCCCTCGCGCCAGGGCAGCGAGTCGGTGTGGCCGCGCAGGATCAGCGGCTGGCGTTCGCGCGCGATGGCATCGCCTATCACGCCGACCAGTTCGCGCGCCTCGGCGGTCATCACCGTGGTGCCGAGGGTGAACATCGAGAAATCGGCATCGTCGACGAGGTCGATCCGCACCCCGTCGGGCGCGCGCATCACTCGCACCTGATCGACGAGATGCGAGATGCGCTTGCGCTTCGCCAGCTCCTCCTCGATCACCTTGCGCAGATTGCTCGTCGTGTCGCGCGTCGCATCCCCGCGCCCGCCCTCCACCGGACCGCCCGTCACGCCGCGCGGGATGGTAATCGACTGGGTGCCGGTCTGCCCCTGAGCATGGGGATAATTGTCGACATCGGTCAGCGACGATCCGCCGAGCACGCCGAACGAGCCGGCGCTTTGCTGGCGCGTCTTGACGAGCGTGGGGGAGAAATAGTCGGCGATGCCCTTGCGCTGGTTTTCCTCGGTCGCGCCGAGCAGCCAGAGCAGCAGGAAGAACGCCATCATCGCGGTGACGAAATCGGCATAGGCAACTTTCCACGCCCCGCCATGATGACCGTCCGCCGCCTGAACGATCGTCTTGCGCACGATGATCGGCGCCGGCGCCTGCGCGGCGGCGCCGGCCGCGGCACGGTCGAGACCCGGGCCGTCCATTCTAGCGCCCGCGCATCATGTCGAGCAGGTCGGTGAGCTTGGGCCGCAGGGTCTCGGGCAGACCCGAACGCGCGGCTTCGAGCACCAGCGGCTGGGGATGGCCGTGCAGGCTGGCGACGATCACCTGCTTGACGGAGTGAAAAATCTGCTGATCCTGCGCGTTCACCTGTTTGAGGCGGGTCGCCATCGGGCCGGCGAAGCCATAGGCCAGCAACACGCCGAGAAACGTGCCGACCAAAGCGGCGCCGATCATCTTGCCCAGGATCTCGGGCGGCTGATCGATCGACCCCATCGTCTTGATGACGCCGAGAACCGCGGCGACGATGCCGAGCGCGGGGAAGGCGTCGGCGAGCGACTGCAATTGGTGCGCGGGTTCGTCCATTTCGCTTAAGTGGGTGCGGATGGCATTGTCGATCACATCCTCGACCGCATGGGTATCGAGCGAACCGGAAGACACCACCATCAGCATCAGCGGATCGCAGATCGTCGCGAGCAGCGCGGGGTCGGACTGAAGCCGCGGATATTCGCTGAAGATCGTCGAGCTCTGCGGATCGGTGACATGCGATTCGAGCGCGACCGCGCCTTCGGAACGCAGCAATTTCATCAACTTGCTGGTGACCGCGATCACATCGATATGATCGTCGCGGGTATAGCGCGCACCCTTGAAGACCTTGATGAAGCCGCGTCCCAGCAGCTTGATCTCGTGCAGCGAATTGCCGATCAGCACCGCGCCCAGCGCCGCGCCGCCGATGATCATCAGCTCGAGCGGGAGCGCGGCCAGAATAGGCCCGAGCGCGCCGCCGGCGAGCACGAAGCCGCCAAACACCATGACGATGAGAACGACGATACCGATCGCGGCGAACAATGGTCAGGTTCCTTGGCTGGGCGGCATGGCGCGCGTCGGTCAGATCGCGTCGAACAGGGTGAGGCCGCTGACCCGCGCAAAGCTCGCCTGGCTCGCTTCGAGCGCGGTCAGTGTCTGCTGCAAACGCACGATCGTATCGGCGATATCGGTGTCGCCGATATCGGAACGCTTTTCAGCGACCGCGATGGCGCGGATGTCCTGGTCGCGCTGGATATCCTCGACCCAGGCGAGGCGGGTGCCGACGATGGTCTGGCTGCGATTGACGTTGTCGAGCCCGGCATCGAGATCGGCGATAGCGTCGCGCGCGGCCTGCGCCGGATCGGCGGCGGAGCGCAGGGCGATGGCGAGGTCGGTAACGGCGGCAAAGGCGCTGGTCGGCGTGCCGGCCACGTCGTATTCGAACAATTGCGCGCCGGTGACCCCGCGCTCGATCGCGGTGCCGGGGGCGACCGGGACGGTGCCGACCTCGTTGTTGCCGGCATAGGTGACATTGCCCGCGGCGTCGCGGGTGAAGGCAGGTGCGCCGGAGGTGCCGCCGAACAGGGGCACGCCGGTGATCGAAAGCGAATTGGAGCGGGCGAATAGTTCGTCGCCCAGCTGTTCGAGCTCGTCGGCGATCGCGGTGCGTCCCTTCACCCCCGACGTGTCGCTGGCCGCGGCAACGGCCAGTTCGCGCGCACGCTGAAGGATGAGGGTGACCCCTTCGATCTGATCGGAGGCCTCATTGAGGTCCTGTTCCAGCCGCGCGGCATTCTCCGCCTCGGTCGTGCCGCGCACCTCCAGCCGGGTGAGCGCGCGCAGGCGCGAGGCGGCGACCGGATCGTCCGATCCGCGCTCGATCCTGACGCCGGTCGAAATCTGGGTCTGCAACCCTTCGACCCGCTCGCGCAATAGGCCCATCTGGCCCAACGAACGCTCGAAAAAGGCGCCGGTCGAATTGCCTACGAAAGTCATCAGCGCAGCCCCAATATGGTGTCGAACAATTCGGTCGCGACCTGGATGATCCGGCTGTTCGCCTCGAACGCCTGTTGCAGGCGGACGAGCGAAGCGGCCTCGGCATCGAGATCGACGCCGGTTTCGCTCAGCAGCTCGGCTTCGGCGCTGGCATTGATGATGGCGAGCCCATCGCGGGTGGTGGCGATGCCGGCGATCCGGCTGGAGAGCGAAAGCAGCAGGCCATCCGTCTGGCGGATCGGACCATCATCCGCGCCGAACGCGGCGATCAGGGCGGAGAGATTGCCGGTATTGCGGCTGCCCGGAGGCGACCCTGCCGGAGCCAGCGCGAGGTCGTCGCCGTCGGTCAACGCGACGGCGATATCGCCCGCATCCGAACCGGAGAACAGCGGCTGTCCCGGCGATCCGTCGAGCGCGGCACCCGTCGCCTGCGCGTTGTTGGCGCGGGCGATGGTCGAGGCGGCGATCGCATCGAGGCTGGCGCTGCGCGCGGACATGTCGGCAATCGCGGCGACGCGTCCGGCCATCGCGCCTCCGACCAATGCGAAAGAACCGCCGCCGACATCGAAGGAGATCGAGCCGTCCGCCTGCGTGGTCGCGGCGAGCGTGCTGAAATTGGTGCCGGAGACCAGCAATTCGCCCGCTTCGCCCGCAGGGGCGGGGTTGGAGACGATCCGCACTTCGACGAGGCCGAGATCGTCGAACCGGGTGACGATGCCGACCTCGCCGGCAAGGTCGCGCAATGCTGCATCGCGGGCATCGAGCAGGGCCGCGCGGTCCGCCGTCCCCTCACGTGCGCTTGCCAGCTGGCGGTTGAGCCGGGCCAGTTCGTCCCCAGCGCCGTTGATCCGCGTGACTCCGACCGAGACGTCGTCGCGCACGAGGTCGTCGGCACTGGCGAGCGACAATTCGGCGAACTGGAAGGTCTGGGCAAGCTGGCGCGCGCTTTCGATGGCGCCGGTGCGCAAGGCGGGATCGGTCGGATCGCTTTCGAGAATGGTCAGCGCCGCCTCGAAATCGACGAGGCCGCGATAGAGCCCCGCCTGTTCGAGCGCGGTTTCCGCATCCCGCAAGGCCGTGAACTCGGCCTGCGCCCGCGCAAGGTCCGATCCGCTGTCGCGCACGCGCCGCTGGGCAAGCTCGCTGTCGGGCCGCTGGATGCCGCCGATGCGAACGCCGCTCAGCGAACTGGTGGTCTGGTTGTCGATCGTCGCGGTGGCGACGAATTCGGAGACTTGCAGGCTGCGGCGCACGTAATCGGGGTTCGCCGCATTGGCGATGTTCTGCGCGCTGACTTCGAGGCTGGCGCGCGCCGCCGCCGCTCCGCTGCGGCCGATCGAGATGAGGTCGGTGGGCATTACTCAGGCCTTTTCGCAGGGAGGGATTGAGCAAGCTGCTCCTCGATACTACGCGCAAAACCGAGGGTGCCGGTTTGCGAAGCGATCTCGGCGAAGTGTTCGTCGCGCATTGCGGTGAACTGCTGGAGCCCTCCACCGGTCAGCGGCGTATCGGCGGCGAAGGGGGAGCTGCGCGCGCTTTCGAGGATGCGGCGCAGCATGATCGCCTCGAACCCTTGCGCCGCCTCGCGCAATTCGCGCCGTTCGGGCGACAGCGCGGCGGCGGGGGAGCCGGCGGGCGCGGCGGATGGTGTGACGGGACCGATCACAGGACCACCATTTCGGCCTGGAGCGCGCCGGCCTGTTTGAGGCTTTCGAGAATGACCACCAGATCCGCCGCGCCCACGCCCAGAAGGTTAAGCGCATCGACGATCTCGGAAAGGTTCGCCGCTCCCGGCATCAGCGCGACGCGCGTGTCGAGCTGGCGGACCGTGATGTCGGACGACTCTTCGACGGCCGTGAAGCCATCTCCGAACGGCTCGGGCTGCACTACGCGCGGGCTTTCGTCGATGCGGATGACGAGCGTGCCGTGGCTGATCGCGGCGGGCGCGAGCCGGACCGCCTGATTGATGACCACCGTGCCGGTGCGCGAATTGACGATCACGCGGGCCGCCACCGGGGCGGGGGTGACGGGCAGCATCTCGATCGCGGCGAGAGCGGCGGAGCGCTGGTCGTTGCCGAAGGGCAGGGTGAGCTCGATGCTGACCCCGTCGGCGACCCGCGCCATGCCGGGGAAGGTCGTGTTGATCGCATCGCGCACCCGCGCGGCGGTGAGGAAATCGGCCTGGTGGAGGTTGAAGCGCAAGGTGCCTTCGCGATCGAAGCCGGTGGCGACTCCGCGCTCTACGGTCGCGCCATCGGCGATGCGGCCCACGGTCGCGACGTTTACCGAAACCTGCGAGCCGTCGCGCCCCGATACGCCCAGCCCGCCGACCGCGACATTGCCCTGCGCCATCGCGTAGATCTGACCGTCCGCGCCGTAGAGCGGGGCGAGCACCAGGGCGCCGCCGCGCAAGCTGCGCGCCTGGCCGAGCGTCGAAACGGTGATGTCGATCCGCTGGCCGGGCTTGGCGAAAGCGGGCAGTTCGGCAGTGACGATGACCGCGGCGGCGTTGCGCAGGTTCGGGCTGATCCCGGGCGGCAATTGCAGACCGAGCCGCCCCGACACGCCGCGCATCGCCTCGCGCACATATTCGAGATTGTCGTCGCCCGTCCCCTGCAGGCCGACGACCACGCCATAGCCGGTCAGCTGGTTCGCGCGCAGCCCCTCGAACTGGCCGAGATCGCGGATACGCTCGGCCGAGGCCTGCGCGGGCAGGGTCACCAACACCCCGACAAGTATGGCGAGAACGAGTTTGGCAATGCGCATGTTTTGCTCCGTCAGAAGGGCGAGATCGCGCCGAAGAAGCGCGAGAGCCAGCCCGGGCGGCTCGCCTGCTGCACCGCGCCCTTGCCGGCATAGATGATGCGCGCATTGGCGACGCGCGAGGAAGGCAGGCGGTTGTCGCTGTCGATATCGACCAGCCGGATGCGGCCCGCAAACTGCACCCATTCGTCGCCCTGGCTGAGCGCCATCTGTTTCTCGCCGACCACTTCGGCGGTGCCGTTGGGATAGATCGCCGCGATCGTCACCGCGAGCGTCGCCGACAATCGGCTCGACTGCGCCGCCGTGCCGCCGCCATTGAACGAACCTTCGCCCGCAGCGGTCAGCGCGTCAGGGTTGAGGAAGTCGAACGGTCCCGTGGTCGGCGGGGTCAGGCTGAAGCCGCCCTCGCGATCGGTCTGGCCCGACGTGGACTTGGAGGTGCTGGTGTTCTCGACGAGGAGGATGGTGACCATGTCGCCCAGCCCGCGCGCTCGGTTGCCGGTGACAAGACCCGCATAGCCTTGGCTCGCCTGGAAGATCGCGCCCGCGCTTTCCTGCGGCAGCGCGAAGGTGTTGGCGCTGACCTCCGCCGTGATCGGTCCGGTCGGAACGACGCCGCCCAATGCGGCGGGCGGGGCCACGGCGACCGGGCCGGGAGGCGGCGGCGCGGTGAAACCGGCCAGGCGTTCCTCGCCGCCGATACAGCCGGCAAGCATTAGGGCGCCTGTCAGCGTGGCAAAGATACGGGCGCGCATCACAGTGTCTGGTTGGCGTTGCGCAGCATCTCGTCGACCGCGCTCACCATCTTGGAATTGATCTCGTAGGCGCGCTGCGCTTCGATCATCTCGACCAGCTCTTCGACTACGTTGACGTTCGACCCTTCGAGCATCCCCTGACGGATCTGGCCGCGCCCGAACTGTCCGGCGAGCCCGATATCGGGCGGGCCGCTGGCAAAGGTCTGCGCAAGGAAATTGTCGCCGATCGCCTGCAGTCCCGCCGGATTGACGAAGCTCGCGACCTGCAATTGGCCGAGCTGGATCGGTTCGGCCTGGCCGGGCTGCACCGCGGTGACGGTGCCATCGGGCGCGATCCCGATATTGGTCGCGCCCTGCGGCACCTGGATCGGCGGGGTCAGGGCAAAGCCCTGCGAAGTCACGAGATTGCCCTGCGGTGACAGGGTGAAATTGCCCGCCCGCGTATAGGCGATCTGGCCGTTGGGCGGGATTTCGATCTGGAAAAAACCCGGCCCGTCGAGCGCGATGTCGAGCAGGTTGCCGGTCTGGTTGAGCGTCCCCTGGCTCTCCATCCGGGTCGTCCCCTGCACGGCGACGCCGGTGCCCATGTTGAGCCCGACGGCATAGGCGGTCGCCTGCGTAGACTGCTGCCCGGCCACGCGCTGTTCCTGATAAGCGAGGGTGGCGAAATCGACCCGGTCGCGCTTGAAGCCGGCGGTGCCGATATTGGCGAGATTGTTGGCGATGGTGCGCATGCGCGCATCCTGCGCCTCGAGCCCGGTTCGGGCGACGTGAAGGGCGGAAGTTGGCATGGGCTATGGTTCCTTGGTTTCGTGCCGTTTGGGGGGTCAGGTCATGGAGAAGAGGCGCGCGCCCGCTTCGTCGAGCTGGCCGGCGGTCTGGATGATCTTCGCGCGCTGTTCGAAGGCGCGCTGCGCGTCGATCATCTCGATGAGGGTGGCGGCGGTCTCGACATTCGACTGTTCGAGCGCACCGCTGGTGACGCTCGCGGTCGGATCGGCGGGCAGAACGCCGCCGCCCGGCACTTTGAGAAAGCTGTCGATACCCTTGGCCAGCCGGCTGCCTTCGGGCGACACCAGCTTGATCCGCGCGAGCACCTGCGGCTCTTCCGCGGGCGCGGCGGGATCGCGGGCGAGCACGTTGCCGTCGCTTGCGATCTGCACCGCCAGACCGGGGGGAACGGTGATCGCCGCCCCGCCCTCGCCCAGCACTGCCAGGCCCTCGCCGTTTTCGAGCACGCCCGAAGGCGCCACGCGCAGATCCCCGCGGCGCGAATAGAGCTCGCCTCCCGCCGGATCCTGAAACGCGATCAGTGCCTCGCCCCCGACCGCGATGTCGAGCGCCTGGCCGGTCGGGTTGACGCGCGCCTGCGCCATGTCCGCCCCGCGTACTGTGCCCCGTGCGATCGCGCGCGCTTCGATTCCGCCATCGCGAAGGGTCGCAGCCGTGACGGCGAAGACCTCGCGGCGGAAGCCGGGCGTGGAGGCATTGGCGAGATTGTTGGCCACCATGCGCTGGCGATCCATCGCTGCGTTCATGCTGGACAGAGCCGTGTAAATCATGCGGTCCATGGTGAGCCTCCGGGCGGGTCAGCCAGCGGATCAGCGCTGGAGGTTGAGGACGGTCTGCGAAATCGCGGTGGCGGTGTCGATCGCGCGGGCATTGGCCTGGAAATTGCGCTGCGCGGTCAGCAGCGAGACCATCTCCTCGGCAAGGTCGACATTGGCGCGTTCGAGCGACCCGCTGGAGATCTGGCCGAAATTGCCGATGCCGGGCTGGCCGTACTCGGGCGCGCCCGATTCGCCGGTCGCCTGCCACTTGGTCTGACCGATCGCCTGCAAGCCGCCGGTCGCGGGGAAGGAGGCGAGCGCGATCATCGACACCGGTTCGACGGTGCCGTCGGAATAGGTGGCGGACAGGACCCCGCGCGCGTCGATGCTGACGCTCGAGAGCAGCGAACCGCCGGCATTGGTCAGCGGCACGACGATATTGCCGGGCGTGGTCGTGGTCGGCGTGCCGGTCGCATCGACTGCGAAGCCCTGCACCCGGTCGCCGAATGCGTCCTGCAATTCGCCGCTCGCGACCAGTTGCAGATTGCCGTTGCGGGTGAAGTTGATGTCGCCCGAGATCGCATTGGTGGTCGGGATGAAACCGTCGCCATTGATCGCAATGTCGAGCGCGCGGCCGGTCTGTTCGAGCTGGCCGAGGCCGAAATCCTGCGAGATGCGCGAAACGGTCGCGCCGATGCCGGGCGTGGTGCGCGGATCGGTGCTGCCGCCCGAGGCGACGAGGTCGGAGAATTGCGCGTTCGACTTCTTGAAGCCGGCGGTTTCGGCATTGGCGATGTTGTTGGAAATGACGCGCAGGTCGGTCTCGGCATTGCGCATGCCGGAAAGCGAGGTGAAAAAGGACATCGGGAGGCTCCTTAGGTCTGTTCGGGGGTGGCGGGGGAGGAAGGACTGGCGGCGTTTGCGGCTTCCTGGGCCGCGATCAGCGCGTCGAGCTTGGCGGCGATCTCCTCGAGCGTGGCGCGCGAGGCGATTTCGCTTTCTAAGCCGGAAAACTGCGCCAGCTGAGCCAGCATCTGTTCGTTCGATTGCGGCTCGAGCGGGTCCTGGTTCGCCAGCTGCGCGGTCATCAGTCGCAAGAAATCGGTGGCATCGAGCGCGGCCGCCGCGCTTTGCCGCGGCAGGGTCGAGGGCGCGTTCAGCCGGTCGAGCGTTCCGGGCAGATCGTTGGCTGGCCCGGTAGCAGGCCCGGTAACTGGCGCGGTGGCGGCAATGTTCATCTTCAGTTGCTCCTCAGCGTTTCGAGCATCAGTTGCTTGGCGGTCTGCAGCGCCTGGACCATGTTCTGGTACTGGCGCGCGCTTTCCATGATCTCGACCATCTCGGCGCTCTCATCGACGCCGGCCTCGTAGATATGGCCGCTCTCGTCGGCGAGCGGATGGCCCGGGTCGTAGCGTTTGGTGGGGGTCGCATCGGCGGTGACGATCCGCGCGGCGCTGACCTGGGAGAGGCCCGACGCGCGATCGACCTGGGCGGCGAAGACGGTGCGGATCGGGCGGTAGGCCTCGTCCTCGCTCGAGGCGACAGAGCCGGCATTGGCGAGGTTCGAGGTGGCGGTGTTCATCCGCACGAGCTGGGCGGACATCGCCTGCTGCGTCATCGAGAAGAGGGTGGCGCGCTCCGACATCTCTATTCGCCTTTCAGCGCGCGGGTGAGCGTGTTGACCTTGCCCTGCACGAAGCTGAGCGTTGCCGAATAGGCGAGCGCGTTCTCCGCAAAGGCGACCTGTTCGCGGCCCAGTTCGACGGTATTGCCATCGAGGCTGGGCAGCCCGCCGCGGCGATAGAGCAGCTGCGGGTCCGCGGCGGCGGCGGGCGCGCCCGCCTTTTGCGCGAGCCGCGCGTCGAGCGCGGCGCCGAAGTTGAGGTCGCGCGCCTTGAAGCCCGGCGTCGCGGCATTGGCGATGTTCGCGGCGATCACGCCCATGCGCTGGCTGCGCAGTTCGAGCGCCGCGCCGTGTATTCCGAAAAGACTTTCGCTCATGAAGGGGGTCCAGGCTCCGCTGCGTTCTATGCGCGGGATCAGTCTGCATCCTTCGTGCCAAACTTGGGCGAAGCCCCGGAAATGCGCCGATCGCCGCGCTCCTACCGACGGAATGCAGGCCTTGGGCGGCAAGGTCTTGCAGGGCGGCGGCAACGGCCTGCCAGCGCGGGGCCGCCGGCTTAAACGTCGCCGCGCTGCGTCGTTCTGGGAGTTGGTCCCGTCCCTCCCCACCCGTCCACGAAGTTTAAAAGGCCGCACGATTTGTCATTCGAGCCCAGCCTGTTCGTCGATCCCGCCGCGCTCGCCATCGTCCTTGCGGGCACGGCGCTGGGGACGCTGGCGCGTTGCGGCTGGCGCGGCATGGGGGCCGGGCTTGCTGGCGCGTTCGGTCTTGCCCGGCGCGACTTCGATCCCGCCGCCAACCGCGCCGCGCTGGCCCGCGCGCTGCAGATGGTGCGCGAGCGCGGGGTGCTCGGCGCCGATCCCGCCTTGCCGCCCGACCGGACGATGCGTGCAATGCTCGAACGTTTTCTGCGCAGCCGTTCACGCGAGGCGGCGCTCGAGGAGGCCGATGCCGTCCGCGCGGCGCACCAGACGCAAGCGGAGCGCGCGGCGGGCGTGTTCGATACCGCCGGCGAGCTCGCCCCGGTCTTCGGCCTGGTCGGCACGCTCATCGCCATTGCGCAGCTTGCCCCCGGTTCTGCCGAAAGCATGGTCGGGCTGGCGATGGGCGCGGTCGCACAGGCCGTCATCTCCACCCTCTACGGCGTCACCAGCGCGCATCTCGTATGGTACCCGCTCGCCCGCGCAATCGAACGACGCGAAGCCGCCGACGCGGCGGCCCGGGCAGGGATCGTCCGCTGGTTCGCGCAAGAGCTCGCCCGGCCGCGGAGTGTTCGGGGCAGTCCGGTGAGGGGCGTCGCATGATCGCGCGCGGCGACGCCGGGTGGCAGCTGATCCTCGCCGATCTCGCGCTCATCCTGTTCCTCCTCGTCCTCGCCGCGCTCGCCGGTCAGACGCTGCGCGAAGAGGCGCAGGCTGCGCCTGCGATCCAGGCGATCCCCGCGCTGGCCCCCTCGCAGGCGCTCTACCGCGAGACCCCCGGCGGGCCACAGCTCGGCGAATGGCTTTCGCGCCAGACGGCAGACGTGCGCGCCACGCTGACTATCGTCGCGCATCATACCCCTGAGGACGCGGCCGCGATCTGGGAGCGCGCGCGGCGCTGGTCCGATGCGGCGTCGGAAACCGATTTCGCGGTGCGCGTGATCGTCCGGCGCGGCCAGACCAGCGACATCTATGCCAGCCTCGCCTACGACGACGCGGTCGAAAGACGCGGCGTCGCAACGAGTTAGAGAATGGCGATACGGTCGCGCCCGCCATCCTTCGCCTGGTAGAGCGCGCGGTCGGCGCGGGCGAGCGCGTCGCGCGCGTCGTCGGGCCCGGCGACCTCGGCGATGCCAGCCGAAAAGGTGATCTTGCCAAAACCGTTGCCGGTCTCGCGATTGATCATCCGGCGGGCGGACTGGGCGGCGCGCACCGCATCGAGATGCTGGCGCGCCTCCTGCAGGCCGAGCCCGCGAAACAACACCGCGAATTCCTCGCCGCCGTGCCGCGCGGCGAAGCAATTGTCGCCCAAATGCCGCTCGAGGCTGCGCGCGATCGCGATCAGCACGCGGTCGCCCGCATCGTGGCCATGCGTGTCGTTGATCGCCTTGAAGTGATCGACATCGCAAAAGCCGACGCTGAGCCGGGTTCCGCGCGCCGCGCTCTCTTCGACAGCGCCGCGAAATTCGCGCTCGAAAGCGCGGCGATTTGGCAATTGCGTCAAATGATCGAGCTCGGCATCCAGCCGCGCGCGGGCTAGGCGTGCGCGCAGCTCGTCGCTTTCGGCCTCGGAGCGCTTCATCGCCGTCTCCACCTGGCTCAGCCGCCGCAGCATTGCGCGCGAAAGGCTGGTGAGACGTTCGATTTCGATGTCGGGGGCCGTATCGGCTCCGATGCTCGCCATGCGCGCGATCTGCGCGTCGATCGCGCCGCGCTGCTCGCTGGTTTCGTGCTGTGCGGACTTGGCCGTCTTCGCAAAGGCATCGAGCGACAACTCGATCCGGTCCATCAATTCCTCCAGTCCCGAGCGCCGATCCGCGCCCGCCCCCAATTCGTCCAGCCATTTCTGCGTCACCGGCGCCTGCGCGATTTCTCGCGCGACGAACGCCTGAGCGAGCCGCCGATCCGATCCCGACAGACCGGCAGCAATAACCGCAAGGTTGGACCCCGTAATCGCAACATCGTGGTCGAGGACGCAGGTGGTGATCCGGTCCATCAATTCGCGCCGTCCCTCGCTCGCCCGGCTCGTCACCGGATGGTGGCGATCGCGCAAGGCGGGTTTGGAGGACGTCGAATGGGTCTTCGCCGCAATGTAGCTCATGATGCGAACCGGCCTAGCGGCGCAGGCTTAAGCGGGCCCTCCCGCGATATAGGGGAGTGCCCTTAGGCTTTGGCGCCGGCGTGGCTTTGGCACGGCATTTGCTGCGAACCTTGCCAAGCAAGGGCCGGCGGCGTTCGCTCTCCGGCACCGTTCGAGGAGAGAGCCAATGATCCCGCACATCCGCCCCACATTATGCTTGCGAAACCTCGCCAATGTGTCGGCGATCGCCGCCGCCCTGGCCCTTCCCCCCGCCGCAGCGGCACAGACGCCGGCACAAAGCGCATTTCTCGATCCAGGCGCAATCGACGAAGCCGTTGCCGGCTTCACCGGGGTCGCGGCGGGCGAAATCGGCGGGGC
>NZ_JAZBON010000034.1:0-176947 GCF_036351135.1 Erythrobacter sp.
GGACAATGGGCCATCAACCGAAGCAAGGTTGCCGACATTGTCCCATGCCATTCCCGTCGTCGCTGTCACCGAGCTGTTTCCGGCCCGGACATTCACCGAGATCGGCAGGTTATTGCTGATCGAAGTCGATGAGCCAGTTTGATAACCGACGGTCGTTTTGGCAGACAGAATTTGGACAGCATTACAACTCCCCGCCGACTAGCTCGCCCGTGATCGAACGAATGAGAGACTTGTGGGCGTTCGACGATGACCTTAGAGTTACTGAAACTGTGGACTCACAGCGATCTTGCCAATGGCAGCCAAATTCGCCATCAATTGCCGTTCACAGTCCCCTTCATCTATTCGCCAAAGTTTTGCCAGATCAGGAATCGCGGTCACGGCCTCCCATGGCCAAGCAGCTCTTCCATCCACCTGAGCGAATGGGCCGTCGGACTCGATTAGTACGCGGTCGATCGGCATGCGCGCGGCGAGTTGCCTTCCCTTCACACCGCGCAGCATAGCTGGGCCAACGCTGAACCAGCAGCCGAGTTCGATGGCGCGATCGAGATCCCGAAGCGGCCCCGAGAACCAATGCAAGATGGGAGTGCCGGCGCCCGGGCAAGCGTGAAGCGCGTCGAGAACCTCTCCGCTCGCACGCCGACTATGTAGCGACATCACACGACCGCCTGCATCGCGGCAGATAGCGAGAGCCCGCTCGAAAACGCGCAATTGTTTGGGGCAATGATTGGAGTACTCCGGACCCCCGTCAAGACCGATTTCACCGACATACGGTGTTTCGAAAACCAACTGTTCGAGCAGCGTGAGCTCGTGCGCACGTTCATGCGCAATCTGGGGATGTAGCCCGAGCGCCGTGCGAATGCGGACGGCATCTTTTACCAATGCCGAAGTACCGCGCCACGCCGAGGGCGTCGTGGTCACGGAAAGCACGTAGAGGCCGCGCTCTTGGCATGCGCGGGCCACACTCTGTGGATCCGGATAAAGATCGAGATGGCAATGGAAGTCGATCATTTCACGCCAAGGTGATCATGGAGTGCACCAAGTTCTGCGAGCCCCCGCTTGACTAGGTCGCGGATCGGAACGGGATCCCCCATTCGTGGATAGGAAAGCGCCGCGCCGAGCCACGAATTGAGCCCGCCGGTCTTAACCTCGCGCAGCGCCATCGCGAGCGAGCGAACATCGTCAAAATGCGCGTGTTCGCTGTCGCGTTGGCCGAGAGTGTCATATCGATAATAAGTCGTATCGCACGATCCATTCCAAGCGAGAAAAGCGGCACGCCGGACCTGACAGGGAATACATCGCCCGCAATGGTTGTAGTTGAAGACGCGGTACCGCCCGCAACTGACGGACTGCGCAGCGAGCGATCGCAATAGAGATTGATCCTTGCAGCCCGCGAGCATTTCGCCCTTCGTCGCGTGTTCGTAGGGATTGATGAGCTCAATGCGAAGATCGGCGGCCGATAGAATATCTCGGATGCGGTTAAGGAACTCTGGATGCGCGGTGCGCGTGCTTAGGCTTCCGAGACGCGTCCCGGTCAGTGGCGGGTTGATTGCGATGAAGCCGTTTTCACACACAAAGAACGGAACGTTGGCCCCATCATGATAGGCTCTGAGCGTCGTCGCAGCGAGAACACCGAAGGCTATAAATATCAGCGACCTGGCCCGCTGCGAATCCTCCTTGCGCCAAGGAGGTTTTGCGTTGTGGTTGAGTGGGAGGTGACGTAGCCCCCCGCCTATCGCTTCGGCGAATGAAGTTTGGTTCTCGCCATCGCCGCGAACAACGTTGCTCACGGCGAAAGGCTTCTTGCCAGCTGCTGCTAAATCAATTGCGCCAACAAGACTGTCGAGTCCGCCCGAGAGCAACGCCACGCAATCTTCCAGCGGATATATGGGATTGCGCGGCGGCACCGGGTGTAGGCCGCCGGCGACAAAGCGCAGGCGCCAGCGATCTGTCGAAAGGAATTGAAGTGCGGCTTCGATGTCTCGAGCCTGGGTATTCCAGAATTCGGGATCGATAACGGCAATGGTAAGGTCAAGTTTGCGAGTCCAACCATCGGGACTTTCCGAGCGCCATTCGGAAACATCTGCCGTCACGACCGCCAAAGCAATCGACAGAAAGTCCCATGCACGTGGCGCGGCATTAAGTCGCGCACGCAAAATCTGAGACATCGCTGCTTTGCCAGCGCTGCCCCGTGCAGATCGTTTGCCAAGTTCCGGGCTGCCTTGGCCATAGAGTACGACATTGAGCCCATCGTTCTCGGCGAAGGCGAAGTCCTCAGGGGCGCATACGAACTTCATTCGGCATACCCTCCGAATACCTCAAAGGTTTCGTGCAGGGCTTCGCGTACGACCGCGCTGATCCGACCGGATGTTAGTGTCTTGCCAGCATCTCGCAAGGCGCGGAATGCGGCCGAAACGGTCTCCTTTACGTAGTCGCGAGCTTGTCGAAGTCTGGCGAGACCGGTGGTTGCGTTCGGAGCTTTGTCACGAATACTTTGTCCCACGTCGGGATCGAAGCGACGAAAGACGTCATGCGCGGTGAAGCGCTCGATTGCGAATTCGCGTTGCTCAGACGTGAGTCCCATTAAATCAGCGTCGGGGAAGCGGGTCAGCGTTTCAGCCAAGGCATCCTTGATCGCTGCGCGTGAGGCTTCAGCGTCTTGAGTGCCATCGACAGGCCGGACCGCTTCGACCACGGCATCCATGATTTCGTCCACTGAGCGGCCACCGAGCAACGTAGGATCGATCGCACTTCCAGGCTCAGGCGGTTGGTTACCGGAAAGAACATCGAGCGTACTCCCGAGTGCGCCGGCCGTCGAAGAAGTACCTGCCATCCGCTGCAATGCGGTCCGCGTACCACCGTAACCGTCGCGGACATAGCGCCCGAAGCCCCGTTGCATCGCACCTCGATCGCCAGTTTTGGCGTAATCTCCAAGGCTGCGCCTGACCCCGAGCCATCGCCGCTCGGGCGCGATTGGCGACGGCTGATGCGAGGGGGGGGGTGCCCCTCTTCTTCATCTCCTTCCTCGTCGCCGTTGTCGGCTTTATCGGGAGAAGTGTCGTCCCCATTCGGAGCCTCGGCGGGTGGGTCGTCAACCCAACTGGGCACCATCGGTACGCCTGAGCCCGGACCTTTACTTGACTGCGACGTTCCCATTTTTACTCCGCTTCTTGATCGCCGCCTTCACTGGGCCACCGATGTCGCCGCTTTCCCAAGCTTCAAACACGCCCGTGGCCCAAGGTTGGTCGGCAATCTTGGGTACGATATTTGGTTGGATCTGGGCAGCAGGCCGCTCGCGAAGGAAAGCTGCTAGTCTTGCGCCCTGCACTGGATCCGCTTCAGCTAAGGCCAAGCAGGCTTCGAGGATAGGGGGCACGCCCCAGTTCTGCTCCTGCCTTGCGCGGTCGAGAAGTCGGTCCATCATTACTGTGGTTTCGGCACGCGATACAGAAGCGAGGCGCTTTGTCAGCGACGCTGCCATTTCGGGCTGTTCGAGTAGCGCGGTCAGGAGTTCTGCGGCCTCCGATGAAAGCCGATCCTCTGGCGTGATAAGCGGAGCATGTTCGCGGCTGACATATAGTGCGCCCCGCAGGTCGAGGTCGGAGAGCGCGGGCGGCAATGCGAGCCACTCCTGCACGAAGGGATCGTCCCAAGGCTGCGTGAGCCCGAGTTCTGCGCCGGAGATCGCCTTGGTCTCCCAATCGCTAAGGAAGGAGGGCTTGCCGGACTCATTTGCGCTGACGGCGGCAATTAGTTCGGCATACGCTTGCGGATTGCCCAGCCGCTCGAATAACAACAGCTTCGCCAAGACAGCTTCGTCGACCCCTACACCCTGCGCCTTCGAGATCGTCATGCGGATTGCAAGCGCGTTTAAGAAGCGCTTAATGAGTCTTGGATTGCCCGAAATGCCTGTCGCACTGGTCATGAGCGGTGCTAGCCGATCGGCCGTATCGAGCTTGCCAACAAGTGCATCGGGAAACTGTTCGTGGAGGGACTGGACGAAAGCGCGGTCCACTCGCTTGCCCTGCCACGTTTGCCGGAGCTGGTTACAAACGCCGGCTCGGATCGCCTCGCGAACGTCTTCATCGAGATCGCTGTTCTCGACAAACAGCAGCATCATGTAGGCGCGCACCTCTTGCGTTCCAAGAGCGGGAACGCGAATCGGTACCTGAATTAGCTTGTCGAAATAGTTTGTCGCGAGGAGGTCATCGTTGACGCCTTCAAAGTGTTTGCGAACCGCATATTTGATCATCTCGGTGTCGGCAGCGATGACGAAGGCTGTGTTCTTCAAAAAAAGGAACAGTCGGATCGCCTCGAGAGTCAAAATAGTCGTTTTGGGAAGGCAGCGGTCTAGGTCGTCGATTAGCACGACCAGGGTTACACCGAGTTCCTCGAGCGTTTCCTCGAACGCATCGCGCAGCGCCTGAATCTCCTTAGGTGGCGAAGCATCCGTCTTGTCGGCCAGCAAACCACGAGCCTGCTGGACAGCGTCTCCGGCGATTGTCTGTCCGTCTTCGATAAGCTTCTTGTTGGCGCCGCCGCTCAACGCTTTCTCTCCAAACGACCATGCTTCCCCTAACAGGCCAGTCGGCGGCAAGCCGAAAGCGAGGGCAGCGGCAGAGCCAGCAAACAATTTCGTCGCCCGCAGCCACCTCACTCGTTTCAATAGGTCCTTTGCGTTATCGATACCGGTTTCGCGACGTTTAGCTTCCTCTTCGAGTTTGTCGGCGATCACGTCCATTAGCGCCGCTCGCGCATCGTCATAACCCTGATAGAGCCAAGCATTGAACTCGACGAACACGAAATCCTTCTCGTCGTTGTCGCCTTCGCGGTTCGCCAGCGAAGTCTGCGTGAGCTTAATCATGGAGGACTTCCCGACGCCCCACGCACCGGAAACGCCAATAGAAATTGGTCGCCCTCGTGCCTGCACGATGATTTCTGCAACCGTGTCGGCAACACCCGAAAAGTTCAGAAAGTCGCGCGTTGTCTCATTGTCAGCCCACACGGTTACCCCCTATGTAAAATCGAGTTATACTCTCAGCATTGCTGGAACAAGAATCGAACATTAGCGCGTCCACGATTATTTTCGCTGGATGAGTATCGACAAATTACTTTGGCGGGCGCAGCAGTATAATGGGACGTCCTAGTGACCGTGAATAGGGGAAGAGGCACATGAAGCTGTTCACGCAGGATCAGCTTGAGGCGATAGCAGGTGCATTGGGCGATACAGAGAGGGGGTTAACCAACCCGGAAATCACATTACTCCTTGCATCCGCAAAGATGCTCGATCCCGGAAAGATGACGAAGCGTGTTCGCATTTTCAATGCTTTCTTGAAAAGCCAGAACAACAAGCGTAACAGAACCCACATCTTGGAATTCATCCGCTTGGCTATGAGCCCAGCGCGGTATAGCCGCGAGCCTTATCGTTTCGAACCGATGCGGGCTTCATTGAACCAATCCCTCGCGTTCGCTGGCTTGGTAGTCGATGACGCGGGTCGCTTATCCAGCAGCGAGCGGGCAGTGACCTTGCCACAAGCGCAGCGCCTAGCACATGAGCTCCGCGCGGATCTCGAAGGACGTGGCGTACACCCCGATGTCTCTCATTCTGTCGGACTGAATTGCTTGCCGACAATTATTTCCACGCCGTGCAAGAGGCCGTAAAGAGCGTGGCCGACAAGATACGAAAAAGTCGGGGCTAAGGGAAGATGGCGGGGCACTCGTGGATCGAGCGTTTGGTGGGCAAGCGCCAATCATTACGATCAATGGGCACGCGAGCCTAAGCGAGAAGAGCGAGCAGAAGGGCTTTGCCAATCTGGTGAAGGGAACGTTTGGCATGTTCCGAAATCCGACCGCACACGAGGCGCGCATTCATTGGGTTATGACCAAAGAGGATGCCGAGGATCTGATGACTATCGTGTCGCTAATTCATCGTCGGTTTGATACCAGTTACATTTTGGCGCAGCCCTAGAACCTAACTTTAGACTTAGGCAACTTTTGGGATCTTATCTACATAGCTCGAATGACCGGGTTTGGGGCGCAAAGCCGCCGTTGAAACTTCTCTAACGTCTCTCTGGACTTCCCGCCCAAAGGAAGCAGTGGTGCGTTCACTGAAGCGTGGCACCTAACTGGCTGCAGCCCCGACGCGGTATGTGTTCCGGGGCGCTGGGTGGTGGGAGCGGTGCGATAGGCCGCGCCACTGAAGGAGAACCACCCATGTCAGAAGTTCAAGACGTCGATGCCTCGAATGTCAGCGCCTCGCTCGCCCCAGTTTCGGAGATTTCTAGAAAAACACCGCCGACCAGCGAATCGGGCGGGAAGCCTGGTGCGCAGACCTCTTCTGCGAGGAAACCGAAGACCAAAGGTGCCCGAAAGGCCAGGCCAACCAAAGCCGCGACTGTCGAGAAACTGCTACAGCGCAAGGCTGGCGCTTCAATCGGTCAGATCGAGAACGCCACGAGATGGCAGCCTCATACCTGCCGTGCGTTTTTGACCGGGTTGCGCAAGAAGGGCCGCGAGATCGTCCGGGAGAAAGACAAGAAAGGCTCTAGCATCTATCGGATTGCGATTGTCGCCAGCGACAAAGCCGCTAGCTGATGGGACGGCCCGAAATGATGCCGTTTGACAAGCTGCAGCAGCTCTCTGGGCCTGAGTTGAGGAAGGAGTGGGCGCGCTGTCATGGCGCGCCCACTCCGAAGCTCTCGACAGAGCTTTTGCGACTTGGCATCGCGTACAGGCTGCAAGAGAAACGCCACGGAGGCCTTGGCCGCGAAACCAGGCGCATCCTGCGACAAGCATCAGCACCAAGCTGCGAAGCCAGTGGCTCACGACCTGATCTACTCCGCAAGCTCACACCCGGGACCCGCCTCGTGCGTGATTGGCATGGAAAGGGTCACACGGTGACGGTGCTCGACAAAGGCTTCGAGTATGATGGGAAAATTTGGCGTTCGCTCACCGCGATCGCCAAAGCAATCACCGGTACCCATCGCAACGGTCCACGCTTCTTTGGGCGGTCGTGATGGCTAGCGCAAAGATGCTGCGCTGCGCGATCTACACCCGCAAATCGACCGAGGATGGTCTGGAGCAGGAGTTCAACAGCCTTCATGCTCAGCGCGAAGCCTGTGAGGCCTACATCCTGAGTCAACGGCACGAGGGCTGGACGCTGGTCGAGACCCATTACGACGATGGCGGGTTCTCGGGCGGCAATATGGAGCGGCCAGGCCTCCACGCGCTCTTGCAGGACGTTAAGATTGGCCTGATCGACGTAATCGTGGTCTACAAGGTCGATCGGCTTACCCGCAGCCTTGCCGACTTCGCCAAAATCGTCGAGCGGCTCGATGCAAAAGAAGCCAGCTTCGTCTCTGTGACGCAAGCGTTCAACACCACGACCAGCATGGGGCGCCTGACCCTCAACGTGTTGCTGTCTTTCGCACAGTTCGAGCGTGAGGTGACCGGCGAGCGGATCAGGGACAAGATCGCCGCGTCCAAGAAGAAGGGGCTGTGGATGGGAGGCCCGGTTCCGCTGGGCTACGAGGTGGTCGACCGCAAGCTCATTCCTGTGCCGGAAGAAGCAGAACGCGTGCGCACGATCATGCGGCGCTACATTGCCTCGCGATCAGCGAACGAACTCATCGCCGAGCTGGAAGCCGACGGCATCCGCACCAAGGTGCAGAAGCGCACCAGCGGACCGCACAGGGGCGGCATCCCGTTCAGGCGTGGCAGCCTGTTCCATTTGCTCAAGAACTCGATCTACCGCGGCAAGATCGTGCACAAGGGTGAGGTCTACGATGGTGAGCACGAAGCGATCGTCGACAAGAAACTTTGGAACTCCGTGCAGCAGCGGCTGAGGGAGAAAGCCCCGCCGCGCATGCGATCCGAGAACGATCCGCAGCGTGCGTTGCTACGCGGCCTGCTTACCGATCCCGAGAGGCGACCGATGGTCCCGACCTACACCACCAAAGGATCGCGGCGCTATACGTATTACGAAACTCGCAAGGACCTCGCCCGACCAGATGACATTCCTGCAACCCGGATCGGGCAGGGCCAGTTAGAAAGATACATAATGATACAGCTCAAAACGCTGCTTAGGGACGAGCACGCGCTGCGCAGGATCTCGGCTGAGGAAGAAGGGGGTGCGCTGAGCGATCTGTTTGAGAAAGCGAGGCTCGCCGCCGACCGCCTCGCCCATCACGCTTCACGTCAGACCATCATTTCCCAGCTGATCGCCGCGATGCAGATCGGCCGCGACCGAATTGATGTCCGACTCAATGCTGAAGCGCTCGGTTGCAGCAATGGCGAACAATGGAACTGGAGCATTCCACTGCCCGCCCGCAAACCATTCCGGGAAGCAAAGCTCCGGATCGATCGGGACGCCGATGCTCCGCCGGTCGACACAGGCCTGATCGCGTTGCTTGGCGATGCCTTTCAGGCACGCGAGCTGGTCATCGCCGGGCCCAACCTTAGCATCAACCAGATCGCGAAACGCGAGGGTCGCTGCCGCAAACAGCTCATGAAGCTCGTGCGACTGAGTTGGCTCAGCCCGATCATCGTTGAGGCTATCGCCGAAGGCCGAGCTCCAGCCCGCCTCACTCGCAAGCGGCTGCTCGATCTGGACCTGCCGCTGGCGTGGTCCGACCAGGAAGAAATGCTCGGGCTCGCCCACTGAACTGCATCTCGCCCAGCATCGCCCTCCCGCCAAGTGAGGCGAAGAAAACCAAGACAGAGACCTTGACCGAAATGGGCGCTGAGACGCGGCTCACCCAAGGGTCTCTGACCCACGTCCCCGAAACGAAGCTTGCGAAACCCTGCAGAACTGCGCGACTTCCGGCGCAGGGTGCGCCGGGTCGGCGCTTTAGGGGTTTCTCAGAGACTGTTTGGTGCGGTCGAGAAGACTCGAACTTCCACGGGCTTTCGCCCACAACGACCTCAACGTTGCGCGTCTACCAGTTCCGCCACGACCGCACTCGAAGAAGAGGAGGGGCGCCAGACACGGCGCCAGTCCCGGTAGGCGCGCGCCTCTAGCAAGCGACCCTCCACATCGCAAGCGGTTTGATCGCGGCGTGCGAGGAGTAAGGCGCGAGGGTTGCAGCGTCCCGGCGTGGGACTGGGTTAAGCCATTGCTTGCAGGCTTGGTAAACGTGGCGGTAACGCCTCACTATGAGCCTTGGCGCCGCCCTTCTTGCTTCCGTCTTTGTCACGGTTGCGCAAAGCGCCACGCCGGTCGCTGGGGATGCCGCGCGGACGGCGGGTGCGCCGGTGGCTGAACGGGTCGAGGCGAGGGTGCGCGTCCTTCGGCCCGAACGGATCGACTTTCGCGTAAGGCCGGCGGCGCAAGCCGACGAAGAGCCACGGCGAGTGGGAATTCAGCGTCAGCGCGACCGGGCGGGAACGGTGTGGATCGAATTCAACTGACGGTGAAGCGCAGGCAGGCGAGCGCTCGTCAGCTTGGGGACCAGCCGATCTCCGCTGCCTGCGCGCCGGCGGGGATATCGGTAATCGCCTCGGTCACGTTGAGGCTTTCGCCGGGGGCCAGCTCGCGCTTTTCCGGCACGACTTCCCATGAATAGACGTTGCGCTCGCGCGCGTCGCGAAACACCACCAGCAGGCTCGGCACGCTCACCGCGCTCGCGCCGGTATTGCTGACGCTGCCGCGCACGCGAAAGATTTCCTCGCCGCTGTCCAGCACTTCCTTACGCTGTTCGCCGGCGGGGAAGTCGAGCTCGAGATCGGCTTTGCCGATGCCGAAGGTCGGGCGTTCGATCGGCAACCAGGCGGGCAGGCCGAAATGATTCACCGCGACCGCCGTGCCCAAGGCAAGCGCGGCGAAGAGCGCCGCGGCGATGGTCCACATGCGCAGCGCGTTGCGACGGCGGGTGAAAGGTGGGCGATAATCGAACCGCGATTCCTCCTCGTCGTAAGGATCCGCTTCGGCGTCTTCGCCGGGATAGGCATCTTCGTCGAACGCACTGGCGGGCTCGCCCATATAGGGCGCGTCCGCGTCGTGATCGGAGCCGCGCTCGTCGTCTTCGGGTTGATCTTGCTTCGAAGCGAAGGGGGCGGTCGCCTCCTCCGGCTCGGAAATAGCTTCGCCCGAGCCGGGAGGGGATGCAGCGGCGGCGCGCGCATCTTCGCTGCGCCAGTGATCGATTGCCGGGCCGGGCGGCGGGGAGGACACGCCGGGTGCGGTCTCGGCTGCAGCGGTGGGCGGCGGCGCTGGGACAGGTTCCGGTCCCGCACCGGGCTCGGGTTCAGGTTCGGGCGGTGCAGGTGCTGGCGGAGCCGGCGACGCGCTCGTAGCGCTTCCCGCTGCCGTTGCTTTGTCCGTTGCCGGCCCGGGCAAAGCGGGTTCCTGAAACCAGCTGTGCTTGCACTTGGCGCAGCGCACCGTGCGCCCGTCGACCCCGATCGCGCTTTCGGGCACGACATAGCGGGTGGCACAGGCGGGGCAGGCTATGATCATCGCCCACTCGGCATGTAACGCTCGCCCCCGCCGCACAAGGGCCACGCCCTGTCGGACGGGAAAATCGCGCGCTTTTTCCACATTGATGCATGTTTGATCGCGCCGCGCGCACGCGGGCCACGTCTCGCGCGCACCGGGAATGACGAGCGCGATGCGCGTGCCGGGGATTGCATGCCCGCTCACACTGGCCCGGGCTTCCGCTGGCTCCATCGCGCTGATAAATGCCCGCAGATGAACGAGCGGGCTGCCGAAATCGTGAACTTCGACAATGTCGGCCTGCGTTACGCGGCCGATGCCGAAGTGTTGAGCGATATCACCTTCACGCTTTATCCCGGCAGCTTCTATTTCCTCACCGGGGCGAGCGGGGCGGGCAAGACCAGTCTGCTCAAGCTGCTCTATCTCGCGCAGCGTCCCTCGCGCGGGAGCATTCGCATGTTCGGTAAGGACATGATCACCCTGCCGCGCGCACGCCTGCCGGACTTTCGCCGGCGGCTGGGCGTCGTGTTCCAGGATTTTCGCCTGGTCGCGCACCTCTCGGCCTTCGACAACGTCGCGCTGCCTCTGCGCCTGGCGGGTGCGCATGAGGGGCGGGTGGCGAAGGCGGTGGGCGACATGCTGGACTGGGTCGGTTTGACACACCGGGCCGACGCCGTCCCGGCCAGCCTCAGCGGCGGCGAGCAGCAGCGCGTGGCGATCGCCCGCGCCATCATCGCGCGGCCGCGCATGCTGATCGCCGACGAGCCGACCGGCAATGTCGATCCCGACATGGCACTGAAATTGCTTCGCCTGTTCGAGGCGCTTAACCACCGGATCGGGACGACGGTGATCGTCGCCACTCACGATCTTCACCTGCTAAAGAAGGTGCCGGATTCGCTTATCATGCGGCTTCACAAAGGCCGATTGTCCGATCCCACCGGCGCCCTGCGCTATCCGCCGCTTCCGCGCGAAGATGCCCGCACGACGTCCGGCGCCCCGCCCAAAAGCGCAGCTGGAGGGCGATGATGGCGAGCGAGGACCCCGGCCCGCCGCGCACCATTCCCGAGGCGCCGCCGCAGGCGTCTCGATCCACCAGCAAATCAGGGGGCGCGGCCCGGCTTGCGCGGCTATTGCCCGCGAACCGCTTCGGCGGGCCGATCCCCTGGGTGATCGCCATTCTGATCGCGCTCGTAGTGGTCGCGGCGGCGGGCGGGCTCGCCTTGCGCAACCTGGCCGAAAATGCGCGCAGCGATCTCGCCGGGGCGGTGACGGTTCAGATCGCCGAGCCCGCCCCCGAGGCCCGCGAACGCCAGGCCGAGGCGGCGGCGCGCGCGCTTGGCCGGCACGAATTGGTGACCTCGGTTCGGATCGTGCCGCGCGCAGAGCTCGAGGAGATGCTTGAGCCGTGGCTCGGCATCGCGGCGACGAGCGAGGAAGTGCCGATTCCCGCGTTGATCGATGTCGAGCTTGCCCAGCGCGCCGGGCCGGAGCCGCTTGCCAAGTTGCAGAGCGCTGTGGACCGCGCACTGGTACCGCTGGGGGGCGAGGCGCGGATCGATGCCCAGTCCGACTGGCTCGGCCCGGTCTACGATGCGCTGGCCGCGCTGCAATATACAGCGCTCGCGCTGATCGCCCTGATCGCGCTGGCCGCCGCCGCCGCGGTCTGGCTGGCGGCGCGCAGCGCCTTTGCGGCGCACCGCGAAACGGTCGAGATCGTGCATCTGCTGGGCGGGACCGACGCGCAGGTGACCGCGATCTTCCAGCGCTCGGTCCTGCGCGATGCGGCATTCGGCGCAGGGGTAGGAGCGCTGCTCGGCCTTGCGGCAATATGGCTGCTGGGGAGCCGGTTTGCCGGCCTCGACAGCGGGATGGTGAGCGGCGGCGGGCTCGATGCCGCCGACTGGGCGATACTCGCGCTGGTCCCGCTCGGCGGCGTGCTGCTTGCGGTGATTACGGGTCGGATTACCATTCGCTATGCGCTAAAAGCGATGCTGTAGGGCGATGAAGGCGATCCGATATCTGTTGGCCGGCCTGGTGATGGTCTGGGCGCTGGGCTTCCTGTGGTTCGTGGTCGCACTGCCGCAGCCGGCAGGCGATATGCGCACTGACGCCGTCATTGTGCCGACAGGCGGGGCGGGACGGATCGCGCAGGGGCTGGACGTGCTCGACCAAGGGCTGGCCGATCGCATGCTCGTGACCGGGGTCGATCCCGAGGTGACGCCGGACGAATTCGCCGCCGAATTCGAGGTCGGCGAGGCCCGAATGGATTGCTGCGTGACGTTGGGCTTTGCCGCGGTGGATACGCGCGGCAATGCCGCCGAGACCGCGCGCTGGGTCGAACGCAACGCCGTGCGGTCCCTGCGCCTCGTCACCACGGATTGGCACATGCGCCGCGCCGCGGGCGAGCTCGACCGGGCGCTGCCGGCCGATATCCGCGTGATCCGCGATGCCGTCCCGTCCGAGCCGAGCCTTGCCAGCCTGTTTCTCGAATATCACAAGCTGATCGCGAGCTCCGTCGCCGGCCTGTTCGATTATTGAAGCGCGGCGCCGGTGACCATCCTTCGCAACCTCCTGTTCTACCCGCTCTTCTACGGTTTCAGCGCGCTGCTTGTGATCGCCTCGGTGCTGGCAGTGCCTTTTGGGCGCCAGGCATTGCGCCGGGTGGTGGCCCTGTGGGGGCGTTGGCATTTCTGGTGCGTGACGAACATCCTGGGAATCGAGGTGGAGCAGCAGGGGACCATCCCCGACGAACCGGTGCTGATCGCGGTCAAGCATGAAAGCTTCTTCGAGGCGATCGACATGCCGCGGCTGTTCGGCTTTCCCACGGTTTTTGCCAAACGCGAGCTGTTCATGATTCCCGGCTGGGGCTATTCTGCGAAGGTCTACGGCCTCGTGCCGGTTGCGCGCGACAAGGGCGCGCGGGCCCTGCGCGAGATGATCGCGCTCGCGCGGCAGCGGGTGGCCGAGGGGCGCCCGCTGGTGATCTTTCCCGAAGGCACCCGCGTGCCGCATGGGGCGCGCGCGCCGCTGCAGTCGGGCTTTGCCGGGATTTCCAGACTGCTCGGCCTGCCGGTCGTGCCGGTCGCGGTAGATAGCGGGCCGCTATACCATCGCTTCCTCAAGCGCCCCGGCACCATCACCTACCGCGTTGGCGAGACAATCCCCGCCGGCCTTCCACGCGCCGAGCTGGAGCGCCGCGTGCGCAAGGCGATCAACGTGCTGAACGATGGGCGGGGACTGCCGAGCGGAAGCATGGCGTTGGGTGCCTGACTGCCGCTAGCTCTTGACGTGATCGCCGCGCCCGAAATCGGGGCGGCGGTCGTCCTGGCCTTCCTCGATCACCTCGCGGCGGATCGCGCGCGTGCGGGCGAACAGGTCGTGCAGCGTGTCGCCGTCGCCCGAACGGATCGCGCGCTGAAGCGCGGTCAGGTCTTCGGTAAAGCGTCCGAGCACTTCGAGCACGGCGTCGCGATTGCTGAGGAAGACGTCGCGCCACATCACCGGGTCGGAAGCGGCGATGCGGGTGAAGTCGCGAAAGCCGCCAGCGGAATATTTGATGACTTCCGAGCGGGTGACGTCCTCCAGATCGCTTGCCGTCCCGACGATCGTGTAGGCGATGAGATGCGGAATATGGCTGGTGACCGCAAGCACGAGATCGTGATGAGCCGCGTCCATCACCTGCGTGCGTGCGCCGAGTGCGGTCCAGAATTCGGCGAGGGCGGCGACGGCTTGTCGGTCGGCGTCCTCTGGCGGCGTCAGGATGCACCAGCGATTGGCGAACAGCGCGGCGAAACCCGCTTCCGGACCGCTCTGCTCGGTGCCGGCGACAGGGTGCGCGGGGATGATTGTCGCGTTTGGCAAGGCGCGGGCGAGAGCCGTGGTGACACTCTGCTTGGACGAGCCGACGTCGGATACGATGGCATGAGCGGCAAGGCTCCCGGCGATGTCCCCCGCCGCCTCCGCCATGGCCCCCACCGGCACGCACAGTATAACGAGATCGGCGCCCTTGACCGCCTCTCCGGGCGTATCGCACACGGTCTGGACGAGTTCCAATTCGCGCGCGCGGCGGCGCACGTCCGGGTCGCGGTCATAGCCGGTGGTGGCGATGGAGGGGCAGTGCTCGCGCACCGCCAGTCCGATCGATCCGCCGAGCAGACCGAGCCCGATAATTGCGACGCTCTCGATGCTCAAGGCGCTTCTCCGCACAGCCTGCGCAAGGTCGCGATGATCGCCTCCATGTCCGCCGTCTTGCCGACCGTGATCCGCAGCGCGTCGCTGAGCTCCGGCAGGTAGCGCACGGCGTAGCCCGCCTCGGCGATGGCTTCGCGCGCGGCCTCGGCCGTCACCTTGCCGGTAAAGCGCACCAGCACGAAATTCGCCTCGCTAGGCACGGCGACGAGGCCGTGATTGCCCAGCGCGGCGATCGCTTTGACGAAGCGGGCGCGGGCCTGCGCATTATGCACGCGGCTCGCCTCGACGAAGTCCTGGTCGCCCAAGGAGGCGAGCGCGGCGTGCTGTCCGCTTGCGGTGACGTTGAAGGGGCCGCGAATGCGGTTGAGGGCGTCGATGAGGCCGGGCGCGCCGGTGGCCCAGCCGATGCGTTCGGCGGCAAGACCGTAAATCTTGGAGAAGGTCCGCGTCACCAGCACGTTGTCATGCGCGCGAGCAAGGTCGAACCCGGCCCGCTGCACCGCCGGATCGCAATATTCGCCATAGGCTTCGTCGAGCACCAGCAGGATGTCCCCGCGTAGGGCGCGGTGCAGCCGCTCGACCTCTTGCGGCGGGAGCCAGGTGCCGGTGGGATTGTTCGGATTGGCGAGAAAGAGGACGCGGGTGCGTTCGCTCACATGGTCCAGCAGCGCGTCGACATCGGCGGTGAGATCGCGGTCGGGTGCGACGACGGGCTGCGCGCCGCAGCGCCTGGCGGCGATGTCGTAGACCGCGAAGCTGTGCCGGCTGAAGAGCACTTCGTCGCCTTCGCCGGCGAAACCCTGCGCGGCCAAGTTCAGCAATTCGTCCGACCCTGTGCCGCAGACGATCCGCGCTGGATCGAGATCGTGCAGCTTCGCGATTTCTCCGCGCAGGGCGGTCGCAGCGGGATCGGGATAGGTCGCCGCGTCCCCGCGCACCTGCTTTAGCGCCTCCAGCGCCGCCGGGCTGGTCCCGAGCGGGTTTTCGTTCGCCGAGAGCTTGACGAGCGGACGCCCGTCGCTCGCCTGCGACTTGCCCGGGACATAGGCCTCGATGCCGAGAATATAGGGTTTGGGTTCGGGTTTCGTCATTATCACGAGGCCGCTTGAAAGAAAAACGGCCCTTCGACAAGCTCAGGGCGAACGGTTAAGGGGACTGACATCACTATTTCCCGTTCGTGCTGAGCTTGTCGAAGCACTGTTCTTTCTTCGGTCAAGCGCAACGTGCCCAGTAAACCGCCTGTCTTTCAGCTTCCCGAAAGCCTCCCGCTCGATTGCGGGCAGGCGCTCGAAAGCGCGCGGATCGCTTACGAAACCTATGGCGCGCTGAATGCCGACAAGTCGAACGCGGTGCTGATCTGCCACGCGCTGACCGGCGACCAATATGTCGCGAGCACCCATCCGGTGACCGGCAAGCCGGGCTGGTGGACGCGGATGGTGGGGCCCGGCAAGCCGATCGACACCGACCGGTTCCACGTCATCTGCGCCAACGTCATCGGCAGCTGCATGGGATCGACCGGGCCAGCGAGCCCGATCCCCGGCGGCGCGGCGGACGGCGCGCCCTATGCGATGCGCTTCCCCGTCATCACCATTCGCGACATGGTGCGTGGCCTCGTCGCGCTGCTCGACGGACTGGGGATCGAGACGTTGCATTGCGTCGTGGGCGGCTCGATGGGCGGGATGCAGGCGCTCAGCCTTGCCGCCAACTGGCCCGGGCGCGTCGCCCGCATCCTCGTCATCGCTTCGACCGCGCGCCATTCGGCGCAGAACATCGCCTTTCATGAGGTCGGGCGACAGGCGATCATGGCCGATCCCGCCTGGGCGCAGGGGAACTATTATGCCGGCGACACCTCACCCAATAACGGCCTCGCCGTGGCGCGGATGGCGGCGCACATCACCTATCTTTCCGAGGAAGGGCTGACCGCCAAGTTCGGGCGGCGGCTGCAGGATCGGCCCGACGGCAGCGCGGGCGCCAAGAGCTTCGGCTTCGACGCCGATTTCCAGGTCGAGAGCTATCTGCGCTACCAGGGCAGCGGCTTCACCCGGCGCTTCGATGCCAATTCCTACCTCTATATCACCCGCGCGATGGATTATTTCGACTTGGCTGAGGAGCATGGCGGCAGGCTTGCCGACGCCTTTGCTGGGAGCGAGGCACGTTTCTGCATCGTCAGCTTCGACACCGACTGGCTCTACCCGACCGCCGAAAGCCGCCATGTGGTCCATGCGCTGAACGCCGCCGGGGCCAAGGTCAGCTTCGTAGAACTGAGTGCGCCTTACGGCCATGACAGTTTCCTGCTCGAACACGATCAGCTCGATCGGGTTGTGCGGGGCTTCGTCGAATGAGCCGGCACAGCCCGACCGGCCTCAGGCCCGATCTCGCCGCCATCGCCGCGCGGGTCGCGGCGGGCAGCCGCGTGCTCGATATCGGCTGCGGCGAAGGCGAGTTGATGGCGGTGCTCGAGGCGGAGAAGGGCTGCGATGCGCGCGGGCTGGAGCTCGATGCAGGCGCCGTCGAACGCTGCGTCGCGCGGGGGCTTTCGGTGGTGCAGGGCGATGCCGATACCGACCTTGCGAACTATCCGGACAAGGCGTTCGACTACGCCGTGCTCAGCCAGACCTTGCAGGTCGCCGCGCGGCCCGACCTGATGCTTGGCGAGCTGCTGCGCGTCGGACGGCGGGCCTTCGTCTCCTTCCCCAACTTCGCGCATTGGCGCACGCGCGCCGCGTTAATGTGGGGCGGGCGGATGCCGGTGACGCGCGCGTTGCCGGTCAGTTGGTATGCGACGCAGAACATTCACCACGTGACGATCAAGGATTTTCGCGAGCTCGCGCGCGAAAAGGGCGCGCGGATCGAGGGCGCGTGGTTCTTTGCGAACGAACGCGCTATCGGCGCGCGCGGGGCCAACTGGCGCGCCGAATTCGCGGTATTCGAACTGAGCGGTTAACGCGCGTCGGTCAGGTCAGCCCTCGCGGTGAATGCCGCAGATCTTGTGACCGTCGGGATCGCTGAAATAGCACAGATTCATCACCCCCATGCTGCCCTCGCGCGGGCCGGGAGGGTCTTCCATCGTCGTGCCGCCATTGGCGATCGCGACGTCGTGCAGCTCCTTGACCTGTTCGAGGCTATCGCATTTGAAGCCGATGGTGGAGCCGTTCGCGGTGTTCGCCGGCTGGCCATTGATCGGTTCACTGATCGAGAAGGTGTGGCCATTGTGCAGGAAGAACAGCCGCGTCTGGCCCGTATCGTTGACATGGGCCATCGGCTCGCCCGCGCCCAGCACGCCGAGCACCTTGGTGTAGAACGCCTTGGACTTCTCTATGTCGTTTGTGCCGATCATGACGTGATTGATCATGGCGCTGGGTCTCCTCTTTCGCTCTCTGACGCTGGCGGGCGATGGACTAGAACGCCCTCGCGGCCATCACAAGCGCCTTGTCCCCGCAGCGACCCTGGCGATGAATGAAGGCTAGGCGCAGGTTCATCCCCGGGCCTATAGGTGAGCCGTCATGATAACGCCCCTCCTCGCCGCCCTGCTCGCAATCGCCAACCCGGCGGGCTTGACCGTGCCGGACGATATTCCGTCAGCAGAAACCGCCCCGATGCCGGCATTGTCGCTCTCTGCGCAGGCCACGCTGCGCTGCTCGGCGGCCTTCGCGATGGTCGCCCACGGCCAGTCGATCGGCAACGAGGACGCGCGCCAATGGCCCGATCTCGCCACGCGGGGCCGCGAGTTTTTCGTGCGTTCGCTTGCACAATTGATGGACGAGACCGGGCTCGACCGTGCCGGCATCGCGGCGCTGGTCGAGGCGGAGGCGCAGCGCCTGTGGGATAGCGGCGAAACGCAACAGGTGATGCCGGCCTGCCTCGTGATGCTGGGCGCAGCCGACCTCTAAAGCGCTAGATCCGCAAGGCGTTATGCCAACGCGTATTGCGATGGATTTCTGCGCGCATCTGCGGCAAGACGGGCGCTGCAATGTGGCAACTCTATCAATTTCCGCTCTGCCCGTTTTCGCGCAAGATCAGGCTGCTGATGGGCGAGAAGGGCATCGCCTACGATCTCGTGCGCGAGGATCCCTGGGCGCCGTCCGACATGTTCCACAATCTGAACGCCGCCGGGACGACGCCGGTGCTGGTCCATTCGCAAAAGGACATCGTGCTCGCCGACAGCCGCGCGATCGGCGAATATTTCGAGGAGACGATCGACGCCTCGCCGATGATCAACGGCACCGCGGCGAGCCGCGCCGAGATCCGCCGTCTGGTCGCCCTGTTCGACGAGAATTTCTACACCGACGTCACCGCGCCGCTGCTCGACGAGCGGATGAAGAAGCGCATCATCCTGCGCCAGCCGCCCGACAGCCGCCGTCTGCGCGATGCGATGCGGCTGGCGCACGGCCATCTCGATTACATGGACTGGCTGATCGACAACCGCCCCTGGCTCGCCGGATCGCGCATGAGCCTCGCCGATCTCGCCGCCGCCGCGCAGATCAGCGTGGCGGACTATCTCGGTGGGATCGACTGGAAGGGCCACGATCAGACGCGCGGTTGGTATTCGGTGTTCAAGAGCCGCCCGAGCTTCCGCCCGTTGCTGAGCGAGCGCATGGATGTGATCAAGCCGCCCGCGCATTACGCGCTGGTGGATGGATAAAGGGAGGAAAGCGCGCGCCTTGCGGTTCGTCGGCAGCGATCCGATATTGCGCTGAACGCGAAAGGCATTCTCCATGACCCAAGACGCCAAGACCATCACCGAAGCCGAATGGCGCGAGCGGCTTTCGGCCGAGCAGTTCCATATCTTGCGCGAAGCAGGGACCGAGCGCGCCTTCAGCGGCAAATATGACAAGTTCTACGAGGCTGGCGAATATATGTGCGCGGCCTGCGGGACGCGCCTGTTCATCAGCGCGGCGAAGTATAATAGCGGCTGCGGCTGGCCGGCCTTCACGAAGCCCGCAGAGGGAGACGCGGTCGACGAACATCGCGACACCTCGCACGGCATGATCCGCACCGAGGTGACCTGCGGCAATTGCGGCAGCCATTTGGGCCACGTCTTTCCCGATGGCCCGCCCGAGGAAGGCGGCCTTCGCTACTGCATCAATTCCGCCGCGCTCGAATTCGCGCCTGAGGACGAAGCGTAGCCGTCGTTTCGCTCGAGCGATCGGCTCTAGCCCGCGTCAGTCCTGTTCCTTGGCCTATCCCCCGCCGTGTCGCCCCTTAGGCATCGCTGCGTGTTCACGCCGGGTTACAACTAACCTATGCACCGTGCTTGCAAAGGGAGGGCGCTCACCCGGAATGCGCGCGGTTTTTCATGTCCAGACGTGGTGACGATATCACCAACCGGAACCGGCGAGGCAGCCGCCGGGCCGCGGCCAAGCGCGGGTCGGGCGGCGGCTCGTCGCGCGGGTCCGCGTCCGGCGCGGGCGGCAGCGCAATGAGAGCGCCCGCCACGCGCCCCTCACCGGTCTGGAAATGGACCAAGCGGATCGTGCTGGCCGGCGTTGCGCTGGTAGTGCTGTCGCTGCTGTTCCTCGCCTTCGCGGTCGGCTTTGCCGCGCAATCGATCCCCAGCTTTTCGCAATTGCAGGCGAGCCAGGCGGGCCAGACCATCCTCGTGCGCGCGCGCGACGGTAGCGAGATCGTCGAACTCGGCCCCAGTTTCGGCGAGTGGCTCGACTTCGAGGAAATTCCCGCGACCATGAAGGATGCGATGATCGCGGTCGAGGACAAGCGCTTCTATTCGCATTACGGCATCGATCCGGTGCGCACGACCGGGGCGGTCGTCGAAGGGTTTACCGGCGCCCGCTCGCGCGTGGGCGGCACCTCGACCATTTCGCAGCAGCTGGCGCGCAACCTGTTCCTCTCCTCCAACCGCACCTTCGATCGCAAGGCCCGCGAGGCGGTGCTGGCCCTGGCGCTGGAATGGAAGTTCACCAAGGAGGAAATCCTCGAGCTCTATCTCAACAAGGTCTATTTCGGCGGCGGCGCCTACGGCGTCGACAGCGCTGCGCGCAAATTCTTCAGCCATCCCGGCACCGAGCTGTCGGTCGCCGAAGCGGCGATCATCGCCGGCCTCGTCAAGGCGCCGAGCCGCTATTCCCCCACCGCCGATGTCGAGGCTGCGGTAAACCGTGCGCGCGTCGTCCTGCGGCTGATGCGCGAACAGGGCTATATCACGGCGCGGCAGGCCAGCGTGAATGTCAATATGGTCAGCATCAAGCAGCAGGCGGGTCAGAATTCGGTGCGCTATTTCACCGATTGGGCCTTGCCGCAGCTCGACCTGCTGCTGCCCGAAACCAACGCCCCGCTCGAGGTCTGGACCACGCTCGATGTCGGGATGCAGCGCGCCGCCACCGCGGCGATCGACGCCAACACGCCCGATGGGGCACAGGGTGCCCTCGTCAGCCTAGACCGCGACGGGGCGATCCTCGCGCTGGTCGGCGGGACAGACTATGTCGAAACGAATTTCAATCGCGCCACCGATGCGATGCGCCAGCCCGGCTCTTCGTGGAAACTGTTCGTCTACCTCGCCGCGCTCGAAGCGGGCTACACGCCCGACGACATGGTGGTCGACACGCCGGTGACGATCGACGGATGGAGCCCGCGCAATTCCAGCGGTCGCAATGTCGGCGAGACGAGTTTGCGCACCGCCTTCGCCTATTCGATCAACACCGTCGCCGCGCAACTCGGCAACGAAGTCGGCTTCGGCACAGTCGCCTCGATGGCGCGGCGCTTCGGCATATCTTCGCCGGTTTCGACCTTCCCCTCGATGGTGCTCGGCTCTTCCGAAGTGCGGCTGATCGAGATGACCCGCGCCTTTGCCGGTGTTTCGGCCAAGGGGCAAGCGGTCGAGCCATATGGCATCCTGAAGGTGACCACCGCCGACGGCGAGACGATTTACGAGCACGAGGAAACGCGCGAGACGCAGCTCGTGCCGGACTATGTCGCGGCGGGGATCACCGACCTGTTGCAGGCCGCCGTGCAGACGGGCACCGGGCGCGCGGCGCAGATCGGGCGTCCGGTCGCGGGCAAGACCGGCACGACCAGTTCGAACAAGGACGGCTGGTTCGTCGGTTTCTCCTCCGGCATCACCACCGGCGTATGGATGGGACGCGACGATGCACGCGCGGTGCCGGGCCTTCAGGGCGGACGCGCTCCGGCGCAGGCCTTTGCCGCCTATATGCGCTTTGCCGTCAAGGATCGCCCGGTCGAGGAATTCGACACCGATCTCAACCTGCCCGAATGGCAGCTCGAGCCCGACGAGGAGGCGCTGTTCGGCGATCCGGACGATTACTATTTCATCGACGAACAGGGCAATCTGATCGAGCCGGGGCGGCGCGGGCCGGCGGGGCCAGGCTTCGATCAGGAGGGAGAGGGCGGATTGTCGCCGCTGGACGATCCGCCGCCCGCGGTCAGCGACGATTTCCTCGAACGCGCGATCGGCGGCGAAGTCGAGGCCCCGCCGCCGCCGCGCGCTGCGCCGTCACGTGCGCCGCGCACGCGCGAACCGCTGGACATAGCGCCGCCGGTCCGTCCGCGTGGCAGTGGAGGGAGCGGGCAGCAAGGCGGCGGGCAAGCCGGCGAGGGGCGGGCAAGGTCGCCGAGCCAGCCTCCTAACCCGCCACAGCGCTAGGCGAGCGCGCGGCCGTCACCCCCTTTTCCAACGCATAACAAAACGCCCCCGCAGCGAGCGCTGCGGGGGCGTTCGATTGGTTGAGCGCGTGGGCGCGGCTTAGCGCAGCCGCACCGGGACGAAACGCGGTGGCTGGCCGCGGCGCTGAACCCGCAGGAGCACCGCATCGCGGCCGTCGGCCTCGGCAGCGGCGATCTGCTCGCGCAGTGCCTCGACCGTGCCGACTTCCTGGTAATTCGCCGACAGCACGACATCGCCGCGGCGCAGACCCTTACGCGCCGCATCCGAATTGGGATCGACCGCGCCGATGACAAGGCCGACCGTATCGGGATTGGTGCCGAGGCTGCGCGCGATCTGCGGGGTCAGTTCGAGCACCTGTAGCCCAAGCTTCTCGGCGATCGTGTCGTCCATCTCGTCCGGATCCATCGCTTCTTCGCTGTCGGGGTCGAAGGTCTGCTGTTGCTGCGCCAGTTCCTCCTCGCTCGGCCGGCGCGCGAGCGTGGTATTGAGCGTCACCTGGCGTCCATCGCGAAGCACCGAGACCGGGATGGTCTCGCCCGGATCGATATTCGCGACGAGGAAGGAGACGGTCTGGTCAGTCGTCACCTCGTTACCGTCGACGCCGACGATGATGTCGCCCGGCTGCAGTCCGGCACGGCTGGCGGGGCTGTCGTCGGTAACGATCTGGACGAGCTCACCGCGATTGCGATCGAGCCCGAGCGAGTCGGCGAGATCGTCGTTGATCGGCTGCAGGCTGACACCAAGATAGCCGCGCTCGATCTCCTGCCCTGCCTTCAGCTGATCGACGATCGGCGCAGCGATTTCCGCGGGAATGGCAAAGCCGATACCCACGCTACCGCCCGAAGGCGAGAAGATCGCGTTGTTGATGCCGATCACGTTGCCGCGCATGTCGAATAGCGGCCCGCCCGAATTGCCTTTGTTGATGCTGGCATCGGTCTGGATATAGCGATCGTAGGCGCCGCCTTGCCCCGTATTGCGATAGACTGCGGAGATGATGCCCGAGGTGACGGTGCCGCCGAGGCCGAAGGGATTGCCGATCGCGACCACCCATTCGCCCACGCGCGCTTCGGCCGAATCGCCGAACTGGACGAAGGGGAACGTCCTGTCGGCGACGATCTTGAGCACGGCGAGGTCGGATTGCGCATCCGCACCGACCAGTTCAGCCTCGTATTCGGTCCCGTCGGGCATGGTGACGGTGATCTCTTCCAGCCGGGCGCGGTTGTCGGGCGAGATCACATGGTTGTTGGTGACGACGAAGCCGTCGGCACTGATGATGAAGCCCGAACCCAGCGAACTGCCCTCGCGGCGCTGCGGCTGATTGTTGTTGTTGCCGCCGCGCCGATTGAACAGATCGGCGAAGGGCGTTCCGGCGAAGGGATTGCGACTGACCTCGACCGACTGGCGCGTCGAGATGTTGACGACGGCGGGCTGCAATTGCTCGGTAAGGTCGGCGAAGCTGGCGGGTCGCCCTTCGAGCGGGAGCACCCGGTCCATCATCGCCTCGTCGTTCTGCGCCACCTGCGCGCCGGCGGGAAAACCCGTCATCAGCGAGATGGCCGCGCCGCCCACCAAAAGGGCACTGGTCAATCCATATACATACCGCACGTTGCTCACGTCCTCTCGTTCCTTTTCTCTCGGCTCTGTGCGCGCCGCGCGGGGTTTGCGGCGCGCAATCTTCGTTCAAACTACGCCGTCACCATGGCGCCAGACGCACTTAACCGCGATTGAACACACCTGTAGTCGGTCCCCGCCAGTCGGTCGCTTGTCGGTTTGCTTTCAATTTCGCTGCGCGGGACGCAGGGCGCTCACTGACCGTTGAACTGGTTGAAATATTCGTTGTCGCTGTCGAGCACCATCGAGGAATTGCCCTCGCCGTTGATGAAGGTCTGGCGATAGCTCTCCATGGCTCGGTAGAAATCGTAGAAATCGGGGTCCTTGCCGTAGGCATCGGCATAGGTGCTGGCGGCGTCGGCATCGGCCTCGGCGCGAATGATCTGCGCGTTCTTGCGCCCCTGCGCGCGGATCGTCTCCGCCTGTTCCTGCCGATCGGAGATCATCCGAGTGAAGGCGGCCTCGAGCGGTGTGCCTTCGGGCAGGTCGGCGGCCTTGATCCGCACATCGATGATCTGCGCGCCATATTGCCGCGCCTGTGCGTCGAGCGTGTCGCGGATATTGGTCATCGCAGTGCCGCGTTCGGCGGTCAGCAGGCTGGCAAAGGTCCGCCGGCCCAGTTCCTGGCGCAGCACCGACGTGAGGATCGGCGACAATTGCGAGCGCAGCCGGTTCTCGTCTCCCGCACGCTCCACCATGGTGACGGGCTGGATGATGCGGAAGCGGGCATAGGCATTCACCTGCAGGCGCTGCTGGTCGCTGGTGAGCACCTGCTGATTGTCCATATCGAGATCGAGCACGCGGCGCTCGACCATCTGCACCCGGTCGACGAAGGGAATGCGATACCAGAACCCCGCGCCGGTCTGACCGTAGGGATCGTCGGGCGTGTAGAGGTTGACGATCTCGCGCGGTTCCCCGGTGCGGATAATGACCGCCTGCTTGGTCTCGGGCGTCACGAACAAGGTCGAGACGAGCGCTATCAGCACCACGGCGAGGGCGATGATGGCGATCTTGTACTGGTTCCAGATGGTCTGCATGGCTGGGTTCGTTACCTGTCCTGTCGCTTACTGGCCCGCGGGCGCCGCGGACTGACCGGTGCGGCCGCGCTCCACTTCGCGTAAAGGTATGTAGGGGGTGACGCCGTCGGCATCGATGACGGTCTTGTCGGTGCGCGAAAGCACCGCTTCCATGGTTTCGTAATAGAGCCGGCGACGGGTCACCTCGGGGGCGAGGCGATATTCGGCGTAGATTTGGTTGAATGCCTCGGCATCGCCTTCCGCGCGGGCCAGCACCTGCTGCGCATAACGGCGGGCACGGTTCAATTCGCGTTCGGCATCCTGTTGCGCGGCGAGCACGTCGTTGAACGCCTCGACCACGCTTTCGGGCGGATCGGTCTTGTCGATCTCGATACCCTGCACCGCGATACCCGCGCCATAACCGTCAAGGATCGACTGCATGCGCATGCGCACGTTTTCCTGAATGTCGGCGCGGCCTTCACCCGAAATCACCGAATCGAGCGTCTTTTCCGCAACCGAGGAGCGCATCGCGGTTTCCGCGGCTTCGCGCACGGTCTCGATCGGATCGGCGAGTTGGAACTGGAACAGGGTCAGGTCCTTGATGTTCCAGCGGATCGAGTAGCTCAGATCGACCAGGTTCTGGTCGCCTGTCAGGATCAGCTTGGTCGGCACTTCCTCGGTCCGAATCTCGATCACGTTTTCGGTGTCGACGACGCTGATCGGATAGGGGGCGGAGAAGTTGGTGCCCGGCCCGAACTGGCCGACATATTTGCCGCCGAAACGGGTCACGGTCGCCGCTTCGCCCGGCTGGACGAAGTGGACGCTGGAGAAGATCAGCCACACCGCCGCCACGCCCGCCAGCGCGATCGGCAGCCAGCTGCCGCCGCCGGGGCGCTGCGGAAAGCGCAAGGTCGGCCCGCCGCCCCCGCCGCCCGAACGGCGCGGGCCTTCAGGTCCGCGATTCTTGAAAATGTCCTCGATACTTGCCGAGCGGCGCGGCGGCTTGCGCCCGCCATTGGGAGCGCCCCCGGGCAGCCAGGGATTGCGCGGGCCGTCATTGTTGTCGCCAGTGGGCGCATCGCCCTCCGGTTCGCCGCCGGCATCGCCATCGCGCGAAGGGCCGCGCGAGGGTTTGCCCCACGGATTTTTCTTGCCAGCCATAGCCAGTCCGAATTGTTTCGTCAAACCGTCCAAAATTCGCATGTTTCACTTATAGGAACGCCCTTCCCGGAAAAACAGGGGTTGAAGCCGTGATTTTGGTGCTAGAGGCGCTGCACCATGAGCACCGACGACGACAAGGCCCGGCGATTGCAGGAGGACGAAGCGCGTCTGCGCGCCGCGCTGCCGCCCGAAATCGAGGGTCGCATTCGCTCGGCAAGGCTGACGAACGGGCGCGCCGTGATCGTCGCGGAAGCGGGCGATCTGGGCGCGAAGGCGCGTCAGGAAGTCGAGACATTGATCGAGGATGCCGCGGGTGCGCTGGACGAGGTTTCGGAAGTGCGCGTCGCGCTGATCGCGGATCGCCGACGGCGCATGATCATCGCGATCGGATCGGGCAAGGGCGGCGTCGGCAAATCGACGCTGACCACCAATCTCGCGGTCGCGCTGGCGAAGCTGGGGCGCAAGGTCGGCGTGATCGACGGCGACATTTACGGTCCTTCGCAGCCGCGTTTGCTGGCAACCGAACGCGCTAGCCCGCAGACCAAGGGCGACAGGATGATCCCGGTCGAAAGTCGCCATGGGGTCAAGGTGCTCTCGATGGGCCACCTGGTGCCGCCGGGCAAGGCGCTGGCCTGGCGCGGACCGATGGCGGGCAAGGCGCTGGCGCAGCTGATCGAGGCGGAGTGGGACGACACCGAATTGCTGCTGATCGACCTGCCGCCGGGGACGGGCGACGTGCAGATTTCGATGATGGCCGACAGCAAGCCCGATGGCGCGGTTTTGGTTTCGACCCCGCAGGACCTGGCGCTGCTCGATGCCGCGCGTGCCGGGCAATTGTTCGAAGACGGCGAGGTGCCGATCATCGGTCTGGTGGAGAACATGTCGGGCTATGAATGCCCCGAATGCGGGCATGTCTCCGATCCGTTCGGTTCGGGCGGGGTGGAGAAATTCGCCGCCGCGCTGGACATCCCGTTCCTCGGGCGCATTCCGCTCAGGATGGACACCCGGATCGCGGGCGATCGCGGCGAGCCGCCGGCGGCGGGCGAGGGCGAAGGCGCGGCGCCATTCCTCGACATCGCGGCCAAGCTCGACCGCTGGATCAAGACCGGCAAGCTGTAGGCCACGTGGGGATCAGCCGGAGAGGTTTGCTGACCGGCGCTGCCATCGGCGGCGGGCTCGTCGTTGCCTGGTGGTTCCTGCCGCGCAATTATCGCAATCCGCTTGCCGCCGCGCGCGGCGAACACCTGATGGGTGCCTGGCTGAAGATCGCCGAGGACGGGATCGTCACCGTCGCCGTGCCGCAGCTCGAAATGGGGCAGGGCGTGACGACGCTGATCCCGCAGATCGTCGCGCAGGAATTGGGGGCGGACTGGCGCCAGATCGCGGTCGAACCCGCCGCCCCCGCCGCGGCCTATCCCAACCTCCCGCTGGCGCGCGAATGGAAACAGCTGTGGGATCCGATCGTCGCCGGATGGAACGAGGTCGGCGACGAATGGCTGGCGGAACGCTTCGCGCGCGAACGGCGTTTCAACGCGACCGCAGCGGGCACGTCGCTCGCCGCCTACGAAGTGCCGGCGCGCATGGCCGCGGCGGCGGCGCGCGCGATGCTGGCGCAGGAGGCGGCGGCGCGCTGGGGCGCATCGTGGGAGGAACTCGAGGTCGAGAATGGCATCGTGCGCTGGGGCGATAACAGCGCGACTTTCGGCGAACTGGCCGCCGGTGCCGCCGAGCGCGCGGCCCCCGATCCCCCGCCGCTGCGCCCCGAACCTCCGGGCGAGAGCAGCGGCCCGATGGACCCGGGCGACGAACCGGGAGAAGCACTCGCGTTCCCGCGGATCGACTTGCCGTCCAAGGTCGATGGTTCGTTTCTGTTCGCGGGCGACGTCAGGCTGCCGGGCATGGTCTATGCCGCGATCCGCCACGGGCCCAACAATGCGAGCGAACTCACTGATTTCGACGCCGGCGCAGGGGCGGCGATCCCGGGCGTGGTCGGTGCGGTGCGCACCAGTCGCTGGCTCGCGGTCGCGGCGGCGACCTGGTGGAGCGCGCAGCGGGCGCTCGATGCGATGCAGCCCCGTTTCAGGACGGCTTTCCCGGTCTCGAGCGAGGATGTCGCGGCGCGGCTCGAGACCTCGGTTGAGTCGGGCGACAGCTTCCTCATTGCCGAGTCCGGCTTCGGCGAAGAGGGTATGACCCGCGTCGATATGGCGCGCCGCTACGAGATCGGCCCGGCCCACGCCGCGCCGCTGGAAACGGCAAGCGCTGTCGCGCGTTACGAGGACGGGTTGCTCGAATTGTGGATCGCCGCCCAGGCGCCCGAACAGGCGCGGATCGCGGCGGCGCGCGCAGTCGGGCTCGCGGCGGAGGACGTCGCGCTCTATCCGATGCCGGCGGGCGGGAGTTTCGACGCCCGGCTCGAACACGACCACGCGATCGAGGTCGCGCATATCGCCAAGGAGCTGGGCCGCCCGGTCCACCTGACCTGGTCCCGCCGCGAGGAGATGATCCGTTCCCGGCCGCGCGCGCCCGCGCACGTCCTGATCGGGGCGCAGCTGGAAGCGGGCGCCGGCGCAAGCGATGCGCGCGGGGCGATCGACGCGCTGCGACTGCGCATCGCGACGCCGCCCGCCATGCACGAATTCGGCCGCCGGTTGTTCGGCAATCTCACCGCCTGGGCCGCGATCCGCGAGACCGAGGGGATGGCCGATCCGCTCGCCTGCGCCGGCGCGGTCCCGCCCTATGCCATCCCCTCCGCCGCCGTGCGCCACGTGCCGGTTTCGATCGGGCTGCCGGTCGGACGCGTGCGCGGCAATGCCCATACGATGACAGCTTTCGCGATCGAGAGTTTCGTCGACGAGATCGCGGCCGATGCGGGGCGCGAGCCACTGTCCTTTCGCATGCGGATGCTGGGCTCGGACGTCCGGCTGGCCGCCTGCCTTCAGCGCGCCGCCTCGCTTGCCGGATGGGATGGCGGGCGCGACCAGAGCGGGCAAGGGATCGCCTGCCACCGGATCGGCGATGCCCAGACAGGTGCGCGTATCGCCTGCGTCGCGACCGCACGGCGGGGAGAGGGAGGGCTCAGGGTCGGGCGTCTCACCGCCGCCGTCGATATCGGCCGGATCGTCAACACCGATATCGCCCGCCAGCAGATCGAGGGCGGGCTGATCTTCGGCATGGGACTGGCGCTCGGCAACGAGATGCGCATCCGCGGCGGCCTGCCCGCGAGCACCGATTACGCCGATCTCGGCCTGCCGCAGCTCGCCGACATGCCCGAAATCGTCGTCGACTTCCTGCCGAGCGAAGCCGACCCGGCCGATCCGGGCGAACTGGGCGCCGTTATCGCCGCGCCAGCCATCGCCAACGCGCTGTTTTCGGCGACGGGGTTGCGCCTGCGGCGTCTGCCCCTACTTTCAGACGGTCTGTAGCGTGCGGGACCACGCGATGCGAACCGGAGCTCGCCTCCGGCAAGCGGTGCGCGGCGTATATGGACCACCTAGGAAAACCGAGGCGTCGCCCGCACTGATGATCAAGCATCCATGACCTGGCAAAAACAGCATCTGCCCGGCGATCACCCGCCGGCGACGAGCGGCGCGATCGGCATTCTGCTGGTCAATCTCGGCACGCCCGACGCGCCCGATCCGGGCTCCGTCAGGCGTTACCTCGCACAGTTTCTGTCCGACCGGCGCGTAATCGAGATCCCTCCGATCGCCTGGCAGCCGATCCTGCGCGGCATCATTCTCAATACCCGGCCCCAGAAAAGCGCCGAGGCCTATGGGAAGATATGGACGGAACGCGGCTCGCCCCTCGCCGACATCACCGCGCGCCAGGCCGAAGCGATGGCCGGAGTGCTGGACTGTGGGGAATACGACGCGCGCCTGCATATCGACTACGCGATGCGCTATGGCAGCCCTTCGATCGAACAGCGGCTGGGCGAATTGACCGAAAAGGGCTGCGACCGGATCCTGATCGCGCCGATGTATCCGCAATATTGCGCCGCGACCACCGCGACCGTGTTCGACGAGGTCGCGCGGGTCATGGCCGGTTTGCGCTGGCAGCCGACGCTGCGCTTCGCCCCACCCTATCACGACGATCCGGCCTATATCGAGGCGCTGGCACAGGACCTGTCGCGCCAGGTGCGCGCATTGTCCTTTGCGCCCGAGGTCATGCTGCTGTCCTTTCACGGCATGCCGCAGCGCACGCTCGAACGCGGCGATCCCTATCACTGCCATTGCCAAAAAACCGCGCGGCTGCTGCGCGAGCGGCTGGAGCCGCGGCCCGAATTTGCCGGCGTCCGGTTCGAGACAACGTTCCAGTCGCGCTTCGGCCCGGCGCAGTGGCTCGAACCCGCGACCGATGCGACGCTGGTGGCGGAAGGGGAGAAGGGCACGCGGCGTCTGGTCGTCGCCGCGCCAGGCTTTGCCGCCGATTGCGTCGAGACGCTGGAAGAGCTGGCGCTCGAGGGGCGCGACGAATTCATCGAAGCGGGCGGCGAGCAATACGCCGTGCTCGACTGTCTCAATACGAGCGAGGCCGGCCTTGCCATGCTCGAGACGATGATCCGGCGCGAACTGGCCGGCTGGATCTGAGCTTGGCGTGGCTGTTTACATGATGGTAAGTAGCGTTTTGCATACCTAACCACGCCGAACCACGGAGCCCCCCGCCATGGCGACCCTAGCCGCGCACAACAATATTCCCGACGCCCCGCCGCCCTCGCACTGGTCCGAGGGTGCAAGCGATGATGCCGCGCTCGAGCATATTCCGGGCGAGAAGGGCTGGCCGCTGGTCGGCAACACGTTCCGCACGCTCGCCGATCCGCACGCCTTCACCGATCACATGGTCAAGACTTATGGCCGGGTCTACAAGACCCACGCCTTCGGCGGCTGGAACGTCGCGCTGATCGGGGCGGAGGCGAACGAACTCGTCCTGTTCAACAAGGACAAGATCTTTTCCTCGGAGCAGGGCTGGGGCCCGGTGCTCGATCAGCTGTTTCCGCGCGGGCTGATGCTGCTCGATTTCGATCACCACCGGATCGATCGCCGCGCGCTCTCGATCGCGTTCAAGCCGGGGCCGATGCGCCATTATTCGGGCGCGCTCAACGCCGGCATCGCGCGCGAGGTCGCCCAGTGGGAAGGGGCGATGATATTCTACCCGGCGATCAAGCAGCTGACGCTCGACCTTGCCGCCGACAGCTTTCTCGGCATTCCGTGGGGGCCGGAAGCCGACCGGATCAACACCGCCTTCGTCGACATGGTCCAGGCTTCGGTCGCGCCGGTACGTAAGCCTCTGCCCTTCACCAAGATGAAGAAGGGTGTCGATGGCCGCGCCTATATGGTCGAATATCTGACCGCGGAGACCGTGCGCCGCCGCGCGGAAGGCGGCGGGCAGGACATGTTCAGCCAGTTCGCCACCGCCACCCGCGAAGACGGCGAGATGCTGCCGGTCGACCAGGTGGTCGATCACATGAGCTTCCTGATGATGGCGGCGCACGACACGATCACCTCCTCGGCGACTTCGCTGCTCTACTATCTCGCGGCGAACCCCGAATGGCAGGAGAAGCTGCGCGAGGAGATCGTCGCGGTCACCGATGGACCCGATGCCTCGGGCACCGCCCGCGCGCTCGATTACGACGATCTGGGCAAGCTGGAACTCACCGAAATGGCGTTCAAGGAGGCGCTGCGGATGATGCCGCCCGTCCCCTCGATGCCGCGCCGGGCTTTGAAGAGTTTCGAATTCGGCGGCTACCGGATCCCGGCGGGCGCGCATGTCGGGATCAACATCTACTGGACGCACTATTCGAAAGAGTACTGGGACGATCCCAGGACCTTCGACCCGATGCGCTTCACGCCCGACAAGGTGCGCGAGCGGCACAAATATGCCTGGGTGCCCTTCGGCGGTGGCGCGCATATGTGCCTCGGCCTGCACTTCGCCTATATGCAGGTGAAGATCCTGATGGCGCACCTTCTCCAACGCTACCGGATCGAGGTGCCCGAGGGCTACGAACCCGATTGGCAGCCCTGGCCGATCCCGCAGCCCAAGGACGGGTTGAAGGTGACGTTCAAGGCGATCTGACGGTTCAGCTTCGGTGCAGCCCGTGCGGCGCAATCCCGCTTGGATGACAGCGCGAAACCGTTTCCTCGCCATCGGCACTGCGGGTATTGCAGCCGCGGCTGCGGTCGCGGTACCTGTCAATGCGCAGGACTTGCCGCAGATCGGTGAAGGCCAATGCTTTTACGCCGACCGCTACGCTCCGCTTCTGGCAGAGGGCGTGTTCTTCGTAGATTGCGACTCGGTTCGCATTGAGCGTGCGGGCGACGATATCGTATTCCGCTTTCTTGATACCCGCCGCAAATTTGCCGTGGACTTTCGGACCCAGTCGGACGGTGAGAGGTGGAAGATTCTCGAAGCTCGCCAGCAGGATCGCCGGTGGCGCGCAGCCAGCGGGGTGTGCGAGCTATTTCGCCGCGAAGGTGAAATCAGCGTGGTCACCTGCGTGACCATGAGAGGCGTGTTTCGATATGCGGCGAATTTCGAGGTGGGAAGAGGTGTCGCCTCCCGTTCTCAGCCGGACGTTCGACAATAGGCGGCATAGGGCCGTCTATCAGAAATCCCAGGCGATGCCGTCCTTCTCCCAATCGCCATAGCGGGTGGGGGAAAGCTCGCGTGGTTCTTCCTTGAGCGGATCGACCTTTTTCGGCTCGGGCGCAGGGTCGTTCGACCAATGCGCGGGCTTTTGAAACTCTTTTGCGGCCTGGGATTTCGTCTTCGTCATCGTGTGGAGGAAATGCGCAAGCTGGCGCTTGGTTTCAAGCCTCGCTACTGCGCTGCCCTTCCATGGCCACTCCCACCGGACTTCACGCGCGCCGCGCCGCGCTTCAGATGCTCGACGCGGTGCTGCGCCGCGGCGAAACGCTCGAACAGGCGGCGCCCGCGGCCCTGCGGCAGGTGCGCGACGGCAACGATCAGGCGCTGGCCCGCGCGATCGCGGGCGAGGCGCTGCGCTGGCTGACCGACCTCGACGCGCTGATCGACGGCGCGACGAAGCAGAATCTGCCCGCCGATGCCAAACCGCGCAGCGTGCTGCGCCTGATGCTGGCGCAGGCGCTGAGGTTGGAAACGCCGCCCCACGCCGTCATCGCGACCGGATTGCCGCTCTTGTCGGGCGGACCGCGCAGGTTGGCGCACGGCGTCTTCTCGACCCTGACGAAGCGCGGGGCGAGGCTTCCCGATATCCCCACCCTGCCCGCCGATGTCCGCGAACGATGGGGCGAGCTTGCCCGGGATATCGCCAGCGGACTGGCCGAGCCGCCCGAAGTCGACCTCCATATTCGCGAACCGGACGATACCGCGCTCTGGCAAACGAAACTGGGCGGTGTCAGCCTGGCCACCGGTCATGTGCGTATTCCGCGCGGCTCTCGTATCGACACGCTCGAGGGTTACAAAGAAGGGGCATGGTGGGTGCAGGACCTCGCCGCACAAATCCCCGCCCAGCTGCTCGGGAGGGCGAGCGGCCACGCGCTCGACCTGTGCGCAGCGCCCGGCGGCAAGACGATGGCGCTGGCCGCGCTCGGCTGGGACGTGACCGCGCTCGATATGTCGAAACGCCGGCTGGGCGTGCTGAAGGACAATCTGAAGCGCACCGGCCTTGCCGCCTCGCCCGTGCGCGCCGACGCCCTGACCTGGGAGCCCAAGCATTCCTACGACGCGATCCTGCTCGATGCGCCCTGCACCGCGACCGGCACCTGCCGCCGCCATCCGGATGTTTTGCACCGGATCGGCGCGCGCCAGATCGCTGAAATGGCGCAGGTGCAGCGCGCACTGCTCGAACGTGCGGCGGGGTGGCTGAAGCCCGGCGGCACGCTGATCTACGCTGTCTGTTCGCTCGAGCGCGAGGAAGGCGAGGCGCAGGCGGATCGGGTGAGCGAGAAGCTGGGTCTAAAGGCTGCGCCGATAAGCGCCGGAGAATGTCCCGCGGGATTGCAGCCAACCTCAAAAGGCTGGCTCCGCACCCATCCGGGCCAGCTTCCGCAAGCGGGCGGGCTCGACGGTTTTTTCATCGCGCGCTGGCGGCATCCATAAGCGTCTTCTCGGGGCAGCTGTAACCTGCGGGCGCCTCGCAGCGAATGACGGGTCAAGCATTCGCAAAGGAGACATCGTGATGCGCATCCTCGCCCTCGCCGCCTCGCATCTTGTCACGCTCGGGATCGGCTTTGCGCTCGGCATCTATCTTCTGCCGATCCTCACTGCGCCGCCGTCTCCCGAGGCCGAGACCCTCGCCATCGAGGCGCAGGATGCGCGCTACAGCGCCACGCTCACACGCGAATTGGCCGGCAGCGACGCGCTGCATTGGGGGGAGGGCACGATCAGCGTCACCGACAGCAGCATCGTGCATCAGGGCGCGCTTGCTGCCGGACCCGATTACCGGGTCTATCTGGTCGACGGCTTCGTCGAGGACGAGGCCGGGTTCGAAGCGGTCAAGGACAGCGCCGCTTTCATCGGCGAGGTCGAAAGTTTCGAGGGCTTTCTGCTGGACGTGCCGGCGGGGATCGACATCGAGGCTTACGACACCGTGATCGTGTGGTGCGAGACGTTCGGCGAATTCATCACCGCCGGACGCTATCGCTAAACGCCTTCCTTTACATATTTCTGGAAACTCTTCCGGAGTTTCATGATCTTGGGCGGAATGGTCGCCTGGCAATAGGGATTGCGCTGGCCTTCGCCCTGCCAGTATTCCTGATGGTAGTCCTCCGCCGGATACCATGCGTGGACCTGCGCATCGCCATCCAGCCCTTCGATCGTGGTTACGGCCATCTTGCCGTTCTCCGCGTTCCAGCGGTCGATCGCGGCTTCGGCCTCCTCGCCCTGATCCGCCGAGAGCGGGAAGATCGCGCTGCGATATTGAGTGCCGACATCGTTGCCCTGTCGATTGAGCTGGGTCGGATCATGCGTGCCGAGGAAGACGTCGTAAATCTCGCCGAGCGAGATCCGTTTGGGATCGAAGGTGACGCGCACACCCTCTGCATGGCCGGTCCGCCCCGAACAGACTTCCTTGTAGGTCGGGTTCGCCGTCTCGCCGCCGATATAGCCGCTTTCGACCTCGCTCACTCCGATCACGTCCTTGAACACCGCCTCGGTGCACCAGAAGCATCCGCCCGCAACGATCGCCTGTTCCATATTCTCGCCTCGTCTTGTTTTCTCTTGCCTGTTCCAGGGTTGAGATAGGCAGCGAGGCTACGATTGTTAGAGGGCCGCAGCCCAAGCCGATGCACCTTGTCATTCGCGGCGCCACGCGTCAGGAGGGGCGCAACCATTTCAAGCGAAGAGAGGAAAAGGCCCATGAAACTCACCCTGCTCGCACCCATCGCCGCGCTCGCCGCCGGCAGCGCCCTTGCGACCCACGCCGTGCCGCTCGCCGCCGAGGCGCATACCGACATGGCCTCGCCCGCGCTCGAAGAGGTGCTGGAGCACGAACGCCGCGCCGAAGACCGTGCGCGCGACCAATATCGCAACCCGGCGCAAACGCTCGAATTCTTCGGCGTCGAGCCGACCATGACGGTCGCCGAATACGGCCCCGGCGGCGGGTGGTACACCCGCGTGCTCGCCCCCTATCTGATGCCGGCGGGCACCTATATCGCCTTCAACCAGGACAGCGACGGCCGCAGCTACAACAGCCGCGCGCAGGAAGTCCGCGCCAAGGGCTGGACCGAGAACTTCAAGTTGGGGATCGCGGAGGCGATGGATGTCGACGCCGACGAAGTGATGGCCTTCGAAACCGACGAAATGCCCGAGGAGCTTGCCGGCACAGTCGACCGGGTGCTGATCTTCCGTTCGATGCACGGGCTGAACATGGGCAACAGCGCGGACGATGTGCTCAAGGCCGCGCGTATGATGCTGAAGGATGACGGCATGGTCGGTGTGGTCCAGCATCGCGCCCCCGAAGGCGCCAGCTACGACGATTACGGCGCCCGCCAGCGCGGCTATATGCGCAAGGAGGACGTGGTGAACATTTTCGAGGCGAACGGCTTCGAACTCGCCGCCGAAAGCGAGATCAACGCCAATCCGAACGATCCTGCCAATTGGGAGCGCGGGGTGTGGACCCTGCCCCCCATCCTCGCCACCGGCGAGGGCGATCCGCGCCGCAGCGAATATCTCAGCATCGGCGAAAGCGACCGCATGACGCTGCTGTTCCGCAAGGCGGACTAAAGCGGGCGCCACCCGAAGGACAGACGCCGTTCAGGTCGGGCGCGCGAAACGCATCTCCATCGGCGCGCACCGGTGCCAGTGGAGATTTGCCATGACTTTGCGACAATCCATGCTGCTTTGTCCGATCACCATCACCGCCGCCGCCTGTTCAGGCGGGAATGACGACCCGCGCGGTGTCGATCGCGGCGAAACGCTTCTGTCGGTCAGCGCGACCGGAGAGGCTGACGTGCGTCCGGACGAGGCGCGCTTCGAAGCGGGAGTGCAGAACTGGGCCGGCAACGCGAAAGCGGCAAGCGAGGAAACGCAGGAGGACATTGCGGAAATCGTCGCCGCCCTGCGCGAGCTTGGTATTGCCGATGACGATATCCAGACCAGCGCCGTCAACGTACAGCGGATCGATTACGGCGACCGCCGCGGACAGTTCCAGGCCTACAACACATTGAGCGTCCGCGTGCGCGACGTCGAACAGGCGGGGGCCGCCGTCGCAGCCGTCACCGCGGTCGGCGCGAACATCGTCTCGGGTCCGCAATTGGGCATCGCCGATGCGGAAGCCGCCGCCAACGCCGCCTATGCCAACGCCTATCGCAATGCGGAAAGGCGCGCCGAAGCCTATGCCGAGGCGGCCGACATGGAGGTCGCGCGCGTGCTCTACATTCGCGATGCGGGCGGATCGCAAGGGTCACGCTATCTGGGCGGAGCCATGGCAACCGCGATGGACGCCGCCGCCTACGCGCCCCCGCCGGTCGCCCCGCCGCCGCCCCCTCCCAGCGCGGGGCCACGGCCGGAGCAGGCTTCTCCGGTATCGATCATGCCGGGCCAGACGACCAGCAGCGTCAGCGTGCAAGTGGACTTCGCCTTGCGCGAGAAGTAACGCCTCGCTCCCATGAGCACTCTCACCGTCGCCGCGCTCCAGCTGCCGCTCGCCCGCGAGGAGGAAGCGGACAATATCGCCGCCGTTGCGCGGCAGGTCGAAGAGGCGGCGGCGCGCGGGGCGACACTGATCCTGCCGCCCGAACTGTTCTCCGGCCCCTATTTCTGTCGCACCGAGGAAGAAGCGCTGTTCGCGCTGGCGAAACCTCTCGCACAGCATCCCAGCGTCGCCGCGATGCAGGAGCTGGCGACGCGGCTGAAGGTGGCGATCCCGACCAGCTTCTTCGAACGCGACGGCCATCATTACTACAACAGCCTCGCGATGATCGGACCCGACGGGTCGATCATGGGAACCTATCGCAAGAGCCACATCCCCGACGGGCCTGGCTATGAGGAGAAGTATTATTTCCGCCCCGGCAATGACGGGTTCAAGACCTGGGATGTGCCCGGTGATGATGGTTCCCCGGTGCGCATCGGCGTCGGCATCTGCTGGGACCAATGGTATCCCGAGGCGGCGCGGGTCATGGCATTGCAGGGCGCCGAAGTGCTGCTCTATCCGACCGCGATCGGTTCGGAGCCCTACGATGCCGATCTCGACACCAGCCGGATGTGGCGCCGCGCGATGATCGGCCATGCGGTCTCCAACTGCATGCCGGTGGTCGCGGCGAACCGCATCGGGCCGGAAGGCGAGGCGGGAGAGCAGCGCTTTTACGGGCATTCCTTCATCTGCGACGAATGGGGCGACATGGTCGAAGATTTCGGAGCGGAGGAGGAAGGCGCGCTGGTGGCGACGCTCGACCTCGGCCGGGCCGCGACCCACCGCGCGGGCATGGGCTTCTTCCGCGATCGCCGCCCGCAGCTTTACACCCGCATCTGCGAGGATATCTGAGCGCTCGCTATCTCGTCGCGCTGGGATCGAACCGGCGCCATCACCTGTATGGACCGCCGCGCACCGTGGTGCACGCGGCGATGGAGGAGCTGGCTGCGCTTGGGACGGTGCGGGCGCGTTCCTCGGTTCGCACCACCCCCCCGCTCGGCCCTGCGCGGCGGCGTTTCGCCAACGCCGCCTGCGTGCTCGAGACCGAGTTCGATCCCCCCGCACTGCTCGCAGCGCTCCAGCATCTCGAACGGCAATTCGGGCGGCGGCGGGGGCGGCGCTGGGGGGACCGGGTCCTCGATCTCGACATCGTCGCCTGGGATGGCGGGGAATGGCGCTCCCCCGGCCTTGCCATTCCGCACCCCGCATTCCGCGACCGTGCTTTCGTGCTCGGCCCTGCAAGCGAAATCGCGGACGACTGGCGTGACCCGGTGACCGGCCTGACGATCCGCCAGCTTGACGCCCGCCGGAAACGAAGCGCCCGCTTGACCCCGCGCACCGCGCTGCCTAGGTGAGCGCTCCGACGCCTGCCCGCCAAGAAAAGCGAGCGCGCGACCCTTTGGGGGCCCTTAGCTCAGTCGGTAGAGCAACTGACTTTTAATCAGTAGGTCGCAGGTTCGACCCCTGCAGGGCTCACCACCTTTCGCCACGCTTCAGCGCTTCACAGCCGCATGCCTCAACGCCGGTCGAGCCAGCGCGCCGCCTTGACCCCGCCGGTGATGAGGAAGGGAACGAGCAACACGCTCAGTGTCACCTTGGCAATCACTTGGCCGATAAGAAGGTCGGAGATGTCGAATTCGCCGTAGAAGGCGAGCGTCACGAAAATCAGCGAATCGACCGCCTGGCTCAGCGCCGAGGCGAGGGCGCCGCGGATCATGAGCCCGATCGTCGTCGCCTCCCCGCTCCCGCGCAGCCGATCGAAGATCCAGATGTTAAGCAGCAGCGAGACGATATAGGCCGCCGGCCCCGCCAGCATGATGCGCGGCGTCTGGCCAAGCACGCGTTCGAAGGCGGCGAGGTCTTCCGAGCGGAACTCCACCATCTCGGTCGAGGGGGGCAGGGCGAGGACCAGTGCGATCAGGCTGGCCGAGATCGCAAGCGGCAGAAAGCCCCACCACACCAGCCGCTGTGCCAGCGCCTTGCCGTAAAGCTGCGCGATGGTGCTGGAGATGACGACCAGCCACAGGAAGGCGAAGATGCCCGATTCGACCGCGAGTTCGCTGGGCCACAGCTGCACCTGCTTAAATGCAAGCACCCCGGCGAGCACCGTCATCCCGCCATAGAGCAGCGTGAAGACGAACAGTCCGCGCGGCATGGAGACGGCCGTAGATTGGTGATCGATCGAAAGGGGAGGGGTCGCGCGGTCCATCCGCGGGAGCGGTAAGCGAGCCTTGCACAAAAGAAAAGTGTGCGGGGGCGCATGGCGCGGTTTGCATGTCCCGCGCCCGCACTTGCGCATGGGGATCGAAGCTGCCACCCGTGCGCCCCGGGCAAGGACAAGGGGGCGATGCAGAGCCCCCACAAGGCTGGGATAGACGAGATTTGAACGACGCCGCGACTTCGATGCTGCTCAGTCTTTTCGGCATCATCGCCATTCTCGCCATCGCCTTCGCGCTCTCGTCGGGCAAACGCTCGATCGATCTGCGCGTGGTCGGGGCGGCGTTTGCCTTGCAGGCGTTCATGGCGCTGATTGTCCTGCGCACCGATATTGGCGTCGCCGTCATCGGCGCTTTGTCGAACGGGGTCATTGCGCTGCTCGAATATTCGGTCGTCGGGATCGAGGCGATCTTCGGGCCCATGGGCGCCAATCCCTTCGCCAATACTTTCGTCATCGCCGCCCTGCCGGTGATCGTGTTCTTCGCCGCGATCGTCTCGATCCTCTATCATCTCGGCATCATGCAAAAGCTGGTGCGCTGGGTCGGCGGGGCGATCGGCTGGATCACCGGGATCAGCCGGGTCGAGGCGCTGGGGAGCGCGGCCAACATCTTCGTCGGCCAGTCGGAAAGCCCGCTGGTGGTGCGCCCCTATCTCGCCGCGCTGCCCCCGGCCCAGCTTTTCACCCTGATGAGCGTCGGCATGGCCGGCGTCGCGGGGACGATCCTCGCCGCCTATGCCAGCTTCATCGGCGCCGAGGCGGTCCCGTTCCTGCTCGCCGCTGCCTTCATGTCGGCGCCCGGCGGGATCCTGATGGCGAAGATCATCATGCCCGACGAACGCGAACCGGCACCCGATGTGGCGGCAAGCGTCGCAAAGGCCGCCGGCACGCGGGCGCAGCGCAAGGGGGGCGTGCCCGCCGAGCAGACCCGCGTGACCATGGTTGGCCAGGACGGCGAGGATATCGAACTGCCGCAATCGCGCCTCGCCGCGGGTGGCCCCGCCGCGCTCGCCCAGCCGGTCGAACCGGTCGAGGTCGACGAGGTCGAAATGGCGGAGACATTCGAGGAAGGGCAACGGCCCGCCAACGTGATCGAGGCCGCGGCGCAGGGGACGCAAACGGGGGTCAAGCTTGCGGTCGCCGTCGGCGCGATGGTGATGGTGTTCGTGGCGCTGGTCGCGCTGGCGAATGGCATTTTGGGCGGGCTGGGCGGCCTCGTCGGCTATCCCGACGTCACGTTCCAGCAGTTGCTCGGCTATGTCTTTGCGCCGGTGATGTTCCTGATCGGCATTTCCGACTGGGATCAGGCGCAGATTGCGGGCGGGCTGTTCGGGACCAAGATCGTGCTCAACGAATTCGTCGCCTTTATCGAGCTCGGCGCTCTCGAAACCGGAAGCGCGGCGGGCGAACTGACCGAGCGCAGCCGCGCCATCGTCACCTTTGCCCTGTGCGGCTTTGCCAATTTCTCCTCGATCGCGATCCAGATGGCGGTGACCGGCGGCCTTGCACCAAATCAGCGCCCGGTGATCGCGCGCCTCGGCCTCAAGGCGCTCGCCGCCGGCAGCCTGGCCAACCTGATGAGCGCCGCGCTCGCCAGCCTGTTCCTGCCGCTCTGAAGCCGCTTGGCAGGCACGGGGAGGCGGGTGTATTGCGCCTTCCCATGACCGACCTTCAAAGCTCGCCCGACACCGCAACTGCGCCCAATATCGCTTCCGTCTCGCTCTCCCAGCCGCTCGAACAGATCGCCGACGAACTGGGCCGCTCCTTTGCCGAATACGGCTTTGCCGTGGTGCGCGATCACGGCATTCCCCAGGACCTGATCGAGCGGGCGGAGGAAACCTCCCGGGAATTCTTCGCGCTGCCCGATGCGGCCAAGCGCGAATACCGGATCGAGGGCGGCGGCGGGGCGCGCGGCTACACCCCGTTCGGCACCGAGAAGGCGAAGGACGCATCCGTCTTCGACCTCAAGGAATTCTGGCATGTCGGGCGCGAATTGCCGCCCGGCCACCCGCTCGCCGAATTCATGGCGCCCAATATCTGGCCCGAAGAGCTGCCCGGCTTCCGCCCCGTTTTCAGCGAGCTCTACGCCGCATTCGAGCAGACCGGACTGCGCGTGCTCGAGGCGATCGCGCTGCATCTGGGGCTGGAACGCGATTTCTTCGAAGACACGGTCGCAAACGGCAATTCGGTCATGCGCCTCCTCCACTATCCCCCGCTTGGCGAGGGCGCGCCCGAGGGAGCGATCCGCGCCGCCGCGCATGGCGACATCAACACGATCACCCTGCTGCTCGGCGCAGAGGAAGCGGGGCTCGAATTGCTGACCCGCGCGGGCGAATGGCGCGCGATCGACGTGCCCGAGGGCGCGCTGGTCATCAATGTCGGCGACATGCTCGAACGGCTGACCGCGGGCGTGCTGCGCTCGACGACGCACCGGGTGGTCAATCCTCGGGGGGCCGGGGCGCACAGGTCGCGCTATTCCATGCCGTTCTTCCTGCATTTCAGGCCGGATTACCTGATCGAACCGCTCGAGGTCTGCGCCGCGCGCGATCACGCCAATCCGCAGCCGCCGATCACCGCGCACGATTTTCTGATGCAGCGCCTGCGCGAGATCAATCTCGCCTAAAGGCGATTCTCCGCCCTCCGAAAGTTCCTGCGCACCGATAGGGCGCTCCGGCAAATACTCGCCGGCTGTTGCGCGCTGGCAACACCAGGCGTAGGCCCCCGCAATTCCGCCATTCTGCGCTGCACAATCTCGCGTGCGGCATTGATCTCCGTTCGGCGATCGGAAGCCTGTCTTTGGAATGTCACAAAACCGTCGCCTTAGCGCAGCCCATCGCGGTTAGTGCCGCGCACGTCCGGCGCAGCCGTGCCGGTGCCGACAATTCTTCAGATCATGATCCGCCGTGCCGGATCATCTCCACCAAGCACCCAATTTCAGTGACTCCAACCGTGACAGGGGCCCCACTCGCCATGAAGATCAAATATCTCCTCGCCGCCAGCGTCGTCAGCCTAAGCGCCGCCGCCACCATCGCCGCGCCCGCAGCCGCGCAAACGATCACCTCGGGCATCGAGGGCACCGTTTCCGACGAAGCCGGCACGCCGCTGCCGGGCGCCGAGGCGACAATCACCGACGAACGCACGGGCCAGACCCGCACGGTAACCGCCGGTGGGCAGGGCAATTTCCGCGTCGGCTCGCTCCAGCCGGGCGGCCCCTACACCGTCACCGTCACCGCGCCGGGCTTCGAAGGCCAAACGGTCGAGGAAGTCTTCACCTCGATCCAGGGCAGCACGAGCTTCAATTTCGAGCTGACGCCCACCGTCGCGGGCGGCGCCGACAATACCATCGTCGTCACCGGCGCGCGCGCTCAGGTGACCCAGCTCGCCGTCGGCCCCGGAACCGCCTTCGGAACGCAGACGCTCGAGGCCTTCCCCTCGATCACCCGCGACATTCGCGACATCATCCGCATCGACCCGCGCGTCAGCATCGAACAGGCGAACGACGTCGACCGCATCTCCTGCCTCGGCGGCAATGACCGCTCCAACGTCTTCACCGTCGACGGCATCATCCAGGCCGACGTCTTCGGCCTCAACGGCACGCCGTTCGCTGCGCGCAATACGCTGCCGCTGCCCTTCGACGTGATCGACCAGACCTCGGTCGAGTTCGCGCCGTTCGACGTCGAATATTCCGAATTCACCGGCTGTCTCGTCAACGTCGTGACCAAGGCGGGCACCAACGAATTCCACGGCTCTGCCTTCATCACTTATTTCGATCAGGGCCTGCTCGCCAACGAGATCGACGGCCGTCCGCTGCAGGCGGGCAACGAGACGCGATGGGGCGCGACCATCAACGGTCCGATCCTTCCCGATCGCCTGTTCTTCTCGCTGGGTTATGAAGAGACCGATCTCGGCGACGGCAACGACGTCGGCCCGTTCGGCGGCGGTTTCGCGGACGAGGAACGGTTCGTCACGGTCGAACAGTTCAACGAATTCGCTCGCATCGCAAACGATGTGTACGGTCAGGACATCGGCGGCTTCCCGACGACGCTCGCGGAAAGCTCGGTGCGCTATTTCGGCCGTCTCGACGCCATCATTTCCGATGAGCACCGGCTGGAAGGAACCTACCAGCGGCTCGAAGAAACCAATGTCGAGCCCGATTTCGGCGGACAGCAGCTTGGCGGCCTCAACTCTTTCGAGGACGAGGGCACCGTCTCGGACTATTACTCGGTTCGCCTCTATTCCGACTGGAGCGACACGATCTCGACCGAGCTGCGCCTGAGCCGCTCGGAAGTCGGCGACGTGCAGGGTCCGGTCGGTTTCGGCGAAGCGCAGTCGGACAATCCGACCGTGCGCCTCGCGGTCGGCCTCGACAACGACGGCAGCACCGTGTTCGGCACCGATGCGGATGGAAACGGTCTGGGTCAGAACGGCCTGCTCACCACCGGCCCGGGCATCTTCCGCTCGGCCAACCAGCTCGACACCAAGATCGATCAGGCTCGCTTCCTGATGAACGTCGACGCGGGCGATGGTCACTTCTTCAAGATCGGGGCGGAACTGAACGACCTCGAGGTTTTCAACCTGTTTGCCATCAACGCGACCGGCACGCTGTTCTTCCGCAACCTCGAGGATTTCGAAAACGGCATCGTCGCGGGCGGCAACTTCGCCAGCGTCTTCGGCGACCTTGCCGACGAAGTGGTTTCGGGCAATCTCGGCGGCGGCACGATCAACGCCTCCCCTTCGGGCGACATCAACGAGGCCGCCGCGCTGTTCAGCCGCCGCATCTACTCGGTGTTCGCACAGGACGAGTGGCAGGCGACCGATCAGCTGTCGGTCAATCTCGGTCTTCGCGTCCAGCTCTATGACGGCGACGCGCCGGCTCCGAACCCGAACTTCTTCGATCGCTACGGCTTCACCAACGCGAACTCGTTCGGCCGGCTCGACACCAGCGTGCTGCCGCGCGTTTCGGCGACCTACGAGTTCGACAATGACGGGTTCTTCTACGGCTCGCGGGTGACCGGTGGCGTCGGCATCTTCACCGGCGGCGACCCGGTCGTCTACTTCTCCAACGCCTTCTCGAACAACGGCTTCAATGTCGGCGAGGGCTCGACCTTCGACGACGAATGCGACGGCATCGACTTCAACGACGATGGATCGTTCAGTGTCGTCGAGGGCGGGCAGTTTACCGGCTTCCCGCAGTGCGCGATCGCAGCTGGTTCCGCGCAGGCCTCCGCCGGTCTCGCCGATACGCAGTCGACCGACCCCGAATTCGACGTGCCCACCGTGGTGCGCGCAAATCTCGGTTTCGAGACCCGGTTCGGCGGCACCAGCGGCTTCCTCGGCGACTGGCGCCTGAACCTCGACTACATCTACTCGCGGTTCAACGACACGCTGAACTTCGTCGATCTGTCGCAGACGCCCGACATCCGCGTGAATGGCGGGTTCACCGTCGACGGGCGGCCGATCTACGCTGCGATCGATCCGAGCGTCGACGGCTGCAACGCCGTGCTTCAGGGCACGGGTGGAACGCCGCCGGTCTATGCGAACGTGACGCCGGCCTGCTTCGGCACGCGGCGCGACGACGAGATCCAGCTGACCAACGGGCCGAGCTACGAATCGCACGTCGCCTCCGTCATCTTGTCGAAAAATTTCGGCGCCGGGATCCTGACCGAGGGCGGCGATGCGGCGATCAACCTGGGTTACGCCTTCACCGATTCGGACAACTTCCGCAATGTCGGCTCGTCGACCGCGACCTCGTCGTTCGACGTGTCGGCCGCGTTCGATCGGCAGGCGCCGGCAATCTCGACCTCGAACTTCGAGACGCGGCACAACTTCACCGTCGCGCTGAACCTGCGCGAGGAGTTCGCCGAGGGCTTCCGCACCGGTATCGGCCTGTTCTTCCGCGCGCGGTCGGGCCTGCCCTACAGCCTGACCTTCGATGGCGGCGGCGTGTTCAACGATTCCTCCTCGGGTTCGGACAACGCGCTGCTCTACATTCCGACCGGGGTGGACGATCCGAACCTGTCGCCGGCAGTCTTCGACGAAATGGGCGATCTGATCGGCGGGTCCGATCCGGAAGCGGTCAATGCGCTGCTCAACTATCTCGACACGAGCGAGGTCGGCGAACAGTGCGATTTCGAACGCGGTCAGTCGATCTCGCGCAACACCTGCCAGAACGAGTGGTTCTTCGATCTCGACCTGCGTTTGAGCCAGGAGATCCCGTTCATCGGCTCGTTCACCGGCATCGCCGAGGACCGGATCGAGGTGTTCGCCGACTTCGCCAACTTCCTGAACCTGCTCGACAGCGGCTGGAACGTGCTGCGCGCACGCGGCGACTTCGTCGACCTGGTGGATGGCGATGTCGATGATGAAGGCCGTTACGTCATCACCGGTTTCAACCCGGACGATCAGAACTTCCTCAACATCAACCAGTCGGCTTGGCGCATCCAGATCGGCGCGCGCTACGAGTTCTGATCTCGCAAGCTTGCACGATGTTAGAAACAGCGAGCGGCGGGGCCTTCGGGTCCCGCCGTTTGCGTTCGGGGAGTGGCGGGCGCATTTCCGGTGCGCCCGTGGGGCTCCAGGCCGGCGCAGCGCGCTAGTCGGCGGCGGGGGCCAGCGCTTCTTCCGGGCCGTGAGCCATCGCCAGCAGCGCAAAGGCCAGCGTCTCGCGCGCATCGGCGGGCAATTTCATGCGCAGCGCATGCTCGAAAGCGGCGGCCTGTTCGCCGAGCTTTGCCTCGCCGAACATCGCCGCGGTCCCGGCGAGCTTGTGCACCAGCCGGGCGAGTTCGTCGCGCGCTTCCGCCGTCCCGCCGTTTTCGGCAAGCACCCCGTCTTCCAGCGCGGCGCGCACCGCCTCGATCGCCTCGGTCCGCCGCGCATTCCAGCGCGCGAGCAAGGCGGGCGAATGGCTCTGCGGCGGGATGAAGGGTGCGGGGGACATAGGCGCGTTCGCCATGTCGCCGTTTGGCGGCGATGTCGCAGCTTCCCCATCCCGCTGCGCCCTTGCCGCTTCCGTAACGGGATCGGAGCCTGCGGCAGCGCCGCCGGCATCCTCGTCGCGGCGCGTTTCGTCGGCAGCTTGGCCCCCCACGATGGTGGCGGGAGCTTCGATGATCCGCGTCGGCAGCCAGCGCTGTAGTGTGCGCGCGAGATCCGCGAACACCAGTGGCTTGGCCAGGTGGCCCTGCATCCCCGCCTCGCGCGCGGCGGCGATATCCTCGGGAAAGGCGTTGGCGGTCAGCGCGATGATCGGCAGCGTTTCGGCTTCGATCCCCTCGCCGCGGATCGCGCGCGTCGCTGCATAACCGTCGCAGCCGGGCATCTGGATATCCATGAAAACGAGATCGAACGGCTTGGCCCGCACCATGGAATCGATGACCATCGCGATCGCCTCGTTGCCGTCCTGCGCGATCGACACTTCCTGCCCGCACCGCTCGAGCATTTCGGTGCCGAGCAGGCGGTTCACGTCGTGATCCTCGACCAGCAGAATGCGCGAGGATTGCGGCAGGTCGGCGGGCGCGATATTGTCGGGCAGCGGCATGGCCTCGCGCGCCGGCTCGACATAGGTGGCGGGAAGCACGAGGCGGAAGGTCGAGCCGGCGCCGACCTTGCTCTCGACGGTGATTTCCCCGCCAAGCAAATGCGCGAGCTGACGGCTGATCGCGAGGCCGAGCCCGGTCCCGCCGAAGCGGCGCGAGGTGTCGCTCTCGCCCTGCGTGAACGGCGCGAAAACGGTGTCGAGCCGCTGTTTGGGGATACCAATGCCGGTGTCGCGGACCTCGACCGTCAGCGCATCGGCGCCCGCCTCCAGCGTGATGCCGACGCTGCCGCGCCCGGTGAATTTGACGGCATTGCCGATGATATTGAGGATGATCTGGCGCAGGCGCAATCCGTCGCTCTCGACCCAGGGGAAGGGGCTGCGGCCATCCGTACTCGCCTCTTCACCCGCCCCGCTGGCCGTCCCGGGGCGCTGGTCACGGGCAATCATCGTCAGCGCCACGCCCTTCTTCTCGGCGGAGGGATGGTAGAGCGACAGGCATTCCTCGACCGTCGCAACCGCATCGACGGGTTCGCGGTCGATGCCGATCTGCCCGGCCTCGATCTTCGACAGGTCGAGAATGTCGTTGAGCAGCATCATCATCGAGCGGCCCGACTGGGCGATCATCGTCGCGTGGTGGCGATGTTCCGCGCTGAGCTTGCTCTGCAGCATCAGTTCGGTGAAGCCGAGCACGCCGTTCATCGGGGTGCGGATCTCGTGGCTCATATTGGCGAGAAATTCGCTCTTCGCAGACGCCGCCTCCTCCGCCGAGCGCCGGGCCCGGGTCAGCAGCAATTCAAGCTCGACGCGGTCGGTGACGTCGCGTGCCGAGACGACGATGCTGCCGCGCTCGCCCGTCAGGGGATCGGCGACGATGGCGCAATCGGCCTCGATGAAGACCGGTTGTGCGTTCTCGCCGTCGAGGAAGCGCCGATAGGTCAGGCGCTCCTTGTCGCTTTCTCCCGACAAAAGGCGCGCTAGCACGCTTTCGATGCGTTCACGCGCATCGTCGCCGGCAAGATCGACCACCGGATGCCCCACGTAATCGCCCGCCGGACGGCCAAGGACGTCGATCACCGAAGGCGAGGCGTAGCGGCAGATGCCGTTGCGATCGATCAGCAGGACGGCATCGGTGATCCCCTCCGTCAGCAGAGCGAGTTCGCGCCGACCATGATCGAGCGCCTCCATCAGCCGCTCGCGCCCGGCGAGGATCGCGGCGACCGGCAGCCCGGTCAGGAAATTGGCGGCGACGAAGGCCTGAAGCACGTAGAGCTTGCTGAGGTCCGAGGTGTTGTTCTGGATGATCGGCCCGAGCCCGGCATGGGTCATCCAGCTGGCGACGATGGCGATGCCGGGCACGAACAGCACGGTGCCGAGCCCGCCCAGGCGGAAGGCGACAAGCAGCGTGACGGGGGGGACGAGGAAGAGCAGCGGGTAGACGTCCTGATGGAAAACGAGGAAAGTCGCCGCCAGCCCTCCCGCCATCAGGGCGATGCGATCCGGTCGGGCACGAAAACGGGTAAGCGAGCGCCGCGGCCAAGCCTCGGCGATCGCCAGCGCGGCGGGAACGACCAGCAGCATGCCCATCGAATCGGCCAGGAACCAGGCGGTCATGCCGTTCCACATCGCCGCTCCGCTCCATCCGAAGGCGGGCGCCACGATCAGCGCCGAGACCGCCGGGCCGAGCGCGCCGCCATAGAAGAGGAAGCGCGTCAGATCGGGCAGCTTCATCATGTCCGGACGTCCGCCCGCCGCCGCTGCGCGCCGGCTCGCCCAAGTGACGAGCGCGATATCGGCGCAATTGCCGAGCGCGAACAACAGCGCCGTTCCCGGCGTCGCTCCCGCCGTCAGGTTGGCAGCAGTGCCCGCGATAAAAATGCCGGCGAAAACCGGAAGCTCGCCGCGTGGACGGGCGAGCAGCAGCAGCGCGACGGCGCTGGCATTGGGGAGCCAAACGCTTGCTAGCACCGAATCGAAGCTCGACAGAGACAGGGAGAGCAGACTGAGCATGAAGAAGCCCGCCCCGCCCGCGATTGCGTAGAGCCAGGAGCGCGCATCACGAATGGCGGCGAGCCATTGCAGCATTGGCCCCGAGAGCGGGCGCGCGCGCGTATCTGCGCCTGCTGCCGTGAGGTCGGCGTCCAGCGGGCGGGGCGCCGCAATGGCCGGTGTGTGGGCGGCCGCCGTCTCTGCCCCTTTCCTATCCTCGTATTGCATCGCGAAACCCCGCCGGAATGCCTGGCTGACCCTTCGCAACCTTGCGGCAGTTGCGCTTTTGCCCTCGAACCCTCGAAAAGAAGGGACCGAATGAATGTGCCGAGACCGCACCGCTTCAGTCCCGCAAAAAATCGTGTAATCCGGACGAAAACCGCAACAACGATCGGCCGCGAACGTCGCCGCGCGAAAGACGGCTGCGCCGCAAGCCCACAACTGCCACAGGTTAGATGAGCAAATCCCCATCGCGCTATCAGGGAAAACCGAAGGTCACGCGCTGGTGGCTCATCCTTTTGATCGTGCTGTTTCATATCGCCGCGCTCTACGGGCTGTCGCGCCTGCTTGCCCCGCAATTCACCGCCTCGATCGAGCGTGAAGTGGTGGACGCCTTCACCGTCACCATCACCGCTCCGCCCGAACCCGAACCTACGGCCGAGCCGGAACCCAACGAAGGCGCCGCCGGCGCGCCCGGCGAAGAGGCGGTGCCGCAGCCGGTGACAGCGCCCACCGCACCCATCGAAAACCGGCCCGAGCCGCGCCCGCGTGCCACCTCCACCGGCACCGCGACGCGTTCCGGCGCGCGCGAGGCGGGTTCGGGCACGGGCGCCAGCGGCGAAGGCGAGGGAACCGGCAGCGGGAATGCCGGCAGCGGGCAGGGAAGCGGTATCGCCGAACGGCCCAGCGTCGCGTCGGGCCGGCTCGATCCGCGCCGCGATTTTCCGGTGCCGCCGGGCGGGCGCGAGGCGCGGCTTGGTAGTTCGGTGACCGTCGTCTTCACCGTCACCACCGACGGGCGGGCGCGCAATTGTTCGGTCGCGCGCAGCAGCGCCGACCCCGAAACCACCGCGCTGGTCTGCGACCGGGTGATCGACCGCATCCGCTTCAATCCCGCGCGGATTAAGGACGGAACGCCGGTCGAGGCACGCTATGGCTACCGCGTCGATTTCCTGCCTCGCTAGGAGGTTTACAAACCGCAAGTCCGGGGCCGGCGGACGCTGGCGGCGATTGGCTTTCCGGGCGATGCATTTATAGGACGGCGCATGAGCGAGGCGAACCACATCCAACCGGTGATCCTGTGCGGCGGCAGCGGCACGCGGCTCTGGCCAGTCAGCCGCCCCGCACTGCCCAAGCCATTTCTGCCGCTGCTCGGGGAACGCACCTTGTTTCAGGAGGCGGTCGCGCGGGTTGCCGATGCCGCCCGGTTCGCCCAGCCGATGATCGTCGCGGGCGCGCAGCACTCCGCCCATATCGAAGCGCAGCTCGAGGGGGCCGAACATCGGCTGATCGTCGAGCCCGCGGCGCGCAACACCGCGCCGGCGATCGCGCTGGCTGCCTGTCTGGCGGACGCTGAAGCGATCCTGCTGGTCTGTCCGAGCGACCATCACATCGCCGACGCGTCCGCCTTTCGCGCGGCGGCAGAGGCGGCGATGCGGCTTGCGGTGGAGGATCTGCTGGTCGCCTTCGGCATCGCCCCGACTCGGCCCGAAACCGGCTATGGCTATATCCGGCGCGGCGAGGCGATCGCGGGCGGTTTTCGCGTCGCCGAGTTCGTTGAGAAGCCCGATCTCGCGCGCGCGCAGCACTATCTGGCGAGCGGCGAATACAGCTGGAACGGCGGCATCTTCGCCTTCCGAGCCGGCGCGCTTCTCGCCGAGCTAGAGACGCATCGCCCCGCCATGGCCAAAGCGGTGTGCGAAGCCGTCGCAGCGGGGCGCGAGGATGGCGCACGGTTTTACCCCGACGGCGACGCCTTCGCCGCAATTGAGGGCGAATCGATTGATTACGCCGTCATGGAGCCGACCGCGGCGGCCGCGATGGTGCCGGCCGACATGGGCTGGTCGGATATCGGCAATTGGGCCTCCTTGCAGGACGCGCTGTCGGCGCAGGTCGATGCGGACGGGAACGTTGCGCGGGGGCATGCCGATCTCGAACGCTGTACGAATGTCTTGGCGACAAGCGACGGGCCGCGCATATCGGCGATCGGGCTCGAGGACGTCTGCATCGTCGTTTCGCGAGGAGAGGTGCTGGTGACCACGCGCGCAGGCGCGCAGATGGTCGGCACGCTCCCCGGAGCGCAGGGCGAATGAGCGGCGCCTTCTCCTCTCGTCGCCTGCCCACCCGGATGGTCGAGAAGGTCTGGGGACGCGATACCCTCCCCGCGCCTTTCGCAGCGCCCGGGGGCCAGCGGATCGGCGAGATCTGGTTCGAACCGCCCCCGGAAATGCCCCGCCTGCTGGTCAAATATCTGTTCACCAGCGACAAGCTCTCGGTTCAGGTCCATCCGGGCGAAGACGACGTGCTGGCGGGCGAGCAGTCGAAGGAGGAATGCTGGCTCGTCCTGGACGCGGAGCCCGGCGCCCAGCTCGGTATCGGCTTCAACCGGGAGCTCTCCGCAGAAGCGATCGGCGAAGCTGCGCGCGACGGTTCGATCGAGGCGTTGATGACCTGGCACGACGTGGCGACGGGCGACATTTTCGTGCTTCCGCCCGGCACGGTCCATGCGATCGGCGCGGGGCTATCGCTGCTCGAAGTGCAGCAGAACAGCGACACGACTTTCCGGCTCTACGATTACGGGCGCCCGCGCGAGCTGCATCTGGAGCGCGCGCTCGCCGTGGCGCGGGGAACGCCCTATCCCGCCCATCTGCGCGCGAATGTCGCACAGCGCGGCAGTGCGCTGGTCGAGACAGCGCATTTCCGGCTCGACCGGGTGGAGGGAATGCCGAGCGACGACATGCACGCCGCCTATCCCGAAGCCTGCCTGGTACTTCCGCTTGAGGGCCGCGTTATCGCTCGCGATGCGAATGCCGACGTGCGGGCGGGGCCGGGCGAATGTTTGCTCGCGCCGTCGCTGGATGCGGTGGATTTCGGCGAGGCCGGGGTTACCCTGCTGACCCGCAGCGCCTAGACCGCGCGGGGCTAGGATCGGCTCAGTCCGCCTCGGCGGACCGGCCCGCCAGCGCGTTTTCGATCTCGTCGGAGCCGTAAGGTTTGCGGATCAAAGCCTCGGCGCCATATTCGTCGAGATCCCGCGCCAGTTCGGAATAGCCCGAGGCGAGCACGAAGCGCACCCCGCGCTTTGCCAGCTCCTCGGCCACCGGCAGGCTCGATTCGGTGCCAAGATTGAAATCGACGATGGCGAAGTCGGGCTGCCCTTCCGCGATCGCATCGAGCGCGCCCGCGACCGTGCTTTCGACCCGGACCTTGGCAACGCCCAGTTCGAGCAGGATGTCTTCGGTATCGAGTGCAATGATCATGTTGTCTTCGACCACCATCACGAATTCGGGGGGCGGGGCGACGTCCTTCGACGCGCTTTCGTCCCGGTCGCCATCGCGAGTGGCTTCGCCCGTCTCCTTGCCGATGCCTGCATCCGCGTCGCCGCGGGCGTCGAGCGCCGCGGCGGACTTTCCGTCATGTGTATCCGCACCGGGGGGAGCCACGAAACGGGCCGGAATGCGGAAATCGGCCTCGAGCCCCGTCAGCTTGAAATTGAGCTCGGCCTCGCCGCGCAGTTCGTGTGGTATCGAACGCTGGATGATGGTTGAGCCGAAGCCGCGATGCCTCGGCGGCTTGACCGGCGGTCCGCCGCGTTCGCGCCAGGCGATGGTGAGGTCGCCATTGGCTTCACGGTCGATCGCGATATCGACGCTGCCCTTGCTATCGCACAGGCTGCCGTATTTCGCCGAGTTGGTCACAAGCTCATGCATCACCAGCGCCAGCACGGTATAGGCCTCTGGCCGGATCATGACATCGGCATTGGTCATCTTCAGGCGGTCGGTCTTGCCCTGCAGATAGGCCTGCATTTCGCTTTCGATCAACGTGGCGAGCGAAGCGGGCGACCAGTTTTCGCGCGTGATGTTGTCGTGCGCGGTGGCGAGCGCCGCGATCCGTCCGCCGACGATCTCGGCGAAGTTCTCGACCCCGATCGCATCCCTCTGCGATTGCGAGACGAGGCCGCGGATGAGGTTCAGTATGTTGCGCACGCGATGGTTCAGCTCCGCGATCAGCAGGTCCTGTTGCTCCTGCGTGCGCTTGCGTTCGCGGGCAGCCTCGTCGGTCATGCGCAGGATCACTTCGAGCAGGGTGACGCGCAGCCCCTCGGCGATGACGATCTCGTCGTCGGTCCATTCCTCGCTGCGCCCCTCGACCGTCTCGGCCCACTCGACAAAGCTGCTGCGCGGCATGAGCCGGTCCTCACCGGCAACTACCGCCTTGGCCGGATTGCCCGACCACAGCACCGATTGCGTAAGCGGTTTGCGCCACAGCACGAGGTAATCGCGCGTATTGCGCGAAATCGGCAGCAGCAGCGCGCCGCACGCCGTGTGGCTGAAATCGGCGGCAGCGGCGATATACTGGGAAAGGTCGGGAGTGGCGAAGATCTTGCTCGAAGGCGCGGACGAGAGACCGGGCAACAGCGCTTCGAATTCGTCCGCATCGGGGGCGGCGCCCTCGCTGCGGTATTCGCCGTCGATATAGGTCGAGATGCCGTCATGCGCGATGAGCTCGCCGAGCGAGGCGGTTATCAAATCAAGATTGTCGCCGAGCGAAGTGCCGCCCGCGAACCGCATCATCAACTGGTCGTGCAACTCACGCCCGCGCCCGCGCAAGGTGCCCGACCCGGCGATCAGCATCCGGTCGAGCATCAGCGAGAAGGTCTGGCTGAACATCTCGGCCACCGTGCGCAGCGAGTAGGACGGCAGGCGCGGCGTATCGTGGTGGCAGGAAATCAGCCCCCACAATTCCCCACCGCGCACGATCGCGATCGTCATCGAGGCCGCGACGCCCATGTTGCGCAGGTATTGCAGGTGGATCGGAGAGGAGGCGCGCAGCACGCTCATCGACAGATCGAGCGGCTCGCCATCGAGCGCGGCGTCGGGCTCGATGGCCGCCTGAGCCCCGTCGACGTCGGCGATGACGCGAAAGCGGTTGCGGCGGAAGAGCTCGCGCGCCTGCATTGGGATGTCGCTGTGCGGATAGCGCAGGCCGAGAAAGCTGTCCTTGTCGCCGCGCCGATCTTCGGCGATCACTTCGCCGCTGTAATCGCGGTGGAAGCGGTAGATCATCACCCGGTCGTAGCCGAGCATCTGGCGCACCAGCCGGGTCGCGGTGGTGAACAATTGCTGCGGCTCGCGGATCGATTCGAGCCGTGCGATCAACGGACCGACCATCGCAAGGTGATCGGTGAAAGCGCCCGCATCGTGCGGTTCGAACTCGATCAGCAACCGGTCTTCAGTCCGGTGCACTGCGACATCGACCAGCGGACCGCCCGAATTCAGACGGATGCCGAACATCCGCTCGACCTGATCGGGCAGGGCGAGCCGGCCGACCGCGGCGCGCAGCTGGTCCATCGCCTTGGGATAGAGGATCGAGGAAAGCGGCGTGCCGGCCTGGGGCACCTGCTCGAGGTTCAGGATCTCGCCGCAATTGGCAGAACGCTGGACGATTACCCAGTCGAAATCCAGTGCGATCAGGCCGCCAAAGGCCTGAACCATCCCGATCTCGTGAATGCGCTCGCGATCGCAATCGGTGAGCGTGGGCTGGCGGCGTTCAAAGTTCATCGGGGCGAAATTCAGGCAGCCGCGATCTCGCTTGCCCGCGCCGCAGCATGGGCATGGGCGAGGAAATGCGAGAAAGCCGCTTCGGCGGCGAGGGTGACATAACGCGCTTCATCCTCACCCACCGGCCGTTCGAGCCGCAGACGCAGGGCGCGCCAGAATTGCAGCATTGCATCGTCGGAGAGAAAGGCCTGCGGCCAGGCATCGCGGCCGTGGCGTGCGCGCTGCATTTCTTTCAGCATCGCGGCATTGCCGAGAGAGGAACCGGCGAGCACCCAGGCGATCCCGAGCGCCGGCCGATGCTCGTCGGAAGTCACGGCGGTCGGCGAAGCGGAAGGGGGCAGCGCAAAGCGTGGAGCGGCTTGGGGGAGAGGCGCGTCGAATGCGGCCAGGTCGGCGGCGATCAGCGGGGTCTGACGCGGGGGCTCGAACTCGCCTGCATGGTCCGACAGCCATTCCTCGATCCCGATCCGGGCGGCATATTGTGTCGAGAGGAAGCGCACCATCTCCGTGCGATCGTCCCAATCGCCCGCGGGCCGCATCCGCGCATCTAACGCATCGTGCAACGGTGCGGTGACACGGCGCAGATGCGCGCGCAAATTGTCGCCCTTCCGGGTCGCTCCTGCCAAGCTCACTCTCTGTCCCGTCACTTGATCCCGAAGCCCGGGCGCGGTCAGCGAACCTGTCGGGCGAATTAGGCGTCAAATTTGTCCACACCATATGACATGGCGCACCGCGACTTGCAACCGGCGGCGGGTCGCACGAATGGGTGGGGTTGTCTTATAAAATGATGGTTTGCAAAGGGTTGCGCGCCGTTCCTGCCGGCCGGCCGGCGCGCGCGGCGTGCTCTGCGCCGGCTATGGCTTTTCGAGCAGGCGACCGCCGTGGCGCCGCACCGCGCGCTCGATCGTGCCGCCGAGAAAGCCGAGCATGGCGGGCAGATCGAGCTCGATCGTCACGCTGTCTTCGGCGATGTCGATACCGCCGTCGATCCGCTGGCCGGCGGCGGTGATGAACAGGTCCATGCGGTCCTCGTGCGGCCATTCGGTGCGCACGGTGGCCATGCCGGGCGGGAAGAAGCCGCCGATCTCGTGGCTGCGTTCGTGCATGCGGCGGCGGACCTCGTCCTTGCCGAGATTGTGCGGGAGAGAGACGCGCATCAGCGCGCCTTTCCGGCGGGCTGGCGAGCGGTCTGTTCCTCGGTCTCGAAATCGGGCAGCGGCACGCCCGAACCCTGCTCGTCCCCGCTGCCGACCGCTTCGCTCGTCGCCGGCCTGTCCGCTGTCATGCCTTCGATCAGCTCGTCTCCGCCATAGCGATATTCGAGGTAGCGCGACTTGATCGCCAGATCGTCGAGCGCGCCTTCGGCCAGGCGGCGGGTGACGCGCTCGACCTCGTCCGAGATCTTCGCAAGGCTGGTCACCAGCCGATCGTCCGCGGTGCCGCCGGCATGGTCCGCCGCGCGCAGATGGGCGGGAATCTTGCGGTAATTGTCGATCGTCTCGGGAATATATTCGCCCACCAGCTCGCGCACTTCGGCCATCGCGGGGTGCGACGTGTCCATCGTTTCGAGCTGAACGCCGAGCGCATCGAGCTGCGTGCCCAGGCGGTCGATCAACGCCACCGCGGACGCGGGCAGCCCGTCGCGCTGAGCCTCGAGCCACAATTCGGTGCGCGCCACCATCTGCCGAGGGTTGCCCTGGCCGAGCTCGGCGCGACGCGGCACCTTCACCTTGGGAAATTGCGAGAAGAAAATCGCGGCGCAGATAATCGCCATCGCCACCGCCATCACGCCAACGAACCCAATGCCGTTCAGCACCACGCCGATGATCGAGGCGGCGGTGAGGATCGCGAAGACCGCGAGCGCGAAATAGCCGCCGCGCTTGATCAGGGCCTTGATCTTCGCATTGGCCGAACCGCGCCCGATCGACTTTGCCGGACGGTGGGTGCCGCCCGCGCGCTGCGTCGCGAGCGACTGGCCCGCCGCGCGCATGATCTCGTCGGACTGGCCGGTCGTATCCGCCATCAGCTATCGAGCGCCAGCAGCGATGGCTCGGAAGCGGCGACCTTCGCCTGCGCCTGCGCCTGGCCTTCGGCGCGCGCGATATAGCCCTTGGACTTCTCGACCTCGTCCGACAGCGTGTTGACCGTCTGCTTCATGCTTTCGAGCGCGCGGACCTTGAAATCGTCGACCTCGTCCATCGTGTCGTAGATGTTCTGGAAGGCCCGCTGAAGCGTCTCCAGCGGGATGGTGCTGGAGGCGGCCTGCTCGTGGATCTGCGCGGTCTGTTCGCGCAGCAGCGTGCTGGTCGAATCGATGATGTCGCTGGTGGTCTGGTTGAGGCTGGTGATCTGGCCCAGCACCAGCTTCTGATTGGTCATCGCCTGCGCCACCGTCACCGCGGTGCGCAGCGCGCCCACCGTGGTGGTGCTGGCGCGGTCGACGCCCTTGACCAGCTCGACATTGTTCTTCTTCACGAGATCGAGCGCGAGATAGCCCTGCACGCTCACCGCCATCTGCGTCAGCAGGTCCTGCGTGCGCTGACGGACATAGAACAGCGCGCTCTCGCGCAGCGCCTTCGCCTTTTCCGGGTCCGAGCTGTCGAGTTCGATCGCCTTCGCCTCGAGCCGCGCATCGAGCGTCTTGGCGATGTGGATCATCTGTTCAAGTTCGCCCATCGCCTCCCACAGCTTGGCGCGCTCGGTATCGATCGCGGCATTGTCGAGATGCAGCTCTTTCTTGCCGCTTTCGAGCCGTTCGAGGATCGCCTGAATGTGCCCCTGCGAGCTTGTGTAGCTGTCGAAATAGTTCTTCAGCTTGTTGCCGAAGGGAATGATGCCGAGGATTTTGCGCGGGCCCGACAGCTTGCCCTTGCGGCCCGGATCGAGATCCTCGACCGTGCGGCGCAGTTCGGCGAGGTCGCTTCCTACCCCGCTATCGGCGTCCATCGCGCGCACCGGGCGATCGAGGAATCGGTTGGAATGGGCGGCAGCGGCGCGGATCTGCTCCTGGCCCATGCGGGTGATCTGATCGACCTTGGCGCCGAATTCGGGCGAATTGGCATCGGCGGAGACGAGATCGCTGACAAAGGCATCGACCTTGGTGTCGAGCTTCGATTTCTGCTCGGAGGACACCGGAACCAGCCCCGCGGCCTTTTCGGGCGCGATATCGGGCACCGGATCGGGCGGGCTCAGTTCGAAATCGGTCGCCGTCTTGGTCGGCGGGGTGAGGTCGATGTCGGGGGTCGTCTCGGTGCTCATGGCAAATGGGTTTCCGGTTCCTGCGAACGCTTGGTGACTGTATTAGCTATCTAAGACACGCCTTACAACCCTAACCCCGCGAGGCGGCGAGGCCAACGGGCAAATGCCTAGGCGGTCTCTAATTGCTTTCGCTGTCAGCCCTTTGCCCCTATTGCGCGCAGCGGATCTTACGGGAAATAACCAGGACCGTGAACGAAGAAACGCCGCCGCCCCGCGCCCCGTCGAGCTCGGGCTATACCCCGCAGGCCTCCACCGGTGCGACCATAACCCCGCGCGGCGGTATGTCCGTGACCCGCGTCCTGTTCAGCCTGCGTCGCTGGTGGCGCGAGGACGTGGTCGGCACGGTCGACCAGGCCGAGGTGATCGAGCGGCGCCGCGAAGATTGCCTTATGAGCGAACGCTATCTGTTCATGACCGCGATGAGCGGCGGGATAGCGGTGCTCGGCCTGTTGCTGTCCTCCCCCGCCGTCGTCATCGGTGCGATGTTGCTCTCCCCGCTGATGGGGCCAATCATGGGGCTGGGCTTCGCGCTGTCGATCGGCGACTATAATTGGCTCAAGCAGTCGGCGATCAGCCTCGCCTGGGGGACGATCATCGCGGTGGGGCTGACGGGCGCGCTCGTCTTCATGTCGCCGATCCAGACGATCACGCCCGAAATCGCCGCGCGCACGCAGCCCAACCTGTTCGACCTGTTCGTCGCGCTGTTCTCAGCGATGGCCGGCGCTTATGCGATGATCCGCGGGCGCGAGGGGACGATCGTGGGCGTCGCTATCGCCACCGCGCTGATGCCGCCGCTGGCGACGGTCGGCTTCGGCCTCGCGACCTGGAACTGGACGGTCTTTTCGGGTTCGCTCCTGCTCTACGTCACCAACCTCATCACCATCGCGCTGACAGCATGGGGCATGGCGCGCCTCTATGGCTTTCAGACCAACCTTTCCGCCCGCAACACCGCCTTCCAGAATATCGCGATCGTGGCGGTGTCGATCGCGCTCGCCGTGCCGCTCGCCCTGTCGCTGATCCGGATCGCGGAAGAAACCAATGCGCAGCGCATCACGCGCAACGAAATCCTCGAAAGCTTCCCGGCGCGCGCGCTTCTGGACGATCTGCAGATCACCTATGGCGAGGATACGATCAGCGTGGATGCGACCGTACTTACCCCGCGGCTGGATTCCGAAGCCGAGGCCGATGTCGAGCGAACCTTGTCACAGCAATTGCAGCGCCCGGTTGAGCTGACGCTCACGCAATACCAGGTCGGCACCAGCGCGAGCGCGGCCGAACAGGCACAGCTTTCGGCCCGCCGCGCGAGCGAGGAAGCCGCCGCGCTCGAACGCGCGGAGAACCTGGCGACGCGCCTCGCGCTGGTTGCGGGCGTGGAGGAGGGCGACGTGACGGTCGATCGCACCCGCAGGCGAGCAACGGTCCGAGCGCAGCGGCTCGACGGCGCAACGCTCGCCGCCTACCGCGCACTCGAACTGCGCATCGCCGAGACCGAGCCCGACTGGACGGTCGAATTGCTGCCGCCGATCGGCGAATTGCCCGGCGAGATCGGTTGGGACGAAGAGGGGCCGACGCCCGAAGGCGCGCAGGCGCTGAGCGTCATCGAATGGGCCGCGCGCCGGATCGACCTGCCCATCGTGCTGACCGGCCCGCCCGCCCAGGCGAGCCAGGCCGCCGAACTCCTCGCCCGCCGCGGCGTCAGCGTCACGGTCCGCGAAGGGCCGGGGCCGCTGAGCGCGGATTGGGGCGGGCAGTAGTTTTACAAGAATCGTTCGTGCTGAACGAGGTCGAAGCATCGGTTCGAGCGTAGCCGAGAACCCTGTGCTCTGTTCGCGGCTGCGCTCGAGCGGACCCCTCGACACCCGCCTGCGCGGGCGCAGGCAGGCTCAGGGCGAACGCTTGGAGCATGTCGCCGGCTGCGGTGATACGATCTGTCGCGCAACAGTTCGAGGCTTACCGGTCGGTTATATCATGAGAATCGGTCGCGAAAGCGACCGCAAGGGCGACCGCCCACCCGTACCGCGGTCGTAGCGTAGCGGAGACCGTCTAGCGAGGACGCTCGCCCGGATAGGCGCGCGAAAAACAAACTACGCCGCCAGATCCAGCGGCACGATCTCGCCCGACAGATAGAGCTTCTTCGCCTTCGCACGGCTCAGTTTGCCCGAGCTGGTGCGCGGCAGGGTACGCGGGGGGACGAGTTCGACGACGCAGCTCATGCCCGTCACGGACCTGACCTTGTCGCTGATCTGTTCGCGCAGCTTGATCCGTTCCGCCGGATCGGAAACTCGGCAATGGACGAGCACGGCGGGCGCTTCCTCGCCGCTATCGGTTTCGAGCGCGAAGGCGGCGATGTCGCCGTGGTTGAAGCCGGGCAGCTGCTCCACCGCCCATTCGATGTCCTGCGGCCAGTGGTTCTTGCCGTTGATAATGATCATGTCCTTCGCGCGGCCCACGATGAACAGATAGCCCTTGGCCATGTAGCCCATGTCGCCGGTGTCGAGCCAGGCGCCCTTGCCGTCCTCGCCTTCGACCAGGCAGTCGGCGGTCGCCGCCTCGTTGCGGAAATAGGAGTGCATGACCGATGGCCCGCGGCACCAGACCTTGCCGATCTGGTGGTCGGCGCGGATGTGCCCGTCCCCATTATCTTCAGGGCCCCGGATCGCGACCTCCATGTCGGGCAGCGGCTTGCCGCAATTGACGATCGCGCGGTAGCGGGCCGGGCGCGATATATCGCGCGGCGTGCCCGACAGGCGCTCTTCCTCGACCAGCTCGACGCGGATGCCTTCGCCCGGCGGCATGACGGTGACCGCGAGGACGGCTTCGGCAAGACCGTAGGACGGGGTAAAAGCGCTTGCCTTGAAGCCGGCGTCGGCAAAAGCGTTGACAAAGCTCTGCATGACGTCCGGGCGGATCATGTCCGCGCCGTTGCCCGCCACCCGCCAGCGCGACAGGTCGAAGCGTTCGCCGACATTGCTCTGGCTCGAGATGCGGCGCGCGCAGATGTCGTAGCCGAAGGTCGGCGAATAGGAGAGCGTGTTGCCCTTGTTGCGGCTGATCATGTCGAGCCAGGCGAGCGGGCGCCGGGCGAAGGCGTCGGGCTTCAGATAGTCGCAGCTCACCTGGTTGGCGATCAGCGAGAGGAAACAGCCGACCAGCCCCATGTCGTGATAGAGCGGCAGCCAGCTGACCACGCGGTCGTTCTCGCCCAGCTTCATGGTGGCTGCGTGGCCGTAGAGATTGTGCAGCAGCGCCTTGTGCGTCACCGCGACCCCGGTGGGGAAACGGGTCGAACCGCTCGAATATTGGAGGTAGCAGATGTCGTCGGGCGCCGCTTCGGGCAGCGTGGCCTCGGGGGCGGGACGCTGCGTGAAATCCTGCCAGCTGGTCGCCTCGCACCCCGTTTTCGCCGCGGCGGCGGCGGCCATCTCGCCGATCTCTTCGGGATAAATGAGGATCGCGGGATCGGAGCTTTCGAGCTGGACGACGAGCTGCTCGATATAGCTTTCGCGCCCGCCAAACGTGGTCGGCAACGGCAGCGGCACCGGCCAGGCGCCCGCATAGACACAGGCGCAGAACAAGGCGGCGAAATCGGGACAGGTTTCCGCGATCAGCGCGACGCGGTCTTTCGGGCGGATGCCGGCGGCGATCAGGCGATAGGCCATCTTCATCGCGTCGGCGCGCATTTCTGAATAGGGATAGACGCGGGCCAGCGTACCGCGCATGTCGTGGAAGTTCAGGCCCTTGCCGCTCTTCGCCGCGTAGTCGATCGCTTTGTTGAAGGTCGCGAATTCGGCGCGCTTGCGCGGTAGGTCGCAGTCGTTCGGGGTCGGCACGAGCGATGCCGCCTCGGGCGACTGGCCCCCATCGGTTCCGGATGATGTCATGGCGTCAAACGTTGTCCGTGATGTTGCTGAGCGCGCAAAGGCGCCCTATCCCTCATGCGTTGACGCGGATCGCTGCGCCCGATCCGGTCCTGATTGCCCATTTGATAAGGACTGTGGCACGAATAAGGCGAAATGGTTTCACATCGGCCCAAAACGTCATCGCGCCGTAGCGATATCCCCGACGAAGTCGCGGGCACACCCCGCCGCGGCGGTGGTCCAAAAACCCGTGAACGCAAGAAAAAGCGCCCCCTCGACGAAGCGGCTCTGCGCGACCTCGCCCTCTCCTATGCCGCACGCTTTGCCACCACCGGGGCCAAACTCGAGGCCTATCTGGCGCGCAAGATTCGGGAGCGCGGTCTTGCCGAGGACGAGGACGGACGCAGGGTCGAGCCCGATATCGCCGCGCTGGCCGCGCGTCTGATCGAGCTCGGCTATGTCGACGACGATGCCTATGCGCGCGGGCGCTCGCGCGATCTCACCGCCCGCGGCTATGGCGCGCGGCGGGTCGAACAGGCGCTGTGGGCGGCGGGGGTCGAGGACGAGGTTCGCAGCGACAATGCGCCGGGCGAGGCCGAATGCCGCCGCGCGGCGATCCTGCTGGCGAAGAAACGCCGCTTCGGCCCGTTCGGCGCCGAGGCGGATACACGCGGCGAGGCGGGGGCCGATCGCGCCGAGGCGCATAAAAGACGCGGGAAACAGGTTGCCGCGATGCTGCGCGCGGGCCACCAATATGCTCATGCCGCCTTCATCCTGGACGCGGCACACACGAACGATATCGACGCCTGGCTCGAAGAGGCGGAAGAAGACCGGGAGGAGGGACGATGGTGAGGTTTGGCGCTACGATAGGCGCGATCTGGGGCGCGGCGCTGCTCGTCGCCTGTTCGCCCCAGGGCGGGGCGCAGAACGTCGCCGTTCAGGACACGCCGCCCGCGCCGCCGACCGTCGCGGGCGGTCCGACCATTTCGGCTGCCGGCCTGCGCCTTATCGACGTCGCGATCGAAAGCGGCGCGCGCACTCACATCTTTCGCACAGAACTTGCCGCGACCAGCGAGCAGCAATCGAAGGGCATGATGTTCCGCACCGAGATGGGCGACGACGAAGGCATGCTGTTCCCATCCTACGAGCCGCAGGCGCGCAGTTTCTGGATGAAGAACACGCCCCTGCCGCTCGACATCATCTTCATCGGTCCGGACCGGCGGATCACCAATATCGAGGCGGGCGTCCCCTATTCCACCGACAGCGTCTTTTCCGACGGTCCCGCGCTCGCCGTGTTCGAGATCAGGGGCGGGCTTGCCGAGGAGCTGGAGATCGGGCCGGGCGACCGCGTCGTGTTCGACCTGCCCGCCGACGCCGCGCCCTGACCGGGGAGTGACGGCTGCGCCTTCGCGCTTTTCTCGCCGGCGCTAATCCGCTAACGGCGCGGCCATGGGATTCTTGTCCAAAATCTTCACTTGGTGGAACGGCGCCACGCTCGGCACGCATTGGTGGGCGAAGCGCGTGGGCGGCGAGCATGTTGGCACCGATGCACAGGGCAATCGCTATTTCCGCTCGGCCGCGCGCAAGGGTCCTGCGGCGCAGGGCAAGCCCAACGGTTCCTACACGCAAAAGGAGCGTCGCTGGGTGATTTATGACGGCCCCAACGATGCCAGCCGCGTGCCGAGCGAATGGCATGGCTGGCTCCACGGCGCCTTCGACGACGTGCCCGAAAGCCATCTGCCGCCCGCCCGCATCTGGGAGGTGGACTACACCCCCAACGCGACCGGCACCGCGGATGCCTATCTCCCGCAAGGCGCGCTGCAACGTGGCGGACAGCGCGCGCGCGCCGATGGTGATTACGAGGCCTGGAATCCGGATGCGGATATGCAGGCAGGCAACGACTGAATGAACGGCATGGGGCCGCGCGCCTTCTCGTGCTTAGCCGCTTTCGCCGTGGCGCTCTCCGGGTGCGGGGAGGAAGAGGCCGAGCCTGCCGACGAGGCCCCGGCCGCGACCGATATCGCAGAGACCCCGCCACAGGCCGAGGCAGGCGCCGCGCCGCCGCCGGGCGAAGAGGTCGAAGGCGCAACCCCGATGGCAAAGCGCGTGGCGACGATCGGGCTCCTCAACAAACGTAACAATGTTAGCCGGGAGTTCGAGCTCAGCCCGGGCGAAAGTGCGGAAGAAGGGCCGGTCATCCTGCGCCTCGAAGCGTGTGAGCGCACCGCCCCTTACGAGTTTCCGCAGGAAACCGGGGCCTTCGTCCAGGTCGATGTCCGCGGCCGCGGAGCGAGCGAGCATTCACGTGTCTTTTCGGGCTGGCTTTTCAAGGAGAGCCCCAGCCTCAACGTCGTCGAACACCCGATCTACGACGTCTGGGTAAAGGATTGCGCGATAAGCTTTCCGGGCGACGAATGATCGCCCGCGCCCGCATCGGCTGATCCGCCGCCGGCGAAATGGGCATGGGCGCGGGTCAGGTCCACCGTCGGGCTGGCCCGCGCCTCGCCCAGCCGTTCGAGATAGGCGCGCTGCGGCATCTCGACCGCGCCCATTGCCGCCAGATGATCGGTCATGAACTGGCAGTCGAGCAGCCGGTAGCCCGCATGCCGCATCATCGCCACCAGCCAGGCGAGCGCCACCTTGCTCGCATTATCGGCGCGCGCGAACATACTCTCGCCGCAAAACACCTGATCGAAGGCGACGCCGTAAAGACCGCCCGCCAGCTGCCGCTCGCCGTCCTCGCCGATCGTCCAGCATTCGACCGAATGGGCATGGCCCGCCGCCTGCAAATCCTCGTAGCTGGCGATGATCCGGTGGCTGATCCAGCTTTCGGGGTGGCCCGGACGCGGCGCGGCGCAGGCGCGAATGACCTCTGAGAAGGCCTCGTCGATGGTCACGCGGTAGCGATCGGCGCGCAGCACCTTTCGCAAGGAGCGCGAGACGTGCAGGCCTTCGAGCGGGATGATCGCCCGCTCGCGCGGCTCGACCCAGAAGATCTCCTCGTCGTCGCGCCGGTCGGCCATCGGAAAGATGCCGCTGCGATAGGCGAGAAGCAGCGTTTCCACCGGTATGGGAGAGCGCGAGGATGGGTGCCGGGGCGAATGCATGGGATGTTTCAGTCTAGCGCCCTAGGCGCACGGTTCTAGGCACAATCCGACAAAGCACTCACCGATGCGCATACCGCCGCGCCTGAGGCAAAGACATATTGCCTATCGCCAACGCGCGCGATAGAGCGCGATGCCTCCTGCAGGGGTGTAGCTCAGTTGGTAGAGCATCGGTCTCCAAAACCGAGGGCCACGGGTTCGAATCCTGTCACCCCTGCCATTTTTCCGGAATATACCAAATGCCTGGAAAGGCTCAGGTTTCCCTGCGATTCAAAACCGCGTGGCACCTTGCCGTGGCACCTCGTCGCGGTTTCGTTATAGGCACCATGAATCGAGACGATTCGAGTTGCAAGCCGATCACCTTACAAAACTGGCTTGTCCACACGCCTATGCACGATCTCGCCATCCACCGCGATCGTAAGGGAATGATCTAGCTGGGTTTGGGCGTTGAGCGCGGGTCGTAGCAATAATCCTTCAATCGTCGAAGTGCCCGTTTAAGCTCAACCTCAGTGAAAAGGGCGTGCCAGCGCGGGTCTTCGATGACCAAAGCTTCGACAGTCAGGTCCAGACGTTCTCGCATGTAGAGGGCGGTATACCCATCTGAGGGCTTTGCTGCATTGATGAGTGCCTTCGTGGTGCGCCGCCCATTGGTGTCAGAGAGCATTTGGAGAAAAATCGTTGCGTTGTAGCCGGCCTCATCCTTCGCGCGCCGATAGACCTCGAACATCGCAAGATCGAACTGCCTTTCCAGCTTCTGAAGATTGGTCATTTTGAAGCCCCCGCAAATTTTTCGTAAAAGGCGTTCACTATACATGACCAACGTGCACTCATGACGCCGTCAATGCCTCGACCCAAATCCCATATTACGCGGTCTCCATTCTCCAGCTTGGCCCTGACGAAGCGATCATGCAGATCGCCAGTCGATCGCCGGGACTTCTGCGCTAAATGAAGAGATACGGAAGGGAACATGCGGTTCCAGCGCTCTTCGAGGTCTCGGCGCTGCTCTGGCGTGCTTTCCGGCGTGCGCGATTGCACCGAGTCTGCATCAAAAGCGATGATCTGGACGGTCGTTAGTTCAGAAGCGAGGCCTTCAAACCGACTGATGAAGTTAATCAGGCGCCCTCGCGCTTGCTCGTTCGCACAGCAATAGGGATCCTGGATTTCGAGCCAGTCTATTCGTGCATCGCGAGCGTATTGTTCGAAGATAGTCCAGTCTCGCTGCCCGTATTGCTCGAAGACAACCCGTTGAACCGATGGCGCGCGCGCCTCTGCTGCTTCAACCGGCGTGCGCACTGACAGGATGGGGCGGCGAGTTTGGTCCCCAGCGTCGATGGGGCGGACATTTTCTGCGGCCCTGGACGGTTCCGAAGGCGCTGCTTCTTCCGAGGAATGACTCGATGGAGATATCTTGGTTGTATCGTCGGTGGCTGCCTCAGCGTCATCTTCCTCGGTCGAGTTTTCGAGCGGGTGGGGAATCTTGCCATCACCTGCTGGCTCTTTGATCTCTGACGCCTGTGGTAAAGCAGAGGATGAGTCAGGCTCTTGATCGCCGACCTCTTGCCGATCACCTTCTCCATCCGTCTCAATCTCTTTGGGGATGCCGAGCAAGCTGCTCGCATCCTGCGGTCTTGAAGGGCGGCCATCGAGCACGTCGGAAAGCAGGTCCTCCACGTCTCGTTCGCTTTCCGGTGGCAGGAGCAGGCCCCGGCTCAAGGATCGCTTGCGCTCCATCAGTTCATCGAGACGTTCGTCGAAGCTCGAGGGGCCGATCGCATCATCTGGATGGACAGCCATCGGGATGTGAATAGTCACCGGTTTAGTCTGTCCGATCCGGTAAGCCCGGTCAGTCGCCTGGTCCTCGACCGCAGGGTTCCACCACCGGGAAAGATGGATGACATTGTTTGCGGCGGTGATTGTCAGTCCAACACCGCCCGCTTTCGGCGATAGAATAAGAACGTCGAAGGGTGCTGGTGAACTTTGAAACCGGGTGACCATCTCTTGGCGTTTATGGCCAGCTACTTTGCCGCTGATGCACATCGGACGTTGATCGAGTGAAAAGCGCTCCTGAATCGCTGTTGCGAGAAATGCCTGCATCTCAAGATCTTCGCAAAAAAGGAGTGCCTTCTCGCCGCGTTCTTTGACCTCTTCGAGGATATCGAAGGTCTTTTGCAATCGCGCAGATTGTCCGATGTATTCATCGATGTCCGTGATGCCGCGCGGCGGCAAGGGATGGAGCGATGTTCCCCGCAGCATGTGGAGGACCTTGAGCATCGCTCCCTGCTCACCGCTTTCCCGCAGTGCTCGGGCCCTAGCAAGCACTAGGTCGTAAGCCTGAGCTTGAGCCGCCGGCATCTTGACCGAATATTTACGTGAACTTTTCTCCGGGAGACCCGTGAGTATCTCGTCCTTCATGCGGCGAAGCATAAAGGGTGGCAGTTCTCCGTCTCGTTCGGTCAGACGGCTTTGCAGATCCCGAAGTCGATCGAGATCGTTCGCCGGGAAGCTGCTCTCGAACTCTCGGCTAGACCCCAAGAAGCCCGGATACACCGTATCCGCGATTGACCAAAGATCCTGTAATCGGTTCTCGACTGGGGTGCCAGTCATTGCGACCTGGATAGTCCCGTTCAAGGCCTTTGCCGCGCGGGTCATTTGGCTGGCAGGATTTTTCAGCTTTTGAATTTCATCGTAGACGATCGCCGCGAAGGGAATACGCGCGAAGCTCATGTGATAGTCACGCATCGTCTCGTAGGTCGTCAGCACGATCCCGGCGTTAGCCCATTCGGACACGTCCAGTCGCGATGTTCCACCGCGGATATCGCTTCCAGCTTCAAGACGAAAGTTTCGCAGGTTTGCGCCGAACGCTTCTACAACCGGCCCCAAAAGGCCAGCATCAATATGCTGCGAAATTTCGGCTTGCCAGTTTCGCAGTAGCCCGGTTGGCGCAATGATCAGAACGGGCTTCCGTTGTGATGATCGCTGGCGCACCCACAGCAAGAACATCAGCGCTTGGAAGGTCTTTCCGAGCCCCATATCGTCGGCGAGCAAAACGCCCGGTAGTCGCCGCTCCCAAGCTTCTGCAAACCAGGCGAACGCTTGCACCTGATGAGGCTTGGGATTTGACCTCATGCCGTCAGGGAGCTCAGGAAGCTCAAAAGACGTCACTCCCGCACTCGGACGAGGCAGGCGCGCATAATCTAGTTGCTCGAAATTCTCACCGACCTGAAGGAAGAAGATTTCAGCAGTCTCTGTCGGTGATAGCTCGAAGTCCGCGCGCTCTTCGCGAACTCGACTTATTTCGTCTTCAAGGTTCGCAATTGCGCGGGTAGCCTGAAGTGTCGCCGGAGTAGCCGGGATTTCATCAGCAGCCCAGCTTACTGTTTCTTTGCCTGCATCGATCGCCGTCTCGACGTCACAAGCAAGTTTTTCGGCTTCGCCAGGCGCAAGTTGGACGTGGCGCGCATCGGGTGGATCTCCGATCCGTAGGCCAAATCCTTCTGGTAGCCAGCTGTTTGGTTTGGGTTTGATCCAGGGAAGGACCGGCTTTTGCCAGACCTCGATCCCGCTGACCCGCTCGGAGAATTGCTGTGTCTCGATAAAGAGGCGATCAGCGGCTTCGTCGTCGCCACTCGCGTCTAGTTCGAGCTCCTCTCGCATGACACGTTGTGGGGAGCGCAAAAATTCGCGCCTTTCCTGGGAGGTGCCCACCTGCTTCGCGCGCACAATGTCGAGGGCTTTTCCCAGCATCGGGTCAAGAAAGAGGAGGGTCCCGTCTGAAAGCAGATAGCTTCGCCGCCCGCCGTCTTGGCCCCGGAACCTGCGCTGAAAATGCTGATTGTCCTGCGGGGTAAGTAGCGACGCTTCTTCCTCGTCGACCAGGTCGCCCTCAGCGCTCTCGCTTACGTTTCTCGAGAAGAGGACTGGGTCGAAATCGAAACGTCCATGGTCGGTCTTTGCGTTGAGCGAAAAATTGGCGGCATAGGCAATCCGGACACGCTCAAGAAAGCCATCCGCCTCGATCCCGGTGCCGATGTGGTCTCCGAGCGTCGAACGAAGCTCGGCAAATGCAGCACGGCGCTGATCGGGATCATCAGCCGCGTTGACCGCAAGTGCGCACTGGAAGGTCGAGTATATCGGCTCGGGAATCCGTCCGACACGCCCGCCTTCTCGAAGACGCGCGCCAGCGATGTCGGCTCGAACAGGCAGGCCACCGCGGCGAACCCATTTCGTATCGACTTTGATTGTTCCCTCAGCGAGCGACCCCCCTGAGTTGAGCTGAAGGGTCATCGACGTTGCCGGCGGGAGACCGAGGGCGAATGCGTCGGCCTCATCTAGCCGTGCGACGATCTCCGGTGGAAGGACTATGCCTTCCGCCTCTTCACTGATCTGACCATCATCATCGAGAGCTCGAGCCAGTGCCAGAGCGGCCTGCCCAGCTTCGGGGGCTACTCTGGGCCACTCCGAGACCGGCACGATCTGGTTCGATGCTCGCCGGAATAGCCCGCCCTGCTGTTCGCGGAGAAGCGCAATCGTCTCACCGCCGCCCTCGCTCTGTGTGGCAATGAACTTGGTCGTTACCATCGATCATTCCAGTTGCGGCCCCGGCCTCTCCCGAAATGGGGATGCGCAATTGATGTCCGGCGATGGATGATACCGGCGAACTTACCTTCCCACCCAGGACTCGCGGGGACGTGAGACTCATACTCGAAATCCGACCTCCCGCTGGTGGTCCGTAGCTTCCCGCCGTCGTATACCTTTGCGTAGAGTTTCGGTGCACCTGGATCGGTGTCACTCCAGAAGCGGCAGGATCCGTTATCGCTCCATTCTGATATGCGTAGGTCGCCTATCTGCATGATGATGGATGAAGACGCGGCAGGACCGCCCCGAATAATGCCATATTCCGGGCGTTCACCACTTTGACGAATGAGATCCTCGATCCTATTGCGCGCCCGGATTCCCAAGGCGGGCCAGGCATCGCTGACAAGGCCCTCATCGAGGTATGCCATCCAGAATTTCTCGCGCTGTGCCCACTGATCGGGCCGATCCGTAGTCTTTGCGATGGCGCGAAAGAACTCGCGCATCGCGACTTCGGTAAGCCAGCGCTTGAATATCTGGGTAACCTCGCGCGCACGTTCTTCGCCGATCGACTCAGCGAGCGATCGCACGATCCTGTCCCATCGGGTGCGCTGGAGACGCGGATCACCCACCTGATCGAGCAGAAATTCGGAAATCGCCTTTCGATGCTCGGGTTCAGGTTTGGTGCTGATCCAGGGCTCGAGCAGGGCGCGAACAACCAGTTCCAACTGTCCTGCCTGCGCTTCGGTATCAAACATACGCAGGATACTGCGCTGCGGGCCGACTGCTTCTGCTGGCTGAAGCTCTGCGGTTGCTTTGCAGGTCTCGGCGAAAGTTGCTTGACCAAACCCGCTAGCCGCAAGGTTTGCGCCAAGGCCCGTCTCGCGCATCAAGAAGGAAATGCCATCTGCATCGTGCGTAACAAAATCGCGTGCCACTTTAGCTGGTCCTATCTCCGGCTTAAACAGATCCCAGCGTGCGCCACGCTCGCGCCACGCCCAGTTATGGCGAACGGCAGCGCGGGATGCAGCTTCTGCTAGCATCGGCATGATCGAGCGGCCTTTCGGGAAATAGGTAAGGTAGCCGTCGATCACAGCCTGGTCCGAACTGCGCCGATGATCGACATCGGCCCGTTCGAGCGCCGCTACGCCCAGCTCATCGAACTCTGTGTCGCACCATGCTCCGCGCAGAACCCTGTTGAGTTGGAACCGCGGCAAGCCGTTTGCACCCGTATCGGCCGCGCCTCGCAGGAATGGCTTGAGTTCAATGACGGGCTCTGCTTCACCCACACATGCATCGAGCTTGGCCAATTGTCGCCGTAACTCGGGCTGTGTCGTCGGAGGTTTCGCCAGCCCGGCGGATGCCAAGGCCTCCATTCTCGCGATTGCAGACCGCAGCGAACTCATTTCTCCTGCCGCAAAATGTCGCGATCGAGGCCAGCGCTTGGCGTCGTCATCAGGAAGCGCAAGTCGATCCGTCGATTACGCTTCTTGGCTTCTTCGGAATCTCCACGATCGACGGGACGGTCTGGACCATAGCCACTCAGACTGAGGATTGGTGCCGAGCCGTCTTCTCCCGCCGGTCTATTGAGAAAACCGCGCAGGGCCGGTTGGTTGCGCTGGAGCATGGTGAAGGTCGTCTCTGCCCGGCGCACCGAAAGTCCATAGTTGTTCATGCCGCCAGACATCACATCAGAGTCCGTGTGCCCCTCGACAAAGACAGCGTCGATCAAGTGCGGTGAGCGTTCGCCTTCGCAAAGATCGGAAGCGGTATAGCAGGGCAGGACCTCGACCATGGCGTTGGCAACTTTGCTGATGGCGGCCTGCCCCCTTTCCGTCAGTTCCCATCGGCCTTTGTCGAACAGGACGTCGTCGGGGAGCCTCAGAACTCCGGTCTTGGTGTCGATTTCCACTTGGAGCCCTCGGTCTTTCAATGACTGCTGCAAATCGTTGAGGATCTCGGCGCGGGTCCTGTTAGCGCCTGTCAGCTCCTCGGTTTTCGTCTGCAGATTGAGGGCAAAGTAGGCTAACAGGATAATGAAGATAAGAAGCAAGCCGACCATCATGTCCGTCATGGACATAAAATAGCTTTCGCCCTCCTCAGGCGGCTTCCGGCGGACCACGCCTTCCATTATTCAGCGGCTTCCCTGTTCTGGTTGGCAAGGATGCCGGCAAGTTCCTCGACGGTATCCCGCAAGGTCGTGAGAGGTTCGAGAGCGCCGGCGAGCTGCGCCACTCCATCGCCTAGCGCTTTGTCGATCTGGCCGACCCGTTCGTTGAGGTTCGAAGCATGGTTGCCGGCAGCGTCGGAAATCTTCTCGATCGCATCGCCTAGAGCCCTGTCCACGTCTTCGAAGCGAGCGCGATATTCAGACCATGCGGAGGAGGCGGCACTTGCAGTCTCGTTTAGCGCTGCGGCAAGTTGGCGCATCTCGTCGCGTGCGCTTTCGGACGACTGCGCATTGTTTGAAACAATGGATTCAACGGATTTGACTGCTTCAGCAATGGAAGCTGCCGACTGACGGACAGGGGCCGTAGCCGCCTCGACGTCGTTGGCCACCGTTCCGAAAGCAGTAGCGAGATCACTTGATCGCGCTGCTACTTGCTCAATCGCACGCGCATGATCTCCGATGGCGTTTTGCGCACTGGAAAGACCATTTGCAGACGATGAGATAGCTTCCCCTGCATCTTTCATGCTGCCAACCAGCGGTTGGCCAGTCTGATTGAACCGTTCAACGAACTCCGAGAAAGATTTTTCCATTGCTTCTTGGCCAATCCGGGCCGCATCATTCGCGGCTTGTGCAGACGCTTCACCCATCTGGCTCGCAGCAGAGGCGAGACCGGACTTCATCTCGTCAAGTGTATTCCCGAGATTGCTCAGCAGTTCGTCCATCCGCTGCCTCGCAAGCTCGCTGGCCTGCTCATTTTCTTCCCGCATGCGGTCAGCAACAACGCCGAAGTTACGATTAAGTTCTCCAAACGCTGAACGCATTTCTTCCGAGGCTTGACCGAAGCGCCTGACAGCTTCTTCGATCTGGCGATCAGCTTCACCGCTCTGTTTTTCTATCCGTTCAGACATCAAGGCCATGGAATGTGTCATCGCGCCAATGGCATCCGCCAGCCCGGCCATTTCGGCACCAGCGCTTGAAGCGATCGCGTCGCGGACGGCTTCACCACCGCCGCCGCTGATCTTGTCTATGCCCTGCTGGATCGATCCGAGATGGGTGATCATGGGAGCCATCTGCTTCTCCAAAGCCCCGTCGAGGGCGGCAGCAAGCTGCTCTGAGAAGGTGCGGAGTGCCGGCGTTTGCTCTTTAAGTTGTTCAAGCTGATCGCTCGCGATCCGTTGCGGTGGCAGATAAGCCATCCCATGCTCGAGCTTGTCGCAGAGTATGGACAGACCGTCATTGATCCGCTTGCCGAACCGGTAATCATAGGAACGAAGAATGATGGAGGCCACAATGCCTCCTACCGAGGCCCAGAACTTTGCTCCAGCGACCTTCATCAAGTCATTGAGCCGCTCCTGCATCGCGTCGACACCGCCGCTGAAATCGAGTGTCGAAAGGGCCGCGATGATGCCCAGGAAAGTGATTAGAAGTCCCAGCGCGATGAATATATTGGCAAACCAATTTAACCCGCGGTGGCGGTCGCCTAAATTGACGAAGAAGTGTTCGGGGCGTGCGGAGTTCTGAAGAACCTCTGCCGAGGGATCGACAATCGTCTCGCGATACTCCTCCCAAGTTCTGCGCAAAGGCAGCGCCTCGGGATCGTTCGCCTCCATCATTTGCTCATCAATGTCGTTGAAGCGGCGCGCGAACTCGAGGCGCGCCTGGTCTACATCGGCGGTGCTGCCGCCCGTTATTTCATCGAGAAGGCGGACACGCGCATAGATCGCGTCCGCAAGAGGGGCGTGATATTTGCGCCTGTAACGGTAGGCGATCACGAGCGCGGCGCCGATCAGCACAACCGCCAGGAAAGCCGCCATCGCATCGCCGATGATTGGTATCTCTGTGAAGAAATAGATGAGCCCGTGACCGAGCCATTCCGTAATTTCCATGCAACCCCCAAGAAGCATTCGAACGTGTCAGGCTATTGTGACCTAGAGCCTTCGCAGGCCGAGCCTACGGACCGCGCAACCGGCATGAAGAAATCCCGAACGGTCTAAACCCTATCGAAACCGAGCGTATGCGCCAAGGTAGGTCGCCGCAACTTCATGTTTTTTTGAGACTTGAACTTGGCTTGCCGGGTGCTCTTGTCGATGCAAATGAACCTAGGCCATATCTTCAGAATAATTCCTCCGGACACTCCCAAATCTTCCCGGACGAAAGTTCGATTAGATAAGGCTTTTCGCCCACGTGCAGGCGAATGCCGCTGTAGAGCGTCTCGATCTTTTCCACGATGATGTCTCCTCCGAATGGGAGATCAGCCAATTCTGAAACAGGTCTCCCGCTCATCGCGATCTGCTTCGCTTGCGGCAGCTCGACTCCATACAATTCAAGCCTGTCTCGCGACCAATTCAACGCCGCATGCCTAGACAACTCTGCATGGATTGTTCCGCCAGACCAATACAGTGCACCGAAAAGGGGAGCACCGGTTGTCGAGAGTTCAAAGGTGACATCGTAAGAGCGGGCGAGTTCGTGAAGTATCTGGCTTGAGTCCACCTTTCCTGATGAGAGGATGGCCGCAGCTAATTCCGTGATCCTCCCGTCAGCTCCATGGCTACGTAGACTTGCAAGTTCTTCTGGGCCGTAAGCGATTCTTGGGTTCGGTCCAATGAAGTGACCATGTTTGACTAGGTTCCGCCTAGACGCCGGAATCATGTCAAGGACGAGACCCCGCCTCATGGCTTCGTCAATTCCGACGTAGTGCACATAAAAGTCCAGGTCATCGTCGTTCGACTGGAAGCTCATGCCGACAATTATCGCATCGACCTGAGAGTTATATTCCTCCACAAAAGGTGTAACGATGTGGCGGACCTCAGCTGCCTGTCGCGCCACCTCCTTACGCTGCTTCCAGAACGCGCGCATATCCAATACAATCGCTTTCGCGAATGCCTCGATCTGTGCCGGAAGAGCGCTGCAAAACCTGGGTGCACCAGTTCCATTCGCCCAGCATTGAAGGACAACGCCCCCAGCCTCCGCGTGCGGTTCAAAGTGCAAGAGGTGTCGTTCATCAAAGTCGCAGACCAGCGCTGGCTGAGGGAGACCAAGGCGGCGGCAAGCTAGGTTGCGCGTCAGCCTCGATATGTGTCGATGCAGTCGTTCGAGGTTCGGACCATGCGCATCCCTACGCGTCGTCCAGACGGGATGCAAACCGGGTCGGCCTGCATCCAACACCCAGCGCTCTCCGCCAATCAGAATCTCGCCGAGAGCTTTCGATTCGAGGATCGTGCCAAACGGTAGCGCAGTCTGTGAATTTGGGTGGGTGAAAGTGTATTGAGCATCGACGGCAAGATCGATGAGGGCGTCATCCGAGATAGCGGTCGAGCGTTCGTCGGAGGCCGGGCTGATGCGCCGATCTACTTCGAGTGCTACCGCGATAGCCGAAGCCAGCGATATCCCATTTCCTGCATCCATTCCATCGAGCAAACTCTCAAGACGCTTATTGGTAATTACTGCAAACTGATCCTGATTCCCGCTGAACATCCTGGCGTCTCCCTTTAGGGTGCCATGCGGGAGAAATCCCTTCTATAAGGTTTATCAGATACTTCGTGGTAAGCTCGTGGCCTAAGACCCGAGGATCCATGATTTGCCGCAAGCGGCAATCGAAGAGACTGATGGTTCTCTGCTGTCGGAATGCGGCCGGCAACTCCCGGCTGAGGCGTTCCAAATTTTCTCCTGACCGCGACACTACAAAAAAGTTATGAGCGATAAACAACCCTCTTGTAATGCTTGCGGCACCCTTCTACTGGGAGGTATCAACTCACACGTAATGGAGCAGTAGTATGATGACGCGGCACGCAACCCAACGCAGCCAGCAACGGAGTATTCCGCCTTTGGCCGTCGAGCTCTTCGAGCGATATGGCGCTAGCTGCCGCCATGATGGAGCCGACGTGCTCTTCATGGACAAGCAGGCTCGCAAGCGCATCGCCCGGGACTTCGGGGGAAGCAGAGCGTTGCGGTTCGTCGAACCGCTGCTCAATGCTTACGCCGTCGTTGAAAACGGCCGCGTCATTACTCTTGCACACCGCACCAAGCGCCTCAAGCGCTAACCCAACAACACATCGGAGATCCACCATCGTGGCTACTCAAATCAACAATGACACCCTCTTCCATATCTACGCCGAAGAGGGACCAATCTGCGTCGAGCGCTCAGCGTTCGATCATATCGAAAACGGCGCCAAGCTCGTCATCGTCGGAATCACGCCTGGTGCGCAGCAGCGTGATCTCGCCAACGCTGCTTACCGATCCGCGATCGCGCGCGGCGAAGCTCCCGCCGAGGCCAGTCGCTCGGCAAAGTTCGCGGCCAGCTTCGGAGGCGCGATGCGGGCAAACCTCGTCAAACTCATGGATGCAGTGGGCGCCAATGAGCTCCTTGGCCTGCGCTCGTTGTCTGAGGCATTCAATCCCGCGACCAAAGGAAAGGTTCATTTCACCTCTGCCCTTCGTTACCCCGTGTTCTACGACGGCGCGAATTTTAACGGGCAGATCTCGATGCTGAATTCTCCTGCGCTTCGGCAGCTGGTCGAGAACGAACTTGCTGAAGAAGCTCAACAATTGCGAGACGCCGTGTGGCAGCCTCTGGGCGACAAGCCCATGGCGGCTCTGCGCCACCTCGTATCGCTAGGGGTGCTTCGCGAAGATCAAATCGCTCCCGCACTTCCTCATCCCAGCGGCGCGAACAACGAAAGGATCGCATTCTTCCTCGGCGACAAGGCAGAAGCGGATCTTTCGCCGAAGACGAATGCACAGAAAATCCGGGCTAGCCGCGAGGCACTCGAGCTCTTCTATTCGAAATCGTTGGGAGTGCGGGCATGAGCAAGCAGACTGTCATAAGTCGCGTGAACCCCACAACCGGCAAGACCGAACACCCTTACAGAGACAGGCACGGCAATTTCGTCCTCGGCGATCCGTCGTTCGGCAGCGAACTGCACTACCGAAAGAACGCCGTTTTGACGACCGACTACGCTGAGGCGGTGCGGCTGGTTCGCAAGGGGTTCTCAATCCGAATGTCCGCCGGTGACGGCACCCCGCCTTCCCTTATCAGCGCCGGCAAGCTGTCGCTGACCGAAGAGGATGAAGTTGCGGAAGGTGCCATTCCGTCAGCGGACCCGCTGACCCCATTCCCCCGCGAGGCCGTCCTGCGCGATCTGCAGAAGGCCTTGGTCGCCGAGGCGGCGATGATTGCCCATTGGGGCAGCTACGAAGCAGCTGAGGCCTTTCTGGGTTTCCCGTCGTCGGATGACGCGGGAGAACCTTATGATGATGCAGATCCGACCAAAGTGGACCTGTCGCGTTTCCGAGCCACACCCCTGATCGAAGCCAGTTACGACTGCGCGTTTCAGACGGGCAAGCCGGAGGCCTTCGGTCCGGAATCATGGGATGACCTCGGCTCCCTCATGGATGGCGCCTCCGCCGGGACCATCAGCACAACGTCACCCATGGGTGACCCGGAGAGCCCCTTGCGGGTCACAATCGGCACAGCGTTCGCTCGCTGGAAGTTCGAGATGGAGACCTGGCTGCCACTCTCGGTTCGCGAACTTGCATACCTCGCCCAGATGAATGAAGTCGCGGCCCGCAATGCCTTGGCCAAAGCTGGCATCAAGGGGCGCGGTGGTATCGACAACGATGTTGCACGCCGTTGGCTGGCCGACCGCCAGAAATTCGTCCCCACCCGGTCCGAATTGCTGTCGCTGAATAGCTAGGCTTTTCCGCGGGTCGAATGGCAATAGCCATACCAACCATGCCTCAAGTGCAGTGGAAGGCGTGTCGCAAGGCATGCATACCTTGCCTAACCATACCGGCGCGCTGCCCAGATGCCGCGTGTCCCAAGGGTCCGACCCTTGCTATAGTGGTAGTGGGTCGAGCAGACCAACCGCCTCAACGCAGTTCGAGGGTTGGCAAGGGCAGTCAGCCCTAAATTTACAGGCGCAACAGGGCAGGAAGGTCCTCCTTCGTCGGACCTGCCTGCATTGCTTTATGAAAGTTCTGAAAATTAACGGTTCCTGTTGCGCACCGTTCATCAAAATTTCCAGCAGAACATTTCCGCATACGCAAGTAAAAATAGCCATTTTCCGGGTTTCATCCACCGGACAATTTTCCGACAATTTCATCCATGTCGGAAGATCGCATCTCAACCGCCCAAGCTCACGCGCAGCTGAAGCAGCTGGAAGCATGCGTAGCGGCGTTGATGCAGGGCCGGAATCTCGACGATGGCACTGCAGCAGAAATTTGCAAGAAGGGACCGAGCGCCGCACTCATCGCCCGGCTCAACATGTCGGAAGCGGTGCTACGCGCACCAAACCTGTTCAAGAACCCACTCACCAAGGATCTGCATATCACGGGGCGGCCGGACCGCTATCGCAAGATGCGCAAGCAGGCGGTTGGCGAATGGGACGCCGGGAACACGCGCACGCAGGAGACGAACCTGATGTATCCTGCCTCGCGGCCATCGAGACCGCGCGGGCCCGATGGTGGGCGCTCATTTCATATGAGCGAGATCATCATCCACCCGGTTACGAAAACCTCGACGTCGCGGCTCAAGGCTCGTCATCACTATACCTTGGACGCAAGCAAGGTCCCCTATGTGGAAGCGACACTGGGCGGGCAACACTTGGACCGTGGCCTTTATCTGTCACGTTCCGGCGTTGCCGCAGAGTATGGAAAGAATCTGTTGGCTATCACTTCGATGGGACCGGGCGATGACGGTATTGTCAAACAATGGCGTCTGATCGATCTTACAGAGAAGAGGAAGGTGCCGAACCCCATCGAACGGCATCTGACCATCAATCTTGCCAAATCGACCGATCCCGAGTTCTGGCGGCACCTCGAAGCGGAACCGGATGTTCCAGAATGCCTACGTGCGTTCCTTGAGGCAGGTAATTCGCGGGTTTGTTTCAAAGGCAGAAAATCGAAGCAGGTCGAGAGGTTTCTTAGGGCTCATGGCTGGCATGACCGCAGCAGTAAAAAGAAACGCGCTGACATAATCTTCAACAGGGGAAAGCAGCCGATCGCTCAACGGCGACTTGTTTTCGAGCTTCCCGGTAGCCTCTCGCGTGCCGCGATCGAGAGGATTATCAAACTGCTTTCACGGGAATTTCTTAAACGCAACCTGCCCTTCGTGCTGGTCGTCCACCGCCCAAACGAGCAAAACGACTTTCGCAATTGGCATATCCACCTAGATTACCATCACCGGCCAATGCTGCGGTTCAATCCCGCATCCTACGAAATCGAGCCAGTCCTTCCGCCGACAAAAATCGTGGATGCCAATGGTAAGGAGAGGTATCCTGGCAAGAAGGCTTACGAGCAGTATTGCCTAAAGCGCGATGCCTTGGCCAATGCCGACCCCTCGTGGACAGGTATGTGGGACAGCGCGATCGAATACGAATATCGCACGCCCAGTGGGAAAAAGAAGACTGCCTTTCCCTTCGTGCAGGAGATCCACCCGGACTTTCGTGAGGAAGGTGCATGGATCAGGCACCTCCGCACTCGATACGCCGATATCATCAATGCCGAACTGAAACGCGAAAACCTGCCTGACCGGTTTGATCCGCGCAGCTTCGAAGAGCGGAACATCGACAAAATACCGGATGTTCATTTGAGCAATGCGAAAACGAGGTTCGAACGTTCTGGTCGACCGACGCTCGAAGGAGCGATGAACGAGCAGTGCCTGTGGAATTATGAGGTCAACGAACTGCGAAAGCAGTTCCCCGGCGGTGACCAACCGGATGGCGATCCGGCGACCGTCGCGGGCTTTATTGCCGGTTATGTTGAGCTGTTGGGGGCCCGCCTTCGTTCTCGCGCCGAATACATCTACAAGTTCGCAACGCGCGAAACGAATTGGGACAGCCAGCCCGAACCTTCGGCGACCTCGCTTCGGCGAAACAAGCGGGAAGATTATAGCGCAGAGAGGCTGGCTAAGGAGTCCGCCGAAATGCTGTCGCGCTTCAACCGCATCTGGCCCGCCCTCACGAGTGGAATGCAGAACCTGCGCACTCGTATTCGTGCGGTGGATTCCGAGGCCCCAGCGAAAAAGACAGCTGTCCCCGCCAATCAGATGAAACCGAGGGACGCCGAGGTCGACAATCGCGCTTCGGATGTTCGCGTGGCTACTGTTCGTCAAGGCGAAGCTACCGATGCCCGCCAATCTCGGTCGCAAAATACGAGTATGGCCCCGGCAGGGTCAGCGCCTGAAGGTCAGTCGGTTGTGGCTGCGTTAAACAAGCTGAGGGCCCATTCCATACCGTTCGCGATCTCGATGGGGAGCGATAATGGCCGAAAGACTCTCGTGGCGACGATCAATCAGCGCGATGCAGAAGCTCATAAGCTGCCACGGCAAATCGTGGCACGGACTGCGTCTGATAGGTCTGATCTGATGACCCTGCAAAATGAGCGAATGGATGCACGTGCAGAGGCTGAAGCGAAAAGTGCGCGGCAATCGCAATCGGTCCATTTGCCCAGTTCGACAACGTCAAATGAAGCAGCCTCACCAGCGCCCGCCAAGAGCCTGGGTGAGTTTCCCCCGATATCCGATGCGACAGCCCTCAGACCGAAATCCACCGGCGGATCGCTCGCCGAAGAACAACGCGCCGCTCGCGAGAGAGCGGCGCTTGAGGAGGACGAGAGATGGATGGCAGCGAGCCGCAATGCACGTGCTGCATCGCTCGCGAGGCAGACCCGGTCGTCCTCGAATTCCCAGGATCTTCCGCCGTCGTCCGAGCCGTCCCGCACCGGAGCCGGAAATCGGAGAACCAATCAACCGATTTCCGGCACTCAGGAATCGCACCAGAAACCTGCCGGCGACGTCGCGAGGGCCCCGGCGCCTGCGGCCAAGGCCATCGATACGAAAAGTGCGGTCGCAGCAAAACGCACCGTCGTCACTCAGTCGGATTTGTCGCCGGCCGATCTCGAGCGGATGGCAACCCGTCCAATTCCGATGGTAATGGCTGGTGATGGGAAGTTTCGTCTCTTGTCGATCAACATTTCAGAGACGTTGAAGGCTGCGCAGGAAAAGGATCGGCACCGCGAGCAATTCCAGTTGTGGTTTCAGAGGCAGCAGGATGAACAGAGCGAAATCGCCCAACTGTTCGCTCGATCATCATACAAGAATTCCTCGCAGCTTCAGGAAGCGATCAAGGATGGTCAGGCTGACCTGCGCCTTTCGCTGCTTTGGGCTCGCTGGGACGGAACCGTAGTCCTGAAGACCGCCATTGCCCGTGGTCTGGAGATCCGAAACAAGGAAGAGCACGGGCTCGCTATCGAGGCGGAACAGAAGCTCGAACAAAACCGTCAGGCTGCGATGGCCCAACATCAAGGGTTCGGATTCTAAATCAAAACCCATTCGACCTCCCATATATCCGCATCAGGAAAATTTCGCACCTCCAGGTGCACATAGCTGAAGGGAACCGCTGTCCACGAGGACAGCTGGTGAAAGGAAAATGCCTTCGGCTGTCCTCGTTACTCAAAAGCGAGGACATATTAATGAATACACAGCACCCGGTAACTTCAACAGACGGGCAGGCAGTTGATAGGCGCACCCTACGCCGGATCACCCCGCTTTCCCAGTGGCCCAGCATTGCTGGCGAAAGACACTGCAAGATCGCCGTGATCGATCTCGAGACCGAAGGCTTCGATCCGCAATACCATCAGATTTTGGAATTCGCTGGTGCCATGATCGATGTGGATCGCGATGGGCGTATCCTCTCGATCGAAGGTCCGATGGGCGCGTTCAATGACCCTGGTCGGCCGATTGAGCGTAAGATCAGCGAACTTACTAATATCACAGACGATATGGTCGCAGGCCAGCGCCTCTCTCCCACGAAAATTGCGAGCTGGATCGACGAGGCCGATGCGTGCCTCAGCTTCAATGCCGCTTTCGATCGTCAGCATCTTGAGGAGCTGGTGCCGGAAGCTGGCACGATGGCCTGGATCTGCGCCATGGCGGACGTGCCGTGGCGCCGATTGGGCTTCGATGGCCGGAATCAGGGATACCTCGCCACGCAGGCGGGCTTGTTTAACGACAGGGCGCATCGGGCAACAGATGATGTCGAGACACTGGTGAATCTGCTGTCCCACAAGGTCGCGGATGGCAGGACCGTGCTCTCGCACGCGTTGGCCGGCGCGAGAGCCAAAACCTGGCGTTTCGAGGCCACGAATCTGCCGTGGCGCTTTTGGAACGACGTTCGGCGGCGCGGCTATCGATACTCCAGCCTCAACAAGGTTGCGCACCTCCTCGTGCGTGAAGACGAATATGAGGAAGAGCTGGCCTGGTATCGCGATCTAACCGGTAAGGCACCATCAATCGTGCCGGTGCGCGCCTTCGATCGCTATCGCGCGGACTGGCGCTGGAAGCCGGTCAAGTCGAAGGCGCGCGCCGCTGGGGCGGGGATTGGGTGAGCAGGATTCGGGAAAGGAAAATGCTCCGGCCGAATACGGCCGCAACCTCAAACGAAGGACTTGAAGAATGACGAATACAAACGATCGCGGCGTGCAGCATCGCAAGCAGCGTATGGCCGCCCTGCGCAAGTGCATGGGCTTCCCTCACGTAGCGCCTCTCACAGCTGGATTGAACTTTGCCGCAGTGGATGCACAGAATGAAGAGATCCTTGTCGGCATCGCCAAGAAAGCGATCCTCGATCGCTGCGATACCCTGCTGCATTGTTACGAATGCGTTTCGGCACGCGAGGTGGATCAAACCATCCTGGTGTATAGGACCCCGGCCGGAGCAGAGCTCTTCAAGGTCGAGATGGTGGAGCGGAGCAAGTCCAAGCCGCTGGAACTGATCACCACCGATGGAAAGCGGTGCTTTACCATTGATCGCCGCTTTCAGCTGATCGAAACGAAGGCACCACCGGCAGCGAAGCTGACGAAGGCATTGAGAGCAGCCAAGCGGCGTTACGAAGCCGCGCTCGAGGGTGAAACCGCTGAGAATGCAACCTGGGATCCGCAAGTCGTGATCTTCCAGACCGGCCCTGACAGCATGGCCGCGTAACCCACAAACCCATCCTGAAAACCCAGTCGCTTGCGGGCGGTGTCTCTCTGGAGATGCCGCCCGCGGCGCATGGGGGAGACACCCATGCTTGAACACCCAAACCACGTTTTGGCAATTTCGACTGTGCGGATGGCCAGCGCAACCGAAGTTGAAGATTACGCCAGACTGATTGTCTGCGTTGCCACATTCTCGGTCGAGCGAACGAGCGACGATGAGGCTCGGTTCGCATCGACCCACGTCACTTTCGAGCCGGACGGCGACTGGCGAGCACCAGCAGCGCATGTCCGCTGCCTGCTCCACCGCCACACCTATGCGCTCGGATGCCGAACGTCCTCTCTCAACCATCGAGAGCGATATCTGCGGCGCCGAAACGCGCGTTACGAGGAACTGCCAGGAACGGCTGTTCTGCCACCGCTCCAGCGTCATGTTATCCGAGCGTCCGAAAGCACGCTCGCCCGGCTCGGTCGAGAGCATGGCCTGATGGTCAGCGACCGACCTCCGAACCTTCTGCAGGCGAAGCGCGAAGCTGCCGAGAGAGCCCAGGCCGTTTGGCTGACAGCTATCGGATTTCTTCACGATCGCGACGAGCGGACGCATCTCTACGCCGCGTGGGAAGCTTGGCGGGTTCTGGAGCGGGCTCGCCCGCTCCCTTTCTGAAGGCAGTTGAAAGTGCCGAACACTGATTGAAAGGAAAAGGCACATGAAAACGAATACTTACCTCGCTTTGGACCTCGAAATGTATTGGGACGAGCATCTCTATGAAGCTCACAGGACGATGGATCCGAAATCCAACCGGCGGGCTACGGCCGTTAAGCGCGTGATGGCCGCGTCCGTATTCGAGTTCTCGGTGGACTCCGAGGGCCGCGTCGCGACGGGCGAAGTGGCATCTTGGACCGAGCACGGGTGGGGTGACGAACAGGCAGTGGTCGCGCAGCTTTTCGATTACCTGCGAGCCCGGGCCGATACGCCGGTGCTCACGTTCGGGGGCTTGGCGACCGATATTCCCGTGCTCGTGCTTGCAAGTATGGCGCACGGATTGCCGCTGCCGCCACAGTTGCTTGATCAGCCCGGACGCAAAGGCCCTCGCCCGCATTTGGATCTGGCACTGCTTCTGAAGGGGGGCGGACGCACATGGTCTCATTTGAGCCAAGTGCTGCTGCGCCTCGACATCCCGGAAGAACTGGTTGCTGCGAAGCCAAGCGTCTCGCGGCCGAAGCGAGATGCAGAATGGGCGTCCTTACGTGATCACGTCGAGCTCGATTGCCTACTTCTCTCGCTCGCGATGGTCGGGTGGCTCATTGCACAAGGACACGACGGCTTGCGCTTCAAGCCTGCAGCGATTGCTCTGATCTCTGGCTTTCTGCGCCGGCGGTCGGATCATGCGCTGGTCCCGCTTCTGGCCGACTATGCGATTGAGCTGGAGAACGGGTTCCGCGAATTGGTGATCCCGTCTTAGCCGCACATTTTCAGAAAGGGGCACAGTTTTGGGACTGCGCCCCGCTGTTCGATTTTCATTGGTGATTTAGAGTAGAAACGCCCTGATTTGCTGGAGTTGAGCGTAGCGAGACCGTCACAGCCTTGCTATCGCTGGCTTGGCCGCACGGTTTGAGGGGTGAGAATGGCAAAGAAAGCAGACAGTTCCAAAGGCGGCGACCTCGGTTTCGAGGCCGAACTGTTCAAGGCGGCGGACAAGATCCGCGCCAATATGGAGCCGTCCGATTACAAGCACGTTGTCCTCGGCCTGATCTTCCTCAAGCATATTTCCGATGGCTTCATGGCCAAGCGCGCCGAACTCGAAAAAGAGTATCCGGACGGCGTCGAGGACGAGGACGAATACCGGGCCGACAACGTGTTCTGGGTGCCGAAGGCCGCGCGCTGGGCACATTTGCAGGCGAGCGCCAAGCAGCCCGGCATCGGCAAGCTGATCGACGAGGCAATGCTCGAGATCGAGAAGGTGAACCCTTCGCTAAAAGGAGTGCTACCGAAGGACTACGCCCGCCCTGCGCTCAACCACGTCATGCTGGGCGAGCTGATCGACCTCATCTCCGGCATCGGCTTCAAATCCGACGAGGGACAGAGCCGCGATGTGCTCGGCCGCGTCTACGAATACTTCCTTGGCCAGTTCGCCGGTGCAGAAGGCAAGCGCGGGGGAGAATTCTACACGCCGCGTTCGGTTGTGCGCACCATGGTCGAGATGCTGCAGCCGCATGATGGCCGCGTTTACGACCCCTGCTGCGGATCGGGCGGCATGTTCGTGCAGTCGGAGAAGTTCGTCGAGAACCACGGCGGGCGCATTGGCGACATTGCCGTCTATGGCCAGGAATCGAACCATACGACCTGGCGGCTCTGTATGATGAACCTGGCGGTGCGCGGGATCGACGCCGATATCCGCTGGAACAGCGACGGCAGCTTTCACCGTGACGAATTGCCGGATCTGCGCGCCGATTACGTGCTCGCGAATCCGCCGTTCAACGTGTCGGACTGGGGTGGCAACCGCCTGCGTGAGGATGGCCGCTGGAAGTTTGGCATTCCGCCTGCCGGTAATGCGAACTTTGCCTGGCTGCAGCACATCCTGCACCATCTAGGCCCGACCGGCACGGCGGGCGTGGTGCTGGCCAACGGGTCCATGTCCTCCACGCAGAGCGGCGAGGGCGAGATCCGACAGGCGATGGTCGAGAGCGATGTGATAGACTGCATGATCGCGATGCCCGGCCAGCTGTTCTATTCGACCCAGATCCCGGTGTGCCTGTGGTTCCTTGCCAAGGACAAGTCGAACGGGCTGGTCGGCGATGCCAAGCTGCGCGACCGGCGCGGCGAAATCCTGTTCATCGATGCCCGCAAGCTCGGCCATATGGTCGACCGCACCCGGCGCGAGTTCTCGGACGATGATATCGCGCGGATCACCAACACCTACCACGACTGGCGTGAGGGCAAGGACCACAAGGACGTGCCGGGCTTCGCCTATTCGGCGAGCCACGAAGAGGTGGCGAAGCACGGCTATGTGCTGACGCCGGGCCGATACGTCGGTGCGGAAGATATCGAAGACGATGGTTTGCCGTTTGCCGAGCGGTTCGCGGCGCTGCAGACGACGCTGGAGGAGCAGTTTGATGAGGGGGAGCGGCTGACCGAAACTATCCGCGCACGGCTAAATGGTCTTGTCCTTCATGACTGAAGTTACTCTCGCTGACCTCGTCGAACCGGGTAGAAAAATATGCTACGGGATCGTTCAGCCAGGCGCAGCGCATGCGGATGGAATTCCGATCCTTCGCGTCAATAATTTTGGAGCAAACGGGCTGTCGACGGATGACGTTCTTCGCATCGACCCCACGATCGCTCAAAAATACCCCCGTTCAAAACTACACGGTGGCGAGTTGCTTGTGACCTTAGTCGGCTCGGTCGGCCAAGTTGCAATCGCGCCGACTAAGCTATCGGGGTGGAACGTAGCACGGGCCGTAGGCGTCGTTCCTATTGCCGATCCGGTAATGACAAAATGGGTGAGCTATGTTCTTCGAAGCGGCCCGGCCCAAGCGTTCCTAGGACAGCGAGCCAATACCACCGTGCAGACCACGGTGAATCTTCGTGATCTAGCGCTACTGCCTATTCCACTGCTGCCGCGTGACGAACTGGAAGCGGTAATCGTTGTTTTATCTGCCCTTGACGACAAGATCGAGCTGAACCGGCGGATGAACGAGACTCTGGAGGCGCAGGCGCGGGCGCTGTTCCACGACTGGTTCGTCGACTTCGGCCCTGTGAAGGCCAAGATGGCCGGCGACACCCCCTATCTCGCGCCGGACCTCTGGTCGCTCTTCCCCGACCGCCTCGACGATGACGGCGTGCCGGAGGGGTGGCTAAGCCAACCGCTAAAACAACATATCCGGGTTGAACGCGGATTAAGTTATAAAGGCAGTGGTCTGGTTGAAGCCGGTGAAGGCCTGCCCCTTCACAACCTCAATTCGGTCATCGAAGGTGGTGGATACAAACAGCATGGCCTCAAGCATTATGATGGGGACTATAAACCAAGACATCGCGTTGAAGTTGGCGATGTTCTGGTAGCCAATACAGAGCAAGGCTTCGATCACCTGTTAATAGGGTTCTCGACGTTAGTCCCGGCTTGGGTAGGGGAGAGCATTTTCAGCCATCACCTATACAAGGTAATTCCGCTGGAGGGGTCTGTCCTAAGTCGTCTCTGGCTGCATTACGCTCTCTCATCTTCTCCCATTGGAGAACGCATCCGAAGGTTTTCGAACGGCACTACCGTTAATATGCTGCCGAAAGACGCTTTTGAAATCTCCGAAGCTGTGATTCCGTCCGAGGGCCTAATCAAAGCATTTGATGATTTCGTTTCTTCAGCGCTGAGGCGATCCGAGAAAGCCGAAGATGAAAACCGCACGCTTGCCCAGACCCGCGACCTGCTGCTGCCAAAGCTGATGTCCGGCGAAATCCGCGTCGGCGATGTGGCGAATGAAGAGCTTTCCGCTGCATGAGCGACCGTCTGGACTCGGCACTCTGGAAAGCAGCGTGGCGCTTCTCCGACACCCGTATCCAGGCGCTCGCGCGCAAGGTGATCCACGCCATGCAGCGTATGCCGGCAAGCGGCATTTTCGGGGACGATTACCGGTTCAAAACCGTATGGGACGAGTATTGCCGCGAGGCGCAGGAAGGTCCGCATCCGATGCTGGAAGCGGCATTCGACCAAACTGTCGATCCGATGATAGCATGGCACATTGAGCAGCTGAATCACTCAGAACGCCAGCTGCTGGAAATTGCGCTTGCCGAAGGCGCAGAAGAGTGGGGCGACATCGCAATGGCCGTTCGTAGATCATTGCAAGGGATTGCGATTGATCGCGATTTGAGCAAGTTCCTAAACGATTGATTACGCAGCAGGGGGTGCGCGTGAGTGAATTGAAGACCTGTTTCGTGCGCCTGCTGCCGGCGGCTCGCGCAAGTCGCATCAACGATGCACCCACTAGTAGAGAGGTCGTCCTGTGACAAAGCGGAAGAACCCGGTCGTCGATCAGCTTGGTCCGATGGCGGCAGCCTTGGCCCCAATCCGGCAAAACCTACCGGGTATGGCAAGAGAGCGTGAGATCCTCCGCATAGTCGCGACGATCCCGGCGCACGACGAACAGGACCTCTTGGACGTGGCACGGGATGAAGTGCTTCGCTGGGCACGCAAACGCGCAGCGGGCGAATTGCCGAAAGAAGCCTGGGACGGGCAATCCTTTGAGGCGCTGGCAGCTGGTCGAACAACGATGGCTGCGCTGGTCACTGCTGGCGATAGCGTGCTCTGGTCACTGCGCGGAGACGATCCGGACAAGGCCGTTCCTGGGCGGATCTGGTCGACCGAAGTTAGCCTCGGGCGCAATAGTCCGGCGGACGATATCCAGCTTGGCGTTCGCCTTGTAGTGAATTCCGCTGAACCCGAATTGACCATCGAACCAGCGGTCCCCGGACTGGTCCGTCAGATAGTCGATCGTTGCGGGTTGAGAGACGGTGAGGTGCCAATAAGAGGCGACGGACACTTCGCTTCGAAATCTGAGCATGTCGACACACTTGTTAAGTGGCTTCATTCTGGCGCGCGCCGTCTACCCGTCATCGTCGCTACTGAAGACGAGCGCGTTGACGGCTCTCAACGTTCAGGGCTCGATGTGGAAGACCTTGCTGCAAGATTGTGCGGCCTTGCTCACGTCGTCTGGGTCCCTGCCGATCTCACTTTCGGATTAAGTGACGCCCTCGGCAAATCGCTCTCTGTTTTTCACGGAGGCGTCCGTCTTTATGAGCCCGGTCTCAGTTTGCTCGATGACCCACGTGATCACCGCTTGATCCTCGGTCAAGTTGTGGACCGTGATCCCAAGAGCGTGGCGTCAGAGCTCCGGCGCGGAATTGCGCGTGATAGTCTGCGCCGCACGCGGTTGGGTCACGATGTCCTTTCGTTCGCCGCCGTGCGTAGCGCGGCCACGCGCGCGACCAAGGAGGCTCGGACTAGTGAAGGTGCGGGTGATAGCGAACGGCTGACCGCCGCTTTAGCGCAAATCGAGGCGCTCACTCACGAGGCCGAAGAACTGCAATCGCAAATCGATCAGGCCTGGCAATTATCGGAAGATGAGAGCAGCCGCGCCGAAGCTTCGGAACGGCAATTACACGCCTCATGGGCGCGGATTGAAACTCTAGAGGATGCTCTTTCGAAATCTGGAACTGCGCTGGACGCCGCGCCGGATCCTACAACCTGGGACGAATTCGCCGAATGGTGTGATGCTATCTTCTCTGGCAAACTAGCGTTGGCACCTTCCGCCCGGCGCGGCCTCCGTAAGGCTCTTTTCCAAGATGTGGCCGTCGCTGCGAACTGTGTCCGATGGCTTGCTGAGGACGCTAGGAATCGGTTTGTCGATGGTGGCGGGGCGCTCGCAAACATTCCGGTCTTCGATGGGATTACAAACGCCCCGTGTGGAGGGGACGAATACACTTTTGACTATCAGGGGCGACGATTGTCGGCCAACTGGCATCTCAAGAATGGCGGAAATACCCGCCAGCCTGAACGGTGTTTGCGCATTTATTATACGTTCGACGCGCAATATCGACAAATAGTCGTGTCGGATATGCCGGCGCACATTAGAACTGCTGCAAGCTAAGGTCGCATGTAAAGTCTTACGGGGAAATTTAGTGTCGACACAATCGATCGATTCGAAAGATCTTCAGATCTCGGATGTCTTCAAGGACTTTTATCGCGTTCCTGATTATCAACGCGAGTATGTCTGGGGCGAGTCCGACCGCAAGGGAGAGCGCGGTGACGAGGTCGATAAGTTCCTCGACGATATTTACCGGGAGTTGGATGCTGCAGATGGCAAAGAGCCACCTGAATACTTCATTGGCACGATCGTAGTGTGCAAAGGCGAAGATGGCGTGTTCGATCTGATCGATGGTCAGCAGCGCATGACTACGTCCTTCGTGACCCTTTGTGCGATCCGCGATGCGCTCGAAGATCTCGACGCGGACATCCCTGACACGCTGACGTCGCAAATCGCGGTGGCATCGACAGACTGGAAGGGCGACACCGTCGGCCGCATGCGCCTCGATCTGCAATATGAAGACGCGCAAGGCATTTTGGCCAAATATGGCGAAGGTGAAGGCTTCGATGCGCCAGCGGAAGGCACGCGTTCAATCACCAATCTCGCGAACGCCTATAAGGCGGTGCGCGAATTCCTGACTGCAGAACTCTCCGATGACCCACAGAAGATTCGGCTGTTCTATGGTTATTTCACCAACAAAGTGAAGCTGATCCGCATTGAAACGCCAAATGTAAGCCGCGCGTTGAAAATCTTCGAGACCATCAATGATCGCGGCGTCGGGCTCGATGCGATGGATCTGCTCAAGAACCTGCTGTTCATGCATGCCGATGCGACGCAGTTCGATGCCCTCAAGAGCGTTTGGAAGGATCTGACCCAGACCCTTTACGATGCCGGCGAAAAGCCACTACGCTTCCTTCGCTATTTCATCATGGCCAATTACAGTAGCGACGAGAAGCTTCGCGAAGACGAGATTTACGGCTGGCTCTCGAGTCATGCCAAGGAAACTGGGCACGAGCATAACCCGGTAGGCTTCGCCGACAAGCTCAAGGCTGCTGCGACAGCTTATGCATACTTCCTCGATGGAAAGGGACCAGATGGTAAAGATGTTCGCGCTGTCGCGAACTCGCGTAAACTGGGTGGCAGTGCGATCAAGCAACATTTCATCCTTTATTTGGCCGGTCGTCATCTGAGCTCGCCTATGTTTGCGAGACTGGCACGCGAAATCGAAAACCTGCTGTGCGTATGGCTGATCGCGGGTGTCCCTGCCAAGGACTACGAACGGCAGATTGCTAAGGCCGCGAAAAAGCTTCAGACTGTATCGACGCAAGAGGATCTTGATGATTTCATTAGCGAATACATTTCGTCGCAAAAGCGTCGACACTGGGACGATTTCCATCGCTGGATGGCTACCATGCACACGTGGGATTTGCGCCAGTATCGCCTCAGGTATTTGCTGGCCAAGATAACGCAGCACGTCGAGATCGAAGCGCGTGGTAGCGACGGGCTGGAAGACCTCGGTCACTTTCTCGATACGAGAAACGATATCGAGCATATTTACCCGCAAACACCCACCGATGCTGCATCGGAAGAATTCGGCGAGATAGGCGAAGACGAGGACATCGTTGAGCGTCTTGGAAATCTGCTGTGAGTTGAGCAGGCGATCAACCGGGCGGCGGGCAATAAGCCATACTCTAAGAAGCTCCCGCATTATGACAGTTCGTCATTCATTTTGGCTCGATCTCAGGGGACCATCAAGCTCAACGGGGTGAATGATCAGATAACCCAGACCGTCAAACGCCTGCGACCTGAAACGGAATGGAACGTCGAAGCGATCGAACGGCGGCAGAACTGGATGGCTGACCGGGCAATGGAAGTTTGGGAGGTGCCGGCGAAGGCGGAATCCACAGACGAAGCGGCAGAGTAATTCGTGAGTAAGTTCGTTGAAGACCACGTCGAGGAGGCGGCCCTCGAATGGCTCGGTGATCTGGGCTGGACGATTGCACGCGGACTTGACGTGTCGCCGGACGGTCCGAAGCCTCTGCGCGCTGCCTACCAAGATGTGGTTCTGCTCAACCGTCTCCGCGATGCAGTGGCGCGCCTCAATCCTTCGATACCGGCTGACACGCGCGAAGAGGCCATTCGTCGTCTATTGGCTAGCGAAACGCCTTCGCTAATCGAAGAAAATCGGCGACTTCACCAATATCTGATCGAGGGCGTGCCCGTCGAATTCTACGACGACGGCAATATGCGCGGAGACCGGGTTCGCCTGATCGATTTCGGTGGTATCGGCGGGCTCGATCAAAATGACTGGCTTGCGGTGAACCAGTTCACGGTTATCGAGCAGGGACACAATCGCCGTCCAGATGTGGTGCTGTTCGTCAACGGCTTGCCGCTCGGCGTGCTCGAGCTGAAAAACCCAGGCGATGAGAACGCGACCCTGTCCGGCGCCTTCAACCAGCTCCAGACTTATAAGGCGCAAATACCTTCGCTGTTTCGAACCAATGCTGTCCTGGTCACCTCTGACGGCATCAAGGCGCGGGCCGGTTCTCTGACTGCCAATGAAGAGCGGTTTATGCCTTGGCGCTCAATCGATGGCGAAACCATCGCGCCTACAAGCGATCCCCAGCTCGAAACTCTCATCAAAGGGGTATTGGACCGGGGCAACCTGCTTCGACTGCTGCGCGACTTCACAGTGTTTGGCGATACCGGCAGGGGGATTGTCAAAATTGTCGCGGCGTATCATCAGTTCTTCGCTGCCCAGAACGCCTTGTCAGCAACGCTTCGTGCTTTGCCCTATGCGACTGCTAGAGGCGACGGCCCGTTACGCGAAACTCCGCTCAACTATGGTCTGCCAAGTCAGACAGAGCAGGGGCCGGGAGACAAGAAGATCGGGGTCATCTGGCATACGCAGGGTTCGGGCAAGAGCTTGCTGATGGCGTTCTACGCGGGTCTGCTCGTTCGCGATCCTGCGTTGGAAAATCCCACTATTGTCGTCATCACGGACCGCAATGACCTCGACGATCAGCTGTTCGGCACCTTCTCTATGTGCAGCGATCTCATCCGCCAGAAGCCGGTTCAGGCCGATAGCCGCGATGATCTGCGCACGCAGCTTGACCGAGCGGCTGGCGGCGTCATTTTCACGACGATCCAGAAGTTCGCGGCGGCCGAGGGCGAGGAAGAACTCGCACCTGTAAGCGAGCGTCACAACATCATCGTGATGGCAGACGAAGCTCACCGATCCCAATACGGTTTCCGCGCGCGCATCGACACCAAGACTGGCAAACGCGCTTATGGCCACGCGAAGTATCTTCGCGATGCGCTACCAAACGCATCTTTCATTGGGTTTACCGGGACGCCGATTGAGAAGGACGATGTGAATACGCCAGCGGTGTTCGGCGGCTATGTCGATATCTACGATATCAGCCGTGCGGTCGAAGACGGTGCTACAGTGCCGATCTATTACGAAAGCCGATTGGCGCGCATCGAGCTGCCGGAAGACCAGGTGCCACTTATCGATGCCGAAGTGGAGGAACTGACTGAGGACGAGGTTGCCTCGGATCAGGAAAAGCTGAAGGCGCGCTGGGCCGCAGTCGAGCGTTTGGTCGGCTCTAAGGCACGGTTGAAGCTCGTCGCCATCGATCTGGTCGAGCATCTCGAACGAAGGCTTGAGGCTTTAGACGGCAAGGCAATGGCCATTTGCATGAGCCGCCGCATCTGCGTGGCGCTCTACAATGAGATCGTCGCCCTTCGTCCGGATTGGCATTCCGACGATGTGTCGCAAGGCGCAGTGAAGGTAGTGATGACCGGCAGCGCTTCAGACCCGCAGGAATGGCAACCGCACATCGGCGGCAAAGCGCGCCGAGATGAGCTGGCTCAACGTGCCAAGGATCCGACTGACCCCCTCAAACTCGTGCTGGTGCGCGATATGTGGCTCACGGGCTTCGATGCTCCGTCGATGCACACGATGTATATCGATAAACCGATGCGCGGCCATGGTCTGATGCAAGCAATCGCGCGGGTGAACCGCGTTTTCCGCGATAAGGAAGCCGGGCTCGTTGTCGACTACATCGGTATAGCGCAAAACCTGAAAGCAGCGCTCGGTATTTATTCCCCTTCTGACCGAGAAAAGACCGGAATCGACGAGAAGCTGGCGATCCGGGTCATGCTCGAGCGGTTCGAAATCGTCAGCGCCATGTTCCATGGCTTCGATTGCGGGCCTGGAATGCATGGAACACCGAGCCAGCGATTAAAATGTCTCGCTGAAGCGCTCGAGTGGATTTTGGCTCGTCAGCAAGAAGCGGCGCAGAAGGAAACGACCGACGAAGCGAGGAAGGCCGCGCACCGTCGTTTTCAGGATGCGGTTCTAGCGCTAAGCAAGGCATTTGCCTTGGCGTCCGCAAGCGATGAAGCCAAAGCCATCCGCGACGAGATTGCCTTCTATCAGACTGTGCGGGCCGCTCTGGTCAAAAGTAGCGGGGCGACCAAATCCAAAAAGGACCGCGAACTTGCGGTTCAGCAATTACTCGACAGATCGGTCGTTTCGACGGAGATCGTCGATATCCTGCAGGCGGCGGGTATGGCCTCGCCAGACATCTCGATCCTGTCCGATGAGTTCCTGGCCGAAATGCGCGATAGCGAGCGGCCTAATCTGGCGGTTGAAGCCCTAAAGAAGCTGCTGGCCGATAAGATCCGGTCCAGGTCGCAAACCCACGCTGTCGAGAGCCGGAAATACTCCGAGCGTCTAACGGCCGCCATCGCACGTTATCACACGAATGCAGTCAGCACCGTCGAGGTGCTGCAGACGCTGATCGAACTCGCGAAAGAGATACGCGAAAAAATGGCGAGAGGCGAAGAGGGAGGTTTATCCGAGGAAGAGATCGCCTTTTATGAAGCGCTGGCGGACAATGAGAGCGCTGTCGATATCATGGGGAACGATAGCCTCAGGATCATCGCTGCTGAACTCGTCCAAAACCTCAAGGCTAATGTCAGCGTAGACTGGGCGCATCGCGAAGCCGCACGTGCGAGAATGCGAGTTCTGGTGAAGCGGATTCTGCGAAAGTATGGCTACCCGCCAGACCTTCAGGACGCTGCCGTTCGAACTGTCATACAGCAGGCTGAATTGCTTGCCGAAGCTTGGTAGCTATTGGGTCTGCGAAGTGATTGATAACTGATGAATTTAATTCGTGTTGGGCAACTGAATCGAAACGAATTTCGCTGACGAAGTGATAATCAGACCGGAATGACAGATACTGCAACTCAAAGCGCCATCATGCGGGAGCCCAAATGACCGGACCTCGCAAATCGGATATTAAAGTCCGGGAAGTCAGAGTGCCGCTGGTCGACGCTGCCATCTTGGCAGTGGCTTCCAAGGTATCGCTTCAGAGTGATTTTTCTCTCAACGAAGAAGATGAGGCGGTCCTAGCCGCGCTTCGCAGGGCTCATCCAAGCGCAGGGGATACGAACGAAGATCTCGGTCGCTGGCTCTCACAGATGGACAATATTCAGATTAGTGGGGTCGTCAGCAATACCAAGGGCGTGCTCCACGAGATGCGTTTCGTGGAAATGGAAAACGCTGATGGCGACACGATCTATGCCGCTCAATTCGCCGCAACGAACCATGCTGGATATGACGTCGTATTTTCCGACAGTGCCAGCGGAGCGGAATGGGTAACACAATTAAAGGCGACCAATTCTGAAGCCTACGTGAGAGAATGGCTTGAGAAGCATCCCGATGGCGAAATTCTGGTGACTTCCGAGCTTGCTGAACAAATGGGACTGGAAAGCTCCGGTATCACAAATGAAGATCTCACTATTGATACCGAGCGGCTAATCGACCGCCTCGTGTCTGCCGAGCACGGTGACGCCATCTGGAACTATGTCCCTGGCCTTACAGCTCTTTCGATCGCGGTGGTAGTTTATCGATTGCACGAGCGTCTAAAGAAAGGTGAGATAGCCAGAGATGAATTTGCACGGATGGTCGCCAAAACAACCGGCAAGAGTTCGGCGCGCGTTGTGCTGCTCGCCGGCCTCTTAAGCATCCCGGTGGTCAATATTGCTACCGGCCTTGCATTAATTTCCAACTTCCTCAACTCGGCCGGAATAGTCGAGCGTTGGAATACATATATCGACAAAAAGCTCGCGCTAATGGAGGCCATCGCACCATTCGAGAGCGCTGTATATACCGAAAGACTAAGTATTGAGCATGCAATGAAGTCCGCTGAAAAGGAGCTTCAGACGGACTTAATGTTGAGCAAACAAGATGATGCATACAGACAGAAATTCCTGGAGCGAGTCCGAGAATTCAGCGCAATCTTGAATGAGCATCGCTCCCCAACCGATGAGCCGATCTTCGAATATGTTGATCCGGATACGGTCGTCCCTCCGGAGCACCCGCGAGGCGAGGTTGAAGATGCCATCCGCGAAAAAGTCAACGAAATCCATAACGAACGCAGGGAACTATTTGAAAGAGCGAGATCATTTCTGAAAGACGAACGCCTGCATCCCTACTTCCTTCGGTCGCTTCAAGAGTGCGTGGGATCTAGTGGTGTAAAACGTCTAACTGCCGCGACTGTTGCTCAACTTTGAATATCGCAATCTAAATTATTTGAGGATAAAGTTTGTCTTATCGCATCGCATTTGTGCGTTTTAATAAAGGTGGTCAGACATATCCTGTCAATTGCGACCGGTCCGATTTTGGCGGGGGCGAAATAGTTGTCGTTCGGATGGGCGGCCATGACCGCCTGCTAAAAATCGCTGAGATCGATCGTGTCGAGTTTTTGAATTGGCGGTGCAAGAACTCAATTATATGCAAACGCTCAGAGTGGCAGGCCGACGGCGTCGGTAGCTACTCGATAAAGCGGGAAACGCCGCCTCGGACTATCGAGACAATAGACGGGCTTGAATTTGAGCTTTCCAAGATCGGCTGGGTTCGAACTCGCTTGAGTTCGCACGTCTACCGAAGTGTCTTTGTAAGGACGTTCGACGCTAGAGGAGCAGCGATCGGAATTCGTCGTAATGGCATCGATTTTCAGATCTACGATGCGTCCTTTGAGGGTTCCCTGCAAGACCGACTACAACGCTTTCCTGATGGTTCGAGAAATCTTGTTAGGCATAATTTCTACGCATCCGAGATCGATTTGCTAGAGTATACGAAGAAATTCGCACTCTGCGCGAATAGGCCAGTTGATGAACTTCAGAACTTCTTCAAACCCATTGGGCGGAAGCAGCCTCCTCCGTCGCGAGAGCGAAACGAATTGCATGATATCGCGGAAGCAATTGGGGATGCGATGACTGATACAGAACGCGATGCGTTCGGATCTTGGTGAACTAGGAGCATCCCTACATATCGCTCTAGACCGACGAGCTTGAGCGCCTCTTGCGCGCTTTTCGCGGCTGCCGAAGCCGTTTCGGCAGCAGATTAATAGGGTGAGGGTCGAGGTCTTCGGTAACCTGTGGGATGGCTTCAGCTGCTTCGCGCAACAAATTCATATGCACTCCTGAATATCTGCCCGCAGTTTGGGAGGTCTGCTTGTGGCCGACATAATCTGCACGAAGTTCTTCGGAAATGCGGCCGGCTTTCATCGCGTCGATTACGGTATGCCGGAAGGAATGATTGGCTTGCCCCTTAGTAAGAAAAGGGAGTTTGGTTGCGAGGTGCACCCACCGCGTCTTGTAAAAGCCGTATCCCAAGGTCCCGATACCGCTTTCTGGCAGCAGTTCTGGAAACAATAGCCATTCGCCTTCAGAGCGGAGCGCTTCCACATATTTGTCGAAGCCCAGCCGAAGCAATTCGCTTGCCACTGGGTTAACGCGCTCGGAACTGTCCGTCTTTAGCCCGCGAAGTGAATTCGGCTTTATCTGGATTTGCCAATGCCCGGCCTCGAATTCGATTTCGTCGAGTTCAAGGCTGCTGATCTCGTCGAGGCGCATCCCGGTATACCAGTCAATCATCGGGACCCAATACCAAGAGTCATGGATGATGGTGCTTCCGGGATGCATTCGACGCTTTGGTGCGGACGCTCCAGTCCACGGCGGCAGGCTGAAGATCATCCGCCCCTGCTCTTCGGTATAGCGGGGTCGTTCGTCACGGGCATTACCCCGCTTCTTCATGATAAAGGCGCCGTAATCGAGCTCAGCGATCGGGTGATGACGCGAAAACCAGTTTGTCAGCTGGCGCAGAAGGACAAAATGTCGATTGGTCGTCGACAGCGCTAGGCCAAGGTCTTTTCGGGTCAACCGCGTCGGTGCCGCGGCTCCGTCATTGCCACCCTCCGGTTTCTTCTCGCCCTTCTCTGCAAGCTTCTCGTTCTCGGCGATGAGAGCCGCATATTCATCAACGATCTCGAAAATGGTCATTTCCTGCTGCTTCGGCGATCGCAGGAAGGTCGCACCGTGCACGTTTTCGAAGCAATTATTGAGGTTCACCAGATCATCGTGCGTAATCTGCGCAAGCGGCCGGCCTTCCATAACCTGCTCTAAGAGACGCGCGGAGGCTCGCGCCTGCTTGCGCGTATTCGCTTTCCAAGCCTGCCCGTTCTTCCGTCTTGAGTTCCCGTCCTTGCCGCCGGTCTTGGGGTTGTGCTCGAAGAATTTTTCCAGCGCTTCGGTTGCCGTCATGGTTGCATAAGGGCCCGGCGCCGCGGTCTGGGGAGGGGGAGGCGCGGAAGGGACCGGCGGAGAAACGACATACTGCGGAGCGGGCTCGTATTCGCTTCGCGGGACGGGCGCGTAGGCTGAACCAGGATTGGCCAACACTTCTCGGAACTCGCGTATCGCTACGATGCGGGCCTCATTCACCACCTTGCGCGCCATGGCCTCACGTAGCGCCGACTGCTCGACGCCTAGCTCAGCCAGCCGCGCGACCGCGGCCTGTTCGGCTCCCTCGTGCTCAATCGAGGCAGCGAGATCCGACCAGGCGAGGACCACGATGTCCTCATCGTCATTGTCGGGGTCGACGCGGGCCACGAGAAAATCCTCGATCTTGCCCTGCATCGCGCCATCCTGCGCGGCCATCTCGCTTGCGCCCAGCCGGAGCGTCAGCGCGTTGCCGATATCATCGTGATCATCGGGCGGCAGCACGTGAAGGCTGGCATGCATGGCTTCCAGCCGATCGCGTTCGACCAGTATCTGGCGGCGGAAAATCTCGGCGCGCTGCGCGGCATTGAGGCCGTCGCGCGCCATGTTGCTTACAATGCCCATTGCGACCCTCTCGCAGATCAAGGTCAGCGCGGGCGCGAGCAGGGCCGCCCGGCGCCGGCTGGTTGTCTTGAGCGAGAGACGTAGCCGGAAAGGCTTATCAGCCCCTAAACGTATGAGTTTACGGTAGTAATACGTGCCGTGCTTGCGGGTGACGTTCTGAATGCCACACATATATCGTGGTCCCCTTCCGTGGCACCCTGCCGTGGCGAACCACGGCAGGGCTGGAATGGGAAACGAGACCTTTCAGATACTTGGACGATTTCCGGCAGGGGTTCCTGTCACCCCTGCCATTATCTGGTTTTTCGCTCGCCGATCCGGGCCAGCGTCCTCGGTGCTATTCCCTCCGCTATGCGGCGGGGCACCTGCGGGCAGGCAGTCGTCCTTGCAACGCCTGCAGCGTCTTTCCCGCGCACACTTTCACCACCCGCTCATCCTGAGGAGCAGTCGAAGCCGAAGGCCGAGCGCATCTCGAAGGACCGCTCCAAGGGTCCTTCGAGACGAGCCTTCGATGCGCCGCTTCCTCGGCTGCTCAGTCTCCCCTCAGGATGAGCGGGAATGGGAGAAGCTGCACAATTTCAATGCAACACATGTCGCCAGCGCGATGCATACTTTTGCGCGGCCCGGACCCCGCACTTGCTGCGAGATGAGGATTCAATACCGAGCGAAAGCCCGCCAAATCCCTCGATCGAGCCCCCTTTCCGCCCATCATTGCGTAAACCTGCGGGAACCGAATGCCGCCCCGGCGATTTCTATAAACAAATCTGAAATAAAGTTTGCCAAGGAGATCAGGGACATGACTGTTGCCCCTATTCGTACGTCGGGTCGAGACAATTGGTCGCGGCCCAAACCTTTCAACGATGCGACCACGCGCCGCATGAAATACGGGCCGATCCGCCCGATGGAAGAGCCCGGCCTGCTCAAACGTTGGTTCGGCATGTAATACGCGGGGGTTTCACCGCGATCGAAAAAGCCCGCCGGCGTCTGACCAGACGCCGGCGGGCTTTTCTTATGCGGCCCGCTCACACGCCAACGGCGCCGCGTCAATATTCGTTGGGCTCTTCGACCGTTTCCGCGCCATAGGTCGGCCCGGCATCCTTCATGCCCTTGGCGAGCTTGAACACCACGCCCGAAAGCAGCAGCAGCGCGAGAAGGTTCGGCAGCGCCATCGCCGCGTTGGAGATGTCGCCAAGGCGCCAGACCAGCTCCGAAGGCTGCGCGGCGGCGAGGAAGATCACCACGCACCACAGCACGCGCCAAATGACGTGCAGCACCTTCTCGCCTCCGCGCGAAGAGCCTGGGATGCGATCATAGATGAAGGTGATCGCCCGCTCGCCGTAATAGCTCCAGGTCAGCAGCGTGGTGAAGACGAAGAGGATCAGCACGATGCTGGTCACCAGAGTGCCGATGGGAACCCCTGCGATCAGAGCGGGGAAGGCCGCGGCGAACGCGCCGCTGGTCATCTCGAAGCCCACGCGGTCCGACTGCCAGGCGTAGTTTACCGCTTCTGCGCCGGCCATGAAGTCGCCTCGCACCGATAGGATCACGAGGGCCGTCATCGTGCAGATGACGATCGTATCGATGAACGTGCCGAGCATCGCCATGCGCCCCTGCGATTCGGGATCGTTGGTCTGCGCCACCGCATGCGCGATGGCGGTCGAGCCTTGCCCTGCCTCGTTGGAGAACAGCCCGCGCGCCACGCCCGCGCGCAGTGCGATGATGATCGCAGCGCCGGCAAAGCCGCCTACCGCCGATTGCGGGTTGAACGCGCCGTAGAAGATGAGGCCGAAGGTCGCCGGGATCTCGGAGAAATTGAGGATCAGCGCCAGCAATGCGATGATGATGTAGGCGCCCGCCATAAAGGGAATGACCTTTTCGGCAACGCTCCCGATCGACTTGATCCCGCCGATAATGACGATGAAGACGAGGATCGCGATGACCAGCCCGCCGACCCATTCCTCGATCCCGAACAGTTCCTGCATTCCGTCGGCAACCGCGTTGGCCTGGATCGAATTGCCCGTTACCAGCGCCGAGAACAGCGTGCCGAGGCAGAAGACCACCGCAAGCCAGGTCCATTTTGGCCCCAGCCCCATGACGATATAGGTCATCGGCCCCCCGCGCTTCACACCGTCGCTGGTCGTCTCACGATAGCGGATGGCGAGCGAGCCTTCGGCAAAGGCGAGCGCCATGCCGAACAAGGCGGTGATCCACATCCAGAAAATCGCGCCCGGCCCGCCCAGCGTAATAGCGGTGGCGACGCCGGCTAGGTTACCGGTGCCCACTTGCCCGGAAAGCGCGGTCGAGAGCGCGGCGAAGGGCGAAATCTCGCCCTCTCCCGAACCTTTGCGGCCCGCGAACAGCCCGGTAAAGGCGCTGCCCAGCTTGCGCAACGGATAGAATTTCAGGCCGATCATGATCCACAGGCCGATCCCCAGCAGGGCTATCGTCATCGGCGGGAAAGGGATGAGTTCCTCCCCGTTCCACGTCCCGCCCCAGATGAAATCCGAAACATTGGTGATCGGCGCGATCCAGGCTTCCGCGCCCGATACGTCTGCAGCCATTTGCGGCTATCCCCTTGGCAAATATTCCCTGAGCGTAACGGACGGCCCCACTCCCGCCCGCTTTGAAGCCGCGCACGCTAGAGCGGGCCGCGGCGCTTGCATAGCCCCGATGCGCGGGGGGTCGTACATAGCCCCGATGCGCGGGCGTGCTCTCGCTTCCGGCGACTCCAATCCCCAGTTGATCGCTCTTGCTTTCGCGCGCTTTGCACCATAAAGGCGTGAGCACATCCAAAATCGGTGGAGCGCCCGCCCTTTCGCGACCTTGTCCCGGAGGGCGACGGGTCCTACCTGAAACACGGTTAGACACGCGGGGAACACCCTCCCCCATCGAACATTCGTGCGAGGCGAAAAGGCGGTCCACATGGCGGAAATGAAGAAAGCCGAAACCCCCAAACGCAAGACGAGCATTCCCGAATTCGTCAATCAGGTGCGCACTGAGACGAGCAAGGTCGTCTGGCCGACGCGCGAGGAGACGATCCGCACCGCGATCTTCGTCTTCATCTTCATGGTGCTTCTCGCGCTGTTCTTCTTCGGGATCGACAGCCTGTTCAACGCAGTCGTCAACTTCCTGCTGACGCTCGCCTGAGCGACCCGATTCCCTGAGCGACCCAATCCAAGGACCATCCATGTCACGCTGGTACATCATCCACGCCTATTCCGGTTTCGAAAACAAGGTGAAGGAAGCGATCCTCGCCGAGGCCGATCGCCTGGGGCTCGCCGAAGGGGTCGAGGAGATCGAGGTGCCGACCGAGACGGTGACCGAGGTCAAGCGCGGCAAGAAGGTGCAGACCGAGCGCAAGTTCATGCCCGGCTACGTCCTCGCCAAATTGCGCATGAACGACGACATCTATCACCTCGTCAAGAACACGCCGAAGGTGACCGGTTTTCTCGGCAACAACAACAAGCCGCAGCCGATCTCCGAACGCGAGGCCGCGCGCTATTTCGGCGGGGTCGAGGAAGCGAAGAGCGCGCCCAAGCAGCAGGTCAATGTCGACTATGAGATCGGCGACCAGGTCAAGGTGCTGGACGGGCCGTTCGCGAGCTTCAACGGCGTGGTCGAAGAGCTTGATTTCGACAAGGCGAAGGTCAAGGTCTCGGTCTCGATCTTCGGCCGCGCGACCCCGGTCGAATTGGATTTCGAACAGGTCGAACTGGTAAAGTAGGCGCCGGGGCGCGGCGCCCGTACGCGACGACGCCGGGAAAGCGTTTGGCGGGGCGGGGCGAAATGCCTAGCTTGCGGCGCAAATGACGGATCCGCGCAAACCTCCGGTCACGATCACCCGCGTCGCTACGGCAGGGGAGGAGGCGGCGCGCGCATCCCAGCCGCCGCCCGCAACCGTGCGCGACCTCACCAAGCTCTATCGCAGCGGCGAGGTGGAAAAGGCGCTCGAGCAAGCGCGCGCGCTGGCGATGAAATATCCCGCCAGCCCGGGTGCCTGGAACATTCGCGGCGCGGCGGCGCGCAGCCTGGGACAGCTGGAAGAGGCGGAAGCGAGCTTCGTCAAGCTGGGCGAATTGCAACCCCTTTTTGCCGGCGCACCCTACAATCTGGCGCTTGTGCTCGACAAGAAGGGACGCAGCGAGGCGGCGATCAAGGCCTATGAAAGCGCCATCGCACTCGATGCCGGCCTGTTCCAGGCGCATACCAATATCGGCATTATCAAGACCCGCATGAACGATCTCAGAGGCGCGATCCTTTCGCTCAAGCGCGCGCTTGACCTGCATCCGCAATCTCCCGAGACGCTGAACAGTCTGGGCACCGCCTTGAAGCGCGCGCAGCGGCCCGGCGATGCGCGCAAGGCCTTCGAGCAGGCGCTTCACTTCAATCCCGACTTCGCGCAGGCGCGATTCAATCTGGGCGTGTTGCTGGAGGAGATGGGCGAGCCGCAAGACGCGGCGGCGGCTCTACGCGCGGTGCTGCGAGTGAAGCCCGACCACGAAATCGCCCGCGCGCATCTCGCACATCTTCTGGCGCGTTGCTGCGACTGGGATGCGATCGCCGAGCAGCGCCGCGAAATCCGCAGGCTTGGCGTCGAAACGCCCGGCGTGCCACCCTGGCCGCTGCTCGCTTTCGAGGACGCGCCCGAGCGGCAATTGGCGCGTGCGAAAAGCTGGGCGCAGCGCCGTTTCCCGTCCTCCCCGGCCCCACCGCAATTCGCCCGACCCGAGGCCCGGCCCGAGCGGCTGCGCATCGGCTATCTTGGCGGCGATTTCCACGATCATGCGACGACGCACCTAATGATGGGCATGCTCGCCGCGCACGATCGCTCGCGCTTCGAGGTGCACGCGCTCAACTATGGCGAGCAACCCGAAGACGCCTATCGGAAAAAGGCGCGCGCGGCGGTCGAGCATTTCCATGACATAGCCCGCCAACCCAACACCGCTATCGCCGAGCGGGTGACTCAGATCGGCTTCGACGTATTGATCGATTGCAAGGGCTATTCGTCGGGCACGCGGCACGAAATACTTGAGCGCCGCCTTGCGCCGGTTCAGTTGCATTATACGGCGTATCCCGGAACCCTGGCTGCGCCCTTCATCGATTATATCGTCGCCGATCGAATTGTAGTCCCGCCCGAAGCGCGCGAGTTCATGGCGGAGCGGCTCATTCGCCTGCCGCACAGCTATCTTCCGATGGACGACCGCCGCGAGATCGCGCCGCTCCGGACGAGCCACGCCGATCACGGCCTGCCGGAGGGTGCCTTCGTCTTTTGCTGCTTCAACGCGTCCTACAAGATCACCGCGCGCGAATTCGACATCTGGATGCGCCTGCTCGCCGAAGTCGAAGGAAGCGTCTTGTGGCTGTTTCGCTCAAATCCACTGGCCGGAACCAGTCTGAGGGCGCAGGCCAAAAAGCGCGGCATCGATCCCATGCGCCTGGTCTTCGCCGAACGCCTGCCCAATTCCGACCATCTCGCGCGTCATGCCCATGCCGACCTGTTCCTCGACACTTTCGCGGTGAATGCCCACACCACCGCGAGCGACGCGCTGTGGGCCGGCCTGCCGCTGGTAACGCGCCGCGGCCAGCAATTCGCGGCGCGGGTCGCGGCCAGTCTGCTGGAGGCGGCGGGTCTGAGCGAACTCATCACCGCAAGCGACGAAGAATACGAAAGGCTGGCACTCTCGCTGGCGCGCGATCCGCAGCGTCTGGCAGCAATCCGGCAAAAGCTCGCCGAAAGGCGCGATACCGCGCCTCTGTTCGACACCGCTCTCTATACGCGCCACTTCGAGGCGGGGCTCGATGCGGCGTATGAACGCTGGCGCCGCGGCGACTCACCGGCGGATATCGACGTCACTCGCCTTCCGGGCTGAGGCCTACCGCGCTCATGATGAGCGCCCAGAGTTGACTGGTCACACGGCGGGGCGAGGGGCGTGGGGACATGCGCATCGCGGTCGCCATCGCAGTGCGCACAGCGCCGATGATCGCCGCGCCAGCAAGACGATCGTCGATATCTGCCGGGATCTGACCGCGTATCTGTCCCGAGCGCACATTGCGCGCCGCGCGCTCGATCAACGCCTGCTGCATGGCATGTTCGCGCGCGATCAACCCTGGATGGCTCAGGTGCGAGAAGATCGTCTCGGCAAGCGGATCGGCATAGAGGAAAGCGATCGTATCCTCGAGCCGCTCGCGCTCGCGGATGGGCCATGCGATATCGGTGCCGGCCGGTCGGTCGATCACCTGCGCATAGCGCGCATAGAAGCGTTCGATCACCCCTTCGATGACCCCGTCCTTCGATCCGAAATAATGGTAGGGGAGGCCGTTCGATACCCCCGCTGCGCGCGCCAGCTGCCCGATCTCGAAGTCGCCTCCGGTATCGATCATTAGCGCTTCGGCGGCATCAAGGATGGCCTCGATCTTCGCCGCGCGCTTCGGATTGGGCCTGGTCTGCGTGTCGCTCATCTTGCCGTTTCGGAGTTTTGAATTGAATTCGATTTAGAATCAGAGTAGGGCCACTTGTGAGAATTGACAAGAAAGGATGAGATCCCATGGCGAGCGTGATGGAGGCCACCAACGCCAATACGCTGGAACAGGAACTGGCACCCTATCTCGGGCAGCGCCCGCTGCACGAAGTTTTCGCTGAGTTCGACCGCGAGGGTTACGTCATATTCGAGCGCGTACTCGGCGCTGCGGCGGTCCAGCGCCAGATCGACGCGCTCGAGCTTTGGCTGGGCAAGGATGTGCGCGGGCGCAACAATTTCGAGGGTGCGGATTCGAACCGCATCTACGCCATGCTCGCCAAGGATCCGGTCTTCGCAGAGCTCGTCGCCCACCGCCTCCAGCTTGCATTCGGCGAGCGCGAGCTTGGCCGATCGATGCTGCTCTATGCCTGCCTTGCGATCAACCTGCTGCCCGGCGAAACCGCGCAGCCCTGGCATTTCGACGACAGCCATTGCGGCCTCGCCCGACCTCGCGCGCCGCTTTCCATGTCGACCTTCTGGTCGCTTACCGACACGACAGAAGAGAACGGCGCGACCGAGATCATTCCGGGCAGCCACCTGTGGGGAGACGAACGGCCAGACGGCGCCTCCGGACCGGAAGATTTCCTGACCGGAAAAGTCGACAAGATCGATGGCGCAGGCGACACGGGTCAGGCGATCAAGGCGACCATGCCGGCGGGATCGCTGATGATTGCGAAGGGGACCTTGTGGCACCGCGGCGGGGCGAACCGCTCGCACGCCCGCCGCCTGATCGTCACCCCGCAATTCAGCGTCGGCTGGGCGCGCCCGCTCGAACAGCAATTGCTGGCCGTGCCGCCCGAAAAGGCGGCCAAGCTGCCAGAGCGCGTGCAGGGGCTGCTCGGCTATTCGATCCACGAACCCTTCATGGGCTATGTCGACGGGATGCATCCCAAACGGGTTTTGAAGAACCTTGAGGCCGCTACCGTTCGCAGGCGCTTGGGGTCTCGGTGTTAAGCCGGGTCGCACGGCGCAAGGTGCGGATGGCGGCGCGCCGCGGCCCGCACTTCCTGAGCTGGAACCGCACCTTGCGCTCGGCGAAATCGAGGCTGACCCGGCGGAACGTCTCCATCAGATCGGTGCCGAGCAGAAGCGCGGGTTCCTGATCGATCCCGAAAACGGCAAAGGGCGGCACGTCGGCAAAGGCGATGGCGACGTTGCTGAAGCTGATCGGACCGAGCTCGAGCTTGTTGATGATGGCGAATTCGATCGTCTGCCGCGCGCCGGTCACGCCGAAAATCTCGGCGGTCTTGATATCCTTGGGACGCCGCTTGATGATCTCGTTGCGCAGGGCGGTATTGCCGATCGTCACCTCGCTGCCGGTGTCGACGATCGCGTCGACCTTATGCCCTTGCGCCTCGACTTCGGTGAGGATCAGCTGACCGCGCTTCAACCGCCCGGTGACGATGATCTCGTTGCGCCCGAAATCCGTCGGCTCCTCGTAGCGATCTTCGAGGGTGATGACGCGCTTTTCGAAATCGAGCATCAGCCGCTGCTGTCTGACCGCATCGAGCCCGATCATACCGTCCCCGCCGATATCGCCCTCGCGCAGCACAGGGAGTTCGAGGTCGTGAATGGTCGAGGGGCCGAGCTCGATCGTGTCGACCAGCGCGCGCTCGACCAGTCGGCTTTCGGTCATGGCATGGAGCAGGACGGGCTCGCCCGGCGGCAGGCCGAGGCGCTCAGCGAGGCGGGTGCCGATGACCGAGGTGTCGGCGCCGCTATCGACCACGAATTTGTGCGGGCCGGTGCCGTTGACCTCGACCTCGACGGTCATGCGACTGCGCAATTTGCGCGCCTCGACCTCGTCGCCGCCGATCGCGAGCTCCTCGTCGAAGTCGGCGGGCGGCAATTCGGGCATGCGCACCGGGGTGTCGTCTCCGGCAGGTTCGTTCGGTTGCGCGGTCGCGGCGCTGGCGGGAAGGCCAAGCGATGCGAGGCACACGACCGCGGCGGCGCGGCAGGCGAGGAGGCGAAGATATCCCATACATTCAATATAGCAGGTTAGCAGCCAAATGGCGCATGACCATTCGATGACGGTCATTCGATCGCACGCAAAAGACGCATCGCGATCCAGTTTCCTACTCGGCTGCGCATCCGTATTCCAGCAAACATGCCCTTGCCTGTTCGCCACATCCGCGCCCCTCAGCGCCGCCGTCCAAGAGTGACACCACTTCGCTTACAGAGTGACGGTTTCGCGCGCCGGAGAGTAACACTTTACCGCGCAAAGGTGACGCTTTCCCAGACCAGGGTGACACATTGCGGCGCAGAGTTACGCTTTTGGCGCCCTAGCGCGACACTTCGGCATTCTTGCCTCAGGACCGTGTTCCACTTGTTCCACCCTGTTGGATGCCGCCGCCGGCGCTTGGACCCACCGAAGCGCTTGCATCTGCGGGCGAAAACGCTATGTGCGCCCCTCCTACCGACAGTGTGGGTATCCGTGCGGGAGCTTCGGGACATCGGAGCGCTGGACCGCTCAACATGCGCCCGCGTTCGACGCGAACCGGGCAACAGTGCGAAAGGAGGCCAGTGATGGCCAAGAAGATCGAAGGCTATATCAAGCTGCAGGTGCCCGCAGGCACCGCCAATCCGAGCCCGCCGATCGGCCCGGCGCTGGGTCAGCGCGGCGTGAACATCATGGAGTTCTGCAAGGCGTTCAACGCCGCGACGCAGGACATGGAGAAGAACGCTCCGATCCCCACCACGATCACCGTCTACGCGGACCGCTCGTTCACCTTCACCACCAAGACCCCGCCTGCCAGCTACCTGCTGAAGAAGGCCGCCAAGGTGAAGAAGGGCTCGGGTGAGCCGAACAAGGACAAGGTCGGCAAGATCACGCAAAGCCAGATCAAGGAGATCGCCGAGACCAAGATGGCCGATCTCAATGCGAACGACATCGACCAGGCGATGAAGATCATCGAAGGCTCCGCCCAGTCGATGGGCCTTGAAGTGGTGGAGGGCTGAACCAATGGCAAAGCAGACCAAGAAGCAGAAGGCCGTCGCCGAGCTCAACCCCGGGAAGCTCTACACCGTCGACGAGGCGATCTCGACGCTGCGCGAGCACAAGGCGAAGTTCGACGAGACGGTCGAGCTTGCGATCAATCTCGGCGTCGATCCGCGCCATGCGGACCAGATGGTGCGCGGCATGGTGTCGCTTCCCAGCGGGACCGGCAAGGACGTGAAGGTCGCGGTCTTCGCGCGCGGCGACAACGCCGAGAAGGCGAAGGCGGCCGGGGCCGACAAGGTGGGCGCCGAGGACCTCATGGAAGAGATGCAGAACGGCGATCTCGACTATGACCGCGTCATTGCGACCCCGGACATGATGGGCGTCGTCGGGCGTCTGGGTAAGGTGCTGGGTCCGAAGGGCCTGATGCCGAACCCCAAGCTGGGCACCGTGACCCCGAACGTCGAACAGGCCGTCGAGGACGCCAAGGGCGGTCAGGTCGAGTTCCGCGTCGAGAAGATGGGGATCATCCACACTGGCATCGGCAAGCTCTCCTTCAAGGACGAGGACCTGAAGGCGAACTTCAAGGCGCTGACCGACGCGATCGTGAAGGCCAAGCCGTCGGGCGCCAAGGGCAAGTACGTCAAGAAGGTCTCGCTAACCTCGACGATGGGCCCGGGTCTGAAGCTCGACCTTGCCGAAGTAGAAGGCGCGTAAACCGCCTTTCCTACACGATAACCGAACGCTTAGAGGGGGTCGGAGGCCAAGGCGCTTTCGGCCCCCTTTCGTGTGCAAGGATTGTCGGAAAGGGATCAGGCTTTCGGAAAGATCCCCGGGCTCGCGCGTTTATGCCCCAAAGGAGCATATCCACGTGAACACCAAAGCCGTTCTCATCGTCCTGGGTCTCGCCGTGCTGGTCGCGACCTTCTTCATCGACAGCCGCCTGACCCCGGTCGTAGGTGCGGCGCTGTTGCTCGGCGCGCTGGTTTATGGCTGGGCCGCCAATCGCCGAGCGGCAGATGCCAATCGGGAGAAGGCCGAACGCGCGACTGCCCGCCAGAAAGCCGCCGAAACCGGCCCGCGCGCGCCGGACCAGTAAGCAAGGCAAGCTGCGGCGGCGTTTGCCTCAGGCGCGCAGGAGCGAGCGCACCTTTGCCAGCAGGCCGAGCCGTCCGGCCGTCATCCGGGCCGCTGCGACGGCGGCGTCGAACGCCTCGCGGCCACGGGTAAGCGAGCGATTGGCCAGCGTCGGTTCGAGCAGCAGAAAGCTCGAACATTCGGCGCAGGCTGTGCCGAACCGCTCCTTATGGGCGCCTTCGCCTTCGGTGAAGTCGAACCAGGCGAAGCGGCCTTCGTCAAACAGGTGTTCGAGCGCCTCCAGTTGGAGGACGGTGCCGGGCGACAGCGCCTCGAAGGCGGGATCGTGCCCGACATGGGTATAGACCAGCGTGCGCCCGCGGACCTCAAGCGCGAGATAGGCGAGCGGGCGCCCCGCCGCCTCGAGCAGGAAACAGCGCCAGCCATCCTCGCCCGCCGATGCGATCATGCCGCGGCGTTCCTCAAGCGCTTCCGGCAGGCCCGCGTCCAGCAGTCGCGCCTGGTAGGTCGCCCGCGACAGCGGCAGCGCACGTTCGAGGAAAGCGGCGACTTCCTCCGCGGTGCGAAAAGCGCTGATCCGATAGTCCCCCGCCTCGCGCGCCAGCTTCCTGGCCTTGCGGCGCAAGGTCGAACGGGTCTTGCTAGAGAAGCGCGCCATATAGGCCTCCAACCCCATGCCCATGTCGACATAGTGCCGACGAAATTCGACCCGGCCGCCGACCAGATGCTCCGGAAACCGCGCGAGGATTGCGGGCACCGCGGGGCGCGGGGCGGAGATGACCTCGAGCCCGTCGGGTCCGGGCGCGGGCGGGACGGGTGCTGTGTGGTTGTCGCTAAGGATGGTTTCGAGGTCGAAGTTCCAGCGCGCGACTTCGCGGCGTGCGCTGAACACCCGGCGCGAACCGACGGTAAAGTCGATCTCGGTGGTAACGCTCACAGCGCACCATAGAGCGTGTTGGAGGCGAATTGCTCTGCATAGCGCCACCCGGTACGCGCGGCGCTGGGCGGGAGCAGGGGGCTGGGCGCGGAGGCAGCGGGAGCGACCTTCGGCGGATCGCTCGCGTAGGTGGCGCTGGCCAGGCCCTTCATGCTCGCGATGGTATGGCATAGCCCTTCCAGCCGCCGCTGCACGATGCGGTTCGCGGCGAGCGTGCGGCGGTTGATAAGCTCGAAACTGTGGCTGACCAGCGTGAAACTCTCGCGCTCCTGCTCCCTCGCATGGCGCAATGCGGCGCGCATTTCGGCAAGGGTCAGCGCGGTGATTTGGGCATGGCGCTGACCGCCGCCGAGTTCGCCGATGCTGCCCACCGGCACCTCGATCACGCCCGCATGGTGCAGCGGGTCGCGTGCTTCGGGCCCGAGCGTAATTCGGCTCGCGCCTGGCAAAGCCGGGCAATGGCTGGAATCGTAGGCGATCCCCAGGTCCGCTAAGGCGCGCAAGGTGTCGTCGTTCGCGCCATAGTTACCGGCTCGAAACGCGACCGGAGCCGGCGCGCCCGCCATCATCAGGGTGCTCCGGGAATAGTCGAGGATTGCCAGTTGGTCTTCAAAAGCGAAGTCGTAGAGGTTCTGCCCTGATGCGCGGATGCCGAGCGGATTGGCCGCGCCCGCCGCCGCCAGCCATTCGGTGTGGCAGTGCAGCTGCACGTCCTGTCCGGCCTCGACGATCGGTCCCACCACATCCTCGATCGCGGCCACGCCCCAAACCAGCGCGGGCATCGGATCGACGAAGAACACCGCCTTGATTCCATACTCCGCAAACAGCGCCAATTGATAGGGCACCCCGCGCGGGCCCTCCGTCGTCTTGCAGGCAACCGAACGGGCGAAGTTGTCCTCTCGATCACGCGCACCCACCCCACGGCAGAGACCCGAGGAATATTCGGTGTCGATGGTGATGTAGACCCGCGTCATAACGCGCTTTGCCTTACCGGCAAAGGGTTAAGGGTTAAGGGGCGGTTGGGGGCGCAGGCCGGGAAGGGAGCGCCTAGATCCCGCCGGGGGTGAAGTCGTGGCCGTTCGTGGCGAGCCCGTCGGTCAGGCTGTCGACGCAGCTGCGCAAATCCGCTTCGTCGACCGATCGGATGACGAAATTGGCGCCGACCTTGCCCTCCTTGAAGAAGGGATAGGAGCCGATCTGACAATTCGCATGCGCTTGCTCGACTTCGCGCAGCAGGTGCGCGACCTCGCTTTCTGCGATCCAGCAGCCGATGGTTTCGGTGAGCAGCGGCTGGCCGCCCTCGAGCTGGCCGGTAAGCGCGTCCAGCATGCCGGCGGCGATATGCGGGACGCCGGCCATCAGGATGACGTTGCCGCGGCGGATGCCCGGCGCGCCCGACATGCGGTTTGCGATCAGTTCGGACCCGTCGGGCACCCGCGCCATTCGCAAACGGCCTTCGTTGAGGCCCCCCTTGTCGGCATAATACCGTTCGAGTAGCGCGCGTGCCTCGGGATGGATGACGACCTCGACGCCCAGCGCTCTAGCGACCGCGTCGACCGTGATGTCGTCGTGGGTCGGGCCGATGCCACCGGTCGTGAAGAGATAGTCGTTCCCTTCGCGCAGCGCGTTCACCGCCTCGACGATGCGGTCCTCGTCATCGGCGACGACACGCACTTCGGAAAGGCGGATGCCCTGCACCTGCAGCCAGCTTGCGACCTGCGCGATGTTCTTGTCGTGGGTTCGGCCCGAAAGGATCTCGTCGCCGATGACGACGAGCCCTGCGGTCCAGATTTTGTCGGGGGCATTCATGTCCGCGGGACTAGGCGAATTGCGCGTCGGCACAAACCCCTTTTGCGCAGGCCCCTCTAGGGTGGGTGCGGCAGCATTACTCCGCCGCTTCGAGCTGCTCCTCATGCGCATGTGCGCCCGTATCCGAAGACGCGAACGTCAGGATCCCGTCATCGACCGGGTCGCTCGCCATGCGCTTGCGATCGACGACATATTCCTGGTTTAGCCGCCATGGATATTCGGTGGCGTTCTTGGGGTTGATGTCTCTGGCGCGCGCGAGATATCCGCTCGAATAGTCGCCGAAAATGTCTTCTTCCTCGATACCAGCCTCCATCGCCGGGGTGAGGACGGGGGTGACGATATCGGCGCCGCGCTCGCGCATTTCGTTCAGAACGCGGCACACATAATCCGAATTGATATCGGCGCGCAGCGTCCAGCTCGCATTAATGTAACCAAAGACCACCGCGAGATTGGGCAGGTTCGAATACATGCAGCCCTTGTAATAGAACCGCTTCGAGAAATCGACCGGTTCGCTGTTCATGCTGATGTCGATTTTGCCCGCGATGGCGAGCTTGAGCCCGGTCGCGGTGACGATGATGTCGGCTTCGACCAATTCGCCCGATTTGAGCCGCACGCCGCCCGCTTCGAAGCCTTCGATATGGCCGGTCACGATGTCGGCCTTGCCCGCCTTCATCGCCTCGAACATGTCGCCATCGGGCACGAGGCACAGCCGTTGTTCCCAGGGATTGTAAGGGGGGTCGAAGGCCTCCTTGTCGTAATCTGGACCCAACGCCTTTCTCAGCCCCTTGCGCAGGTTCTTCTTCGCTTTTTCCGGCTTGTTGCGCGCGACCTTGAAGGTGACATCCTGCATCCAGATGTTCCTCGCCCGGGTGATGGCATAGGCGAGTTTTTCCGGCAGAATTTTGCGCAGCGTATTGGCGAACCAATCCTTCGCCGGGCGCGAGACCATCCAGGTGGGCGTGCGCTGCAGCATCGTGACTTTTGCCGCCGTCTCGGCCATGGCAGGCACGATCGTAACCGCCGTCGCGCCCGATCCGATCACCAGCACCTTCTTGTCCGCATAATCGAGGTCTTCGGGCCAGAACTGCGGATGGACCACTTGCCCCTCGAACTCGCCGAGGTCGAAGCCCGCATCATGCGGTTCGTCGTAATCGTAATAACCCGAACCGAGATAGAGGAAATTCGCGGTCGCATGGGTGCGCGAGCCGTCCTCCTTTTCCATCTCGACATGCCAGCGCCCCTCGTCCTCGCGGAAATCGGCAGCGGTTACCTTGTGGCCGAAACGAATGTGCTCGCGGATGCCGCGCTCGTCGACGATGCGGTTGAGATAGTCGAGAATGGCGGGCGCGTCGGCGATGCTCTTTTCGTGGCGCCATGGCTCGAAATCGTAGCCCAGCGTGTGCATGTCGCTGTCCGAGCGGATACCGGGATAGCGGAACAGATCCCAGGTGCCGCCGAGACTCTCGCGCCGCTCGACGATGGCGAAACTGTGCCCCGGCGCCTTCATCTGCATATGCGCCGCCATGCCGATGCCGGAAATGCCGGCGCCGACGATCAGCACGTCGAAATCGGGTTGGGTGGCTAACATACGAAAAGGCCTCTCTTTGTCCTGGGGAGCGAATGTAAACATAGGAGGGGCGCAAAAGCGAGTCTTGATGGCGTTTTGCAACTGACTTCGGAGCGTCAAGGCGTTACCGGCCTGTCGCATGGTTCGATCTTTCCGCACGCTCGTCTCCCTCACCGCCCTGGCAGCTTCCAGCGCCGCTTTCGCGCAGGAGGAAGAGGAGGAGAGCGAGGAAGACGCACCGCAGATTGTGGTGAGCGGCGAGGGACTCGAACCCGCTCTGTCGAACATCGTCTACTCGACCACCATCATCGAGCGCGAAACGATCATCGCCAGCGCCTCTGGCCGGATCGACGACGTGCTGCGCAATGTTGCAGGGTTTCAACAATTTCGCCGTTCGGACAGCCGCTCCGCCAATCCCACAGCGCAGGGGGTGACCCTGCGCGCGCTCGGCGGCAATGCGACCAGCCGCGCGCTCGTCCTGCTCGACGGCGTTCCGATCGCCGATCCGTTCTTCGGCTATATCCCCCTGAGCGCGATTGCACCCGAGACCCTCGAGCAGATCCGCGTGACGCGCGGCGGGGGATCCGGGCCGTTCGGAGCCGGCGCGCTGGCGGGTACCATCGAGCTGGACAGTGCAGGGCCGCGTACAGTCGGACCGGTCGCGGCGAGCCTGCTGGCGAACAATCGCGGTGCGACCGAGGCGACCGGCGTGGTGACACAGGAATTGGGCGCCGGCTTCGTCGTGGCGAGCGGGCGCTGGGACCGGGGGCGCGGATTCTTCACCACGCCCGAAGACCAGCGCGTACCCGTCACCGCGCGCGCGGCTTTCGACAGTTGGCAAGTGGGCCTTCGCGCCGCCGCGCCGCTCACTCCCGACATCGAATTGCAGGGCCGCGTCGCATTTTTCGACGACGATCGCACGCTGCGCTTCGAAAGCGCGGATTCGCACCATGAAGGCCAGGACGCCTCGATCCGGCTGATCGGCCGCGGCGCGTGGGAATTCGACGCACTCGCCTATGTCCAGGCGCGCAATTTCTCGAACGTCGTCATCAGCTCGACCCGCTTCGTGCCAGTGCTCGATCAGCGCAGCACGCCGTCTACCGGGCTGGGCGGAAAGCTCGAATTGCGCCCGCCGGTCGCCGAGGGTCACGATCTGCGCATCGGCGCGGATTATCGGCGCAGCGACGGCGAATTGCAGGAAGACGCCTTCAGCGCCTTCACCGGCCTGTTGCGCGAGACCCGGCGCGCAGGGGGCGTGACCAGCAATCTTGGGCTGTTCGTCGAGGACGACTGGTCGATCGGACCGCTTGTGGTCACCGGCGGCCTGCGCGCTGATTATACGCGGATCGAGGACGGCTTCTTCCGCGCCGTAGATGCGAACGGCGCGCTGGTGAGCGAAACCGTCGCGCCCGATCGTTCGGACTGGAGCGCGAGCTGGCGCGTCGGGGCCTCGCTTTACGCCACCCGCCGGCTCGATCTGCGCGCCGCCGCCTATACCGGGCTGCGCCTGCCGACGCTGAACGAGCTCTACCGTCCCTTCGTGGTCTTCCCGGTCGTGACGCAGGCGAATGCCAATCTCGAGAACGAGCGGCTCGAAGGGTTCGAAATCGGGCTCGGTTGGCAGCCGGTCAACGCGATCGTCCTTTCTCTCACCGCCTTCGACAATCGGGTCGAGAACGCTATCGCCAATGTCACGCTGGAGCCCAATCTGCGTCAACGCCGCAACGTGCCCGCTATCGACGCGCAGGGGATAGAGGCGGGGGTCTCGGCGCAGCTCGGCGAAGTCAGCCTGGAAGGTTCGCTCGCCTGGACCGATGCGCAGATAGACGGGACGGACGAGGACGACGCTTCCGCGCTGGCGCTCGACGGCAATCGCCCGCCGCAGACCCCGCGCTTCGCCGCCTCCGCCACCCTCGCCTACGAACCCGCACAGGGCTGGCGCCTTGCGGGGACCTTGCGACATGTCGGCGCGCAGTTCGAGGACGACCAGGAAACAGACCGCCTGCCGCCGGCCACCACGCTCGACCTGTTCGCGCAAGTCCCCCTCGCCGGCCAGTTAAGCCTCGTGGCGCGCGCCGAAAACGTATTCGACGAGACAATCGTAACGCGAAATGCGGGCGGCGCGATCGACCTTGGCGTTCCAAGGACATTCTGGCTGGGCGTTCGGCTGGGAATATAGCGACGTAACAAAGTTACTCGAATTCGCGTCGACAAAGCGCAATGCTGCGCTGCAACAGAATATGTGACATTATTGCATCATCGGCGCGGTAAGTCGCCGTGCTCTCTTGGCACCGGCAAAAGCGCTGATAGTCTCCCACTTCTGAACCATACCGGCGCAAGATCGGGTGGATGTGGAGAGGGAAAATTATGCGCACAGCTGCAGTCTATGCCGCGGGCCTCCTGGCCTGCAGCGCGATCACCGCCCCGGCGGCCCTAGCTCAGGACGAGGGCGGAGACGTGTTCACCCCGCCCGAAGACGACCGGGTCATCATCGTCACCGCCACCCGCCGCGCGGAAAACCTGCAAGAAGTGCCGCTCGCCGTCACCGCGGTCAGCACCGAGGATCTCGACCGGCAGGGCGTGACCGACATCCGCAACCTCGCCGCCGTCGCGCCGAGCTTCAACATCAACTCCTCCGACACCGAGACGCAGGGAACCACGATACGCATCCGCGGCGTTGGCACGACCGGCAACAATATCGGCCTCGAAAGCGCGGTCGCGGTATTCCTCGACGGGGTCTATCTCTCGCGTCCGGGCGCGGCGCTGGGCGATCTCGTCGATGTCGAGCGGGTCGAGATCCTGCGCGGGCCGCAGGGCACCCTGTTCGGCCGCAACACCACGGCAGGCGCGCTCAACATCACCACCAAACTGCCCGATCTCGACATCGTCGAAGGTTTCGCCAATGCAAGCTACGGCAATTTCGATTTCGTCAACGTCCAGGCCGGCGTCAGCCTGCCAGTGGTCGACGATACGCTCGGCGTGCGCCTGTCGGGCGCCTATCGCCGCCGCGACGGGGTCTTGACCAACCAGCTGGGCGAAGACTTGAACGACCGCGATCGCTATTCGCTACGCGGCCAGGTCTATTGGGAGCCGAGCGCCGATGTCTCGCTGCGCCTGATCGCCGACTTCGCAAGCGCCGACGAGAGCTGCTGCGCCGCCCTGATCGTGCGCGAAAGCGAACTTTTCAGCGCGCCCGCCCTCATCGCAAATGGTCTGCCAGCCGATGGCGGCGCGCCCTTCATCGGCGAGGAATTTCTCGACCAGCGGCTGACCAACACCACCAGCGATCTCGTCAACGGTTATGACAATCTCGGCCTGTCCGCCGAACTCAACTGGGACTTCAGCGACAGCGCCTCGCTCACCTATATCGGCTCGTGGCGCGATTTCGATGATTTCAGCTCACGCAGCACCGACTTCGTCGGGCTGGCCGTGTTCTCGGTCGGTGAAGGCGACTCGATCTTCGACGGTGGCGGACCGAACCGCGGCGAGATCGAGACCTGGACGCACGAATTGCGCCTTCAGGGCGAAGCCTTCGACGATGTGCTCGAATGGCTTGTCGGCGTCTATTATTCGGACGAGCAGATCAGCACGCAGCGCGGTGTGCTCGGTCTCGGCCCCGATTACGAGGCATATATCAACACTTTCCTGCTGTCGGCCGGACAGCCCGATGCAGACACATTGGCCTTCATCGGGACGGGCGGTCTGCAGGGCAATCCCAACGCCGTCACCGATGCGGTGTTCACCGGCGCTTTTGCGGACAACCGTTTCTCGCAGGATGCCGAAAGCCTCGCATTCTTCACCCATAACACGGTGAATATCACCGACACGCTCGGCTTCGTCTTCGGCCTTCGTTACACCGAGGATCGCAAGGATGGCGCGTTCGAACAGGCGGCGGCGTCCAATCCGGGCTGCTCGGCCACCAATCCCGCATTCGGCGCGACGGGCTTGAACGGCCTGCTATGCTTCGCCTTTGCATCGCCGGTGGGCGACGCGGACACGGTCGGCCTGCCGCGCGAATTCGGCAATGGCGCGCTGGGCGGCGCGTTCGACGAATTCAACGACGATCAACTGATCTACACTGCCAAGCTGCTGTGGGAACCGACACCCGACATCAACACCTATCTCAGCGTGACCACCGGCTACAAGTCGGGCGGGTTCAACCTCGACGCCTCGGCAACGCTTGAAGCGGCGGATAATCCTGTGGGCGTCGCCGATCCGCGCTTCGATTCCGAGACGATCGACGCCTACGAACTGGGGGTCAAGACGACGCTGTTCGGCGGCGATGGAACGCTCAACATTGCCGTGTTCCACCAAGAGCTCGAAAACTTCCAGGTGCTCGAATTCACCGGCGTCTCGTTCCAGACCTTCAACGTGCCGAGCGCCAAGGCAACGGGCTTCGAGATCGATTTCAACGCGCAGGTGACGCCCACCTTCGCGCTCAACGCGGCGATGACCTATTCCGATGCGCGCTATCCCAGCGATTGCATCGAAGGCGATATCAGCGCGCTGGTCGCGGCGGGGCTGGTCGAAACCGCGGCCAATCTGTGTGGCGCGGATTTGACGAACGCGCCCGCTTTCGTCGGCAATCTCGGACTCATCTACGAGAACGAGATCACCTCGTCGGGCTGGGTGATGACCGCGAGCGCGAATATGCGCTACGAATCCGATCGGCGCACGAGCACGCAGCCGAGCGAAATCGGCGCTGCCTTCACCACGCCGCTGCCCTTCGACGTACAGAACGGCAATGCCCGCATCAACGCGCGACTCGGCTTCACGACGCCGGACGAGGCCTTCACCTTCGAGGTCTGGGGGAACAACCTCACCGACTACATTGCGCGCAACGTGACTTTCAACACACCTTTGCGCGGGACGGCCAATGTGCGCTCGCGCGGCGCCTATATCGAAGATCCTCGCACCTACGGTGTCACGGTGCGTACCAAGTTCTAGGCACCCGGATTCACAGAAGCAGAAAGGGCGGCCCGGTCAGACCGGGCCGCCCTTTCCTGTTGCGATAGCGGTTGGACGCAGGCCGTTACATGCTCCGCGCAATCAGCATCTTCATGACTTCGTTCGAACCGCCGAAGATGCGCGTGATGCGGCTGTCGCGGTACATCTTCGCGATTGGGTATTCGTTGATATAGCCAGCCCCGCCATGCAGCTGCAGGCATTTGTCGACGACCTCGCCCTGCAACTCGGTGGTCCAGTACTTGGCCATCGAAGCGGTCGCGACGTCGAGCTCGCCCTTCAGCAGCTTGGAAATGCAGTCATTGACGAAAACCCGCGCCGCGGTTCCGCGTGCCTTGAGGTCGGCGAGGGTGAACTGCGTGTTCTGGAAATCCCAGATCGTCTGGCCGAAGGCCTTGCGGCTCTTCACGTAATCGACCGTCACGTCGAGCGCCTTCTCGATCGAGGTGCACGCGCCCATCGCGATGACGAGGCGTTCCTGCGGGAGCTCGCCCATCAGCTGGTAGAAGCCCTTGCCCTCGACCCCGCCGAGAACGTTCTCGGCCGGCACGAAGACGTTGTCGAAGAACAGCTCGGACGTGTCGGCGGCGTCCATCCCGATCTTGTCGAGCTTCTTGCCGCGCTGGAACCCGTCCGCGCCGTCGGTTTCGAGCAGCATCAGCGAGATGCCCTTGGCGCGCTTCTTGGGATCGGTCTTGGCGACGACGACGATGAAGTCGGCAGTCTGACCGTTCGAGATATAGGTCTTCGCGCCGTTGATGCGGTAGCCGTTGCCGTCCTTCAGCGCGGTCGTGGTGATCGACTGGAGGTCCGACCCCACGCCCGGTTCGGTCATCGCGATGGCGCTGACGAGATCGCCGGTGACGAGGCGCGGAAGATACTTCTTCTTCTGCTCCTCGGTGCCGTGACGCACTAGGTAGGGCAGGATAATCGTGTTGTGCAGCGAGGCCGCAAAGCCGTCGACCTCGTGCTTCGCCTGTTGGTCGAGCACCACCATGTCGTGCCGGAAATCGCCGCCATGGCCGCCATACTCCTCCGGCACCGACACGCCGAGCAGGCCCGCCTGCCCCGCCTCGCGCCAGAATTCGCGTTCGACCTGGCCGTCCTCGCGCCATTTTTCGACGCGTTTTTCGGGCGCGTGCTGCTGATAGAACTTGCCAACGGCGTCGGCGAAGATCGAGATTTCCTCGTCTTCCATGAATTCCGGTTGGGGCACGTCAATGACGGGCATGATGTTCTCTCCTGATTGATCCCAGATAGATACGGGTCCCGGCGCTTTCTGGAGGCGCGGTGGCCCGGTAGTTCGCTTACTTGCCCTTCCAGTTCGGGGCGCGCTTTTCGGCGAAGGCGGCGGCGCCTTCGCGGGCGTCCTCGGAAACGAAGACCGGCGCGATCAGCTGCGCCTGCTTCTCGTAGCGCTCATCCATGTCCCAGCCGCGCGATTCCTTCATCACCTGCTTGGACACGCGCACCGCGAGCGGACCATTGGCCGCGACCTTCTTGGCGAGCGCCTTCGCCCCGTCGAGCGCCGATCCATCGACCACTTCGTTGATGAGGCCGAGCTCGTAGGCGCGCTGCGCAGTGATGAACTCGCCCGTCAGCGCGAGCTCCATCGCAATCCGCTCGGGGATCTGGTCGGGCAGCATCATGACCCCGCCGGCGGCGGCGACGAGGCCGCGCTTGGCTTCGGGAATGCCGAACTTCGCATCCTTGTGCGCGACGACGAGGTCGCAGGCGATCATCAGCTCGAGCCCGCCGGCGAGAGCATAGCCTTCGACTGCCGCGATCAACGGTTTGGCAGGCGGCGCCTGAACCACGCCGCCGAAGCCGCGCCCTTCGACCGTCGGGCTTTCGCCGCGCAGAAAGCCCTTGAGATCCATGCCGGAGCAGAACGTCCCGCCAGCCCCGGTCAGAATGCCGACGCGCAGATCGTCCTCGCTGTCGAGCCGATCCATCGCTGCCGCAATCCCCTCCGCCGCCGCTTTGCTCATCGCGTTCTTGGCTTCGGGACGATTGATGGTGACGATCAGCACGCCATCGTCGACTTGCGTCAAAACTTCTTCGCTCACGGACGGTGTCTCCCAAGATTGCGAATTGAAACGTAAATGTTGTGCAAGGAGTGCAGGGGGCTTACGGCTGCGTCAACCGCAATTTCGCTAATGATGAGAGAGGAACCGGCATGGCAGAGGCATATATCATCGACGCAGTGCGCACCCCGCGCGGCATCGGGAAACAGGGCAAGGGCGCGCTTGCCGAGCAGCACCCGCAGCATCTCGCCGCGACGGTCCTGAAGGCGATCAAGGAGCGCAGCAATCTCGATACCTCGACTGTCGACGATGTCATTTGGTCGGTCTCGACGCAGGATGGGATGCAGGGGGGCGACCTTGGCCGGATGGCCGCGCTCGATGCAGGTTATGACATTACCTCGAGCGGCACGACGCTCGACCGCTTTTGCGGCGGCGGCATTACGAGCGTGAGCCTCGCCGCAGCGCAAGTGATGAGCGGCATGGAGGATTGCATCGTAGCAGGCGGCACCGAGATGATGAGCCTGACCGCCGCGATGTCGAAAGAGAAAATGCAGGCCGGGCTGAAGCCGCCGATGATGGGCAGCTACAACGAGCGCCTGCAAAAGGTGCACCCGCAATCGCACCAGGGCATTTGCGGCGACGCCATCGCGACGATCGAGGGTTTCACGCGCGAAGAGCTCGATCAAGTCGGTTACCGTTCACAGCAGCGCGCGGCCGAAGCCATCGGCGAAGGACGCTTCGACAAGTCGGTCGTGGCGGTGAAGAACGACGATGGCACCGTGGTGCTCGACCGGGAGGAATACCCGCGCCCGCAAACGACGATGGAGGACCTCGGCAAGCTCGAACCCGCCTTCACCAAGATCGCCGACGTGCCGCTGGATAAGGAAGGCACGACCTTTCGCGGTCTCATCAACCAGAAATATCCCGATGTCGAAATCGAGCATTTCCACCATGCGGGCAATTCCTCCGGCGTTGTCGACGGTGCCGCCGCGGTGCTGGTGTGCTCGAAGGAGTATGCGCAGAAGCACGGCCTGAAGCCCCGCGCGCGGATCGTGCAGACTGCCAATATGGGCGATGATCCCACGCTGATGCTCAACGCGCCCGTACCGGCGGCGAAGAAGGTACTCGAAAAGGCGGGCATGACATTGGACGACATCGATCTGTTCGAGATCAACGAAGCCTTTGCCGTGGTCGCCGCCAAGTTCGTGCGCGATCTCGGGCTCGACTGGGATAAGGTTAACGTCAATGGTGGCTCGATCGCGCTGGGCCACCCGATCGGGGCGACCGGCTCGATCCTGATCGGCACCATCCTCGACGAACTCGAACGCCGCGACCTCAAAACCGGCCTCGTGACCATGTGCGCGGCGGGCGGTATGGCGCCAGCGATCATCATCGAGCGGGTGGACGATTTCGTTGACTGAAGCGCCCGATAACACCCCGGTCGTCATCGGGGTCGGGCAGTATTCGGAGCGTGTGGGAGAGCCCGGTTACGAGGCGCTCTCCTATATGGACCTCGGCGGGCGCGCGCTAGCCGAGGCAATCTCTGACTGCGCGGCGGAGGGGTCGGTGGCCCAGGCCATCGACACGCTTGCTGCGATCCGCGCCTTCGAGATGTCGCGCCCCGACCGCGCGCCCCCTTTCGGCGGCTCGAACAATGTGCCGCGCAGCTTCGCCAAGCGGGTGGGCGCGGACCCGGAACGCGCGATCCTCTCGACTACCGGGGGCCAATACAACCAGAAGCTGGTCGGCGAATTCGCGCAGGACATCGCCGAGGGCCGCAGCGAATGCGCAGCCATAGTCGGGTCGGAGGCGATCTCGACCGTTCTAGCCTTAAGCGCGAAGGGCGAGAAGCCCGACTGGTTGGAAGAGGTCGAAGGCTCGCTCGAAGATCGCGGATATGGTCTTGAGGGGATGCTCGAACCCGCGCTTTTCGCTCATGGTGCAACGGGCGCGATCCCGCTCTACGCCATTGCCGAAAATGCGCGCCGCGCGAACCTGGGCAAAGGGCTGGAGGAGTACCGCCGCGATATCGGCGAGTTGTTCGAACCTTTCACTAAGGTCGCTGCGGCCAACCCGCATGCCGCCGCTCCTAAGGAGCGCAGCGCCGAAGAGCTGGCCACCATAACCGAACGCAACCGCATCGTCGCCGAACCCTATCCGCGCATGACGGTCGCGCGCGATCAGGTAAACCAGGCCGCCGCCATTATTATTGCAAGCACAGCCAAGGCGCGCGAGCTCGGCGTGCCGGAGGAAAAGTGGGTGCATATCCATGCGGTCACCTCGGCGGTCGAGCTCGAATTGTCAGCGCGACCCGATCTCTCCGCCAATCCTGCCTCGATCGCCTCGGTCGAGCGTGCGCTTGGCATTGCGGGCAAGAGCATGGACGAGATGGCCTATCTCGATTTCTATTCCTGCTTCGCGATCCCGGTTTTCAACCAGTGTGACCATTTCGGACTGTCGCCCGATGATCCTCGCGGGTTGACGTTGACCGGCGGGCTGCCTTTCTTCGGAGGCGCGGGCAACAATTACTCGGCGCACGCGATTTGCGAAGCCGTCGAACGCGTGCGCGCCGATCTCGGAAGCTTCGCGCTTGTGGGCGCGAATGGCGGCTGGATGAGCAAATACGCGACCGGCATCTATTCGACGCAGACCGCCGACTGGTCGCAGCAGCGCGTTGCCGAACTTCCTAAGGCCGACGATGCGGTGGTACGAGGCGCGGCCCCCTTCGATAGCGCAACGATAGAAAGCTATACGATAAATCACACGAAAAAGGGCCGCGATGCCGTCTTCATCGGACGCAACGACGCGGGCGAACGGGTAGTCGGAAATGCCGACCTTTCGCACGAGCTGACGCGCAAAATCTTCGAGGGTGGCGAACCTTTCGGCGCGCGACTATCGGTGAAGCGCGACGATCGTGGGCGAAATATAGGACAAGTCGCCTAACCCCTTATATTGCATATCAGCCGGCCTCCATTGTCGCCGGCTCATGCGCAACGTCTTGCGGCCCGAACTCCTTGGTGGTCGCCGCGAATTCGAGCATGATGCCGTTGGGATCGGTAAAGTAGACCGAGCGCACGAAGACCCCGTCATGCATGTCCTCTGAATAGCCTTGCGGGCTGTCGTCGTGATTGAAGACCGCCGGCGTTAGCTCGACGCCCGCGTCCTGAAGGCGCTCTATCGCCGCCTCTAGCTCGTCCTCTTCCATGTCGAAAGCGAGGTGGTTCATCGAACCCACCGCCGTTTTCGCGTCATAGGGAAACTTTTTCACCGATGCGATGCCGGGCGCAGCGGGCGGCGCATCCTCCCACCAGAAGAAAGCGACGCTGTTCCCGCCGCCGCAATCGAAGAAGAAATGCTGCCCACCGTCGGGCAGTTGCACCGTCTTGAAGAGCGGCATTTTCAACACCTCGGTGTAGAAATGCATCGTCTCTTTCATGTCACGGCATACCAGCGCGATGTGGTTGATACCCTTGGTCTTGATCATCGGCTCGTCTCCCTCTTCGGAACGTAGCCTGCACCAAGCCCGTTGGTTAGGCAAACGCAGACCGCATGATCGGGCTTTGACAAATCGGGCACGGAGGCGTATTTAGTTACAAACGTAACTATTCTGACATATCGGAGAACCCGCGCTCATGACCAAGCATCCCGGAGACCTGTTCGACAATCCCGCCGGCCTCGACGGGTTCGAATTCGTCGAATTCTGCGCGCCCGAGAAAGGCGTGCTCGAACCGGTTTTCGAAGCGATGGGCTTTACGCGCGTGGCCAAGCATCGCTCGAAGGACGTACATCTGTGGCGCCAGGGCGGCATCAACCTCATCGCTAATTACGAAGCCAAGAGTGCCGCCTGGTACTTTGCTCGCGAGCACGGGCCGAGCGCCTGCGGCATGGCATTCCGCGTGCGCGATGCGGCGAAAGCTTACGATCACTTGCTTGAAGCGGGCGCCGAACCCGTTCAGGTCGAGACAGGCCCGATGGAGTTGCGCATCCCCGCCATTCGCGGCATCGGCGGCGCGATCCTTTACCTCGTCGATCGCTATGCCGGCGCCGAGGACAAGAGCCTGACCATCTACGACATCGATTTCGACTACCTGCCCGGCGTCGATCCCTATCCCGAAGGTGCGGGCTTCCACACGATCGATCACCTCACACACAACGTCTACACCGGCCGGATGAAGTACTGGGCGGATTATTACGAGACGCTCTTCAACTTCCGGGAAATCCGCTTCTTCGACATCAAGGGCGAATATACGGGCCTCACCTCCAAGGCGCTTACGGCTCCCGACGGCAAGATCCGCATCCCGCTCAACGAAGAGGGTGAAGGCGGCAAGGGCCAAATCGAGGAGTTCCTGCGCGAGTTCAATGGCGAGGGCATCCAGCATATCGCGCTGATCTGCGACGATCTGGTTGCCTGCTGGGACCGGCTCAAAGACTTCGGCGTGCCCTTCATGACCGCGCCACCAGAAGCATATTACGAGATGCTCGACGAGCGTCTGCCGGGTCATGGCGAGAACGCCGACGAACTCAAGATGCGCGGCATCCTTCTCGATGGCACCATTGAGGACAGTCAACCGCGACTGCTGCTTCAGATTTTCGCCGAGGCCCAGGTCGGCCCGGTCTTCTTCGAATTTATCCAGCGCAAGGGCGATGATGGCTTTGGCGAAGGCAACTTCAAGGCCCTGTTCGAAAGCATCGAGCGCGACCAGATCGCGCGCGGAGTGCTGGAAGGCGCTACCAAACCGGTGCCCGAAAAGGTCGAGGGAGAGCCCGCAGAATGAGCCACCCTGTGAAACTGGGCGGTGTCCACCATGCGGCCTATCGCTGCAAGGACGCCAAGGAGACGGTCGAGTGGTATGGCCGGGTGCTGGGCATGGACTATACCACCGCCTTCGCCGAGGATCACGTGCCCTCGACCGGTGAGTACGATCCCTACATGCACGTGTTCCTCGATGCGGGGAACGGTAATATCCTCGCCTTCTTCGAACTGCCGAACCAAAAGGATATGGGCCGCGATGAAAACACGCCCGCCTGGGTGCAGCATCTGGCTTTTCGCGTTCCGGACGAGCCGGCGCTGATCGCCGCGAAGGAGCATATCGAGGGTGAGGGGATCGACGTGCTCGGCCCCACGCATCACGGCATCTTCAAGTCGATCTATTTCTTCGATCCCAACGGCCACCGCGTCGAACTGGCCGCCGATATCGGCACCGATGAGCAATATGCGGAGCTCAAGCGCGTCGCACCGCTGATGCTCGAAGAATGGAGTGAAACGAAGAAAGCGCCGCGCCACGCCGACTGGCTGCACGAAATCGCGCGCGAGCAACACGGCAACGCCTGACGGCTGCGGACTATACGAAAAAGAGGCGCGAAGGTCTCACCTTCGCGCCTCTTTTCTGTTCGCGAGATAACTTCGATCAGAAGCCGCCCTGCACCCCTATGAAGAAGAACCGTCCGCGCGGGCTCACCGGGCGGGCCAGGCTGCCGAGGAAGGGTTCTTCGTCGAACACATTGTTGATGCCGCCATAGAGCTGGAACTCATCCGTGACGTCGAAGCTGATGTTGAAATCGTGCTCCCAACCATCGCCGGTGGTGAGCTGCGAGGGATCGGCGAGGTTCTCGTTAGGGCTGACCACAACCTGTCCATCGATGATCTCGACGTCGGTTGCTGCGGCATTGGTGAATTGTAGCGCCGAATCCTCCCAGCGCGTGCGCCAGCCGACATTTAGGCGATCCAGTTCCCAGTTGACCCCGAAATTGACAATCCAATCGGGGTTGCCGATCACGCCTAGAAGGTCGCTAACCGTCGCCTGGTCGGCGATCAGCAGCTCCTGCTGGATCGGATCGGGCTCGGTCGCGATGGTCTCGCCGATGACCGGATCGCTCTCTGTGAACCGCTCGATAAAGTGCGAGCCGGCCGCCCGTAGACGGACCACGCCGAGATCGCCGCCCCCAAACGGGAAATCGAACTCGTAACGCGTTTCGAAATCGACACCGCGGGCTCTTAGGAAGGCAAGGTTGATGTTGCCCGAGGTGAAGCCCGAGATCGCCCCGCCATTGGCCGGGTTGCGCTCGATGGCGTCGCAGAACTGGTTGTCGGTCGAAGGCAAGTCTACGCAGGCCGCCGCGATCGCCGCGCCCGTGAGACTGCCGACAGCGTTCTCGATCTCGATGTCGTAATAGTCCGCGATCAGGACAAAGCCGTCGAGCGCGCCGCCGAGAATGCCGCGCGGCTGGATGATGCCGCCAACGGTGAAGCTGTCCGAGGTCTCTTCGATGAGGTTCGGATTGCCCCCGGTGGTGCCGGTCACGAAGGCGGTCAGGAAGTCCGAGGAATCGAAGCCCGCATCTACGAACTCAAGGCAGTTGGTCGGGCGGTTCGCCGAGCCGTTGTTGATATTGCCTTCGTCGCACGGATCGGCATCGACCCCGATGAAAGCGGCCGCTTGCGGCCCGAAAAGCTCGCCGATGTTCGGAGCTCGGATTGCGCGAGAGAGCGTGCCGCGGAAGGTCAGCCAGTCGAAGGGCGAATAGATCGCACCGAACGAATAGGTCTCGGTTGTGCCGATCGTGTTGTAATCCGAGATACGGCCCGTCGCCGAAACTTCGAGCATCTCGACGAAGGGCAAGTCGGCAAGCAGCGGCAGGCGAATCTCGCCGAACCCCTCATAAACGCTAATGCCCTGACCGTCGGTTGGTGAAGGGCTGATGATTACGGAGTTGTTGGTGACGACATTGCCTTCGATCTGGAAGAAGGCGTCGGGCACGAATCGCGACGTGTCGCGGCGATATTCAAAGCCGACCGCATAGCCGATGGGGCCACCGGGCAGCTCGAAAAGGTTCGCGCTGTCGCCCGAGAGGACTGCCAGGAACTGCTGCTGTTCGATCTCGGTCGTGTCGAGCAGGTTGGAAAATGCGAATTCGGCACCGGCTCCGCCGATCGAATTCGGGCCGAGGATGTTGATCGGCGCGCAGCGGCCATCGCCGATTTGGTAGGTGACCGGACGCGTGCGCCCGCCCACATCGACGCCGTCGATGATGGTGCCGGGCTCGAACAGCGGCGGGCCGCCGACAAACTGTGCAGCCGGTGCGGGTATACCGGTCACTTCCGAGCGGCAGACAATATCCCCAACCTGCGCAGTGTCGCCGGTAATCTGAATATCCTCGCCGTTGCGGATTGCGTTCAGCGTGCCGATCCCGTCGTCGATGTCGTCCTGCGTCAGGGCGACCGCGTCGATGGCTGCGAAGTAACGGTCGTTTAGCCGCGCACCGCGGAACGTGTCGTCCACATCGGTCTGCCCCCACGTGTAAGACAGTTCGAGGTTCGTGTTACTGTCCGGCGCCTCCCAGCGCAGTCCGCCCGATGCGCGGATCGTGGTGCGTTCGACATCGGCACCCGAATTGGTTTCCGAGGCAAGGTTGTCGCGCGCGACGAAGATGCTCGGTGTGCTGTCGGGATCCAGTGCGTCGACCACGGCAATCTGATCGACCAGCGCTTGCGGCAGGAAGGGGTTGTCCAGTGCGATCGGAATGTCGTCGGAGAACGGGATGCCCGCGATATTGCTGGCCTCGACATAGGAGAACTTCGCATCGGCGAAGAAGGTGACGTTGGGCACCACTTCATAATCGAACCCTGCCGCCGCGTTGAACCTGCTCAATGCGGGGATCAGGGTCTGTCCACGGGCCGTCTCGCCGATTTCGATCCCGTCCCCGCCACTTGCGTTGAAAGCTCCTGTCGAGATGCCTGGATTAAAAGCGCGCAAATTGCCGTTCGCATCGACGATCTGAAGCACCGGTATGTTGGTACCCGGGATGTTCGGTATCGTGTCGGTGTCCGGATTGAAATTGGTCACGAAGGACTGGAGCTGTCCGAAGGGAAAGGCGAAGGGCGTCGGGTCGAGCGCGATCGTCGAACCTCGGCTCGAGACCGGAAGGCGGCGATCTGGGATGAAAGCGTTTTCAGCATCGGGATCGAGGCCGAGCAACTGGTTGATGAAGGGATTGGACGGATTGAGGTCAGCAAAGCCCGGACCAGCGAAATTCGGCCGGTCGGCGTTTACGATACCGGCTGAGTCGGCGTATTCCACCGCGAAGACCGCGCTGCCGCGACCATCGTTGAACGTGCCGCCGCCGGCGAGCGAGCCGAAGAACTCTTCCGCATCGCCCTTGTCGCTAATCCCCGTTTGAAGGCGATACTCGATGCCGTCGAAGTCGCGGCCATCGCGCATGATGTAATTGACGACGCCCGAAACCGCGTCGGCGCCGTACACGCCAGAGGCGCCGCCGGTCAGAACTTCGACAGTGGCGATAAGCGCCGTGGGGATCGATCCGACATCGACCGTCGCCGTGCCTTCGATACCGGGCACGTGCCGTCGGCCATCTTGCAAAACAAGCGTCCGGTTGGTGCCGAGCTGGCGCAAGTTCAACGTGCTGGCGCCGGTCAGCGCGAGACCTTGCGCAGTGGCGAGCGTAGCAGGATCGGACCCTTGTAGTGCAGGAATCTCGCGAAGGGTCTGCGAAATGTCGATCTCACCCGCCTTGCGGAATTCCTCGTCGGTGATGACCTGGACGGGGCTGGGCAGCGAAAGGCTCGTATCGGTCGCGATGCGCGAGCCGGTGACGACGATGCGGTTATCGACCTGCTCGTCCTCCGGTGGCGGCGTCGTCGGCAGGGTTTGTGCCTGCGCCGCGACCGCCATGCCGCTCGCCGCGGTGAGAAGCAGAGCGTGTGCGGAAAGTTTGAACGCGGTCATGAACGAAATCCCCCTGTGGAAACGAAATTGCCTTTTTGCAGCGCAGCATGCTGTCGAGTGCAGCGGTCTCCTGTCAAGGGCCGTGCGGCAGAAATGTTCAAGTTCCCCGAACGAGAGGCAACATAGTAACAATTGGGCCACACTTCGCTATTGCGCTGCGCAGTCCCGCGCTTGACCCTTGGGCGATTTGTTCACACACACGCCCACTTCACGAGGGGACCAGGGGAGCCGAGCGCCTTGTTTACGATCGACCTTTTACGTCGCGGACTGACCGCTTTGCTGGTGGCACTCGCGGCCGCCGCCCTCACACCGCAGGGTGCGGCGGCGCAGTCATTTCTCGAAGGCGAGTTCGATGCGTCGATCCCCACGCTGACCGAGACGATCGGTCACGAACCAGGCACTCGCATTACGTCGCCCGAAGAGGCGCTACGCTATCTCGAGGCTCTGGTTGCGGCAGCGCCAAATCGCACGCGGATGGTGCAATATGCGACCAGTTGGGAAGGGCGGCCGCTGCATTATGTCGTGGTAAGCGCGCCGCAGAACATGGCGCGGCTCGAGGCGATCCGGTCCGATCTTGCGGAAATTGCCGCGGGCCGGCCCGGCAATGGCGAGGCGCTGCCGGTAACCTGGCTCGGCTACAGCGTGCACGGCAACGAGATCACGCCGACCGATGCCGCGCTGATGACGCTCTATCATCTGCTCGCCGCGCGCGGAGATTCGCGCATCGAGCAAATCATGAACGAAACCGTCGTCATTATCGATCCGCTGCAGAACCCCGATGGGCGCGCGCGCTTCGTCAACCATTTCCGCGGAGCGGTCGGCATCTTGCCTTCGCCCGACCGCCAGGCTGCCGAACATGACGAAACCTGGCCGAGCGGGCGGGTCAATCACTACATGTTCGATCTCAACCGTGACTGGTTTACGCTGAGCCAGCCCGAAACCCGAGGCAAGGTCGCCGCGATCCGGCAATGGAACCCGGTGGTCATGGTCGATCTTCACGAGATGAGCGGGGACGACACCTATTTCTTCTCGCCCGCCGCGCAGCCGATCAATCCCAACATCACCGCCGATCAGCGCCGCGCCTACGAGATCATCGGACGCAACAACGCCGCGTGGTTCGACCGGATCGGCGAGACGTATTTCACCCGCGAAGTCTACGACCTGTTCTACCCGGGCTATGGCGACACCTGGAACGCGCATAATGGCGCGATCGGTTCGACTTACGAGCAGGGTTCGCCGCGTGGACTGGTGCTGGAGCGGCGCGACGACAGCGTGCTTACCTATGGCGAGGGGGTGCGCAATCACTTCATCGCGAGCCTGGGGACTGCCGAGGCGGTGGCGATGAATGCCGACCGCTTCCTGGCCGATTTCGCCGCCTACCGTGCCGCCAATGCGAATGGTGCGGCGGGGCGCGGGTCTTATGTCATCGATCTTGCGCAGCGCCGCTGGAATGCCGAGACGCTTGGCCGAAAGCTGGCGGCGCAGGGGATCGAGGTGCGCCGCCGGGATGGGTCCGCGTCGGTTTGCGGTCGCAGCTATCCGCAAGGTTACATCGCGGTCCCTCAGGCGCAGCCCGCGGCGCGGCTGGTGCGCAGTCTGCTCGACCGCGACACGCAGTTGCCGCCCGAATTCGTGCGCGAACAGGAACGGCGGCGGGCCGAGGATCTGCCGCACGAGCTTTACGACGTGACCGCCTGGTCGGTCGGGCTGATGGCGGGCGTCGATGTTGCCCTATGCAACGGCGCGGTCGCCGGCGCGCCGCTCGCCGCCGACCAGCCGATCGCGCCTATCACCGGAGGCGAAGGGAGTTTCGCCGTCGCCGTGCCGTGGACCGATAGCGGGCAGGCACGGCTGGTGACGCTGGCACTTCGCGAAGGGCTCGAGGGGCGCATAACCGACGAAGCCTTCACCTCGCAGGGCCGTCGTTTCCCGCGCGGCACGGTGGTGTTCGCGAGCGCCGCCAACTCCCCCGGGGCGATGGCGCGACTGGATGCGCTGGCCCGCGAGGTCGGCGGAGAGACGGTCGCGCTCGCATCGAGCTGGGTCGAGGACGGCCCCAATCTCGGCAGCGATGCCTTCGTGCGCCTGTCGCTGCCCCGTGTGGCAATGGCTTGGGATGAGGGTGTCTCGCAATTGAGCGCAGGCGCGATGCGCTACGTGCTCGAACAAAGGCTCGGCCTGCCTGTCACGCCGATCCGCACGGGCCGCTTCGCGCGGGCCGATTTCAGCGATTACGACGTCGTCATCCTGCCCGACGGATCGCCGCGCGCTGCGCTCGGCTCGGGCGGGATCGAGACTTTGGAAGGCTTCGTCGAACGCGGCGGGGTGGTGGTGGCGATCGGCGATGCGTTGCGCGCCTTGTCGAACGGCGACGATGCGCTGTTGTCGATCCAGCGCGAGGCGGCGCTCGGCCTTTCCGGCGAAAACGAGGAGGACGAGGCCGGCGCGCTCGCCGAAGCGCGCGAGATTACGAGCGAGGACGAATATCGCGACATCATCGCCGACCAGGAAGCGCTGCCCGATACGCTGCCAGGCGCACTCGTCAACACCGTCGCGGACCGCGATCATTGGCTCTCGGCGGGCTATGACGAGGGCGCCGTGGTGCTTGCCGATGGTGCGCAGATCTACGCCCCGCTCGATCGCTCGGTCGGCGTAAATGCATTGCGCTTCGCCGATGCCGATCGGTTGGTCGCGAGCGGTTATGTGTGGGATGAAAACCGGCGACAACTGGCCTTTAAGCCGTATCTGATGGCGCAACCCACCGGCCGCGGTCTTACAATCGCCTTCACCCACGATCCCACGACGAGGGCCTATCTCGACGGGCTCGACCTGTTGATCGCCAACGCAGTGCTCGTGGCGCCTTCGCGGGTGCGGTAGGTAGGCTGCGGGGGTCGTCTTCGAACGCAAGCGTATCGGCGCTTCGTCGATGGCTCTGGCGCTTTCGCGGAAAGACGGAACCGCATTGCCGCTATATCTGCGTAACACACCTCTGACCGGCGAAGGGACTGCTTATGCTCGAACTCAAGAATGTCAGCCATCTTTACCCCAACGGGGTGCGCGCGCTCGACGATGTCAGCTTGTCAATTTCTAAGGGGATGTTCGGGCTGCTCGGGCCCAACGGCGCGGGCAAGTCGACGCTGATGCGGACCGTGGCGACGCTGCAGACCCCGACCTCGGGCAAGATCCATTTCGACGATATCGATATACTGGCCGAGCCAGAGGCTTTGCGCCGGCGATTGGGCTATCTGCCGCAGGATTTCGGCGTCTATCCGCGCGTTTCGGCCTATGACATGCTCGATCACATGGCGGTGCTGAAGGGGATCGCATCCAGGGCGGATCGACGCGACACGGTCGAAACATTGCTCAACCAGACCAACCTGTGGGCGGTGCGCAAGAAGGCGATTGCCGGCTTTTCTGGCGGGATGCGGCAGCGTTTCGGCATCGCTCAGGCGCTGATCGGTAATCCGGACCTCATCATCGTCGACGAACCGACCGCCGGGCTCGATCCCGAGGAGCGCAACCGTTTCCTCAATCTGCTCGCCGAGATCGGCGAGAATGTCGTCATCATCCTCTCGACCCATATCGTAGAGGATGTAGCCGATCTGTGCCCGGCAATGGCGGTTCTGGTCGGCGGCTCGATCCGCCTCGAGGGCGCGCCGCGCCTGCTGATAGAGCGCGCGAAGGGGACGATCTGGGCCAAGACCATCGAGCGCAGCGAGCTCGATGCCTATCGGTCGATGTATGAGGTCATCTCGACGCGCCTGTTCGCCGGCGAGACCATCATCCACATCCTGTGCGATCACGATCCGGGCGACCGGTTCCGCGCGGTCGATGGCGGACTCGAAGACGTCTATTTCTCGACCCTGGCTGCCTCGCGCCGCAATCGGACGAGCGGAGAAGTGGACGAAGCCGCGCAGGCCGCCTGACGCCACGGGGAAGGGGAGGGAAAACGGATATGTTCGCTTCGATCGCGCTGTTCGAATTGCGCTATCAGCTTCGCAACCCCGTCTTCTGGGTCGCGCTCGCCATCTTCTTCCTGCTCACCTTCGGGGCGACCGCCTCATCGGACATCCAGATCGGTAGTGGGGGCAACGTCAACGTAAACAGCCCCTTCGCGATCCTGCAGACGCAGATCGTCCTCACCCTGTTCTACATGTTCGTGACCACCGCCTTCGTCGCCAATGTGGTCGTGCGTGACGACGAAAGCGGCTTCGGACCGATGGTGCGCAGCACGCGGGTGTCGAAGTTCGACTATCTCATCGGCCGGTTCACAGGTGCGATGCTGGCCGCCCTCGTCGCTTTCCTTGTCGTGCCGCTCGCGATCTTTGTCGGCTCACTGATGCCGTGGATCGATCCCGAGACCGTGGGCCCGAACGTGCTGTCCCATTACGCGGCCAGCTACGCATTGTTCGCCGCGCCCAACATCGTGCTGTTCTGCGCCGCCTTCTTCGCGGCGGCGACCATCACGCGCTCGATGATGTATTCATACCTCGCGGTGGTCGCATTCCTCGTCCTCTATCTGGTCTTCAACGCGCTCGTCGGGGGAGAGCCCGAATATCGCGAGCTTGCCGGGCTGCTCGATCCGCTGGGCTTCAGTGCGATCGCGACCGAAACACGTTACTGGACCGCGGCGGAATCGAACACGCGCCTGCCCGATTTCGCGGGCACGATCCTTGCCAACCGGTTACTGGTGCTTGTGCTCGCCGCCGCGGCGCTCGCGCTGGCCTTGTGGCGGTTCCGCTTCGCCGAACGCGCGCTGTCCGCCCGGCGCGCGAACAAGGCGGCGCGAAAACAAGCGCGGCTCGCGCGGGTCAATCCGCGGATCGTCGAGACCCTGCCGGCGAGTAACCCCGACCGGGCGGGGCTTGCGCGGTTCGTTACCACCACGAAATTCGAAATTGGCCAGGTTCTGCGCAATCCGGCCTTTATCGTCCTGCTCATGCTCGGGCTCTTCAACAGCACCACCGCGCTGCTGCTGGGCAACGATCTTTACGGCACGCCGCCGATACCTGCGACTTTCGCGCTCCTGCCATTGTTGCAGGGCACCTTCACCCTCATTCCCCTGATCATCGCGATCTACTATGGCGGCGAGCTCGTCTGGCGCGACCGCGATCGCAAGTTCCACGAGGTCGTGGACAGCACCTCGCTGCCTGGCTGGGCCTATATGGTGCCAAAGACCATCGCGGTTGCGTTCGTGCTGCTCGCGACACTGCTCGTCTCGGTCGTCGCGGCGATGATCGTCCAGGCGATCCGCGGCTATTTCAATTTCGAGTTCGACAAATATTTCGCCTGGTACATCGCGCCGACGACGATCGACATGCTGCTGATCGCTGTGCTTTCGGTCTTCGTGCAGGCGCTGAGCCCCAACAAGTATGTCGGCTGGGGCATCATGGTGCTCTATCTCGTGGCGGGGATCACGCTGGACAGTCTCGGCTTCGATCATCCGCTGCTGCTTTACGGCACGACCGGCCTTGCGCCGCTTTCCGACATGAACGGCGACGCGGTAGGCGGGGCGCTTGGCTGGTGGCTGCGGCTCTATTGGGGCGGGTTTGCGCTGCTCCTCGCGGTATTGGCGCATTTGCTCTGGCGACGCGGTTCGGAGACCCGGCTCACTCCGCGCCTTTCGCGCCTGCCGCGGCGCGTCGTATCGGGCGCGGGCGCGCTCGGCCTTGCCGGACTGCTCACCGCGTGCGGCACGGGGGCGTTCCTCTACAGCCAGATGAACGTCGAGAACACCTATCGCAACCAGGACATGATCGAGGAACGGCTGGCCGATTACGAAAAGGCCTATCTCGGCTTCGAGACCCTCAAGCAACCCTCGCTCACCGACGTGACGCTCGACATCGAAATCTTTCCCGAGGAGCGCCGGATGGAGGCCGAGGGCGCCTATCGCATGGTCAACGATACCGGCACGCCGGTCGAGACATTGCATGTGCGGCTGAACGATCTCGACACCGAATTGCTCGACGTGGAAGTCGAGGGCGCCCGCCTCGAGCGCGACGACGCGCGGTTCCAGCATCGCATCTACCGGTTCGATTCCCCGCTACAGCCGGGCGAGAAAGCGGGGCTGACCTTTAAAAGCCGCCGCTGGCACAAGGCGCTGAGCAAGGACGGATACGGCACGCGGTTGGTCGAGAACGGAACTTTCCTCAGCAACGCGGAATTTTCGCCGCAGATCGGCATGGATCGCAACGGTCTGCTGTCCGATCGCGCGACCCGGCGCAGCTACGGCCTCGAACCCGAATTGCGCCCGGCGAAGCTCGAGGACGAGAGCGCGCGCGAGCGAAATTATATCGGCAATGTCGACTGGGTGAACTCCGATATCACCATCACCACTTCGGCCGATCAGACGCCAGTCGCGCCGGGCAAGCGCGTCTTCGACGAAGTGCGCGGCGAGCGACGCACCGCACGTTTCCGCTCGACCGCGCCGATCCTTGCTTTCTTCTCGATCCAGTCCGCCGATTACGAGCTGGCTACTCGCAAGGCCGACGGTGTCGAGCTGCAAGTCTATCACGACGCGCAGCATCCCTACAATGTCGAGCGGATGCTCGATGCGATGGAAGCGTCGCTTAGCTATTACCGCGAGGCCTTCGGCCCGTACCAGTTCGACCATGCGCGGATCATCGAATTTCCCGGCTATGCGAGCTTCGCGCAGGCCTTTGCCGGAACCATGCCCTATTCGGAAAGCATCGGCTTTCTCGCCGACTTCGCCGATCCGGGCGAGATCGACTACGTCACCTACATCACCGCGCACGAGGTCGCGCATCAATATTGGGCTCACCAGCTGATCAGCGCCGAGCAGCAGGGCGGCACCATGCTGGTCGAAACGCTGGCCCAATATTCCGCGCTGATGGTGATGAAGGAGCTCTACGGCGAGGATCAGATGCGTCGCTTCCTCAAATACGAGCTTGACAGCTATCTGAATGCGCGTGGCAGCGAGGCGATCGAGGAACTGCCGCTCGAGCGCGTCGAGAACCAGGGATACATCCATTACCGCAAGGGATCGCTGGTCATGTATCTGTTGCAGGACAGGCTGGGCGAAGCGCGCATCAACCAGGTGCTTTCCGCGCTGCTCGATCGCTATCGCTTCAAGAGCCAGCCTTATGCAAGCTCGCGCGACCTAGTGGACGGTTTCTTCGAGCTTGCCCGCAGCGAGCAGGAGCGCGACCTGGTGCGCGACCTCTTCCAACGGATTACGCTCTACGATCTCAAGGCGGAGGAAGCCGAAGTCGTCGAGCTCGGCGATGGCCGGTTCGAGACGACGTTCACCGTCGCGGCCACCAAGTTTTACGCCGATGGTCAGGGCGTTGAAGCCGAAGCTCCCCTTCGCGATTCCATCGATATCGGTCTCTTCACCGAGCGCCCGGGAGCGGGCGAGTTCGCCAGCGAAAACGTGCTTTTGATGGAACGCCGGACAATCCGCTCTGGCGAACAGCGGATCCGCGTGGTGACCGAACGGCGCCCGGCCTATGTCGGGATCGATCCTTACAACAAATATGTCGACCGCAATTCCGACGACAACCTTGTGGCCGTTAGCTGACCTGTCCGATCATTCGGGCGGCCCGGCCTGCAATTGGTCGAGGATTTCATCCCATCGCACCAATTTGAAATTCTGTGCACGGGGAGGATTGATGCCGTCCTGCGCAACGAACAAGCCGCCGGGAAATTCCGGGCCGAAACTGCGTGTATCGAGCTCAATACCGTCGGTTTCTTCGGCGCTTCCGTAGTCTCCGGTGCCGATCCTGAATCTACCCACGGGGGCATATCCGGGAAGGCGGTAAACGGCGAACGCATTGTCGCCCTGCGAAGAAGCGACGAGATAGCCAGCGTCCTCACCTTGTGGAGCGAGCGCCAAGCCTTCGACATCGGCGACGAGCATCGCATCGTCCACAGACGCGACGATCCTCTTCGCTCCGGTTTCCAGGTCGATGGCCCAGATCCCCGCCATCTCCTCGCCGATATAGAGGGTGCCGGTTCGCGGATCGATGACGCAGCCTTCGGGCTGGCTCGGAACACTCGTCAGCACCCGCGTGCTCGATTCCCTATCCGCCGAGGCGAGATCGGTGCGGTAGATGATGCCGTTCTTCGGCGCGCTGATGATCGTGACCGCATCGCCTGTGCCGGCGGGCGTCATGCAGATGCCGTAGCCTTCGCCCTCACCGACCCTGATGCGTTCGGTGGGCACGAGCTGTCCGTTATCGGTGTCGAGCCTCGCGAGCTGAATATGCGCGGTGGCAAGGTCGCTGCGGTCGCTTGCGGCGACGAGCACGTTTCCGCCCGGCAATTCGACGAGGTCCACATTGTTGAGCCCCGGGGCGGGCATGAACGACAATTGCCTGCCCGAAAGATCGTAGACGTACAGGCCGCCTTTCTTGTCGGTGCCGACGATCAGGCTCGATGCAGGATCGGCATTGTTGCGCCAGATCGCCGGGTCGTCCGCTGCGTCTTCGTTGGTGGTGCCTACCGGGACCGTTTCAGCGCGTGCGACAACTGTCACTGCAGGATCGCCCGTGACGGGGATCGAGGCGCAGGCAGGGATAAGTCCCGCCGCACCGATAGCAAGTCCATGAAAGGGGCGAAAATTCATATATCCGCTCATTAGAAAGTCAGCCTCACGCCGCCCTTCATGGTCCAATTGTATTCTTCGTACTGCAGAATGTTCTGCCGACCGCCGAGATTGTTGAAGGCGAAGAATTCGGCGTCGTTGATGTTGATCCACTCGAAATAGAGCTGGAGCTGGTCGATCACCTGATATCGCGCGGTGAAATCGAGCTGGAAGTGGTTGTCGACGAAACGGTCGAATTCCGGCCCGTCGCCGTTGATCTCGTCGAGAAAACCATCGCGATAGGTACCGGCAAGGCGCAGGCTGACCGGGCCCTTCTCGTAGCCCAGCACGGCGTTGAAGGTGTTCTCGCTGGTCGCGGGAAGGGCGATGTTGCGAAAGCTTGGCGTGTCCGTGACCGAACCCAGCGGGTCGGTCACGACCGATCCTTGCGCGTCGGTGAAGGTGTAGTTCGCCTGGACCAGGAAGCCATCGAGCGGTTCGGGCAGGAAGGCGAGCTGTTGGTAGAAGCCGAGCTCGAACCCGAAAATCTCCGCGCTCTCGCCGTTGATGAAGCTTTCCGCCTCTTCGAAATCAGCGCCGAGGAAGGTCCCAGGCCCCTCGAAAACCACCCCGACCAGGTAATCTTCAAGATCCTTGTAGAAGATCGCGGCGGTGAGCGCGCCATTGTTGGCCATGTAATATTCGATCGAGGCGTCGACGTTCCAGGCGGTCGTCGGATCGAGGGTCGGATTGCCGATGACCGCCTCCTGATCCTCGTCGATTTCCACGCGCGGGGCGAGCTGTTCGAAATTCGGGCGAACAAGGCTGCGATAACCTGCGAAGCGCAGGACAAGATCGGGTTGCGGAGCGTAGCGGATTGTCAGGCTCGGAAGCCAGTGATCGTAATCGCGCTCGAAATCGAGCGGCGTCACGGTGACGTTCTCATCCTCGTCCACAGCAGTCGTGAAGCCGCTCAGGCTGTTGTCCGTGCGTTCGTACCGCACGCCGCCGATGACGAGCAGGTTTTCGCTTTCCCACTGCCCCAGAAGGTAGGTCGCCAGGATATCTTCCTCGACCGCGTAATCCTCGTTCGCACTGTCCACTGCGCTGTCGGGCTGGACGAGATCGAAAGTATCCCGGTTGGCGAAGAAGAAATCAGTCGCTTCGGTCAAGCCGGGAAGCGGGGCCAGGTTTTCAAGGGTGTTGGACGGCCCTTCGCCCAGCACATCGGCGAGCGTGTAGTCGTCGCGCTCGTAGAATTCGATCGTGCCGTTGAATTGCTTCTCGCGAAAGCGCGCTTTCACACCGCCCTGAACCCGGAACACACCTGCATCGGAAACGAAGTCGTAACCGAGATCCAGGCGGCCCGCGAACTCTTCGTCTTCGGCGTCGGACAGGGCGGTGAACTCGACTTCGTCGAGCTCGTAGAGCGTGGGGTCGAAGAAGCCGGCGCTGTTGCCCGACACGTCGAAGGTCGGCCGCCGTTCGTCGCTATAGTCGAAGCCGATGCCAAGCCCGCTATCCTCGAATTCGGCGAGGAAGACGGTGGGGTCGACCGATCCGTTTTCGAACTCGGTCGATTTAGCCCAGCTGATCGCATATTCCGCATCGAACCCGCCAAAGTCGCTCTCCCCGCCGAAGGTTAGCGTGCGGATGCGTTGGCGCTCGAAGCGGTCTTTCACGTCGCGTTCGATTTCGATGACGGTTTCGTCCTCGGGATCGTCCGGGTCGCGGCTGTCGTCGAATGTCGGGGTCAGGCCGCTGCCCCCTACATTCGCATCGCCGAGCCCGAAGGTAAGCCTGCGGCGGAATTCCTGGTCGTCGAACTGGCTCCAAACACCGCGCAGGTAAAGCTCGGTCGTCTCGCCGATCCGCGCATCGAAGCCGAGCGAGGCGCTGATCCGCTCGCGCTCGACGAGATAGTCGCGATACTGGACCTCTTCGGCGTAGATCAGCCCATCGTCGATGGTCCAGTCATCGGCCTCGACATTGTCGGTCTGGAACTTGCGATTGTAGAAGGTGAGCCCGCCGGAAACGCCGAAATTGTCGGTCAGGCGCGTTGCGAAATTGGCGCCAAGATCGGGCGTCAGCTCGTCGCGAAGCTCGTTGTAGCTGCCCCCCAGGCGCACGACGTAAAGCGGTTCGCGGCGGTCGAAGGCGCTGGTCGTGTTGATCTCGATCGAGGCGCCGATCGTGTCGGCGTCCATGTCGGGGGTGAGCGATTTCTTGACCTCGATCGACTCGATGATTTCGTTCGAGACGACATCGAGCGCGACTGCACGGATGTCGCCTTCGGGCGAAGGAATGCGCACACCGTTGATCGAGGTTGCGTTAAGGTTCGGGTCGAGCCCGCGAACCGCAACGAAGCGTCCCTCGCCCTGATCGTTTAGGACATTGATGCCGGGCAGCCGGCGCAGGCTTTCGGCAACGTTCTGATCGGGGAACTGGCCGATGGAATCGCGCGTCAGCACATCCGACACCCCATCCGCCGCGCGCTTGCGCGACAGGGCGGAGGCCTGGCTCGCGCTCTGCCCGATGACGAGGATCTGCGAGCCGCTTTGCCCGAGCGCGAAATTCTGCGTTACCTGGCCCTCTTGCGGGACGGCTATCGTGAAACTGACCGGTTCGGCCCCGACATAGGTCGCGGTGACCGTGTAACTGCCTCCGGGAACGTCGGAGAAGACATAGGTGCCGTCGCGCGAAGTGGTGGTTCGGCGACCCAGTTCCTCGATCCGCACCTCTGCCGCCTGTAAGGCATCGGTGCCCCCCGCATCTGCGACCACGCCCCTTACTTCGCCCGCCATGGCAGGGGCAGCGATCGCGGTGGCCAGTGCGAATGCGCCCGCAGATACGAATAGTCGATTATAGAGCATGGTTCCCCCACCGGTCTTTGCCTGATGAGAGTCTCGCCTAACCGCCCGCCTTTACGTTGCCGCGACGGGCGCATAACCGTTCCGTGACGGTTTCGATCGGATTGACGCGAAAGCGTCACCCAGCCGCGATGGCTCCGCTCCCATGCGCATTTTCGGATCGCAGGCATGTGAAGGTACCACCGAGGCGGCCTAAGACTAAAGTCTCTCTCGATGGAACAACCTCAACGCAATAGGCTGTGTAACACGGTTCCGGATTCCTGAGCGAACATGGAGCCGGAGAAAAAAGGGAATGGAGGGACATGGACGATACAGATACAGGCACCGATCCGGAGGACTTCCAGGGCTCGGGTGAAGACGGGCCGGCAAAAGGCGCATCCTCCAGTCCTTCGCGCACGAGCGAACCGGGCAGCGAAACCAGCGCGGCGGAAGGTGCCTATTGGCGCGAGAACATCCGGCTGCTGACGGGGCTGATGACGATCTGGTTCTTCTGTTCCTACGGCGCAGGCATCCTGTTTCGCGACTTTCTCGATCAGTTCAGCCTCGGCGGATACCCGCTCGGGTTCTGGTTCGCCCAGCAAGGCTCGATCTACATCTTTATCGCGCTCATCTGCTTGTACGTGGTTCGTATGAAGCAGCTCGAGCGCAAATACGATCTCGACGACTGAGGGGCACGGCCATGGAAACGCAAACCCTGATCTATATCTTCGTCGCGGTCAGTTTCTCGCTCTATATCGGCATCGCGATCTGGAGCCGGGCGGGATCGACCAGGGATTTCTATGTCGCCGGCGGCGGCGTGAACCCCATCGTTAATGGCATGGCGACCGCCGCTGACTGGATGAGCGCGGCGAGTTTCATCTCCATGGCGGGCATCCTAGCCTTTGCTGGATATGATGGCTCGGTCTACCTGATGGGCTGGACCGGCGGCTTCGTGATGCTGGCGCTGCTGCTGGCGCCCTATTTGCGCAAGTTCGGACAATTCACCGTGCCCGATTTCATCGGTACGCGGTATTATTCCAAGACCGCCCGGGTGGTCGCGGTGATCTGCCTCATATTCATCAGCTTCACCTATATCGCAGGGCAGATGCGCGGCGTGGGGATCGTATTCTCGCGCTTCCTCGATGTCGAGATCACCATGGGGGTCATCATCGGGATGGGTATCGTCTTCGTTTACGCCGTGCTCGGCGGGATGAAGGGCATCACCTACACCCAAGTCGCGCAATATTGCGTGCTGATCTTCGCCTATATGGTGCCCGCCTTCTTCCTCAGCTTCATGATCACCGGCACGCCCATTCCGCAGATCGGTTTGGGATCGGAGGTTGCCGGTGGTTCCGGCATGTCGGTCTTGCAGAAGCTCGACAGCGTCTTGGTGGATCTGGGTTTTACCGCCTATACCGACGGATCGAAAAGCATGATCGACGTGTTCTGCATCACGCTCGCGCTGATGGTCGGAACGGCGGGCCTGCCGCATGTGATCGTGCGTTTCTTCACCGTTCCCAAGGCGTCGGATGCGCGCAAGTCGGCCGGTTGGGCGCTGTTCTTTATCGCACTCCTCTACACCACAGCTCCGGCAGTCGGTGCCTTCGGGATGCTGAACTTCGTCGATAAGGTGGACGACACCGAATATAGCGAAGTCGATCCCTTCTTCCCGCTGTGGGAGGCCAATGGACTGCTGGCCTTCCAGGACAAGAATGGCGATGGCGTGATGCAATATCGCCCCGGCGCCGCATTCGAGGGCAGCCCCGAATATACCGGCGAAAGCGGCCCTTCGGGTGAGCGGCTGCTGGCGAATACGCCCGATCCGGACAGCGCCAACGAGGTCTATGTCGACCGCGACATCATGGTGCTAGCCAATCCGGAGATTGCTAACCTTCCCGGATGGGTCGTGGCGCTGATGGCGGCCGGTGGTCTCGCGGCGGCACTGTCGACGGCGGCAGGCCTGCTGCTGGTAATCTCCAGTTCGGTCAGTCATGATCTGTTGAAGAGCACCTTCGCACCGAAAATCTCGTCCAAGACGGAGCTGCTTGCGGCACGCATAGCCGCGACCGCCGCGATCCTGGTGGCGGGGTATCTCGGCATTTACCCGCCGGGATGGGTCGCGCAGGTGGTGGCGTTTGCGTTCGGACTGGCGGCATCCAGCCTGTTTCCCGCCATCTTCATGGGCATATTCTTCAAGTCGATGAACAAGGAAGGTGCGATTGCAGGCATGGTGTCGGGCCTGGTCTTCACCTTCGCCTACATCCTCTACTTCAAGCTGACGAACCCGGCGGCGAACTCCGCGGAGAACTGGCTCTTCGGTATCTCGCCCGAAGGGATCGGGGTGATCGGCATGATCATCAACTTCGCCATGGCGATCGGGGTGGCGAGCGTGACGGCCCGGACGCCGGTCGAGATCCGCAAGCTGGTCGATTCGATCCGTGTGCCGCGCGGCGCGGGCGAAGCGCACGCGCGCTGATCCTCCCGGCCTAGGTTCGCAGGAACAAGGGGCGGCGCTCGAAGGAGTGCCGCCCCTTCTCTTTGGCTGCAATTACCGCGGCAAGCCGCTTGCGCAAATGCTCGAATTGCGTAGCATCGCCGCCGGGAAAGATATGGGATCAAGTTGCTAGGCTCGGCTATCGCGGCAGCTTGCCTTTACCTGGCCGGCCTGTTTTGGTTGGCCGCCTGGCGGGATCGAACCGCCCGGAGCCAGCGCGCCGAGCCGACCAGGCCCGGCTTTCTCACCAGGCATTCGGGAACGATCTACGGGCTGAGCCTCGCGGTCTATCGCACGAGCTGGACATTCTTCGGCGGGGTCGGGACGGCGGCCACCGCGGGCCTCGACTACCTTCCGATCTATCTTGGTCCGATCCTCGTCTTTACCGTCGGTTTCGGCATCGTGCGAAAAATCCTCGCCCAATCGAAAGCTCAACATCCGACCTCGATCGCCGACTTCCTTTCGGCGCGATACGGCAAGAGCGCGGGTGTCGCCGCGATGGTGACGATCATCGCCACCATCGGCTCGCTTTCGTACATGGCGTTGCAATTGCAACCGGTCGGCGCGTCGCTGGTGACGCTCAGTCCCGGCCTCATCGATCAGGTCGCCGCCGACGAGCTCGTGTTGCTCGTGGCCGGCTCCATGGCGCTGTTCGCGATCCTCTTCGGATCGCGCCAGGCGGACCAGGCGGGCGACAATGCGGGAATGGTGCTGACCATCGCGGTGGAGGCAGTGGTCAAGCTGATCGCGCTCCTCGCCGTCGGTGCTTTGGCCATCGCGCTAGCATCAGCGCCCGGCGCTCCCGGCACTGACGCCAGCGTGGTTTTCTCGATTCATCAGATCGATGCGCGCTTTGCCACCTTGACGCTGATCGCCGCCTGCGGGGCCCTGTGCCTGCGCAGACAGTTTCACATGAGCTTTGTCGAAGCGGAGGGAGAGCGGGCGACGCCGTCGATGCAATGGGTGTTTCCGGCCTATCTGCTGCTCACTGCGCTCATCATCATCCCGATCGTCCTCGCCGGTCTTATTGTCCTTCCCGCCGGGACCGATGCCGATACGATCGTGCTCGCCCTGCCGCTTGCGACGGGTAATGAGATGCTCGCCATTCTCATCTTCATCGGTGGGTCTTCCGCGTCTGCCGGCATGATCGTGGTGGCAAGCGTGGCGCTATCGACCATGATCACGAATGACATCATCGCGCCATTGGCCTTTCGAAAAGCGCTGATCGGAGCGGCCGATCGCAGCAGAATTGCGGAACGACTGCTTATGCTGCGCCGGCTGGTGATCGCCGCGCTGCTGTTTTTCGCCTATATGTTCTATCCAGGCTTCGGAACTCTCGGCAGCCTTGCCGGACTGGGCACGCTGGCTTTCGCCGCAGCCGCGCAATTCGCCCCCGGTCTCGTTCTCGGCATGATCAGCAGGACCGGGAACAGGGCCGGGATGATCGGGGGTCTGGGAGCGGGCTTTGCGCAGTGGCTCTTGCTCCTGATCATCCTGGTGGCGACGGGTTCGCCGCCGATCCTCTCCATTCACGCCGACCCTCTCGTCTCGGGTGTGATGTTGAGCCTTGGCGCCAATCTGGTGGCTTACTGGATCGGCTCCTCCGTGCATCGGCCGTCCATCGTCGATGCCGCTCAGGCGGCTGCGTTCGTCGGAACGCCGATGCCCGGCGCGATACCCCGGCTTGTCACAGATCGCAATCGAGAATATCGACCAGGGCGTCGCGCTCGTCGATGCCGAAATGCACCTGGTCGCCTGGAACAGCCGGTACAAGGAGCTGTTCGATCTGCCCGAAGAACTGGTCATCGTCGGCAGGTCCATCGCCGAGCTCATCCGCTTCAACCTGGCGCGAACCGACCCGCCTTCCGACAAAATCGAGCAGCAGATCGAAAGAAGGGTCGAACATATGCGGGCCGGCAGCGAACACCGGATCGAGAGCGAACAGCATGACGGCCGGGTCATGCGAATCGTCGGTTCTCCCACGCCCGGAGGCGGATACACCACGTCCTATACCCACATCACCGAAGACCGCCGCGGCGAGCAGGCGCTGGAGGAGAAGGTCGCCCAGCGCACCGAGCAGCTGAGCACGGCCGATCGCGCGCTTGCCGAAGCGACCCGGTCGAAAACCGCAGCAGGGTGCATCGGAGCAGCAACAAAGCGCCATCATGGCGGGGCGCGAACAGATGCGCGCACAGAGCGAAGCGCTTCTGGCCACCACGCAGGATTTGCAGACCCGTCAGGACGATCTTGCAGAACAGATCGCCGCCGCATCGCCAGCGAGCGGCGCATCCAGCCCGGGAGAACGACTTTCAGCTATGGCGGCTACGTCAAACTTGATGCCATCAGGCAGCGCACGAGCGGCGGGCAACTCCCTAACAATTCGATCCTGCGCGATTTTCTCATCCCGGTCGCCATCCCGGTCGGCGGCGAAGCCAGCGGTTTCGACACCGATTTCATCGGTGTGACCCCGGGCACCGTGTTCGATCGCCAACCTCTGATCCGGTACACCAAGGGCGGGTTGCAGCTTGCCGTCGAGCAGCCCGAAACGGTGGTCACGACTTCGACGGGTTCACGGCTCGAAGCGGGCGACGACCAGCTGCCCGACTTCGTCGCACGCTACAATTGGGGCGGCGACTGGGGTTCGCTGACCGTGACCGGCATCGTGCGCCAGCTGCATGTATTGAACGATGACCTGATAAGCGTCGATGACAGCGCGCTCGGCTATGGCCTCAGCATCGCGGGCAAGCTGCAAGTGGGCGGGCGCGACGACTTCCGCTTCATGGCGACGGCCGGCGATGGCTCGGGCCGTTATATCGGCCTCAATCTGGTGAACGATGCGGCCATCACCGCCGATGGTAAGCTCGAGCCGATCTTCACCTATTCGGGCTTTGCAGCCTTTCGGCCCAAGTGGTCCGACGCGCTTCGTTCGACGATCGCGGGCTCGTAGTTCAAGGCGGACAATCCGATCGCGCTGACCACGGACCAGGTCACCGACGAGAGCTGGAACGCTTCCGCCAATCTCATCTGGAGCCCCGTCGACACGCTCGATATCGGCATCGAGCTAATGTATGCCGAGCGGATTCTCGAAGATGGGCGCGCCGGAAACCTTCAGCGCGTTCAGGTTTCGACTAGGTACAATTTCTGATATTTGCCGGATGGATTTCTGCGAGCGCGCTCGCCGGGCTTTGCGACAATCCTAGAACGACTGTTCGACCCGCAAATTCAGCAATGGGGCCTCGCTTTCGCTATCGAACCTTTCGCCGGTCAGCGGAACGGCGAGTTCCACGTCGAGATCGAGGTCTCGCGTCAGATCCAGTCGAATGCCGCCACCGGCCGATGCGAGTGAGCCGCCGCCGCGTCCGTCCTCGAGGTTCGACACGGTGCCCCCATCGGCAAACGCGTAGACCTGGCCTTTCGGTAGCCAGAAACCGCTCCCGCGCCAGCCATAGCGCAGCTCGCCGAACCCCATGATGCCCTCGTCACCCGAGCGTTCGTTGAAATTGTATCCACGCAGGAACGAGGTGCCGCCAAGGCCGAGGTCTTCGGTGGCAAGCAAAGGATCGCTCGCCAATTGTCCGCGCGCGCCGAGAGCCACGCTGACCGGACCGGCAATCGGGCGATCCCAGACAAGCCAGCCATAGAGGCTGGTGAACTCCGCCGAGGCGTCGTCGCGCGAGGCGAGAGGATCGCCGGGCTCGGTGGCCGAAAGAATATCGAGCCCTCGCGAAACCATCAGCCGGCCGCGATAGTCGCCCTCGGCGAAGCGCCCGCGCGAATAGAGTCCGGCGCGCACCGCCGGAACCCTGTCGTGCCGCGCCAGCTGCCCTGCACGCGACTGCCGAAGGTCGGTGACGTCGAATTCTCCGACGGCCCAGACACTCGTCGACCGGCGCCGAAGCAGCGGATAGCGCGCTTCGACGCCCGCTCGCCAGAATCTGCCCTCGATATCGCGGTTGGCAAGGAAAGAGCCGGGTTCGGTGCGCGAATAGGACGCGCGCGTGCCGATTTCGAGACCGCTCGCATTGACGACCATTCGGTAAGCGCCACGGACGAATTGCAACTCTTCGGGCTGGAAGGGCGTCGTGCCGACTGTTAAATCGATCTCGTCGGCAGAGTCGATGACCCCGTTCAGATCCAGATCGAGGCGCGCTCTAACCGGGCCTACCGGACGCGAACCGTTATTTATGACCTCGACTGAGGCGAAGGCGTCCGATCGTCTTGCCCTGACGATCAAAATGCCGGTGTCCCCGTCTTTCTCGAACCTGCTGGCGAGTATGCGAACACCGGAGATGTCGTCGGCGAGAAGGATATGGCGTTCGAGCCGGTCGCGGGTCACGGGTCCGCCCGATCGCAGGGGCGCCAGCTGACGGACGATGGCCTCGTCCTCGGCGCCTTCGAGCTTGATCTCGTCGACCGTTCCCTCGTCGAGCTGTACCCGCAGAACGCCCATTGCGAGATCCTGTTGCGGGATCAGGACGGTGGCAAAGACGTATCCGTTGTCGCGCGCACGCTGCGCTATGGCGTCGGCAAGCCCGGCGAGTTCGGCGCGGGAAATGACGCCCCTCGTAAACCGTTCGACGATGTCGACGAATTCGCTATCGGGTAGCGCTTCATTGCCTTCGATGATGATCGAGCCGACCTGGAAGGCGGCATCGTCAGTTTTGAGGACTGTGCTGCTATCGGCAGGCGCAGACGTTGCCGGAGGAGCTTCCTGCGGCAATTCCTCGAGCAATTCGTCGTCCTGCTCTTCCGCCTGTGTAGGCTCCGCACGGTCGAGCGCCGTCTGCGCCAGGATCGGCGCAGCGGATGCGATCGCAGTGGTGAAAATCATTGCGCGAAAAAGCGCCATCGGGCCGGTTCCTGTGCTCGTGGTTGCCGAGCGTTTGGCTCCAAGGCGCTAAAATTTCGTCAATTCCTTAAATTATTAACTGACTTTGCTTACCGCACGAACATGGGCGCGAGATAGGTGGATGCACGAAGGAGTATCCCCGAATGATTTTATCTCGCGCTCTTGTCCCCGTGGCGCTGTTAATGTCGAGCACAAGTGCGCTGGCGCAATCCGGCCCCTGGACCGTGTCCGAGGCACGCGGACAGGTGACCATCCGTTCCGACGACGGCCAGCGCGACGCGCGCCGCGGTTCGACGGTGTCCGCCGGCCAGCAGATCGTGACCGGCAATAGCGGCAATGCCACGCTTACCCGGGGCCGCGAATTCGTGACGGTCAAGCCCAACACGCGGATCACGATCGCTCCCGAAGAGCGCGAGCGCAGCGTCATCCAGATGATACAGGATTTTGGCAGCGCGATCTTCGATATCGGCCGCCAGCCCGATCCGCATTTCGGCGTCGACACCCCCTATCTCGCGGCCGTGGTCAAGGGCACGACCTTCACGATCACCGTTACCGAGGCGGGCAGTGCCATGCAGGTGACCGAAGGGGCGGTCGAGGCCTCGACTCTCGATGGCGGGGCGCGCGATCTGGTGCGATCGGGCGAGGTCGCGATGATTGCTGCCGACGATCGCTTTCGGCTGAATATCGAGGGCGACGTTCCCCGGCAGATCGACAGTCCGCAGCGCGGTCAGGTGAGTACGGCCCCGAAAGCGGTCCAGCCGGCATCGATCCAGAGTGTCCAGGGACAGGCGAGCCAAAACTTGGCCTCTGCGGTCTCCGGATTGCGCGGCGCTGTCATCGACTTTGCAGTGGGAAGCTCGTCCGTCGATCTCGAGGAATTGACCGACGGGTTGGTAAGCGGGGAAGTTGAAGGCGGCATCGATGTACTGATCGCAGACATCGCCTTCGATGAGGATGTAGCGAGCGAAGAGCCGATCGCCCAAGAGCCGGTAGGGAACGATCAGCCTGAGCCCGAACCCGAACCCGAACCCGAGCCGGAGCCAGAACCTGAGCCGGAGCCGGAGCCAGAACCTGAGCCGGAGCCAGAACCTGAGCCGGAGCCAGAACCTGAGCCGGAGCCAGAACCTGAGCCTGAGCCTGAGCCTGAGCCTGAGCCGGAACCTGAGCCTGAGCCGGAACCTGAGCCCGAGCCGGAACCTGAGCCAGAGCCTGAGCCGGAACCTGAGCCAGAGCCCGAACCTGAGCCTGGCGACGACGACGATGGCAATAACGGCCATGGCAACGATGACGACGGAGACGACGATAGCAATCCTGGCCGCGGCAATGGTGGCGGGCCCGGCAACGGCAACGGCAACGGCAACGGCAACGGCAACGGCAACGGCAATTCCGGCGACGACGACTGGGATGATGACGATTGGGACGACGACGACGGTGACGGTGACGATGACGATGACGATGGCGACGATGACGATGGCGACGATGACGACGGCGACGATGACGACGATGACTAAAATCGCTGCGTCGTCATCCGGCGCCGCGATCGAATGATCTGCGAGAAATAATGCAGCTATCCGGGCGTCGCCATATTGGAACCCTGGCGATCATTGTCGTCAGTCTGTGTATATCGGTCGTCTCGGCGTCGACCGACTGGATCCGCCTGCTGGAGAATGAACAGCACGCCGCGGTGGCTGCTCTTGGATCACGCGACGCCTCGGGCCAAATCCACATTGTCGAAGTCGATGCCGAAAGCATTGCGAGCATTCGGCAATGGCCCTGGAAGCGCGAGCACTACGCCCGGCTGGTCGAACAACTGGACGAAGCGGGCGCGCGTTCGATCGTTTTCGATATCGATTTCTCCTCCCCCTCCTCGGCGGATGGGGACGCGCAGTTCGCCAACGCCATCGCCGACGCGCGCGCCTCCGTCGTCATGCCGACCTTCGCGCAAAACGCCTCAGAGACGCTGGATCGCCAACTCGACACGCTGCCCATCGCACCTTTGCGCGAACATGCCAGCCTTGCTTCGGTTTCGGTGATACCCGATGCCGACGCCCGCGTTCGCAAAATGCTCTATGGCACCATGACGCAAGGTATCGCGCGGCCGACCCTGTCGGCGCAGATTGCGGGGCAGGCGGGCTCGATCGACTCCGCATTCGCCATCGATTTCAGCATCGATCCGCAATCCATCCCGCGCCACAGCTTCATCGATGTGGAGCGCGGCCAGTTCGATCGTCGTTCGGTCGAAGGCAAGGATATCCTCGTCGGAGCGACCGCCATCGAGCTCGGCGATCGGTACGGGGTTCCCGTATATGGCGTCGTTCCCGGCGTCACGATACAGGCGCTTGCCTCGGAAACGCTTCTCTCGGGCGGCCTGAGGGAGCTTGGCTGGGTGCCTCTGATTCTGGTAGCGGCCTTGCTCGCGATCTTTATCGCCAATGCGCGATCCTATGTGGAGGTCGCAGCGCGGGCGGGCGGAGGCCTGCTGGCGATATCGGCTATCACCATTGCGGCTTATCATGGGGCGATGACCCTGCTGGACATGATGCCCGCGGCTGTCACGATCCTGGTTGCGGGACTGGCGCAAAGCATTCAGGTGGCGAGAAGGCAATTGCGCGAGCGCGCCTTGATCGATCCCGATAGCGGTCTCCCGAACTCGCGCGCCTTCGCGCGCCGGTCACACGACGACGACCAGTTGATCGCCGCCGCCTATATTGCCGATTTCGACTCGATACGCGCGGTTCTCGCGAAGGACGAGCAGGGCAAGATTATCGAACGTCTTATCGAACGCATGAACGCGGCTCATCCGATCGGCGAAGCGTTTCATGCCGATACACGCGTCATCGCCTGGACCCACAAGGGCGAGCATCGGGATTTGGTCAACGGCCTCGAGAAAATTTCGGCCGCGATGCAAAAGCCGATCGAAATAGGCGCCACGCGCATCGATTTACGCATTGCCTTTGGTATTGCAGCGGGCGCGGACCTCGCCTCGGCAATGCTCGCGGCGTCTGAGGCGGCCAAAGAACAGAAGCTATGGCATGCGCATGAAAGCACCGAGGCGGCGATCATCGAACAGCGCGTATCGCTGATGGGCGAACTCGACGAAGCCATCGAGAGCGATGAGCTGAAAGTCGTGTATCAGCCCAAATTGCGTCTCGAGACCGACCGCATCGAAAGCGTCGAAGCTCTGGTGCGATGGGAGCATCCCAAACGCGGCTTTCTTAGCCCCGATACGTTCATCCCGCTCGCCGAAGAGGCAAACCGGATCGAGGCGCTTACGCTGTTCGTTCTGAACCGGACTATCGATGATCTGGCCGGGTGGTGCCGCGAGGGCATCGTCATATCGGCAGCGGTCAATGTATCGGCAAATCTCGTCAGTTCCGAAAGGTTCGTCAGTGCGGTCGAACGCATCCTTTCGAACACAGGCGTCCCGCGCGAGCGCGTGATCCTGGAGGTTACCGAATCCGCGGCCATGCGCGATCCGGAAACCGCGGTGCGCAATCTAGAGCGTTTCCGAAAGCTGGGTGTTCACATTTCGATGGACGATTACGGGACCGGCCAGTCGACGCTGAGCTATCTGCAGAAATTACCACTGACCGAGCTCAAGATCGATCGCGCTTTCGTGCAAAACGCTCATGAGGTGCGCAGCGATGCGTTGCTCGTGCGATCCTCAATTCAGCTCGCCCACTCGTTGGGCCTTCGCGTGGTATGCGAGGGTGTCGAGGACGAAGCGTGCCTCCAATTCCTGCGAGCCAACGACTGCGACTATGCGCAAGGCTATTTCATTTCCAAACCGCTGAGTTCGCCCGACCTGATGAATTTCCTGAACAGTTCGCAGTTCAGCGAAGTGGCCTAGGCCCTGGTCCGAACCGGCATACAGCTCGTTAGCCGAGGTCGAGCAGAGAAATGAATGGCGGAGACGGAGGGATTCGAACCCTCGATACTGCTATAAACAGTATGGTCCCTTAGCAGGGGACTGGTTTCAGCCACTCACCCACGTCTCCGCAATCGCCGGTCGGGTTGGCTCTGTTGGCTTTCCCGGACCCTGCGAGCCGCGCGCTATAAAGACGTGCGCCGGGGGCGGCAAGGGTGCATTTGGCCGGCGCCGGCGCGCGCCAGCTTGCCAGCATAGCCATTCCTTCGACCGGAGCGAGCGGACAGGCTGGCTTAAGCCACCAGCTCGCACCCTCTCGGCTCGCCGCGTTTTCGATTCGCTTGGCCGCGCGGGCGATTGCCGAGCGCGCGGTTTGCGATTCTTGCTGCCCGATGCGGGCAAGCGGCATGGGAGAGACGATCATGAAAAAGCAAAGACAAACCGATGGGAAGACACGCATTTCGCGTCGTTCGCCGGCCGTGCTGGGAGCCTTTGTCGCCGCCCTGTTCTCGCTGGCGTTGCCAGCTGGGGCGCAGGACGTCGAGCGTTTCGATCCCGACGAAGCCTACGCCGCTAACGCCGCCCCTGCCCAGTCGACCCGCGTTCCTGCGCCCGCACGGCAAGGTTCGGACGCGATCGACGGCGATCTGGCGCAGCCGGACTTCCGCGCCGCCCCGCCGATCGACCCCGCCGAAGCCGGTTCACCGCAAACCGCGGGCGAGAACCCGCTGCCCTACGATGTGGATAGCGCGCCGGCCGACGACACGGCTGCCGACTGGTCCGATCCCGCAAATCCGGCCGCTCCCGACGTTCCGGTCGCCCAAAGCGCGACCTATGCCGAGGACGATCTCATCGGCGCTGCCGAGGGAGTATTCGGCAAGGGCGCGAAAGGCCTTGCCGGTTTGATCGAAGACCTGCTGCGCGAACAGGGCGAACCCAACGGCTATATCGTCGGACGCGAAGCCGGCGGCGCCTTCGTTTTCGGCGCCCGCTACGGTTCGGGCACCCTGCATCACAAGATCGAGGGCGAACGGCCGGTCTACTGGACTGGCCCTTCGCTGGGTCTCGATGCGGGCGCCAATGCGGGAAGTACCTTCGTTCTGGTCTACAACCTTTACGACAGCGAGGATCTTTTCCGCCGTTATCCGGCGGGCGAAGGGCAGGCCTATTTCGTGGGCGGCCTGCATGCGAGTTACATGCGCCGCGGCGACATCGTGCTGATCCCGATCCGGATGGGTGCAGGACTCCGCCTTGGGGTCAATGCAGGCTACATGCGCTTTTCGCAAAAGCAGCGCTGGCTGCCGTTCTGATGGCGCTTGCATAGCCGAGTGACGTGGCGAAAGGCGGTTGCAGCGCAGCTTCGCGTGCGTAGAAGCGTTGTCCATGCTTTCCCGACTCGAACCGCAATCGCCCGACGCACTTCTGGCGCTGATCAAGATGCACGCCGCCGACGATCGGCCCGGCAAGATCGACCTGGGCGTCGGCGTTTATCGCACTGACGAAGGTGAAACGCCCGTCCTTGGCGCAATCAAAGAGGCCGAAGCGTGGCTGGTCGAGAACCAGGACAGCAAATCCTATCTCGGCTCCGAGGGCGACACCGGCTTCGTGAATGCGCTCATGCCCTATATCTTTGGCAGCGATGCGACGATGGGCGGCCGACTTCAGGGAATGCAGACCCCCGGCGGCACGGGCGCCGTGCGACTGGCGGCGGCGCTGGCCAAGGAGGCCGGCCTCGCGCGGCTGCATCTGGGCGTGCCGAGCTGGCCCAACCATGCCCAGATCATCGCAGACGTCGGGATCGCCTGGGAGTCTTTCGATCACGCCGCGGAGGATGGCACAGCGAACGTCGAGGCGGTTCTCGACGTCATCGACGCCGCCGGCCCGGACGAGGGAATTATCCTGCACGGATGCTGTCACAATCCAACCGGGATCGATTATAGTGCCGAGGATTGGGAAGCGATCGGCGATGCCCTGGTGAAGAGCGGCACCTTTCCGATCATCGATATCGCCTATCAGGGATTGGGACATGGCCTCGAAGAGGACGCAGCGGGCCTACGCAGCGTGCTTGCCAAGGTTCCAGAGGCGTTCGTCGCCTATTCCTGCGACAAGAATTTTGGCATGTATCGTGATCGCGTGGGCGCGTTCTACATCCTAGCCGAAGGCGGGGATATGCTAGACAAGGCGTTCTCCAACGCCAACGCGCTGGCCCGTGCGAGCTGGTCGATGCCGCCCGATCACGGCGCTGCCGCAGTGCGCGTCGTTCTGCGCGACACCGGCCTGACTCAGCAATGGATCGAAGAGCTCGACGCAATGCGCGCACGCATGCGCAGTGTGCGCGATAGGCTGGCCCAGGGCGGGCGCGTCGGCGGCGTCGATCTTTCGCCGCTCGGGCGCCAGAACGGGCTCTTCTCAATGCTGCCCGTGACCAGGGAACAGGTCGCAAAGCTGCGCGAGGACCACGCGATCTACATGGCGGGATCCGGACGCATCAATGTCGCCGGGCTGACTATGGACAATATCGATGCGTTCATTGCTGCCCTCGGCGAGGTTACCGCCAGCGATAAAGCCGCTGCACCCTCGACTGCCTAGAGGTTCGCTGCGAAGGCATCCCTCTTGCTCGATCGCCAGCCCACACTCGAAGGCCCTGCGCTTCGTCTGCGCCCCCTTCGCGAAGATGATTGGGCGGCGCTCTATGCGGTCGCCGCCGATCCGCTGATATGGGAACAGCATCCCGCGCATGATCGCTGGCGCGAACGCGTGTTCCGCATCTTTTTCGACGATGCGCTAGCGAACCGTGGGGCATTGGTGGTGATCGACAAGGAGAACGGAGCGATCATTGGCTCTTCGCGGTTTCAGGGGCTCGAGCTGGGCGGAGGCGGATCGATCGAAATCGGCTGGACCTTTCTCGCGCGTGATCATTGGGGCGGCGCGGCGAACCGCGAGCTCAAGCGCATGATGGTCGGCCACGCGCTGCGATCGGTCGCCGAATGCCGGTTTGCAGTGGGCGAAACGAATCGCCGGTCGATCCGCGCGCTCGAGAAGATCGGCGCGCGGCTGTCCCCGCGCGAAGATATCCGAGAGATGGCCGGCAAACGCGAACGCCATCTTTTTTTCGCGCTCGACCGCGAGGGGTTCAGCGCAGGCCCGCTCGGCAGGGAAAGCGAAGGCGCATAGGGGTTTAGCCCGAGCGCCGCGGCCATAAGCCCGCCCGCAGATTGCGTGTTTGTAGGGAAGGAGCGCCGCTTCCTTAACAAATGTGCAATTCCTTCGCATGTATTGCGACCGGTGGGCGCTTGTAGGATCGCACCCTATCGAGGAAACGGCAAAATGGACCAGCCAAATACTCATCCGAATGGCGGCGAACGGCGCAAAGGCGACCGGCGCGTAACACAAGAGACCTTCACCGGAACCGATCGCCGCAAACGCGATCGCCGGTCGGGGACAGACCGGCGTCTGACCGAACGACGTTCGGGTCTCGACCGCCGAGAGGGCTGAGCGGCCATATGGGCGAACCTCAGTCAGCTGACGAGGAAAATCAGCCTCGCCGCATCGTTCCGCGCGAGTTCGAGCGTCGGCCACTGACGGTTGGCGGCACGCTGATGGATGCGCGCGGCGGACGCTGGCGCGGCGAGCTGACCGATCTTTCGCAAAGCGGATGTCACGTCCGCCTCGAAACGCAGGATCAGCTCAAGGTCGGTCAAATCTTCGGCGTGCGGTTCGCCACGCTCGAATCCATCGCCGCGCGCGTTGCCTGGTCGAAAGGCGGGGAAGTGGGAATGCGCTTCGACACGCCCTTGCATGTCAGCGTGGTCGATTTTCTGGCCAAGCGTCATGCCTGCCCCAAGCGCGCTGACGTGACGCTGCAATCGTTCGGCGACCGCGGCGGTCTGCGCACGTAGACCGACGCCTGCGCTCCGGCGCCTAGCGAATGTGCGCTCGATCACGTTCATTAGACTGCGATCCGCTGCGAAAAGAGACTCCACCACGCCGTGTGACGCTCGATGGTTAACGCCTTGTCGCACCCCCGCGTCGCGCCGTCCGAATTCGGCGATTTTCCGAAAAACCCGTTCGTTTTTGTGCAAGAAGGGCCCGCGCATTCGGGCGCTTTCCCGCCCTTATGCGCCTGTCGTCGTGCGGCCGATCCCGGTCGGGAGCACCATATGCAGTCATGCGGGTCAGCCGCGAAAGAGGGCAGAGAAGAAACCGCCATTACATCCGAACCTGCGGCGTTCCCCGATACGCGATCTGGTTCACCACAAGAGCGGCGGCGAAAAGTGGAGGAATAGCTTTATGAATATCTCGAATATTGCGAAGATCGGCAGGGCCGTCCCCGAGGTTGCCGATGCGAACCTGTCCGGCACGTCTAAGGCTGTGAGGACCCTCGTTCTTGCAGCAATGATGGCGGCTCCCGCTGTCGGCGCCGCGGCGCAGGAGCAGGGCGTCGATGGCAACGTGCTGACCACCGTCTATGCCCCCGAGCCTCCGGCCTTCGAAGAGCTGGCTCAAGGCCCGGACGTCGAGGGCTTCATCTCGGCACGGCAGGGGAACCGTATTCAGGTTACCGATCCCAGTGGCCAGGTGACGACCATTACGGTGACCGACCGGACGAGCATCAAGGCGCGCGGCGGCTTTCTCGGTCTCGGGCGCGAAACGCTGACCGCGGCGTCGCTGTTCAACGGTCTTCCAGTCGAAGTCGCGACGCGCAGCTGGGATGGCGGTCTCGTCGCTGAAGATGTCCGCTTCTCTGGCGAGGACCTCGAAACCGCGCAGATGATCGCTTCGGGCACCGATCAACGTTTTACCAGCGCCGAAACCGCGATCGAAGAGAATGCGATCGCGACCGAGGAGCTGCGTGGTCGGTTCGGTGATATCGATCAGTACAACGTCAAATCGACGACCAATGTCTATTTCGATTCGGGCCGTTCGACTTTGTCGGCACAGGCGCGCACCGAGCTGTGCGATGCCGCCGCGCAGGCCGATCAGACCGACAATGCGTTGCTGCTGGTGGTCGGCTATACCGACTCCGACGGTAGCCAAGAACTGAACCAGGCGCTGTCCGAAAAGCGCGCCGGCAATGTCGTTAATTTCCTGCAGCAGCAATGCGGCTGGGCGCCCTACCGGATGCTGACGCCGACCGGCATGTCGGAGTCGAACCCGGTCGCCGACAACACCACCGCTTTTGGCAAGCAGCAAAATCGCCGGGTGGCCGTCAACGTGCTGGTCTCGAAAAGCGTCGATGGTTTCGCGGACGACGATCGGCGCACCGCGCGCCGCTGATTGCCGCTACGATTACGAAAAGGGCCGTCGATCCTGCGGGATCGGCGCCCTTTTTCAGTTGGCCTCGAGACCCTGCATCCGCTTCAGGTAGCGCGCGAGCACGTCGATCTCGATATTGACCTCGTCGCCTGCGGCAAGATCGCCCAATGTCGTGACCTCGCTTGTATGCGGGATGATGTTGAGGAGGATGTCGCACGCCCCGCCGGGCTGATCACGCACGTCGTTCACCGTCAGCGATACGCCGTCGATCGTGACCGAGCCTTTCTCGGCGAGGAAGGGGGCGAGCTGCGAGCGAGCGCGCACGGCGACGTGCCAGCTGTCCCCGCGTTGTGCGGCGAGCGTGACCTTGCCGATGCCGTCGACATGGCCGGTGACGATATGGCCGCCGAGTTCATCGCCCAGGCGCAGACTCGGCTCGATATTGATCCGTGCGCTCTTCTCCCAAAGGCCTGCGCGCGTGCGCGAAACCGTCTCCTGCGACACGTCGACATCGAACCAGGCATCGCCTGCCTCGCCCCCGCGATCGACCACGGTAAGGCACACGCCCGAACATGCGATCGAGGCACCGATATCGATGCGCTCGGGGTCGAGCGGCGCGGCGATGCGCAGCCTCAGATCGCCGCGTTCCTCGATCCGGGCGACTTCTCCGATTGCGGTGACGATCCCTGTGAACATGCGCCGCTCCCTCCTAGCGTGAGCGCCAATATAAGCTGAACGTGTCGGTGCCAAGCGTGCGCGTATCGACCAGTCGCCAGCGGCCATGCGCCTCCGCCAAATCCGACAATCCGATTCCGCCGATCGCACGCCGGCCATCGCCGATAAGGATTGGGGAGCGGTAGAGGTGAAGCTCGTCAACCAGGTCGGCTTCGAGCAGGCTGGCGGCGACCGCCGCGCCGCCTTCGACATAGAGGCTGGAAATGCCCTCCATCTGTGCGATCTGTTCTGGCCGATTGATGACGCGCACGCCGTCGGGGCTGACGCCGCGGGTCAGGAGATAGCGATCGGGGCTGCGCGCCTCGAGCCCCGGCTGCCGCACGTCGAGCCGGGGCCGGTCGGCGCGCCAGGTCCCGCCGCCCACCAAGATCGCATCGTGGCGCGCACGCTGCGTGTGGACATGGGCGCGTGCCACCTCGCCGGTGATCCAGCGGCTGGACCCATCGGCCAGCGCGATGCAGCCATCGAGGCTCATTGCCAGCTTGAGGGTGACGCGCGGACGGCTCAGCGCCGTGCGGGTAAGATAGGGGGCAAGCGCCGCGCGGGAGACCTCGTCTTCGAGCAAAGCGACCCTGATCCCTGCCCGTTCCAGGCGCCTGATACCTGCACCGGCGGTGCGCGTATCGGGATCGCGCTGCCCAATGACGACGCGGGCGGGCCGTGCGCCGATCACGAGATCGGTGCAGGCGGGGCCGCGCTCGGATTGATGCGCGCAAGGTTCGAGCGTGACGTAGAGCGTCTCTCCCCGCGCACCGCCGTCCTCCCGGCCAGCCAACGCCACGGCTTCTGCATGCGGGCGCCCGCCCGCCTGCGTCCAACCGCGCGCGAGGACCCGATCTTCCCGGACCAGGATCGCGGCTACTGCGGGATTGGGGCGGCTCACTGGCCGCGCGCGTGCGGAGAGGCGCGCAGCTGCCGCCATCCACCGGGCATCGCCGAGCGGATCGGCGCTGGTCGTGTTCGATATTATAGCGCGGGGCTTTCGGTACCGGAGGGCAAGGCCGCAGCCGAATCGCCGCCTTCGCCAGTACGGCCGAGCAGGGCGTCGAGGCGTTCCTGCTCCGCCCGCTCCTCGGCTGCGCGCGCTTCGCGCCCACGCCGGTCAATCTCCTCGACATCCATCCCGGCTGCCGCGCCCAATGCCTTGTAGAGATCGCGCTTGCGCTCTTCGAGGTCCTCGCGCGCCGCTTCGCGCAGTTCCTTGACCTCCTGATTCGCCATGTTCGAAGCCATGATTTCGGCATCGCTGCGATCGGGATCGAAGGTGGTGATATAGGTGATCTGCGGGCGTTCGGGAGTCTTGTAGGCCGTCTCGCTCGAAAGCCAGTAGAAGATCACTGCGAAAGGCACCATCGAGAGCGCGAGGATCGGCCAGCGAAAGCGGTTGGGCTTGCGGAACTCGCTCCAGAAATCGAGGATTCCTGGCTTCGGATTGAAACGCGAACTGGCAAGACGACCCATCATGCTTGCCGATATAGGGGCAGCGGCGCCCTACCGGAAGAGTGTGGTTGTCACTTGGGGCGACGGATCAGGGATATTCGACGCGGATCGGAATGCGACCGCGCAAATTGCCGCTCGCATTGGTATCGGCTTCGAGGACGAGCGTCCCTGAAAACCGAAACTCGAGCCGACCATCGGCATCGAGCGCCGGAAAGCCGTCGAGATCGGTGACGAAATCGCGCAATTGCGCGTTGCCGCCGGTGGGATCGCGCATATCGATGCTTCCAGGAAGGTCGATCACGACTGCCTCGCTAGGGGCACCGGTAACTAGCGCGCTGCCGGTGATCGGCATGCCGCCCAGATCGTCCACATCGCCGATCAGGATCTTGGATCCCGTCGTCAAATCGAGAATCACCCGGGCATCGCCTCCGCCAAGGAGAACCATGCGTCCGAAATCGAGATCACTCTCGATGGTGACTTCCAGCCGCTCGCATTTGCGGCCCTTATTGCCGTTACCGTTGCCGTTATTCTTGTCCTTAGTGTTGCCGTTGCCGCGGCAACCGGGCGGGAGGTCGCAATTCGGACAATTGCCCTGCGCCAGTAAGGGGGCGCCGCCTGCAGCGAAGTTCGCCATGCCAAGGCATAGCACGGCTAGGGACAAGAAAGCGCTGCGGAACATCACGGCGGTCTAACCGCGCACGGTTAACGAACCGCTACGTATTGGACACGGGGGGCAGGGGCGGTAGAAGGGTCAGCCAAAGGGCGCGTAGAGCCCGCGCCCATTGTCCTTCAGCCAACCATCCGCGGCCGCGATATCGCCTTCGAATATGCCCTCCACCAGGGCGTGAAAGGCGGGGCTGTGATCGAAGTGGACAAGATGCGCGACTTCGTGCGCGACGACCGAACGGCGGACCTCGTCGGGCGCCTGGACCAGCCGCCAGTTGAGCCGAATACGCCGCACCCCGCTCTTGCCGCCATCCGAACAACTACCCCAACGCCGCTGTGCCCGCGACAAGGCGACGGGCACCGGCTCCAGGCCGGCAGCGGCGGCGTAATGGGCAAGGTCGCTCTCGAACAGCTGCAACGCCTCGCGCTCGAGCCATCGGCGCAGGCGCGGCTCCAGCGTGTCGAGAGGACCGCCGATGCGCAGCGATCCGGCGCAAAGCGCGGGCTTGCGGGGGACGCTTTCGTCCCAGGCAATGCGTAATGACGATCCGCGAAAGGCAAGGCTGCCGCCGGGGCCTGGGACGCGCCTTTCGGGCACCTTGCTGGCCTGCGCGTCCAACCAGTCGCGCCGCGCATGGGCGAAAGCGATCGCATCTGCACCGCGCGCCCAGGACGGCAAGGTAATGCGCACCTCGCTCGCATCGGGCGCGAGGCGCAGCGTAAGTCGCTTCGCCGAAGCATGTCGCCGCAACACGATCGGCACCAACCGCCCACCCAGCTCGATCTCGGGATCGACGGGTTGGCGTTTGAGCCAGTCGATCACGCCCGAGCTCCGGCTTTCTTGGCTGCAGCTTTCCGGTCTTGGGCCCGGCGGCGCTCGTCGGGCGGCTCGATATCGAAGCCTGTTCGCGGCGATGCGCTGCGTGTTTCCCAGCTGACGATATGGTGCTCGAGCGGACCGGCCTCATCTTCGCTGACCACCCGGCCCGCCACTGAAACCCCCGTACGCACCACGTCCTCGCGGTCCCCGGTCAGCAGGTAATGCCACTCAGGCAGCGGTTTCCCGGCAGCCCGCCGGCGATAGGCACAGGTTTCGGGCAGCCAGGGGACGTCATCGAGGATGGCGAGCGTCAGGCGCAGGCAATCGGGCACGAAAGCCTTGCGATGGCGATAGTCCCGGCACTGCGCGGTCGAGCAGTCGAGCAGCCTGCACGCGACATTAGTGTCTTCGATCTCGCCGGTATCGGCGTCCTCGATCTTGTGCAGGCAGCATCGACCGCATCCGTCGCATAACGCTTCCCATTCGGCTCGCGACAGGTCAGCAAGTGGGCGTTCCCAGAAATGGTCGCGAAGGCTCACGTCACCCATTTGGAGAGCTCCTGCGCCACGGCGTCGGCGCCCTCGTCCGCCGGCAGCATGGCGAGCGGCTCACCCTCCGGGTCGAACAGGAAGACTATCCGCGAATGGTCCATCAAATAGCCCCCGCTCTCGCTTTCTTCGCCCTTGACGTAATAGACTCCGAACTTGGCGGCCGCATCGGCGACTTCTGCCTCGCTGCCGGTCAGTCCGATCAGGTCTTCGGAAAAGGCGCTTGTAAATTCGTCCACGACTTCGCGTGTGTCGCGGGCGGGATCGATGGTGATGAAGATCGGTTGCACATTCGCCGCGAGCGCCGGCTCCGCCTGGGCAAACTTGCCGAGCCCCTGGACGGTGCGCTGCATGTCGGTGGGGCAGATGTCGGGGCAGTAGGCATAGCCGAAATACACGATCCGGTATTGCCCTGCAAAATCGCTCCAGCGCACGGTTTCGCCCTCGCTACCGGTCAGCGCGAAATCGCCGCCGATAGTGGCGCCGGCGAGAGGGGGTTCGAGTGTGGCTGTCCCCGTGCCGGTTTCCGCACCGCCACAGCTCGTAAGGGCGAGCGCAAGCGCTGCTGCGAGAAGAGGAGAAGGATTGGCATGCATATTCATGGTCTGCTAATTGGCTTTGCAGCAGGGGCGCCCGCCGGGCGTCCCATGCCCGCGGGCAAGACTGACAGGAAAGACGAAAGGTTCAAAGCGTGACGCTTGTGTTTTTGCGCAATTGGGGTTCGGCTTTGCGTCAATTAGGGGCAGCGCCGCGAATTGCCAGCGCGCTGTGTGCGGCGCTCGTTGCTCTGGCCATGCTGCAACCGGCGCAGGCGCAGATGTTTTCCGACGGCTATCAGTTCCTCAAGGCGGTCAAGGATCGCGACGGCGACACCGCGACCGACATGTTGAATCAGCCCGGCACCCAGATCGTCAACACCCGCGACATCTCGACGGGAGAAACCGGGCTGCATGTCGTTACCAACAGGCGCGACACGTTATGGGTGCGGTTCCTGCTGCAGAAGGGTGCCGATCCCAATGTGCGCGACAACAACGGGACGACCGCGCTTCAGATCGCGACGCGTTTGGGGTTCATCGAGGGCGTCGAAGAGCTCGTCAAAGGCGGCGCCGAAGTCAATGTATCGGACGCGTCGGGCGAGACGCCGCTGATGTCTGCGGTGCACCAGCGGAACATCGACCTCGTCCGGCGGTTGTTGGCGGAAGGGGCCGATCCCGACCTCAACGACAATTCTGGACGCTCCGCACGCGACTACATGGAACTGATGAACCAGAACACCCTCCTCGCCCGCGAATTCGCCGCCGCCGACGAAGCGCGGGAGGGCTCTCCCGGGGGCGAACAATACGGACCTTCCTTCTGACCGACATGACCGCTTCCCCCGACTTCGCCGACATGACCCTCGATGAGCTGCGCCTCGCACTTGCTCCCGACATTGCCGCGTCGGCGATCTTCGATGGTTGGAACGAGACCGCGCTGGTCGCCGCCGCCGAAATGGCGGGAGCCGATGTCGATATCGCGAAGCTAGCTTTTCCGCGCGGTCGCGGGCAGGCGATGGACATGATCGACGCCTGGATCGCCTCGGTCGATCGGGCGATGGCCGACGAATGGCCGCCCGAACGCCTCGCGAGCCTCAAAGTGCGCGAGCGGATACGGACGCTGATCGCCTTCCGGCTCGAGGCCGTTGAGCATATCGACGAGGCAGTGCGCCGTGCGATGGCGGTGATGGCGATGCCGCAGAACGCGCCGCGCAGCCTGCAGCTGGGCTGGCGCTCGGCCGATCTCATGTGGCGGCTCGCCGGCGATACGGCGACCGACTACAATCACTATACGAAGCGCGCGATCCTTGCCGGCATCTATTCGGCGACGCTTGCCGTGTTCGTTAACGACGACAGCGAAGGCAAGGCCCGCACCTACGAATTCCTGGACCGCCGGATCGACGGCGTCATGCGGTTCGAAAAGGCCAAGGCGCAATTCACCCGCGGAACCCCCGAACTTCCCAGCCTCACGAGGTTCCTCGGACGATTGCGCTATCCATCGCGCTGAACGCGGCGGCGACACCTCACCACCGATAAGTGGATAACGAAAGGCGCGGCTCGCGTCGCGCTCGCCCGTGTCCTATCAGGTCTTTCAAGAATCGCACGGCCCGGCACGGGCGCGACCAGGACAGTGGGAAGGACAGGAAAATGGCGGGTTCGCTCAACAAGGTCATGCTGATCGGAAATCTCGGCAAGGACCCGGAAATTCGTAGTTTTCAGAATGGGGGCCGGGTCTGCAACCTCGCATTGGCCACCAGCGAAACCTGGAAGGACAAGAACACCGGCGATCGGCAGGAGCGGACCGAGTGGCACAATATCGCGATCTTCTCGGACGGCCTGATCAATGTTTGCGAGAATTACCTCAAGAAGGGCTCGAAAATCTTCGTCGAAGGCAAGCTGCAGACTCGAAAATGGCAAACGCAGGATGGGCAGGACCGGTATTCGACCGAAGTGGTGCTGCGCGGTTTCGATGGCACGCTGACCATGCTCGACGGACGCGGTGAGGGCGGCGGCGGTGGGGGCGCTCGCTCGGGCGGCGGCTTCGGTGGAGGCGGCGGCGGGGCCGGCTATGGTGATCGCGGCGGGTCCGGCAGCGGCCAGGGCGACGGCTGGAACCAGGGCGGCGGCGGCTCCGGGGGCGGCGGCTCGGGCGGCGGCGGCAATTACGACGACCTCGACGACGACATTCCGTTCTGATCGGACGTCGCGAGAGCGCGGTTGCGGTTCGCGCAAGTTGACGAAATACAAGCGCAAGCGAAGAATTTGCGCATACGTAAAGCGTACCAAGACGCGAAAGCCCCGCTCGATTGGCGGGGCTTTTTATTTGGCGGCTCGGACGATGGGAAAGAACGCTTGGAACGTTAGCGTGGCGAGACCTGTGTAGGAAAGCGTGATCGAGCCGCTTCTCACGAGCATGGGTGGCAGGCGGCCACTGAAAGCTCGGCTTCCGACCCTTATTGCGGTCATCCGAGCGGAAATTGAAATGTCCCGCAAGCGGACTAATCGCAAAAAGACCAAATTTGCCGCATTGACGATTTGTGTATTAGCGAGATAACACACGCGAACTTAAAGGGAGTTCGCGCCATCAAAAACCGCCTCGCTGCCATCGTCCTTGCATCCATGCTTACAGGCTGTGTCTCATCCACAGATCTTGCGGTTCCACCCGCCGTAAAAGTGGACAACCTGACCAATTTGGACACCGTCTGAGAGAATGTGCTTGCGGCGATGGCCGAGCATGATCTCGCTGGCCTCAGCGTGGCCGTGTTCGACGGTCATTCGATCATCGAAACACGCACATTTGGGGTGAAATCCAGAACATCGCCGACCTCAATCGACACGATGACGGCGTTCTCCACCGCATCCATCTCAAAGCCGGTCACGGCGCTTCTGTGTCTCGTCCTCGATGCCGAAGGCGAGATCAACATTGATGAACCGATCGCCGGCTACCTCGAGAGCTGGGAACTGCCAGAAAGTTCGGAGTTCCCAGCGGCGGCGCAGGTGACCTGGCGCCAGTTGCTCATGCACACCGCAGGCACCACTCAGCATGGCTTCGCCGACTACTACGACGGCGATGTCATCCCCTCCCTGATCGACAGCCTTGCGGGCCGTATTCCTCGATACGATAAACCGATCGAGTTCCAATTCGCCCCGGGGTCTGATTGGCAGTACAGCGGTGGTGGCTACGTTATCGTACAACTGGCGTTGGAAGATCACTTTGACCGACCGATGCGCGACTTGGCACGCGAGAAGATATTCTTGCCGCTCCGTCTCGACAACACGACTATGGCACAACCGGGGGAACCGGGCTTTCCCTCGAACGCTGCGCTTGTGCATGGCGAGAGCGGGGCGGTCATCCGCACGGGCCTGCCGATCACGCCGCAGGTATCGGCGTCGGGCATGTGGTCTACTCCGTCCGACCTCGCGACATTCGCCATCGCCATCCAGCGCGCCTTGGCAGGCGAAACCGTTGGCCCGATAAGCCCCGCGATAGCGAGAACACTAACCGACGTCTTTTCGCTGGAGCATGTAGGCGGGATGGGGACGCCGTTCTTCCGTGGGTTCGGGTTCGGCAATACCGACTGGTTTCGTCACGACGGCTCGAACACAGGTGTCAATTCGGATCTCATGGTATCGATGACGGGTGGCTATGGCATGGCCCTGATGGGGAACGGCGACGATGCGAACACCGGCCCGGTCTTCGCCATGCTGCGACGAGAGATAATCGATGGCTTGCAATGGAGCCTGCGTAATACGGTGAACGAGGAACCGATCTCGTCCGAACTGGCAGACGCCATCATCGGACGCTATCGCGGTCTGCTCTATGATCTTGGCTTGGAGTACCGGATCGAGGTTGTCGACGGTGAGCTGTGGATCATGTCCGAGTTCTTCACCCAGTTTCTAGGGCGAGATCGAAGCCGGATGCGCCATGTCGGCAATGGCGCATTCGCCATCGACGACTACCCGAACCGCCTGCGGTTCGATTTTGATGACGCAGGTAAGGACTCGAGCATGACGTTGAGCCGCCCCGGAAGCTCGGTCGCCGCCTTCCAAAGATCGATGAGCGAAATCGAAGTCCGGCCCTAGCAGCTTTTTGAAGGTCCGTTTTTCGTAGGTCAGCGATGGAAACCGGACCTTCTACTTCCCACCCGCGAGCCGACACACCAAACCAGCCGCGAAGCGTTGAGCGGTTTCCGGCGAATGTCGAAAGCTCGCATTCACCGATTAAGATTGTGCGAATCAGCCGATCGTGAGATTCCATGCGCTGAGGCTCGACGCAATCTTGCTGCCGTAGCCTTGGAGAAACCTCACTCAATGAATGCAGTTCGTCTCGCGCTCGGCTCTGCCGTTGCGCTAAGCTTATCGGCTGCCTCGCTAGCTCAGACAGATCCCGACACTGGCAAATCCGATTTCTGCGCTCGCCTGGCCGCGAATATCGGTGTCGAGAAAACCAAGATCGTCGATGGCAATACGCAATGGACCGCGAACGCTCTGAACTTCGGCCAACGCGTCCTTTTTGGCGGGACAGCCGTCACGTCTGTCCGCGCCGAGCCGGCAGAGGCCACGTCGGTAGAAGAGTATCAGCGCGCCCTTGGAATGTGCGTGGCGGAAGGCAAGGGTGCTGCCTGTCGTCTCATCGGGCCGGTCGACTTTACACTCGGTTGGAAGGGCGAAAGCACAACCACGCGTGTGCTCGATGGAGAACGAGCTTTAGTGCGTGTGGAAAACACGAAGACGAGTTGCCACGCCGGTGTCCATTGAAATTTGGCTCAGTGGTCGTCTCGCAACGGCTACTCCCGACCCAAAAGCCGACAGCCGTTCCACTCCTGTATCGCCCTAACCCTTGGCCAACCCCTTGAGCGCGGCGGCGAGCGGGCCTTCCTGTTCGCCTTCGGGGACGATCCCGGCGGCGTCTCTGGCGGCGTCGGCGTCGGGCCCTTGCGCGTAAGGGTCGATCGCGAGGCCCAGCGTTTGCGCGACCGCTTCGCCTAGGTCGAAGGCGTCGCCTTCATATTCGATTTCGTCGCAATCCTCCGCGTCGAGTTCGACCTCGATCTCCGACCCGGCCTGTTCGCCCGCGTCGTCAAACTCGGGGGAAAGCGCCTGTTCCTCGACGAAACGCAAATCGATCGCCTCCTCGACGCGGGCGGGGAATTCCTCGCCCGATATCGCGCAGGCCTGACGGATGGCGGCGAACAGGGTGCCGGTTGCGCGGATCGACTTGCCGCGCTGTTCGAGATCGATCTCGGCGCGCAGGCGATCGACGCCCGCGATTGCGAAACGCCGGGCCAACGCGGCGCGCTCGGCGGCATCGGCCTCGATCACCACTGGCTCGGCCGGCAGCGCGCGGGCCTTCACCATGCGTGCAAGCTCGCTCTGAACGCTCATAGAGCCCTCACCGTTCTTCACCATATGCCGTTCGCTTTCAGCAAACGCGCATCGTCGAACGTGGACAGACGTTCGGAGAAAGCCAGCAGCTTGTCCGCCACGCAGCGGCTGGCTTCGGCTTCATCGGCGCTATCGGAGAAGGTCACGTTGCGCGCGACCGCTGCGACCAGTTTGTCGCGATCGCCCTGGGTCAGGGCGCTGCGATAGGCGCCCAGCCGACCGCCGAGCACGCTCATCAACTTGCCGACCCGTTTTCCGACCACGACGTCGTTGACCCCGAATTCGCGCAGCTGCCCGTCCATGTCCTCGACGAACAGTTCGGCGAGCAGTGCGCTTTCGGCGCGCATTTCGGATGCCTCGACGCGGACCATTACCGCGCACAGCACCGCCGTCATCAGGTCGAAACGGCCCGCGACCGTGTCCGCGACCCCGCAATCGGCGTAATAGGACGGTTCGCGCGCCAGTTCGACGACACGGTGCCAAAGCGGGCGAACCGCCTCGCGCGGGTCTGGCCCGGTGCCAAGGAGGCGGGAGAGGAAGGACATCATACCCCTTTCAACGATCTGCGCGACATTCGCCCCCAAAGCCGGGGCGCTGCACGCGATATTCAGCGGCAATTCACGAGGCCGGCCCCAGCACGCGGCCTCAGAATTCGGCCCCGGAACTTAGCCCTACCGGCGTTGCCAGGTCCGGCTTCGCGTTCTAAGGCCGCAATCGTTTCGATATAGGTCGCCCCCGGGGCGCGGCAAGGGACGGATACGTCATCGAACACGAACAGAACTGTTACGGGATTTGACCAGGATCATGCGCGCATTCGGACCCTCGCGAGGGATGTTTTGGAAAGCCGGCCTGCTCGGCGCTGCGGTGCTGGCACTGGGCGCGTGTTCCTCGATCCGGGAATCGCGCGGTTTCGTCAACGATCCGCTGCTGGTCCGCTCGGTCCAGCCCGGGATCGACAATCAGCGCTCGGTCGAGGGGACGCTTGGGCGCCCGACTTTCGAAAGCCAGTATGGCACGCCGACCTGGTATTATATCTCTAGCGTGACCGGCAGGCGGCCCTTCGTGCGTCCGCGCATTCGCGAACATTCCGTGCTCGCGGTGCAGTTCGACGAGGTGGGCAATGTCGCCACGGTCGAACAGCAGGGGATCGAGCAGGTCGTCTATCTCCAGCCCGAAGGCGACCGCACGCCGACGCTCGGCCGCGAGCGCGGATTTCTCGAGGATCTGTTCGGCAATATCGGCCAGGTCGGCGGCGTTGGCGCGGGCGGTCCCGCAGGCGGTCCGGGCGGCCCCTAACAGCCGGTTCGTCGCAGACTTTCATCGAGCCTTTCGCCGCGCTTGAAGCGATCCGGCGCGTTGCCCATATCCGCCGCATGAACGACAATTCAGGCAGCCATGGCCTTACCCAGTGGCACGGCACCACCATCATCGGCGTGAAACGCGGCGACAACATCGTCATCGCGGGCGATGGCCAGGTGTCGATGGGCAACACCGTGATGAAGCCCAATGCGCGCAAGGTGCGCCGGATCGGAGACGGCGGGAAGGTCGTGGCCGGGTTCGCCGGCGCGACCGCGGATGCCTTCACCCTCTTCGAACGGTTGGAGAAGAAACTGGAGCAATATTCCGGTCAATTGCTGCGCGCTGCGGTCGAGCTCGCCAAGGACTGGCGCACGGACAAATATCTGCGCAATCTCGAAGCGCTGATGATCGTCGCCGACGCCGAGAGCCTGCTGGTTTTGACCGGGAATGGCGACGTTCTCGAACCCGAGGGCGGGATCGCGGCAATCGGCTCGGGCGGCAATTACGCGCTCGCCGCGGCGCGCGCTGTGGCGGAATATGAAGAGGATGCCGAACAGATCGCGCGCAAGGCGATGGCGGTCGCGGCGGAAATCTGCGTCTTCACGAACGGCAATCTGACCGTGGAAACGGTTTGACGAGAAGGGTTTGGGGCCGAAGCCCCGTTGCGCCTAGCAACGCGATCTGCTGACCAAGCGGCTGAGGGGGCGCATATCTTCGACACTTCACCTGATCGCCGAGCCATATTGCAGGGGGTCGCAGCGCTAGGCGGCGCGGCGACACTTGGAGCGTGTGCAAAGTCGCCTGTCGAAAGCACGCCGCCAACCACTGCGCTCTGCCTGCCGCGCGTGCTGGCGACGGGCGACCGCGTCATCCGCAGCGTGGCGGGCCTGCGCCCCTACCGGGCCGAGGGTTTCGTCGTGCGCGAAGAGCGGCTTGGGTCGAAGCGGCTGATCCATAATTACGGCCATGGCGGCGCCGGTATCACGATGAGCTGGGGCAGCTCGAAACTCGCGACGAGGCTCGGCCTTGTCGGCCATAGTGGGCCGGTCGCGGTTCTCGGGGCAGGCGCGCTCGGACTGACCTGCGCCAAGCTGGTTCAGGAGGCGGGCTTTCCCGTCACGATCTATGCGGATGTGCTGCCGCCCGAGACGACCTCCAACATCGCCGGAGGCCAGATCCACCCTGCCAGCCTGTTCCGCGCCAGTGCGGTGTCCGAGGAATGGCTCGGCCAATTCGCGGCGGCACTCGACTATTCGTACCGGCGGTTTCAGATCAGCGTCGGCGAGGATACCGGCATACGCTGGCTGACGACCTACGACGAAACGCGCGGGCGCGGTCTTGGCCCGGTCGAGGCGCGTATCATGCCCGCCCGCCGCCTGCTCCAGCGCGGCGAACATCCCTTTCCGGTGGACGAGGTGCGCGAATGGCGCACGATGTATGTCGAGACCGGTCGCTGGCTCGATCATCTGATGCGCGACGTGCGGCTTGCCGGGGGCCGGATGGTGCGGCGCCGTTTCCAAAATGGCGGCGAAGTTGCGGCCCTGCCTGAAAGCCTGATCTTCAACTGCACCGGCCTTGGCGCGCGCGACCTGTTCGGCGACGACAAGATGATCGCGGCGCGCGGCCAGCTCGCCATCCTCCTGCCGCAGCCCGAAATCCGCCATGCCTACCGCTTTCGCGCCGGTTACATGTTTCCGCGGCCGGACGGCATCATCCTTGGCGGGACGTTCGAACGCGGCGAGGAGATGCCGGTGGCCCAGCCCGAAGACATCGCGCAAATCCTCGCGCAGCACCGCGAAGTGAATGCGCAGCTCGCCTGCACCGCGTGACGCCCTTGCACCAGTCAGCCTGCGTTCCCAAATCCTGCCGCGAAATGACAGACAACCTTACCCCCAAGGCGATCGTCGCCGCGCTCGACGACCACATCATCGGCCAGAAGGATGCCAAGCGCGCGGTCGCCGTGGCGCTGCGCAATCGCTGGCGGCGGCAACGGCTCGGCCCGGAACTCAAGAACGAGGTCACGCCCAAGAACATCCTGATGATCGGCCCGACCGGTTGCGGCAAAACCGAGATCAGCCGGCGGCTGGCGAAGCTGGCCGAGGCGCCTTTCGTCAAGGTCGAGGCGACCAAGTTCACCGAAGTCGGCTATGTCGGGCGCGACGTCGAACAGATCGCGCGCGACCTGGTCGAGGAAGCGATCCGGCTGGAGAAGGAGCGGCGACGCGATAGCGTGCGCGAAGCGGCATCCGATGCGGCGATGGAGCGCCTGCTGACCGCGCTGGTCGGCGACAATGCATCCGAGGCGACGCGCGAAAGCTTTCGCCAGCGCATCGTTCAGAACGCGATGAACGAGGTCGAGGTCGAGATCGATGTCGCCGAGGCGGGCGGCGGCATGCCGTTCGACATGGGCAATATGGGCGGAAACATGCAGATGATCGACCTGTCGGACATGATGGGCAAGGCGTTCGGCCGCGCGAAGACCAAGAAGCAGAAATTGCGCGTGCCCGAGGCGTGGGACCGCCTGGTCGACGAGGAAGCGGACAAGCGCCTCGACGACGACGATGTCGCGCGCGTCGCGCTGGCCAATGCCGAAACCAACGGGATCGTCTTCCTCGACGAAATCGACAAGATCGCTGTGTCGGACGTACGCGGCGGCAGTGTCAGCCGCGAGGGCGTGCAGCGCGACCTGTTGCCGCTGATCGAAGGGACTACGGTCGCGACGAAATACGGGCCGATGAAAACCGATCATGTCCTCTTCATCGCCAGCGGCGCGTTCCATGTCGCCAAACCTTCCGACATGCTCCCCGAATTGCAGGGCCGCCTGCCGATCCGGGTCGAGTTGCGCGCGCTGACGCAGGAGGATTTCGTGCGCATCCTGTCCGAAACGCGCGCCAATCTCGTCGAGCAATATCGCGCGCTGATCGGCACCGAAAAGGTCGAGCTGGATTTCGGGCAGGATGCGGTCGAAGAGGTCGCGAGGATCGCCGCGCAGGTCAACGAAAGCGTCGAGAATATCGGCGCGCGAAGGTTGCAGACGGTGATGGAAAAGCTGCTCGAGGAGATCAGTTTCGAGGCCGAGGACCATGCCGGCGAGACGATCGCGATCGACGCCGATTACGTGCGCGAGAAGCTGGGCGAACTGGCCGGCGACAGCGATCTGTCGAAATACATTCTCTGACCGGGCGGCGGCTGGCGGATGGAACCGGGCAGTGTCAGCGATCTGAAAGCCCTCCTGGCCGGGCTCGATCCGGTTCTGGACGAACGGCCCTACGCCTTTCAGCCGATCGGCGATGCGCGCTTCATGCCCGACACCGCTTTTGCCATGATCCGCGAAGAGGAGGGGCTGTGCTGCATCCTCCCGGCCGCCGCGGCGGAGGAGGGTGCGCGGCGGTTCGCGCGCATTACCCTGCGCGTCCACTCGGATCTCGAAGCGGTCGGCCTGACCCCGGCCGTATCGACCGTGCTCGCCAGCTCCGGCATCGCCTGCAACATCGTCGCGGGCCTATATCACGATCACCTGTTCGTACCGTGGGATCGCGGCGAAGAAGCGCTGCGGCTTCTCAAGCGGCTAAGCCTCGACGTCGGTCGATAGAAAGTCCGCCTGCACCCCTTCTGGGCTAAATGATTACTCTGCCGCTTCCGCATCCACGGTATCGCCAGGATTGCTTTCGTCTTCGGACCGCTCCTGCGCCTGCTGCGCCCACATCTCAGCATAGAGTCCGCCCCGGGCGAGCAATTGCACATGGCTGCCGCTTTCCACCATGCGTCCGCCATCGAGAACGATGATGCGGTCCGCATCGGCGATGGTCGAGAGCCGGTGGGCGATGGCGATGGTGGTGCGCCCGCGCGCAAGGCGCTGGAGCGTGCCGAGGATCGCCTGCTCCGTGCGGGTGTCGAGCGCGCTGGTCGCTTCGTCGAGGAGCAGGATCGGCGGATCCTTCACCAGCGTGCGCGCGATTGCGACGCGCTGTTTCTCACCACCCGACAGTTTGAGCCCACGTTCGCCCACCGCCGTTTCGAACCCATCGGGCAGCCGCTCGATCAGCGGCATCAGCGCCGCATCGCGCGCCGCCTGTTCCATCGCTGCGCAGTCCGCGTCGCCCGCGCCATAGGCGATGTTGTAGGCGAGCGTATCGTTGAACAGGACGCTGTCCTGCGGAACGATGCCGATCGCCGCGCGCACGCTCGCCTGCTGATGCTGCGCGATATCCTGCCCGTCGATCAGGACGCGACCCGATTGCGGGTCGTAGAACCGGAAAAGCAGCCGCGCGATCGTGCTCTTGCCCGCACCCGAAGGGCCGACGATGGCGAGCGTCGATCCCGCCGGCACTTCGAAGCTCAGACCTTTTAGGATGGTGCGACCGTCTTCGTAGCCGAAGGTGACATCTTCGAAGGCGATACTCGGTTCGCCGACTGCGAGCGGCGGCGCGCCGGGCGGATCGGTCACTTCGGGCGCGGTGTCGACGATGCGGAACATCTCCGCCATGTCGACCAGTCCCTGGCGAATGGTGCGATAGACGAAGCCGAGCATGTCGAGCGGCCGGAAAAGCTGGAGGAGATAGGTGTTGATCAGCACCAGGTCGCCCGGTGTGAAGCGCCCGGTCGACCAGCCCCATACGGTGTAGGCCATCGCGCCTGCCATCAGCCCGTTCGTGATGAGCGCCTGAACGATATTGAGCCAGGCGAGCGAATTGTCGGTCTTGATCGCCGCCTCGGCATAGGCGTTGGCGGCGGCGGCGTATCGGGTTTGCTCGCGCTCCTCCGCTCCGAAATATTTGACCGTCTCGTAATTGAGCAGCGAATCGACCGCATGATGGAGCGCGGTTCCGTCGAGCGCGTTCATTTCGCGCCGCAACTTCACGCGCCATTCGGTGATGACCTGCGTCGTCCAGATATAGAGCACCACCGCGAGCGCTGTGCCGGCGACCAGTTCCCAGCCGAACATCGTCCAGAACACGACCGCCATAACGCTGAGGCCGATGAAGGTCGGGGCGATGTTGAACAGCAGGAAATAGAGCATCGTGTCGATGGTCTTGGTCCCGCGTTCGATGATTTTGGTGAGCTCGCCCGTGCGCCGCGACAGATGGAAGCGCAGCGAGAGCTGGTGCAGCCGGCGGAAGACATCGCGCGCCAGCCGGGCGGTCGCGACCTGGCCCACCCGCTCGAACGCCATGTTGCGCACATTGTTGACCGCGGTGTTGGCAAAGCGAGCGCCGGCATAGGCGATCACGAAGGCGATGATCGCGAGCGCCGTGGCCTCGACTTCGCCCGCCATCCGGTCGACGGCGCCCTTATAGGCGAAGGGCATCGCCAGGACGACCGCTTCGGAGATTAGCACGAGACCTAGCGCTACGACGATCCGCCGCTTGAGATCGCCGCGCCCCTCGGGCCAGAGATAGGGGAGGAAACGGCGAAGGGTCGCCCAGCCCTCGGCATCTGCCAAAGCGGTCGGGCGATCGGGGGAGGCGGTGTCGGGCGGCATTACGAAAGGCTCATGTGGGCGCGGGGGCCGCGCTGCACAAGCAGGAGGGGCCGGGCGGCTCGCCCGGCATGCCTATCGGCCGAAGCGTCTGGTCACATTTGCGGAGCGCGCCCGGCGCAAGGCGCGCGCGACATCGCGCGGCACGTCGAACAGGATCCGTTGCAGCGAAAAGTCGATCGCCACGCGATCGAAGATGCGCAGATGCTGCATTCCCAGCGCCAGCACCGGCTCGTCGGCAAGGCCGAGCGCTGCGAAGGCAGGCGTGTCGGCGAAGGTCAGCGGGACGTTGGTAAGGCCCAGACCCTCGATCTCGAGCGATCGGACGAGCTGCATCTGTCCGACCAGCGAAACGCCGTTGACGTCGGTGGTGGTCACCTCCTGCGCGCGCTTCGCGCGGATCCTTTCGCGCAGGGCGTTGCTTCCGATGCTCGCCTGCGCGCCGGTATCGATGATGACGGTGGCGCGCACGCCTTCGACCATTGCATTGGTGACGAGCAGCTGACCCAGTTTCTGCCGCGCGCGCACGACGATCTCGAACCCGCGGCGGTGATTGGGAATCGTGCTGACGTCCTGCAGCGCGATGGTCTCGGCGCGAAAATCGATGAGGACGCGCAAGTCCTGAAGCGAATCGAGGCCGATAATGCCTTCGGCACCGACATGGCGCGCATCGAGCACGGGCGAAAGCAAATCGTGGACGGTGTGCTGGCCGAAGCTCATCGAGCCGACCTCGACGATATCGACCGGCCTGGTGCTCGCCATGCCGACGAGCAGCGCGCGGCCCGAGGGGGTCAGTCCCGATCCGCTATTGAACTGCGTGTTTATCTGATGGGTGACAGCGGTCGCCTGGCTGCCGGTGTCGATCATGAAATCGAACGGGCCCGCCCCTTCGACCATGACCGGCACGGTGTAACGGCGGGCGCGATCGGTTTCGAGGGTCAGGATCTCGGTGCCCGGATCGGCGAGGTTCGGTGCGACCGGCTCGTCCTCGCTGAGAGAGACGGGTGCGGGCGGCTCGACCGGGAGGCTGGCAGCGCCCGAAGCGCCCAAGCTCATCGCATAAAGGCCAAGCGCCAGGAGGTTCGTCATGTTCGTGGTCCCCGAGCCCTAGATGGGCGAGCGGACGAGACTATCAGACGATGTGCTCCGAGGAAAACCGGCGCGCAAGAGTGGCGATGGGACCGGCTGCTAGGACGCGCCGGCGAACCGGGCCGGAACCGACCCCTGCGGGGAAGGCCGGTTGCGCAGCAGCGCCCAGGTCTCGAGCACGATGTCGCGATATCCCAGCCAGAAGATCAGGCCATATACGATTGCTCCAACCAACATCGAGCGCAGCAGCGCGACAAACGGCGAGGCGATGGGCAGCAGGGGCTGCGCGCCGATCACGGCGAGCGCCATTCCGCCGCAGGCAAGCGCGATCGGCGTCAGCCCATTCAGCAATGCAAGTGGCGACACCGCGATCCGCGGCAGCGTGATCGCCAAGGTCAGCGCGCACAGCGCCGGCGCCGCCACCCACCATGCGCGCACCAAGCCGCTCGCCCCCTCGGACACCCCGATTAGGAACATGGCCGGGAAAATGATCGCGCCCGCGATGCTGGTGGCGAGATAGATGCGCGGCCGCCCCATCGCATTGGTGACGGGTCCGCAGATCAGCTGCAGCGCGAAGGCGGGCATGACGAGAGCCAGCCCCGCAACGATCGGGATTAGCTCGGTCCATTTCTCACCCATCAATACGAGAATCGCGTCCTCCGCGACCAGCGCCAGCCCGATATAGGCGGGCGCGCTCACCATCATCACCAGCCGCGCTGTCTTGAGGAAATAAGGCCCGAGCGGTTTCCTCGCCCGGTGAAGCTGCGAATAGGCGGCCAAGGCAACTTCGTTCACCGGCGGGATGAAGCGCGCGGTGACGATCAGCGTCAGGAACAGAGCCTGGGTGTAAAGACCAAGATCATGCGTGGGCATGACGCGCCCGGCGATCACGACATCGCTCTGGCTTTGGATGATCCAGAACATCTGGCACAGGGTCAGCGTGCCGCCGAAGGTAAAGAGATCCCAGGCGCCCGTCAGGCGGAAGACCGGCCAAACCCAAAGCTGCGCCGCCAGCATCATACCGATGGCGCGGGTGGCGAAGATCGCGACCCCCGCATAGACCAGCGCCCACACCCCCCAACCGAGCCAGGCGAGAACCAGCGCGGTCAGCGCCCCGACCACCGCGCTCGCCATCAGCACCTGCCCCGCCTTGCGAAATTCGAGCTCACGCGCGAGCCATTGCTGGGGGAGAGCGGTGAAGGGGACGGTGAGGAAGATCAGCGCCTGCAGCCGCAGCATGTCGGCGATGACGGGCTCGCCGAAATAGGCGGCGGCGTAGGGCGCGGTCAAAAACTGTGCCGCCGCCAGCAACCCGGCGAAGATCAGCAGCAGGCCGAAGACCTGTCCGATTCGTCGCTTCGAGACGTGGCCGGTCTGCACCAGCGAGGTCGCGAAGCTGCTGCCATCGAGGAAGGCGAGTGCGGTGATGACGACCTGGGTCATCGCGAACAGGCCGTAATCGGTGGGATCGAGCAGGCGCACGACGAGGAAGGTCGACGTCCAGGTGATGATCTGCGACCCGGCCTGCGTACCCCATCGCCAGAACAGGGCGCTTCGCACCCTTGCGGCAAAGGGAGTGTCCTCGCCTGCGGGCGAATCGGATGGGGCGGCGGCGGGGTTCATCGGCGCGGGCGTGCGTAGCTTCGAAAAGTGAAGAAATGGCCCTGCGTGAGGAGCGCTGGCACGCGAATGCGCGGATTGCCTGGGCCCTGGGCGTTAACGCCGCCTTGCTTTCGCGCGGAAAGTTCCCATATCATCTGTATCGGAAATGCGGGGGAAGCCCCGGGTTCTCGAAAAAAATACGCCGATGCGAAATAAAATTGCAAAAAGGCGTTGACCGAATCTGAGGGCGCCCATATATGCCCTCTCACCGACGCGGCGCTGACGGTTTCAACCGGCCCCGCAAGCGTTGGTCGCCAACATAATCGGATAGCCGGTCCCCCGGTGTAAATCGGGGAAACACTAGCTGTCCGCTATTACTGTCTGGCGGCTCTTTGACATTGTTGGTTTTTGATGAAGGGACATGTGGGCGACGGCGCCCGGTCCGAGCACCTCAAGGGCTCGTGTACCGGTTTAACCTTAAGCCGATGCCACATCCTCGTCCGCCTCCA
>NZ_JAZBON010000035.1:0-30009 GCF_036351135.1 Erythrobacter sp.
ACCTATACCGGCGCCTTCACCCAGATCCGCGACTGGTTCGCCGGCCTCCCCGAAAGCCAGGCCCGCGGCTACAAGCCGGGCCGCTTCTCCTTCAACGTCAAGGGTGGCCGCTGCGAGGCGTGCCAGGGCGACGGCGTCATCAAGATCGAGATGCACTTCCTCCCCGACGTCTACGTCACCTGCGAGACCTGCGGCGGCAAGCGCTACAACCGCGAAACGCTCGAGGTGAAGTTCAAGGGCCACTCGATCGCCGACGTGCTCGACATGACGATCGAGGACGCGGAAGAGTTCTTCAAGGCCGTCCCCGGCATCCGCGACAAGATGCGGATGCTGAACGAAGTGGGCCTCGGTTACGTCAAGGTCGGCCAGCAGGCGACGACGCTCTCGGGCGGCGAGGCGCAGCGCGTAAAGCTCGCCAAGGAACTCGCCAAACGCTCCACCGGGCAGACGCTCTACATCCTCGACGAGCCGACCACCGGCCTCCATTTCGAGGACGTGCGCAAACTGCTCGAAGTGCTGCACCGGCTGGTGGAGCAGGGCAACAGCGTGGTGGTGATCGAGCACAACCTCGACGTAATCAAGACCGCCGACTGGATCGTGGACCTCGGCCCCGAGGGCGGGGTGCGCGGGGGCGAGATCGTCGCCGCGGGCACGCCGGAGGATGTGGCGGACGTGGAGCGGAGCTTTACGGGGCGGTATTTGGCGCCGATGTTGGCGAAGGGCGCGGGGGCGCGAGAGGCGGCGGAGTGATCAATCTCCTAAGCGTGGCCTTCATTAAGTTCGACGAGAGCATCTGCTTCGACCTCAAAATCCATAATGCTCTTTACGGTTTGTTCTCCATACTTTTCTCTGAGACGTGCTAAAAAGCTTGGTTCGGCCATCGCAGCGAAGGCGAGCATTCCCTTGGCCCTCATCTTTTGGGCCACGTCGGCACTTCCAATGCGGAAAGAGTGGACTAAAGCGTGCGTTTCCCTTTTTCGCTCGCGGCCGATAGATATTGAGCCATCAGGTGTGAGGACAAGACCCGTGACTAGCTTCTTTTCGCCTGGGCCGTAGATACCACGCTTCTTTTCGTTCAATGATAGGCGAAGCCCCTTATTTCGAGCCAACGCCGCGCCGAGATCTCGCTCGAACTTTCGTAAAGTTGGAAGATTATTACCAGAGACAGTAATATCATCCGCGTATCTGGTCACCGCTAGTCCTCTATCCGCAGCTTCATTCTGCATCCATAAATCGAGATTGCTGCATACGAGGTTCGAAATTGAAGGCGACGTTGGAGCGCCGATCGAAAGGCAGGTCGGCTCACGTCCACCCTTGCCCCAAAACAAGATCTTGTGGAAAGTGGTTCGATCAGCTTTCCATTCTGCGAGGGGCTCTATTGTTCTTACAGCACGATCCCAGTCAGCGGGCTTGATCGAATGAAAAAAATCTTCAAAATCGAGTTTGAGAAGCCATCGTTCGCCGAGGTGGGCCTGAGCGTTTTTAAGTATACCTCGATCTGAAATGTACGCCATTGCAATATTTGAAACTGGAAGCTTATCCAGTATTTGTCGTAAGATAATCCTCTGGAGGACTTTAAGTTCGCGAGCAGGGTGCGCTATAGTGCGACGACCCCGGTGGTGTCTTTTGGGTATAGTGTAAACTTTATACCGACGCGGAGCGGTTTGAACAACCCGTTCGATCGACGAAAGCGGAGCGCTGGTTTCCAAATGTAAGAGCTCGAGCAAAGTCATTCAAACTTCCCCCGTTCTTCGGAGAGGCGCTTAAGAATGTTTTTTGAAAGACTAATTGCGTCACGAAATTCGGTCGAGATTGCGATTTTTGATGCATCTATATCTCGCACTCGCTGCCCGGGTGCATACGCGTATTCATACGGATCAATAGACTGTGGTAAATAATAAAAATCACGACCGGAATAAGAGAAAATTCCAACCCATTTACAAGTACGGAGTGTAAATAGTTTGTCTTTTATATATTCATTAGAGGCTTCGGGGTGAATCTTTCGCACAGCTTCATACAATGGTTCTGGCGGGGCTGCTTCAAAAAGGTGAAGTAACCATATTAGATCAAAGAAAATTTGACGATCTGGAATTATGTCATATCGATGGGATTTATCAATTTTTTCAGTTTGATCATTAATAAAATTTGCAATATCGCCTATGTGACCATTTATACTCGATTTGATAATTTTTCCTGTTTTGCTATGTGTGCGCCATGGGAAGGTTCCTATTCGTTCCCGACTGAGGTCTTCTACTCGTTTTACGGGCCCCCATCGCACAAATGACTCTTGTGCAAAATGTTCATCACTTATTATTATTCGGAGAGCTTCACGTATTACGCCTTCAGACGAAAAGGCACCCAATTCAGCGAGAGACCCTGCGCTTTCTGTTATGACTAGAATGATACTCGCTACTCGAGCAATATCTTCTTCAAAGGAAATTAGATCGGGATAATTTGTGTCACGATAAAGCTGCTGTGCGTCTTCAGCAAGAACGATTTGCGCGTTCAGCGACTTCTGAATGTTACGGATACGACAAAGATAGTCGCGCAGACTAGGCGAGGATTTTTCGCTTTCGTCGGAGGATATCCACCCTCCGCAAAAGAATATCACATCTTTAGGCCGCCGAACTCGTAAGGCCTCTCTGTTCAAACGATCATTAAGATCGTCGAGTGCTTCAAACATTCCCTTTACCTTAGAGAGGCATGGAGAGACTCCGAGAGCCTCTCGTCCGTAAGGCGAGCCGCTAGGCGAGAGAGAGGCTCTCGGAGTCTCTCCATGCCGCGCAGAACTCGACAATAACTTATGGTCTGGCTAACCGCCCGACACAGCTGAATTACGCTGCAAACGCGTAAAGGGAGAAAAGTCGTAGGATAAAAAATTCTTCATTCAAAGGAAAAAGATGATCCGGGTCCTTTCTGATTTCCTACACCCATAACCTTCGCTATCCGGCCCGTCTCTGTAGTTGTTGGAGCGCCTCATGCCTCACCCCCTCACCAAGCGAGCCATACCCATCGGCACTAATCCGCGATCGTGCTTCAAGGACACCTCGTACGATCATCAGTGCGAGTGGCAGCGTCATGTCGATGCCGGGCGGATCGGGGAGCGTCCTCGGACGGACCGCAAAATCCTCACCCGCCATGCTCGCAATGAGCTGATCGTGCTGGGGGAGTATCGGGTGCCGATTTGGTGATCTTTTGCGCATCTTCCCGCAGGCGGGGATCCAGGGTAATCACGGACGCACTGGCCGGCTCTGCGCTCCCGCCTGCCCTTCGGGCAGTTTATCCTGAGCGCCTGCCTTGGCAGGCAGTCGAAGGGCCGGAGCGCGCTGTATATTGGCTTCGTCGCCCCGGACTGGCCTGCCCCCGCGCAGGCGGGGGATCCGGGGCTTGGCTTCTTTTTTTGGCGGGCAGGAAGTAAGGCTGATTCCGGATCAAGTCCGGAATGACGAGTAAGGGCAGGGTGCGCCTTGTGGCCGGGAATGGTCGCTGGCAGTCGTCTCGAGAACGATGCGTTTTCTTCACCCCGCCCCATCACCGCTATCTTAATCCCGCCAATCCTGTAGGGCGAGGGATGGCTTTCATCGCAACACCCTCTCGCCCGGACGTGCGCGTTCTTCCTGTTCTGCGCGCCGGGTTCGCCCGCATCGCGCTGGGCGCGGCCGCGCTGGCGCTGACCGCCGCGTGCAGCGATCTGGCCGATCCGCGCGATTACGGGGGCGGGGCCGAGGGGCAGGTGTTTGCCCAATGCGTTACCCGCACCGAGAAGGACAATCCCGACATCACCCGCGAGCAGGCGGCGAGCCTGTGCACCTGCCTCAACGAGCGGATCGCGGAGGGCACCGAACAGCCGATCTCCGATGGCAGCGTCGACCGCGCGGAAAACCAGCGCGCCCTGCTGCGCTGCGCCGAGGATCTGGGGATCGAGGCGAGCTGAACGCTGCTTGTTTTCGCGCTGGCGCTGCGCGCCGTCTGCGTCTCCAAGCGCCGGGCGCGGGCGATGTCCTCGCTTCGCTCGTTCAGCTTCGCTTCCCGGCCCGCTTGGCTACGCCACATAAGCGGCGACGCGCAGTCGCGCTTGCGGTCGCTGCGCGACCGTGCTCCGCCGCCAAGCCCTTGGCGCGGCAGGATTTTCCTACACTACCCAAAATGCGTATCTGAGAGAGTCCCATCGGCGCGTTTTTGTTTTCGCCCTCAAGCGCCGGGCGCGGGCCATCCGGCCCGCTTGGCTACGCCGCATAAGCGGCGACGCGCAGTCGCGCTTGCGGTCGGCTGGTCGCCGACCGTTCAGCGCCAGTAGCAAAGGACTCCTCTTCCCATGAACGCCCCCACCCAGATCATCACCCACCCGACCTTCACAGACACCACCGCCACCTCCGGCCAAGGCCATCACACCATCCTCACCGCCAATCGCCAGGCGGTCTTCCTCAAGCAGCTGCAGCTGTTCGGCAATGTGCGCCTTGCCTGCCGGGCGGCGTCGATCTCGGCGCAGACGGCCTATCGCGCGCGGCGGCGCTCCAACGGCTTTGCGCTCGCCTGGGACGCGGCGCTGGTGGCGGCGCGGGCGGCGGCGGAGGCGACGCTCGCCGACCGGGCGATCAACGGGGTGGAGGAGGTGGTCTATTACCACGGCGAGGAGGTGGGCTCGCGCAAGCGCTATTCCGACCGGCTCTTGCTGGCGCATCTCGCGCGGCTCGATCGGCTGGGAGAGCGCGAGGAGGTGACGGGCGCACTGGCGCAGCTCGACGATTGCATCGAGGCGCTGGAGCGGGGCGCGGCCATCGACGACGTGCTGTGTACGGGCGGGCGCGATTGTTACCAGGACCGTGTTCCACCCGTTCCATCCTGTAGGGTTTGCGCCGCGCGCGAGGCGGAAGAGGAGGCTGCCGAACTGGCGGCGCTGGAAGAGGCCGAAGCGGAGGAGCTGGCAGAGCTCGAGCGGGCGGAAGCGGAGGAGCTTGCTGGTGGCGACGGTGGGGCGGGGGACGACGGCGAGGGCGGCGATCCGGCGGCGTTGAACCGGCGGCTGGCGGCGATGGACGATGCGCGGCCCGAGGCGGCGCCCGACGGCTATGCGCTGGCGATCCGGCGCGGGGCGATGGATCCGCGCGGCTTCGGCGAGCGGATCGAGCGGGCGCAGCTCATCGCCTTCGAGGCGGGGGAGGCGCGCTGGTGGGAGGTGGTGCCGCCCGAAGAGGAGTGTGGGGCGGAAGCTGAAGGCGACGCCTAGCGGGCGAGCAGCTCCATCTCGACCCGGCCATGGCCGCGCGCGATCATGCCGATCTCCTCGGCGGCGGCGCGGCTGAGGTCGATCTCGCGCCCGCGGGTGAAGGGGCCGCGATCGTTGATGCGCACCGTCACGCTGCGCCCGTTGCGCGGATTGGTGACCCGCACGAGGCTGCCGAAGGGGAGCGTCTTGTGCGCCGCGGTCAGCGCCCGCATGTCGAACCGCTCGCCATTGGCGGTGCGGCGGCCGTGGAAGCGGCGGCCGTAATAGGAGGCGGTGCCGATGCCGAGCGAGCGCAGGATCGGGTCCTCTACGGGCGGCTCGAACGTGTCGAGATCGACCGCAGTGGCGGGGACGGCGAGCTCCATGTGCTGCAGTTCGGGGCCGAGCGGCTCGACGACTTCGGTGAAGTGGGCGGCGAAGGGTATGGCGTCGTTCGCCTCGCCCGCGGCCTCGATCGGGGCGGGCGCGGTGGTGGTAAGCGGCAGGGTCTGCGCACTCGAAGCGCCGAGCGGAATGCCGGCGACGAGGCCGATGGCGGCGATCCGTGTCCATGCGAACGGTGCGCGCCGGGCGCCGCCGCGGCGGCTCGGGGAATGTGCAACGGTGTCCATGATCGGGCGGATATAGGAGGCGACGGGCAAATGTGGCAACATGACAGCACTCTTCGCGCCGCGCATACGGGTCAGGGCGCCGCGACATGAGCGTCGTTTGCGACCACCCGAGTAGGGTTAACGCGGATTCAGCAGGGAAGGACCGCCGCAGGACGGTGCGCGAACGGCCCCAGCACGGTGCCTTTGGCGCGGGGGCAAATGCGGGAGGGCTAACGCAAATGGGGCCGGCATCGCTGCCGACCCCACTCTCACCAGCGCGTGGTCGCGTCATGTGCGTTCCGCATCCGGCCCGGCAAGCGAGCCTTCGAACGGTGCACCACCTCGCGCACTTGGCGCCCGGCGCGTCTTCCGCCTCCGGCGGTGCCTTCGCGGAGCCATGGTCCCGAAGGACCGGTCCGTTCCGGCGCCGCCTTGCTGGGCGGTGTTCTCACCGGCGCTCGCGCCGGCATCCGACCCTGCCGCTTGGCCGCGCGCGTCGCAGGTCAGGCCGAAGCCGTTTCCGCATGGCGCGCCTGCCCCGCAGGCCCAGCCGAGACCGCCTGGCTGGTGGTTGACGGGTCGAACACTTAGGGTTTCGGTGCCGAAGCACCTCTGCCCGCAGCTATCGCCAACCGGCCCGGCGGTCGTCACGATGATCGCTTGCATGCCCTTTCGAACGGACCGCGCCGCATCAGGGCGAACGCCCTTCCGCACACGCTGTCCTCAAGCGGCATGTGGACAACTACCATCGTATCCTCGTTGCGAAGATGTCTTGCAATTCCAGGGTCTTGCGACTCCGTCTTGCCAAACCTTCTTGCCTCGAAGACAAGTTCAAACTGCGCCCGCATCGTCGTTCTGGCAAGGAGCGCAAGCCCGGCTTATCCACTTTTGCACCCGATTGCTTGTGGAGGGCGGTGGACAAGTCAACGGCTCGGCGCTTCGTCGCTTGGCGACAGCGGGAGGCGGTCGCGGCGGGGCGGAGGCGGTGGCAGGAACGCAAAGCCTGGCACTGCGATGGTTGCCCCTTCGCGCAACATTCGCGCGCGACTCGCGCGTTCTGCTCAATCCTCCAGCGGTCGATCGCGCCGGGCGAGCAACTTCAGACGCAGCGCGTTCAGATGGATGAAGCCTTCCGCATCCTTCTGATCGTAGGCGCCGGCATCGTCCTCGAACGTCACATGAGCCTCGGAATAGAGCGAGTGCGGGCTCTTGCGCCCGACCACGCTCGCTTTGCCCTTGTAGAGCTTCATGCGCGCCGTGCCGGTAACCTTCGCCTGGCTGAGATCGATCGCGGCCTGCAGCATTTCGCGCTCGGGGCTGAACCAGAAGCCGTTATAGATGAGGCTCGCATAGCGCGGCATCAGCTCGTCCTTGAGATGCGCGGCGCCGGCATCGAGCGTGAGCTGCTCGATCCCGCGATGGGCGCGGGCGTAGATCTCGCCGCCCGGCGTTTCGTACATGCCGCGGCTCTTCATGCCGACGAAGCGGTTCTCGACCAGATCGAGCCGGCCGATGCTGTGCATGCGGCCGAGATCGTTGAGCGCGGTCAGCAGCGTTGCTGGGCTCATCGCCTCGCCGTTCAGCGACACGCCATCGCCGCGCTCGAAGCCGATCTCGACATATTCCGGGGTGTCCGGCGCGTTCTCGGGATGTTCGGTGCGCGAATAGACGTGAGGCGGGGTCTCCTCCCACGGGTCCTCGAGCACCTTGCCTTCGGACGAGGTGTGCAGGAGGTTCGCATCGGTTGAGAAGGGCGCCTCGCCGCGCTTGTCCTTGGGTACGGCAATCTGGTGCGCCTCGGCCCATTTGATCAGCGCGGTGCGGCTCGTCAGGTCCCATTCGCGCCACGGGGCGACGACGTGGATGTCGGGATCGAGCGCATAGGCGCTGAGCTCGAAACGGACCTGGTCGTTGCCCTTGCCGGTGGCGCCGTGGGCGATGGCGTCGGCGCCGGTCTCATGCGCGATCTCGACAAGGCGCTTGGAGATCAGCGGTCGCGCGATGCTGGTGCCGAGCAGATAGTCGCCTTCGTAGCGGGCATTGGCGCGCATCATCGGGAAGACGTAATCGCGCACGAACTCCTCGCGCAAATCCTCGATGAAGATGTGCTCGTCCGGGATGCCCATCGCCCGGGCCTTGTTGCGCGCCGGCTCGATCTCCCCGCCCTGTCCCAGATCGGCGGTGAAGGTGACGACTTCGAGCCCGCGCTCGACGCTCAGCCATTTGGCGATGACCGAGGTGTCGAGCCCGCCCGAATAGGCGAGGACGACGCGTTTGATAGGGCGGTCGGACGTGGTGGCGGACATGGCAGCGGGTGCTCCTTACGTTTCGGGCGCGCCATGCCGATAAATCGATGCGCAGGGAAGGGCTGTCGCGGCGCGCGGCAGGTAAAGGCGCTAGTCGACCGGGCGAGCGTGCGTGCGATAGCTGCGTCGGACACGAGGTGAAGGGAGAGTGCGATGGACCTGGGATTGAACGGCAAGAAAGTGATCATCAGCGCGGCGACCCGCGGCCTGGGCTTCGCGACCGCGCAATCGTTCCTGAAGGAAGGGGCGCAGGTCGCCATCTGCGGACGGCGACCGGGCGGTGGCGAGAGCTTCGAAGCGGGGTTCCAGGGCGAGGGGCATCCGCTGGCGCGCTCCGGGCTTGCCGAAGCGCTTGAAGCCTTGGGCGAACTGGGGCCGGTCCATGGCGAGGTGGTCGATTGCGCCGACGGCGAGGCGGTGCGCCGCTGGGTCGATAGCTCGGCGCAAGCGATGGGCGGTATCGACATCGTCGTCTCGAATGCGAGCGCATTGGGCGGGCGGGGCAATACGCGCGAAGGCTGGGATCTCAGTTACGAGGTTGACCTGCTTTCGAGCGTCGCGATGTTCGAGGCTGCCCTGCCGCACCTACGCAAGGCGGGCGGCGGGGCCTTCGTCCAGACCGGCAGCGTGGCGGCGATCGAGGATCACCCGTTCGGCGAGAACCTGAGCTATGCGGCGATGAAGGCGGCGCTGATCAACCTCGTCCACCAGCTGGCGCATCGCCACGCCGGCGAGAACATCCGCTGCAATACGGTGTGCCCTGGGCCAACGCGGGTCGAGGATGGATCATGGGCGTTCCTGGAGGGCTACATGCCCGACTATTACGAACACAACCGCGATCGCCATCCCGCCGGCCGCTTCGGACGCCCGGAAGAGATCGCGGATGTCATCGTCTTCCTCGCCAGCGAGCGGGCGTGCTGGGTCATGGGCGAGAACCTGATGGTCGATGGCGGCTACACCACCCACGTGAAGTTCTGATGCTGGCTGCGCGCTTGGAGAGGGTGCAGCCCCCCGTGCGCCTATTCCGCGGCCTCGCGTATGGCCGGGTCGAAGCGCCAGGTGGGCACTTCGCCCGCCTCGCGCAGCCGCGCGCTCTCCTCGGCGATATAGTCGCGCGTCATCGGAATCGCGGCGCGGTCCTTCACATATTGCAGCTGCCAGTTGACCATACCGCCATTGCGAAAGCTCTGCTCCGCGCCGGCGAGATAGAACAGCCACATGCGGTAGAACACCTCGTCATACATTGCGGTGATCTCCTCGCGGTGCATCACCGTGCGATTGTACCATTCCTCCAGCGTGTGCGCGTAGTGGAAGCGCATCGCCTCGACATCCATCACCTGGAAGCCGGCCTTCTCGCTCTCTTTCACCAATTCGGAGAGGGCGGGGATGTAGCCGCCCGGGAAGATGTATTTGCGGGTCCAGGCATCGGTGCGCCCCGGCGGCCCCGCGCGCCCGCAGCAATGCGAGATCATCACACCGTCATCGCTCAGCAGCTCGTGCGTCTTCTCGTAGAATTGCGGGTAGTGGACGGTGCCGACATGTTCGAGGAGGCCGACGCTGGAGATGCGGTCGAACGTGCCTTCGACGTCGCGGTAATCGGTGAGCTCGAAGCGGACCTTGTCGGCGACGCCCGCCGCCTCAGCGCGCTCGTTCGCGAATGCGATCTGATCGGGCGCCAGAGCAACGCCAAGCACTTCGACGCCGTACATCTGATGCAGGTAGAGCGCGAAGCCGCCCCAGCCGCAGCCGACATCGAGCACGCGCATCCCCTCGGCCTTGCCGGGCTGGAGGTAGAGCTTGGCAGCGAGATGCGCCTTCTTGTCCATCTGCGCCCGTTCGAGCGAGGTCGCCTCCGGATCGCCGCGATAATAGGCCATCGTGTATTGGCGATCCTCGTCGAGGAAGCGTTCGTAGAGCTCGCGGGTGAGGTTGTAGCTGTGCTCGGCATTGCGCCGCGCCGAGCTGCGCAGATTGATCCCGTCGAATGCGGAGGCGAGCTTTTCCGCGGTCTTGCGCAGCACGCCCTGCTCCTGGATCGCCGTGTCGCCCAGCCGCTTCGTCTGCGCGGTGACGAACAGCAGGAGGTCGCGGATATCGTGCGGCTCCTCGATCACCAGCCAGCCCCACATGAACGCCTCGCCCGCGCCCATCTGCGGGTAGCGGGCGATATGCGCGGCGGCCTTCTTGTGGGTGAGCCGGATGCGCAGCGGCGCGTTGTTGCCGCCCGCAGGTTCGCCATAGGCATGGGTTGTCCCATCGTGGTCGGTCACGATCAGCCGGCCACTTGTGATGGCCCTCTTAAAGAATGCGTCCAGCAGCCACATGCAGCGCCCATCCCCCTCTCACCCGATGAGGCGCGATTGATGCCGGGCGATAGGCTGGCATGTCAATCGCCAAACGGGAGGAAGCAACATAAGCGCGCCGAAAACCATGCCTGCCGACGCGTCGTTCGAGGCGTTTCCGAAGGGGTCTGCCGACGACCGGGCGGCGATGGAGCGCATCTATCTCGGCCAAGCGGGCGGGGCGCGTCAGATGCCGGCATACCATTGATAGTCGCCGACATCCTCCCAATAGCCGCCCTTGCCGGCATGAATGTCGTCGAAGCTCGCGACCGCCTCGATCGCGGTGAGATATTTGGCGTGCTTGTAGCCCAGCTGCCGCTCGACTCTGAGGCGCAGGGGCGCGCCGTTCTTCTCGGGAAGAGGCTCGCCGTTCAATCCGTGCGCGATGATGGTTTGCGGGTGATAGGCGTCGACCAGGTCGATGCTCTCGTAATAGTCGTTGCCATTGAGCGTGTCGGCGCAACGGAAGACGATGAACCGCGCTTCTTCGCGCAACCGGGCCGCGTCGAGCAGGTGGCTGAGTTGCGGGCCGGTCCATTCGGCGATCGCGCTCCACCCCTCGACGCAATCGTGGCGGGTGATCTGGGTGCGCTGAGGCAGGGCCTTGATCTCGTCGAGGCCGAGGGAAAGCAGGTTATCGACCAGACCGCGCACTTCAAGGCGCCAGTCGGCGAAGCCGTTTGCAAGCTGTGCACGGTAATACTCGCTGTCCACTGTGAGCGACCCATTGCCGCGAATGTCCGGCGATCGGTCTTCGGGCGTATATTCGCGCGCCAGCGCCTGCCTCGCCGCCAGCGTGCGGTGCGTCGCCCGGTGCCAGCCTTCGACCGCGTCGAACAGACCGCGTGCAGGGCCGGTTTCGGCAAGTTCGGTGCAGCCCGCGGCCGGAAGTGCGGCCAGCCCGGCAAGAAGGGATCGGCGCTTCATATCGGTCATCGTAAGGTCTCCTTGCGCGAGCCGCCGGTGATCATCGCGGCGATCTGCTGCACTGGCCCCGACAGCAGCACCAGCGCGATATGCAGGACGAAAAAGCCGGCAAGCGTCCAGGCGGTGATGAAGTGAAGGCTGCGCGCACTCTGTCGCCCACCCAGAACGTCGACCAGCCATGGTGCTGCCGGCTCGAAACCGGGACTGATCGCGAGGCCCGTCAGGATCATCAGCGGCAGGAGGATGCCGAGGACGATGCCATACGCGATCCGCTGCAGCGTATTGTAGATGCCTTCGCCGTGATCGAAATGTCCCTTGAGATGGGCGATCACGTCGCGGGCGAGGCTGCGCGGCGCCCATTCGCGAGCGCTCGTGGCGATGTCGCGGCGGAAATGGCGACCCACGAGGCTGGCGATCCACCAGACGAGCAGTGCGAGGGCGAAGATCCAGGCGGACAGATTGTGCCAGTCGCGTGCTTCGGCGAGGTCGTAACGCTGCGGGATCGTCGCCCAGGACGGAAAGCGAATGATGGCAGCCCACGCGTCGGCAGGGTCGAAGCCGTAATCACCCCAGTAAAGGTAGCGATGCGCGTTCGAGATATTGAGCCCCGACATGAACAGCACGACAAAGGCGAGGGCGTTGAGCCAGTGCCAGATGCGGGTGGTGAGTGCATGGCGTTTCAGACGGCTTCCCTCCGGGCAAGGTATATGATGTCACGGTCCTGGCTCAGCATATGCTGACCGCTGTCGACATAGAGCGTCGAACCGCTTTTGAGCGTACCGGTGGCGAGGAACAGGGCCGCGCCGGCGATCTCGTCGACGCCGGTTTTGCGACCGAGCAGATTCATGCGGTGCGAGACTTCGGTCTCCGCCTCGCTCTGATCGTGGCTGGGAAGGATCGCGCCCGGCGCAATGCCGTAGATGCGCGCCGCATCGCCCGCGTGGATCGCCTGCATCGCGATGGTCGAGGCGGCGGCGTGCTTCGACATGGTGTAGCTGTAGAAATCGGGATTGGGGTTCGCGATCTTCATGTCGCTGAATTGGATCGCGCAAAGCGGCGCGGGGCCTTTCGCGTGGGCGAGAAAGGCCTGCATCATGCGGGCGGGGGAGAGCGCGTTGACCTGCATCGAGTCCCGGTTCGTCCGGGGATCGAGATTGGTTGCATCGTCATAGCGAAAAATCGCGGCGCAGTTGATCAGACAGCGAAAAGTGGGGAGGCGGGCGCACAGATCCTCGATCATCGACACCGCCGCCCCGTCGTCGGCCAGGTCGCATTGAACGACTTCGGCGCTGGGCAGCGCGCCGGCGAGGTTTCGCGCTTCCTTCGCGGATGAGCCGTAATGGATGACGACATGCCATCCGGCATTCGCAAAAGCTCGCGCGAGCGCGGCGCCGATGCGCTTGGCGCCGCCGGTCACGAGGATTGCCGGCTTGGTCATCGCGGCTCAGCTAAGCACAGCGCGCCGTGCGTGACCAGTCCGCAGCGTACGCGATCGGTCGACAGCCGAAAATCGGAACTTAGCGCCGCCTCGCTGCTTCAAGGGCCATGCCAACACGATGCGAAGGGGGGTAATTTATGGCGCTCGAGCGCTCGATGGGACTTGGAAACCTGATTTTCTACGGCACCGGGACGATCCTGGGCGCCGGCATATTCGTCGTTATCGGAGAGGTCATGGGCAAGGCTGGGGCGCTCGCTCCCATCGCCTACGCCGCGGCGGGCCTCGTCGCGGTTTTCACCGCCTTGTCCTTCGCCGAGATCGCGGCGCGCGTGCCGACCGCCGGGGGGGCGATCGATTATACCGAGAAAGCGTTCGGGTCCTCCGCATTGGCGGCGGCTGTGGGCTGGATGCTGATCGTCGCCAACATCGTCTCGGGCGCGACGATCACGACCGGTTTCGTCTCCTACCTCAACAGTTTCGTGAATGTCCCGCAATGGGTCGCCACCACCGGCCTCGTCGCATTGTTGGGCATCATCTCGATCGCAGGAATGAAGCAGAGCGCCTGGTTCATGACGCTCACCACCCTGGTCGGGATCGGCACGCTGGTGCTGATGCTGTGGCTGCTGCGCGACAGCTTGCTGGGCTGGCCCGAGGCATTCGCGCAAGGCGAGGGGATCGGTAATGCCGGCGCGGCGAGCGGCATTCTCGCCGGCGCGTTTCTGGCGATCTACTCTTTCATCGGTTTCGGCGATGTCGCGCAGACGGCGGAGGAGGTGAAGGACGTCAAGACCACATTGCCGCGCGCCATGTGGGTCGTGCTTATCATCGTCTTCATCTTCTACATCGCGGTTTCCGCGGCTTTGGGTGGCCGAAGCGACATCGACGAGATCGCGAGCGCCGATGCACCGCTGGTCTATGCCGCGACGCAGGACAGCGGCTTTCCCGCCCTGCCTCTGGCGATCGCCAGCCTGTTCGTGATCGTCAACGGCGCGCTGACCCAGGTGATCGCGGCGAGCCGGCTGCTGCTCGACATGGGCCGCGACGGGCGCTCTTCCATGCCCGAATGGGTGGGCAGGGTGAACGAGACGACCAACACGCCGATCATCGCCACCCTGATCGCGGTCGGCGTGGTCCTGGCTCTTGCCTTGTTTGTCCCGCTCGGCACTCTGGCGAGCGGCACGAGCCTTGCGATCCTATTGGTCTTCATCGCCGTCAATGCAGCGCTGTGGAAGCTCAAGCGCGAGGATCAGCCGGACGACGTGCCCAATATGTGGATGATCGTGCCGATCCTGGGCGTTGTGTTCTGCACGCTGACTGTCATTGGCCAGATCGCCTTGTGGATCACGGGGATCGGACAGAGCAGCTAGTCTCCTCCAGCGAGAGGGCGCCGCCCATCCGCGAGGGATGGACGGCGCCCGAGTTGCATAGTGAGAGCGTGATCTAGCGGCAGCGTGCGCCTCCTCGATCGATCTCGCGGCCGAGTACCGCGCCCAGCGCCCCGCCGAGCAGCGTGCCGACCGTCCGGTCGCCGCGGGTGTCGATCGTGCGGCCGAGCAGTGCGCCCACGCCCGCGCCGACGACCAGCCCGGTGGTGCCATTGCCGCGCTCGCAATAGAAGCGCCCGTCGCGTCCGCGCCACACGCGGTCGCCGCGGCGGATCTGGCGCGGTTCGTAATAGCGGCCGCGCCGGTCGTAGCGGTCGTCGCGCCAGCCACGGCCCCGGCGCCAGCGCCGATCGTCGTCGTCCCAATCATCGTCGTCGTAGCGCGCGACATTGGTGAAATCGAGTTCGGCGCCGAAGGGTGCGAGCATCGCGCCGTGCGAGGGAGAGGCGAAGTTCGAGAAGCCGGGCGCACTCTCGGCGGTGTTGGCGGCGGCGGCGGCCGGGGCGCCGAGGAGTGCGAGGGAGGAAGCGGCGGCTGCGATGGCGATTGTCTTCATTGCTTGGGTCCTTTCCCGAGGAGATGGGGTGAGCTCTGTTTCGTTCAGGAAAGGAGAATGGTAGATGAACGGCCCGTTGGACTTCCCGTCAGCAAGGCCGAACGTCGCACAGCTGCGACGAGGCGAGCGACACATTTCAGCCAATCTTCGAGCGCGCCCGCTCGCGAAGCTTTGGGGCCAATTTTTTCACATCGGCCAGTTCCTGGAGTTCTTTCTTGCTCGCGCGGCCGGCGATTAGGGCTGAAAATGTCCGAGCTACGCTCCACTCCGATTCGCCGATCGCGATCCGTTCGAGCGTATCGCCGGCCCGCGCCTCGCCGATTTCGACGACGCGGAAGTACCAGCCGCTGCGACCCGTCTCGACGATCCGCGCGATCATGCCCTTCGCATCGCAGGCCTTTGCGAAGCGGTGTTCGATCTTCCAGCAGGGCTGGCGCGGCTGGCTTACCTCGAGAAGCGCGGTGCCAAGGCGAAAGCGGTCGCCGATATGGACGTCCTTCTCCTCGATCCCGCGCACGGCAAGGTTCGATCCGAAGGCGCCCGGTTCATCGAGGAGGGCGATGTCGCCCAGTTCCTCGCGCCAGAAGGTGTGATGGTCGAGCGGATAGAGGTGAACCGCCATTTCCGGTCCGCCATGAACGCGGCGGTCGGCCTGCTCGTCTCGCGTAAGGCCGTCTTCGAGAAATTGCAGCACTCCCTCGCGCGGCTGTTTGGCAATTGCGCTCGTCTCCGCCCCGTTGAAGGGCCGCGCGGTGCCGGTGCAGATCGCCTCGACCACATGCTTCATGGCGCGGCCTCGTTTCCTACAGGATGGAACACATGGAACACGGTCCTGGGGGAAGAAACTCCGGCTGCGCGCAAAGCGGCAACACCTTCGTTTCCCGAACAAATTGTCCCGTGCTTCGTCATAGGCGTTTTGCAGCACAAATCGCGCAGGTAGGAAAGCGCGTCAGCTTTCAAGCGGCTCGGCTTCCAACTGCTCGCGATAGGTCGGGCCGACCCCGCGCCACATCTCGCCGCGCGCATATTGAAACACGAAATAGATGAGGGCGATGGCGATCACGAAATCGAAGAAGGTCGAATAATAAAGCCAGACATCGGTCGAGGCCAGCATCGCCACCAGCTGGTTCAGCGAAGCCATGACCAGCCCCATCGCACCCATGCCCAGAGCAAGGCGCCGGGGGTCGATATCCTTGTAGGGCAAATAGCGCTTGAGCCGCGCGCCCAGCCGCTTCCCCCCGGTCAGCCCGTCCGTCACGAACAGGGTGGCGGAGAACAGGCCGACGACGGTCGTGCGATATTTCACGGCCTCGTCGGACTGGAACATGAGCGCAAGACCCGCGGAAACGAGCAGCAGGAGGATGCCGAACATCGCAAGACCGCCCAACAGATCGATCCTGGTGACCTTCTGAACGGCCAGCAGGATGAGGCCAGCGGCCGCGCCGACGAAGGCCGCGGTGGTGAGGTCGGTCAGCTTGGCGACGACGAAAAAAAGGAGGCCGAGGCCGATATCGACCGAGATAGGGATCTTGTTGCGGTTCCAGGTTTCGGGATCGTAATTTTCGGGACTGCCCGATTTTTCGAGCATCTTCTTCGCGCCATCGGGCATGGCGATCCGCTTGCCGGGGTGGCTTTCATGGACCAGCTCGTCCTTGACCCGCACCGCGATGCCGATATTCCACCAGTTGATATAGCCCGCTTCGACCTCGACCCTGCGACCATCGGGGAGTTCGCCGGTCAGCTTGTGGTTGCGTGCACCCTCGACGCCGGTCGCAGGCGTGTGGTCGCGCGCCAGCACGGCGCCATCTATCGACAACTCGCTGAAATTGCCGCGCATGCCGGAGCGCACGACGACCTCGCCCCGATGCTCGCCCACCGTAAACTTGCGGCGATAGGGAAAGGACAGGCCGGCTTCGTGTGTCATTGTCTCTCCACTGTCAGCGCGGCCCAATTCCGCTGGGTGCCATCGCTTGCCTCCCCGGCATAGATCTCGGTCTCGACGAGGGCGAGGCCCGCCTCGACATAAAGCTGGCATAGCCAGTCGAAGGTCGGGAAATTGTGCAGGCGTCCGAGCAGGTCGCGCCTTTCGCCGGTTCCCAGCTTGTAGGAAGCGAAGTGCAGTCCGCCCGGCTTCAGGGCGCGGTAGATGCGGGCGAGGACCGCGGGCAGGGCGCTGCGAGGGCAGTGCAACAGGGAGGCATGCGCCCAGATCGCGTCATATTCGCCCTCGGCATGGAGCCGATCGAAGCGCATGAGCCGCGCGCCGATGTCGTGGCGTTCATTGGCCTTGGCGACCATCGCCGGAATGCCATCGGTCGCATCCACATCGAAGCCGTGCTTCCGCATATGGGCTGCATCGTGTCCACCGCCGCAGCCCAGTTCGAGGATGCGCGCACCGGGCGAAAGCCGGGCGAGGAAGCCATCCAGATGACGACTATGTCCCTGTGCCCCGCTCGCCGTAAAATAGGGCGCGCGCTGCTGATAGAAGTCGTAGGTGGCCTGATCGATAGCCAAGGATGGGTGGCCTTCAATCCTTCAGATGCGCGGCGAAGAAATCGAGCGTGGCCGGCCAGATGACCTTGCGCGCTTCGACATCGGCTTCGCTCGACCAGTCGTTCGGCGTCGGATCGCCCGACAGCGCGTGGCCGGCATCAGGGAAGATCAGGCTTACGGTTTCCCGGCCCGCTTCCGCCCTGCGCTCCGCGATCGCCTGCGCCATTTCGCCCGAGGCCCAGACATCGTCCTGATCGCCGCCCGCAACCAGCACCGGCTCGTCGATCGTTTCGACTCTAATCCGGGCGGCGGGCACGCGCCCCGGCGCATGGTGCCGGCCCGCATCCTGCGGTGTGCGCAGGCGTGGTGTTTCGTCCGTCCCGTATTTCGCGATCTCTTCTTGCATCTTGATATATGGAACGAAGGCGAGCGGTTCGCCGCGCCACGAGAAAGAGCTGGATGTGCCGGCCTCGGCGCTCGATCCCCAGCCTTCCCACACCACGTCGCTGGGCACGATGGCGGCGATCGCGGCGAAGCCTTCGATCTTGCTTCCAGCGAGCAGCGCATATTCCGCGCCCTTCGACACGCCGTAAAGGCCGATCGCATCGGCTCGCACGTCCTCTCGTTCCCGCAGCCAGTTCAGCGCGCGCTCGGCCCCCTCGACCGGGATCGAGGCGAAGGCGGAGGGGAGCTGCGGGAACTTCGCTTCGCTCGCGCCCCAATATTTGGGCGAATAATAGATCAGGCCGAAGACGGCATAGCCCTGCTGGGTGAAGAGTTCCGACATGCGCCGGGCCGAGGCATCATTGCCCTCGCTGCCGCCCATGACGATGATCGCCGGGTGCGGACCTTCACCCGCGGGCTTTATGAAGAAGGAGCCGGGCAGGTCATCGCCTGCGCCGATCTCTTCGGCGAGGGCGGTGTCGGCGGTGGACGCCGCAAGGTCATTTATGGGAGCGAAGGCAGAAAGGCCGAGCGCCGCGCTGCACAGGATCGAACGGATCAACATGGAACCTCGCGCTGTATTGAAGGTCGCCTCGTGTTTTTCACGAGGCCGTTCAAAAGGCCAGCGCTTTCAGCGCGTCATGGCTTTACAGCGCGGCGGCAGCCGCCTCGCGGTCGCGTTCGGCACGGCTTTTCTTCTGCGCCGCGGTTTTGAGCTGGCCGCAGGCGGCGTCGATGTCGCGGCCGCGCGGCGTGCGGATGGGCGCGCTGATCCCGCCTTCGAAGACGATGTCGCTGAACGCCTTGATCCGCTCAGGGCTAGAGCATTCATAGGCGGCGCCCGGCCATGGATTGAAGGGAATGAGATTGACCTTGGCCGGCAGATCGAACTGCTTGAGCAGGCGGACCAGCTCGCGCGCATCTGCGTCGCTGTCGTTCTTGTCCTTCAGCATCACATATTCGAAGGTGATGCGCCGGGCATTGGAGGCGCCGGGATAGTCGGCGCAGGCCTGCAGCAACTCCTCGATCCCGTATTTGCGGTTGAGCGGCACGATCTCGTCGCGCACTTCCTTCGTCACGGCGTGCAGAGACACAGCGAGGTTCACCCCGATCTCCTCGCCGCAACGCTCCATCGCCGGCACGACGCCGCTGGTGGAAAGCGTGATCCGCCGCTTCGACAGGGCGAGCCCGTCGCCGTCCATCACGAGGTTGAGCGCATCGCGCACATGCTCGAAATTGTACAAGGGTTCGCCCATGCCCATCATCACGATGTTGGTGAGCAGGCGCCCGTCGGCGGTGTAGTGGCCGGCCTCTTCTTCGCCCAGATCGTCCATCCGTCCCTTGGGCCACTCGCCCAGCGCATCGCGCGCGAGCATGACCTGGCCGACGATTTCTCCGGGCGTCAGGTTGCGCACCAGCCGCATCGTGCCGGTGTGGCAGAAGGTGCAATTGAGCGTGCAGCCGACCTGGCTGGAGACGCACAGGGTGCCCCGGTCCGCATCGGGGATGAACACCATCTCGAATTCGTGACCGTCATCGGTCTGGAGCAGCCATTTGCGGGTGCCGTCCGAGCTGTGCTGCGCCTCGACCACGTTGGGCCGCCCGATCACGAAACGTTCCGCCAGCCACGGGCGCATCGTCTTGGCGATGTCGGTCATCGCATCGAAATCGGTGACGCCGCGGTGATAGAGCCAGTGAAACACCTGCTTGGCGCGCAGCTTCGCCTGCCGCGCATCGAGCCCGGCTTCGGCCAACAATTCGCGAATGCGCGGGCGGGGCAGGCCGATGAGGTCCATGCGACCGTCTTCGCGCGGCGTGATGTCACGCGCGACGGGAACCGGGTCCACTTGTCCCGGGATGGTCATGAGGTCTGTGTCGGCCATGGCGGTGCGAGGGCATATAGTGCGATGCAGCACGGTTGCCTAGGTCACTGGCCTAAATCACTGGCCCAGGCCGCCGCCTAGCGCGAGGCGCAGCTGACGAGCGAGGCGTCGATCGCGGTGGCGACGCCGGGCAAGTCGTAGCGGTCGGAAAAGCGCCGGCCGCTCCTGCTGCGCGCGCTGACTCGCATCTGGCCGGACGAGCGCAGGGCGGCGACGATGGCGGCATCCATGGCGGCGTCCTGCGCCCACGCATTGCGCCCTTGTGCCGCCAGATCGAAGCGGCGCTGCCCGATCGTCAGCCAAACGGCGCTCCCCTCTCGCGGCACCTGCGACAGGCGCAAGTGAACCTGTCCGCGCACGCCGCGCGCGGGCCAGGTGGCGATGCTGGCATAGGCGCCATCCTCGCTTCCCCCGCGCGGCATGGCGATGGCATAACAGCGCGCGGGCGAAGTATCGCGGAAGGCCGCCCAGCTTTCGAACACGCCGAGCGACTGGCGCGCCGCTGCATCCGGCGCGGCGAACAGGAGGGTGGCGAGTGGCAGCGCGAGGCGGAGGAGGGCGGGCCTAATCATAATGAATCGCCATCACTTCCCATTCTCGCACGCCTGCAGGAAGCCTGACTTGGCGCACATCCCCGACCGAGGCGCCTTTCAGCGCCTTCGCCAACGGAGAACTCCACCCGATCCGCCCTTCGCCCGCGTCCTGTTCATCGTCGCCCACGATCGTCACCTCGCAGGCCGCATCGTCTTCATCGGCAAGCTCGACGCGGGCGCCGAAGAAAACGCGCGTCCGATCGGGCTGGTTGGCAGGATCGACCACGCGGCACGCCTTCATCCGGCGCGCGAGATAGCCGAGCTCGCGGTCGATCTCGCGCATGCGTTTGCGGCCGTAGAGATAGTCGCCGTTCTCGCTGCGATCGCCATTGCCCGCGGCCCAGCTGACGATCTCGACGATCTCCGGACGCTCGGTGCCCAGCAGGTGGTCGTAGCGCGCCTTCAGCGCCGCCAGCCCCGCGGGCGTGATCGGAGGACCCGGCTTCTGCGTCACGGAAATGCTAGGGCAGGAAGCTGTCGACCGTGCGCGGCCGCCCGGCTCGATCCGGATACATATGCGAATAGGTCACCGCATTGCCGATCACACGCATGACGTAATAGCGCGTTTCGAAATTGGCCGGGATCCGCTCGATCCATTCGACCCAGTCCATCCCGCCGCGGCGCGGATCCCCGTTGAGCGCGAGCCATTGCCGCACCCGGCCCGGCCCCGCATTGTAGGAGGCGAGCGCCAGCGGATAGGCCCCGCCATAAAGGTCCATGCGGCGGGCGAAATGCGCATCGCCCAGGCGGATATTGTATTGCGGATCCTCGGTGAGATCGGCGGCCATATATTGAATGCCGAGAATGCCCGCTTCCTCGCGCGCGGTGCTGCGCAACAGCTGCATCATGCCGACCGCGTTCGCGTGGCTGCGCCGGGTGCGGTCGAACTCGCTTTCCTGCCGGGCGATCGCATGGACCATGGTCCAGTCGGTTGCGGGCGGGGTGGGCACGGTCGGGAAGCCGATGCGCTCGAAGCCCGTAAAGCCGTTGGCCCCCGCTTCCATGCCGACCACGACCGCCATTTCCTCCAGCCCGGTCTCGCGCGCGAGGGCGTCGGTCAGGAGCAATTCCTGCTCGCTCGTCGCGCTTTCTCCGATCGCCTGGAAGAAGCGGCGCTCGGTGCGCCAGTCACGGCGATTGGCGGCGACCGAGCGGATCGCGCGCACCAGCGGACGGGCTTCGAATTCGGCACGCGTGGCGGCGTCGACTTCGAGCGCGGGCAGCTGCGCAAAGGAGGGCATGGGCCGGCCCAGCGCATCGAGCGCGAGCTGACCGTAATAGTAATGCGGAAACTCCGCCGCCATTTCGAAATAACGGCGGGCGTCCTCTTCCAGCCCCGCCTGACGCGCGGCCCGCCCGGCCCAGAAAAAGCCCTTGGACCGGGTCAGCGGCGTGCGCGCCGCCTTGCCGTAACGTTCGAACAGCGGCGCCGCCGAGGCGCCGTCGCGCATCTCCCACAGCGCATTGGTGCCGCCCAGCCACATCAGGTCGGTATAGGCATCGCGCAAGGCAAAGGAGCCTTCTGAAATGTCGGTTCCCGGTGCGAACAGATCGTCGACGCGTGCAGCGATCCGCACCGAACTTGACGCGCCCGCCGCCTCGGCAACCGCGAGCATGTCCTTGACGAAGGCCTCGCCGTCGAAGGCGGGGGCGGCAAAGCTGCCGCGATTGGCGAGCAGGTCGATCGCCGCCTCGGTCATCCGGCGCGAGCGGTAGTAATTGAGAAGATTGAACGTATAGCCCGCATCGCCCGCCGCCTCGGCCGGCACCGCGATCCCGGCGCTTTGCGGCGTGGTGCCGCGCAGCAGGGCAAGCCGCGCCATGGCGAGATCGCGGTCGGCGGGGGCAAGGTTGATCACCTGCCGCGCCGCCGCCTCGGCCTCACCCTGCCACAGCAGCGCGTTCATGCGCGCGGCGTGATCCTCGGGAGTAAACCGCGCCCCGAACAGGCCCAGCAGATACGCCTCTGTCGGACCCGACATCTCGCCGCCGCGCCATGCCTCGCGCGCAACGTCGAACGCCTCGGGCCGCTGCGCGCCTGCGAGCGAGAGGGCATAACGCGCCCGCCCGCTATTCGTCAGCGGAGCGAGATTGTCGAAGAAATCGAGGATCTGCGCCTGCGGGGGCGCTTCCTCGTCCAGCCGGTTTTCGGCGCGGATGCGGATGATCTCGGTGCGCGGAAATTCGGGAAAAGCGAGTGCGAAGCCGGCATAATCGACAAAGCTGCGCTCGCGATCCGCCTGCAATTGCTCCCACCTGCTGATCGCCGCGGCGATCTGCGAAGGCTGCTGCGCGACGAGGTTGCTACGCAGGGTCGGCGCGCCCACCGCGGTGTCGCCGGGAGGGGGCGTTTGCGCGTTCGCCGGTAGGGTCAGGGCGGCAAAAGCGGCGATTGCCGCGCTTGCGAGCATACGGAGGCGAAAATGCGGAAGTCGAACCGTGCTGGACATGGTGCCGATCGGCTCCTTATCAGGCGTGAAACAGGATAGGGGACGAAGCGTCACATCTGGCCCCCATTGCCTGTCAGATATTTGAACGGCCATAGGAAATTTCAATGTTCAGCGGCTCCATTCCCGCATTGGCGACCCCTTTTCGCAATGGCTCGTTCGACGAGGCGGCTTTTCGCAAACTCGTGGATTGGCAGATCGAACACGGCGCCTCGGGGCTCGTTCCCTGCGGCACGACGGGGGAGGCCTCGACGCTCTCCAACGCAGAGCATCACCGCGTCATCGAAGTGTGCATAGAACAGGCGGCGGGGCGCGTGCCGGTGATCGCCGGATGCGGCAGCAATGACACGATGAATGCCTGCCTGCACATGAATTTCGCGCGCAAGGCGGGGGCGGCGGCGGGGCTGTGCGTGGCGCCCTATTACAACCGGCCGAGCCAGGCGGGTCTGATCGCGCATTTCAGCTATCTTGCTGAAAATTGTGGGCTTCCGATCGTCCTTTACAACGTGCCCAGCCGCACCGTCACCGATATCGAGGACGACACGGTGATCGAGCTGGTCACCAAATATCCCGACACGATCATCGCGATCAAGGATGCGAGCGGCGACCTGTCGCGCGTCGCCGATCATCGCATGGGGATCGGGCGTGAATTCTGCCAGCTGTCGGGCAATGACGAATTGTGGCTGCCCCATGCCGCCGCGGGGGGGAAAGGCGCGATCTCGGTCACCGCCAATGTCGCGCCCGCGCTCTGCGCCGAATTCCACGAGGCGATCACCGCCTACGATCTGAAGCGCGCGCGCGAATTGAACGACCGGCTGTTCCCGCTGCATTACGCGATGTTCTCCGATGCGAGCCCGGCGCCGGTCAAATATGCATTGAGCCGCGTGCACGACTGGTTCGCGCCCGATGTCCGCCTGCCGCTATGCAATGCGAGCGAGGCGAGCCGCAAGGCGGTGGACGATGCGCTCGAACATGCGGGTCTGATTTAGGAGGAGGGCGAACATGAAGACGATCCGGTTTGTTTGGGAGCACTGGTTCTACCTCTTGCTAGCGCTGGGGGCGATGGCGGCGTGGCAATTGTCGCTCATGCCCGAAGCGATTGCCGATCCGATCACGATGGAGCGCGTGTTCCTGATCGACTTCGCGCTGCTTCTGCCGGTGATCTACTTTCTCTACCTGCGATCGCGCACGACGTTAAAGGCCGCGCTGCTTCGCTCCTTTGCCATCGGCGCGGCGGGGGTGGCATATGCTGCCTGGCTGATGCCGGAGGGCGCCGGCGACATCCTGCCCTTCCTCGCCTGGCTGCGCTGGACGGCGCTGCCGCTCGTCATATTCATCGAACTTGCCGCTTTCGTCGCGGTGATGCGCTATGTCTGGAGCTCCGATCCACAGGAAGAGGAGCTGATCCGGCAGGGCATGCCGCCGATTTTGGTCAAACTCCTGATCGCCGAAGCGCGCTTCTGGAAGCGGGTGTTCCGGTTCGTCACCGGACGGCGCGACTAGAGCACCTCGTCCTCGTCGAGCAGGACTTCGGCAAAATCCTCGGGATCGCTCGCATAGATCGCATCCGAGAGGTTCGTGAACTTCTCGCCGATGTCATGCGCGTCCTCGACCCGGGCGATGTGAAACAGCGCATCGCCCTGGTGGACCACCGGGAGGGTCGCATGGCCGATGATGATGCCGGTGATCGGGCTGACGATTTCCGCTGGCTCCTCGCCGAACAACCCGCTGACCGCGCCGAGCAACTCGCCCTCCTTGACCGCGTCGCCCGATTTGCGCACCCGGTGGGTGACCCCGCCGCGCGGGGATCGCACCCATTGCGTTTTCTTCGAACGCGCCGGCGCGGCGATGGCGTGAAGATAGGGATCGGTCTCCACCATCTCCAGGCTGGCCAGCACGCGCAGCACGCCTGCCATACCGGTCTGGATCGAGAGCCGGTCGAAGCGCAGCGCCTCACCTGTTTCCATGAGCAGCATGTCGACGCCTTTCTCCTGCGCCAAGGCGCGCAAGCTGCCTTCGCGCAGGGGGCTTTCGATGATGATCGGCGCGCCGAAGGCGGTGGCGAGATCGAGTAGGCGCCGGTTGCCCGCGGCGATCCGGATTTGCGGCAGGTTGTAGCGGTGGACGGCGGCGGAATGAATGTCGATGCCGAGCGATGCGCGCGCGACGATCTCGGTGAAGAAGACATGCGCGAGCTGGCCCGCGAGCGATCCCGAAGCGGTGCCGGGAAACGAGCGATTCAGATCGCGCCGATCAGGCAGATAGCGCGTATGGCCCAGGAACCCGAAGATATTCGCGACCGGCACCAGTAGCAGTGTGCCCGCCAGCTGCTCGGGCGCGAGATAGGTCGCCAGCCGCTGAATGATGGCGGTGCCGACGATCTCGTCGCCGTGGATCGCGCCGCTGACGAAAACCGTCGGTCCTTCCCGGCTGCCATGGATCACGCGCACGCCGAGCTGTGAATTGTAGCCGGTCGCCATGGTCGTTACCGGCAGGGCGATATCGACGGTACTGCCGGGCGCGATGCTCTCCTCGCCGATGACGAAGGGCGGCGGCATTGGCGATTTCATGCTGGTAGTCCCCCTTCTTGTCCGGCCCGCCCTGATGGCGCGGGGCGCTCCCGCTTGGCAAGCGTCAAATCGCCGCCTATCTGCCCCCAGGCATCATGGCGCGTCCCAAACCCCAGACTTTCGACAAGGCGAAAAGCGTCGCGGAAAATCGCCGGGCGCGGTTCGACTATCACATTGACGAGAAATTCGAAGCCGGCCTCGCCTTGCAAGGCACCGAGGTCAAGGCGCTGCGCGCGGGCGAGGCCAGCATCGCGGAAAGCTATGCCGAGGTGCGCGATGGGGAGGTGTGGCTGATCAACTCGAACATTCCCGAATACAGCCACGGCAACCGCCAGAACCACGAGCCGCGCCGCCCGCGCAAACTGCTGCTGCATACGCGCGAGATCGGCAAGCTGTTCGGCGCGGTCGAGAGGAAGGGGATGACGCTTGTCCCGCTGTCGATCTATTTCAATCGACAGGGCCGCGCCAAGGTCGAGCTTGCGCTCGCCAAGGGCAAGCAGGCGCACGACAAGCGCCAGACGATCAAGGACCGCGACTGGAAGCGCGACAAGGCGCGGCTGATGCGCGATCGTGGCTGAGGAGTAAATAACCGGAAAGCTCGCCGGTTCACGCACTGGTCACTCGCACGATGCTACCCATATGGACATGCATGGTGGGCCCCCGAACCTTGATCCATTGGCAGCCGAGCGCGAACGGGCCGCGTGCCGCCGGGAGGGTTCGTCATGAGCGCTAGCGGCCCGCCCCCCTCGCAGCGTCCGCATCGCTCGCGTTCCAAGACCTGGGCGGCGGACATGATCCGCAAATATATGCCGCGGCGTGAGGAGATGGCGCGGAACAAATATCTGCGCCCGATCGCGCCCCGCTTCCTCAGCCCCGAATTGTGGCGCTTCACCCGCCGCTCGGTCCCGCGCGGGGTGGCGCTGGGTCTTTTCAGCGCTTTCATCATTCCGCTGGGCCAGATCTTTCTCGCCGCCTTCCTCGCTCTGCCGGCGCGCGCGAACGTGCCGCTGGCGGCGCTCGTCACCTTCGTCACCAACCCTTTCACCATCGCCTTCTGGGCGGTCATCGCCAACCGGGTCGGGGCATTCATGCTGCAGATCGATGCCGCGACCGCGGGGATGGCATCGGGCAAGGCGCAAAGCAGCTGGTGGGTCAGCCTGGTCGATCTGTTCCAGGTCGCCGGCGTCACCGTTGTCGGCTTCCTCGTCCTCTCGATCGTTACCTCGGCCGTCGGCTATCTGGTTTCGAGCGCGATCTGGCGCGTAATGGTTGCACGCAAGCGGGCAAAACGTTTGCGCCGCATGGAACAGCGGCTCGACCGCCGGCTCGCCGCGAAGTAGGGCACGGCTACAATCGGGCGCTGTCCAATGCGCCTCACGAACGGCGTATCACGCCGGCAGAAGTTCCAGAGGTCGAAGTGTCCGAAGTCAAATCCGAGCTCGCGCTTTTCGCCGGCGACCGGCGGCTGCTGATCGCCGTGATCGCGGCGCTCGGCCTCACCGCGCTGCTCGTCTTCGCCGTCTCGCAAAGCGTCCTGCTCGCTCTCGTCTATCTTGCCGGCACAGCCGTGATGGTCCTCGCAGCGTCGTCCGCCGCCCGGCTCGGCGAAGCGCCTGCCGCCGAGCTCAAGAGAAGTGCCGACTGGTCGGTGACGGTGGCCGCGCTCGAGGGGCAGGACAGCTCCGTGGCGATCACCGACCGCGCCAATCGCCTGGTCTGCGCAAGTCCGCTCTTCACCCGCACGTTCGGCGTCGAGGCGGCGCCACCCAAAATGGCGCCCGACACTAACGCTACCGATAAGCTCGCCCGGCTTGCGCGCAATGCCTGGCGCGACGGGGAGGCGCATGGCGAGGAACCGATCGACGGCGCGGGCGCGCAATGGTCGGTCGATGTCCGGCGCGCCGGGGCCGGGGCGGATCACCTCGTCTGGCGGTTCGAACGCGTGGCGGCGGGCGAGGAAAGTCCGACGCTGGAGATCGATCTTGCCGGGCCGCTCGGCGCGATGCTCAGCCGCGCCGGAATCGAAGCCGCCATCGCCGGGCCGGACGGCATCATCCGCCATGTCAGCGCCGGCTTCGCCGAACGCGCGGCCGGCGATCCGAAGGCGACCCTCGCCGGTCAGGAATTCGTCTCCTTCCTGCGCGTGGACGAGCGCGACCGCATCCTGTTCGCGCGCGAGGGGCGCGCCGGCACGCCGCAGACCTTGATCGACGTGCCGCTCGGCGAACCGCCCCTCAATACAGGCTCCGCCTCCGATGCGCAGCCCGACCCCAATGCGGGCGCCGCGCTGATGCTGCTCGTCGACAGCGGCGTCGGTATCGGCAGCGGCTGGGACGGCACGGCGCATGCGGGCGTCGCCCAGCTCGAAGGCCTGCTCGGCCAGCTGCCGCTAGGCCTGGCGATGACCGACCGCGACGGGCGCTTCCTGTTCGGCAACGACGCCTTCCTGCGCGCGGTGGGCCGCGAACAAAGCAAGCTGCCCGCCTTTCCGACCGACCTCGTCGTGCGCGAGGACAAGGGCCCGCTGTCCGATGCAGTGCGCCGCCATGGCCGCGGGCCCGCGACCAGCGGCGACATGGCCGTGCGCCTCAATGCGCGACCCGAAGAGCCGGTCTCGATCGGGCTCGCCGGAGTGCGGGGGCTGGGCGAAGGCGCGGTGCTGCTCAGCCTCGTCGATTCGGCCGAGGAAAACCAGCTCAAGCGCCAGGTCGCGCAGGCCACCAAGATGCAGGCCGTGGGGCAGCTCGCCGGCGGGGTCGCGCACGATTTCAACAATGTGCTGACCGCGATCATCGGCACCTGCGATCTCATGCTGTTGCGCCACACGCCGGGCGACAGCGATTACGACGACATCCAGCAGATCCGCGCCAATTCGAACCGCGCCGCCGCTCTCACCCGCCAGCTTCTCGCTTTCTCGCGTCAGCAGACGCTGCGTCCCGAAATCCTGCAACTGCCCGACGTCGTCAGCGAAGTCAGTCCCCTGATTAAGCGCCTGCTGGGCGAGGGGATCGACTATCACGTCCAGCACGACCGCAATCTGGGTGCGGTGCGCGCCGATCCACAGCAGCTCGAACAGGTCATCATGAACCTCGCCGTCAATGCCCGCGACGCCATCCATACGCGTCAGGCGAAGGCGCAGCGCAGACCCGGCGATGCGCGATCGGGTAAGGACCGGGCGGGGCGGATCGCGCTCCGGACCCGCAGCATCGCCGCCGATCAAGTCGTTAAGATGGGTTCTGAAATCCTGCCCGCTTCGGACTACACCGTGCTGATCGTCGAGGACGATGGCGGCGGCATCCCGCCCGATATCCTGCCCAAGCTGTTCGAACCCTTCTTCACCACCAAGGAGCAGGGCAAAGGCACCGGGCTCGGCCTTTCGACCGTCTACGGTATCGTCAAGCAATCGGGCGGATTCATCTTCGCCGACAATGTGACCGATGCCGCGGGGAACGTGCGCGGCGCGCAGTTCAGCATGTATCTGCCGGTCCATCGCGGCGAGGTGCCCCAGCGGCGCAAGGAGCCCAAGGCCCCGCAGTCGTCTTCCGACTGGCCGGGCGGGGGCCGCATCCTGCTGGTCGAGGACGAGGACATGGTGCGCGCGGTCGCCGAACGCGCCCTCGCGCGCGCGGGATATGAAGTCACCGCCTGTCCGGGCGGGGAAGAGGGGCTGGAGGCGATCGAGGCGGGCGGCGGGTTCGACCTGGTGGTCAGCGACGTCGTGATGCCGGGAATGGACGGGCCGGCCATGGTGCGCGCGATCCGCCGCGAACATCCGGCGATCCCCGTGGTCTTCATGTCGGGCTATGCCGAAGAGGCGCTGCGCAAGGATATCGACATTCCGCGCATGCACTTCATTCCCAAACCTTTCAGCGTCGCCGCGATCACCGACAAGGTCGCGAGCGTCATGCGCGAGGCGAAAGAGGGCGAGAACGCCTGAGCGGCGCCGGGTGGCGGAGAGCTTTCGCGAAAATAAATTCGTTCTCCTCTTGTTCCATGAGAACAAATCGAATACATGCAATCTCGCAAGGGGGCGGGAAAGCGTTTCTTCCCCGGGCCGGGTGATACTTTTCGCCCCGCCCTAGGCAAGCGAGGGAGTGCATGCGATAGCGACGTCTTTGAAGCTGGTAGAGAAGGAACAGGACGTGGATCGGCAAAAGGCGCTGGACGCCGCTCTTGCACAAATCGATCGCGCTTTCGGCAAGGGTTCGGCGATGAAGCTCGGCTCGCGCGAGGCGATGCAGGTCGAAGCGATTTCGACCGGATCATTGGGGCTCGACATTGCGCTGGGTATCGGCGGCCTGCCCAAGGGGCGTGTGATCGAGGTGTACGGGCCGGAAAGCTCGGGCAAAACGACGCTGGCGCTGCACTGCATCGCCGAGGCGCAGAAGGCGGGCGGCACGGCGGCTTTCGTAGATGCCGAACACGCGCTCGATCCCGTTTATGCGAAGAAGCTCGGCGTCGATATCGACGAGCTGATCGTCTCGCAGCCCGATACGGGCGAACAGGCCCTTGAAATTACCGACACGCTGGTCCGCTCCAACGCGGTCGACGTGCTGGTGGTCGACTCGGTCGCGGCGCTCGTTCCCCGCGCGGAAATCGAAGGCGAGATGGGCGATTCCCATGTCGGCCTTCAGGCGCGGCTCATGTCCCAAAGCCTGCGCAAGCTGACCGGGTCGATCAACCGCTCCAAATGCATGGTGATCTTCATCAACCAGCTGCGCATGAAGATCGGCGTGATGTACGGCAACCCGGAGACGACGACCGGCGGCAACGCGCTCAAGTTCTACGCCTCGGTCCGCCTCGACATC
>NZ_JAZBON010000036.1:0-34894 GCF_036351135.1 Erythrobacter sp.
GGCGTGAGCCGCCTTCCCATGACCGAGACACGAAAGAAGAGAGCTTAAGTCCATGGCGAAACTGAGTTCGATCAACAAGAACGAGCGACGCAAGGAGCTCGTCAAGAAATACGCGGCGAAATACGAGAAGCTGAAGGCGATCGCGAACGACGAATCGCTTGACGAGACCGAGCGCCTGATGGCCCGGCTCAAGATGGCCGAGATTCCGCGCAACGCGAACCCGACCCGTGTGCGCAATCGCTGCGCCACCACCGGCCGCCCGCGCGGCTATTACCGCAAGTTCGGCATCAACCGCATCGAACTGCGCGAACTCGGCAACCGGGGCATGATCCCCGGCCTGACGAAGTCGAGCTGGTGAGGAACTGACACATGGCTATGACCGATCCTCTGGGTGATATGCTCACCCGCATCCGCAACGGCCAGCAGGCGAAGAAGGACTCCGTCCTCAGCCCTGCGTCCAAACTGCGTGCGAACGTTCTCGAAGTGCTGACCCGCGAAGGCTATATCCGCGGCTATTCCGAAGACGAGAGCGGCAAGCACAAGGCGCTGCGGATCGAACTGAAATATTTCGAAGGCGAGCCGGCGATCAAGCACGTCAGCCGCGTTTCGAAGCCGGGCCGCCGCGTCTATTCGGGCAGTCAGGAGCTGCCGACGGTGCGCAATGGCCTTGGCATCACCATCGTCTCGACCCCGCGCGGCGTGCTTTCCGATGGCGAAGCGCGCGAGAGCAATGTCGGCGGCGAAGTGCTCGCGGAGGTGTTCTGATGAGCCGCATCGGTAAAAAGGCGGTCCCGATCCCCAACGGGGTGACGGCCAATATCGAAGGCGACACGCTGAGCGTGAAGGGGCCGAAGGGCACCCTCACCATGGGTCTGTCCGACCTCATCAGCTACAAAGTCGAAGGCGACGAGATTCAGGTCAACCCGGCGAACGACACCAAGCAGGCGCGCTCCTATTGGGGCATGCAGCGCACGCTGGTCTCGAACCTGGTCGAAGGCGTGACCGAAGGCTTTTCCAAGACGCTCGAAATTTCGGGCGTCGGCTATCGTGCCAAGGCGCAGGGCAAGACATTGAAGCTGGAGCTTGGCTTCAGTCACGATGTCGATCTCGCCGTGCCCGATGGCCTCGAGGTGAAGACCCCGGATCAGACCACGATCGAAATCTCCGGCATCGATAAGCAGGCCGTGGGCCAGTTCGCCGCCGAAATCCGCGAATACCGCAAGCCCGAACCCTACAAGGGCAAGGGCATCAAGTATCGCGGCGAATACATCTTCCGCAAGGAAGGGAAGAAGAAGTAAGATGGCAAAACTTTCCCTCTTCGAACGCCGCCGTCGCCGTGTCCGCAGCGCGCTGCGTGCGCGAGCCGGCGACAAGCCGCGCCTGTCGGTGCACCGCACCGGTCGCCACATTTACGCGCAGATCATCGACGATGCCGCCGGCAAGACCGTCGCCGCCGCTTCGACGCTGGGCGAAAAGTCCAGCGGCGCGAATGTCGACGCCGCGACCAAGGTCGGTAAGGACATCGCCGCAGCCGCCAAGAAGGCCGGCGTGACCACTGTCGTGTTCGATCGCGGCGGGTTCCTGTTTCATGGCCGCGTCAAGGCGCTGGCCGATGCCGCCCGTGAAGGCGGGCTGGAGTTCTGATCATGGCTGACGACAAGAAAACCCCCGAAACCGAAAACGCCCAGGACAAGGCACAGGACAAGGCGGCCGAAAACGCTGCCCCCGAAGTGACCGAGACGGTCGAGGTCCAGGCGGCAAAGGCGGCGGCGAACATGCCAGAGGGCACCGATGCCGCTGCCGAAAAGGCGGAAGTACCTGCCGTGGCGACCACGCCTTCGGAAGCCGCCGACAACCAGAACCCCGCGCAGGAGCCCAGCGCTCAGCCGACGGAGCAACCCCGGAACGATGGCCGCCAAGGCCGCGGTCGCGGTCGCGGCGGTGACAATCGTGGCGGTGGTCGTGGTCGCGGTGGCCGGGACAATCGTCGTGGCGGACGCCGCGAGGAAGAGGACGACGGCATCATCGAGAAGCTGGTCCACATCAACCGCGTCTCCAAGACGGTGAAGGGTGGTAAGCGCTTCGGCTTTGCCGCGCTCGTCGTCGTCGGCGACGGTCAGGGCCGCGTCGGCTTCGGCAAGGGCAAGGCCCGCGAAGTGCCCGAGGCGATCACCAAGGCGACCGCTGCCGCGCGTAAGAAGATGATCCGCGTCGCGCTTAAGGAAGGTCGCACGCTGCACCATGACGGCAATGGCCGCTTCGGTGCCGGCAAGGTCACCCTTCGCACCGCGCCTCCGGGTACCGGCATCATCGCCGGTGGTCCGATGCGCGCCGTGTTCGAAAGCCTGGGCGTTGCCGACGTGGTGACCAAGTCGGTCGGCACCTCGAACCCCTACAACATGATCCGCGCCACCTTCGAAGCGCTGCAGGAGCAGACTTCGCCGAAGTCGGTCGCCCAGCGTCGCGGCAAGAAGGTCGCCGACCTCCTGGGTCGCGGTGGCAAGGTCAGCGAAGCCGAGGCCGAAGCCGACGCCGCGGCAATTGCGGAGTAATCTGAGATGGCAACCATCAAGATCAAACAGATCGGTTCGCCGATCCGCCGTCCCGAAAGCCAGCGCAAGATCCTGGTGGGTCTTGGGCTGAACAAGATGCACAAGGTCGTCGAGCGCCAGGACACCCCCGAGGTGCGCGGTGCCGTCGCCAAGATCCCGCATCTGGTCGAGATCGTGGACTGAATATCTCTCGTGAGTCCCCGCGCAGGCGGGGACCTCCAGCCACTGGTTGAACGCTTGTGGCACGAGATCCCCGCCTGCGCGGGGATTCGCATTTTCTCAAAGCGCGAACAAAAGCGAAAGCGAGTGCAGACATGAAACTGAACGAAATCAAGGACAATCCCGGTGCCCGCAAGGACCGGACCCGCGTGGGCCGCGGTATCGGCTCGGGCAAGGGCAAGACCGCCGCGCGCGGTCAGAAGGGCCAGAAGAGCCGTTCCGGCGTCGCCATAAAGGGCTTCGAAGGCGGCCAGATGCCGCTTCACATGCGCCTGCCCAAGCGCGGCTTCAACAATCCGTTCGGCAAGGATTATGCCGAAGTGAATATCGGCATGGTCCAGAAGTTCATCGATGCGAAGAAGCTCGACGGCAAGAAGGACATTACCGAGGCGGCGCTGCGCGAAGCGGGCCTGGTGCGCGGCGGCAAGGATGGCGTGCGCCTGCTCGGCAAGGGCGAGATCAAGGCCAAGGCCAAGTTCGTCGTGACCGGCGCCACCAAGGGCGCAATCGCTGCGGTCGAAAAGGCCGGTGGCAGCGTCGAAGTGACCGCGAAGAAGACGGAAGCCTCGGCGAAGGACCCGGCGAAGGACAGAGCGGCCTCGGCCGAATAACCCACATCTTTGTCGCCCCGGACAGCCTCCGGGGCGACACTAATTTGGCTTACGGGTTCGACATCTGCGCCCGCGCCACCTATCTTCGTGACAAATGCCGCATCTCACACGCGGCGGACAAGTCCAGGATCGACCCAACATAATGGCTTCACGCGCCGACAATATCGCCAGCAATCTGAGCTTCGGTAATTTCGCCCAGGCGACCGAGCTTCGCCAGCGCATCTGGTTCACGATCGGCGCGCTGATCGTGTTCCGTTTCCTGAGCTTCGTGCCGCTGCCGGGGATCAACCCGCTCGCGCTCGACCAGCTGGCGGCGCAGACGCAGGGGACGATCGTCGACCTGTTCAACACCTTCACCGGCGGCGCGCTCGCCAATATGAGCCTCGTGGCGCTGGGCGTCATGCCCTACATCACCGCCTCGATCGTGGTGCAGATGGCATCCGCGCTGCACCCGACGCTTGCCGCGCTCAAGAAAGAGGGCGCGACCGGGCGGCAGAAGCTGAACCAATATACCCGCTACGGCACGGTCTTCCTCTGCGCCATCCAGGGCTATTTCCTCGCGACGGGCCTCGAGAGTTTCGCCAGCAACCAGGGCATCGCCGCGGTGGTCAATCCGGGGCTGATGTTCCGGATCGGCGCGGTCATCAGCCTGGTCGGTGGCACCATGTTCCTGCTGTGGCTGGGCGAGCAGATCACCAGCCGCGGGATCGGCAACGGCGTCTCGCTGATCATCATGGCGGGGATCGTCGCGCAGTTCCCGACCTTCACCATGAACATGTTCGAAGGCGGGCGCACCGGCTCGATTGCGCCCGGTATCATCATCGCCTTCCTGCTGATGGTGGTGATCCTCATCCTCCTCATAAGCTTCGTCGAGCGGGCGCAGCGCCGCCTGCTGATCCAGTATCCCAAGCGCGCGACGCAGCGCGGCATGATGCAGGCTGATCGCTCGCACCTGCCGCTGAAGCTGAACACCGCGGGCGTCATCCCGCCGATCTTTGCCAGCTCGCTGCTGCTGCTGCCGCTGACGATCAGTTCCTTCGCCGGCAATTCGGTCGACACGACCAGCACGTTTGGCGGCGTCATCGTCACGCTCAACCAGTATCTCGCGCATGGCGAGCCGATCTACATGGCGCTCTACGCGATCGGTATCATCTTCTTCTGCTTCTTCTACACCGCGGTCGTCTTCGATCCGGAAGAGACGGCGGACAATCTCAAGAAGAACGGCGGCTTCATCCCCGGCATTCGCCCGGGCAAGCGCACTGCGGACTATCTCGAATATGTCCTCACCCGCATCACGGTGGTCGGCGCGATCTATCTGACCGCGGTCTGCGTCATTCCGGAATACATGATCGCGCAGACCGGCATTCCGCTGTTCCTGGGCGGCACCAGCCTGCTCATCGTCGTCAATGTGACGGTCGATACGATCAGCCAGGTCCAGTCGCATCTGCTCGCGCACCAGTACGGGGACCTCATCAAGAAAGCGAAGCTGAAAGGCCGTATGCGCTGAGGATGCGCAAGGGGCTTTCGGCTGCTATCGTGACACCGCCTCGGGCGAAGAGGCGGGCGCGCAATCAGGGGATGCTTTTGCCGTGAACATCATTCTTCTGGGCCCGCCGGGCGCCGGCAAGGGGACGCAAAGCGCCGCCCTGGTCGAGCGGCACGGGATGAGACAGCTTTCGACCGGCGACATGCTGCGCGAAGCGGTCAAGGAAGGCACTCCGGTCGGCCTCGAGGCCAAGGCAGTGATGGATCGCGGCGAGCTCGTCTCCGACGACATCGTCTCGCGCCTGGTCGACGAGAACCTCGCCGCGATGCCGGCGGAGCAGGGCGCGATCTTCGACGGCTATCCGCGCACCGCGGGGCAGGCCGACGATCTCGACCGTATTCTCGCCAAGAACGATCGCAGCCTCGACCACGTGATCGAGCTGGAGGTCGACGTCGAGGCACTGGTCGAGCGGATTACCGGCCGCTTCTCCTGCGCCAAATGCGGCGCGCTCTATCACGAGACCGCCAATCCACCCGCCAAAGAGGGCGTGTGCGACGTGTGCCATTCGACCGAGTTCAAGCGCCGGCCCGACGACAACGAAGAGACCGTGCGCACCCGCATGGACGAATATCGCGCCAAGACCGCGCCGATCCTTCCCGGCTACGAAGCGCGCGGCATCGTCCAGCGCGTCGATGGCATGGACGCGATCGAGGATGTCGCCAAGGCGATCGACGCGATCCTGAAATGCTGAGACCGGGCGCTTGTACGGCGCTCGCAGCCGTAGCGCTTGCTGCGCCCGCCACCTCCCCGGTATCCGCCGAAGTCGTTAGCGCCGAGGACGGCCATTTCATCACCCGCGCCGAGGCCGTGGTCGAAGCCGATCGCACCGCGACCTGGCTGGCGCTGATCAGCCCGGCGCGCTGGTGGTCGGGCGAGCACACCTGGTCCGGCGATGCGGCGAACCTCACGCTCACCCCGCAGGCGGGCGGCTGTTTCTGCGAAACCGTTCCGGAAATCGACGAGCCGGGCCGCTTCACGCTCGAAGGCAGCGTCGAGCATATGCGCGTGATTCAGGCTTCGCCCGAAGTCGCTCTGCGCATGGCCGGCGCGCTCGGGCCGCTGCAGAGCGAGGCCGTCACCGGCATCCTCACCATCGCGATCAGCGAGGATGAAGCCGGGCGCGGCACGCGGATCGTGTGGGAATACAATGTCGGCGGGGCGATGCGCTACGAGGTGCCGGTCATCGCGCGCGCGGTGGACGGGGTGATGACGTTGCAGCTGACGCGACTTGCCGATTTGCTGGGCGCGGTCGAGGCACCGTCCGGCGATGCGAGCGAGACCCTCGACGAGCCCGATGCACCGGAAGAGGCTTCCAGTGTCGAAGAGGCTTTCGGCGATATCGACGACGGCGAATAGCCCGCGCTAGCAGCACCAGGTTTCTGCTTCGGGCTGCTTGGCCGATGGCGCAGGGATCGGCGCATTATCCGCGCCATAGGTCGCCGCTGCATCCATCGTGTGGAACATCTCCCACACCACCTGGCTCGGATCGGTGGCCCAGTACTTGTCGCTGCGCGCGTAACAGCAATGCGCGCCTTCTTCCGGCTGCGAAGCGATCTCGGTGCGGGCAAGGCGCGCTTCGAGTTCGGCGAGTTCGGCGGCATCGCCCGCCTGAATGCGAAGGTGGTTGACCCCGGTCGCCATGCTCTCGCGCACGCTGATCGCGAAATTGACGCGGGGGTCTTCGACTTCCCACTTGGCGTAATCCTCTTTGATCACGCTCGGTTCGCAGTCGAACAGCGCGGAATAGAACCGGATGGCGGGATCGAGTGCGGCGACGCTGACATGGATGTGCATTCGTTTCATTGGCTGGCTCCTTCGATAAAGGCGGTAACGTCGAGATCGCCGACGATCGCCGGGCTGGCGCTGCAACATTCGGCCATCAGAAATTGGAGAAGGGCGCGCAAAGTGTCGTAATCGGCGCGGTATATGATGGAGCGTCCATCCCGGCGCGAGGTGACGAGGCCGGCATGGTTCAGCTTCGTCAAGTGGGCGGAAAGAAGGGTGCTGGAGATATCGAGCCTGCGCGCGATGTCTCCCGCAGGCAGACCGGTTTCGCCGGCGCGCACCAGCAGCTTGATCGTCTCGAGCCGGGTCGCTTGCGAGAGCGCGGCGAAACAGGCGAGGGCGGCATTCATTTCCATAATTCAATTAATATTGGAGTATTGCATAGTGTCAACGGTCGCGTGCCAGGCGACTGTGCGAAGCGGCTTCCCGACCCGAATTTTGCGTTGCGACGCGATTGCCGATATGGCCGATGTTGAAAGCGCGGCGCGGCGACCCATATCCATGGCTCGCGACGATGCGTGTCGTGGGCGGTTGACGCAGGCGTCGAATCGCCCTAAGCGCGCGCCTATTCGACAGGTTCGAGTCCGGTCCGGCGGGCACCATCCGATTGGTGTACCACCCGGACTTTTGCCGTTTGTGCCTATCGCACACCCGCGCACAGGCAAGAACGCGTCGATGAATTGAGCGTCGAGATAGGGGGCGGCCTGCTGGCCGCAAAACCCCTGTGGAGCATGGAGAATTAAGTGGCTCGTATTGCCGGGGTGAACATCCCCACCAACAAGCGCGTGATCATCGCGCTCACCTACATTCACGGGATCGGTCGCACGACGGCCGTCCGGATCGCCGACAAGCTCGGCATCGATCACAGCGCCCGGGTTCAGGATCTGACCGACGAGGAAGTGCTGCGCATCCGCGAGACGATCGATGCGGATCATCAGGTCGAGGGCGATCTGCGCCGCGACACCGCGATGAACATCAAGCGGCTGATGGACCTGCGCTCCTATCGCGGCCTGAGGCATCGCAACCAGCTGCCCGTCCGCGGCCAGCGCACGCACACGAACGCCCGCACCCGCAAGGGCAAGGCGAAGCCGATCGCCGGCAAGAAGAAGTAAGCGAACCGGGGCATTCCCCGACACGCTTTTCCCTTCTTTTCCAGACATTAAGGAAACGAGAAAATGGCACGCGAACCCGGCAAAGTAAGGCGCCGCGACAGGAAAAACATCACCAGCGGCGTGGCGCATATTAACGCCAGCTTCAACAACACCATGATCACCATCACCGATGCGCAGGGAAATGCGATCAGCTGGTCCAGCGCCGGCATGATGGGCTTCAAGGGCAGCCGCAAGTCGACGCCCTATGCCGCGCAGGTCGCCGCAGACGATGCCGGCAAGAAGGCCGCCGAACATGGCGTGCGCACGCTCGAAGTCGAAGTGAAGGGCCCCGGCTCGGGCCGCGAAAGCGCGCTGCGCGGTCTCGCCGCGGTCGGCTTCAACATCACCTCGATCCGCGACGTGACCCCGATCCCGCATAACGGGGTTCGTCCGTCCAAGCGTCGCCGCGTCTAAACCCGTCTCGGTGCGGCGATCCTTGCCGGATCGCCGCTTTCCGACAGGGTTCGGTGGCCGCTGACGAGCGCTCCGGACCCGCACTCAAAATCTGAACCCGCTTGACGCAAGCGAATTAGGGGAAATCCATGTCCGTCAATATGAAGAACTGGCAGGAACTCAAGAAACCCAACGCTCTCGAAATCAAGGATGGCGGCGAGAAGAACCGCAAGACCACCTTCGTCGCCGAACCGCTCGAACGCGGCTTCGGTCTGACGCTGGGCAACGCGCTGCGCCGCGTGCTACTCTCTTCGCTGCAGGGCGCGGCGATCACCTCGATCAAGATCGAGAACGTGCTGCACGAATTCTCCTCGCTCGCCGGCGTGCGCGAGGACGTGACCGACATCGTCCTCAACGTGAAGCAGATCGCGCTCAAGATGGAAGGCGAGGGGCCGAAGCGCCTGCAGCTTTCGATGACCGGCCCGGCCGAAGTCAAAGCGGGCGATATTGCCGTTACCGGCGATATCGAGGTGATGAACAAGGACCTCGTCCTGTGCCATCTCGACGAAGGCGCGACGCTCAACATGGAGCTGACCGCCGACGTCGGCAAAGGCTATGCGCCCGCGGTGCAGAACCGTCCGGCCGATGCGCCGATCGGTCTCATTCCGATCGACTCGCTCTATTCGCCCGTTCGCCAGGTGAGCTACAAGGTCGAGAATGCGCGTGTCGGGCAGGAGCTCGATTACGACAAGCTCAGCCTCACGGTCGAAACCGACGGCACCGTCACCCCGGAAGATGCGGTCGCCTATGCCGCGCGCATCCTGCAGGACCAGCTGACGCTCTTCGTCCACTTCGAAGACGGCATCCCGCAGCCGCAAGCCGCGATGATCGGCCAGGCCGCGCAGCCGCAGGAAGACGATGCGAACCAGCTCAACCGCTACCTGCTCAAGAAGGTCGACGAGCTCGAACTTTCGGTGCGCAGTGCCAATTGCCTCAAGAACGACAACATCATCTATATCGGCGACCTGGTCCAAAAGACCGAGGCCGAGATGCTGCGCACGCCGAATTTCGGCCGCAAGTCCTTGAACGAGATCAAGGAAGTGCTCTCCAGCATGGGCCTGCGCCTCGGCATGGACATCCCCGGATGGCCGCCTGAAAACATCGAGGAAATGGCCAAGAAGCTGGAGCAGGAACTGCTCGGCTAAATAGGTTCCGGCGGCGCACCACCCACCGACGGGAAAGCGCCGCCAGCACTGGGCTACCTCAAACGGGCCCTTTTCAAACGAAGGAAATACAAGATGCGTCACGGAATTTCTCAACGTAAGCTCAGTCGCAAGTCGGGCCACCGCACCGCGCTGTTCCGCAACATGTCGGCCGCGCTCATCAAGCACGAGCAGATCCTCACCACGCTTCCCAAGGCGAAGGAACTGCGTCCCTATGTCGAGAAGCTGATCACGCTTGCCAAGCGTGGCGGTCTTTCCAACCGCCGCCTCGCCATGGGCCGCCTCCAGGACGAAACGCAGCTCAAGAAGCTGTTCGACGTTCTGGCCGAGCGTTATTCGGACCGCGACGGCGGCTACACCCGCATCATCAAGGCGGGCTACCGCGACAGCGACAGCGCCCAGATGGCGATCATCGAATTCGTCGACCGCGACGAAGACGCGAAGGGTCAGGACAGTGGCCCCGACATGAGCGAGATGGACGAATACGCCGAGGCGTAAAGAGGCTCTGGCGCGAGTCCCCGCGTAGGCGGGGACCTGGCCGAAGCCCGCGAGAGGTCCCCGCCTACGCGGGGACTCGCATGGGATTTGAAACGGGCCGGCGGAGCGATCCGCCGGCCCTTTTCTTTTGTTCGCCCGCGGCTAGGGTCCTGCCACATGAAGAACGCCATTCTTGCCGCCGCGGCAGCACTTGCTCTTACTTCGCCAAGCCACGCCCAAACCGCGCAGCATCAGCTCGACGAACGCTACAATCGCGCGCTTGCGGCGGGGTACAAGGCGCTATTTCTGTGCAGCGCGATCGCGAATGCGGAGGCAAACGGTACGACCCGCACGCCAGAAAGCGTCCACGAATGGGAGCTTACTGGGATCCAGGCGCCGCTTAATAGGATTGTTCGAGACCTCCCCTACGAGATTATCCGCCGCCCGACCGGCCAGATCGCGCATGTGCAGGTTAGATGGGACGAGGATATGCCGGATCGCTTGGCCGTTTTTGACGGCAAGGATGCAGGATGTTCGGTGCCCCCCGTTGGTGCGCCACCAGGCTTGAGCAATCCGACCGCACCTAAGCCGTGGGAGAGGGAGGAAAGAGAAGATGCCAGAATCCCCTTAGGTCTTCCGCCGGGTCCGCCACCCAGTTTGCCATCGCTCGACGCCGCATTCTCTGACAAGTATGGAAATGGGCGCACCACTGCTGTGGTAGTAAGAGTTTTCGAGAACGGCCGGGTCAAAGCAAACTATGCGAGGTCCGCGCCCGGATTTAGCAGGTACACACCTCAGCGCACTTGGTCGGTTGCCAAAAGCATTGCAGCAACCCTCGTCGGCGCTGCGGTGCATCGCGACGAGATCGATGTGAATGACAGCGCCGGGCTTGGCGTGGACGAAAGCGATCCGCGTCGCGCGATTACCATCGATCACGCCTTACGCATGGCCTCGGGGCGCTATTCGGATACGCCGGGCAATCGCACCGATCCGCTCTATTGGGGCGGTACGAGCGTCGAAGAACGCGCGCAGGATTGGCCGCTCATCTACACACCCGGCAGTGTCTATCGCTACGCCAACAACGATACCCTGGCGGCGATCAAGGCGATCGAGGATACGTTTGCAAACCATCCGCCGGCGGATTTCTTCGCGGAGATCGGCATGACGCGAACGGTCGCCGAACGCGACTGGCGCGGGGATTACGTCCTCTCCAGCCAGGTGTGGTCGACGGCATGGGACCTTGCCGCAATAGGTCAGCTTTACCTGAATGATGGTATGTTGTGGAACGGCACCCGCATCCTGCCCGAAGGCTGGGTCGAGTACGTTTCCAGCCCATCCGGCCCGCAGCCGGAGGGCCGCCCGTTCGGCTATGGGGCAGGCTGGTGGCTCATGAACAGTTCCGAAGGTGTGCCGTCCGATACCTTCGCCGCTTTCGGCAATCGCGGCCAATATGTGGTCGTCGTGCCGAGCCGCGATGTCGTGATCGTCCGGCGCGGGGAGGACATGGTCGGCACCCGTTTCGACATCGCCGCCTTCACGCGCGACGTGCTGGCCGCGCTCGAATAGGGGCATCGCCGCGGGAAGACGCACGTCTTACGGATGAGGTCGGCGGTTCACCGGAACGCCGATAAATCTGAACCCTCGCTGTAAAAATTGCTCACCATGACCTCAGTTTCGTTCAGGTAAACCTCGCTCGCAGTGAACGGACATCCTTCCGCCACCCCAGACGAGGACAAATCCATGACTGCTCTTTCACGGACATTGACCAAAGGGACGTTCGCAGCCGTCGCGGCAGGCGCGATGGCGCTGGCGTCCGCAACCCCCGCCGCTGCCGACGACCGGTTCGACCGCGATCGCGGCGGTATCGGCGCCGAGGAAATCGTCGCAGGCGCCGTCGTCATCGGCGGGATCGCCGCGCTTGCCGGTGCCTTCGACGGCGACCGCGACCGCTGGCGAGACCGGCGCTGGAACGATCGGCGCTGGGACAACCGGCGTTGGAACAACAGGCGCTTCGATCGGCGGGGCCGCTTCGGCGGACGCGGCGACGCCCAGCGCGCCATCAATCGCTGCATCAATGCCGCAGAGCGACAGGCGCGGCGTTTCGGCGGCTGGGGCTTCGCGCAGGTGACCGACATTCGCGACGTCGACTTCGATCGCCGCGGCATACAGGTGCGCGGACGCATGGAAGTGGGCGACAATTTCCGCTTCCGCGATCGGTTCGATCGTGGCCGGTTCCGCTGCGAGCTCGACGGCCGCGGGCGCCCCTTCATCGACTTCGACGGCATTCGCGGACTGCGTTGAGTTCGTCCGGGCGGCATCGCGAGGAGGCGCCGCACCGCCTCCCGGTCTATCCCCGATGTCCCCGGGCGATCCCGGTCCGTAAATGGGCGGTTCAGGCAAGCGCAAGCCTGGACCGCCTATTTCGATGTGCTATCACACACTTATGAAGGGGCGATCGGTGGGCGCCTCCTCGCTGTACGTATCAAAACAGGAGGAGCTTCGATGGCTCACCGCGCAAAATGGATCGGCCTTGCAGGGCTGATCGCCGCCACCTCTCTCCCCGCCACCGGCGCTCACGCCGCCCAAATGCCCGCCACCGGCACGATCGGTTATGCGACATCGGTGCACAGCGCGCTCGCGCAAGGGAATGCGACGGGGCCAGGCGGTGGCTTTTCCTCGAGCAGCTACGATGCGAAGGCCGATACGGCCAACTGGCGCGGCCGCTGGGGCTGGCGGCGCGGCTGGGGTCGCGGGGGCTGGGGACGCGGCTGGCGCGGCGGCTGGCGTCGTCATCGCGGCATTCGCGGCGGCGACATTCTGGCCGGCGCGATCATCCTGGGCGGTATCGCCGCGGTCGCAAGCGCGGCCAACAATCGTCGGCGCGACCGCGACGTCGTGATTGTCGAGCGCGACCGGGTGCGCGACCGCGACTACGATTACCGCCCCGAACGCCGCAACACCCGCCGCAGCACCGATAGCGGCTCGGGCATCGACAACGCCGTCTCGCGCTGCCTCAACGAGATCGAGCGCGACGTGCGGGTCGACAGCGTCGATGGCGCAAGCCGCGTGGCGCGCGGCTGGATCGTTACCGGTACGCTGTTCAACGGCGAAGGCTTCGCCTGCGAGATCGACAATTCGGGCCGGGTTTCGGACATCAATTACACAGGTTTTGCCGAGGCCGCGCCGAGCGGTGCCTTTGCCTCCGCCGAGCGCGCGCCTGCCGGCAACCAATGGTCGGCGGACCGCTATGCGAGCGCGCGCGCCAGCATGGAAAGCGCGCCTTATGACGGGCTGGCGGCGCCAGACGCGGCGCCAGGCGCCATCGACGGCGATCTAGCGCACGCCGACGATGCGAGCGCCGAGCCTCTCCCCGCCTATCCGGGCGGCCCGCTGCCGGGCGAGGAATTCGCCGAGTAATCGCTCGCCTCGCGCTGTTCCGGCGCATGTGATGCAGGGGGCGCGGGCTCATCCGCCGCCCCCGCCGCTTCGCGTGTCCCGTAGCTCGGCAGGCCAAGTTCGAAGCGGATCGCCGCCACGCGCAAGCCTGCGCCCGCGGCAAACGCGCCGATCCAGATCGGCCAGTCGGCGATGGCGGCAAGGTCGGCCAGTTGCATCCCGATCACGGTGAGCGCCGCGCTCAGTGCCGCGGCGGTAACGTAGAGCTCGGGCTGCATGATAATCGAAGGGCGCCCGGCGACGACATCGCGGATCACCCCGCCGACGCAGCCGGTGATGACCCCCATCAGCGCCGCGGGCACCGGCGGGATGCCGTAGGCGAGCGCCTTCGCGCTACCGAGCACGGCATAGGCGGCAAGGCCAAGCGCATCGGCATAATCGAGCAGCCGCCCCTCCCACAATCGCATCGGCGTGAACCAGGTGAGCAGCGCCGTCGCCAGGCAGATTGCCGCGACCCACGGATCGGTCATCCAGAATACCGGCGCGCCGATCAGGAGGTCGCGCAAGGTTCCGCCGCCGACCCCGGTGAGCAGCGCGAAGAACGCCATGGTGACAAAGGTCTGCCGCTCGCGCGCCGCGACCAGCGCCCCCGACAGCGCGAAGACCGCGATGCCCGCCATGTCGAGCAGATCGAGGATCGGAGTGAGGACGGTTTCGTTCATCGCGCCCGCACCCGCGCCCGGCGGCGCCGGAACAGCAGGACGATGCCGAGCACCGATCCTGCAAGAGCGAGAGCGGCGAAGGCGATCAGCACTGGATGGCTCGTATCTTCGCGCTCGTCGAGGTCCATGATGTGGAGGCCCCAGGCCACGTCGAACCAGCGCCACCAGCGGGTGCGCACCGCCTCGATCTCCCCGGTGTCGCGCCCGACATATACATGCGTGCCGTCGGCGAGCGCGACCTGCCAGACCGGGACCGGGCGGCGGAAATCGAACGGCACCGCGTCCGCGTCGAACAGACGCACGCTTGCCACGTCCGTTCCGCCGATAATCTGCCGGGCAACGAGTTCGCGCGCTTCCGTTGCATCGAGGGGTTCGATCAAGCGGGCCGTGCCCGCATCGTAGCGTTCGACCCGGCCGTCCATATGGGTGAGGAAGGTCACCGCGCGCTCCTCCTGCATACGCGTTTCGTAGGAGCGGATCGGAGGTGCGTTTTCCAGCTGGAGGGTGATCGGCATCGGGTTGCTAGGGGGCAGGGCGATGTCAGGCTGCTCCACGCGCAGATGTTCGCCGCGCACTTCCTCGATCGGTTTTGCGACCATCAACAGCCCGCTCGCAGTCCACATCGCGATCGGCACGCCGATCAGCCAGCCGAGCCAGATATGCCACTTGGCGAGAATGCGCATAAGCCCGGTCATGATCGTCTGCGTCGCGCCGCTCCGATGGCTCAGAGGCTTTCGAAAAAGCGATCCTCGGCGTCGTAGTCGAACAGATCCCAGGGATATTCAGCCAGCTGCGGGAAGGCAGCGCGCCAGTTCGCAAGGTCGCGCTCGGTGAGCCATAAGGCCGCGGGGCCGACCTGCTCCGCGTAATCGTAGGTTTCGCCATCAGCACGCAGGAGCTGCGCTTGGCGGGCGTCGACGACGAAGGGTTCGGGCACGGACCAGGGCGTGCGCCCGATCATGCCGGCTTCGCGCAACGGGATCATGGTGACGTCGCTGGCGAGGCTTTTCGCGATCGTCTCGCCGATTTCGCGCACGGTGGGGCTGTCGCAGTCCGCGACGTTGAAAACGCCGCCCTTGTCTTGAGTCGCGGCGGCGAGTGCGGTCCTGGCGATGACCCGCGCGCTGGAGGTCTGGAATTGCGAATCTCCGGCATCGGCGAGCGGGATCTGCTTGCGTCCGTCCATGATGCGCTTGACGAACCAGAGCTCGCGTGGATGGCGCGAATGGGGCCCGTAGACGGCGCAGGGACGCAGGATGGTCGCCCGCTCGCCGAAGCGGACCCGCGCCGCCTCTTCCATGCGGATCTTGCGCGTCGAATAGGTCGCGGGGCCGGGCGCGACGGTGGTTTGATCCTCGGTGATCGGGCCGTCGAATTGGGGATAGCCATTCGCCAGCCCCTCATCGAGCGTGCGCCCCTTGGCATCGCAATAGACGCTCGCCGAAGAGACGACGATCAGCCGCCCGATCGCGGCAGGATCGTAGCGCGCGATGTCCTCTGCGTCGTAGGCGATGGTGTCGAGCACGACATCGGCGGCGGGCGCAGCATCCTCGCCCGCAATGTAGCGTTCGAACGCGCCGTCCCCCGCCGTCCATTCCGGTTCGCTGCGGGCAAGCACGCGAACGTTCCAGCCAGCATCTAGAAAAGCTCCGGCAGCGGCAAAGCCGATCTGGCCCGCTCCGACGATGGCGATTGTCTTGCTCATGACTTCGCTCCCGCTTTTGGGCCTCACTTCCGCTCGATCACATATGGATCGGCTTGCCCTGCACGGCCATCGCCGCTTCCTTGAACGCCTCGGCGTGGGTGGGGTGGGCGTGGCAGGTATAGGCGATGTCTTCGCTGGTGGCGCCAAATTCCATCGCCTGCGCGGCCTGCGAGATCATCGTGCCGGCCAGGCTGTTGATCATCCAGACACCCACCACGCGGTCGGTCTGAGCATCCGCGATGACCTTCACGAAGCCGTCGGTGTCGCGGTTCGCCTTGGCGCGGCTGTTCGCCATCATCGGGAACTTGCCGACCTTTATCTTGGACTTGTCGCCGCCCGCCGCCTCGATCGCCTGTTCCTGCGTGAGGCCCACGCCGGCGATTTCCGGGGTGGTATAAACGACATTGGGGATCACATCGTGGTTCACGATGCCCGTCTGACCGGCGATGTTCTCGGCACACGCAATGCCTTCATCCTCGGCCTTGTGCGCGAGCATGGGGCCGGGGACGACATCGCCGATCGCCCAGATATTGTCGACCTTGGTGCGAAAATCGTGCTCGATCTCGATCTGGCCGCGATTGTTGGTCTGAAGGCCAGCCTTGTCGAGCGCGAGGCCATCGGTGTTGGGACGCCGCCCGATCGAGACGAGCACATGGCTCGCCTCGAGCATTTGCCCGTCACCGCCGTCCGCCTTCTCGATCGACAGCGTGACTTTCTTGCCCTTGATCTCGGCGCCGGTCACCTTGTGGCCGAGCATATATTCGAGACCTTGCTTCTTGAAGATCTTGTTCGCTTCCTTGCGCACTTCCTCGTCCATGCCGGGGAGGATCTGCGGCAGGAATTCGACCACGGTGACCTTTGCGCCCAGACGCCGCCACACGCTGCCGAGTTCCAGCCCGATAACCCCGCCGCCGATGACGACCAGGTGCTCCGGCACTTCGGCAAGGTCGAGCGCGCCGGTCGAATCGACGATCCGCTTGCCCGCATTGTCGACCTCGACGCCGGGTAGCGGGGTGACGCTGGAGCCGGTGGCGATCACGATGTCCTTCGCCGTGTGGGTCGCATCGCCGACCTTGACGGTATGCGCGTCCTCGAAGGCGGCGTGGCCCTTGAGCCAGGTGACCTTGTTCTTCTTGAACAGGAACTCGATCCCGCCGGTGAGATCGCTCACCGCGCTTGCCTTTTCGCCCATCATCTTGGAGAGATCGAATGTCGCCTTGGCGTCGATCCCCCAGGTCGCGAAGTGACCGCCCGCAGCCTCTTCGAATAGTTCCGAGGCGTGCAGCAGCGCCTTTGAGGGAATGCACCCGACATTGAGGCAGGTTCCGCCCAAGGTCTCGCGGCTCTCTACGCAGGCGGTCTTCAGCCCCAGCTGCGCGGCGCGGATCGCGGCGACATAGCCGCCGGGGCCGGCGCCGATGACGAGGACATCGTAGTCGTAATCATGCTCAGCCATTGGAAGTCTCCATGGGGGCGTCCGTCGCTTCGGTGGCACCAGGCTCGCCCGCGACGCAGCTTCTCAGCACCTGTTCGATCCGCGCCCGGTCGATCTGCAACTCGCCATCGGACAGGTCGTTCGCGAAATCATCCGCGCTGCATTCGCAGGCCGGGGTCACGTTTTCGCTCGCAATGCCGAGATTTTCGGCGACCCCTTCGCATTGCGCGAGAAATTGCGTGCGCAGCTCTCCGGCGATCGCATCGCCGGCCATGTCGGTGGCGACGTCGCAGGCCGAAAGCGAGGCGAGGGCGAATAGGGGGAGGATCAGCTTTTTCATGCGGGGGGTCCTTAAAGGTCGATCAGCATTCGGGTCGGGTCTTCGATCGCTTCCTTGATGATCTTGAGCGCGGTCACCGCCTCGCGCCCGTCGATCAGGCGGTGGTCGTAGGACAGCGCGAGATACATCATCGGCTTGATCACGACCTCACCGTTCACCGCGACCGGGCGATCCTCGATGCGGTGGAGGCCCAGGACGGCGCTTTGCGGGGGGTTGATGATCGGGGTGCTCATCAGCGATCCGAACACGCCGCCATTGGAGATGGTGAAGGTGCCGCCGGTCATGTCGGCCATCGTCAGCGTGCCTTCTTTCGCGCGCGCCCCGAAATCGGCGATGTCCTTCTCGATCTGGGCAAAGCCTTTCTTGTCGGCGTCGCGGATGACGGGGACGACAAGGCCGTTGGGCGCGCTGACGGCGACCGAGATGTCGACATAGTCGTGATAGACGATCTCGTCGCCCTCGATATAGGCATTGACGCTCGGCACGTCCTTCAGCGCAAGGCATGCGGCCTTGGCGAAGAAGCCCATGAAGCCCAGGCGAATGTCGTGCTTCTTGGCGAAGACTTCCTTGTATTTCGTGCGCGCCTCGATGACCGCGCTCATGTCGCAATCGTTGAAGGTGGTGAGCAGCGCCGCCTCTTCCTGCGCGCCCTTCAGCCGCTTGGCGATGGTCTGGCGCATGCGGGTCATCTTGACGCGCTCTTCCTTGCGCTCGCCGCTGGTGGCTGCCGGGGCGGGGCTTGGCGAGGGGCTCGGTGAAGGTGCAGGGGCCGGGCTATCCCCCTTGGCCTTCGCCGCGGCAATCACGTCTTCCTTGGTCAGGCGCCCATCCTTGCCGGTGCCCTTGATGGTCGAGGGATCGACCCCGTGTTCCAGCACCGCGCGGCGCACGGCGGGGGAGAGCGTTTGCGTGACCTCCTGATCCTCCCGCTTTTCCTCGCCTTCCGCACGCTTTTCCTGCGAGCGAGCCGGCTCTTCGCCCGTGGTCGCCGCGCCGGTTGCGCCTTCCTCGATCACCGCGATCACCGCGCCTACTTCCACGGTGTCGCCGACCTCGGCCCGGTGTTCGGACAGCACGCCGGCAACGGGCGAGGGCACGTCGACCGCGACCTTGTCGGTCTCCAGACTCGCGATCGGCTCATCGGCGGCGACCGCGTCGCCGGGCTGTTTCAGCCATTCGCCGATCGATCCTTCGGTAACCGATTCCCCCAATGCCGGGACGGTGATTTCAGTGGCCATTATCGTATTGTCCTAGATCTTCGTGAAATTCGTGTCAGTCGGAAAGGCCCAGCGCTTCGGCGACCAGGCGCTTCTGCTGTTCGACATGGCGGCTGGCGAGACCGGTCGCGGGCGAGGCGGCGGCCTCGCGCCCGGCATAGGCGGGGCGCTTGCCCTCATGCCCGGCGGCGGCCAGCGCATCCTCGATCTGGTTCTGGACGAAGAACCAGGCGCCGTTGTTCTTGGGCTCTTCCTGGCACCAGATCAGCTGCTCGAGGTTCGTCATCCGTCCCAAACGCTTCGCCAGCGGATCGCCGGGGAAGGGATAGAGCTGTTCGATCCGCACGATCGAGACGTCCTCCAGACCCTCTTCCTCGCGGCGTTCGTGGAGGTCGTAATAGACCTTGCCCGAACACAGGATGAGGCGCTTGACCTTGTCGTCGGCGACCTCCCTCAGATCGGACTTGATCCGCATGAAATGGTGCTTGCCCTGGAACTCCTCGCGCGAGCTCTTGGCCAGCGGATGACGCAGCAGCGATTTCGGCGTCATGATGATCAGCGGTTTACGGAAAGACCGCAGCATCTGGCGCCGCAGCACGTGGAAGTAATTGGCCGGCGTCGTGATGTTGCAGACCTGGATATTGTCGCTCGCGCACAATTGCAGGAAACGTTCGAGCCGGGCGGAGGAATGCTCCGGCCCCTGACCCTCGTAACCGTGCGGCAGCAGCATGACGAGCCCATTTGCGCGCAGCCATTTGGCTTCGCCGGACGCGACATACTGATCGATCATGATCTGCGCGCCATTGGCGAAGTCGCCGAATTGCGCCTCCCACAAGGTCAGCGTCTTGGGATCGGCCATGGCATAGCCGTATTCGAAGCCGAGCACGCCATATTCGCTGAGCGTGGAATCGTGCACTTCGAACTTGCCGTGCGGCAGCGTCGATAGCGGCACATATTTGCTCTCGCCCGACTGGTCGACCCAGACGGCATGGCGCTGCGAAAAGGTGCCGCGCCCGCTATCCTGCCCCGACAGGCGGACATTGTAGCCCTCCATCACGAGGCTGCCAAAGGCGAGCGCTTCGGCCGTCGCCCAGTCGAAGCCGCCCTCTGTAGGATCCTTCGCGCCAGAGGCGAACATTTCTCCCTTGGCCTTGAGCACGCGGCCCAGGGTGCGGTGTATGTTTACGTCATCGGGCACTTCGGTCAGCGTGCGGCCCAATGCGTCGAAGGTCTTGTCCTCGATGGCGGTTTCGACATTGCGCCGCGCGGTCTCGTCGTCGGCTGGCTTGTTGAGTCCGGACCAGCGACCGCCGAACCAGTCTGCCTCGTTGGGCTTGTAACTTTTGGCGGCGGCGAATTCCTCTTCGAGCATGCCGACGAATTCATCCGCGATCTGCTCGCGCTCGCCATCTTCGATAACTCCTTCGGCAAGCAGACGCTCTTCGTAGACGCGGCTGACTTTGGGGTGTTTCGAAATGACATCGTACATCAGCGGCTGGGTGAATTTGGGCTCGTCGCCCTCATTGTGGCCGAAGCGGCGATAGCACCACATGTCGATTACGACGTCGCGGTGGAAACGCTGGCGATATTCGACCGCGAGCTTGCAGGCGAAGGTCACCGCCTCGGGATCGTCGCCATTGACGTGCAGGATCGGCGCCATGACGCCCTTCGCCACGTCGCTCGGATAGGGCGAGGAGCGGGCGAAATTGGGCGAGGTGGTGAAGCCGATCTGGTTGTTGATGATGAAGTGGATGCAGCCGCCCGTATCGTAGCCGGGCACGCCGGAAAGGGAGAGGCTTTCCCACACCACGCCTTGCCCCGCAAAGGCGGCATCGCCGTGGATCAGGACGGGGAGCACCTGCTCCTTGTTCTGAAGATCGTCGCGAATGAATTGCTGCGCGCGTGTCTTGCCCAGCACCACCGGGTTGACGGTTTCCAGGTGCGAGGGGTTGGGGACGAGGCTCATGTGAACCGAAATGCCGTCGAATTCGCGGTCGGTGCTGGTGCCGAGGTGGTATTTGACGTCGCCCGATCCGCCAACGTCTTCGGGGTTGGCGCTGCCGCCGGAAAATTCGTGGAAGATCACCTTGTAGGGCTTGGCCATCACGTTCGCGAGCACGTTCAGCCGCCCGCGATGGGCCATGCCGTAGATGATCTCGCGCACGCCCGCTGAGCCGCCATGCTTGATGACGGCTTCGAGCGCGGGGATCATGGACTCCCCGCCATCGAGGCCGAAACGCTTGGTCCCGACATATTTCTTGCCGAGAAATTCCTCGTACTGCTCGCCGCGCATCACGGCGGCGAGGATCGCCTTCTTGCCCTCGGGCGTGAACTGGATGGTGTCGCCCGGGGACTCGAACTTGTCCTGAAGGAAGCGGCGTTCCTCGGTGTCGGCGATATGCATGTATTCGAGGCCGACCTTGCCGCAATAGACGACGCGCAGCCGATCGCGCAGCGCGCCAACGGTGGTCCACTCCATGCCGAGCACGCCGCCGACATATACCTCCTCGGCCTCCTTGCCTTCGAGCCCATGAAAGCGAAGCGTCAGGTCGGCCGGCGTTTCGCCGCGCTTGGTCGAAATGCCGAGCGGATCGAGATCGGCGTCGAGATGCCCGCGCACGCGGTAGAGCCGCACCAGCTGCATCGCGCTGATCGAAAGCTGCGCAGCGCGCTCGATACTGGCGGGATCGATCGGCTTGCCCGCCGCCGTGGCCGCCTTGCCGACAGCGTCCTTCGCCGCGAGCACCATCTGCGTCGGATCCATCGCCGCTGCGAGGTCCGCATCCGCATCCGCGACCTCGGCGAGCCATTCGGGATTGGCCCAGGAGGGCCCGGGCTGCGGGCCTTCCTGATCGGTCATCTGCGGGATGAATTGGGTGCTTTGCTTGTTCATATTACCGCACTCGCTTACGATTTTCCGCATCCCCGCGCGGGCGGGGACCAGGGACAGCCAACCTCAGATATGAGCGGCAAGTTCCTCATATAGATCGCGCCACTCCGGATTGCGTTCCTCGATCCGCTTGAGCTTCCACGCCCGGTTCCATTTCTTCATCCGCTTCTCGAAGGTGCGCGCACCGACAATGCTATCGAACCGTTCGAACCAGACGAGGCGCTTGCAACCATACTGCCGGGTGAAGTTGTCCACGCGCCCTTCGCGATGCTGATGAACGCGCCCCGGAAGATCGATGGTGTGTCCGATATAGATCGTGCCGTTTCGCTGGCTCGCGACGATATAGACCCACGCCGGACGCATTCCGTTTCCTCTAAGCTCTCACCGCGTCCCCGCGAAGGCGGGGACCCAGGGCCGCGCGAAGCTGCGCCTGCCGCTTCTGGGCCCCCGCCTGCGCGGGGGCGCGCGAAGGGTCCCGGACGACGTTCACACCCTCTCCTTCAGCATCGCATCGAGCGTCGTCCCCAGCTCGCTTGGGCTCGGCGAGACGCGGATGCCCGCATCTTCCATCGCCGCGATCTTGTCGTCCGCGCCGCCCTTGCCGCCCGAGACGATAGCGCCGGCATGGCCCATGCGGCGGCCCGGAGGCGCGGTGCGGCCGGCGATGAAGCCGACGGTCGGCTTGGAGCGGCCCTTGGCGGCTTCGGCCTTGATGAACTCGGCGGCCTCTTCCTCGGCGCTGCCGCCGATCTCGCCGATCATGATGATGCTCTTGGTTTCCGGATCGTCCAGGAACATGTCGAGCACGTCGATAAAGTTGGTGCCGTTCACCGGATCGCCGCCGATGCCGACCGCGGTCGACTGGCCGAGCCCGACCTGCGTGGTCTGATGCACGGCTTCGTAGGTCAGCGTGCCCGAGCGGCTGACGACGCCGACGCTGCCCTTCTTGAAGATCGAGCCGGGCATGATGCCGATCTTGCATTCGTCCGGGGTCAGCACGCCGGGGCAGTTCGGGCCGATCAGGCGGGATTTCGTGCCTTCGAGCGCGGCCTTGGCGCGCACCATGTCGAGCACCGGGATGCCTTCGGTGATGCAGATGATAAGCTCGATCTCCGCATCGATCGCCTCACAGATCGCATCGGCGGCGAAGGGCGGTGGGACATAGATGCAGCTGGCGGTCGCGCCGGTCGCTTCCTTAGCCTCGCGCACCGTGTCGAAATTGGGCAGTCCCAAATGCTCCGTCCCGCCTTTCCCCGGCGTCACGCCCGCAACCATTTTGGTCCCGTAATCGAGCGCCTGCTGCGTGTGGAAGGTGCCGGTGTCACCGGTCATCCCTTGCGTGATGACCTTGGTGTCTTTGTTTACGAGGATGCTCATTCAGATGTCTCCGAGAAAACGTATTGTGTCTTTAGGACGAGACCGCCGAGCAACAATTGTGCGCCGGGGTGATTTTTTGGGATGCTCCCTGCGGTCATTTTTATCCGGCCAGACGCCTCAGGTCCGCTTGGCCATTCGACGATACTCAATCCATTGTCAGAAACATCGGTGGCTGAGGCTTCATCCGAAAGTTTCGAGAGTTCCGAAACACTCAGTTCAGGGGCGGAAGTATCGTAAAGCACACAAGCCAGAAGAAAATTGCTGGGATCATCGACGAATTGCATTTCTTGAAATGCTGCCAAAGCGGCTCTTTGCCGATCCGTCCGACGGAGAACAAATAATCCAGTTAGAGCGAAATCATCCGCCATTGCTTGCGACTGCATCTTAACAGTTTCAATTACGCGCGCCGCGTCTTCATCTTTTTTGGAACCAGCGCTCTCCCAACCGAACGCCGCTGGATCGTCTATGACCGAATACGCGCTATCGATAGTGCCGCATGTGCTCTTCCAAAGACTTGCCCATTCTTGAATCGGGTAATCGTCTGCCGAAGAGCTCATTCCGGTCACCGCAAATCCTAGCGTCAAGGAAGCGAGCAGGCTCACGCCAGCGAGCTATCCAACCCCTTGCACGCCTCGAGCAGTTCCTCGACCGCGTCGGTGCTGACCTTGAGGTTGGCTTTTTCTTCGTCGCTGAGTTCGATTTCGACCACGTCCTCGGTGCCGCCTGCACCAATCACGGTCGGAACGCCGACATACAGCCCATCAAGCCCATACTTGCCCTCGACATAGCTCGCACAGGGCAGGATGCGCTTCTGGTCTCCGAGATAGGCCTCGGCCATGCTGATCGCGCTGGTGGCGGGGGCGTAATAGGCGGAGCCGTTGCCGAGCAGGCCGACGATTTCGCCGCCGCCGCCGCGGGTCCGCTTGACGATTTCGTCGAGGCGGTCTTCGGAGACACCCTTGATCTTGGCCATGTCCTTCACCGGTATGCCGTTGATCGTCGAGTAGCTGAGGACTGGAACCATCGTGTCGCCGTGTCCGCCCAGTACGAAGGCGTTCACGTCCTTCACGCTCACATCGAACTCCCACGCGAGGAAGGTTGCGAAGCGCGCGCTGTCGAGCACGCCTGCCATGCCGACCACCTTGTTGTGCGGCAGGCCGGAAAATTCGCGCAGCGCCCAGACCATCGCATCGAGCGGATTGGTGATGCAGATGACGAATGCGTCGGGCGCGTTGTTCTTGATGCCTTCGCCGACCGCCTTCATCACCTTGAGGTTGATGCCCAGCAGGTCATCGCGGCTCATGCCCGGCTTGCGCGGAACACCTGCGGTGACGATCACGACGTCGGCACCGGCGATATCGGCATAGTCGTTGGTGCCGGTGATGCGCGCGTCGAAACCCTCGATCGGCCCGCACTGGCTGAGGTCCAGCGCCTTGCCCTGCGGCATGCCTTCGGCGATGTCGAACAGGACGATATCGCCCATTTCCTTCTTCGCGGCGAGATGGGCGAGCGTGCCGCCGATCATGCCGGCGCCGATCAGGGCGATTTTCTTGCGGGCCATGGGGGAGGGGGTCCTTTCGTATCACAGCAGGACGAGAGGTGGCGTGTCGCCCGGCCCATTCGTCCCAGCTGCCGGACGCCCGTTTGGCTGCGCGGACTAAGCCGCGCTCCGGGCGATTGCAACAGCCAATCGGGACAGGGGCGTCAACTATCTTTGCAACTGGTTTGCATGTGCAATAAGCGCGGCGCCAACGCCGGTTTGTCCGCGGTGGCATCGGGCGAATTGAAAAAGCGTGACCGGTTCCCGCGCGGTCAGGCGCTGGCCTGGCGCGCGCCGTTTTCGCGTTCCTGCGCGAGCAGCATCGCGGCGAGATAATCGGGCACCGCGCGGCTGAAATAATAGCCTTGGCCAAGGTTACAGCCCGCGCTGCGCACCGCCTGGACCTGCTCGATCGTCTCCAGTCCCTCGGCAACGATATCCATGCCCAACTGCGTGCCCATCTCGGCAACGGCGCGGATGATCGCATTGCTCTTCTTGCCGACCTGCGCGCCCGAAACGAAGCTGCGATCGACCTTGATCTTCGAGAAGGGGAAGGAGTTGATGTAGCCGAGCGAGGAATAGCCCGTGCCGAAATCGTCGAGCGCGAAGCGCACACCGATATCGGACAGCTCCTCGATGAAGCGCGCGGTCGCGTGATTGTCCTCGATGAACAGGCTCTCGGTCACTTCGAGCTCGAGCCGGCGCGGGTCGAGTCCGGCTTCGCGCAGCGCATTCTTGATGCCCAGCGCGGCGCCCGGCGCGCGGATCTGCAGCGGCGAGAGATTGACCGCGACCGTCACCTCTTCGGGCCAGTTCGCGGCGATCCGCGCGGCCTGCACGGTGATCCAGTTGCCGAGCGTGACGATGACGCCGGTTTCCTCGGCGACGGGAATGAATTCGTCCGGCGTCAGCTCGCCCTTTTCCGGGTGGAACCAGCGCACCAGCGCCTCGAACGTACGGATGCGGCCGGTTTCGAGATCGACGATCGGCTGGAAGAAGATCGACAATTCGTCGCGCTGAAGCGCGGTGCGCAATTCGTGCTCGATCTCGCGTCGGCGCACGAGATCGCGGGTCATCGAGCTGTCGAAGAAGCAGGTCTGCGAGCGTCCGCCGACCTTGGCGTGATAGAGCGCGAGGTCGGCGCTCTGCATCAGCGTGTCGGCATCGATGCCGTTGTCGGGCGACAGCGCGACGCCGAGCGAGGCACGCACTTCGAGCCGCTCGCCATCGAGGCGGAAGGGGCGCATGATCTCGGCATGGATCTCGCTCGCCAGCAATTCGGCGGCCTGGGGGTCGGGTACCGGGCCGAAGACGATGAATTCGTCGCCGCCGAAGCGCGCGACGGTCGAACCGGCGGGAACGATCGCATCGAGCCGCCGGCCGACCTCGTTGAGCACCCTGTCGCCGACCGGATGGCCGAGCAGGTCGTTGACTTCCTTGAACCGGTCGAGATCGATCCACACCAGCGCCAGCCGCGTATCGGCATCGGCCGCCATCAGCTCCTCGAGCATCGCGTGATTGAGCCCGGCGCGGTTGGCGAGGCCGGTGACGACGTCGGTACGGGCCAGCTCCTCCATCTTCGCGGCGAGCTCCGCATTGGCATTGGCCGAAGCAACGGAATCGCGCAGCTCGCTGAAGATGCGGCGGGCAATCAGCGATTGCGCAGGAATAAGCAGGAGAATCGTCGCGCTTAGGGCGACATAGGCCGGCTCCATCGTCACAAAGCCGATAATGGCGATCGGCAGGCACGAAAATGTAAGCTGACCGATCGCGATGGTCGGACGCCCGGCATTGCGCGCGGTGACACCGACGCCGTAGCCCAGCGCATTAGCCACCATCAACACCTGAACCTGCGCGAGGCTATCGACATAGATCGTATAGGCCGCCGTCACCCCCAGGGCGAGTGCGTAACTGAACGCGCCGATCTCGTAGGTTACCTCGAGCAGTGTCGTCGAATTTCGGTCGGCGTCGGGAGACAGCCCCAGCGCGGCAACGATCCTGACCGTCGCGACGATCGCGAGAACGGCGGCCGCGACCCACAGCCAGAAAGAGTTGGAGAGCCATGCGGCTACCGCCGCCGCGCTCACCGTCGCGACAGCGCCGATTACGAGGTTCTGAGGACTGGAATACAAGGATTTGACGAGGGCTCTGCGAACCTTCTGATCGATCGCATCCTCGGCCCGCTGTCCCGAAAAAAGGAATTTCGCCTTGAAAATGAACTTTTTCCTGCTGCTACCCTCTCTGCGCGTATCGAGAAACAATCACAGAGTGGTTAACGCAGCCGCCAAATAGAGCGGTTGAAATGCGTATTTCGGTCGGTTCGAGCGAGGCCGGACGTCGTCGCTAATCGGCGGCGCTGTAACGCCCCTTAGGCCGGCTGTGCGCCGAGAAGGGCGTGTGGATCCACTCCCTCGCGGCGCCATGTCTCGAGCGCCTCGAAATAGTAGGTGGGCTCGCCGATGTTAAGTTTCCGGCGCACCTCGTCCATCGGCAAGGGCAACAATTCGAGGATGGGTTGCTCGACGATGCGCTGGGTCAGGCGACCATTGCGGCGGGCCTGGCGAAAGGCCTTCAGGACCGGAGCTTCGGTCTTCAGCTTCGCTTTCATCAGCAGCGTCCCGGCCCAGCCGAGAAAGAGGTGTCCGGGGCTCGGTCGTTGATCATAGAGGAACGCCAGAAGGCATTGTTCGCCGAGAGTGTCCCGGCCATAACCGGTCAGCACGTGGAGAATATCGTGCGTGTCGCGCAGGCGATCGTTGTACCATTCGACCCCGTCGCGCAGTTTCGGGATGGTGCGGCGGGTGACATTCGCTTCCTCGATCAGGCCGGCTGCGGTCAGCCCCTCGCGCTCCATGAAATTGCAATAGGTATCGGCGAAACTGCCCTTTGGCATTCTGCGCAAGAAAGCATGATCGTCGAGAATCTCGGGCAGGAACGGCTCCGACTGATAGATCTTCCGGCCACGTTCGGTGGCAAGGAATGCGGCGGCTTCTTCGCCTACGCTGCGCCAGGGCAGCGCATCGAGCACGCCGAAGAGCTCGTCCGTCCTGTCCTTGTCTTTCACCAGAATGCTGAAGTGCCGGTACGCCTTGGGGAAGTCGAAATGCGGGCGTTGGCGATCGGGGTGGATGACCGGGAGGACTTCTTCGCCATTCTGCGTCCGGCGCGAAATCGTGTTCGAAGGCAGCGTGCCGCCTTCGTCCGTGCCGATGCGGCCGAGCAGGAACGGGGCCGCGTCCTTCGTTGCTGCATCATTCGTCGCAGGGTCGAGATCGTGCGCTTCCGCTGCGTCCGCCGGCGCGTCTTCGGCCGGATTTTGGTCTGGAAGCGACTTCAGGCTGGCCGGATTTTCCATGCTTCGACTTGTGAAGCATGGTTAAAAATGTGTCAACAATCGGTTCCGCCAAATGGGCGGACCTCAAGTAATGTCACGGGCGATTACTGGCCGCCCGCGCGCGTTCTACCTCGCCAGGCGGGTCACGGCCTCGGCGGCGAGGCGGCGGTCGAGCGTGCGGGTGATGCCGAGCCACCAGTCGTAGCGCGCGCGGTCGCCGGCGAAGAAGGCGGTCTCGGCCTCGTCGCGGGCTTCGCGCGCGGCGCGGATACCGTGCTGTGCGAAATATCTGAGGGCTGCGCCCAGCATGTGGTCGCTCGATATGCCGTCATCGACGGGGCACGCAGCGTCGCCGTCGTTGTCATTGGCGAACCGCTCGACCCCGCGCATCGCCATCGCCCGGGCAATGGGGAGGCAGGCGGGGCCGCGGCCGGGCTTTGGCGCGGCAGCAAAGTGAATGGACATGGCGGGTCGATAGTTCCGTTCGTCGCGGACGCGCTCCTCCGGCCTCAAGCGTCCCGGATCGCCGAAAGGGGCGAGCGAGAAGATGAGGGCAGGGGCGCGTCGGCTGGGTCTGCGATGCGCAGAAGCACTAGCCACCCTGCGCTAAGGGATGGTTCCGAACCAGGGTTGAGAGACCGTTAAGCTTGCGCCGACCGGTCCGCGTGGTTCAATCGGAGGGGCCGCTCTCGCTAACCTGCGCCGCTTCTCGGCGAGAAACGGGGGCGGCGTCCTCCCGCCATTTTCCCGCATTCACGTAGTCTGCGCGGACCCTGCCGGCGGCTTCGAAGGCCGGTGGGCTGGCGGCGGTGGGGGCGGGAGCGACCGGCAGGACCGTTCCGGCGGGGGCGACGGAAACGGCGGGTAGGGCGGCGCTATGGATTCTTACCGGCGCCGCTTGTGAGGACGGCGCTGCGGGTTCGATCCCACGATAGGCTGTGCTGAACGCGCTTGGCAGGCCGCCCGCGCCGCGATTGCGGTAGAAGCGGTGCGCGCCGATCGTGCCGACGACGTCGAGCCCGCGCGACCAGGCGGGATCGACCCACAAGGTGTGGTAATGGGTGGCGAGGCCGACATTCGCATAGACCGAGCCTGCCAGCGCCTCGCCCGCGATCCGCCGCGCCCGCGCCCAGCTTGCGCCGCCCGGTGCGCGCGCCAGGCTGCCGTCGCAGGTGAAGGTGAACTGGCATCCGGTGCGTCGGCTCGCCCCCTGATAGACGACGCCGCAGATGCTGGCGGGCCAGGACGGATGCGCCACGCGGTTGAGCACGACCTGCGCCACCGCCCGCTGACCGCCCTCGCTTTCGCTCGCTGCCTCGTACCAGACCGCCTGCGCGAGGCAGTCGAGCGCGCGGGCATACCCGGTGCCCGGCGGCATGCGAAAAGGCCGCGCGGCCGGGCCGATATCGATCAGAGCACCGGCCTGGTCGGCGAATGCCTCATCGCGCGCATCGAGCGCGGGCAGGACCAGAACCCCCGCGGTGGGCGGATCTGCGAGGTGGTAGAAGGCCGATCCGGGAAAGCTCATGCCCGGTCGTTCGAACTCCATCGGCTCGGTCGGCAGCGATGAGGCGGCAGCGTCAGGCGGCGCATCGCCCGCCAGCCGTCCGACATCACCCGCAGCCGCGATTGCGGGCACCGCGATGCTTGCGAGCACCAGCGCGAGCCGCGTGCGCAGAGACGAGCGTGTGTCCCCATCGCCGACAAAGCGGCCGGGCAGCGCGAAAAGCGGATCGAGGAAGCGAGCGGAAAGCATGGCGCGCTCGGGCGCCTAGCGGCTCGGCAACGGTCCGGCGAGCACCGCCATAGGCGTTGTGCCGAAAGCGGACAAAGCGCTGAGCGAGAATGAAGAGCAGCGGTCGTCGAGACGAAAAAAGCCGGGTCGACACACCGCGCATGATATCGCCGCGATCGGGTTGGCTGGTGCAGTGCCGCCCGACGAAGAGACGAGGCGGTATGTCGACCCGGAACGGCAGGGGACACCTGCCGCACCTCTCTGTAGGTAAAGGCCTTCGCTTGGCTCGTGGTGCGACCCGAAGAGCAGCGGGCGAAAAGACTTACAAAGAGGACTGCATCATCGCCGGCGGCGGGCAATAGCGTCACTTCACATTTCCTGTAGACCGCAACGATGGCGGAAAAGCTAGGGTTTCGACGCGGTAGAGCCTCAGCCGGGATGCGTGTAACGATACCGCGAACATGTTCGGCACCGGCGGAACGAACGCAAAACGCCCCCCATGCGGCTTCCATCGCATGGAGGACGTCAAACCATAGAGGGGGCGTCTATGAAGCGGCGCCGATGGTCCGCTTTATGCCGTAACGTCCGCCGCTTCGCGCGGGTCGGAATAGTCGGCGGCAAGAAAGATCTGCGCGCGTCGCTCGCTACGATAGATCAGGCCTCTCGCAACCTTGTTCGCGGCATGGGTGTAATCGAGCTCTTCGCCGATCTTCTCGTAATCATGCGCTTCGATGGCGGCATTCAGGCGCGGGCTGTTTTCTGCCGAAACCGTGCCTTCGCCGACATTGAAGACCAGGTCGACCAATGCGTCGAACTCGTTCTGGTTGATCGGCAGGTCGCCCACAAGCTTGCGAACGCCCTTCTCGGCCTTGGCGAGGTCCTGTTCGAGTAGCTGAATCGCGCGGTCGTGAGTGATGACGTCGCCGAGCCGGAGATTATCTTCCGGCAGCACGAGATGGCCCACGCCCACGGTCGGATAGCCGGCCACGTCGCGGTAGACGTCGTAGCGCACGCCCTCTTCCTCGACCATCGCGTTGAGGAGATCCATGCTGACCACCATTTCGCTCGCATGGCGGCGTTCGCTGGGGTCGATCTCGTCGGTAGACACCGAAGCCGAGATCGGATCGGCGGTCAGCGCCATATGCGACGCCCCCGACAGGCCGAGTGCGGTAACGCCGAGCGCCATGGCAGTGCGCTTGCGGCGACGGCCGCGCGGTTTGACGGGAACGTTGAGGAGATTGCCACTCCCATTCGTGCGGCGACGGCGGCGCTCGGCCAACCGTCCACGAAAGCTGCGCAGCAACCGGCGGCGCTTGATCTTTTCGGCGGTCGCAGCGTCGGGCGTGGGACGCGCGGCAAGCCCGTTGGCGCTCGCAAGCGTCGAAACCTGCGCACCGCCGGTGGCCGCCTGCCGGGCTGGCGAGGTTCGGCGCCGGGCCGGGCCGCTCGCCGAACGGTCGATCCCCGTACTGATGGTCAGGATCGGTTGCGGTGTGCTGGGCGAGATGATCGAAAGCGGATTCGAGTTGGAACCAAAGATAGCGGATCGTCCTTTCGTCGGTTGCCGCTTGCCTTGCGCCGCAAGCCCATTTGATGGGCTCCACCGGGCGGAAATTTGGTGGAAGGGTTCGCCGGGAAAGCCCCGGGAGGTCTCGTTCGAACCGAAATCGAACCCTGTTGCGATCGGTGTCCCTTGAGTTGGAACTGGGCCTGGCGTTTCGCCCATTCCGATCGCTGAGCGCCGAGCTTCCGCTACATGCGGGACCGCCCGGCGTGGAAGCGGTGTTTGTTAACATTATCGCGGGAGAAGTTGCTACCGCCGGCACCGGTAAGGTCCGGTTGATCGGCGAGCAGCCCGCTTTTAGTGTCGTTCACCTAACCAACGAAAGGGCACGCGCTTTGGTCCACGCTTCGTCCTACATGCGCCACGCACCACGGTCCGCGCCTGGGACATTATCGAGACGGATTAGTCAAAAACCGCAATAATTCCAGTCACCTGCTTCGCATCTACGGACCGCTTCGCGCCACCGCGCCATTTGCCCCTCATAGTCGTCCAAAGCGCGTTCGTAGCGTTCCTGCGCCGCCCAGCCGCGCGCATATCGCGCGTCGCGTTGATCGACGTAACGCTTCTGTTCGCGGTTCAGCCGCCGCGTTTCCGCGCGGTCGCGCGCGAGTTCCTCGGCGCTGACCCCGCCGCAACCCGCATCGGGATTGCACGCAGCCGAAGGCGTAGGAGCCGCTATCAGAGCGGCGGCGGTAGCGGTAAGGACGATGAGCTTCATGGTGGATCCCCCTTGGCTTCGGGATTGCGAACGGTTCCACCGAGAGTGCTTGTAGCGCATATCGCGGGGAATTGCGACCACATGCGGAAACGCGCCGCTTGCCCGCATTACTCCGACCCGCAATTCTGATGAAACCGACGCCGCCGCCGGCCGTTCTTCCCGGCACGATGAATGCACTGCCTCCCAATTCGACACAGGCGAGCGAACTAGCCTCGGAACCCGCCTTCGATCGCGAAATCCTCACCCAGAGGTGGTTCGAGCTGACGCGCGAAACCATGCCCGGCCTGGCGGCAGAGCGCGGCTGGCCGGTGCGGTTCGATCATTGTTTCCAGCGCATCCTGCTCGACAATGCGGTGGGCGGACCGTGGCGCGAGGCGATCCGCGCGCCCGCTTACGTCCATGCGCCGGCAAGGGTTCTGGCGCGCGCGATCTCGCTCGGGGAGGCCTGCGCGGCGGGCGAGCTCGATCTGGCTACGCTCAATCGGCGCTCGCTCGATTGGCGGGGGACGGCAGGCCCGAAGCACAGTCGGCGATAGGCGCGGGTCGGGTCGGGAGGCCAGCAGCAACCAACTCGCTCGCGCGTTGAAAAGACCTCCCGCGCTGCCCATCTCGCAACCGCTCGGCACCACCGCCCGCACCGCCCCTTTACATCTGCGAACGTTTCAGGAACACAGGCCCCATGTCCCTCACTAAAATCAGCGTCCGCGGCGCGCGCGAGCACAATCTCAAGGGCGTCGACATCGACCTGCCGCGCGACAGCCTGATCGTGGTCACCGGACTATCGGGTAGCGGTAAGTCGAGCCTCGCCTTCGACACGATCTATGCCGAGGGGCAACGGCGCTATGTCGAGAGCCTGAGCGCCTATGCGCGCCAGTTCCTCGAAATGATGCAAAAGCCCGATGTCGAGCACATCGACGGGCTTTCGCCTGCGATCTCGATCGAGCAGAAGACCACCAGCCGCAACCCCCGCTCGACCGTGGCGACCGTCACCGAAATCTACGACTATATGCGCCTGTTATGGGCGCGGGTCGGCGTGCCCTACAGCCCCGCGACCGGTGAGCCGATCGAGGCGCAGAGCATCGCCAGCATGGTCGACCGGGTTATGGCGCTGCCCGAAGGCACGCGCGCCTATCTGCTCGCCCCGGTGGTGCGCGGGCGCAAGGGCGAATATCGCCGCGAGCTCGCCGAATGGCAGAAAGCCGGCTTCACCCGCGTGCGGATCGACGGCGAGATGTATGCGATCGAGGAAGCGCCCGCGCTCGACAAGAAGTTCAAGCACGACATCGAAGTGGTGGTCGACCGGATCGCGGTGAAGGAAGGCCTGGAAACGCGGCTGGCGGATTCGTTCGAGACGGCGTTGCGGCTAGCCGATGGTCTCGCATATGTGGATTTAGCGGATGGGACGGTTGCGGAGGCCCTTAAATCCGCTCGCCCTGAGCTAGTCGAAGGGCCGTCCTTCACTTCCTCCGAAGGTTCCGAAAAGAAGAGCTGTGCTTCGACAAGCTCAGCACGAGCGGAAAAAGGAGGGAATCTCAAAGGTGCAGGGGTTCCGGAAAACCGCATCGTCTTCTCCGAAAAATTCGCCTGCCCGGTCAGCGGCTTCACCATCGAGGAGATCGAGCCGCGCCTGTTCTCCTTCAACTCGCCGCAGGGCGCCTGCCCAACTTGCGACGGGATTGGCGAAAAACAGCTGTTCGACGAGCAACTCGTGGTCCCCAATGAGGCGCTGACCCTCAAGCAGGGGGCGGTGGCGCCCTGGGCCAAGTCCAATCCGCCGTCGCCTTACTACATGCAGGTGCTGAGCAGTCTCGCCAAAGCGTTCGATTTCACGATCACGACGAAGTGGAGCGATCTCGAACCCGAACAGCGCGACATCATCCTGCACGGCACCAAGGGCAAGCCCGTTCCCCTGACCTTCAAGGACGGGCGCCGGCAATATACGGTGAAGAAGGCGTTCGAAGGCGTGATCGGCAATCTCAATCGCCGCATGTTGCAGACCGAAAGCGCCTGGATGCGCGAGGAGCTGGGCAAGTTCCAGACCGCGCAACCCTGCGAGACCTGCGGCGGCAAGCGTCTGAACGAAAAGGCGCTGGCGGTGAAGATCCCGTCCGCGAGCGGCCCGACGGACATCGCCGAACCCTCGAAGATGAGCGTCGCCGCCGCGAAGGCCTGGTTTCTCGATTGCGACAATCACCTGACCGAGCAGCAGAGCCAGATCGCGCGCCCGATCCTGAAAGAGATCAACGAGCGTCTGGGCTTCCTCGACAATGTCGGGCTCGACTACCTCAATCTCGACCGCACCAGCGGCACATTGTCAGGCGGGGAGAGCCAGCGCATCCGGCTCGCCAGCCAGATCGGCAGCGGACTTTCCGGCGTTCTCTACGTCCTCGACGAGCCCTCCATCGGCCTGCACCAGCGCGACAATGACCGGCTGCTCGAAACGCTCAAGCGGCTGCGCGATCTCGGCAATACGGTGATCGTGGTCGAGCATGACGAGGACGCCATCCGCACTGCCGACCATATCGTCGACCTCGGCCCCGGCGCCGGGGTGCGCGGGGGTGAGGTGGTGGCGCAGGGGACATTGAAGCAGATCATGCGGAGCAAGAAGTCGCTCACCGCCGACTACCTTACCGGCCGGCGCGAGATCGCGGTCCCGCAAACCCGCCGCCCGGGCAACGGCCACCAGCTCACCGTCCACGGCGCGCAGGCCAACAACCTCCAGAACGTCACCGCCAGCATTCCCCTGGGCACCTTCACCTGCATCACCGGCGTCTCGGGCTCGGGCAAGTCGTCCTTCACCATCGACACGCTCTACGCCGCCGCCGCCCGCACGCTGAACGGCGCACGCGTCATCGCGGGCAAGCACGAGAAGGTCACCGGCCTCGAATATTGCGACAAGGTCATCGAGATCGACCAGTCCCCCATCGGACGCACTCCGCGATCCAACCCCGCCACCTACACCAA
>NZ_JAZBON010000037.1:0-141858 GCF_036351135.1 Erythrobacter sp.
GAAAGCGGGCGGTGGGCTCGCCAAGGCGATCGGCGGACTGGCCGCGCTTGTGGGCGTCATCGCGATAATCGCCAACGCTGCCTCCATGGCGGCAGGCCGCGATGTCTTTGGCGAATTTCCGCTCGCGGGCGGATCGGGCGTACTGGCGACGGTGCTGCTCGCGCTGTGCCTCAAGAGCGGCGTCGTCACCCGCGACTGACCGGGGCGAAAAAAAGACCCGCTTCGCTTACGCAAGCGAAGCGGGCCAAGAGCGATGCGCCGTTAGTTGGGGGGCGACGCACCGCTTGGAGGGTAGTTCAACCGCCGCCGCGTGCGGTGCCGTTTTCGATCAGGGCCACCGCTTCGCGCGCAGCCTCTTCGGATGCCATTTCGCCGTCCTTGATCTCGTCGGCGAGTTTCAGGAGCTCGGCGGCGATATCGGTGCCGTAATTGGCTTCCTGCGCGATGCGGATGCCGCCATTGGCTGCGGCGACCTCATCCCACTTGGCGCGCACGGCTTGCCAGTAATCGCTCGTCTTATCCCAATAGCCTTCCGCTGCGGCGACGTTGTAGTCGTCGAAGCGCTCATAGGTGTTGAGGACATATTCCTGCACCACCGGAACCAGCTCGCCGCTGCCGTCTTCCGCGGGCATCATCTTGGTGTTGTCCTGCCAGTGGATCCAGCCCGTCGGCGTAATCTGGTGGCGGTTGATCCCGATATAGCGATCGTAGATGGGATCGCGGGTCGCATCGCGGCGGGCGAGCGGGCGGGTGGTCCAGTTGGAGCGCCAGCGCACCGTGCCATTGGTCTCCTCCCACTGGCCCCAGCCAGCATAGCGCGGGCTGTCGTCGACCTGGTAGACGGTCTGCGACCAGCGACCGGCGCGCATGGGTTCGGGGACGGGGGTTAGCTCCCAGCTGTCGCCGCCCTGGTAGGTGAGGATTTCAGTCGGCTCGTACTGCCAGTCCTGCCGCCAGTGCTTGACGACATAGGGGTTCTCTTCCGAACCGACGACGAGGAGGTGCTGGAGCACGATCCGCTCGCCCGTATCCTCGATCACGCGCACGCTTTCATAGCCGCCGGAGACCTTGGCATCGATCGGCTCATAGCCTTCGAGCCACGCGGTGGATTCCTGCATGTCGAATGTGACCTTGAAGTCGCCCGCCATTGCGAGGATTCGCTCGCGGTCGGCCTTGAACGCGGCGGCTTCGGCAGCTTCGCTGCGTTCGATCGGATCGTCGGCAAGTGCCGGGGCCGGAGCGGCGATCAGGGCGGCGGCGGCGAGGCCGGAGGCGAGAAGGGTCTTGGAAAGTCGAAGCATGGCAGTTCCATCCTTTGCGCTAGTGAGAATGATATACAATAACAGTCGAAGGATCAAAAGCCTTTTGTCCAGGAAAGCGCGGCTTTGAAGTTGCGGCCGGGCTGGAAGACGCCGGCATTGACCACTTCGAAGGCGGTGTCGGCGACGTTGTCGACGCCCAGATCGACGCGGAAATCGCGCAACGGCCCGGTGTCGGGCTGGTAGACGAGGTAGATGTCGGAGCGCAGGTAATCGTCGCGGACTTCGAGGGGATCGTTGACCTCGTCGAACTCGGTCGCGAGGGTGAAGCGCGCGCCTAGGCGTAGGCCGGTCTCGCCGATGCGCGAGCCGAGATCGACGAACAGGATATCGGGCTGGAGCACCCCTTCGAGGAACGCGCCGCTATCCGCGTCCACCCCGTCGATCGAAGAGAAATTGCCGCGTGCGTAGAACCAGTCGGAGCGGTAGTCGAACTCGACTTCGATCCCGCTGATCTCGGCGTTGCGGATGTTGATGTTCTGGCTGGTATTCCCGAATTCGGCGCCCGTCCCGCAAGGCGGAACGAAGGGGCTGGGGGTAAAGCAGCCGGCGGGAATGTTGACGTCGAGCCCGATGAGATTGTCGACATCGCTTTCGTAGTAGGAGCCCTTGATCGTCAGCCGGTCGCCGTCTGCGATGAGGTCCGGCAGGTCGAGCCCGGCGCCGAATTCGTAGCTCTCCGATTCCTCGGGCTGGAGGGCGGCGTTGCCGATGAAGAGGTTCGAGACGAAGCGCGGCCCCATCGGTCCGGGCGCGGCGGAAAGGTCCGGGATCACGAAATGCGTCCCGTCGGCAAAGGCCTCGTTGAAGGAGGGCGCGCGGAAACCGAGCGCGTAATTGCCGAACAACAGCAGCTCGGGGATCGGCTTGTAGGAGACGCCGATCTTTGGCGAGAATTCGTCGTCGTCGATTTCGAAGACCTCTCCCTCGGCCTCGGATTGGAAGGAGTCCCAGCGAATGCCGGGAATGACACTGAGCTCGCCCGGAATGGCGCCGAGATCGGCGAGGGTCAGCTCGGCCTGCACGAACAGCCCAATGAAATCGGTCTCGGCATCCGGCACCCCGCCGCGCGTCCCGTCACCAGTCGCGGTGTCTAGGCCGGTCTGTTCGTCGCGGTAATATTCCCCGCCATAGGTGAGCGTGAGGCTGGATCCGGCGCCCAGATCGAAGCGCGAGCGGTTGTCGATGAGCACGCCGAAGGTCTCGACCTCGCGGTCCGCGACGCGCGGTGTGCCTATCGTGTCCTCCTCCACGCCGTTGCGCGAATAGTAGCCTACGGCATTGAGGTCGATCGCATCGCTCGCCGGGTTCCAGTTCAGCCCTACCTGTGCCGTGTCGCTGACGATGTCGCGAAAGACGAGTTCGTTGTCGGGTCCAGCAAGGTTCGCCCCTTGCGGGTTCTGTGGATCGGTCGCGTCGAGTTCGAACCGGGTGTAGGAAGCGCTGATTTCGAACGCGTCGCTGGGCCGGGTGGTAAGCTTCAAGAGCGAGGAAGTGATCTCGTCATCGGCGGGGAGGGTGGAGCCGTCGCCCAGTTCGATGTCGCCCGCGGTGCGGTAGGTGAAATGGCCGAGCGCATCCCACACGCCGTCCGAGGACTGACCTGCGACCGTGCCGCCCACGCGGAATTCGTCGTTCACCGACTGGTATCCGGTGGCGAGCTTCACCGCAAAACGCTCGCCATCCTCGACGAGATCGCGTGCGGTGACCGTACGGGTCGCGATCACACCGCCCAGTGCGCCTGAGCCGTAAAGCGCCGAGGACGGCCCGCGCACGACTTCGACGGTCTGCACCAGTTCGGGATCGATGAAGAAGCGCCCGTCATGGCCCGAGGCAAAGCTCTGCCGTGCGCCGTCCTGAAAGATCAGCACGGCATTGCCGCCGAGGCCGCGAATATTGGGCGTATCGCCCGTGCGCCGCGGGCCGGAATCGAACGTCGCTCCGGGGATCGCGACGAAGATGTCCTGCAAGGTAGAGGCGTTGAAATCCTCGATCTCCTCGCGTTCGACCACGGTGACCTGTCCGGGGAAATCGTAGGCTTCTGTCGGGTTGCGGGTCGCGACAACGGTGATCTGGCCGACGATGGGTGCGGCTGCGGCGCCAGACGCGCTGTCATCGACAGCCTCAGCTGCCGTTTCAGCCGCAGCAGGCGCGGCGGCGAGGGCAATGGCAAGGGAGAAGGCGGAGGCGAGCGTGGTGCCGAGGGGGATACGAAGCGGGCGTCTCATCGATCTCTTTCTGCAAGTGCGAGTGATTCGCAGTTACAGAAAGAGATCGAATGGCGTCAACATAGTTTTGATAATCATTTGCAGAAAAGGTGTGGGTGGCGTCCTTTTAGTTCTCTCTCTTCCGACACCGCACATTGCCCTCGTCACCCCCGCGCCACGCCCTGAAACATCGCGCGAAAACCACTTTGTCGCATTTGTTCAAGCGGCACCACGCGATGCTTGGCCATCATGCGCTCAAGCAATGGGGGAAGCACGCATCATGGCGGCGATCATCGACAATCCGGAAACGGTCTATCGCCGCGGCCTCTTGTTCTATGCGCTCACCACCATCCCGGCGACCATGCTCGGCGTCTTCTTCACCAACTTCTATTTCATCTATGCAACCGACGTCCTGCTCGTCGCCCCCGCCGTCGTCGGCACTTTGCTCGCAATTGCGCGCATCTATGACGGGGTTTCGGATGTCGCCATCGCCACATGGTCCGACCGGTCGGAGAGCAAGGCCGGAAGACGCCGACCCTTCATCCTTGCAGGCGGCTTGATGGCTTGTTTTGCAGGCGCGCTTTGGCTGGTTCCGGAAGGGCTGGGCGAAATCGGCACGATCGTCTGGATCTTCTTCGCACTCATATGGGTGCAGACCACCTTCACCTTGCGCAGCATCCCGATCCGCGCCATCGGGATCGAGGCCGGGAAGACGCCCAGACGCCGTACCCTCTACGCCATTCTGGTTCCCTTTCTCGTCATTCCCGGCGTCATCGCCATGAACTTCGTCGGGCAGAACGTGCTCCAAGCCGAAGACCCCCGCGCCGCCATGATGCCATGGGCCATCGGGCTGGGCGCGCTCGTCACGGTGCTGACCCTCGCGCTCTATCCCCTGCTCAAGGAGCTTCCCGCACGCCACACAAAGGTCGAGCGCAACGTGTTCGGCATGCTGAAAGAGGTGCTTGGCGTGGGCTATCACCGCCAGCTTATCGGGGTGCAGTTCGCCGAAAGCTTCGCCTTTACAAGCCTCGCCTTCAGCGTGCCCTACATGCTGCGCTATGTGATCGATCGCCCCGACATGATCGCCGTCATCTTCGCCGCCTACCTGGTCATTCAGCGGGTCACGGGTTTCGCCTGGTATGCCATGATCCCGCGCTGGGGAATGCGCGCGATCTGGACCAAGGGATTGCAATTGTGGCTCTTGGTGTTCGCCCTGATCCCGTTCGTCCTGTGGGGAGGGTTCCCGCTCTACCTCACGCTTGCGATCCTCGCAGGGATCGCCGGGGGGGCGGCATCGGTGAACTTCGCCATGCTCGGCGATATTGCGGATTACGATGCGCGGCTTTCCGGGAGGCAGCGCCAGGGCATTTACATGACGATCTATCGTCTGGTCGGCAATATCGGCGGCGCAGCCACGGGCTTTGCGCTTGGCTGGCTCCTGCAACTGAGCGGCTTCGTCGCCAATGCAGAGCAGAGCGAGGCCACCCTTGGCGCGATCATCGCATCGTCGAGCATCCTGCCGATCGTCGGCGTCGTCATCGGGCTTGCGCTGCTGTCGCGCTACCGGCTCTACGAGCGCGAGGGCATGAGCGACGGCAAGCGGCAAGCCGAAGAGACCATCGGTGGGAAGCTAGCCGCCGCTTGATTGCGCTCAATGAGGGGGCCTTCGGTGCGATTGACTTGAGACGCGCATGCTCCGCATAAAGCGGCGCATGTCGATCGCGCTTGCCTTGCCCGACGAGAAGCTCGCCGGGCTCGTCGAAAGCTATGGGTTCTTCGCGATGGAACTGCGCGACCAGATGACGGTGGGCGCGGGGCTTGTCGCCTTTAACATCTCCGACACCCAGATCGAGGTGGACGGGGTGCGGCGCGACGCTTCGGCCCTGTTCGGGGTGAACACGGACCCGGTCTTTGTTCGCTATTCGTTGGGATCGGACCCGGTCCTGACCATGCGGGTTGCGCCGGGCGCCTATGACAGGATGCTGGGCATCGACATGCAGCGCGAGGCGGGCGTGGTCGATGTCGATCCGAAGCGGCACCCCATCCTTGCGGGCATCGACCGGACCTTGCGGGCCGCTCCCAAGGATGCCGTGAGCCAGTTCCGCGCGCTCGATACAGCGCTGCTCGATTGCCTTCCCGCGGCGGCTCCCGCTGGCCTTGCCGAACGCTTCTGGCACTACGCGCTGGCCCGCGAGGGCGACGTGATAATTGCAGAGGCCGCAGACGACCTTGGCTGCACCACCCGCTCGCTCGAGCGTGCCTGCGCGAAGCGGCTGGGACGAACGCCCAAGCGCATCGCGCGCGGAATTCGCGTCGCCCGCACGCATTGGCGCGCAGCCGAAACGAGCGAGCGCCCTGAGCTGTCGGCGGACTTCGCCTATGCCGATCTGCCGCATTACCTGAACGAGATGCGCAGGATTACCGGCATGAACCGCCGCGAATTTTCGCGCAGCTACGAAGCCGAGCTGGCCCTGCCCTATCGGTATTTCTGGCCCGATGGCCGCGAAGCGACCGGCGATGAGGAGAAGACCTCGTGGCTCGCCGAGCGCGAGAGGCGTTGGAAGCTCGGTTCGACCTAGCCGCTCTGGACGACGCGGCCGCGAGAGCCTATGCCGTTCCCATCCCCGGGGAGCGAGCTTTCGCTGAGAGGGGCAGGTGGCGCTGTCCGACCCGTCGAACCTGAACCGATTAGCATCGGCGGAGGGAGTGGGCCGGTCGTGAGGTTTGGGCCCGCACTCCGTCACTAGGAGAGCGTAAATGGCCGACATCAATTCCCCCGTAGAAATCGGCGTAACCACCGGACCCATTCGCGGCTCGCGTAAAATTCACGTGGGCGCGCGCACCGGCTCCGGCGTGCAGGTCGCGATGCGCGAGATCGACCTTGAAGGCGGTGAGGCTCCGGTGCGGGTCTACGATACCTCCGGCCCGTACACGGACCCTGACGTTGCTATCGACATCAATGCAGGCCTCGCCGCAAAGCGCACGGACTGGATTCGCGCGCGCGGGGATGTCGAGGAATACGACGCGCGCGAGGTGAAGCCGGAAGACAACGGCCAGCTCGGCCCCGACCGTTCGGGCGGCGTCCCGCAATTTCCGAACACTGTGAAACGCCCGCTGCGCGCCAAGCCAGGCATGAACGTCTCCCAGATGCACTATGCTAGGCAGGGCATCATCACCCCCGAAATGGAATACGTCGCCGAGCGCGAGAACCTTGGCCGCGAGATCGCCAAGGACTTCGTGCGCGATGGCGAGGATTGGGGTGCGGAAATCCCCGATGTCATCACGCCCGAATTCGTGCGGAGCGAAGTCGCGCGGGGCCGTGCGATCATCCCCTCTAACATCAACCATCCCGAGAGCGAACCGATGGCGATCGGGCGCAACTTCCTCGTGAAGATCAACGCCAACATCGGCAACTCCGCCGTCGCATCCGACGTTGCGCAGGAAGTCGACAAGATGGTGTGGGCGACCCGCTGGGGCGCGGACACGATCATGGACCTTTCCACGGGCCGCAACATCCACGACACGCGCGAATGGATCATCCGCAACTCCGCCGTGCCGGTCGGCACCGTGCCGATCTACCAGGCGCTCGAGAAAGTCGGCGGCGTGGCCGAAGACCTCACCTGGGAAGTCTTCCGCGACACGCTGATCGAGCAGGCCGAACAGGGCGTCGACTATTTCACCATCCATGCGGGTGTGCGCCTGCCCTACGTCCCGCTCGCCGCCAAGCGCGTAACCGGCATCGTCTCCCGCGGCGGTTCCATCATGGCGAAATGGTGCCTCGCGCATCACAAGGAGAGCTTCCTCTACGAGCACTTCGACGAGATCACCGAGATCATGAAAGCCTACGACATCGCCTATTCGCTGGGCGACGGCCTGCGCCCCGGCTCTATCGCCGACGCCAATGACGAAGCGCAATTCGCCGAGCTTTACACGCTGGGCGAACTCACCAAGCGCGCCTGGGAGCAGGACGTGCAGGTCATGATCGAGGGGCCGGGCCACGTGCCCATGCACAAGATCAAGGAGAACATGGAAAAGCAGCTGGAGGCGTGCGGCGAGGCGCCGTTCTACACGCTCGGCCCGCTCGTGACCGACATCGCGCCGGGTTACGACCACATCACCAGCGGCATCGGCGCGGCGCAGATCGGCTGGTACGGCACCGCGATGCTCTGCTACGTCACGCCCAAGGAGCACCTCGGCCTCCCCGACCGCGACGATGTGAAGGTGGGTGTCGTCACCTACAAACTCGCCGCCCACGCCGCCGACCTCGCCAAGGGCCACCCGGCGGCGCAGGTGCGCGACGACGCGCTGTCGAAGGCACGCTTCGAATTCCGCTGGCGCGACCAGTTCAATCTGTCCTTGGACCCCGACACTGCCGAGCAATACCACGACCAGACGCTCCCCGCAGAAGGCGCCAAGACCGCCCACTTCTGCTCGATGTGCGGCCCCAAATTCTGTTCGATGAAGATCAGCCAGGAAGTGCGCGAGTTTGCAGCGAAGCAGAACGCCGACAGCTACCTGGCGAGCGAGGATTTGAAGGGGGAGAACACGGAAGCGGAGCGCGAGGCGAACCGCGAGGGGATGGAAGAGATGAGCCGGGTGTACAAGGAGAAGGGCGAGCGGTTGTATTTGCCTGAAGACGCCGCGGAATAGCGGCGATGGGGTTCGCAAAACCGGCCCGTATCATCGCCGTCGCCTTCATGGCGCTGTGGCTTCCCGCCTGCGCGAGCCTGCCCGAGGAGGGCTTCACAATGGTCCCGCGGGCGGAGGCGCCCGCCTTCGATCCGATCGCTTTCTTCGCAGGGCGCACTATGGGCACGGGCAAACTCGACAAGGGTGTGCTCGGCACGGTCCCGGTGCGCGTGGAAAGCGTGGGCCTGGTCGAGGCCGACGGAAGGCTGGTGCTGACACAGGACATCTACGAAGGCGAAAAGGAAGTCCGCACCCGCATCATGACCGCGCAGGCCAAGGGGCAGGGCGTCTATGATGCGCGGCTCTCCGATGTCTTCGGCCCGGTCCGCATCTGGACGCGCGGCAACATGATGACGGTGCGCTACACGATGGACGGCAATTACGATGTCACCCAAACCGTGACCTTGGCTCCCGGCGGCCAACGCGCGACCAACGCGACGCGCATCGAACTGCTAGGCGCGACGGTGGCGGTGCTCAGCGAGGAGATTGTGCGGGCGGATTGAAGGCGTAAAATCTTGGTCGTAGGCCCCGCATTCGATTGTTCGTCCCAAGTATTTGCAAATAATAGCGCGGGCTTGATTGCAATCTTCCTCATGATACCCATATATAAGCTTGCTACCAGTCGTGATCGACGGTCATGAATATTCAGAAGTATTCCTTTCCCCACATCTCCGCTTTTTAGCATCGCGCACAAGCGATCGCTTTCGATCGTCTGCGCGAGACAGAAGGAGTATTCACCATGGCCCATACCGGCAAAATCAAATCATACGACACTGCCAAGGGCAGCGGCATGATCACCCCCGAGAAGGGCGGCGACGCGCTGCCGTTCAACAAGTCCGACCTGCAACAGCAGGGACAGGAACCGCGCGCCGGTCAGGCCTACGCCTATGAGACTCGCGAAGTGAATGGCGGAAAGGTCCACGCGACCAGCCTGCAAATGGAACAGGGCAAGTCGCCTGAAGGCCAGAAGGACCAGGCCCGAAAGCAACAGGGCTGATCGTCCGACATTGCCGGGGGCAGGCCCATTTGGCCCCGCCCCCGGTGATGCTTTTGCGGATTGCGGGAGAACGAGATGAAGATAAAAGAATTGCTGCGAGCTCACAGGCTTTCCTCGGCGAGAGCCCACGAGGCCGACACGGTAAAAGCTCGCGAGACCGAATTCGACATGATCACGGTCATCGCCAAGAAACTGCGCGCGCTGCGCAAGGGAGACAAACCCTCGCAGGAACCCATTACGGGCTCCACCGACGATAGGACTTGAATGCGGCGCTTATAGCCTACCGCGCCGCCGCTTTGCCAAACGCCCGCACCCGTTCATGGTAGGTCGGCACAAGCTTCTCGACGAGCGCGCGTAGTTCGCTCGGCGTGGTGTGGCCGGCGACCACTTCGTGATAGCCGATGCCGGCTTTCCTCAGCGCCTCTTTCTTTACCGCATCCCTCGCGGCGGCGGTTTCGCCTTTGTGGTGGCCGCTCCCCTGATATTCCAGGGCATGCACCACGCGGCAATTTTCATCCATCAGTGCGAAATCCACGCGCTTGGAATTCACTGCGAAAAACGCGTCCCTGTCGGGACTTGCGAGAAACTCACCGAGCGAGACCTGTGCCATCACCTGCCATCGCGGATTGCGGGCGATTACGGCGGCATCCAAGGTCTGAAACACCTTGGCCTCGGACCGGTTGAGAAGGGCGCGCGCGGTGAAGGGCGCTGCACTGACCTTTTTCAATTGGTCGGCGGCGAAATCCGCCTTTGATTCCTTTTGTGACCTCCCTTTGCGACCCGCCCAATAGGCCTTCTTTTTCGCGATCTTGTGCTTTTCCAAGATGACCTGCATCGCTAATATGAGCGACGCGAAGAACAGCGTAATTGCCATGATAATGGCGGCCAGGGGCCACGTGCTATTCAGTAACATCTCAATCATCGTTCGCCCTGCCGTATTTCTACTTTGTGGGACAATAATCGGGAGAAGTTGAGAAATCTTTCCTGCACGCACGCCGCACGCCTAGTCTTGCGCGCCATGTCCACCACCGGGCAGTCTCTCGCCAGCTAACCTCGCCCCGCCACCACCACGATAACCGCTAGCCATCCAGCCGTTTTACCTGTATACAACACCTCAGCTACCAGTCGCGATCGACGGCCTGCGGCGCTTCACGTGCGCCCCCTTCCTTCCATTACGCCTCTTAGCCGGCCTAGGGCCAAGCCGCATCCGCGCCTGTTCGGCGTGCGAGCGGGGAACGGAAGGATGCACGACATGGACCTCAACGAGCTTCTCTCCAATCACCAGCGCGCGGTGATGAACCAGCGGGCCAGCAACACCCGGGCGGATCGGGAAACCTATTTCGATCTCGTCGAATATTACGCCAAACGCATCCGCGATCACCGCCGGTCGAGCGGGGTGGGCGATCATCGCTGGGCGATACGGGCGGGACATTGAACGCGGAGCGCTGAAAACACCGGCCGCGAACAATAATTAGCTTTTCCCGCAATTCCCTGCTAGACCATCTCTCGCTGACGTCGGAATTTGCGACGGACTTCGAAATTTGCGCTCCGCCGCTTGCCATCTGGCTGCCCCAATAGGGACACCCAACCGGCCCCGGCGTTAACCGGACGACGACTTCCTTTCATCTGAACGAATGACGCACGACCGCCCGGCATGTCGCCGCGCGGCAACACCCACGTTCTTGAAAGGAACGATTATATGTCCAGCAAAACTGGCACCGTGAAATTCTTCAACACCGACAAGGGCTATGGCTTTATCCAGCCCGACGACGGCTCGGCCGACAGCTTCGTCCACATCTCCGCCGTTCAGGCCGCGGGCATGCACGGGCTCGATAAGGAGCAGCGTCTCAATTACGAGGTCGAGACCGGCCGCAACGGCAAGGAAAGCGCGGTCAACCTGTCCGCTGCCGACTGACGCGTGAGCAAAGGAGCGGCGGGCGGTTTGCCAATCGCGGTCATCGCCCGCCGCTCCATCGCCGGGGGGGATCCCTTCCATCTCGTAACGGGGACAACACAATGGTTCAGACATTCGAATTCTACAAAGAGCGTGCCGAAGAAGCGGCACAGCGCGCCGAAGACGCGACGCTTGAAAACGTGAAGACCCGTGAACTGCGCGCGCAAAAGAGCTGGATGACGCTGGCGAATCAGGCGCGCCGAACCGTTGAGGCCCGCGAAAAAGCCGAAGCGACCCGCATCGCCAAGCGCGAGGCCGAGGCCGCCGAAGCCGCCGCGTCGGAGTAACGCGCAGCGCTCCTGATAGAGGGGTATGACGCCTTCACTTTAGCCTGATTTCCGCGGACGCGGCGCCATTGCTGCCGCGCTTACGGCTCCGCCCTGGGTCCCCGCTTTCGCGGGGATGACGTGCGGCGGGCGGGCTTTCCTACACGTAAGCGGCGCGCCTAATCCTCGGCGCCATGTCCACCACCAAACCCGATCTCACCCGCTGGACCGGCGCCAAGGCGTCGGCCTTCCTCAAACTCCTCGCCCGCACCGGGAAGGTCGCGCCTGCTGCCCGCTCGGTCGGCATGACGCGCCAGTCGGCCTATCGCCTGCGGGCGCGGGCTCCCGAATTTGCGAGATACTGGGACGCGGCGATGGAAGTGGCGGCGAACCGTAAGGCGTCGGCGGGGACGGGGCAGCGGGGTAAGCCCGTCCATCCGCTTCTGGCCAAGGGGCCTCCAAACGCGCGACCCGACCACGATGCGACGCGCGGTGCAGAGTGACACCGAGCGGTGGCCAAGGTGACACTTCGCAGCGCCCGAGCGTGACACTTTGCCGCCGCCGGGTGACACTTCGCGCGCCCCAGGTTCACGCTTCACGCGCCAGTGTTACGGTTTCGCCGCGTAGGGTGACACAATCATGGTTTTCCGCCCTGGACCGTGTTCCACCTGTTCCATCGCGTTGGAAAACCCGCGCCGGGTCAGCCTTCGATCACGACCTCGCCATCCTCGCGGCCTTCCCACCAGGCGATGCGCGCGGGGCGGACTTCGATCAGGATCAGGCCTTCGGTGTCGAGACCGTTCTCGAACCACTTCTCCAGCTCGGGCGTCCAGTGCTTCTCCATCACCGCGCGGTCGTGGATTAGCGTGCCGGTGCCCTGAACGGCGGCGTAGAACTCGCCCTTCGCATAGGTCGCGCCGCACTCGTCCGAGCGTTTGAGGTCGTCGTCGATCCGGCCATCGTCGGTGGCGAAGTGATAGGTGGTGGCGTCATCGCGCTCGACCTGGCCGTTGTTGGACATCGGGCGCGCGGCGATCTGGGCGTCGGCGCCGGTCTTGGTAACGAGCATGCAGATGTCGATGTCGCGCAGGGTCTTGGTGATCTGGGAAAGGGTGCGGTCGGCCATGTGGGCTCCTTGTGGTCGAAGCGAGGGGAGTAGGCTTTCCCGCGATCAACGCATCCGAGGCGCATCCGTGCCCGATCGAATACCGCTTGCGGGCGCGGGGCTTCGTCTCCAGATGAGTGGATCAAGACCAAAAGAGGAGAAACCCCCGATGCAGTTCCAATTCAACTCCGACAGCAGCGTCATGGGCACCGAGAACGTGGCGACACGGATCGAGGACATGGTGCGCGAGAAGATCGCGCGGTTCGCGGACCGGCTGACGCGGGTGGAGGTGCATGTGCGCGACGTGAACAGTTCGAAGCACGGGGCGGACGACAAGGAATGCATGATCGAGGCGCGCCCGCGCGGCGGCAAGCCGATCGGGGTGCACGGCAAGGCGGACAAGGTCGACGACGCCGCGCGCAAGGCGGCGAATACGCTGGCGCAGCGGCTCGAGCGGCACTTCGGCAAGGGCGAGAAGGACAAGCACGCCGCGCGGCCCGACAAGGTGCTTTGAGCAAGGGCATTAAGCGCGCGCACGATGAGCCAGTGGCGGCGCCAGCGGCCCGCCCCAATTTTACCACATTTCTTGGAACAACTGCGGCAGACATGCTTTTGTATAGGTAATTGGAGCGGGCGCAATAATGCGCGACGCTGCTGCTGAATTTCCAGTAATGAACTGATTCCCAAAGGAAAACGACTATGAATTCGATCAAGAATACGTTCGCGACCACTCTTGCCGCCGCCAGCGCCCTGGCACTCGTCGCGTGTGCCCCTGATGCCGATACCGACGATGCCATGGTGGCCGACGAAACCGCGATGGCGGACGAGGCGACTGCGCCCGATACGATCGTTGCGGTCGCGCAGGGCGATGAGAACTTCTCGACCCTGGTCGAAGCGGTGACCGCCGCCGAACTCGGCGAAACGCTGTCGGGCGAAGGTCCGTACACGGTCTTCGCGCCGACCAACGACGCCTTCGGCAAGCTGCCCGACGGCACGCTGGAAACGCTGACTACCGAAGACACCGATACGCTCGGCAACATCCTCACCTATCATGTCGTCGAAGGCTCGATCGACGCCGCCACGCTGACCGCGGCGATCGCCGATGCGGGTGAGGAAGGCTACGAGATCAACACCGTCAATGGCGGCACGCTGACCGCGATGATGGACGGCGATGCCGTTGTGCTTACCGATGCGACGGGCGGCACCGCGCGCGTGACCGCGACGGATGTCGAGGCTTCGAACGGCATGATCCACGCGATCGACACCGTCCTGATGCCGCAGTAATTCGGACTGCCAAGATTACGTTGAAAGCGGGCGGGTCGCACCATGCGGCCCGCCCGCTTTCGCTTCCGGCCCGCGGCGTGGGGCCAAGCGCCGCTTTCCTACGCCGGCGAGCGCATGATAGGGCGCGCACGATGAGGATGCTCCCCTTCGCCCGTTATACGATCGCGTTTTGCGCGAGCGCATTTATCGCCGGCTGCGCCGATAGTCCGGGCGATATCAGCCGCGACGCCGAACCGTTTGCCGGCATCGCGGCGGACGAGACGATTACCGCGCTCGGCACCGAACCGTTCTGGAAGCTTGAAATCTCGCCCGAGGGTGGGCGCTACCAGGCGGTTTATGCGACCCCTGAAAATATCGACGGATCCGCCTTTACAGCCACGCGCTTTGCCGGGAATAACGGGCTCGGCTATTCGGGCGAGCTGGACGGCCGTGCGGTCAACCTCGCGCTCACGCCGGGCGAATGCTCGGACGGCATGAGCGACCGCGTCTATCCGTTTACCGCAACGCTGGCCGTGGGCGAGGAGACCTTGTTCGGCTGCGCCTATACCGACGCGGCGCCTTTCACCGGCGATCCGGCGCCGTGATCGGCCGTGCAGGATAGCTACCGTGTAAGGCGCTTAGAACAGACCCGGGATCTGCCATTGCGCCGCGCTGCGATTGGCCGGCGTCAGCATCTTGCGCCCGCGCACGCTTTGCGCGGTGATGCTGCTAGCGATAGGCGTACAGCTTTCGCCGCGTAGGAAGGACAGGGCGGTCGCCAGCGAATCCTCCGCCGGATCGCCCAATTGCCGGGTGAAGTCGTCGTCGGCGCGGCAGGTGTTGGGGACGACATCGGCAAGCCCATTGAAGTACTCGCCATTGCCGTTGGCATTGACCGTGCGGAAGGTCACCGCGCGAATGCGCAGGTCGCATTCCTCGAGGTCGAAGGCGAATTGGCCCACCGGTTTGCCCGACGTGTTCTGGCCGATGATCGCGATGTCCTCCGGTTCGAAATAGGGCAACATCGCGTTGACGACGAGCTCGCTCGCCGAAGCGCTGGCGTCGGTGGTGATAAAGGCGATCTTTTCGGGGCGCAGGGCGTTTGGCTCGGCCCTGAACAGCGCGGTGTCGTTGAATTCCGACTTTTCGGGCCGCAGAATGGTCTCGCTGAAGACCTGCCCCTCCAGCCCTTTGCCCAGTAGGTCGCCGAGCGTCTCCGCAACGCTCACGAGCCCGCCGCCATTGTAGCGGAAATCGAGGACCAGTTCGGTGACGTCGTTGGCGTTGAACAGCGCGAAGGCTTCGCGCAGCTGGTCCGCCGCGTCGGCGATAATGAAGGTGCGTAGATTGACGTAGCCGACGGTCCTGCTGCCATCGGAGATTATGCGGGCGCCATAGCGGTCGGAGATCGGATCGAGCGCGAATTCCTCCTTCGTCACGGTGGCAGTGATGACAGTGCCATCGGGCCGCGCGAACCGCAGGGTACGGGTGACGCCCGGATCGGACGGACCGAGCGCGTTGACCACGGCGCCGACCCCGCCCGAGGCGAGCAGTGCGCCGACGGACTCAAGGTTCGAGCCGTTGGTGCCGATCGCGAGCAATTCGACGCCGCGATCGAAGCCCGCATCGAAGGCCGGCCCGTTTTCGAAGGCCTCGAGCACGAAGACGCGGTTGTTCACCGTGTCGTAGTTCAGCCGGATACCGAAGCCCGCGCTCGAGCCCGAATTGATGAGCTCGTTCTCTTCCTCGATCGAGGTGGCGAACGTAAAGCCGACATCGCGCCGCTGCGCGCGCGCGGGCGCGACGCGGGCATCGAGAAAGCCCTGGACCGAATTGAAGGCGGCGGGATCGACATCAGCGAGCAGATCGGGGAAGAGATACCATTCCTCGAGCACGTCGTCGGCGAATTGCAGCTGGTTCTGGATCGCGCAGGTGCCGGTCGGCGGCGGGGGCGGCGTGGGTGTGGTGGTCGGCGATGGAACGGGCGTCGGGCTGGGGCCGGCGATCGGCCCCCGGTCGCTCGGCCCGCCGCCGCCGCAGGCCGCGAGCGCGATAGCGAGCGTCGCGGTAAGCGCGGTACGCGCAGCAGGGACGGGCGAGGGAAAGGAATGGATGGGCATGGGAAAGATCGCGACTCCGAAACGACAAGGTGGGCGATCCTCCACCAGCGGACCCCCCAGCCTTTCATGTCCTGCCCGAGCACGAACGGCAAGTCCGATCTGCGTAGGTATGATGTGCAGGGTGCTGGGAGGGGTGCCGCAGGGCGGGCGCGGACCGACGCGCGGTCACTATCTGCGCCGCCCGGGCAGCCATTTCCGCCGCCAGGAACGCGCGTATGAGCGCTTTTCCGCAACAAACCGGGGCAAATCGCCGCCTTTCCCCTCGTCTCGGCAGCATCCCTCGACTAGCAGGCGGGGAATGGAAAGACAGAATCATGCCTGAACTGCCAAGCTGGCTGACCGGCGCCCTGCCCGAATCCGCGCGCCATCCCGGTCTCGCGATCGCCCGGCTCGGCGATGCGAAGAGTTTCGAGCGCGGGGGGCTCAAGCTTTCGAGCCCGGCATTCGCAGCCGGCGGGCAGCTCGATCCGTGTTTCACCGCCACGGAAGAGGACGCAGTCGCGCCGCCGCTCGAATGGACGGCGCCGCCGCCGGGTTCGCAGGAGCTGATCGTGATCGTCGAGGACGCCACCGGCGGCGCCGGTGCAGCGGGCGAGCCGGCGTGTCACTGGCTGGTCTGGGGACTCGCCGGACAGCGCGGCAAGCTGCTTGAAGGAGAGGCCCCGCCGCGCACCGGCAAGAACGCGCACGGCAATTCGGAATGGCTCCTGCCGGACCCGCCGATCGGGGAGACGCGCGACTACGTGTTTCAGCTGTTCGCGACCGATCTGCCGCTGACCCTCATGCCGGGGGCGAGCCGCGAAGAGCTGATCCATGCGATCGAGGGTTCCGTCACCGGTTGCAGCGTGCTCCACGCGCAGTTCACCGGGGTCGAGGCCGCCGATGCCAGCATGATCGACGATCCGATAGATGGGGACATGACCTGATCCGCCGCGGTCGCCGGCATGGTGGCCGCTCGCATAATCCAAGAGCAATAGCGTAGAAAACAAGGGAGACTGAATATGGCAGCAAAGACCAACGCACTGCAAAAGCCGGTGAACCTGTCGAGCGATCTGGAGAACGTCGTCGGCAAGGGTCCGATGACGCGCGCCCAGGTGACCTCGAAGGTCTGGGAATATATCAAGGCGAACGACCTGCAGGATTCCAAGGACAAACGGCAGATCAATCCGGACAAGAAGCTGGGCGCGGTGATCGGCCACGACCAGATTTCGATGTTCAAGATGACGGCTGCGGTATCCAAGCACCTCAGCTGAGTTAGCGGAAGCTGACGGCTTCCCTCGAGGCGGACCGGCGCGTGGCGATGCGATAGGCACCGCGGCGCCGGTCCAGCCGCCGACCGCGCCAGGAAATGGCGATGTCGCGGCGCCCCAGCATCGTATCGACCGCTTCGTGCACCCCCGCCATCAGCGCGCGCCAGTCGCCGCCTTTGCCGGCGAGACGGCGGGCGACCTCGCTCGGGCAGATCGTCTTGCCGGGCCCGCGCTGCGCCAGCAATTCGGCGATAGCGTCTTCTGCGACGTTCGGCGAAGGGGTCACGGACATCTCGCTACCCGGCACGCGCATCCTTGCGGTGCGGAATACGCACCTCTCCCGCCCACAACGCCCACACGATAAGGACCGGCTGCGCCAGCATGCGCGGCACGTGATAGGGCAGTCCCAGCCCGCCATCCTCGCGCGCCATGTCCATTGCGAAGTGATTGATATTTGCCGGCCACACGCACAGCGCATAGAGCGCAAGTCCGATCCCGGCGGCGCGGCGCAGGCGGATGTCGAAGGGCTGGACGAGCGCCATCGCGCCCGCGATCTCGGCAACGCCCGTCCAGAAGACGATCGCCTCGGGGTAGGGCACCATTTCCGGCATGATCGACAGGAACGGCTCTGGCCGGAGGACATGCATTACCCCGGCAAAGCCGTAGAATGCGGCGAGCACCAATCTCAGGACAACGCGGATCATGCGGCAGCGTCCTGATTGGGTGTGGAGTTGGGCGACCAGCCGGGCGGCGCGAGTTCGAAGGCGGAAAACTCAAAGCCCGGGACGACGATGCAGGAGACGAGGCAATAGCCGACGGCCGAGGATTGCAGCTGCGCCGCCTGCCAGGCTCCGGCCGGAACGCGGGCTTGCAGCTCATGTCCGGAGGCGGGGGAGGGGCCGAGCACGACGGTGCTGACACGCTTCTCGTCCCCGTCGGCAGTGCGCAATTCAAGCGGGTCGCCGCCCTGCCACAGCCAGAGCTCGTCCGCATCGATGCGGTGCCAGTGCGACGCTTCGCCCGCTGCCAGCAGGAACTGGATCGCGGTGCCGCTCGCCCGTCCGTCCGCGCCGGGGGCGCCGCGCCAGGTCTCGCGATACCACCCGCCCTCGGGATGCCGCGCCAAGCCCAATTGTTCGATCAGCCCGGCCGCGCTATTCGGGTTCATTCTCGCCGCTCCCAGTCGCTTCGGGGGCCAGTCCTATCGGGAGAAAGCCCCATTATGCAACCTGCCCAGCGCCGCACCCAGAGCCCGCGCCTTCCCGCGATCCTTCCGCTACTCGCGCTCGTAAGTCTCGCCGCCGCCCCGCTTGCCGCGCAGGATACAGCGCCGCCGCCGATCGAGGATGCCGCGGTGGCGACCGAACCGGCGCCCGCGCCCGCACCCGATCCCGCGCTCGAAGCCGCGCTCGTCGCGCTCGACATCGCGCCGGTGTTCGATGGGCATAACGATCTGCCGATCCAGCTGCGCGCACGGTTCGACAATCAGTTGGGCGGTTTCGACTTCACCGACACCACCGATACCGGCGCGGCCCATCCCGAAGGCCGGGTGATGCACACCGACCTCGCGCGGCTTCGCGAAGGCCGGGTCGGCGCACAATATTGGTCGGTCTATGTGCCCGTCAGCCTTTCCGAACCCGAAGCGGTGCGTATGACGATGGAGCAGATCGACGTGATGAAGCGGCTGATCGCGCGCTATCCGGACGCACTCGCCTATGCCGAAACCTCCGGCGACATCGAGACCGCCATCGCCAATGGCCGCGTCGCGTCGCTGCTGGGCATGGAAGGAGGCCATTCGATCGGATCGAGCCTCGCCGTGCTGCGCCAGATGTACGACCTGGGCGCGCGCTACATGACGCTGACGCATAGCGAGAACACCCCCTGGGCTGACAGCGCGACCGACGAGTCCGAGCATGGCGGCCTCACCGATTTCGGCAAGGACGTGGTGCGCGAGATGAACCGGATCGGTATGCTGGTGGATCTCAGCCATGTCAGCGAAGAGGCGATGCACGACGCGCTCGACGCCTCGCGCGTGCCGGTAATCTTCAGTCATTCGGGCGTGCGGGCGGTCAATGGCCATGCGAGGAACGTGCCCGAGAGCGTGCTCGCGCGCCTGCCCGAGAATGGCGGTATTGTAATGGTGGTGGGGCTTCCCGGCTTTCTCAACGAGGAAAGACGTCAATGGTATGCCGCGCGCGTTGCCGAAGAAGCCCGGCTCGAGTCGCTCAATCTGGGACAGCCGGGAATCGTCGAGGCGGCGATGGCCCAATGGGACGCGGCCAATCCCGAACCGGCGACGACGATCGGGCACATGGCCGACCACATCGATCACATCAGAGACACGATCGGCGTCGAACATATCGGCATCGGCGGCGATTTTGACGGCATGCCGACCGGGCCCGACGGTTTCGAGGATGTGAGCGGCTATCCGCAGCTTTTCGCCGAACTGGTGCGCCGCGGCTATTCGCAGGTCGAGCTCGAACTGATCGCGAGCCGCAATGCCATGCGCGTCTTGCGCGAAGCCGAACGCTACGCCGCGCGCGCCGCCGGGCAGCCGCCGATCGAGCGGCTGATCCCGGAGGCGGATTAGGCGATCTTCAGAGGTATAGCGCCGGGACGATCCAGGCGAGGCTCATCGCCGCGATCGCGAGCGTCAGACTGGCGATAAGCACATAGGGCGTCAGGTCGTCATCGACCTCGGCGCGTATGGCGATGGCTGTAGCGCGTGCGGGGATGCGGGGTTGGGCAGGCATGGTCGACATGGATCATTCCATTCATGCCCCCATTCGCCGCCGGCGCGCGATCGGTTACGCGCCTCAATCGTCCTTCATCGGATCGTGGCCCCAATTCATCAGGCTGTAGCGCCAGTCGGTGTCCTCGACATCGCCGTCGGGCTGCTGCGAGAGGTGGCGCTTGATGTAGTTGTTGACCTTGTTCATGTGCTCGAACTGGTCGTCGGTCAGGTCGTCCTTATTCGTGCGCTTGATCTCCACGATGCGCCGGCCCGATTTGTGGCCGGTGCTCTCGCCGTCATCGCTGTCGCCGACCGACTTCGATTCCTCGGTCTCGAGCCATTCCTCGAGCTCCTTGGGCTGCATGTTCACGCGGTCGTAGAACGTGTCGTAGATCTCGTCTTTCTCGTCGCTGTCCATGGCTCAGTCCTCGTCCGCGGTGTCGGGCAGGTCCTCTCGCGAGGTCGAGGCCATTTCCTCGAGCTCGTCTTCGGACATGCTTTCATACATTTCGACCGACGCACCCTGCAGGTCGGACTTGTCCTGCTCGCCGCGCTTGGCGGCGAGCGCTGCGCCCGCCGCCTGTTGCTGTGCTTTGCTCTTGGCCTTGGGCACGGCGCTCAGTCCTTGTCCCAGTCTTCGAGCTCGGACCCGCGTTTCAGGACCTTGTCGCCGTCTTCCTGCTTGATCAGGTAGGCGGGATTGTCCTTATCGCCGTCCTTGGTGACTTCGCTGCCCTGCAGGGTGCGCGTCACTTCTTTTTCGAAGCGCTCTTCGATCTGGCCCTTGCCATAACCATCGCCCCATTCCCATTTTACGTATTGGTTGGTCTGGAAGCTGTTGGAATTGCTCATTGTCGTCTCCGTAAAGGGTTTACGGGAGAGACAACGCAAGCTCGCTCGCAGCGTTCCGGGAGGCGCGCACTAACGGACGCAGGGGGCAAGAGCCCGTTCGACGTCAGGCAAAGAGTGCGGGAATGATCCAGACCAGGCTCATCGCGACCACGGCGAGAACCAGGCTGATGCCGAGTATCCACCGCAGGATGCCAGGCGTGCTCGCCGCGCGAGCGTCATCGTCCTCGATGTGGACTTCGTTGTCTTTTTCGTATGCCATACAATCTCCGTTTGGATGTCTTATAGCCGAGAGGACGTCGCCCGGGAAAGAGGCGATTGCGCACCCGGGCGGGTGCGAGGGAAGATTGCGCGAGGGAAAGGGGACCGGGTTAGTCGCGCAGCAGCTCGTTGATACCGGTCTTAGAGCGGGTCTGCGCATCGACCGTCTTGACGATCACAGCGCAATAGAGCGATGGGCCGGGCGAGCCGTCCGGCAAGTCCTTGCCCGGCAGCGATCCGGGGACGACGACGGCATATGGCGGCACTTCGCCGCGATGCACTTCGCCGGTGGCGCGGTCAACGATCTTGGTCGATGCGCCGAGATAGACCCCCATCGACAGCACAGCGCCTTCGCCCACGCGCACGCCCTCGGCGACTTCCGCGCGCGCGCCGATGAAGGCGCCGTCGCCGATGATGACGGGTTCGGCCTGGAGCGGCTCGAGCACGCCGCCGATACCGGCGCCGCCCGACAGGTGGACGTTCTTCCCGATCTGCGCGCATGAGCCGACCGTCGCCCAGGTATCGACCATCGTGCCTTCGCCGACATAGGCGCCGATATTGACGAAACTCGGCATCAGAACCGCGCCCTTGCCGATGAAACTTCCACGCCGCACGATCGCGCCCGGCACCGCGCGAAAGCCCGCCTCGCTAAAGCGGCTGTCGCCCCAGCCGGCGAATTTCAGAGGCACCTTGTCATAGGCGGATTCGCCGCCGGCGGCGGTTTCCATCACGCGGTTGTCGTTGAGGCGGAAGGAGAGAAGCACGGCTTTCTTTAGCCATTGATTGACCCGCCAGCCGCCCTCGCCGTCGGGCTCGGCCACGCGTTCCTCGCCATTGTCGAGCAGCTTGATCGCCTGGCCGACCGCGTGGCGCACGTCGCTTCCCGGCGAAAGCGTGTCGCGCGCCTCCCAGGCTTCCTCGATCTGATCGATCAATGCTTTGGTCATGCTGGGCCGTGTCTCCTTGCGCCGTCCGGTCGTGCGACGAAGCTGCTAGCTTGCAGCTTCGCCAGCGGCAAGGGCGGGAGGACGGCGGGGCGACCTCCAAGACCCTGCCGAGACTACGCATTGTTGCCGATCGCCTTGAATGCGCGCGGTGCCTGCGCCTATGGGAGGGACCTGGTGGGGTATCTCGGCTGAGGATCGGCGCGCATGGCTGACGGACCTGCACAACCTATGAAGCATTCGCGAAGGCGCTGGCCTCGCGTCGCCGCAGCAGCATTCGCCTGCGCCGCGCTCGCCGCTTGCGGTGGCGGGGGCGGCGGCGGGCCCGGCGTCGCGGTCCTGCCGCCGCCGGCACCCCCACCGCCGCCGCCCCCTCCACCGCCTCCGCCGCCTCCACCCCCTCCGCCGCCCGGCGCGTTCGATACGGTGGAGTTCGGCCAATCGGACGGTCCGAACTTCCACGGCGCCGTCGCCGCGTGGGAGGATGGCGCAACCGGAACGGGCGAGATCATCGCCATCGTCGATAGCGGCCTAGACAGCGACAACCCGGAATTTACCGGTCGCATCCACCCCAATTCGCAGGATGTCGCCGGCAACGATCGCGGCATCGATCCGCAGGACGATCACGGCACCAATGTCGCGCTCGTCGCCGCCGGCGGGCGCAACGACGCCGGCGTTCTCGGCATCGCCTTCGATGCGCAGGTCTTGGCTTTGCGCGCCGACCGCCCCGGAAGCTGCGGCAACGACACGCCGCAGGACCCTTCGCTGGGTTGCAGTTTCCTCGATAGCGACATCGCGCGCGGGATTGATGTCGCGGTGGAAACCGGCGCGGCGGTGGTCAATCTGAGCCTTGGCGGCGGCAACGCATCCACCGAGCTTCAAGCTGCGGTCGCCAGAGCCGCCGCGGCGGGCCTGGTCATCGTGGTTGCGGCGGGCAATGACGGTCTGCCGGTGGGCGAGGTCGACCCTTTCAGTAACGATCTCATCGCCGCGGGCGGGGCGAATGTCATCGTCGTCGGCTCGGTCGATCAGGACGGGACGATATCGAGCTTCAGCAACCGCGCCGGTCCCAACGCCGCCTCCTATATCACGGCTCTGGGAGAGCGGATCTGCTGCGTTTACGAAGACGGCGAAATCTTCGTCGAGACGGTCGGCAACCAGCAATTCGTGACGGTCTTTTCGGGCACCAGCTTCGCCGCGCCGCAAGTTTCGGGCGCGGTCGCGCTGCTGGCGCAGGCCTTTCCCAACCTGACCGGGGCCGAGATCGTCGAAATCCTGCTCGACACCGCACGCGATGCGGGCGCCGCGGGGATCGACAGCACTTACGGCACCGGCATTCTCGATATCGCCGCCGCGTTCCAGCCGTCGGGCACGACACGGATCGCGGGCACCGATGCGGCGCTGTTGACGAGCGACATGCTCGCCGTCGGATCGGCGGCGATGGGCGATGCGCTTCAAAGCGCGCAGCTGAGCACCATCGTTACCGACCGCTACGATCGTGCCTACACGCTCGATCTGTCGCGCCGCACCGCCAATGCCGCGCAGGTCCAGCGCCTGCGCGGCGCGGTGGGGCCGGGCGCGCATACGCGTTCGGCTGGAAACGGGGCGCTGTCGCTGGCGGTGACGGTGGGCGAGGGGAGCCGCGCGGCGGGCCTCGGCTGGTCACAGCCCTTGCAGCTGACGAGCGAGGAGGCGCATGGCACGCGTGTGCTCGCATCGCGGATCGTCGCGGCGATCGCCCCGGACATGAAAGTCGGCTTCGCCCTGTCTCAAAGCGCCGAGGGATTGGTCGCGCAGATGCAGGGCGCTTCGGGTGCGGCTTTCCGCATCGCGGGGGAAGCGGGCGGCGACAGCGGCTTTCTCGCGCGCAGCGACGTTGCGTTCGCCAGCCGCCATATGGTGGGGTCGTGGGGTCTGACCGTCTCCGCCGAGCGCGGGCGCGCCTGGCTCGGCGATTGGCGCGAGTTCGGCGGCGCGGCATCGGGTGAAGCCGAAAGCCGCCCGACGACGCGGATCGGGCTTGCCGCGGATCGCCGCTGGGGTGCGCTCGAGACCGGGTTTGCGCTGTCCTGGTTGCAGGAGGAGGAGACGCTGCTCGGCGCGCATTTCACGCCGGCGTTGGGCGTAGCTGGGGCGGACAGCGTCTTTATCGATGGCCGGATCGGCTATCCGCTCGGCGCAAAGTGGCGGCTTGGTGCGAGCCTTCGCGTCGGCAGCACCACACCGCGCGGCAGTTCGGCGATCGCCGCCGGGGGCCGGATCGCCACGCGCGGCTGGTCGCTCGACCTGACGCGGCGTTCGACTGTCCTGCCCGGCGATGCTTTCGGCCTGCGGGTCAGCCAGCCGCTGCGGGTTACCGGCGGAACGCTCGATTTCGATCTGCCCATCGCCTACGACTATGCCAGCGAAAGCGCGATGATCGGACGGCAATCGCTGTCGCTGAGTCCCGCGGGGCGCGAGTTGATCGGCGAACTGGCCTGGAGCGGCAGAATGTCGATCGGAACGCTCGCCGCCAGCATCTATTACCGCCGCGAACCTGGCCATATCACCGAGGCGCCAAGCGATGCCGGCGCGCTCGTCAGCCTCACGAACGCCTTCTAGCTCTATTCAGGCATGCGTCCTTTTTTCGGGATATCCTATTCAGGCATCCCGGCATCACGCGCGAACATGTAAGCGCGCTCGACCAGCGGGGCGACCCGTTCGCTCATCGACTTAGCATGCGCGGAAGAGGCGGTGCCGTCGATCACGCGCTTCTTAATGCCCTGCATGATCCCGGCGAGGCGGAACAGGTTGTAGGCGAAATACCAGTCCATCGGCGGCACCGGATAGCCGGTGCGCGCGACATAGCGTTCGACCGCCTCTTCCTGGCTTGGAATGCCCAGCGCTTCCAGATCGAGCCCGAGCAGCCCCGCGCGTCCGTCGGCCGGATTGTGCCAGTTGAGCATGAGATAGCTGAAATCGGCGATCGGATCGCCCAGCGTCGACAGCTCCCAATCGAGCACCGCGATGATCCGATCCTCGTCGGCTGCGAAAATAACGTTGTCGAGCCGGTAATCGCCGTGAACCACGCTGCTTTCGTGCTGCGGCGGGATCGTCTCGGGCAGCCATTCGATCATCCGCTCCATCTGCGGCATGTGCTCGGTTTCGGAGAGCTTGTATTGCTTGGACCACCGCGCGATCTGGCGCGCGCAATAATCGGTCGGCTTGCCATAATCGCCAAGCCCGATCTTCTCCGGATCGTTCAGATGCAGCTCGGCCATCGTGTCGATCAGCGCGTGGTAGATCGCGCGGCGTTGCTCGGGCTCCATCCCGGGCAGCGCGCCGTTCCATAAGGACCGCCCATCGGCCATGCTCATGACGAAGAACTTGGAGCCAATGACCTCCGGATCTTCGCAAAGACCATAGGTTCGCGGCACGGGAAAGCCGGTGGGGTAAAGACCCGTCATCGCCTTGTATTCGCGGTCCACCGCATGGGCGCTGGGCAACAATTTGCCGAAGGGCTGACGGCGCAGGACATAATTCGTGCCCCCCCCATCTTTTCCGGGCGTCTCGATCTTGTAGGTCGGGTTGGACTGGCCGCCCTTGAACTTGGTGTAAGTGATCGGTCCGGCGAAGCCTTCGACATTGGCCTCGAACCAGGCGGTGAGCGCGTCCAGATCGAGCTTGTCTTGCCCTTCGACCTCGACCGTGCCGACCATCTCCTTGTCGAAATCGATGTCGGGCATGCCACTCGCCTTGTTCTGCTCTGCCATCAGTCGAACACCACCACGCTGCGCGCATGGTGCCCGGCGCGCATCGTGTCGAAACCTTTATTGACCTCGTCCAGCCCGATGCGCTCGGCGATGATCGTGTCGAGATCGAGCAGGCCGCGCATGTAGAAATCGACGAGCCGCGGCAGGTCGACCGGGAAGTGGTTCATGCCCATGATCGCGCCCATCAGTTTCTTGCCGCCGAGCAGGTCCATCGCACCGAGGCCCACCTTGCAGTCCAGCGGCATCATGCCGAGGATCACCGCGGTTCCCCCGCGCCGCAGCGAAGCGACCGCGAGATCGGCGGATGTTTGCCGGCCCACCGCCTCGATCCCCCAATGCACCCCGCCGCCCGACAACTCGAGCACCTGTTTCGCGGCATCCTCGGCAAGCGCATCGACTGTATGCGTTGCGCCCAGCACCTTGGCCAGCTCGCGCTTTTCGGGCAGCGGATCGGCGGCGATGACCATGCCCGCTCCGGCGATCTTCGCCGCGTTGATCGTGGCGAGCCCGACGCCGCCGCAGCCGACCACCAGCACACTTTCGCCCGGCGTCACCTTGCAGGCATTGAAGATCGTCCCCGCCCCCGTCGTCACCGCGCAGCCGATGACGGCGGCGCGATCGAGCGGCATGTCCTTGTCGATCGCGACGCAGGCATTTTCGTGGATCAGCATCTGTTCGCTGAGTGCCGACAGGTTGAGCATCTGGTGAACCGGCTCTCCGCCGCCGCGCGTCAGGCGCAGCTTCTCGCCCTTGCCGCGCCGCGTGCCAGCGCCGAGGCAAAGCGCCATGCGACCGGTAACGCAGAACTCGCACTGACCGCAAAAGGCGGAGAGACAAGAGACGACGTGATCGCCGGGCTTGACGCTCGACACTTCGCTGCCGACCGCGCGGACCACGCCCGCCGCTTCGTGTCCGGGCACGCAGGGCAGGGCATGGGGGTAGGCGCCGTCGATGAAGTGCAGGTCCGAATGGCACAGCCCGCACGCCTTGGTGTCGATCAGCACTTCGTGCGGCAGAGGATCGGCGAGCTCGATCTCGCCGATGGTCAGACCCTCGCCGGGTTTTTCAAGAATTGCGGCTTTTGCCATATATTACGTTCCCGCTCGCCCTGAGCCTGTCGAAGGGCCGTCCTTCACTTCTGGACCATCGCTCAAAGAAGTGCGGTGCTTCGACAGGCTCAGCACGAGCGGGTTTGTTTTTGTTGTGCTTTAACGCGCCGCGCCGACTTCGCCGCTGCTCATTCCCATCGCGGTTGCGCTCGCAGCCGCACTGCCCGCAGCATGGGCGCCGCCCGCCGCACCATTGGCGCGCAGGGCGTTGGCGCTGGGGCCTTCATTGGGCGCATGCTTGCCGAACTCCATGCGCGCGATCGAGCGGGCGTGAACCTCGTCCGGGCCATCGGCGAGGCGCAATGTGCGCTGATGCGCATAGGCACTCGCAAGGCCATAGTCGTTCGACACGCCGCCGCCACCATGCGCCTGGATCGCATCGTCGATGATCTTCAGCGCCATGTTGGGCGCCTGCACCTTGATCATGGCGATTTCCTGCTTGGCCGACTTGTTGCCGACCTTGTCCATCATGTCGGCGGCCTTGAGGCAGAGAAGGCGCGTCATGTCGATATCGATACGGGCGCGCGCCACGCGCTCTTCCCAGACCGAATGCTTGTAGATCGGCTTGCCGAACGCCTCGCGCTCCTGAAGCCGGCGGCACATCTTGGCGAGTGCTTCTTCGGCGACGCCGATCGTGCGCATGCAGTGGTGGATACGGCCCGGGCCAAGGCGCCCTTGCGCAATCTCGAAGCCGCGCCCTTCGCCCAGCAGCATGTTGGAGGCAGGGACGCGCACGTCCTTCATTTCGACTTCCATATGGCCGTGCGGCGCATCGTCATAGCCGAAGACGGGCAGGTGGCGGATGATGTTCACGCCCTTGGCATCGATCGGCATCAGCACCATCGATTGCTGCGCGTGGCGCTTGGCTCCGAAATCGGTCTTGCCCATCACGATCGCGACCTTGCAGCGCGGATCGCCGAGGCCCGAAGACCACCATTTGCGCCCGTTGATGACATATTCATCGCCATCGCGCTCGATCTTCGTTTCGATATTGGTCGCGTCCGAGGAAGCGGTGAACGGCTCGGTCATCAGGAAGGCGGAACGGATTTCGCCGTTCATGATGGGCTTGAGCCATTCCTCTTTCTGCTCGCGCGTGCCGTAGCGGTGGAAGACTTCCATATTGCCGGTGTCGGGCGCGGAGCAGTTGAAGACTTCCGACGCCCAGCCGATCCGGCCCATTTCCTCGGCGCACAACGCGTATTCGAGGTTGGTGAGGCCCGGCCCTTCGAATTCGAATGTCTCATCGACATGGTGGTGGCTGTCATTGCGCGGCGGCATGAAGAGGTTCCACAGCCCTTCGTCCTTCGCGATTTTCTTCTTATCCTCGATGATCTGGATGACCTTCCAGCGGTCGCCCTCGGCATCCTGCTCGGCATAGGTATCGAGATTGGGGCGAATGTGCTTCTCGATGAAATTGCGCACGCGATCGCGCCAATAGGCCTGACGTTCGGTGGGTTCGAAATCCATGGGGGCGTTCCTCTCGTCTCTCGTTCGAATCTCTTCTGATCAAGAGTGGCAGAGCGCTTCGGGCGCGCCAACCCTTGATTTTGGGAAGGGCACTATACTCAGATCGGGTGGTCAGGGCGCGAGCGGGCTGCCATCCGGGCTGGCGCGCGAGGCGTTGCCGATCGGATTTTCGGGGAGCGCGGTTTGCGGCGGCGCTGCGTCCTTGCGCGCCGCCAGCCTTTCGAGCCGCGCCTCATGCTCGGCGCGGCTGATCGGGAAGCGGCCGAGCCAATAGGCCGCGATCAGCGCCAGCACTGCGCTCGCCCCGCCAAAATAGAGCACCATGTCCGCAATCGTTTGTGCCGGCACCGCGCCCGGATCGGCATCAGCGGCGAGCCCGGCGGCGCCGATGATCTGTCCGGTAACGAAGATGCCCGCCCCGGTCGCGCATTTCTGGATCAGCCAATTTCCCGAATAGAACGCCGCCTCCGCCCGGCGATAGGTGCGCTCCTCGAACGCTTCGACGATTTCGGCGATCATCGAGGTGGCAGAAATCATCATCACCACGCCCAGCGTGTTGCCGAACAGCAGGAAGGCGAAATAGCCGTAGGTCGAAGCGGCGGTCCCCACCTCCGGCCAGATACCGGCGAGCAGCAGGGCGTAGGGCGTAAGTCCGATCATCATCGATCCGATCGCCGCGATCATGGCCGTTTTCGCCTTGCCCCAGGCGCGGTGCATCGGCCCGACCACGACGAACATGAGGACGACCGAGAGGAACAAGGTAGCCGGGAGCAGGATGAGGTCGGTCTGCGTCAATTGCCAGACGAAGAGGTTGAGGTAGTTGAGGATCGAAAACAGCATCCCCTGGCTGACATAGGCGGCGAGGGCGCCTGCGCCGAAGATGAGAAAGCTCTTCTCCGAAAAGGCCTCGAAGATCTCGGCGAAGGCGCCTTTGAAGGTGAAGGGTGCAGGCCGCGTTTCGGGCAGGCGCGCGACGAGATAGTGCTGCCCTGCCGCCGAGCCGATCACCGACGCCGCCATCAGCACCGCGCCGAACAGCCCGAAGGCGAAATAACCCTCCTGCTGCAAAAGCCCGTCCTGCCCTGGCATGAAGACCGTGTAGGCCAGCACCATCATCGTCAGCCCGCCCATCCAGCCCGACAAGAAGCGAAACCGGAAGAGCGTGGTGCGCTGGTCGTAATCCTGCGTGAGTTCGGGCACCAGGCTGACCGAGGGGACTTCGCAAGCCGACAGCAGGATGCGCACGCAGATGGCGATCCCGACCAGTCCGGCGAAGCTTGGCGCCTCGCCGCCCGGCGGCGACCACAACAGCACCCACACCACCGCCAGCGGGATCGGCGCGACATAGAGCCAAGGCAGGCGGCGTCCCCAGCGCGTGTAGGTGCGATCGGAAAGATTGCCGATGATCGGATCGATCACCGCATCGACCAAGAGCGCGATCAGCAGCGCGAGGCTGACCAGCCGGGCGTCCATGCCCAGCACTTGATTGTAGAAGATGAGCAGGAAGAAGGAGAAGCCCAAATCCTTGACCCCGAAGGCGACCGCGCCGAAGCCGTGGACGAGATTCAGGCGGGTCGAAAGCGGGCCGGCTGCGGCTTGCATCAGTCCGGTGCCGCCTCGCCCGCTTTCGCCTTCATGTCCTCTTCCATCTTCTCGAGCGCGGAAAACAGGCCCGGCTCCTCCGGGTCCCAGCTATGGCGCGGCCCCAGAGTAATTCCGCCATCGACGATCAGCGAGGTGCCGGTGACGAAGCCGGCGCCCGCGCCTGCGAGATAGGCTACCGCCTCGGCGATGTCGGCGCTCTGCCCGCCGCGCCGCACAGGCTGCGCGTTGGAGGAGATCTGGGCGATGGCGGCGTTGGCGAGCTTCTTCATCTCGCCTGGAACGTCGAGCGAGGCGGTAAAGATATTGGTGTTGATGAAGCCGGGTTGCACCGCATTCACCCTGATCCCGAATTGCGCCAGATCGGCGGCGGCGCATTTCGTGAGGTGCAGCACGCCCGCCTTGGCGACGGAATAGGCGGTCGGCGCATAGCCCGGCCCCACCGCCGCGACGCTCGAGACGTTGACAATATTCGCGCCGCCGTTTTTCGTGGAGGCACGCCCCTTCATGTGCGGCACGGCATAGCGGATGCCGAGCGCGACCGAGCGCAGGACGAGGTTCATCGTCATGTCCCAGTCGGCAGGTTCGATCTCGTCGATATTCGCCCGGGCCCCGCCGGCAGCGGCGTTGTTCATCAGGATGTCGATCCCGCCGTCCACGCCCGCGGCTGCGTTCATAAGCGCCTCGATCGCGGCGGGATCGGTGACGTCGCAGGGAACGAAGCGGATATCGCCCTCGGCCTCCGCCGCGAGTTTCGCGCCGCCCGCCTCGTCGATGTCGCCCGCAAACACAATGGCTCCCTCGCGCGCGAACAGCCGCGCGGTTTCCGCGCCGATGCCCGAAGCCGCACCGGTGACGACTGCAATCTTGTCGGAGAATCGCATGGGGGTGCTTGTCATCCACCCGGTTCGACTTTGCAACCTAATCGCGAGCATTCGCGCGGACGTTACGGCATGCCCTTCCGGCTTGCCATGCAGCCAAGACGCTTGCGACCTCGGCGCGAATCACGATAACGTCGGCGTCAAGCACGCAATGCAAGCGAGAGGAACACCCATGGCCGATCTGGAGAGCTTCCGCGAGGAAACACGCGAATGGCTCGAAGCCAATTGCCCGCCCGAAATGCGCGAGCCGGTCCGCGACGACGACGATGTCTACTGGGGTGGCCGAAACGCGACCTTCAAGAACGCAGCGCAGAAAGCCTGGTTCGAGGCGGCGCGTGACAAGGGCTATACCGTGCCGAGCTGGCCCAAGGAATATGGCGGCGCCGGGCTCTCCGCGGCCGAGGCCAAGGTGCTGCGCCAGGAAATGGCGGCGATCGGCGCGCGCCCGCCGCTATCCTCCTTCGGCATCTGGATGCTCGGCCCCGCGCTCCTTAAATTCGGCACCGAAGGCCAGAAGCAGCGTTTCCTGAACGAAATCGCGCGCGGCGAAATCCGCTGGTGCCAGGGCTATTCCGAACCCGGCAGCGGCTCGGACCTCGTCTCGATGCAGACCTATGGCGACGATCAGGGCGACCAATGGGTGGTCAACGGCCAGAAAATCTGGACTTCCTATGCCGACGAGGCCGACTGGATCTTCTGCCTCGTGCGCACCGACAAGCAGAACAAATATGGCGGCATCACCTTCATGCTGTTCGACATGGCGAGCGAGGGCGTCTCGACCAAGCCGATCCTCCTCATCAGCGGCAACAGTCCGTTCTGCGAAACCTTCTTCGATGATGTGAAGGTGCCCAAATCCTATGGCGAGGATGTGCCGGGCTATGTCGGAGAGATCGGCCGCGGCTGGGACGTTGCGAAATATCTGCTTGGCCACGAACGCGAGATGATCTCCGGCATGGGCGGGGGCGAGCGCACCGCGGCGATCGGCGCCGCGATGAAGCGGCATGCGGGAAAAACCGGCGACGAGATCGCGCCCGTCCTGCGCAGCGAGCTTGCCCTGTTCGACGTCGACGCGCTCGCCTTCACCGCGATGTCGGAACGCTTCATGGACGAGATGAAGGCGGGCAAGGGCCACCCGGCGCAGCCCAACATGATGAAATATGTCGGCACCGAGCTGAACAAGCGTCGCCACGAATTGATGATGAGCGCGGGCGGTTCGCGCAGCCTCGAATGGGAGAGCGAGGATACGAGCGGCGGCAAGCCCGCGCGCAGCTGGCTTCGCACCAAGGCCAACTCGATCGAGGGCGGCACCAGCGAGGTGATGCTGAACGTTATCTCCAAGCGCATTCTCGAATTGCCGGGCGGGTAACAAATTCGTCGCCCCGGACTTGATCCGGGGCCGCTCACAATTTCGGACCGATCCCGGATCAAGTCCGGGATGACGGGTGCGGAGAGGAAAGACATGCCACTTTATCACGACGACGATCAGGCGATGCTCGCCGATACCGCCAGCGGCTTCATGGCCGAGGAAGGCAATATCGCCAAGCAGCTGCGCCACTGGCGCGACCGCGATTGCAAGGACGGTTTCGGCCACGGCCTGTGGAAGCAGATGGCAGAAATGGGCTTCACCGGCATCCTCGTCGATGAGGCCGACGGCGGGCTCGGTCTCGGCCATGTCGAGGCGGGCATCGTGCTCGAGGAGATCGGGCGCAACCTGACGCCTTCGCCCTTCCTCACCTCATCGGTGCTCGCCGCAAGCGCGCTGAAGCACGGATCGAGCGAGATCAAACAGCGCTATCTCCCCGGTCTCGTCGAGGGCGAGAGGGTCTTCGCCGTTGCCATCGACGAGAGCGCGAAACACCGGCCCGAACGTATCGCCACCCGTGCCGAAAAATCGGGCAACGGGTTCAAGCTGAGCGGCTCCAAGAGCTTCGTCGTGCACGGAGCGAGCGCCGACATGATCGTGGTCGCTGCCCGCACATCGGGCAGCGACGAGGACGCGGACGGTGTGACCTTGTTCGCGGTGCCCAAAGATGCGGCAGGGATGCGTCAGGACGCGGTGCGGCTCGTCGACAGTTCGGTCGCCTCGCACATCATATTGGACGGGGTCGAATTGGACGGCGATGCGGTGATCGGCGAGGTCGATGGCGGGCGCGATATTCTCGATGCCATGCTGAGCGCGGGCCGCGTGGGCGCGGCCGCCGAAGGCGTGGGCGTTGCCAGCGGCGCGATGGACATGACGGTCGACTACCTCAAGCAGCGCAAGCAGTTCGGCAAGCTGATCGGCGAATTCCAGGCGCTGCAACACCGCGCCGCGCATCTCTATTCCGAGGTCGAGATCGCCCGCGCCGCAACGATCAAGGCGCAGCAATTGCTCGATGCGGGCGCCGAAAGCGCGGACCTGTTCGCCTCCGTCGCCAAGGCCAAGGTCGCGAAAGCCGCCGGCCTCGCGGTCAGGGAAGGCGTGCAGATGCATGGCGGCATCGGCATGACCGACGAATACGATATCGGCCTCTACATGAAACGCGACCGCGCGCTCTCCGAGTTCCTGGGCGATGCCTATTATCACGCCAACCGGGTCGCGGAATTGAGCGGGTATTGAGACCAAGCACTCCTCGTCATTGCGAGGAGCCGCAGGCGACGTGGCAATCCAGAGCCGCTGAGCGATACGCTCTGGATTGCTTCGCTTCGCTCGCGATGACGAGAGAGGAAGCATCATAATGGACATACAGAACCTTTTCAGCCTCGAGGGCCGCGTAGCGCTCGTTACCGGTGGCTCGCGCGGGATCGGGCGGATGATCGTCGAGGGGCTGCTCGCCGCTGGTGCGGCGCGGGTCTATATCTGCGCGCGCAAGAAGGAACAGGTCGATGAAACGGTTGCCGATTTGGGCGACAAGGTCATCGGCTTCGTTGCGGACCTCTCCCAGATGGACGGTATCCAGCAACTCGCCGACGAGATCGCGGCGAAGGAGGACAAGCTCGACATCCTCGTCAACAATGCGGGCGCCGCCTGGGGTGAGCCGTTCACCGAATTCAGCGAGGCTGGCTGGCACCGCACGATGGATCTGAACGTGAAGACGCCGTTCTTCCTGACGCAGAAACTGCATTCTCTGCTGAAGGCCGCGGGCACGCCCGAAAAACCGGCCAAGGTGCTGATGATCGCTTCAATCGACGGGATGAAGACCAATCCCTGGCCGACCTATCCCTACCAGGCATCGAAAGCAGGCCTCATCCATCTGACCCGGCGGATGGCGGCCGAACTGATCGGCGACAATATCGTCGTCAACGGCATCGGCCCCGGCGCCTTTCCCAGCGCCATGAACCGCGCCGCGCGCGACAACGAGGACTCGGTTTCCAAGGGCATTCCTTCCAAGCGCGTCGGCGTCACAGAGGACATGGCCGGCGGCGCGATCTACCTGCTGAGCCGCGCGGGCGATTACGTGGTGGGCACGACCATCGCGATCGACGGCGGGGTGGTGAACGCCAATGTCGGCGCGGGCAATTTCGTCGATCCCTCGGGCGGGTGATCTGGCCTGACCGGACGGAGGAATCGGAACCGTCGATCTGTCGGACGGTTGTTTTAGCGCTAGCCTGCGCGCTCTTCATCCGCAGCCGCAGCGCATTGAAACCCTAGACCGACAGGAGCCTCAAGCCCATGACCCGCCATCTTGCTGCCACCCTTCTCGCATTCTCGCTCGTCGCATGCGGGGGCGCGGACGATGCAGTGGAGGCGGAACCAGCCGCCGAGGCCACAGCCGCCATCGGCGACCAGCAAGCCCGCGCCGTGCTGCTGAATGCGGCGGGCGAAGAGATCGGCACCGCCACCGCGCGCCAGGCCGAGGGCGGAATTGCGCTCAGTATTGCCGTGGAGGGGCTGTCGCCCGGCGAGCACGGCGCGCATATTCACGACACCGCCGCGTGCGAGCCCGACTTCATGGCCGCCGGCCCGCACTGGGCGCCGTTCGACGCCGCGCTAGGCCTTGGCGACGACGATCCGGCGAACGATAGCGACAATGCCACGGTCACGGTCGGCGAAGACGGCGCCGGTATGCTCGAATACACGCTCGCCACGCAGGAAAGCTTCGAGACGATGATGAGCGGCGATGGCGCGTCCTTCATGATCCACCAGCGCGAGGCGGATCCGGCGATGGAAACGGCACCCGGCAACGATGATCGAATCGCCTGCGGTGTGTTCGAGGTGGCGGAGGGCTAACCCCCCATCAGCTCGCGCACGAAGGGGATCAGTCCGGTCTGACGGGTGCGGCGCATGCGCTCGGCATCCAGCACCTCGCGTACCCGCGCGAAGCATTCCTCGACATCGTCATTGATGACGACGTAATCGTATTCGGCCCAGTGGCTGATTTCGGCGCGGGCGCGTTCCATGCGCTCGTCGATCACGTCGTCGCTGTCCTGCGCGCGCGCTTCGAGGCGGCGGCGCAGTTCGGGGAGGCTCGGCGGCAGGACGAAGACGGTGACGACATCCTGATCGTCCTTCTGCTTCAGCTGTTGCGTGCCCTGCCAGTCGATGTCGAACAGGTAATCCTGCCCCTCTTTCAGCCCCTCGCGGATATGCCCCTTGGGGGTGCCGTAGCGATAGCCGAAGACATGCGCCCATTCGTAGAACTCGTCCGCTTCGACCATCGCGTCGAAGGCCGCGTCGGAGACGAAGTGGTAGTGGACACCGTCCCTTTCGCCGGGGCGCGGGGGGCGGGTGGTGGCGGAAACCGACAGGCGAATGTCGGGATCGGCTTCGAGCAGCTTACGCGATAGGGTGGTCTTTCCCGCACCTGAAGGCGAAGACAGGATGAACAGCAGCCCGCGCCGGTGCAGTTTGTCGATGCTCTTGATGGCGTCCATAGCGTCCCCTGCCCCAGCCTGGCGGGGTAAATCAAGCGTCGCAGAGCGGGAACGACGGGAAGCGGGGGAGGGCCGCGAAACGCGACGGCTCTTCTGCCCTGTCCTCCCGCGTTTATTCGTCTTCGGGCCCGAGAGGCGAATCTTGCGCCGAGCGTAGCCGCGCCTGGCGTGATTTGCCGCGATCGTAGAGCGTCTTTGCGATCAGCGCGCTGGTGACCATGCCAAGGCCGAGGGGTGAGCGCGTCGCCAGCTTGCTCGCCCCGTAAAGGCCGAGCGAGGTCGCGGTGGAGCGTCCATTGACAAGCTCGCTCGCCTTGCTCTCATCGCCGTAACCCGCCTTGGCGACGCTGCGTTCGAGCTTTTTGCGCATCAGCCGGGCGGCCCCTCGTACTAAGATGTCGACGATGACGAGATTGGTCGCCGGATTGGGGCTGGGCGCGAGCAGGCTTCGCTTGCGCTTGCTCTGTTCGCTCGGGCGAACGAATTCGCTCGCCAATTTGTCGCGCTCGAGCGCCTTTTCCGTAAGTTCGCTCGCCTTGGCCTTGGCGCGGTCGCGTTTTCTTGCAGGATTTTTGTCGCTCATGCCCCAATCAACTCGCGAACGGGCAGCTTGTTTCCGCGCGGGGCAGATCGCGCTTTGCGATAGCGGCTATTTCTTGCGACCGAAATCGACGGTGACGACGTTCGAGCCGTCGTCGGCCGCGCCCTCCTCGCTCTCCCCATCGCCGGACCCATCGCTGGCAATCTCGGCGTCGTTCTCCGCATCTTCGTGCGCTTCGGGCTCCATCTCGGCGACCGACGCCTGGAATTGCAGGCCGAAATCGACCGCGGGATCGACGAAGGCGGTGATCGCGGCATAGGGGATTTCGAGCTTGGCCGGGATCTGGTTGAACGAAAGGCCTACGGTGAAGCCGTCCTCGCGCACGTCGAGGTCCCAGAACTTGTTCTGCAGCACGATCGTCATCTCGTCGGGAAACCGTTCGCGCAGATGGGCGGGGATCGAAACGCCCGCCGCCCCGGTCTTGAAAGTGATGTAGAAGTGATGATTGCCCGGCAACTCGCTGCCGCCGCGCTCGATCTCGCCCAGCACGCGGCCGACGACGGCGCGCAGGGCTTCCTGCACGATCTCGTCATAGGGGATCAGGCTATCGGGCGTATCTTCGCTCATCACAGGGCCGGGAGCGTGACCAAGCGCGCGGCGCGGGTCAAGCGTTTCGTGAAGGCGCGGACGCGATTGTCGCGCTGCTTACCGAGGCCGGCGCCGCGCAAGCACCGGCAGGCGACGGGCGACCGAGAGGAAACTACGGCGTTTGCACACAAGCGGGGGCCGCCTATAGCGCGCAGATATATGGCAGATTCCCTCGATAAATCGACTGCGCGAACGGGCCCCGCGCGTACAGGCCAGATCGCGCGCGACACCGCGGAGACCAAAATCGCGATCCGCGTCGATCTCGACGGCACGGGGCGGTACGAGGTCGCAACCGGCATCGGCTTTCTCGATCACATGGTCGAACAGTTCTCCAAGCACTCGCTGATCGACGTGTCGATGAAGGTCGAGGGCGACCTTCACGTCGATCAACATCACACCACCGAGGATTCGGCGATCGCGCTGGGCCAGGCGATCGCGCAGGCGCTGGGCGACAAGGCGGGGATCGGGCGCTACGGCCATGCCTATTCGCCGATGGACGAGACGCTGACCCGCGTCGCGCTCGACATATCGGGGCGGCCCTTTTTCGTGTGGAAGGCAGGCTTCACGCAGGAAAAGCTCGGCGAATGGGACACCGAGCTGATCGAGCACTGGTTTCATTCGGTCGCGCAGTCGGCGGGGCTGACGCTGCACATGGAACTGCTCTACGGCACCAACAATCACCATATCTGCGAAAGCCTCTACAAGGGCTTCGCGCGCGCCATGCGCCAGGGTGTCGAGCGCGACCCGAGGAAGGGCGGGGCGATCCCAAGCACGAAGGGGCAGCTCGGTGGGTAAGGCGTTTGTGTTTTGCGCACGCCCATCCGGGCGCGCGTCCTCGCTAGACGGCCTCCGCTCCGCTGCGGCCCCGCTGCGGGCGGGCAGTCGCCCTTGCGGTTGCTGCGCAACCGATCGGTTTCGCTATGGCTGAGCAGGTTGCTCTAATAGATTACGGCGCGGGCAATCTGCATTCGGTTCACAACGCTCTGAAAGCGGTCGGTGCGACGGTTAAGGTGACCGCCGATGCGAAGGTCGTGAGCGCGGCCGACCGGATCGTGCTTCCCGGCGTGGGCGCATTCAAGGCCTGCGCCGACGGGCTGAAGGCTGTCCCCGGCATGATCGAGGCTTTGCGCGAACGGGTCGAGATCGGCGGCGCGCCGTTCCTCGGCATCTGCGTGGGTATGCAGTTGCTGGCAACGCGCGGCCTGGAGCATGGCAGCCACAAGGGGCTGGGCTGGATTCCGGGCGAGGTGCGCAGAAATGAGCCGCACGATCCAGCGATAAAGGTGCCGCATATGGGCTGGAACGATGTCGCAATCATGCCCCACGCGCGAGGGCATCAGGTGATCGAGGAAGGCGAGGCCTATTTCCTCCACTCCTATCACTTCGTCGCCGACGATCCCTATCACGTCGCGGCGTTGACCGATCATGGCGAAGGCCTTGTCGCCGCCGTCAGCCGGGGCAATATCGCCGGCGTGCAGTTTCATCCGGAAAAGAGCCAGGCCTACGGGCTGGAGACGCTGGAAAGGTTCCTCGCATGGCGGCCGTGAACCACCTTATTGTCATTCCCGCGAAAGCGGGAACCCAGAATGCGCTGGTCGCAAACTCGCCGCGGGTCCCCGCTTTCGTGGGGATGACACTGAAGGGACAAGTGAGCCCATGATCGTCTTCCCCGCCATCGACCTCAAGGGCGGCGAGGTGGTGCGTCTGGCCGAAGGCGACATGGCCCGCGCCAGCGTCTATGGCGACGATCCCTCCGCGCAGGCGATGATCTTCGCCGAAGCCGGTGCGGAGCACCTCCACGTCGTCGATCTCGACGGCAGCTTCGCGGGCGAGAGCCGCAACGGCGATGCGGTGAAGGCCATCGTCGAGCGCTTTCCCGGCTACGTCCAATTGGGCGGCGGCATCCGCGATGCGAAGGCGGTCGAGGGCTGGTTCGAGCTCGGCGTCGCGCGCATCGTCATGGGTTCCGCCGCGCTCAAGGATCCCGATTTCATCAAGGAGATGGCGCGCGAATGGGAGAACGGCATCGTCGTCGCGGTCGATGCAAGGGACGGCATGGTCGCGACCGAAGGCTGGGCCGAGGTGTCCGACGTGCCCGTGGTCGACCTCGCCCGCCGGTTCGAGGATGCGGGCGTCGCCGCATTACTGTTCACCGATATTGGACGCGACGGGATGCTGAAGGGCGTCAATATCGACGCGACGGTAGAGCTTGCGCAGCGGGTCGACATCCCGGTGATCGCCAGCGGCGGGGTCAAGGGGCTGGCCGACATTCACGTCCTCTCGATGCACGCACATGAGGGGATCGAGGGGGTGATCACGGGGCGGGCGCTTTATGAGGGGCGGCTCGACCTTGCCGCGGCGATCCAGATGGGGGCGAGGGGGTGAGCTTGCACTCGGCTACGCTCGAACAGGCCCTTCGAGACACTCGGACTGCGTCCTCGTTCCTCAGGGCGAAGGGTAGTCTGGAGATTTACTACCCTACCTCCGTTCGTCCTGAGGACGTGAAGCCGAAGGCTGAACCATCTCGAAGGACTGGTTCGAGCGAAGCCGAGAACCCATCATGACCGTCCGCATCCGCGTCATTCCCTGCCTCGACGTCGCCGAGGGCCGTGTGGTCAAGGGCGTCAATTTCGTCGACCTCAAGGATGCCGGCGACCCGGTCGAACAGGCGCAGGCCTATGACCAGGCGGGGGCGGACGAATTGTGCTTCCTCGACATTTCCGCCAGCCACGAAGGGCGTGGGACGTTGCTCGATATCGTCAAGCGTACGGCGGAGGTATGTTTCATGCCGCTGACAGTTGGCGGCGGGGTGCGTAGTGTCGAGGATGCGCGGGCGTTGCTGCTGGCGGGAGCGGACAAGGTGGCGATCAATTCCGCCGCGGTCGCCCGGCCCGAACTGGTGGGCGAAATCGCGCGGAAATTCGGCAGCCAATGCGTGGTCGCAAGCGTGGATGCTCGGCGGGTGGCGCCCGAGGTGCCGGTCGTGGGCGAAACACCGGATCCGACCTTGCGCTGGGAAATCTTCACCCATGGCGGGCGCAAACCCACCGGGATCGATGCGCTCAATTACGCGACAAAGGTCGCGGAGTTGGGCGCGGGCGAATTGCTCGTCACCAGCATGGACGGCGACGGGACGCAAGCTGGCTACGACCTCGAACTTACGCGCACCATCGCTGATGCAGTGAGCATCCCGGTGGTGGCGAGCGGCGGAGTGGGGACGCTCGAACATCTGGTCGAAGGCGTGCGCGACGGCCATGCCAGCGCCGTTCTGGCCGCCTCGATCTTCCATTTCGGTACGTATTCCGTCGCCGACGCGCACAAGGCGCTGCGCGATGCGGGGTTGCCGGCGCGGGGGGTTTGAGCGACATCGCCACCATGAACACCCTCGCCCACCTCGAAGCGACCATCGCCGCCCGGCGCAACGCCTCGCCCGAGGAAAGCTACGTCGCCAAGCTGAACGCGAAGGGTCTGCCGAAAATCGCGCAGAAACTGGGCGAAGAGGCGACCGAGGCAGTGATCGCGGCGCTCTCGGGATCGAACGAGGAACTGGTCGGCGAAAGCGCGGACCTCCTTTTCCACCTCTTGGTCCTGCTCGACGCCAAGGGAGTGAGCTTCGACCACGTCCTCGCCGAACTCGAACGCCGCGAAGGGCTATCGGGGATCGCGGAAAAGGCCAGCAGGAAGGACGCATAATGCCGATCGACCCGACCGAGCCCTACGACGACGACAATATCTTCGCGAAGATCCTGCGCGGCGACATCCCGTCCAACAAAGTCTACGAGGACGACTGGGCGCTCGCCTTCGAGGATATCAACCCGCAGGCCGAAGTTCACACGCTCGTTATCCCTAAGGGCCGTTATGTCAGCTGGAACGATTTCTCGGCCAAGGCGAGCGCGGAGGAGATAGCGGGCTTCGTGCGCGCAGTTGGCGAAGTTGCGCGGATGAAGGGGCTGGTGGAACCGGGCTATCGCATGATGGCCAATGTCGGCGCGCATGGCGGGCAGGAAGTGCCGCACCTCCACGTCCATATCTTCGGCGGCGAGCCGCTGGGGCCGATGATCTGGAAAAAGGGGTGATCTCTCTTTTCCCCTCCCTTGAGGGAGGGGCCGGGGGTGGGTGCTCGGCGCGGATTACCAACGCCGCACACCCCCACCTAACCTCCCCCTCAGGGGGGAGGGATTGCCATGCATTTAACCGCAAGCCCGATTCGTTTCGCCGCCATTCATGAGGGCAAGCACAATGGCGGCTTTGCAGCGAATCCATGCTGCGCTAGGTGGCCTTACGAAATGGTGCAACCCAACCTACCCGGAGGCGTCGTTGACGGCGCGCGGCATCTTTATGCGGTGCGGGTCTATTACGAAGACACCGATCTTTCGGGCATTACCTACCACGCGAATTACCTGCGCTGGTTCGAGCGGGCACGCTCCGACCTGCTGCGCCTGCTGGGCATCGACCAGCGAGCCGGGATCGAGGCCGGGGACGGCGCCTATGCGGTCACCGAAATCGCGATCAAATATCGCCAGCCGGCCAGGCTCGACGACGATGTCGTCATCGAGACGACCGCCAGCGAAATCGGTGCAGCGAGCGTGCGCATGGAACAGATTGCGCGGCGGGGCGCTGATGTGCTGGCGAGCGCTGAGGTGCGCGCCGGTTTTCTGACGCCCGAGGGCCGCCCTCGCAGACAGCCTGAAGAATGGCGCGCCGCGTTTCGCGAATTCATGACCGGAAAGGACGGTTGAAGGAGTGCTACTGAACCTCTTGGGCGCGATTGCGGGCGGGGCAACCAGCCCCACCCGGCTCGATCCGATCGAACTGTTCCTGCAGGCCGATATCGTCGTTCAGGCGGTGATGATCGGCCTGATCCTCGCCAGCATCTGGACCTGGGCAATTATCGTCTCCTTCTCGCTGCGGATCGGCAAGCTCAACAAGAGCTCGCGCCATTATGAAGGCGATTTCTGGGAGGCGCAGGACCGCGAGAGCGTGCTGGGTCGGCGGCTTCGCAACAGCGTACCCTCGGCGCGGGTCGCGGGCGCGGGGATCGACGAGTGGAAGCGCTCGACCCGCAATTCACCGGTCGACCGGGCTGCCTCGCGCGAGCGTATCGGCGCGGCGATGGAAGGGCAGGTCGCCGAGGAAGCCGACGATCTTTCGGCCAAGCTCACCTTCCTTGCGACCACCGGCTCTGTCGCCCCCTTCGTCGGCCTGTTCGGCACGGTCTGGGGCATCATGAACAGCTTCTTCCAGATCGGCGCGCAGCAATCCGCCTCGCTCGCGGTCGTCGCGCCCGGCATCGCGGAGGCCTTGTTCGCGACCGCCATCGGCCTGTTCGCCGCGATCCCCGCGGTGATCGCTTACAACCGCTTCAGCCAGTCAGTGAATGTCTACGAGGCGAAGCTGCAGCGCTTTGCCGACAAGGTCCATGCCGGGCTGAGCCGCGAATTGGACAAGGCATGACCTGTTTTCCGCACACCCATCCGGGCGCGCGGTCCTCGCTAGACGCGCAGCATAGCTGCGCCCGCTGCGGGCGGGCAGTCGCCCTTGCGGCCGCTTCGCAGCCGATCGGCGTGTCCGCTCGGCGAGGAGCAATCTGATGGCGATGGGCCTCGCCTCCTCGCCGCGCAAAGGCCGCCGCTCGCGCCGCGCGGCGATGGCCGAGATCAACGTCACCCCGCTGGTCGACGTCATGCTCGTGCTGCTCATCATCTTCATGGTGACGGTGACGCTGCCGGCCGTCGGCGTTCCAATCGAACTGCCCGAAAGCCGCGCCAACCCGGTCGAGGAAACGCCCGAGCAGGTCACGATCAGCATCGATGGCGATGGCCGGGTCTATATCGGCGATGATGCGGTGCCGGTGGGCGAGCTCCCGCAGGCCCTTACCGCGATCGAGCGCGGCGGCGAGGGCGAATTGCCGACCGTCGTGCTGCGCGGCGATCGCGGGCTCGATTATGGCCGGGTGATGGCGGTGATGGGGGAGCTGGGCCGCGCCGGGTTCACGTCCATCTCGCTGGTCACCGACGGTTCAGTTACCGCGCCATAGCGGTGGGTGAGTATGGGCGAGAGCACCTTTCGCAGCGAAGACCGCATCGGCCTTGTGGTCGCGGTGGTTCTGCATGCGGCGCTCGCGGCTCTGCTGGCGGTGCAGGCGTTCTGGAACCCCGCGCCCCCGCCGATCCCCAATCGCGTGACCGTCAGCCTCGCCACCGATGTCAGCCTTGAATCCACCGCGCCGTCACCGGTCCGCGAAAGCCGCGCCGCGATCGCGCCGACGCTTGCCGAGGCACCCGCACCCGAAGCCGAGGATGCACCCGATGCCGCGCAGCCGGAGCGCAAGCCCCCGCCGCGGCCCGAAGCGCGCACTCAGCCGCGCCCCGCGCCCCCCAGCGACACGCGCGAACGCCGCCGTCCCGAGCCCCAGCGCCAGGCACCGGTCGAGCGTTCGTCGCGAGCACCGGGCGGCAGCCGGATCGGCGACAATTTCCTCGAAGGGCAGGGCGCGGCGACCAACACCGACGAAACCCGCGTCCCCGCCTCGCAGATCGGACGCAGCGCGCGCGCGTCGCTGCAACAGGCGATCAACCGCCAGCTGCGACCCTATTGGGACGCACCTTCGGGCCTCGATGCGGAACAACTGGTCACCGTGCTCGCCTTTCGCTTGAACGAAGACGGTTCGCTCGCCGGAGCGCCGCGTGTGGTAGGGCAGAGCGGGGTGACCGATTCCAACCGTCCGCAGGCGCCCCTGCATGCAGAGCGCGCGATCCGCGCCGTCCAGCGCGCCGCGCCCTTCGATCTGCCGGACGAATATTACGAAGCATGGAAGAACATCTCCGAATGGAGGTTCGACAGAAGGCTGTGAGCATGATAACCACATTGACCACCCCCGCGCTTGCATTGGCGGCGCTGTTGTTGAGCGCCCCGCTCACCGCGCAGAACGAGGATCTCGAGCAGCCGGTGGGCGACGGCGCCGCGGTGGAGACGGCGTTCGAAACCGAGGAACGCGACGCGCAGGCGGGCGGGCTGACCGGATCGACCACCGATGAAAGCGAATGGGAGGATCTCGGCATCGCGATCCCCGCCTTCGCGACCGACCGCGATACGTCCACCCCGGCCAGCAACCAGGGCACCGCGGCGCTGGGCCGCGAGATCGCGCAGATCATCACCGCGAATTTGCGCAATAACGGCCTGTTCGCCCCGACCGGCCCGGACAGCCTGCCGCGCCCCGAATTTACGCAGATCACCGCCCCTGCCTGGCCCAGCTGGAGCGGGCGCGGCGCCGAGATGCTGGTTCACGGCTATGTCCGCGCGCGCGACGACGATCGCCTTGTGGTTGGCTGCTATCTCTACGACGTCGCGCTGCAGGACGAGCTGGTGCGCGAAGGCTGGGTCGTCCAGCCCGCCGACTGGCGCCGCGCGGCGCACAAATGCTCCGACCTCATCTATGCGCGGCTGACCGGCGAAAGCCCCTTCTTCGACAGCCGCATCGCCTATATCGCCGAAACCGGTCCCAAGGATAACCGGGTCAAGCGCCTAGCCGTCATGGATTCGGACGGCGCGAACCACCGCTTTCTGACGCTGGGCAGCGCGACCGCGCTCACCCCGCGCTATTCGCCCGACTATTCGAAGATCATGTATCTTTCCTATGTCGATGGAAACCCGCGCATCTATGTCTACGACATCGGCTCGGGCGAACAGACGCTGGTGACGGAAAACCGCGATCCGACGCTCGCGCCGCGCTGGTCGCCCGACGGGCAGCACATCCTCTATTCGATGGCGGTTGCCGGCAACACCGACATCTACCGCGTGCCCGTCACCGGCGGGCGCTCCACCCGGCTAACGGATACGCCGGGGATCGACATCGGCGGCTCCTACTCGCCCGACGGCCGCCGCATCGTGTTCGAGAGCGATCGTTCCGGTTCGCAGCAATGCTATGTCATGGATGCGGACGGAACCAATCAACGGCGCATCAGTTTTTTCGGTGGACGCTGCGCGACCCCGGAATGGAGCCCGCGCGGCGACCAGATCGCGTTCACCCGCATCGCCGGGGATTTCAACGTCGCGGTCATGACGCCAACGGGGGGAAATTTGCGCATTCTTACCGATGGCTGGCAGGACGAGGCGCCGACTTGGGCCCCCAACGGGCGCATCATCCAGTTCTTCAGGACCACCCGCAATTCCGGGCGGTCCTCCCTGTGGCAAGTCGACCTGACCGGTCGCAATGAGAGGAGATTGCCGACGCCGGTGGACGCGTCGGATCCCGCCTGGGGGCCGATCCGGCCCTGACGCGGAAAAACTGCCAAGACCTGCGCTTCAAGGCGGTCGCCCCGGCGAAGTGCCCAGACCAACCTTAGACCTTGCGGCCAAACGCAAGGGCACCATTCGGAGACGATACCATGAATATCTCTGTTTCAAAGGCAGCCACCCTTGCCCTCGCGGCCTCCACTCTGGCGCTCGGCGCTTGCTCCAAGGAGGCGCCCGAGGAGCTTCCCCCCGCGCCCGCCGCCGCTGCCACGACGCAGACGCCCACGCCGAGCGCGTCGAGCGTTGCGAGCGTGGGCACGCAGGCCCATTTCGAGAATGCGGTGGGCGGCTCCACGGTGGTCTATTTCGACACCGATCGCTACAATATCGACAGCACCGATGCCGCCGCGCTGCAGAGCCAGGCACAGTATTTCGCGCAATATCCGCAGCTGACCTTCACCATCGAAGGCCACACCGACGAGCGCGGCACGCGTGAATACAACCTTGCGCTGGGCGAACGGCGCGCGAATTCGGCGAAGAATTACCTCGTCAGCCTGGGTGTGACGCCCGACCGCATCCGCACCATCAGCTATGGCAAGGAACGCCCGGTGGCGCTGGCTTCCAATCCCGAAGCCTGGTCGCAGAACCGGCGCGCGGCGAGCGTCGTCATCAACTGATCGCGCTTACCGGAAAGAACGAAACGCCCGCTTCGCAAGCCGCGAGGCGGGCGTTTTCGCGTTTAAGGGATGGGGATTGGTGCGGCGAGGACGCGCCGGTCAGCTGGAACTGCCGCCGTCCGCCTCCATGACGATGCCGTCCTGGCCAAGCCGCAATTCGCCGTCGCTCCCCGCCCGCGCCACCAGGCACAGGCAGACCAGTGCAAGCGCCGAGGCGAGGCTGGAGATCGTCAATTGCTGGCTCATCGCTCAGGTTGCCGTCATTCTTTCGTCGGAGGTGTCGTGTTTGGTGGAAATGCGTCCTGCCACGGGGAAGTGAAGAACGTGTTGCGATGCAACATTTCAAGCCGCAACTGGTTCCCACACCTTTCCAATAGCCGCCAGTCCCCCTAGATTGAGCGCGTGCCTGATCCGACCAACGACATGATGATGCGCCGCCATGCCTAAGGCTCGGCGATCCAACGACTGGGGTTTCCCTCGCTGGCGCGGTTACGGTTCCTCGCGCGAGGCGACCAATGTGCGCATCTGCGATCGCCACGGCTGCGAGGAGCCGGGCCACTGCCCCGCGCCCAAATCGCCCAACAGTCCCGATCGCTGGTATTTCTGTCAGAAACATGCGGCGGAATACAACCGCGGCTGGGACTATTTCGAAGGGCTCGACAAGGAGCAGAAGGAAGCCCGCCAGCACGCCGAGCGCCAGGAAAGCGCCGGCTATGCCGAGGCCTCGCATTACGGCTGGTCAGGCTCGGGCGACGGCTCGCGCAGCCCCGACGAAATGCGCGCGCTCGACGTGCTCGAACTGGAGGCCGACGCGGACTTCCCCGCGGTGAAGAAAGCGTACCGCGCGAAGGCTAAGGAAGTGCACCCCGACGTGAAACCGGGTGACGAGGAAGCGGCCGCGGAGTTTCAGAAACTGCAGGTCGCCTACGAAGTCCTGCGCGCCGCCGAGGAGCGGCGCGAGTGGAAGGGATAGGGGCGGCGGGTTTCGACGCGGGTTGGTACATTGAATCGCGAGTCAGGATCGTCCCATGGCTCGCAGCTTAAACAAGCGACCTTACGCCTACCTCCCGGTTGGAGAAACTGGGATAGGCCCCACCGCTAACTTCAAGGCCGAGAAAAGATCTCCTTTCGACCGACTGACTTGGCGGTTGATCCGAAAGGTTTCGACATCGTGCGCAGGGGAATTAGCTCACCAATCCAGTCCATTATCTCGAACAAGGAACCCATGATGCGCAGATCATGCGTCGCTTCGGCTGCAATTTCGATGCTCGGCATTCTCGCCTTCTCACCCACGCCGGTGGCGGCCCATACCGGTAATACGCTCGCCGCGAATTGCGAGGCCAATCGGTTCCAGCGCCTCGACACGCAATCGGAACTAATGCTGGAGATGAAGTGCTTCCACGCCGGGAACATGGTATTGCGTGTCCGGACAGAGGGCGACGCCGAACGGATGGAGCTGTTTCTGGACCCGGCGCATACGAGCGTGCTCGACCGGCCGATGCACTTTGCCCTTCAAGATGACGAACTGACGGTGATGCAGTCGATCCACAGACCGGTTGCGAGCGGTAAGGCTATTCCGGGCGGGGTCGAGTGGACCATACGGCTTCCGGAGAGGACAGGCCGTGTGATTGGCCTCGGCGTTTCCATGTCTACCTCGCAAGGCGATTTCTCTTGGCCCGGATCCGCAGGGATGAGCGGAAACCGCAGAAAGCTCGGGGACCTGATGCTTCTGAACGAGGGCGATCGCGTGGCATCACTATCAGGCACGGTCGAGTGGACAGGGGGTCGTGACTTATCGCCTCCCATGCGGGTCGTCGCCCGATCCTCCGACGCGCGGATCGAAGGGCCGGTCGAGGGCGATGGCAGCTTCAGACTGCGCTTGCCTGCGGGAGACTACGCGGTTTTCGCCTTGGATTCCCGCATCGGGTTGAAGCGTTCGACTGTCTCGATCAACGTTGGCGACGGCGAAGATGCGAACCTCGACAGCCCAGTCGTCGCGCAAACGGCTTCCGAACCACTCCGCGAACTCATACCTGCAATCCTCGATCGGGCCGGGATCAAGGCCGCGGCCGTTGCTGTCGTGAAAGACGGCAACCCAGTCTTTGCCGAGAGTTATGGCGTTGAACTCGATGGTGCTCCGGCTGGAGCGCAGACGCTGTTTGGAATGGAATCGGTGACCAAGACCGTCACGGCGATGACGATGATTTCATTAGCCGAACGCGGTCTTCTCGACCTCGATGAAAGGCTCGCCAAATACTGGGTCGACCCGGATCTTGCGAACGATCCACGCCATTTCGCGCTGACTTTCCGAATGGCGCTTCGCCACCTCACAACCTTGCCCAACTGGCGTGGCGAGGAACAGCTTGCCTTTGCAGGCGAGTTGGGATCGGCGCAGTCGTATTCGGGCGAAGCCTACGAGTATGCTCGCCGCGCGCTCATTCGCAAGTTCAATGCGTCGCTGCAGGAACTGGCGGGGGAATACGTTTTCGGACCGGCGGACACACAGGCGATGTCGTTCCTGTGGCCTGCCGATGGTGACGAGCACGCCGCCGGGTTCCACTTCGGCGATTACGCATTCGATTTCGACAAGCCCACCGAAGAGGCGAGCGCGGCTTCCGATCTGGTCGCGACGGCTGCCGATCTCGGCCAGTATGCCGCATGGCTGGCGAATGGCGCAGGCCTTTCACCAACGAGCTGGGCGCGCGTTTTGACGCCGAACCCGGAAACGCTTCGCAAAGAAGACGACAATTCACAAATCGGGGAAGGTTTTTTCGTTTTCGATCCGATCGCCGATGGCAAATTACCCATATTCGGCCATGGCGGCAGCGCGATGGGAGCACGCACGCTGATCGTTGTCGATCCTGAAGCGCGTGATGCGGTCGTAATCGCGACAAGCAGCGGGGCCGGTCTCGCTTTGATCCGTGCCGTCGTCGAGGCTGCTTTCAAACGTGGGGCCGAAATGCCTCTGCTCGAAGAAGAATTAAGTTCATGGGAATGGTACGACTATTGAGAGGAGCGTCCTCGACTTAGCGCTAGATTAAGCCTTGCGAATTTGGAGCTTGCATCCCAGGACTAGCTAGAGTCCGATCGCCCGCTCCCCACCCCGTAGCGGACACGGTCATTTCCTACTTCCCCTCGATCTGGTCCAATCACCGCCATGCAACGGCAGGTTGAGGTTTTCGCGGCGACCGACGCACCGGGTATGGCCCCATCGTGGTCCGTGCAGGATGACACTGCGCAAATGCCAAGGTCACACTTTGCGTCGCGCTACGGTGTCGGTCATGAGCGCAAGGGTGACAGTCTGCTCGAAAAAAGTGACACTTCACGCGCCAAGGTTACGCTTTGCGCCGCCAAGGTGACACTTCGGGCGGTTTTGCCTCTGGACCGTGTTCCACCTGTTCCATCATGTAGGACATGCGTCCGGCCGCACGTCAATCCGGCGTCACTTCGAGCGCGGACCCCGCGAATCGGAGGTGCCCGTGTCGATCGCCCCAATCGGTATGTCGTTCCACCACGGCGTGTCGGTCCAGGGGCGCAGGTCGAGCTCGTGGGTCCAGGCATTGCGGGGTTGCTGGGCGAGGTGCCAGTAGGTCTCGGCGAGCGCGGCGGGGTCGATCACGCCGTCTTCGCCCTTGGACGCCTTGTAGGCCTCGAACCGGTCGCCGAGCAGCTTGCCCAGTGTGTCGGGCGCATCGACGCTGCCGTCCACCACGACATGCGCGACATGGATGCCCTGGGGTGCGAACTCGGCATTGAGCGTCTGGCACAGCATCCGGCGTCCGGCCATCGCGGCGGCGTGGCTGTGCTGACCCTCGTTCCCGCGCACCGCGGCCGTGGCGGAGGTGACGAGCAGGGTCCCGTGGCCACGTCCCACCATCGCCGGAAAGGCCGCATGGGCGAGGCGGAACAGGCCGAAACAGCCCAGCCGCCAGCCGAGCTCGAAGGTGCGGTGCGGCGTGTCGTGAAGCGCGCGGTTCCCGATCTGCGCGCCGAGGTTGTAGAGCGCGCAATGGATAGGGCCGACATCGTGCTCGGTATGCTCGACCAGCTCCTCGATCGTCCCGTCCTCGCTGGCATTGAGCAGAGTCCCGGTCGCGCTCCCGCCCGCTTCCTCGATCTCGGCGACGAGGCGCTGCAAGCCCTCCTCGTCCGAGCGCCTTGCGAGGACCGCATGGTAGCCCTCACGAGCGAAGCGCGCGGCGACATGGCCGCCGATGCCGGCGCCGGCGCCGATCACGAGAAGGACGGGTTTGTCCGATGTAGCCATGCGTGTTCCCTGCGTGACACCCCTCCAGGGGGAGGGGATTCAGACGTGCTCCAGCGCCTGCCTGAAGTCGGCGATCAGGTCGCCGGCATCCTCGATCCCGATGCTGATGCGCACCAGGCTGTCGGTGATGCCGAGCGTCTGGCGGCGGGCATGGGGGACCGAGAGATGTGTCATCGAGGCGGGGTGGCTCGCCAGGGTCTCGGTGCCGCCGAGGCTCACCGCGAGCTTGGCGATGGTCAGGTTGTCGAGGAAGCGGAAGCACTCCTCCTCCCCGCCCTTCAGGAAGACGCTGAAGGTCGAACCGGCACCGAGGCAATGACGCTCGTAGATGTCGCGCTGGCGCTCGTCCTCGATGAAGCCGAGATAGCCCAACCGCTCGACCTTGGGATGATCCCTGAGGAAGGCGCAGACCTCAGCCGCGTTCTTGCCGGCACGGTCCATCCGCAGCTCGACCGTCTCGAGGCTGCGCAGGAGCATCCATGCAGTGTTGGGATCGACGATCCCGCCCATCGTGTTGCGCAGGGCGCGGACCGGATCCATCCACTTCGTCGCGCCCGCGATCGAGCCGGCGACAAGGTCCGAATGCCCGCCCACGTACTTGGTCAGCGAATAGGCGACGATATCCGCCCCATGCTCGAGCGGGCGCTGCCACAGCGGGCCGAGGAAGGTGTTGTCGATGGCGATCGGACAGTCCCAGTCGAGCGCGTCGTCGCGCGCCGCCTTGACCGCTTCGATATCGACCAGCGCATTGGTCGGGTTGCCCGGGCTTTCAAGGTAGATCATCGCGACCTTGCCGCCATTCTCGGCTGCCTGGTCCTTGGCCTTCGCCAGCACCGCATCGAGCTCCTCGCGGCTGGCCCCTGCGGGGAAGTCGACATAGGTGACGCCGAACTTGGACAGCACCTTGGCAACGAAGCCCTCGGACGCTGCGTAGAGCGGGCCGGAATGGACGATAACGTCTCCCTGGCTTACATAGGCGAGCATCAAGATGCAGATCGCGGTCATGCCGCTCGAGAAGGTGAGGGCGTCTTCGGCCCCGTCCCAGATCGCGAGGCGGTCTTCGAGTATCTCCTGGTTGGGGCCGTTGAAGCGACTGTAGACGAGGCCCTCGGCGCCGCCTTCGCGCTTGCCGGTGATGCCTTCGAAATGCCGTTTGCCGTCGGCGGCGCTGGGAAAGGCGAAGGTCGAGGTGAGGAAGATCGGCGCCTTCAGCGAGCCTTCGGACAGGACCGGGTCGAACCCATGCCCCATCATCAGCGTCGAGGGCTTCAGGGGACGCCCGTCGATCTCGGTGCGTTCGGGCTTGGGCTTGCGGCGCGGCGTCGGCGTATCGGTGGCGGAGTTCTGGTCGACGGGACGGTCGGTCATGGTGGGTACCTTCCTTCGTATGTGCGCTCCCAGGAAGGCAGGAGCCGATGGCAGGCGGGGACAGTTCGGGCGCGCGGGGCGCCCGTTCCTAACCTCCGCAGGAACGCCTCTCCCCTGGCCGCGAGAATGCCTGTGCCGACTAGCGTGCGGTGGTTACAGGAGCAACCGGTTTGGCGCGGGCGCGCCGGGGGAGGAAGGCGACGCCCGGTCGGCGCGCTATCCTAGGCTCGCCATCGCCCAGACCAACGCGACGATAAGGCCGATGCCGAGAAGATCGAGGACGATGCCCGCCTGGACCAGCTTCTCGATCCGTAGGCGTCCAGTTGCCCAGGCGATCGCGTTGGGGCCGGTCCCGGCGGGAAGGATGAAGCCCCAGCTGGCGGCGAGCGCGGCGGGCATGGCGATGAGGATCGCCTGCTCGCCAAGACCGAGGCCGGCGGCGAGGCTGGCGACCACGGGAATGATCGCGCTGGCTGTGGCGACGTTGCTGGCGAACTCGGTGACGAGCACGATCATCGCGACGATCGCCAGCGCGACGACGACCAGCGGCATGACTTCCAACGGCAGCAGCGACTGCCCCAGCCACTCGGCCAATCCGGAAGCCTGCATTCCCGCTGCCAACGCCAGCCCGCCGCCGAACATCAGGATGACGCCCCAGGGCGCGCGGTCGGCCTCGTGCCATTTGAGCAACGGGCGTCCGGTCCCGTCGGGCAGCAGGAACAGCGACAGCGCGGCGATGACGGCGATTGTCCCGTCGGTCCAGCTGCCGCCGGGCAGCAGCGGCGCGACCCAGCGCTGCGTCATCCATGCCACGAAGGTGATCGCGATGACGGGCACGAGCCGCTTTTCGGCGCTCGACCATGGCGCGGCATCGTCGATAGCCGCGCGCGCGGCACCGACGTCGAACGGGTGGCCCGCGACGTTCTGGACCCGCGCCACGACGAAACAGGCGATCGGCACGCCAACCACCATGATCGGAACGCCGAAGAACATCCATTGCGCGAAAGTGATCTGCAACCCGATCATGTCGTCCAGCAATTGCACCGCGATCCCGTTGGTGGGCGAACCGACGATGGTGCCGAGCCCGCCGATGGTGGCGGCGAAGGCGATGCCCATCGGGAGCGCGCCGTAAAGGCCGCTCGTGCGCGGTTCACTGTCGCTCGCATGCCCAGCCACCCTCTCCCCCGCCCTTCCACCCGGAATGGTATCCTCAAAGGAGGAAGGGCGGCAGAGAGGGTGGCCTGGAACCGCGGCACCTCCCCCGCCCGCAAGCACCGCCAGCGCCATCGGCATCATGATGAGCGCGGTCGAGGTGTTGGAGATGAGGTTCGAGAGCAGGGCTGCCGAGATCATGAAGGCAAGCAGCAGCTGCACCTGGCCCCCGTCCGACCCGATCGCCTTGAGGATCGCGAGGCTCAGGCGGCGGTGCAGGCCGGTGCGCTCGATCGCCAGCGCAATGAACGCCCCGCCCAGCAGCAGGAACAGGATCGGGGCATAATAGGCGCTCGCCGCCGCGCGCGCATCCATCACGCCTGCAAGCGGCAGCAACACGAAGGGGAGCAGCGCCGTCACCGCCAGCGGCACCGCCTCGGTCATCCACCAGGCCGCCATCCACACGGTGAGTCCGGCGACCAGCCACGCCCCGTCGCTCATGCCCGAAGGCGCGGGGAAAAGCGCCGTCAGCGCGAATGCGAGAGGGCCGAGAAACAGGCCGATCCGGCGCGCGGTCATGCGAAGCTGTTCCCTTCCCCAGTGTCCCTGTCTGCCAGCCTAACTGCCAGAGTACTCGCTCTTGTCTCGGCGCGACGGCTGTAGTGCAAGGCACTAAGTACTTCTGATCTGTGGATCGATCCGGAAAGGCTCGGCCCGGTAGCTGACTGGACTGGCAAGCTCGGCAGGGATGTCTAAGCATTGATCATGGCTACCAAGCGCCCCATCCATGTCCTCGCGCGGTCTGCTCCGGTGGCCCCGCTCGCGCGCACTATGGCCGATGCGTTTCAGGACGATCCTGGCCTCTCCTACGTGGTTCCCGAAGCCAAAAGGCGACGCGCTATGCTCCCGCGCTTCTTCGCGGTGATGATCGCGCAGTCGTTTCGAGGCGGCGAGGTTCTGGCGTCACCGGGCGGCGAAGCGGTTTCGCTGTATTACCCGCCCGGCCCGGTGAAGGACGGAGCGCTGGCGCTCCTCAGGGACAATCTGCGGCTTGCGACTCAGTTCGGGCGAGCTTTGCCGCGCGGGCTCAGGGTCGCCGCTGCGATGCACGCACACCATCCCGATCCACAGCCTTATGACTATCTGCGCTATGTCGGCGTTTCGAAAGCCGCGCAGGGCAAGGGATGGGGCGGGGCGATCGTGCGCGCAGGGATCGAGCGAGCGGCGAGGCAGGGCCGCGGCGTGCTTCTGGAAACGGCGACGCGAAGCAATGTCGCAATCTACACCCGGCTGGGCTTCGAAATCGCCGAGGAATGGCGGGTGCCGGGAGGCGGGCCTGAATTCTGGACCATGATCCACCCGGCGCCATGAGCGGGTCGCAAGCCTACAGCCCGCGCCGCTCCTCTCCGAGATCGAGCGGGGCGGCCGCACCGCCCGCCATCGGCGGGTTCCCCGGCCTGTCCGGCGGATCAGCTGGCATGCCGCTCGCGGGCGGTGAGGGTTTGCGCGGCCGGCGTTTAGGGCGCGCCGATCCCCCAATCCGAACCGCCAACTGGCCAAACCGCAAAAGCCATTCCTGCTCGGTTCGCGACCGGCCGAACGAAAACCACGGCTTCCGGAAGGCGCGCGGCGCGCTTATTTCGGCGCCAGCACCATCAGCATCTGACGGCCTTCGAGTCGCGGGAAAGCCTCGACCTTGGCGATTTCCTCGACGTCTTCCTGAACCCGCTTGAGCAAATCCATGCCGAGATGCTGGTGCGCCATCTCGCGCCCGCGAAAGCGCAAGGTGACCTTCACCTTATCACCATTGTCGATGAACTTGTTCACGTTGCGCATCTTCACGTCGTAATCGTGCGTGTCGATGTTGGGACGCATCTTGACCTCTTTGATGTCTTGGGTCTTCTGCGTCTTGCGCGCGAGGTTCGCCTTTTTCTGAGCCTCGAAGCGATATTTCCCGACATCGAGGAACTTGCACACCGGCGGGTCCGCTCCGGGGGACACTTCGACGAGATTCAGGCCCTTCTCCTGCGCCTGCTCGACCGCTTCGCGGGTGTACATGATGCCCAGGTTCTCGCCGTCGTCATCGATCACGCGAACCTTGGGAACCTGGATGAAATTGTCGTAGCGAGGGCCGCTTTTCGTAGGCGGGGCCATCGATCGCCGGGGTGGACGGGCTATGTGTGTTCTCCTGGTGTAGCCGATTCTGAAAGCGCACAACGTAGGGCTTGCGCGCGAATTTTGCCAGCGGAGTCTGGTGCATTCACAAACGCACGCCCCATGAAAGGTTCGGTAAGTCGATAAGTCCGAGGCCAACCATGCGAGGCAGCAGCCAGAGGGCAAAGGTGAAGAACAAGGCGCTTACGAGTATGGCGAAGGCCCGAAACAAACGCGGCGCTTGTTTTGACGTGCGCGGCGGGAATGACATCGCCAAAACCGGGGCGGCGAACGCGGCTCCCACAATCAAGCCGCTCGGCCACAAACTCGAGAACGGAAAAAATTCGCCGAAAACCTGTCCGAGAAGCAGAGCGAAAATCGCATACAGGCCGGCAAAAATCCAAAGGACTAGGGGTATCCGAGACCAAACTATTGAATGGCCCTGCATTCTCAGAAGAATAATCTCGATCAAGACAGCAAGGCCAAACCAAACAGCGACATGCCAGATGGTCAGGGTTTCGGCTACATAATTAAGAGGAGCAAAGTCGGTCAGGCCGCCTCTCTCCAGAGCGGGAAGCGGACCAGTTTGCCCTTGGCCGGAAGCACCGCGTCGATTTCCCGCGCGGGGCTCAGCGCTTTCAGAATTTCGGGCGCGCCCGCATCCATACCGCCGGTATAGGCACCGAAAGCGGGCAGGATCATGCGATCGGCGCTTTCGCCTCTGCTCACCACCGCGCAGGGGCGTGCAATGCGGCGATGGCGCACGGTGAGGCGCATCTTGGGGTGGTAGTGGCCGGACAGTTCGGGCTTCGTCTCGCCGCGCCTCGCTTCGTGGCGCAGGACAATGCCGTTCAGTTCGAGCTCCTCGACCAGCTGCGCCCCGAAGGCGCGCGGCATTTCCCGATCGTGATTGCCGGTGACCCACACCCAGTCGAGCGCGCGTGTAAGCGATTCGAGCATTCCGCAGGCATAGGGATCGAGCCGGCAGGTGCCCTCGTCATCGTGGAAATTGTCGCCCAAAGTGATGACGCGCCGCGCGCCTGTCGCCTTCACCGCATCGGCCACCCGTTCCAGAGTTTCGCGGCTGTCATAGGGTGGGAGCATCTGCCCCTGCTTTGCGAACCAGCTGCCCTTTTCGAGATGCAGGTCCGCCACGAGCAGCGCGCGCTCGCGCGGCCAGTAGAGCGCGTTGCCCTTCGTCAGGACAAGCTCTTCACCGGCGAAATCCAGCGGAGCGAACGAAACGGGAACCATGCCTCCTGTGTGACGGCTGACGGACGGTTTGACAAGTGTCGAAGCGTGTGGACACCGACAGTGCCATCGGGCAATGCATTATCAGGACGAGGGGACGGAATTTCGATGAGCGACAGCGCTGAAATCGGCGAAGGTCACACGCAGAAGGCCAAGGCCTGGTTCGAAGGATTGCGCGACCGGATCTGCGCCGCCTTCGAGGAGATCGAGCGCGAGGCGGGCTCGGATGCGTCGTTCGAATATACTCCGTGGGAGCGGACGGAGGAGGGGCACGAGGATCCCGGCGGCGGTGTCCAGGGCCTGATGAAGGGCGAGGTGTTCGAGAAGGTCGGCGTCAACGTCTCGACCGTACGCGGCAATTTTCCACGCGAATTCGCCGCGAGCGTCAACGGCGCCGATCCCGACAATCCGGGCTTCACCGCGACCGGCATCAGCTTGGTGGCGCACATGCGCAATCCGCATGTTCCCGCCGTGCATATGAACACGCGCTTCCTGACGACGGGCAAGGCATGGTTCGGGGGCGGGGCCGATCTCAATCCGCCGATCCCCTACGAAGAGGACACCGAGGCCTTTCACGCCGCCATGCGCGCCGCCTGCGCCGCGCACAATCCGACCTATTACGAGCGATACAGAAAGTGGGCGGACGAATATTTCTACATCCCCCACCGGGAGGTCCATCGCGGTGTCGGCGGCATCTTCTACGATCATCTCGAATGCGAGGACGATGCGAGCTGGCAACGCAATTTCGCCTTCACGCAGGATGTCGGCCGCGCATTTCTGGACATTTTTCCCAAGCTGGTGCGCAAACGGATGGAAAGCGGGTTCACGCCGGCGGACGAAGCCCGCCAGCTCGAATATCGCGGGCGCTATGCCGAGTTCAATCTGGTCTATGATCGCGGCACGATCTTCGGGCTGAAGACCGGCGGCAATATCGATGCGATCCTGATGAGTCTCCCGCCGCGGGCAACTTGGAGCTAGTGGAATAGGAGCCAGTTCAGCGGGGCAGCTTGACCACGGCTGGGGCGAGGTCGCGGCGACGGTCGCGGCGTAGGGTGCAGGGCGAGTGCGGCCCTTCCGAAGTCTTGCCGCCGTGTGACTCCACATTCCCGCCATCCGAAGTCTCGAAGCCGCGCAGCCAGCGCCGCATCACCTCGGAAAGCCGTGCGAGCTCCAGCGGCTTCGCCATCTGCTCCTGCATCCCTGCCTTGCGACAGGCCTCGATATCGTCGGCAAAGGCATTGGCGGTAAGCGCGACGATCGGCAGGTCCTCGGCCGAAAAACCCGCCTCGCGAATGGCGCGGGCAGCGGTAAGCCCGTCCATCTGCGGCATCTGCAGGTCCATAAGCACCAGCGAATAGGGTCGCATCGTCTTGCGCGCTTCGATGACCGCCGCAAGCGCTTCCTCGCCATTGGCGACCACCTCGAAGGTCAGTCCCAACTGTTTGCCCTGCGCCGTGATCAATTCCTGGTTTATGTCGAAATCCTCGGCCAGGAGGATGCGGCAGGAGCAGCCGGCACATGGGTTTGTGACCGGCACCTTGTCGGGGGCCTGTTCGACCGGCGCGGCGGGGGCGGGAACCAGCGGGAGGGTAAGGGTGAAGGTCGAACCGGCGCCGACCTCGCTGGTTACCGTTAAATGCCCGCCCATGAGTTTGGCGAGCTGCCTGCTGATCGAGAGGCCCAGCCCGGTGCCCCCGCGCCGCGCCTGCATACGTTCCGTATCCTGCGTGAAAGGATCGAAGATCGCCGCCTGCATGGTCGGCGGTATGCCAATCCCGGTGTCGCTAATGGCGAAAATCAAGTGGCGGCCATCGCTGTCGAGCGTAAGCCGGACCGTCCCCTTGTCAGTGAATCGCACGGCGTTCGCGATGATATTGCCGAGAATTTGACGCAGGCGCAGGGCGTCTATCACGACGCTGCTCGGGACGATGGGTGCGATGTCGTGCCGCAGATCGAGGTTCTTCTCCTGCGCGGCAGGTAGGGACAGGCGCGTCACCTTCTCAGCCAGGTGAACGATATCGGTAGGTGCCTCGCGCAGCTCGAGATGGCCTGCCTCGACCTTGGACAGGTCGAGGATGTCGTTGAGGATGGTCTGAAGGGTCTTGCCCGAATCTTTGATAAGATCGACATGCCGGCGCTGTTCGTCGGTCAGCGCGCTGAGCGACAGCAGTTCGGCGAAACCAAGGACGCCGTTCATCGGGGTGCGCAATTCGTGGCTCATCTTGGCGAGGAATGAACTGCGCGCATCGGCAAGCGCGTCCGACGTCTCGCGCGCGGCGATCAGCTCGCGCTGCATTGCCTCCTCGCCGCTGCGATCGCACAATACGCCAAACAGTCCGCCGACCTTTCCCTCGTCGTCGAATTCGACCAGCGCGGTGCTTTCGACATCGCGCAATTCGCCGTCGGCACGGATCAATCGGGCGCGGAAGGTGAAGGGCTCTCCCGTCGCGCGGGCCGTTTCGACGGCCTGAGCGACCAATGCGCGGTCATCGGGATGGTAGAAGTTAATCGCATCTTCCAATGGCGGGGGGACGCCGGGAGTGCCTGGGACAAGCCCGTGGATCGAACAACAGCCATCGGACCAGAACACTTTGTTGCTGCCAAGATCGAGCCGCCAATGCCCGACATTCGCGGTCGTCTCGGTGAGCGTGAGGAGGCGGTTGGTCTCTTCCAACTCGCGCAAGCGGGCGGCGAAAGTGGCGGCCTGCGGCAAATGGTGGCGGCGCAGATGGAATTCGCGGGCCATTCCGACGGCGAGCAGCACCGCAATGGTGATAAGACCGCTCGTCGTAAAGACGGACCCGCCGATCAGGCTTGCGACACCCTGGCCGACAAGCGCGCCGACCAACGCGATGGCGTATATCGTCGCAGCGGGCGAAGCTTGCGGGGGGAAGGGCGATCGGGAGCGGGGCATAGGCAGCCTTGGACCTAGCCTGACAGTGCTGCGCCGAGCCTTGCGCCTCAACCTCGCAAGACCACCTAGTCCACCAAGCTGTTTGGCGTTGCAAAATCGCAGGCGAGCCCGCAAATTCAAAGGCGCGATGCTGCGCCAGTATGAACTCGTCGAAAAGGTGAAGACCTACGATCCCGACGCCGACGAGGCGGCGCTGAATCGCGCCTACGTCTACACCGTGCAGAAGCATGGCAGCCAGAAACGCGCCAGCGGCGATCCCTATTTCTCGCACCCGATCGAGGTCGCCGGCCTGATGACCGATTTGCAGCTCGATCAGGAAACCATCATGACCGCGCTGCTCCACGACACGGTCGAGGACACGCTGGCGACGATCGACGACATCGAGGCCAATTTCGGCCCCGAGGTTGCGCGGCTGGTCGATGGGGTGACCAAGCTTTCCAAGATCGAGCAGATGCCGGAAAACGAGCGCGCTGCGGAAAATCTGCGCAAGTTCCTGCTGGCAATGAGCGAGGATATTCGCGTGCTGCTGGTGAAGCTCGCGGACCGGCTGCACAACATGCGCACGCTTCATTTCATCAAGAACGAGGAAAAGCGCCAGCGCATCGCGCGCGAGACGATGGATATCTATGCTCCGCTCGCCGAGCGGGTGGGGATGTACGAGTATATGCGGGAGATGCAGGCGCTGGCCTTTCGCGAGTTGGAGCCAGAAGCCTTCGTCACCATTACCGATCGACTGGCGGCACTGCGCGGCGAAGACAGCGGCGAGGTCGATGCGATCGCGCTGTCGATCAAGCAGGCTCTTGCCGAAGCTGGCTTGAACGTCGAAGTGACCGGGCGCGAGAAGCATCCTTATTCGATCTGGAAGAAGATGGCCGAGCGCCATGTCAGCTTCGAACAGGTGACCGACATCATGGCCTTTCGCGTGCTGACCGAGGATGAGGCGGATTGCTACCGCGCGCTCGGCGTCCTGCACACGACCTGGCAGTTCCTGCCGGGCAAGTTCAAGGACTATATCTCGACGCCCAAGAACAACGGCTATCGCTCCTTGCACACCTCGTTGATGTACGAGAATTCGATGCGGGTGGAGGTCCAGATTCGTACCCGCGACATGCATCGCCGCAACGAATTCGGGCTCGCCGCTCACTGGGCCTACAAACAGGCGGACAAGGCCGACGGCGCGGTCGGCTGGCTGCGCGATCTCATCGAAATCATTGATGCCAGCCACGATGCCGAGGAACTGCTCGAACATACCCGCATGGCGATCTACCAGGATCGCATCTTCGCCTTCACGCCGAAAGGTGCGCTGTTCCAGTTGCCGAAGGGTTCAACTGCGGTCGACTTCGCCTTCGCGGTTCATACCGATCTGGGACTCGCTTGCGTAGGGGCGAAGATCAACGGGCGGCACATGCCTTTGCGCACACCGTTGTCGAACGGCGACGTCGTCGAGATCATCAAAGGCGGCGATGCCGAACCGCGCCTGTCCTGGCTGGGCTTCGTCGTTACCGGCAAGGCGCGCGCCGCAATCCGCCGGGCGGTGCGTCTTAAGGAGCGCGAAGAAGTCGCCGGGATCGGCTCCAAGCTGTTCGACGAAATCGTCACCCGGGTGCCGGCACGTATCGGCAAGAAGGCGATACGCGCCGCGCTCGAGCGGCTTGACATGGACGAGCCCGAAGACCTCATGTTCGCGATCGGATCGGGTAAGATCACCGACCGCGAAGTGATGGAGGCACTGGTCCCGGGTTGCACGGCGGAATTCGACGAGGATGAGGAGTGGGCGCGGCACGAGCGGCAGATCTCCGTCCGGGGACTGACGCCGGGCGTGGCATTCGAACTCGCCCAATGTTGTCATCCCGTCCCCGGCGATCGGATTGTAGGCCTCAGGCGCAAGGGCGAGCGGGTCGAGGTGCACACGATCGATTGTCTCGAACTCGCCAATGGGGTCGATATGGACTGGCTCGACCTCAATTGGGGTCGCCGATCGCACGGCGCGACCGGGCGTTTTTCGGTAACGATCTACGACCGGCCGGGCACGCTCGCCGAAATGGCGGGGATCTTCGCGCAGAACAAGATCAATGTGACCAGCCTCATCCAGACCCAGCTGGACCATCCCTTCACCACCTACGAGATCGACGCCGAGGTGAACGATCTCGCCCACCTAACACGCATCCTCTCCGCCTTGCGCGCCAGCGACGCGGTGGCGCAGGCTGATAGAATCTAGGTTTCGCCGAACGGCGTGGGTCGGAACGCCTGGCAGGGCCTTTCACCGCCGCTGCGTGGTTAAATTTCGCTTTACGGTTTTTTAGGACGCCGCCGTCTAAGACGTCGCGCGACGTTCCAATGCGCTGCGCATTGCCAGGGGGACAGCGATGAACATGATTTCCGCCCAACCGGCCGCGCCGGGTTCCGCCTCATCGGTGCCGGCTGGTCCGGACCTGCTTTCCGCCGGCGAGGCGCAGATGTTGCGCGAAGCCGGGATCGGGGCATCGCCAGTGGCGGAAGCGCCGCGGCGGACATGGTATGAGAGCCTGTCGCTCGCCGGTAGGCTTCGCGCGACCGTTATCGCCAACACCGTCGTGCTGGCGCTGCTGGCCGGCGCAATCCTTGGGACGATGGCCTATTTCGGACAGCGCGGCGAGACGCTACGCGTGCTTTCGACCGCCGATGCCAATTCGAGCAATGCCGCCGTCTCACTCTACGAAGCGCGCGATGCGCTTGAGGACTATGGCGTCGCCGAAGATTCTGCGGCGCTGGTCGATGCGCGCGAAAATGTCGCGCGAGCGAGCCGACTGCTGTCCGAGGTCATGGCGGTGGACGTGGCCGCCGCCGATCCGCAATCGGCGACCGGCCTCGCCCGCGCCGAACGCGCGGTAACGGCGCTTGAAGCAGAATTGGCTCGGGATATTAGCGAGCCCACCGAAGTCGCCGCTGTCGCCGACCGCGTGGATGCCGCCATTGCCGAACTCACTACGGCGGTCGACGGGCTCAACGCGCGCTCGGTCGCCGCCGCCGAACCGGTATTCGCCGCGATCGCCAATTCGCTTCTGATCCTGCTGCTCATTTCGGTGGCCATGGTCATCCTCGCCTTCGGCGCCTCGCGCCGGGTGGCAAGGGGCATCGCCGATCAAATCAGCAATATGACCGATGCGATGCAGCGGATTTCCTCCGGCGCGATCGACACGGTCATCCCGGGTCGCGAGCGCTCGGACGAGATCGGCTCGATGGCCCGCGCACTCGAAGTGTTCAGGGACGCAACGGTCGAACTGCGTACGCTTTCCGCCCAGCGCGCTGCCGAAGCCGAAGAGCAGCTTGCCGAGCAAAATGTGGCCACCCGCCAGATGCATGATCTGCGTTTGGAAAAGAGCCGTCTCCTCGAAAGCATGGCGGACGGATTCGAGGTCTCGGTGGGCGAGGTCATCACCGCCGTTTCCGCCGCTTCGCAGCAGCTCGAGAAAACCTCGGGCCAGATGATGGAAGTCGCCGCCGGATCGCGCGCGCAGGCCGACGATGCGACCGAAGCGATGGGGCAGGTCACCGCCAACGTCACCGCCGCCGCCGCCGCGACCGATCAGTTCGCGCTGTCGATTGGCGAGATCAGCCGTCAGGCGGGGGCTTCGGCGACCTTGGCGCGCGATGCGAGCCAGCTCGTCAGCTCCGCCAATACGCGAATGAGCGACCTGTCGCAGGCCGCGGATGAAATCGGCGAGATCGCAAGCCTCATCCAGACCATTGCCCAGCGCACTAACCTGCTCGCATTGAATGCCTCGATCGAGGCGGCGCGCGGGGGCGAAGCGGGGCGGGGCTTCGCCGTGGTCGCGAGCGAGGTCAAGGAGCTGGCGATGCAGACCAGCAACGCCACCAGCAGCGTCGCGGAAAAGATCATTGCGATGCAGGATTCCACCAAGAGCTCGGCCAGCGATCTCACCTCGATCGTGCATCAGATCGCCGAGCTCGAACAGACCGCGGTGATGATCGCGAGCGCGGTCGACGAGCAATCGGTTTCGGGCGAAGAACTCGCGCGCAACATCGATACGGTTGCGACCGGATCCAGCCAGGCCGGCGAGCGGCTGGGCGCGCTGCGTCAGGCGAGCGAGGACACTGGCGAGGCGGCCAAGGACGTCGTCGAAAGCGCGCTGGCGCTCGGTTCGCATGCCGAGGATCTGCGCACCAAGGCAGGTCGCTTCATCGACGATGTGCGGCGTTCGGCACGCGAGCTCGAAGCCGATCCGGAAGGAGCAAAGGCGGCGATCTAGGATCGGCTAGACCGGCGTCACGCTTACGTCGACTTCGTCGCCCGGGGCGAGGCCTTCGGCGCGCATGACCTTGCGGCCCACGAGTAGTACCCATTCCGACTGGCCGTGTTGTGGAAAGAGCGAAGTCTTCCAGCGCGTCTCCCCGATCCGTGCGTCGCTCTTGAGCGAGCCGAAGCCGCGCCTGCGCCCCAGTTCGAGCCTTTGCATCGCCGCGTGGGCAGCGAGGGCTTCCGCTTCGGCCCCGGCGAAAGTGACGAGATGGTAGGTGCCCCGGTCGCCCTGCCAATGCTGCAGGGGAAGGGCGGCGGAAATGCTCTCGTTCACCCGCTTTGCGGCGCCGTCACTTCACGCAACGGGACCGGGATATTGCAGATGTCCGCCCCGCCGGCCGGCACGATGAAGAACGGGTCGCGGCGATTGGCGCGCGCTTCGGCGTAACGGGCAAAGGTTTCGCTTTCGGTGGAAAGAGATTCTAAGCGCGGCTGCTCATCCTCGGGCAGGTCGGATGCGACCCGGATGGATCGGATCGGCGTGCGCAACTTAGCTTCTCCCTCGGTGTAGAAGCCAAGCTGCCCCGAACCGCGCGGCAGGGAAGACATATGCTCCATTCCTTCGATTATGCGTCCGACCAACGCGATATTGCGGTCGAGATGTCGCGGAGCATGGCCGATCACCGTGTAGAGTTCGGCGCCTGTGCCGGTGTCGGGCGATAGGTTCCGGCCAACGCCAACCATGCCGTAGCAGTGGATGGGCCATTGCCTCGCGCCGTCGATCGCGATGGGCCAGCCATCTCGAAAGGTCGCACCCGATGCGTAAGCGTCGCATAGCCACGTCGCCGGCACCATCGAACGATCGCCGCACGGGTTGATCAGCGCGGCGACGGCGTTCATTTGATGAACGAAGTCACGCTCCTCCATCACGTTCAGCCCCTCCGGGAGCGGCTTTGTCTCGATCCCTTCGCCTTCGGGATTGTCGTGCCCCGGATCGCCCCATTGGACGACGTAATTGTCCTGCACGCGGTTCACGGACACCCCGTCATACCAGCGCGCGCGGGCAAGGGTGCGGATGTTGTCTACCCAGCCTTGCGAGAACGGCTCGGGCATCAGCTGGATCACGATTTCACGTCCCCGCCCGTCGCGATCGGGAGCGAGCGTCATCACCAAAAGGTCTTCGGGAGCGATCGACTGCCAATCGCTCGGCGGCGCTGCCGCGACGATCTCGCTCGGGCTCGCATTGGCGGCGGGGCTCGGTGCCCTCTGCGCCGTCCCGGCTGAAGCATAGGCGACAAGAGAGCAGGCGAAGGCGAGCATTGCGGGAATTTTCATGCCCTGACCTGTGCCACCGCCAAGCGGCTTGCGAAAGAGCCAAACCGCGTCTATCCGCGCCCCTTCGTCTCGCCCGCTATGATCAGGCGGGACGCGCGGAGCAGTGGCCGAGTGGTCGAAGGCGCACGCCTGGAAAGTGTGTATACGGTAACCCCGTATCGAGGGTTCGAATCCCTCCTGCTCCGCCACTTCTCTACCCTTCCTAAGACTTCGCACAATAAGCGGCGACGCCTCCTCGCGAGCTTCGCGACCGACATATCTGTTCGCCTTGCGGGAGAAAGGCGCCCGCTCGGCCGTTGTGATGTGTGAGGTCCGGCAAGCCGTGCTTGCCAAAGGAACAGACGGCAAGGAGCATCGGCATGGCAGCGCGCGCATATTGGCAGGGCCAGATCAGGCTCGCCCTCGTCTCGATCCCGGTGGAGATTTATTCGGCTAGCAAGAGCGGTTCGAAAATTCGCTTCAACCAGATTCACGAGCCGACGGGCAAGCGCATCTCCTATGAAAAGGTGGTCGCGGGCGTCGGACCGGTGGATCGCGACGAGATCATCAAGGGCTACGAGATATCAAAGGGCGAGTATGTCCTGCTCGAGGATGAGGAGATCGAGGCGGTCAAGATCGAGAGCCGCAAGACGCTCGAGCTCGTCCAGTTCGTCGAACAATGCGAGATCGACCCGCTCTATTTTGAGAAGCCTTATTATGTCGCGCCCAAGGACGAGCTGGCCGAAGAAGCCTTCGTCGTCCTGCGCGAGGCCTTGCGCAAAGCGAAGAAGGTGGCGCTCGGCCAGTTGTCGGTGCGCGGGAGCGAGAAGCTGGTGGCGATCAAGCCGTGCGGGAAGGGGTTGCTGCTCGAAACGCTGCGCTATGCCGACGAGGTGCGCGCGGGCCAGGCATTCTTCGACGATATCGACGAGACGAAGCCTAAAAAGGAGCTGCTCGATCTGGCGACAACGCTGATCGAGGAGAAGAGTGCGCCGTTCGATGCGAGCGAGTTCGAAGATCGCTATGTCGAAGCCTTGCGACGGTTGATCGACAAGAAGGCCAAGTCGAAGGGCGGCAAGGCGGTGATCGAGGATGCCGACGCGCCCGATAGCGGCGGCGGCAATGTGATCGATCTGATGGCGGCGCTGAAGAAGTCGGTCGGCGAGACAAAACCGCGCGCGAAGTCTTCCGGTCGCGCCAAAGCATCGCGCAAGAAGAGCGCCTGATATGGCGGCGCGCGCCAAACGGGCCGCGGCAAAGTCCGATCCGCTTGCCGCTTACAATGCAAAACGCGATTTCGCCGCGACCCCCGAACCCGCGGGTACGCGCGAAGCGAGCGAGAACGGCAATCTCTTCATCGTCCAGAAACACGACGCGAGCCGGCTGCATTGGGACCTGCGGCTCGAAATGAACGGTGTGCTCAAAAGCTGGGCGGTGACGAAGGGGCCTTCTCCCAATCCCGACATCAAGCGGCTTGCCGTTCGCACCGAAGATCACCCGATGAGTTATGCGACGTTCGAGGGGACCATCCCCAAGGGCGAGTATGGCGGCGGCACGGTGATGCTGTGGGACCGCGGGAGCTGGGCTCCGGTCGCAGGCAAAAGCGCTGCCGACCTCGAGGACGGACACCTCCATTTCACCCTCTCCGGCGAGCGGATGAAGGGCGAATGGCTGCTCGTCCGACTCAAGCGCAAACCGGGCGAAAAGCGCGAGAACTGGCTGCTGCGCAAATTGCAGGACGATCATGCGCAGACCGGCGACGTGCTGGTAGAGCGCGCGCTCACCAGCATCGCGACCGGGCGTTCCATGGCCGAGATCGCAGCGGGCAAGAAAGCGCAGGCAGTTCGCGCTAAAAAGCCGAAACCGCGCCGCAAGAGCAAGGCGAAGCTCCCCGCCTACCGCAAGCCGCAGCTCGCCACGCTGGTCGACGAGGTGCCCACCGGAAATGGCTGGATGCACGAGATCAAGTTCGACGGGTACCGCGCGATGATTGCTGTCGCGGGCCGCGAGGTGCGCGTCTTCACCCGCAACGGCAAGGACTGGACCGACAAGTTCGGACCGCTTGTAGAAGCGATCGCCGAGCTCGACTTGCCCCCCAGCCTGATCGACGGCGAAATCGTCGCCTATGACGCGAACGGCGATCCGGATTTCTCGACGCTGCAAAAGGTGCTGAAACGCGGCAAGGGCAGCCAGTCGCCTGAGAACGCGCTGGCGCTTCACGCCTTCGATCTTGTCGAGCTTGAGGGCGAAGACCTTGCCGAATTGTCCAATATCGAGCGCAAGGAACGGCTCGAGGCGCTATTAGCGCGGGCCGAGCCGCCGATCCATGTCGCCGATCAGGTCATTGGCGCGGGCGAGCAGCTGTTCGAGACGATGTGCGCCGCCGGGCAGGAGGGCATCATCTCCAAACGGCTCGACGCGCCTTATTCGGGCAGGCGCAGCCGAGCCTGGGTGAAGGTCAAATGCACGCGGCGCCAGGAATTCGTGATCGTCGGTTGGAAGGCGAGTAGTGCGCGCGGGCGCCCCTTCGCCTCGCTGCTTCTGGCGCAGCACGAGGGCGGGGAACTTGCGTATAAGGGCAATGTCGGCACCGGCTTCACCACCGAGGAGATGGACGAGCTGGGCGCCAAGCTAAAGCGTCTGGCGCGCAAGACTGCGCCGCTCGAAGTCCCGGCGACCAAGGCGCGGGATGTCAGCTGGGTGACGCCCAAGCTCGTCGCCGAAATCGCCTTCGCCGAGTTCACCGCGGACGGAAATGTGCGCCACGCAAGCTATCTCGGTCTGCGCGCCGACCAATCCGCTGCGCAGGTGAGGCCGGAGCGCGTCGCCACCTCGCCGCAGGAACCCGCCGCCGACGTCGCCATCTCCAGCCGCGAGCGTGTTGTCTTTCCCGACAGCGGACAGACCAAAGGCGACCTTGCCGACTATTACACAGCTGTCGCCGGCATCATGCTGCCCTTCGCGGCCACCCGCCCGGTCAGCCTGGTTCGTTGTCCCCAGGGGCGGGCGAAGAAATGCTTTTTCCAGAAGCACGACAGCGGCGCTTTCGGCGATGCCGTCCTCGACGTGCCGATCCGTGAAAAAGACGGCGGCAGCGAGGACTACCTTTACGTCGAGGATGCGCGCGGCATCCTGCAATGCGTGCAGATGGGCACGATCGAGTTTCACGGCTGGGGCGCGCGCAGCGACGATGTCGAAGCGCCCGATCGCATGGTCTTCGATCTCGATCCGGACGAAGGGCTCGATTTCGACGACGTCAAGCAGGCGGCGCGTGACATCAGGGCGCGTCTGTCGGACCTGGGGCTGGTCAGCTTCGCGATGCTCTCGGGCGGAAAGGGCGTCCACGTCGTCGTCCCCCTGTCGACCGGCCATAGCTGGGAAGCGCACAAATCCTTCGCCCGCCGCTTTGCCGAAGCGCTCAGCCTAGCCGAGCCCGAGCGGTTCACCGCCAATATGAGCAAAGCAAAGCGCAAGCGGCGGATATTCATCGACTGGTTGCGAAATCAGCGCGGCAGCACCGCCGTCCTGCCATATTCCGCTAGAGCGCGCAGCGGGGCGCCGGTGGCGGTGCCGATCGCTTGGAACGAGCTGAAGGACATGGGAAGCGCGCAACCCTTTTCGATCGACGATGCCAAGCGCCTGATCGATCGCGCCGCATCTAAGCGGCTGGCGGGCTGGGGTTTCGCCGGGCAGGCTTTGCCCGACTTCTGATCCGGCGGTTCTACCCTTCCGCGGCGTCCAGAGCGGCCAGCACGCGGTCGGGTGTCATCGGATAATCGTAAAGCCGCGCGCCGCACGCGTGGTAGATCGCATTGGCGATCGCCGCCGCGCCGCCGCACATACCGAGCTCGCCGATGCCCTTTGCCTGGATCGGGCTCGCGACGGGATCGCGTTCTTCGATCATAATTACATTGAGATCGGGCACGTCGCGGTTCACCGGCACGTGATATTCGGCAAGGTCCGGGTTGACGAGATGCCCGTCGCGCGGATCGAACATCAGAGCTTCGGTCAGCGCGACGCCGATGCTCCACGTGATCCCGCCGATACATTGCGAACGCGCGGTCTTTTCGTTGAGAACCCGGCCGAAGCCGAACGCGCCGAGCATGCGGCTGACGCGCACCTCGCCAGTGAAGCGATTGACCCGCACTTCGGCGAAGAAGGCGCCGAAGCCCGAGGCGGTGTAGTCGTCCTGGGCCGCACCGGGCTCGTAATGGCCCTCGCAGGACAGGTCCGCATTGCCGAGCGTTTCCGACAGATCGAGCGTGTCGAACGATTGTCCCGAACGCTCTTCGAGCGTTTCGCGCAGTTCCTTGCAGGCGAGAAACACCGCCGAACCGATCGAAGCTGCACCCCAGCTCCCGCCCGAACCCGGGCCGCGCGGAAAGGCGGTGTCGCCAAGCTCGACCAGCACGCGCTCGACAGGAACACCGAGCATTTCGGCGGCAAGCTGCGCGAGGATCGTGTAGGTGCCGGTGCCGATATCGGTCATGTCGGTGCGCACGATGACGCTGCCATCGGGGCGGACGGTCACCTGCGCTTTTGCCTCGCCGACATTGTGGACCCGCGCCGCGCTCGCAATGCCTGTGCCGATCCACCATTCGCCCTCGCGCGTTTGGCGAGGCGTCCGCACACCATGTTCCCAACCGAACGCGTCGGCGCCCTGTTTCAGGCATTCTGCGAGTTTGTGCGAGGAGAACGGGAGGTCCTCTTCCGGATTGCGCTCGGGAATGTTCATAAGGCGAAATTCGACCGGATCGATTCCGGCCTGCTGCGCGAGTTCGTCCATCGCCGCCTCGAGCGCCGGCATTCCGACCGCTTCGCCAGGAGCGCGAACCGAGCCTGCGGTCATGCGGTGGATGCGCGCGACGTCGAGCTTCAGCCTGCGGTTGGGCGCGGCGTAGAGGAAATGCGAGCTTTGCAAGACCGGTTCAGCGAATTGTTCGCCCGGCAGGTTCGAGACCAGCGCTTCGTGCCCGAAAGCGGTGAGCTTGCCATTCGCGTCGCAGGCGAGCCGCAGCCGCTGCGTAGTTTCCGAACGGCGCATGATCGTCTGGAACACCTGCTGGCGTGTCATCACCACGCGCAATGGGCGCCCCAGTTCGATCGCTGCGAGCGAAGCGGCGACAACTTCGGGGCTCACCCCCAGCTTCGATCCGAAACCGCCGCCGACATAGGGCGCGAGAATGCGGACCTGATCCTCTTCCAGTTCAAGCGCGTCGGCAAGTTCGGCGATGTTGTAGTTAAGCATCTGGAGCGCCGCACGCACGGTTAGTCTCTTGCCGTCCCAATCGGCCACCGCCGCATGCGGTTCCATCGCGGCGCTGGCATGGCCGGCGGTGGTGATCGTGCAATCCACGCTGTGCGCCGCATCCGCCATTGCCTTGGCGAAATCGCCCTGATCGACGCTTTCGTCCTCCTGCTCCTCGGCTTCGACCGCGTTCGGATCGAGCGGGGCGCCATCTTCGGCGCGGTATTCGACCTTCACCTTCTTCGCCGCATCGCGCGCCTGTTCGAGTGTTTCGGCAACGATCAGCGCGATCGGCTGCCCCCAATAGCACACCTGCCGAGGGGATTGCTGCGGTGCCTCGCCAAGGCCGCCCTGCGCAGCTCTCGTGCACAGGCGGTGGTCTTCAATCAGAGTGATGACGCCGGGCATCGTCAGCGCCTCGCTCGCGTCGATCCGGGCGATCTCGCCCTTGGTAATGGTGGCCTGGACGAGCACGCCTTCGACGCGATCGGCGAGCCGATACTCCGCTGCAAAAGGCGCGCTTCCGGTAACCTTGGCGAGCCCGTCGATCCGTTTCACCGGCTGACCGACGATATTTTGCCCGGTCTGGTCGAGGAAGTTCTCGGTCACCGGCTCATCATGCTTCAGATATGCGTTCACAGCTCAACCCCCGTCGCTTCGGCAAGCACGGCGCAGAGGGTGCGGCGGGCCAGCGGGATCTTGAAGTCGTTCTCGCCGAAGCCGCGTGCATCCTCGAGCAGTAGGTCGGCAGCTTCCTCGAACAATGCACGGCCCGGCTCCTTACCGAGGAGGAGCGGCGACAGGCGCGGATCGTGCCATGGTTTGTGGGCGAGACCACCGAAGGCGAGTTCGGCCCGCGCGATCCGGCCGTTCTTCATTTCGACGATGGCGGCGACGGATACGAGCGCGAAGGCGTAGGAGGATCGCTCGCGCACCTTGCGATAAAGCTGAGTGCCGCGAACCGGCGGGGGCAGGGTGACCGCGGTAATGATTTCGCCGGGTTCGAGAACGTTGTCCTGCCACGGCGTTTCGCCAGGGAGGCAATGAAAATCTCGCGCTGGAACGGTGCGCGTGCGTTCGCCCTCGCAAGCGATCTCGACGCTTGCGTCTAGAGCGCTCAGCGCCACCGCCATGTCGCCGGGATAGGTCGCGATGCAATGCGGGCTCGTGCCGAGCACCGCGTGCAGCCGCGCCACCCCCTCGATCGCGCCGCAACCCGAACCCGGCTCGCGCTTGTTGCAAGGCTGGTCCGGGTTCGTGAAGTAGTAGCAGCGCGTCCGCTGGCACAGATTTCCGCCGGTGGTCGCCTTGTTGCGCAATTGCTGCGTTGCGCCAGCCAGGATCGCGCGGGCCAGCAGGGGATAGTCGCTGCGCACCCGCATATGTGCAGCGGTTTCGCTGTTGGTGGCGAGCGCGCCGATCCTCAGCCCGCCATCGTCCAGCTCCGCGATCTCGCGCATGCCAAGCTGATTCAGGTCGATCAGCGCATTGGGCGTCTCGACCTGCAATTTCATCAGATCGATGAGGTTCGTACCCCCGGCGATCGCCCTGTGCCCGGTTTCATCCACGAGCTGGCCGGCATGGGTGAGACTGTCGGGGCGGATATAGTCGAACGGTCTCACCGGTCGGCTCCCGCAGCCGCATCGCGTATCGCGGTGAGGATATTCGCATAGGCCCCGCAGCGGCACAGATTGCCGCTCATGCGCTCCCGGATTTCCGCGTCGCTCGCTTGGATGTCGCCGGTCAGGCTCTCACTTGCATCGCTCGGCCAGTTATTGGTGATCTCGTCCATCATCGCGCTGGCCGAACAGATCTGGCCCGGCGTGCAATAGCCGCATTGAAAACCGTCGTGCTCGTGAAAGCTTCGCTGTAGCGGGGAGGGGTTCTCGGGCGTGCCCAATCCCTCGATGGTGGTCACCTCGTCGCCGTCATGCATGACCGCGAGCGACAAGCAGGAATTTATCCTGAGCCCCCCGACAAGGACGGTGCAAGCTCCGCACTGACCGTGGTCGCAACCCTTTTTGGTGCCGGTAAGCCCGCAATCCTCGCGCAGGAAATCGAGCAAACTTCGGCGCGGATCGGAAGGAAGGGGGTGCGCGGTGCCGTTAACGCTGATTGAGCGGGACTGGTGTTGCATGACCTCCCAACACGCGGGGCGGCGTAAGGGTCCGAAACCGCTCTTTGTACGCATCGACCCATGAGCATGCGGGGCGGGCCCACCGTCTCCGCGGAGGCGCGTCAGCCATATCAATAGATGTTGCATTGATAGCCGCGCATCGCGGGCATTCGTCCTTGGGTAAACCCCTATAGTGAGAGCAGAGAATTGCACATCGTCTCGATCGCCCTTGGCGGCTGCTTGCGCAGCGAACCGGTGTCCTACGGAATCACCGAAGACACGGGCGGTCATATCACCTATATTCTGGGCGAGATGCGGGCTCTTGCGCGGCATCCCCGGGTGTCTCAGGCGGAGATCGTCACACGTCTGTTCAACGAACCGCATCTGGGCGAGGTTCACGTCCGCGCGCGCGAAGAGATCGCGCCGGGGCTCGCCATCACCCGCATCGACAGCGGCAATCGGCGCTACCTCGCCAAGGAAGAGTTGCGCGCCGACCGGGCGGCATTCGTCGCCGCGCTGATCGCCGAATTGCGCAGCCGCGAGCGCCTGCCCGATCTCATACACGCTCATTTCGCCGACGCGGCCGATGTCGCCGCGCAGGTGCAACGCGCGCTGGGCATTCCCTATATCTACACCGCCCATTCGCTGGGCCTCGACAAACGCGAAACCCTCGAGGCGCCGTGCGCTGCATTGGAAGCGCGCATTTCGGAAGAGGCGCGCGCGATCGGGGGCGCGGCGGCGGTGATCGGTTCCTCTCGCGACGAATGCGAGCGTCAGCTGGTAGCCTACCCCACCGCCGAGCCCGCGAAAATCCACCGCGTCGTACCCGGCATTTCGCTCGAACCGGCGACGGCTGAAAGTCTCAGCGGCGCCCGCAATCTCATTGCACCATTCCTGCGCGACCCTTCGCTGCCGATCGTCCTTGCCATTGCGCGGCCGGTTCACAAGAAGAACCTCGATACCCTCGTCCAAGCCTTTGCAGGCATTGAGCAGCCAGCGAACCTCGTAATTCTCGCAGGCCAACGCCAGGCGAGCGACGCTGGCGAACCTGAACAGGTCGAGGTCATCACGCAGCTGCTGCACCTGATCGATCGCCACGACCTCTATGGCCGCGTCGCTTACCCCAAATCGCATTCGAGCGCCGATGTCGCCGGGCTTTACGCACTTGCGGCCAAGTCGCGCGGCGTGTTCGTAAATCCAGCGCTGATCGAGCCCTATGGCCTTACCATCCTCGAAGCCGCTGCGCATGGCCTTCCCGTGATCGCCACCAATGTTGGCGGACCGCTCGATACCGTGTCCGAGATCGAGCACGGCCTGCTGATCGATCCGCGCAATCGTTCGGAGATCGGCGGTGCGATCGAGCGCCTGCTTTCGGATCGCGAGCTCTGGTCGCGCTGCGCCGCCAACGGTCCGCGCGGGGCGGCCGATCTCAATTGGGATCGCTATGCCCAGGGTTTCGTCGCGATTGCGCGTGATCTGAGCGGGACCGAAAACGCGCGCGCCGCGCGGGTCGGGCCCGGTGTCACATCGCTGTTCGTTAGCGATCTCGACAATACGCTGACCGGCTGCGCCAACGGCGTCGAACGACTGCGCGGCTTTCTCGAGGCTCATCCCGATTTCGCGTTCGTCATCGCCACCGGTCGCTCCGTCATCGAGGCGCGTCGGATCGTGCGCGAATGGGGCATTCCCGAACCCGCCGCCTGGATCGCTTCGGTTGGCAGCGAGATCTACTGGTCCGGAAGCGCCGGTCCGGTGCGCGATAGGGCTTTTCCGAACTTGGGGCAGGCGCGATGGGACGCGGCAGCGGTAGAGGCGGTAATGGCCGAGCTCCCGCAGCTCCGCCCGCAACCGATTTACGAACAGCGCGATTTCAAGCGCAGCTACTTCTACGCCGATGCTGCCGACGTCGAACAGGTACGCGTCGCCATGCGGAAGGCCTGCCTGCCGGTTCGGCTCATCGCAAGCCATGGCTCGCTTCTCGATATCTTGCCGTTAGGCGCAGGCAAAGCGGCGGCGATGAACCATGTCGGCGCGGCGCTTGGCATCGAACCGGGACACATCTACGCTGCAGGCGACAGCGGCAATGACGAGGACATGCTCACCGCCTGCGAGAACGCGATCATCGTTCAAAACCATTCCGCGGAGATCGCACGGTTGACCCAGCGCCCGAACGTCTACCTTGCCACAAAGGCGCATGGCCTCGGTGCGGTCGAAGGGATCGAGGCGCATGGGGAGCGGCAGACGGTCGCCCGACGCACAGCGCGTTCGGGGGCGCGCCCATGACGCGCGCTGTCGGCTATTTCGTCCACCACCAGGGTCGTGGTCACGCCGAACGCGCCCGCGCAATCGCAAACGAACTGGTCCGCCACCGCCCGGTAACCCTATTCTGTGCCCGCCCCGACATTTTCGGACTGCTAGAGCCCGGGATCGAGATCATCGAATTGCCCTCGCTGTTCGAGCCGACGGGCGAGGAGGCTCCCTTGATGGCGGCATTGCCGCAACCGTCCAATGTCCACTGCGCGCCGCTTGGCTGGCCCGGCATTCGCCGCGCAATGGCCCGCCTCGGCGCATGGTTCGACGAGGTTGACCCGGCCTTGTTCGTCACAGACGTGTCCGCCGAGCTCGGCCAGTTTGCGCGGCTCTGCTCGGTCCCGCATATCGCCGTCCTCCAGCATGGCGATCGCTCCGATCCCGGGCACATGGCGGCTTACGAAAGCGCGGTCGGCCTGCTCGCGCCCTATGCGAAGGCGCTCGAACAGGACGATCGGCCCAGTTGGATGAAGGACAAGACCCACTACGCTCCCGGCGTTGGCATCGATCTGCCCGCCATGCCCGGCCGCGAGGAAGCGCGCCGCACGCTCGGCCTGCCGCAGGATCGCGACATCGTGTGCGTCGTAGCGGGCGGCGGCGGCACCGGTATGCCGAGCGCGCCGCTGACCCTAGGTGCACGGTGCGAGCCCGACAGCCTGTGGTTCACGATCGGCAAGGTCACCAGTGAGTGGCACGAAACCCCGCCGGGCAACCTTCTGCACCAGGGGTGGGTCGACAATCCGATGAACTGGATCGCCGCGGCCGACCGGATCGTCTCCTCTTGCGGCAACACTACCGTCCATATGGTCCTCGCCGCCCGAAAGCCCTGGGTTGTCGTACCCGAATGGCGCTATTTCGACGAGCAGATCGCCAAGGCCGCCGTCCTCGAACATGCCGGCCTTGCCGCCGTCATGCAGACCTGGCCCTCGCATGGGAGCGCATGGCGCGCGCTCTGGGAAACGGCGAGCCAGCTAACGCCTGCTGAGCGTGGGGCCTTCGTCGATGCGGAAGCCGCGCGCGATGCAGCCGCCTGGATCGATGGGCTCGCGACGAGTCTATGGGCCGAACCCACGCACGATGGTCCCGCTCATATCGTCCCAATAACGAAAGCCCTTGCATGACGATTTCGGTCTGCACCCTCGCGCATGGCCGCGAGACTCATCTTGCAAACCTCATCGCCGGACTGTCGCGATCGCAGCGGCGGCCGGACGAACTCGTCATCGCCGTGATGCAGCCGCTGCGCTACGACCTTCCCGAGGCGCCCTTTCCCATTCGACAGATCATGATGGGGACAAGCGACATTCCGCTCGCCGCCGCGCGCAATGCGGCGGCGGGCGCGGCGCGTGGCGAGTTCCTGATCTTCCTTGATGTCGATTGCATTCCCGCCCCCTCGCTTGTCGGCGATTACGCGCGCGCTGGAAACGAAGATGAGGGCGTCATCATGGGCGAAGTCGCCTACTTGCCCAAAGGCGCGACCGATGGCGGCATCGACTTCCCCGCCTTCGATCGGCTCGGCGTCACCCATTCCGAACGCCCCGGACCGCCACCTTCCGGCCTTCGCGCATGCGAGGATTATCGCTGCTTCTGGTCGCTTAATTTCGCGCTCCCCGCGCGTGACTTCGCAACCATTGGTGGGTTCGATGAGCGCTATGACGGATATGGCGGCGAGGATACCGATTTCGGCCGGATGGTGGTCGAGGCAGGGCTGCCCTTGTGGTGGGTGAAGGGGGCCAAGGCCTATCACCAATATCATCCGCACCACATGCCGCCGGTGCACCATCTCGACAGCGTGCTCGCCAATGCCATGGCCTTCGCCGAAAAATGGGGCGAGCCGACTATGCAGCACTGGCTGCGCGCCTTCGTGCTAATGGGCCTGATCGAACGCACCGAGCATGGTTGGCGCAAATTGCGCGAAGCTGAGGAGACCGATCTGGCGCTAACCCGCCAACAGGAACACCAGCCCTATGCGAGCAGCGCCGTGGTGCTGGACTGGCTGGAAGCGAATGCTGAAGCGGCTTGATCCGCGCGGGTGTCGACAACGCGGCGATAACACGCCTGGTATCCCTCGATCATCGCTGGCACGGAGTAGCGGGTGAGCACACGTTGGCGACAGCGCCGGCGCGACACTTCGTCGATTCTGCCCATCGCCACCGCCAACGCGCCGATATCGCGCGGCGGCACGATAAAGCCGCAATCGCCAACCACTTCGGCCAGCGCGCCGCTGCCATAGGCGCAGACCGGCGTGCCGCAGGAAAGCGCCTCGGCTGCGACTAGTCCGAACGGCTCGTCCCAAAGCGGGGTTACAAGTGCGCCCCGGGCCTGGGCAACAATCGGTCGCAGCGCATCGGTGGTGCGATGACCGTGATATTCGATCCCGTCGGTCAGATGCGGTTCGACCTGTTCCATGAAATAGCGCGCATCCTCGACCGGTCCGACGATCTTGAGCTTCGCTCTGGCCATACGCGCAGCGCGGGCTGCCTCGCCCGTGCCCTTGTTGGGCGTGATACGGCCGACCCAGACAAAATGATCCTCAGCTCGCGCCGCCGGAATCCACTGGTCGCAGCGAATGCCGTTGTGAACGACGCGCAAATTGGCCCCCGGTCCCGGATCCCACGCCTCGAGTTGGCTGTGCGAGGTAACGGTCGTCATCATGCCGGGGTGATAAGCATGGTCGATCACTGCGTCGCGCATCGCGCCGAACGGCGGAACGTGCTGCGAAGTGACGAGGGGTACGCCGTCGCGCGCCGCCCATTCGATGATCGCGGGGCAGAGCGAATTGTTGTGCACGACATCGAAATCGCGTGCGAGAACCTCGGCCCAGCCGCGGGCGAAGGCCTCCCGTTGATAGGCGGCAAGTTCGGGCGTGCCGCGCCAAACCGCCCAGGGCAGAACGCTGTCATAGGGTGCGTCGCAAATTTCGAACAATTGCGCATCGCGCGAGCCTGCGGCGGCAAACAGCGTAACGTCGTGCCCGCTCGCGCGAAGGCCATCGCACAGCATTCGGCAATGGGCTTCCATGCCGCCCATGAAGGGCTCAGCAATCGCATGGCGAATATGGGCGAAGACGGCGATTTTCATGCGGAGTACTGCAACCCGATTAATGCCCTACATCAAGGGGGCTCTTGGCAGGGAATGCCGTGTCAACGCCCGCCCGCCTCTCGCAGCCCGCAATCTAACATTCATTCGCGCGGGAACCGCCGCGCTGCTAGTGCGATTTCCAGATCAAAGGGGAAGACATGCGCAAATCTGCGAATGCCAACGAAGAATTGACGCGATACCCGCACACCGGACGTTTCCTGCTCGGACGGCTGCGCCGGGGAATGGGCGACCGCGAGAAACGGATCCTCGAAAACGCGATCACCGAAACCGAGACGATCACAGAGCCGCGTCGCATCGTGCACCGTGGAAAGGTCTACGATCGTTCGAGCATGCTTATCGAAGGTTTCGTTCTGCGCACGCTGGACGGGCCCGAGCAGCGTTACGGCGTGAGCTTTCATGTGCCGGGCGATTTCGTCGATCTGCATTGTTTCGCACTCAAGCGGCTCGATCACAATATCGATACGATCGGATCGGTCACTTTGGGCTATGTGCCGCATGACCGCCTGGCCGAAATCATGCGCGATGAGCCTCACCTTGCGCGGCTTTTCTGGTTCTCGACGCTGCTCGATGCGGCGATGCACCGCGAATGGGTTATGAAGCTCGAACAGCTGACTGCGCCGCGCCGGCTCGCGCATATTTTTGCCGAGATCTGGCGGCGGCTGGAAATGGTGGGGTTGGGCGATGCGGGCGGGTTCGATACCCCGCTGACCCAGTCGGATCTTGCCGAAATGTCGGGCTCGACTACGATCCATGCGAACCGCGCAATCAAGGAACTGCGCGAGCGCGGTATTGCCGAGATGACGCGCGGGCGGATCGATATTCCCGACCGCGACGCGTTGGAGGCGTTTGCGAAGTTCGAGCCCGATTATCTCTACGGCGAAGGCACGTTGGCACATCGCGAGGGCCCGGAATGAATGCATTCCCAGTGCGGGCCAGGCATCGCTATATCTTCATCGCGGGGCTCCATCGCACGGGGACCAGCCTCATCGCGCGGGTTATCGGCTCTCACCGCGACGTCGCCGCGATAGAAGGGGCGCCCGTTCCCGAGAACGAGGGGTGCTACCTGCAAGGGGCAATACCGCATACGGCGAAGGATGGCATTCCGGGCGCCTACGCCCTCGACCCGGCGCAGCACCGGACCGAGACCGATCCGCTCAATACGCTTGCCACCAAGGAGCGGCTAGAGGCTGAATGGGGCGTCTGGTTCGATCCGGCGAAATCCTGGCGGGTCGAAAAGTCACCGGTCAATCTGACGCGCATGCGGTTGCTTCAAGCGCTGTTCCCGCTCGCGCAGTTCATCGTCGTGACCCGCCATCCGCTGTTCATGGCGCAGGCGCTGCAAAAATGGTCGGACGACAGCGCCGTGAACCTCGCGCGCTACGGGGCCCGGGCCTACCGCTTGATGCTGGATGACCTCGACTATCTGCACGCGGCGATGGTCGTGCGCTACGAAGATTTCGTGGCTCGTCCGGACGCCCACACCCGTGCTTTCGAAGCCTTTTTGGGGGTCGACCAGGGCATGGAAGCGGGCGAGGTGCGCGACGGGAATACGGATTATAAGATCGGCACGAGTCCGCAGGGTGAGGTGCCCCGCCTCGGATATGATGGCGACGGAACGGCGCAGCCCATCGATACCGTCGTGCGCCATCCCTTGCGCGCGGTACGTGAGGCAACACTTGCCGCGCTAAGAGCGAACCGCCCTACTAATGGAACCGTTCACCGAAGCTCTTCGGCGAAAAACAATAATGAAACAACATTTGTCAGTTTAAGTGGCGGCGAAGGCATGTAGCCCCGCCTCGATGTCTAGAGGATCGGATGAAATAAGAGACGGCGAGTATCCGATGACCGGGAATTTCCTGGCCGGCCGGCTACGCCATCATCTAAGCAAGGACGATCTGCGCAATGTCGAGAAACTGGTCTCCGAACAGCGCTCGCTCAGCGGGGGCGAGGTTCTCGTCGCGCGCGGCGAACGGGTGGCACATAGTGCGATCCTCGTCGACGGCTTCATGTTCCGCACCATCTGCAAGGACGATCGGCGCTTTATCGTCGGGGTTCACGTGCCGGGCGATTTCGTTGATCTGCACGGCTTTGCCTTGAAATCGCTCGACCACAACCTCGTCTCGGTGGGCGCAACACGGATCGGCGTTGTGCCGCACGATCGCCTGACGAATACCATGCGCGAGCGACCGGGCCTTGCACGGGCGATGTGGTTTGCCACCCTGCTCGACGCGGCAATTCATCGAAAATGGATACAAATGCTCGAACGCCTCGACGCACCGCGGCGGATTGCGCATATCTATTGCGAGCTGCAGACGCGATTGGGCCTCGTCGGCAGAGCGGTGCCCCGTGCATTGCGGGCCCCGTTCACACAGCTCGATCTGGGCGACATGTGCGGGGTCAGCGCGGTTCATGCCAACCGCGCCGTCAGCAAGCTGCGCGAGATCGAGCTTGCCGAAATACGCCGCGGCACGCTGTATACGCGGGACTGGGATGCGCTCAGAAAATATGCGCAATTCGATCCGAGCTATCTTTACGGCGACGGCCCGCTAAAGCTTGGCGAGGGGTGGTGACGGGCCTCAAGCGCCAACCGGCAGATCACGCTTTCGAGACAGCGTAGTCGATCGGCTTGAAGCTGCCCCCGTTGGAGGCATAGGCGGAGCAGGCGGTCAGGCCGATGACCAGGTCCATCTCTGCGCGCATCACGACCGCGTCGCCGGCGCGGCTGGTCGGCGGATCGACACGGAGCGCGCCGCTGGCGGCGTCGACCGGCACATTCATGAAGATGTTGAAGGCGGTGGGAATGGCGTCCGGGACGACGCCGTAAGGTTCCAGCGCTTCTGCAAGATTGCCGAAACAGCCGCGATGCATTGGTTTGTCCGGGTAGAAGTGCCGAAAGGTCGCCCTGCTGCACGGGGTCAGCAGGAAATCGTGACGGCCGACATCGTCTTCGACTATGGTCAGCATCGGGTTCGATCGGTTCGACCAAAGGCGGTGGCCCGCGGTCAGATTGATCGTCTCCTCGTAGTCGAAGGTGCGCCCGTTCGAAATCACCTCCCCTACGTCTTTCGCATTGAAGGCCAGCATATCGGAAACCTGTCCGCCTTTCGGATCAGCAACCGTCAAGAGCTCGCCTTTCGCCAAAGTGAAAGCCGTGCCGCTGCGTGGTTCGATCCGGTTCATGCGTAAGGATTTTCCTTTCCGTCATCCGCGCGCGTATCGGTGAAGGGACATTGCCAGTCGTTGCCCACCGCGCGGCCGCTATATTGCCGGGCTTCGCTGACTTCGCCATGGCGCGCCAGCATTGGATTGACCGATCCGGCCAGCGCTTCGTCGCGGGCAAGGATGGCGGCGCGCATTTTTTCGTATCTGTTGTCCGCCCGCAATTTCTCGAACTGATCGTGCAGGTTGAAGACCAGTGTCGGTCGCGGCGCGCGTCGGGCGGGGCGCGAGGCGTTCGGATGCAGGCCGACGACGAAATAAGCCTCACCCCCAAAGCTCAACGAGAAATGCGGGTTTGCTGGGTCGGCGCTGACCCGCGCGTCGTAATCCTGTCCGCGCCAGGCATCCTTGTCCGCGAGCGACTGAATTCGCGTCCACATCGCTTCCTCGAACTTCTCTTCGCCAAGATCGCCGGGCCCATCGAACGCAACAACGAAGGAGCGTAACCCGCTGTCATCGGCGGCATAAGCGCGGCTCCATTCAAGCAGGCGATCGTGAATCCGAAGATCGTCCCAACCACTTGTCAGCGACCAGGCGCACTCGATATGAAGACCGCCGCGGGCGAGCGCGGATTTCGCACCGACACAGGGGAAGTCGGTCGCCCGGATATGGTCTTCGATCTCACGCTGCATCCGCGTCTTGTCGAGCGCGATCAGCGGGTCCTCGGTGGTGGTTTTGGGGCACATCGTCATGCACGAGGAAACGGTCGCTATCGGACAGTATGGCCTGATTTGATCTTTGTTATTGGGTGGTTGCGGCCGTTTTCGAAATGATTTGCTGGCGCGTTGGATCGAGGAGGTAACGCCACACTCCCCAAGCGTTGATCAGCAGCAAGACGCCGTTCATGATCGCGATCGGCATCGCGTTCTCGACGAAGCCCGATATTATCCAAAGGATAGAGACAACGCTGAAGAGGACAAAGCCCCACCCGGTCACTTTGCGCGATAGGTCGATCGCGATGAGAGTCGCGGCGAGGATCGTGCCGATCGACGCCGCCCATTCCAGCGGACCATTCACGCCGACACTCCGCCGGAGCGCGGGATTGCGTAGTCGTCTATTTGGCTGCTCATGTCAGGCGTCGAGATCCGCGAGCAGCTGGCCGGCGAAGAACTCGCCGCGCGCAACCTCTTCGAGCGCCATCGCCAGCGCTTCGCGTTCGGGCGGCGACAAATCATCGTCTTCGAGCGCTTCCTCGATGCGTTCCTTGAGATAGTCTTCGCCTTCCTCGACACGGTCGGCGATCGCCTCGTCGCCATCGTCGAAGCCGGCGGTAACCCAGGACCATAATTCGTGCAGGGTGCCGAGCGCCGAGCCGCTCTCGACCGGTTCCTCGCCCAGATCGGTAAGCGCCGTGTTCAACCGCTCGAACGTTTCTTCGCGCTTGGCGAGGCGGATGGCGAAAATCTCGGCCAGGCGCGGATTCTCCGCCTTCTCCACCGCTGCCCGGTAGCCTTCTATCGAATCGTGCACATGGCGCGCACATTCTGTGAGCCAAGATATCATTCCGCGCGCTCCATCAGGGGTTTCAGACCACGATCAAACCCCGCCGCAACGCGCGCAGCGCCTTAACCAACAAATATTTAGGTGGTGGCCTGCGCTCCTGCATCGAGAGCGGCGGCGGCCTGCGCGCTAGCCTTGATATCTTCGGGTGAGGCGCCCTCGTGCACCAGCCAGGTGCCTCCGACGCACAGCACAGTATCGAGCGCCAGCCAATCGGAGGCGTTGGCCTCGGTAATGCCGCCGGTGGGGCAGAAGCGGCACTGCGCAAACGGCCCGGTAAGCGCCTTCAGCGCCGGAACGCCGCCCGCCGCCATCGCCGGAAAGAACTTGAAGTGCGACAGCCCGAGGTCGAGCCCGCGCATGATGTCGCCGGCCGTGGCGATGCCCGGCAGGAAAGGTAGTCCCGATTGCAGCGCCGCTTCGCCGAGGTTGTGCGTTAGCCCGGGCGAGACGATGAATTCTGCGCCGGCGGCAAGGGCCTCGTCGAGCTCGCGCGGATTGGCGACGGTGCCTGCGCCGACGATGGCTCCCGGCACAAGGTTCATGCGCTTGATCGCTTCCAGCGCATCGGGCGTGCGGAGCGTCACTTCGAGCACTCTGAGCCCCCCTTCGACGAGCGCCTCGGCCTGTTCGCGCGCGCGGCCGATATCATGCACCACGAGGACGGGAATGACCGGCGCGGTGAGCATGATGCGCTCGATCTCGCTGGGCTGAAACGCCTGTGTATCGCTCATTGTCGTACTCCGTAATGCTGTAAGAAGGCGTGGGCCTCGCCGCGTCCGGCGATGGTTCGGGTTCGCTGCAAACTCAAAGGCCGGCGGATGCGAGCATCGCGCTGCCGCCCTTTTCCGCTTCGTCGGCCAGCGCGCGAAACATGGCGAACAGTTCGCGTCCGGTGCCGAAGGCGGGTGCGGGGTCGGGGGCGGGCTCGCGGGCGGCAAGGTCGGCCTTGGTCGACAGGGTGCCGCTCGCCGCGCACACGCGCACAACGTCGTCATCGCGCAGGCGGGCGAGCGGGCCGCCGCCGAAGGCTTCGGGTGAGCAGTGGATCGCAGCGGGCACCTTGCCGCTCGCCCCGGACATGCGCCCATCGGTGACCAGCGCGACGCGGTGGCCGCGATCCTGCAAAACACCCAAGAGCGGGGTGAGGCTGTGCAGTTCCGGCATCCCGTTAGCGCGCGGCCCCTGAAAACGGACCACGACCACGACGTCGCGGTCGAGCTCGCCCGCCCTGAATGCCTCGGCCACCGCGCCCTGTGCCTCGAAGACGCGCGCGCGCGCCTCGATCGTCCATCGCTCGCGCGTCACCGCCGAGGACTTGAAGCAGGCGCGTCCCAAATTGCCCTCGACGAGGCGCATTCCGCCATCGGCCTGGAACGGATCGCTGGCCGGGCGCAGCATTTCGGCATCGCCCGTCTCGCCGATGTCGCGCCATGCGAGCTCGCCCTCGTCGAGCCAGGGTTCGCGCGCGTGGTCGGCCAGCCCGCGCTGATCGCCAACGCCCGGCACGTCGCCATGCGCGAGCCCTGCAGCGATAAGCTCGCGAATGACGAAGCCCATGCCGCCCGCATCGTGGAAATGGTTCACATCTCCCGACCCGTTGGGATAGACCCGTGCGAGCAGCGGAACGACACTCGAAAGTTCGGCGAGATCGTCCCAGTCGATCGCAATTCCCGCGGCTCTGGCGAAGGCGGGGATGTGGATTGCGTGATTGGTCGATCCGCCGGTCGCGAGCAGGCCGACCGCGGCGTTGACGATCGCCTTTTCATCGACACAGTGGCCGAGCGGGCGATAATCATTGCCGCCGCGCCCCATCGCGCCCGCGCGGTGAACCGCCGCCCGGTCGAGCGCCTGGCGGATCTTCGTGCCCGGCTGGAAAAACGCCGCGCCCGGCACATGCAGGCCCATCATTTCCATCATCATCTGGTTCGAATTCGCCGTGCCGTAGAACGTGCAGGTGCCGGGCGAGTGGTAGGAGCCGAGTTCGCTTTCGAGCAGTTCCTCGCGGCTCGCCTTGCCCTCGGCATAGAGTTGACGGACATGCTGTTTCTGCTTGTTCGAAACGCCGGAAGGCATCGGTCCGCTCGGCACGAAGACGCCCGGAAGATGGCCGAAGCGCAAGGCGCCGATCAGCAGGCCCGGCACAATCTTGTCGCATATTCCGAGGAGCAGCATGCCGTCATACATTGCGTGGCTGAGCGCTACACTGGTCGCCATTGCGATCGCGTCGCGGCTGAAGAGCGAGAGCTCCATTCCCGTCTCGCCCTGCGTCACCCCGTCGCACATCGCCGGTGTGCCACCTGCAACCTGTGCCGTCGCGCCGACCTCGCGTGCATAGATTTTCAGGCGTTCGGGATAGCGGCCATAGGGCTGATGCGCGGACAGCATGTCGTTGTAGCTGGTGACCACCGCGAGGTTGGGGCCAGCCATGCGCTTCAGCGCTTCCTGATCCTCGAGCGCACCGGCAAAGGCATGGGCGAGGTTCGAACAGGCGACCTGCGAACGCTCTGGCTGGTTGTCCGCCTCGCGCGCGATCAGATCGAGATAGGCGCGGCGGCTCTTGCGCGAACGTTCAACGATGCGCTGCGTGACCTTTTCGATCACCGGGTGAAGCTCGCTCATATCCGTCCTTCCGCCTCGCCAGACCGGGCACCGCCTTAACCCGCCCGCGCGCCGCTTTCCATGCCCGTTTGAAAGCGGCAGGGAAGGGCGCGCGCGCATGGGTTGCCGCGGCCCGGCATCGGCGTCGGACGAAAAGCGCGAAAGGCCACTTGCAATAAAACCGTCATAAGCGCAGGTTTCGACCTGGTCCGGGAGGGGATCGCCACGGATTATGCCACTTGTCAGACCAAAGGGTCGGCAGGCGGTGCGGCTTTCGACCTTCTCTTTCCGGACAAGAAAACTTTCGGGAGAGAACATGAAAACACGTCTGACCAGCTCGATCGCCCGCAGCGCATTGTGCATCGCTTTGCTGAGCGCACCCGCCGCCGCCTTCGCCCAGTCCGAGGTCACGACCGCAGGGTCCGAGCCGAGTGCGCGCGACAACCAGATCATCGTCACCGGCTCGCTTATCCGCGGCACGCCCGAAGACGCCGCGCTCCCGGTCGACGTATTCACCGCCGAAGATCTGCGCCAACAGGGCGTCGACAGCCCGCTCGAATTCATCAAGGACCTGCCCTCGGTCGGCGCGGTGCTTGGCGATACCAACCAGTTTTCCACCGCCGCGCAAGGGTTCCGCGGCCTCGGTTCGATCAACCTTCGCGGCCTCGGCGCAACCCGGACGCTGACATTGCTCAACGGCAAGCGCACCATCAATGCGCCCGGTGAAGGCTTTGCCGACACGCAGCTCATGCCGCTGTTCGCGCTGGAGCGGATCGAGATCCTCAAGGACGGCGCCGGCTCGACCTACGGTTCGGATGCGATCGCCGGTGTGGCCAACTTCATCACCCGCAGCGATTTCGTCGGTGTCGAGCTTGCCGGCAATTACAACTTCATACCCGGCTCCGACGGCGATTTTCAGGTCAGCGCGCTGACCGGCTTCGAATTCGGCGATGCCAACCTGGTGCTGGGCGCCGGGTGGCAGCAACGCTCCGAATTGCCGACCACCGAGCGCGATTTCGTCAACCTGCCGTTCGAAGTGAACCCCTCGCGCTTCTCCGCGCTGTCGACACCGGGCCTGTTCGCCGTCACCTATCTCGACGCCGCGACCGGCGATCTCGACACGCAGGTCCGCCCCGACGTCGGGTGCGAAGCGCTGGGCGGGTTTCAGGACGGGGCGCTGTGCCGGTTCTCCTTCGTGCCGTTCAACAACCTCATTGAGGATACGGACCGCTTCCAGGTTTATGGCGAGTTTAACGTCGATCTGAGCGATCGGGCACGCTTTCATCTCGATGGATTGTGGGCGCGCACCGAACTTTTGTCGTTCAACCAGTCGCCGGCCTTCCCGCCAACGCAAGGGCCGCGCGGTTCGGGCTTCCTCAACGCTTTCTCCACCTCGCCGGCCAATCCCGGCCTAGTCCCTTTCCTCGACCAGGTCGGCCTGCCACAATCCACTCCGGAAAATCCGATCGTCGCCGTTACCAACGTGCTCTTCCGGCCGTTCGGCTATCTCGGCAATCCGCTCAACCCCGACGAAAGCCGAGGCGCCAGCGAAGGCGCGGCGGTCAATGACGGCTGGCGCGTGAGCGGCGGGCTTGAATTCGATGTCGGCGAGGCCTTGGTGCTCAATGTCGACGGGACGTTCTGGGAGGCGAAGCGATTCCAGACCTCGCAAGGCATTGTCGGCTCGCGACTTCAGGCGGCGCTCAGTGGCTTCGGCGGGCCGAATTGCACGGGCGACGTGCCGGGGCAGAACGGCTGCGAATTCTTCAATCCCTTCGCCAACGCCGGTCCGCGCAATCCGGCATTCGAGCTTGAAAATCCGTTCTTCGTGGTGGGCAACGAGAATAGCGAGGAGCTCGTCAATTTTATCCAAATCCCCAACGGCATCCGCGAGGACGAATCGCAATTTATCGCCGATATTGTCCTCTCGGGCGAAACCGGGATCGAACTGGGCGGCGGCCCGCTCGCTTTCGCGGTGGGTGCGCAATATCGCCAGAACGATTTCCGTCAGAACCCGATCAACGAGGAATCGGACGCACTGCGAAATCCGTGCTTTATCGAAGGCGACACGAGCTGCGTCGGCACGTCTACCGAGGGGGTCGGCCCGTTCATCTTCCTCGGCGTGTTCCGCCCGGTGGCCGTCGAACAGAGCGTCTACGCCGTCTTCGCCGAACTGGCAGCGCCGCTGACCGACCGGCTGGAGGTGAGCGCGGCGGCACGGTTCGAGGATTATGGCGGGACGATCGGTTCGACCTTCAACCCCAAGGGATCGATCCGTTTCGAGGCGACCGACTGGGTAACCTTGCGCGGTTCGATCGGCACCACCTTCCGCGGCCCGCTCGCCAGCAACGTCGCCGATAACAGCACCACCGCTTTGCAGGGCTTCACCGCGGCGGGCGGCAACTTCAAGTCGCTCGACATCTTCGGCAATCCCGACGATCTCGGACCTGAAACCGCGCTCACATACAATGTCGGCGCGATCTTCAGTACCGGGTTCGGCGATTTGAATGTCACCTTCTCCGCCGACTACTGGGCTATCCTGCTGGAAGATCAGATCACCACGACGCCGGGTGAGGCGATCGCCAACCTGGTCGGCAACGGGCAGACCACCGGTACCCAACCGGTCGACTGTTCGAGCCCGCTGGTGAACCTCGTCACCTTCTCCGGCAATCAGTGCATACAGGGAGAGACCACCGGCATCGACATCAGCCGCGTGCGGACCGATTTCGTGAACGGGCCCGATGTCGACATCGCGGGACTGGACTTCGCGCTGAACGTCGATCTTCCTGTTACCAACGATGTGCTGCTCTCCTTCGGCGGCAATGCAGTTTACAATCTCGAATACGAATTCGACGATTTCGAGCTGCAGGGCGTGATCGTGCAGGAAAGCTACGATGCGGTGGGTTTTGGCAATTACTTCCGCGATCCCAACACGTTGCCCGAATGGCGCGCCAACGGCTTCGTCAACGTGAATTTCGAGCCGGTCAATATCCGCTACGACGTCACCCATATCGACGGGGTGACCGACGATCGCTGCATCGGGGTCGAGGTCTGCTTCCAGACCTCGCAGGGCCCGACCGATTTCGGCATTGAGAGCGGCTCCTACACGCAGCACGACATCGCAGTGACCATCGATCTCGACATCCGCGGGGCGGAGGTCCAGTTGCAGGGCGCGGTCGAGAACTTCACCGACGAGGAACCAGCCGAAGCGCAGCTGCCGCTGGGCTTCAATCCGTTCATCGGCAACGCTATCGGGCGCAATTACCGCGTCTCGCTGCGCACGCGGTTCTGACCGGACAGTAGCGGTCATCATGCCGGCCGGGCCCTCAGTGCGAATGGGCCCGGCCGCCATGCCGTAACGGCAAGGTCGTTGTCGCGCCGCTCATAGGCCGCATCGCACTTGATTGCGGGGCAACCCGGCTTGCATAAATGCGAGCAAAAGCACTTTGCGCGATGGCGTTCGGCGTGGCAGGAATGCGCACCGAAACGCCGCTCTCATTGGAGGTCACCCGCCCATGAACCTGGAATTCACGCCCGAGGAAATCGCCTTTCGCGAAGAAGTTCGAACCTTCATCGAAGAGAACCACCCCAAGCATCTCGAAGGCATGGGCAACCGCGAGGACATGTCGCCCGAAGACATGACCGCCTGGCACAAAATCCTTGGCAAGAAGGGCTGGTCGGCGCCTGCCTGGCCGGTCGAATATGGCGGCACGGGGTGGAGCCCGACCCAGCGTTACATCTGGTCCGAAGAGAATGCCCGTGTCGGCACTTTTATGCCGCTGCCTTTTGGTATCTCGATGGTCGGCCCGGTGATCTACACTTTCGGCAATGACGAGCAGAAGCAACGACACCTGCCCGGCATCCTGTCCGGCGATGTCTGGTGGTGCCAGGGCTATTCGGAGCCGGGCGCCGGCTCGGACCTAGCGAGCCTGAAAACCACGGCCGTTCGCGACGGTGATCATTACGTCGTCAATGGCCAGAAGACCTGGACGACGCTTGCGCAATATGCCGATTGGGGCTTCTTCCTGTGCCGGACCGATCCGGATGCGGAAAAGCCGCAGCAGGGGATCAGCTTTCTCCTCATCGACATGAACACGCCGGGCGTCGAAGTGAAGCCCATCAAGCTCATCGACGGCGGCTACGAGGTCAACGAGACCTGGCTTACCGACGTGCGCGTGCCGGTCGAAAATCTTGTCGGCGAAGAGAATATGGGCTGGACCTATGCCAAGTTCCTGCTCGCGCACGAACGCAGTGGGATCGCGGGCGTCGCGCGCTCGAAGCGCGGGATCGAGAAGCTGCGCGACATTGCCCGCAGCGAAACCGTTGGCGGCGAGCCGCTGATCGAGGACGAGGCTTTCGCGCGCAAGGTCAGCCAGCTCGAGATCGACCTGGCCGCGCTCGAAATGACCGAACTGCGGACATTGGCCGGCGAACAGGCGGGCAAGGGGCCGGGGCCGGAAAGCTCGATCCTCAAGATCAAGGGCACCGAAATCCAGCAGCGGCTGACCGAGCTTACGCTCGAGGCGGTCGGCAGCTACGGCACGCCGATGTATGGCAGCATCGCCGATGCGCAGCTGGGCTCGAACGAATATCCGATCGGCCCCGACTACGCGCCGCATTCCGCGGCGACCTATTTCAACATGCGCAAGACCTCGATCTATGGCGGATCGAACGAGATCCAGCGCAACATCATAACGAAAATGATTCTCGGCCTTTAAAAGCTCGAGCGGGAGAGAGAAGACGTGGACTTCAATTTCACCGAAGAACAGGAGATGGTGCGCGATGGCCTGTCGCGGCTGGTGCGCGAGGAATATGGCGCGGAGACCCGCCGGGAAGTGATCGCGGGCGATGCCGGCTGGCGTCCCGAAATCTGGGCGCAGCTTGCCGAGCTCGGCATTCTCGGCATGCCTTTCAGCGAGGAGGATGGCGGCTTTGGCGGCGGCGCGGTCGACGCGATGGTTGTGATGGAGGAGTTCGGCAAGGGGCTGGTGGTCGAACCTTTCGTGCCGACAGTCGTTTGCGCCGGCGGCTTCTTCAAACATGCCGGGAGCGCGGCGCAGAAGGACGAGCATATCGGCGCGATCGTCTCGGGCGAGCGGGTTTACGCCTTTGCCTATGCCGAACCGCAGGGGCGCTACGACTATGCCGACCTTCAGACAACGGCGAAGAAAGACGGCGAAGGATATGTCCTGAACGGTCACAAGGCCGTGGTGATCGGCGCGCCGTGGGCGAGCCACCTCGTCGTCACCGCGCGCACTTCGGGCGAGAGGCGCGACCGGGACGGCGTTTCCGTTTTGGTGGTCGACAAATCGGCGGACGGGGTCGTCACTCGCGATTATTCGACGGTCGACGGACGGCGCGCTTCGGAGGTCTACTTCGAGAATGTGAGCGTGCCGGCCGACGCGCTCATCGGCGAAGAGGGCGGGGCGCTACCCCTGATCGAGCGCGTCACCGACGAAGCCATCGCCGCGCAATGCGCCGAGGCATGCGGAGCGATGAAGGTCGCCAATGCGATGACGCTCGAATATTCCAAGCAGCGCAAGCAGTTCGGCGTACCGATCGGCTCGTTCCAGGTGCTCCAGCATCGCATGGTCGATATGTATACCGAGTATGAAAGCTCGGTCTCGATGACCTATCTCGCAACCCTACGGCTCGACGCCGACGAACGCGCACGCAAGCTCGCCGTCTCCGCCGCCAAGGTCCGGGTCGGGCAGGCGGCGCATATGGTCGGACAGGAAGCGATCCAGATCCATGGCGGCAACGGCATGACCGACGAGTATGCAATCGGCCATTACTTCAAACGATTGACCATCTTCGACAGCGAGTTCGGCAATGTCGCGCATCATATGAAGCGGCATATCGCCCTGTCAGCAAACCGCTGAGCGAAGCAATGGGCGGGCGGGCTGCGCGGCATAGTTCGGCAACTCGCCCCAAAAAACTCGCATTGAAGGTTGCATCGCGCGGCGAAGATTGGAAGAACGCGCGCTTGAGGGAAGTCAGGGATCGTCGGGAGTCGGCGCAGGCCGCGCCGTTTTGACGGGACCATACAAGCTTTGCCGGTCGAAATTCGCCATGGAATAGGCGACGTGTCGTTCGGGAAAAGCCGGGATCAGCGCGAGAGGCAAGACTTGCGCGCCGGCTTCGAAAAGGCAAAGCTAAAGCATCTCGTGGGGGGTATGAGATGGCGTTTGAAAAGCCGATTTGGGGGATTATCGCGTCCCCTTATCGTGACGGGTCGCAGGCGGACCGACCGGGTCGCAGCCTGCTGCGCAGTGTCCGAATGCGCCTTCGCCAGTCCGCTATACTTCGCATCGTCGCGGCGGTTGGCCTCGTCGCCGCCTATCCCGCCGCCACCGCTTCGGGCAACGCCACCTTCGAAGGCGTCGCCAGCTGTGCTGGATCGACCTGTCACGGCCGGGCCGAAGGCAATGGCGCGATCGTCAGGCAGGACGAGATCGCCACCTGGCAGGAGCCTTCTTCGGCCAGCGGCGCTCATAGCCGCGCCTATGCCGTACTCACCGGCCGCCGCGGACAGCAGATCACCCGCACCCTTGGCCTAGGCGATGCGACGCGGGCGGAAGAATGCCTCGGCTGCCACGCCACCTATGTGCCGACATCGCAGCGCGGCGCCCGGTTCCAGCTTTCCGACGGGGTCGGCTGCGAAAGCTGCCACGGTGCAGCGGATGGGTGGCTTGCCACGCATTATGCGCGCCCTGCAACGCATGCCTCCAACGTCGCTGATGGACTGATTCCGCTAGAGATCCCGGATGTGCGCGCGAATGTCTGTCTCGATTGCCATTACGGCTCGACCAAGACCGGCCAGTTCGTCACCCATTCGATGATGGCGGCGGGCCATCCGCGCATCTCCTTCGAGCTCGACCTTTTCAGCGCGCTGCAGCAGCATCACGACATCGACGCCGATTATGCGCGTCGCAAGGGCCGGCCCGATCCGGTGCGGTTCTGGGCGGTGGGCCAGGCCGAGGCGGTGCGCCGCGCGACCGGGCTCTATTCGCAGCCGCGCTTCGCCATGGCCGGCGCGTTCCCGCAATATTACTTCTTCGATTGCCATTCGTGTCACCGCGAAATTCAGGATTCGGATCGGCGCCGTCTGACCTTCGAAGAGAATCCAGGCCGTCCGATTCCCTTCGGCAATGCGCCGTTCAACGACGAGAACATCATCATGCTGTCCGCCGTGGCTGGGGCGCTGGTTCCCGGGCGAGCTGACGAGTTCAAGCAGGCGAGCCGCGACTTCCACGCCAGCCTCGGTGGAAGCGGGGCCGACCCGCGCGAGACCGCGGCTGCCCTCTCGCGGCGGGCGGCGCAGTTGTCGGACGCGCTTGGCCAGCGCGCCTATGCCGATGCGGACGCATTCCGGATCATCGACATCATCGGCGACAATGCGACCCGTCCGCGCTTCACCGACTATTCGGGCTCGGTCCAGGCGGTGATGGCGATCGACACCTTGTTGAACGGCCTGGTCACCAATGGCCGCGTCACGCCCGGAGCGGCGGCGGGCATCCGTACCAGCATCAATCGCGCCTATGCTGCGGTCGAGGAGCCCAACGCCTATCGCCCCGACGATTTCCGCACCGCGCTAGCGAGCGCGCTCGCCTCGATCCGCAGGTTGCAATAATCGTGGCGGGGGGATGGAAAATTCTGCTGGCGGCGCCGTTGATGCTTCTCGCGGCCTGCGGCGGCGGGGACAGTCCGCCGCCCGCGCCGACCGGTGGCGGAGGCAATCCTCCGCCCACTCCGACACCGCCAACACCCCCTCCGACGACGGGCGAATTCTTCGCCTTTCCGGGGCAGGAAAACCTCTCGGTGGGCGATGTGCAGCAGGTCATCGCGCAGGCCGCCGCGCAGTCAAGCGCCATGGGCGAGGGCGCGACGATCGCGGTCGCCGACCGGGTCGGTAACATCCTCGCCGTCTACCGCACACCGGGAGCGCGCCTGACCGTGGGAATACCGCGCGCACCCAATGGCAACAATGCCGACATTCAGGGCATCGACGTGCCTTCCGAAGCTGCGGCGATCGCCAAGGCGGTGACCGGCGCCTACCTCTCGAGCGGCGGCAACGCCTTTTCGACCCGGGTCGCCTCGCAGATCATCCAGGAGCACTTCCCGCCCGCTCCAACGACAGTGGGGCTCGAAAGCGGGCCGCTTTTCGGCGTGCAGTTCAGCCAATTGCCGTGTTCGGACCTGTCGCGGCGGGCTTCGGACGGGATGATTGGTCCGCAGCGCTCGCCGCTCGGCCTTTCGGCGGACCCGGGCGGCTTTCCGCTCTACAAGAACGGCGTGCTCGTCGGCGGCGTCGGCGTAGCGGCGGACGACACCTACGGCTTCGACCCGAACATTCTCGACGTCGATCTCGATCTCGACGAGTTCATTGCGCTCGCCGGCACGGTCGGGTTCGAGGCGCCGATCGATATCCGCGCCAACCGCATTCTCGTAGACGGCACGTCGCTGCGCTTCACCGATGCGACCTATGGCGGCCTTACCGACGTCGCGGGCGCCGGCTTTGCGAATACGGCGGGATCGCTGCTCGCAGTGCGCGGATATTTCGACGGCTCGATCAGGGCAGGGACAATCTACGGCACGGAAAACTCGGGCATCCGGCCCTCTACCGCGTCCGAATTCGCCCTGCGCGACGCATTCGTCCTGTCCGACGGGACGGGCTCCATTCGCCACCCGGTGCGCGGCGGCACCGACGGCGGGGATATCGCCTCGCCGCTGACCGAAGGCGAAGCGCGCACCATTCTGGAGGAAGCCTTCACTGTGATGACCCGGGCGCGCGCGCAAATCCGCCGCCCGGTGGACAGCCGCGCGCAGGTGACCATCAGCCTGGTCGATACGCGCGGGCAGATCCTGGGCATCGTGCGGTCCCCCGATGCGCCGATCTTCGGCACCGATGTCAGCTTGCAAAAGGCGCGGACGGCCAATTTCTTCTCGGGCACCTTCGCGGCATCCGACATGTTGGCGGCTAATAACGAAGTGCCGCTGTTCGTCGGCCGCGTGCGCGAATTCCTGGGTGATCCCAACGCGCTGACCGGCGAGTTCGCGTTTGCCGATCGCTCGGGCGGTAATTTGTCGCGGCCCTACTTCCCCGATGGCGAGGTCGGCCTCCCGCACGGACCGCTATCGCGCCCGATCGAGCAGTTCAACGTCTTCTCGACCGGACTGCAATCCGCGCTCGTCGCCGGCAATCTCGCGCGCCATGTCGGGTTCGTCAGCGGATTGGTCGCCGAAGACACGCCGCGCTTTTGCGGAACCCTGCCTCAGATCACGCCCGGCGAAACCCGCGTCGACAACGGTTTCCAGATATTCCCCGGTTCGGTCCCCGTCTATCGCGGCGGGCAGCTCGTCGGCGGGATCGGCGTGTCCGGCGACGGGATCGATCAGGACGACATGATCAGCTTCCTCGGCCTGCACAATGCCGGCGTACGCACCGGCACGATCGGCAATGCCCCGCGCGAAATCCGGGCCGACCGGATCGTGGTCTCGGTGGGGACGCGCGACGTGCGCCTGCGCTACATCAATTGCCCCTTCGCGCCGTTCCTCGACGATCCGGCGCAAAATGTCTGCGAGGGGCTGTAGCGGTATGAGCGCTGTTCCCCTCATCCCGCTGGTGGTCCTTGCGCAGCCGGTGCAGGCCGAAGAGCCCGACCCCGTGGCGACGGCTGCGGGCGAGGTCGGGGACGAGGTCGGCGAGACGCAGGACGCCGAGGTTGAGGCGGATCGCAATCAGAGTATCGACCGCGAAGGGCTGAACGTGCGCGCGCGCGAAGAGGCGGAGGACCTCGACAACCAGATTCTCGAAGGCCGCGAGCGTCCCGGCTTCAATTCGCCGCTGCCCGAGCGGATTGAACAGGAGAACCCCGGCGCCGTGCGCGCGCCGCCACCGCAGGCCTTTTCGCCCGATCAGGTGCCGATCCCCGATCGCTGGCGGCTGATCGACAACGTGACCGACATCGACGGCACACCGGTGGTGCGCCATTCGATTCTCGATCCCTACAATCAGAACACCTACAAGGGCGATCGCCCGATCAATCCGGACAAGGTGCCGTGGCTGCCGATCACGGGCGACGATTGGTTCTTCGTCGTCAACGCAATCAGCGACACCGTGGTCGAACCGCGAACCTTTCCCATTCCCGTGGGCATCCAGACCACCGAGGACCCTGACCGGCTCGATGTGTTTGGCAACGATTTTTCGACCGTTCTCTCGCAGACCTTTATTCTCGGCGCAGCGCTCCTTAAGGGCTCGACCGCCTACAAGCCGCCGAGCGTCGAATATCGGCTGACCTTCGCCTACAATGTCAACTACGTGGATGTGCCCGAACGGCGCGTTCTGTTCGTGGAGCCTTCGCGCGACAGCGAGCGTCTCGATCAGTTCCTGGGCGTCCAGGAAGCCTTCGTCGATTATCACTTCACCCAGTTCGACCGCGACCGGTTCGACTTCATCTCGATCCGCGCCGGCATCCAGCCTTTCCAGGCTGATTTCCGTGGCTTTCTGTTCAACGATCAGCAGCTCGGCGTGCGACTGTTCGGCAATCGCGACAACAATCGCTTCCAGTTCAACCTCGGCGCCTTCTGGCGGCTCGAGAAGGACACCAATAGCGGCCTCAATTCGGTGGTGCAGAGCCCGCGCGATGATTTCGTCTTCATCGCCAATGTCTATCGCCAGGACTTCCTAATCCCGGCGCTGACCAGCCAGTTCACCCTCGCCTACAATCGCAATCGCGAGGCCGACGACGTCGAGATCGATGACAATGGCTTCCCCGTGCGCCCGGCGCTGCTGGGCGATCTGCGCGGGCGAGAATACGACGTGTTCTACCTGGGCTACAATGTCGACGGGCGCATCGGGCGCATCAATGTGACGGGCAGCGCCTATTGGGCGCTGGGAGAGGATCGCAACAACTTCTTCACCAGCGAACCGGCCGATATCGACGCGCAATTCGCCGCTGTCGAACTCAGTTACGACCGCGATTGGATCCGTTTCCGCCTTTCCGGTCTCTATCAAAGCGGCGACAGCGATCCCTACGACGACGAGGAAAACGGGTTCGACGCGATTTTCGAGAACCCGATCTTCGCGGGTGCGGACACCTCCTACTGGATTCGCCAGACAATCCCCTTTGCAGGCGGCGGGCGCGCGATCAACGTCAACAGCCGCAACGGTATCCTGAACAATCTGCGTCCGTCGAAGGAACAGGGGCAGTCGAACTTCAACAATCCGGGCCTGTGGCTGATCGGGGTAGGCGCGGATTTCGACCTCACCCCCGAAGTGCGCGTCAGCGCCAATGCCAATCACTTGTGGTTCGAAGACACCGCGACGCTCGAAGACCTGCGGATCGAAGGCTCGATTCCGTCGGACATCGGCTACGACGTGTCGGCCTCGGCGATCTGGCGGCCCAAGGCGAACCAGAACATTGTCTTCCGCCTGTCGGGCGCGGCGCTGTTGTCGGGGGCCGGTTTCGAGAACCTGTTCGATAATCTGGGTAGCGAGGGGAATTACTATTCGATCCTCGCCAATGTGACACTGACCTATTGATGGCTGAAAAGAGCATCTCGATGAACCTGCGCGCCGCCTTTCTCGCCTTCGCCGCGCTGTTGCTCGGCGTGTCGATGTTCCAGGCGGAAACGCAGGCTGCCGACAAGGAAAAGCCGGTCAAGCGCGATTATGCGAGCGTGATCGCGCCGCCCGCGCCGGCACGTCAGTCGCAGGCGATGGCCGATGCGAAGTCGGAAGGTTGTCTGACCTGCCACCGCGCGAGCGATGCGCCAACCATGCACGAAACCCCCGCGGTGGTGCTCGGCTGCACGGATTGCCATGGTGGCAATGCGTCCATCGCGGGCAACCCGCAGCTGCCCTACGATCATCCGGATTATGTGGGCGCCCGCGATGCGGCGCATGTGCTGCCAAAATATCCCGACAGCTGGCATTTCCCGTCTTCGGCGAACCCCAAGCGCTCTTATGCGCTGCTCAACAAAGAATCGCCGGAATTCGTGAAGTTCGTGAACCCGTCGGACTACCGCGTTGCGCGCGAGGCCTGCGGGTCGTGCCACATCCAGTCCATCGAGGCGGCAGAGCGCTCGATCATGGCGACCGGCGCGATGCTGTGGGGCGGGGCGACCTATAATAACGGCATCCTGCCCTTCAAGAATTATATTCTGGGCGAAGCCTACACGCGCTCGGGCGATCCGGCGGCGGTCGCAGGCATCGGCGCGGTGCTCAGTTCACCTGGCGAACTGCCCGATGGCGGATTGTCGCCGCTTCAGGAAGAGCGCGGGGTGCTTGCGCAGCTCTATCCGCTACCGACCTGGCACGTGATTCCGCCCGCCGATGTCTTCCGCGTGTTCGAGCGCGGCGGGCGCACCATTAACTCGCAATTCCCCGAGATCGGCCTGCCCAGTCCGACCGGGCAGATTCAACGCCTTGAAGAGCCGGGCCGGCCCGACCTCAAGCAATCGAACCGCGGCCCCGGCACCGGCCTTCGCGTCGCGATCCCTGCGCTCAACATCCACAAGACCCGCCTCAACGATCCCTTTACGTGGTTCATGGGGACGAACGATCAGCCGGGCGATTATCGCCACTCGGGCTGCGCTTCGTGCCATGTGGTTTACGCAAATGACCGCGAGCCGCGCCACTCGCTTATCTACGCGCAATATGGCCGCGATGGGCAGACCGTGACGGTCGATCCCTGCATCAACCCGCAGGCCAACACCAATGCGGCGCTCCAATGCTACGCGCAAGTCAGCGCCGGCAGTCATGACGCGAAGCATTCGCGCATTCCGGGCGTCGCCACCGGCGATTACGACAAGGGCCTCGAAGGGCTCCCCAAGAGCGGGCTCAAGAATGGCGGCTATGACGGCGATGTCGAGGACGGCGACTACACCGGCGATCTCGCCGCCAAGGGTTCGGGCCATGGCGCGCTGAAGGGGCCGAACGATCAGGCTGGCGGCGACATGCCGAAGCGCGAAAAGGGCCACCCCTTGCGCCACGTCTTCACCCGTTCGATCCCGACCTCGCAATGCATGAACTGCCACATGCATCAGCCCAACATCTTCCTGAACTCGTATCTCGGCTACACGATGTGGGACTACGAGAGCGACGCACCCATGATGTGGCCCGGGCCGGAAAACACGACGCCGCGCCCCGAGGGTATGAGCGACGAGGATTACCAGGCGTTCTACAAAGAGCAGCGCTTCCCTACAGCCGAACAGGTGCGCGCGATCCTCGATCGCAATCCCGAAGCCGCCGCCGCGCGCGGCATGTGGGCGGATATCGATTTTCTGCGCAATGTCTATGAATTGAACCCGGAGCTCGAACACACGCAGTTTGCGGATTATCACGGCCATGGCTGGAACTTCCGCGGTATCTTCAAGCGCGATCGCGACGGCAATCTGCTCGATGCCGAGGGAGAAATCCTGCGCCCGGGCAATGCCGAGACCGACAGTCCGGAAGAGTTCGCGCGCCACAACGATCGCTGGCGCCAGCGCTGGCGCAAGGACGGTGAGGAGCTGTTCGTCGAGGTCGAGAAGGATCCGGCCAAGAACGGCTCGAACAATCCGGGCACCGCGGTCCACATGATGAGCATCCATGCCGAAGTCGGGATGCAATGCGTCGATTGTCACTTCGAACAGGACACGCATGGCAACGGCCTCATCTATGGCGAGGTCGCCAATGCGATCGAGATCGGCTGCAAGGATTGCCATGGCACCGCGGACGCCTATCCGACGCTGCGCACCAGCGGCCCCGCCGCACCGCCTGAAGGCCACAACCTGGCGCTGCTTCGCAACCCGGATGGCCAGCGCCGATTCGAATGGATGGAGAACGAGGAAGGCCGCCGCGTCTTGATCCAGCGCAGCCTCGTCGATCCTGATCTCACCTGGGAAATGAGCCTAGTAAAGGATTCGGTCGATCCGAAAGCGCCGGTGTTCAACGCCAAGGCCGCGCGCTCGAAGCTGATGAGCCGCTACGGTGCGGAGAGCGGCAATTTCGAATTCGGCAGCGGCGTCGAAAAGGCCGACCGCGCGCATAACGATGACGACATGGCGTGCTTCACCTGCCACCTATCCTGGACCACCTCCTGCGCGGGCTGCCACCTGCCGATCGAGGCCAACTGGAAGACCAAGAGCCACCGCTACGAAGGCGATTCGACCCGCAACTGGGCGAGCTACAACCCGCAAGTCGCGCGCGACCAGATGTTCCAGCTCGGCAAGCACCAGACCACCAAGGGCAACCAGACCGCACCGGTTCGCTCGTCCTCGGCGCTGGTCCTTTCCTCGACCAACATCAACCGCGAGCGCATCTACGTGCAGCAACCGCCGATTAGCGCGATCGGCTTTTCGTCGCAGGCTTTCGCACCGCACTTCCCCCACACCGTGCGCAAGACCGAGACCAAGCAGTGCTCGGATTGCCATCTGTCCGAGGCCGAAGACAACAATGCGATCATGGCGCAGCTGCTGCTGCTCGGTACGAATTACGTGAATTTCGTCGGCATGCATGCCTTCACCGGTCTCGAAGGCGGAATCAGCGCGGTGCGCGTCACCGAATATGACGAACCGCAGGCCGTGCTCGGCTCCTACCTGCACCGCTATTCGTATCCCGAATACTGGCGCCGCCATGTCGAGGACAATGATCGAGAGCTGAAGAATTGGGTCCGCGGCGAGGCCTTCGATGGCGACATTTCGGGCGAAACCAAGCCGTTCGAGGAATTCGTCAACGTGCACGAAGGCACGCGCGATGCGGTCCGCTGTCTCCAGATGCGCGGCGAATATCTGTTCGTCGCAGAAGGGAAGGGCGGGTTCCGCGCCTACGACATCGCCTCGATCGCGAACAAGGGTATCTCGGAGCGGATCATCACCGCGCCCTTCTCGCCCCTCGGCCATGACACGCATATCGAGACCGAAGACGCGACCTGCATGGCGCTCGCCACCAACCAGCCCATTGCTCCGGAACGCAACACGGCGCGCACGCGCGAGGTCAACCAGGAGCAACCCTTCAGCCCGATCTACGATTACGCCTTCATCACCGACAGCGAGGAAGGGCTGATCGCAGTCGACGTCAACACGCTCGCCGATGGCGAATTCCGCGACAATTTCTTCAAGCGGGCGATCTTCCCGGGCGGCGCAAAGGCGTGGAACCCCGATGGCGTACTCGACGGCGCGCGGCACATCACTCTAGCGGGAGACTATGCCTACATCACCGCCAATGCAGGCTTGGTGACGGTCTACCTGCCCAAGGACGTCGCCGACGATCCGGCAACGCCCTACCGCGACGAATGCGAGCTCGACCCGGCGAACCGCGCCGAAAGCTGCCTTGCCCCGCGTGTGACAAAGGTCGTGCCGCTCACCGATGCGCGGGCGACGACGGTGCAGTTCCGCTATCTGTGGGTGACAGATGCGGACGGGGTCAAGCTGTTCGACGTGACCGATCTCGGCAATCCGGTGGCGGTGCCCGAGGCAACCTATCCGGTCGCCGATGCGCAGCGCCTCTATGTCGCGCGGACCTATGCCTATGTCGCGGCCAAGGCCGACGGGCTTCTGATCCTCGATGTCGAGAACCCGCGCGCGCCCCGGCTCTATGACCAAGTGACGCTGGACGGCACGCTCAACGATGCCGAGGACGTCATCGTAGGTTCGACCAACGCCTCGCTCTTTGCCTATATCGCCGATGGGCGGAACGGGATGAAGGTGCTGCAACTGACGAGCCCGGAGAGCCAGCCCAACTATTATGGCTTCAGCCCGGCGCCGATGCCCGAACTTGTCGCTTATGCCAGGACCCCGTCGCCCGCGCTGGCGCTGTCCAAGGGGCTCGACCGCGACCGCGCGGTGGACGAAACGGGCGGCCAGATGGCGGTCTTCGGCCGGCTCGGCTCGCGGCCCTTCACGCGCGAAGAAATGGAGAAGCTCTTCATGACCCGCTCGGGCGTTCCGTGGAAAGTCAGCGACGAAGTCGACATGAACCGCTGGGTCGGGAGCGAAATAGGGCCGTTGCGCCGCAATGCGGGGATGGACAGCGAGCCCCATACGGACGATTTGGGGGGATGATGCTCGAGCCAGGGGCGAACCGCTCACCCTGACGAGCGGTGACGCATCGGCTTTGGCAAGCCTTCCTATTGCCGCTCGGCGAACAGGCCCCGAATCATCGGCTTCAGATGCTCTTCGAAGCGCGCGAGGGTTTGCCAATGGCCGACCGGCTGGAAGTGCGAGACCAGCGCACCGCCGCGCCATAGATGGAGGCTGTAGAAGGGCGGCTCGGCAGCGACGATTGGGCGGCTGTCGGCAACATCCGCATCCATCGGTCGAAGATCGAGCGCTACGGCCGGCGCGACCGCGGGGGTCACGCTCAGGGGAATGCCCTCGACCACCGAGTGCAGCGGACGGTGAAGGTGCCCAGCCTGGATCGAGGCGATCTGGCTATGGCCGCGCACGGTGTCGTGGAACCGCCGATACCATTCCTCTCCGGGTCGCGGATCCATCCATTCGATCCCGGCGACCACCGGCGGATGGTGCAGGAACAGGACGGTTGGCGTATCGGGATGGTCGGCGAGCTCGCGCGCCAGCCAGGCGGCGCGGGTTTCGCAGAAAGCACCCCCATGGCGACCAGGCTCGAAACTGTCGAGGCACAGGACGCGCAGCATATCGTCTCCCTCGCCCAGCTCGATCGCGAATTGCGCGAAGCCATCGGCGGTGGGGCAATCGGGGAATGCCCTCAGCATTTCTTCGCGATTGTCGTGATTGCCCGGAATGACCGCGACCGGAAAGCCGCAATCGGCGACAGTGTCGCGAATGCGCTCGTAGCATTCGGCCTGACCGCCATCGGTCAGGTCGCCCGACAGGATCAACAGGTCGGGCTGGACCGGCTGCGACAGCAGATGGCCGAGAACATTGCGAAAGCGCACGAAATTGAACTCGTTCTCGCCCGCCTCGGGTTCGAAACCGATATGCGTATCGGTGATCTGCGCGATCAACACCATAGGTTCCGGATGTGACGTATGCGCCCCTTGCATGATCTATCGTCGCAGGCTGCCGAGGATGGATGCAACCGTGTCGCGTCGCCCGTCCCCAGGCGCGCCGGGCATGCCGGCGGGGTGGTCCTCGGGGCGCCAGGGCATGGTCGGGGTGTGATAGCTGTGGCACATGGCGCAGCTCGACGGGACGATCTCCTCGGTCTCGATCGCGCTTTCGCCGAGATGACAGTCGCGGCAGGTTTCAAGCCCCGGGATCAGCAGGTCGGTCGCCTCGTCCGAAGTCGCAGTGGCGTGACAATCGGCGCATTCGGCGACGTCTCCGTCATGCGCGTCATGCGGGAACCAGCCCTTGTGGAGATATTCGTCCGGTATGTTCACCGGCACCAGGTCGGGCCGGCCCTCGGTCTGCGTGCGGATATGGCAGTCGCCGCAGGTGCCGCCCCTCTCGAGCGCACGGTTGATCGCGATATAGGCGCTCATCGGCCGTCCGAAATTCGCGAAATAGCGTCCACCCGACGCATATTGTCCCGGACGATAGCGCCCTGAGGTGACGGGACGGCGCGGACCGCGGTCCACGCGGGCGAGGTCTTCCATCAGCTCGACGACATTGCCGTGGCGCAGCCGGGTGAAGCCTGCTCCGCTGCGACCGGAGACGAGGCTGTGACACGCTTCGCACGAATCCTCCATCACCACCGGGGCATACCCGCCGGGCGCGCCTGCATCCTCCTCGTGGCAGTCGCTGCATTCGAGCGGCGCGCCATATTGCGGTAGGCTGATCGCCATGCGAGCGGCGCCGCCATCTTCCGAGACGTGAATGTCGTGCGGGAACAGCAGTCCGCTTTTTTCAACCGGGTCGCGATCGAGCGACACGCGCATAGGCTCGTCGGAGAAATGGGCGGTGTAGATGAGCGGGCGGAATTGCGGGTGCTTGTCGCCGAAATCGTCCGCATTGCCGAACGAGACGTCGGTCAGCCGCGCATCGAGATTGTCGTGGCAATCGGCGCAGAATTGCTCGCTCGAGGCTTCGAGCTTGACCGGACCTTCATGCTCAGAATGACACGAGACGCAGCCCAGCGGCCCCTCCTTGCCAAGCGTTTCGGCGATCGTCCACTGCGCCTGGTCGCCCCAGCTCATCGCCGGCATGCCGAGCCGCTGGCGCGGCATTTCGGCATGATCGTTGAGGTCTTCGTGGCAGGTGAGGCAGGTCTTGTCCTGGACCGAGATGAAAGCGGTCTGGTGGCACGCCTCGCAATTGTCCTCGAGATCGTGATGCGCCATGCTGAGCTCGCCCGAACTCCAGGCGGCATCGAACAGGACCTGGCCCTGTTCGACGTTCTCGGGATCGTTGGTCACCGGCGTGCGCGTCAGATGGGTGAAGATCGGCACGCTCAGCAGCAGGATGAGGATCGTCGCGGCGAAGCCCCAGGCCATCGCCCGCTTGCTCGGCAATGCGCTGGTGAGCGCGAAGTTCTGAAGCGCGTCGGCAGCGCCTTCGTTCGCCTCGACCTGGCTGACGGTGATCTGGACCGGGCCATCCTCCCCAGCGCGTCCGATCGCGAGGCGCGCGGAGCCAAGTGCGATTTCGGCACCGACCGCCGGGTCGATCGTCGCGCTTTTCCGCGTCTTACCGTCGATCGCGAAGCCCAGCCCCGTAATCGCCTCGGCTCCAATCATGCCGCCGCCCGCATCGGTCAGCCGCACGTGGCGTTGTTCGACCGCGAGGTCGGGCAGGTGAATGTCGTTGTCCGCCGCGCGTCCGATCGTAACCGCGCTCTGATCGAGCGTGCGATCGCGGACGATCTCGCGGCCGGCGGCGGTAAAATCGATGGTGCGGATCAGGAAAGCCACGACGTGAGCGTCCTTACCAGTAGTAGAATACGCTCACGACATGCGCGAGCAGGGCGGCGAGCAAGGCGATCGTCGCCGGGATGTGGATGAAGAGCCAGATCTCGAGCAGCGCCTTGATTCGCAGATGGCGGCGGATCTGGCCGAGCTGTTCCAGACGCTTTTCAAGGAGGGCGCGGGTGCGGGCTTCGGCCTCGCCCTCGGCGCCCGCGAAGTGGGCGAGCGCGCGGCGGGTCTTGCAGCCGGGATAGGTGCCGGTGAGCCGCCCCCAGGCGCCGCCGTAGAACACGTCCTGGCCGAGCGCCGCGATGACAAGATCGGACTGCGCCCGGTCCAGCGGCTGCGCGGCGCTTTCGAGCTGACGGTCGAGCGCGGTGAGCGCTTCGAGCATTTGCGCGCGCGTCATCTCGCCGCGATTGGAGGACAGCGCGCTCGGCAAGGTCGCATAGGCGATGACGCCGTAAATCCCGGTGACGATGACAATCAGCATCAGGACATAGGCGAGGGTGTGCACGTTCCAGCCGATCTGGAAGCCCGTATGCAGCGTACCAACGACGATCAGGGCCAGGCCGAGATAGACATGCGCGCTGGTCCACGCCTTGAGGCTCCATTGCCCCGCGGTGATGTTGCGCTTGCGGATGCCGAGCAGCGAAAGCCAAACGATCAGGCCGAGCCCGATCGTGCCCAGCGCATAGCCATACCAGCTGCCGCCATTGGGCCGCGGCTCCTGATCAATCAGCGCGTAGCCGAGGCCGGTGACGATGCATAAAAGCAGCGCCAGCCATAGATAGCGGTACTTCTTATGCTTTAGGAAGCTGACATGGTCGGCGCTGCGCCGGCGCTCGTCTTGCGCGTAGCGATTGCCGCCTCCCGAGGCTGCGGTGGCCATTATTCGACCTCCTCGGTGAGCTTGGTAAAGGTCAGGAATTTGTCGGGCGAGACACGGATCGCGGCGCCCGTCGGACACGCCCGCACACAGGCCGGGCCGCCGTCAATGCCTGAACACATGTCGCACTTGATTGCCTGTTTGGGCTGTTCGGGATCGCCATGGGTCTTGCGCCATTTGTAGGACGCTTCGCCCGGACCCGGGCCGGCCCCGAAAAACAGCCAGGAGAGAAGCGAAGGCTTCTTCGGCGGCGCCGGATCCATGCGGATCACGCCATACGGGCAGTTGCGCTGGCAATTTCCGCAGCCGATGCAGGTGTCGTCGATCACGACCTCGCCGTCCGGTCCGCGCTTGATTGCGTTGGGCGGGCAATCCGCCATGCAATGCGGGTGCTCGCAGTGGCGGCAGGAAGTGGGGACGTGGAGATGCGCATAGGTGCGACCCGCTTCACGGTCGAGCCGGGAAAGCCCCTCATGCGCGTCGGCGCAGGCGCGCTCGCAATTGTCGCAACCGATGCATAGCTTCTCGTCGATCAGCAGCACGTCGGTCGCCTCGCCCAGCCCTTCGTCGACGAGGAATTGCGCGGTCTGCGAATAAAGATCGACCACGTCCTCGAACTTGTCCTTGCGGCTCTCGATGAAGGCGTTGGTCTTGCGCCGCCCTTCCATCTGTGTGAGCGCGGTTTCGCGCAGCTTCGGATTGCTGTCGAGCAGCGCGACGAAGGCTTCGCCCGGCAGGCGGATCGCTTCGGCCTTGATCGCGGCTTTCACGGTCGCGGTGCGTTTCGATCCGTCGATCGCGGCCATTTCCCCGACATAGCTGCCCGCTGGGAGGTAGGAGAGGAAGACCGGGCGCCCGCCGATGTCCTTCTCGACGATCATCGAACCGCGACGGATAATGTAGACGTCCTTGTCCTCGTCGCCTTCCTGGATCAGTACCTGGCCGGCTTTGACCTCGAGCACTTCTGCGGCCTCCACCAGCGGCGCGATGTCGCGCGGCGTCAAGCCCGATCCGAACATCTGCAGCAGTTGGCGCTCGATCGCGATCCGGTTGACCGCGGCGGCGGCACCGGCGGAGGTGGCGATCAATTTCAGCGCTGCGTTGCGCGCCAGCTCGACCGCGACAACTGGCTCGGCCGCGCGGATCGTCGAGCCGCGACGGCGCCCGGAAATGAGACCGACCTCGCCGAAGATCGAGCCTTCCTCGATCGGCACGGTGATCGAGGGATCGTTGGGATTGACCTCGACCGCGACGGACCCTTGCGCGATTGTGAAGAGCGAGGACCCCGGCTCGTTGCGGCGGAAGATCGCTTCGCCCGGCTCGTAGGAATGGACCGTCGAATCGAGCATCAGCTCGCGCAGTTGTAGAGGCGAGAGATCCTGGAACACCTGCACTTTGGTGTTGAACACTTCGAGCCAGTGATCGACCGAGTGATTGCCCGGTAGAGGTGCGAACTTCTCCTCCAGAATCGGCTCGTCAGCGGGCTTCAGCTCGGTGTTGCCGTTGAGGAACTCGATGACGTCGTAGCCCTGGTTCATGCAGTGCTTGATGAGCGGATAGCCCGCCAGAGCGCCGATCACATGGATGCCAGGCGTGGTCGTTTCGAAAGCCGGCGTCAGCTTGGGAAATGCGCCGGGATCGTCGCTCGAAAACTCGATCCCCATTTCCTCAACGAACTTGCGCGGCGGCTGCGATCCGGTGCGCGCGATGATCCGGTCGCACTTGATCGTCTCTTGGCCGTCGCGCGTCTCGAGCACGAGCTCGCCGTCGCGCACTTCGGCCGGGCTGGTTTCGCGCCGAACGCTGATCCGCCCGTCCTTCTCGGCTTCTTCGAGCAATGAGACATTCGCCGCCTTGGCACGTGCGAAGCTGTCGCGGCGGTTGAGGATGGTGACGACGTTGCGCTGCGCATCGTCGGCGGCGAGGCCGAGCGCGTTCTCAATTCCCGCATCGCCCGAGCCGATAACCGTGATATGCTCGTCGAAATATTCGCCTGGATCGTCCAGCTGATACTGGATCATCGGATGGTCCGCGCCCGGACAGCGCAGCATGTTGGGATTGCCCTGCGTCCCGATCGACAACACTATCGTTTCGGCCTCGACTTTTTCGCCGTTCTTCAGGCTGATCGTAAAATCGCCCTTCTGGCCCTCGACCTTGACGACCTCCGCGTCTTTCTTGACGTTGACGCCGTGCCCCGCGGTCTGTTCGTCCCAGATGCCGAGGATCGCCTCGCGTTTGCCCGCGTCGAAATCCATGTCCGAACGCAGCACAAGGTTGGAGGGTGTCGCCATGACGTGCTTGCCCTTCTGATACTTGTAGATCGTATCGGAAAGGTGATCGGTCTTTTCCAGCAGCACATGGCTCATGCCGAGCGCGGCGGCACGACCGGCCGCGCTCATCCCGGCCGGGCCGGAACCGATAATGGCAACTTTGAACTTCTCCGCCAATCTATCCCCCCCTTGGATAGATATCCCCACTAACCCTTACCATAAGCGCTGTGGTTTCAAAGACCAGAGAGAATTGCTGGCTTGTGCCCCGGATGCTAGTCGACCGTTTGGGGAATTAATGGGACGGGCATCAAACAAGTGACACAAGAGACGGCAGAAAGTTCAGGCGAATCGCGGGCGGCAGAGCGCGGCGGGAGCAAGGCTGGATGGTGGCTACTGGGCGGCGCTGCCGTGCTCGCGGCGGGTTCCATCGGCTACAATATCTATGACGGCGATACGGGCGAGGGCAAAGAACCGCTCGCGGCGAATGCCGAGCCAACGATAGAGGAATTGCGTGCCGCTGCCGAAGCGTCCGACGACGATGCGCGGCAGTGGAGCGAGCTTGCCTTTGCGCATTTCGAACGCGGCGAATTCGCCGACGCGGCAAGCGCCTATGAACGCGCGGTCGCGATCGACGGCGATGCGGCAGAATTGTGGTCGGCGCTGGGCGAGGCGTGGGTGATGGCGGTCGACGCGGCGAGCGCCGCGGCCGATCCGCTGCCGGCCAGCGCGATCGATGCTTTCGAAAAGGCATTGAAGCGCGATCCCAGCGATCCGCGCGCGCGCTATTTCCTCGCGGTGAAGCGCGATCTCGACGGCGACCACCGGGGCGCTATCGCCGCCTGGCTCGATCTGCTTGCCGACACCCCGCCGGGAGCACCTTGGGAGAACGACGTGGTGCGTACGATCCAGCAGGTCGGCGCGATCCACGACATCGCGGTAGAGGATCGGTTGCAGACCGTCATCGCGGCGCGTTCGCCCGAGATTGCGATCCCTGGATCGGGCAGCGCGGCAGGCGATGCCGCCTCGCCCAATGTCCGCGGCCCCACCGCGCAACAGGTCGCCGATGCAAGCCGCATGACACCGGGCGAACAGGAGAACATGGTGGCCGGGATGGTTGCCGGGCTCGAAGCACGCCTCGAAGACGATCCGAGCAATCTCGATGGCTGGGTGATGCTGATGCGCAGCCGCATGACCCTGGGCGAGACCGGCAGAGCGCGGGAGGCCCTGGCGAAAGCGGTTGCGGCAAATCCGGGCAATGCCGAGGAATTGCGGCGCCAGGCCGCGCAGCTGGGAATTCAGTAGATCGGATTTGTCCCCGCAGAGTCTGGTACTTCGCAAGGACGACTGGAAAAGAAAAGGGCGCCCCGCGAGGCGCCCTTTCAAGTCGTTTGGCAAGGGGCTCAGACCACTCCGAATGCCAGCATCGCGTCGGCGACCTTCTTGAAGCCCGCAATATTCGCGCCCTTCACATAGTCGACATAGCCATCGCCCTGATCGCCATATTCGGTGCATTTTTCGTGGATGCCTTGCATCAGCTCGGTCAGCATGTCGCCCAGACGCTCCTGGTTCCAGCTGATGCGCTCCGAGTTCTGGCTCATTTCGAGGCCGGAGACAGCAACGCCGCCGGCATTCGCGGCCTTGCCGGGCCCGTAAAGGATCTTCGCATCGTGGAAGACCTTCACGCCTTCGAGCGTGGTCGGCATGTTGGCGCCTTCTGACACGGCTTTGCAGCCATTGTCGACAAGCGTCTTCGCCTCGTCCTCGTTCAATTCGTTCTGCGTCGCGCAGGGGAGCGCGAGGTCGCACTCGACGCCCCAGGGCCGCTTGCCGTCGTGATATTCCGCATTCTTGAATTCATCGATATATTCGCTGATCCGCCCGCGCTTCACGTTCTTGAGGTGTTTTACCCAGTCGATCTTCTCCTGGTCGATCCCGTCCGGATCGTGAACGAATCCGCCCGAATCCGAGAGGGTCAGGACCTTGCCGCCAAGCTGGGTGATCTTTTCCGCCGCGTGCGTTGCGACATTGCCCGAGCCGGAAATGACCGCGGTATGCCCTTCGACATCCTGCCCTTTGTGCTTCAGCATGTTGCGCAGGAAATAGACCGCGCCATAGCCCGTCGCCTCGGGCCGCATCTGCGAGCCGCCATATTCGAGCGCCTTGCCCGTCAGTACGCCTTCCCAGCGATTGGTGATGCGCTTGTACTGCCCGAACATATAGCCGATCTCGCGCCCGCCGACACCGATATCGCCCGCCGGCACGTCCGTCTCCGGGCCGATATGACGGTAAAGTTCGGTCATGAAGCTTTGGCAGAAACGCATGACTTCTGCGTCGGATTTGCCCTTCGGATTGAAGTTCGAGCCACCCTTGCCGCCGCCCATCGGCAGGCCGGTGAGCGAGTTCTTGAAGGTCTGTTCGAAAGCGAGGAATTTGAGAACGCTTTCGGTCACCGAAGGGTGGAAGCGAATGCCGCCCTTGTAGGGGCCGATCGCATTGTTGTTCTGCACGCGCCAGCCGCGCTGCACGCGGATGTTGTGGTTGTCGTCCTCCCAGCAAACGCGGAACGAGACAATCCGATCGGGCTCGGCGATGCGGCGCAGGATCTGCGCCTCGTGATATTCCTCCTTGTCGTCGATGAAATCGAAAATGTCCTGGGCCACCTCATGGACGGCCTGGATGAATTCGGTCTGTCCCGGATTGCGCTTCTTGACGCCTTCCATGAACTGTTCGAGATTTACATGATCGGATACCGGCATTGTCTCTTCCCCCCTTTGAAAACAACGCGACCTAAAATCTGGATTTTCGCGTCTCTATCCTAGCAAAGCGGTCCTTGCGCAAGAGCTTGTTCGCCGCCCACTAAAGTGACCGCGCATGATGCGTATTGCAGCTAACGAGACCAGGACCACGCGCCTATCTTGCCAGCTTTTCGATCCGGGCTTCGATTCTGCGTATCGCGCCAATCCACGAAGGAGCGTTTTCAGCAGACGCCTTAGCAACTGTTGCCTCGGCCAGCTCACTCATGAATTCATCGTAATAGCAAAAGGATGAAGCAAACAGCTCGACGAACAGTTTCGGTTCGATCAGCCTCGCCGACAGAAGCTTGTCGACTTTCACCCAGAAATACAAAAACATGGTCAGGGCATCATGCTCGGTATGCTCTTCCATCGGGTGAAAATATCGGAAATGGGATACCGACGCAGATTGGGACTGCTCCTCGACCGTGATGAAATGATCGTAGTCCACTTTGGGGTCGTGCGAGGGAACCCAGCCACATACGATCGCGTCGAAATATTGCGATCTTTCCGCTTTGTCCATCGCGCGAAGTTTGACCAGCAGGCGATATGTCGGGAGCACCGAAAACCGGTAGAAGTCGCCAGAGTAGAAATTTTCGAACAATTCCGCCGCGCGGTTTCGTTGGTCGACCCGGCGTTTGATCATCGCCGATGTGACAGTGTATAAAGCCATGAGCGCGGCGATTATACCGCCAAAAAGGCTCACAAGGCCTTCATCAAGGACCATTTTCCTCACCCCCCGGTACGGCAGGATTGGCAGATGATGCGGCTGGGGTAAAGGAGCGAAACTAACTTCGGTTAATTGCGCAGGGCGACGTCAGATAAGGCGCGCCCCGTTCGGCACATCCCTATCAGGCGCAGCCAGCGCGATTGCGCTATCGATATCCGGAAAGCCCAGAACGAGGATTTCCGACATGAACGGGCCGATCTGGCGGGGCGGAAAATTCACAATGGCCATAACCATCCGCCCCACCAAATCTTCAGGCTTGTAGTGTTCGGTAATTCGCGCAGAACTTCTTTTGACCCCGATCTTATTGCCAAAATCCACCCACACCTTGAGTGCGGGCTTGTGCGCTTCTGGAAAAGGCTCTGCTCGCGTCACGGTGCCTGCGCGGATGTCGACCTTTTCGAAATCCTCTATCGCAATCGTCTCCATCGTCCTCGCTCCCTTTCCTTGACGCAGTCTTTTCGATAGATTGCGGATAGCAACCGGGTAGCGCGACGGGAAATTTCAGTCATGGCCGACTTCATCCTCAACGGGGAGCGCGTCTCTATCGACGCCGATCCTGCCATGCCGATCCTGTGGGTGGTGCGCGAGAAAGCGGGACTTGCGGGCACCAAGTTCGGGTGCGGCATCGCGCAATGTGGCGCCTGCACCGTCCATCTCGACGGCGAGCCGGTGCGCTCGTGTTCGACCCCGATCGCCGATGCCGAGGGACGTGAGGTGACGACGATAGAAGGCATCGGCGGGCCGAATGGTGAACTGACGCCCGTACAAAAGGCGTGGGTCAGCGAGCAGGTCCCGCAATGCGGCTATTGCCAGTCCGGCCAGATCATGAGCGCCAGCGCGCTGCTGCGCGACAACCCTTCGCCCTCGGACGCCGACATCGATTCAGCCATGCGCGGCAATATCTGCCGCTGCGGCACCTACACCCGCATCCGCCGCGCGATAAAGGTCGCCTCGGGCCAGCTCGAACCGCGCGACGAGGAGGCTTGAGGCGATGAACGAACTGTCTCCTGAAAAGAAATCGCGGCTCGGCAAATGGTCGCGCCGCGGCTTTATCGGCGCGGGCGTGCTCGCGGGCGGGGGTCTGCTGATCGGGATCGGCGTGCGCCCCGGCAACCCGATCGACGAGCTCGCGCCTAAGGTGGCGGCGGGCGAGGGCGAACAGCTCGTCAACAGCTGGGTGAAGATCGACACCGACAATATCGTCACCGCGATCGTCCCGCATTGCGAGATGGGGCAGGGCGCGCATTCGGTCCTCGGACAGATGCTCGCCGACGAGCTCGACGCCGACTGGAACAAGGTCCGCGTGATGCAGGCGCCGGCGGACGGCTCCTACGTCGTCACCGACACCGCGCGCATGTTCGTCGCGCCTTTCACAATGAACGCCGCGGATTGGATCGAGCCGACCTGGAACGGTCTTTTCACCCAGGTCGCGCGGCTCGCCGATGCGATGATTACGGGCGGCTCCTCTTCGATCCGCACGACTGGGCAGCATTCGATGCGCATCGCCGGAGCGGCGGCGCGGCAGATGCTGGTCGGCGCGGCGGCGGAAGGATGGGACGTGCCCGCGGGCGAGATCGTCACGCGCGGCAGCATGTTGATCCACGAAGCGAGCGGGCGGCGCGCGCCCTATGCTGAGTTCGCCAGCGCCGCCGCCGAGCAAAGGATGGACCAGACCCCACAGCTCAAGACGGCGGACCAGTATCGCCTGATGGGCCGGAGCATGGCGCGCACAGATATCCCGGCGAAGGTCGACGGCAGCGCGCGCTTCGGCATCGATGCCGAGCCGGAAGGGCTGGACCTCTCCTACGCCGCCGCCATCCGCCCGCCCGTCCCCGGCACGAGCGTCGCCGCGATGGATGCGACAGCCGCGCAGGACATGGGCGGCGTGCTGCAGATCCTCAATATGGGCGATTTCGTCGCCGTCGTCGCCGATTCCTATTGGCAGGCAGAGCAGGCAGCGCGCGCGATCGATATCGAATGGAGCGCCTCGGACAGCCCGGTCAGGACGATGACCGATCAGTATGGCGTCTTTGCCGCCGCGCTCGACGAGGCGGGCGATGATGGCGGCGAGGAAGCTGCCGCGCGCGGCGATGTGCGCGCCGGGCTCGCCGATGCGGCAACGCGGATCGAGGCGGAATATCGCGTGCCCTATCTTGCGCATGCGCCGATGGAGCCGATGAACTGCACCGCGCATGTGGCAGATGGGGCGTGCGACATCTGGACGAGCACGCAGGTGCCGCTAATGGCGCGCAGCGCGGTTGCCGAGACGCTGGGCCTCGGGGCGGAAGATGTTACCATCCATCACCCGTATCTCGGCGGCGCTTTCGGCCGGCGGCTGGGGGCGGAATATGTCGCCATGGCCGCGCGCATCGCGCAGGCGACCGGCTATCCGGTCAAGCTGATCTGGAGCCGGGGGGAGGATACGCAAAAGGCACTCTATCGCGATGCCGATACCTGCCGCATGGCAGCGGGCCTCGCCGATAACGGCGACCTCACCGCCTATGACGCGATCTTCACCCAGCGCCACGATCCGGCGGAAGCCTGCGTCCCTGCCATGTACGACATCGCCAATACGCGGGTGCGGCTTGCCGAAGCGCCGCTGCATTTGCCGTTTCAGGCTTGGCGCGCGGTCGATCATTCCAAGCAGGGCTTCTTCATCGAAAGCTTTATCGACGAGGCCGCTCATGCTGCCGGCAGCGACCCGGTCGAATATCGGCTCGCCATGCTCGGAAAATCGCCGCGCCACGCCGCCGTGTTGCGCGAAGCGGCTCGGATCAGCGGCTGGAACGGCGAGACGGCACAGGGCCGGGGCAGAGGCGTCGCGATCGTCGAAAGTTTCGGAACGATCGTTGCCCAGGTGGTCGAAGTCGACATGGCATCGGGCAAGCCGCGCCTCGAAAAGGTGTGGGCGGTGTGCGATGCGGGCTATGTCATGAATCCCGACGGCTTCCGCAACCAGATCGAGGGCGGGATCGTCTTCGGTCTGACCGCGGCGCTTTATGGCGAGCTCGACCTGAAAGACGGCGCGATCGTGCAGAGTAATTTTCACGATTATCGTATGCTGCGCATCGATGAGACGCCAGATATCGAGGTCGCGATCATTAACAGCGGCGATGTCCCCGTCGGCGGGGCGGGAGAGCCCGGCCTGCCGCCCGCCGCCCCGGCACTCGCCAATGCGATCTTCGTTGCGACGGGCGAGCGGATCCGGACGCTGCCGCTTGCCAGGCAATTCGTCTGACCTACGCCTGACCGATCTGTCGCAAATGAGACGAACCGTCACCGCCCCGCCCGTTCTGCTCCTCGCTCTCGTCGCAGGCTGCGGATCGAACGAGGCGCCGCAGGTGATGGAGCAGATCGTCGTGCGCGAACCGGGCGATCCGGCCGTGCAGGAGGCTGGCGAAAATGCGGCGACGCGCGATCTCGTCGCGCTAGGAGAGGATGGCTTTCAACGCTGCACCGGCTGCCATGCCTATGAAGCCGGCGCACCATCGGCCGCCGGGCCCAATCTTTACGGCGTCATCGGTCGCGAGGCTGGCGCGCTGGCCGACTATCTCTATTCCGACGCGCTCGTCGAAGCCGATTTCGCATGGGATGAGGCGAGCCTCGATGCCTATCTCGCCGCCCCGGCTGCCTTCGTGCCCGGTACGGAGATGGAAGCGGGCGCGGTGCCGGACGCCAATGCGCGCCGCGCCATTGTCGCCTATCTGGCCGCAGGCGCAGATTGAGCCAGCGCCGGCAAGCCCGCCTCACGTCCGATGGATCAACGCCCAGTTCTTGAATTTTTGCATGGTGCGGCGGCGGGCGGCGGGCGGTGCGTGCTCGTCGCGGTCGGCGCGGTCGAGGGGTCTTCTATGCGCGCGCCAGGGACGATCATGGGGATCGCCGAGGACGGCAGCTACGAAGGATCGCTCTCGGGCGGCTGCATCGAGGCCGCGGTCGTTGCCGAGGCGTTCGATGTTCTGGCGGCGGGCAAGCCGCGCGTGGTGCGGTTTGGCGCGGGCTCGCCCTATCTCGACATAAAGCTGCCCTGCGGTGGGGGGCTCGACCTCGCTTTTCATCCGCTGCGCCATTGGGACGCGGTGGAACGGGCGCTGGCATCGATCGCGGTGCGCCAACCGTTCTCGCTGGTCGCAAGCGAAAGCGGCCTGACGCATGAGGAGTGCTGGCAGCCTCCGCATTTCGAGCCGGACAGTCCCGCCTTTGCCTTCGGATATTTCCCAGCTCCGCTGTTACAGATCGCCGGGCATGGGGCGGCGGTGGAGCAGCTGGTTCTGCTTGGCCGCACCTACGGCTGCGATGCGCGGGTGATCACGCCCGACGCCGAAATCGCCCGGCGTCTCGGCAGGCGCGACGTGCCGGCGGCGCTGATCGAGCGCACCGGACAGACCGACCTTCTCGGCGGCGATCCGTGGACCGCGACCATATTGTTGTTCCACGATCACGACTGGGAGATCGACCTCATCGCAGCCGCGCTCGATCGTCCGCACTTCTATCTGGGCGCTATGGGCGGCCGCAAAGCTCACGCATTCCGCACCGAAGCACTCACGGCGCGCGGGGTAAGTGCGGAGGCGATTGCGACGATCCGCGCGCCGATCGGCCTGTTCCATTCCTCGCGCGATCCGCAGACGCTGGCGCTTTCGACGCTGGCCGAAGTGGTGCGCACCTATCACGAAACCGATTTCGGCAAGGTGGTATGAGTGCCGGTCCGCGCATCGGCGCAGCCCTGTTGGCGGCGGGTTCTTCGCAGCGCTTCGGCGCGGCTGACAAACTCGCGGCACCGTTCCGCGGCGACAAGCTTGGCCTGCACACGGCTAGGGCGCTGCCGGTAGGAATGTTCGCAGAGGCGCTCGTAATTGTCGCGGCGCCCGGCCACCCTTGCGAGGCGGGCTGGCGCGCGCTCGGCCTCGAACCGGTGATCAACCCCAATGCCGCGCAAGGCATGGGAACCTCGGTCGCGCTCGCGGCACGGCGCGCGCTGGGATCGGAGCTCGACGGCCTGCTGGTCGCGCTTGCCGATATGCCGCTGGTGCCGCGTGCGCATTTCGGGGCGCTTCTGGAAAACTGGAACGGCCCATCGACCCTCGCCACCTCCGCGAAAGGCGAAGCGCGATTGCCTCCGGCGCTGTTCGGGTCGGAGCATTTGAGGGCGCTGAGTGGGCTCGAAGGGGATCGCGGCGCGCGCGGTCTGCTCATGCAGGGACGCGTCGTCGACTGCCCTCCCGAATGGCTGGTCGATATCGACCGCGCGCAGGACCTCGTCGCGCTCGATTGAAGCATGGACAGTGCGCCGTCCGCCGCTCAAGGTGGTCGCGGGCGATGGAAAGGGAGAGTTTCGCCATGACCGGATTTGTCGAGCGGCCCGTGACCGCGCACGAGACCCACTGCACCCCCGAGCAATACGCCGAACTTTACCGTCGTTCGGTGGAGGCGCCGGATCGGTTTTGGCTGGAGCAGGCGGAGCGTCTGGACTGGTTTACGGCGCCTGCGAAGGGCGGCGAGTGGTCGTATGATCCGGTGGACATCAAGTGGTTCGCCGATGGGACGCTCAATCTGTGCCACAATGCGGTCGATCGCCATCTGGAGCGTTTGGGCGACGAGACCGCGATCATCTTCGAGCCTGACGATCCGGAGGGAGAAGGGCGCAGCCTGACCTATCGCGAGCTGCACGGCGAGGTCGTGGCGATGGCGAACGCGCTGAAGGCGATGGGCGTTACCAAGAGCGAGCGCGTTACGATCTACATGCCGATGGTGGTCGAGGGGGTCACCGCCATGCTCGCCTGCGCGCGGATCGGCGCGGTGCATTCGGTGGTGTTCGGCGGGTTCAGCCCCGAAGCGCTCGCCGGGCGGATCGAGGATTGCGCCAGCCGCTTCGTGGTCACCGCCGACGAAGGACTGCGCGGCGCAAAGCGCGTGCCGCTGAAAGCCAATGTCGATGCTGCGCTTGGTCATGACGGGGTCGATGTCGCGGGCGTGCTGGTGGTCCGTCACACCGGCGCCGACATCGCGATGAGGCAGGGCCGCGACCACTGGCTGGACGATGTCGCGAGCGATGACGAGTGCCCGTGCGAAGACATGGCGGCCGAAGACCCGCTGTTCATCCTCTACACCTCGGGCTCGACCGGCAAACCCAAGGGCGTCGTTCACACAACCGGCGGCTACGGCGTGTGGACCGCGACCACCTTTCACTACGTCTTCGATTATAAACCGGGCGAGGTCTACTGGTGCACCGCCGATATCGGCTGGGTCACGGGGCACAGCTACATCGTCTACGGCCCGCTCATCAACGGGGCGACCAGCCTCGTCTTCGAAGGCGTCCCGAACTATCCCGACCATGGCCGCCTGTGGGACGTGGTCGACAAGCACAAGGTCAATATCCTCTACACCGCGCCGACCGCGATCCGCGCGCTGATGCGCGAGGGCGACGATCACGTCACCAGCCGGGATCGTTCCTCGCTGCGGCTGCTGGGATCGGTCGGCGAGCCGATCAACCCGGAAGCCTGGCGCTGGTATTTCGAGGTGGTGAGCGACAGAAGCTGTCCGATCGTCGACACCTGGTGGCAGACCGAGACGGGCGGGGTCATGATCACCACGCTGCCGGGCGCACACGACATGAAGCCGGGCAGCGCGGGGCTGCCCTTCTTCGGCATCCAGCTGCAGCTGGTCGACAATGAGGGCGAGGTGCTGGAAGGCGCAACTTCCGGCAACCTCGTCATCACCCATAGCTGGCCGGGTCAGGCGCGCAGCGTCTACGGCGATCACGAGCGCTTCGTGCAGACCTATTTCTCGACCTACAAGAACGCTTATTTCACCGGCGATGGCTGCAAGCGCGATGAGGACGGCTATTACTGGATCACCGGCCGGGTCGACGACGTCATCAACGTCTCGGGCCATCGCATGGGCACCGCCGAGGTCGAAAGCGCGCTGGTCAGCCACGACACGGTCGCCGAAGCCGCCGTGGTCGGCTATCCGCACGACGTGAAGGGCCAGGGCATCTATTGCTACGTCACCCTGGTCGCGGGCGAGGAGGGCGGCGAGCAACTGCTCCAGGAATTGCGCGCCCATGTCCGCCGCGAGATCGGCCCGATCGCCACGCCCGATCACATCCAGTTCACCGACGGCCTGCCCAAAACCCGCTCCGGCAAGATCATGCGACGCATCCTGCGAAAAGTCGCCGAAAACGACTACGCCTCGCTCGGCGATACCTCGACACTCGCCGATCCTTCGCTGGTTGATCAACTGATTGCCGGACGCGAAGGTCGCTAGGACTATTCGAGGCCCAGCGCCTCCAGATCCATCGTCGCCGCGTTGTAGCTGGCCTGCGCGAGCCTTCCGTTGAGATTGGCGCGGATTTCGCGGATTTGCGCGTCGGCCGCCGCTTCCTCGCGCACGTTGACGAGGAAGAAGTCGCCAGCACCCAGGCGAAAGCGGCGACGTTCGGCCTCGACCATGGTGACCGCCTGTTCCACCTCGCCCTCCGCCAGATCCGCGAGGCGTAGTGCGGCGGCGAGGCGTGTGAGGATATTGTCGATCTCCACCCCGATTTCGTCGGCGATCCGCTGCTCGCGCAATTCGAGCTCGCGCAATTCGGCCTCCGCTCGGCGCAATCGCCCACGCGCTTCGCGGCGCTGGAGCGGGACGGCGAAGGTGACGCCGACGACAGTGTCGGTCGAATCGAAGGTTGGTCCGCCATCGCCGATCGGCCCGAAATCGCGCGACAATTCGGCAAAGGCGTCGAGCCGCGGCTGGAGGTCGTTCTCGCGCAGCGCGATCGTATTGCGCGCGCGTTCGAGTGCGATGCGCAAAGTGGCGAGTTCGGGGCGTTGTTCGAGAAGGAAGTTGGTCTGCTGCGCGATGATCGCGGCCAGATCGGGTATGTTATCGAGCAGATCTTCGGGCAGTTGGTCACGGCTCGGCACGATCACTTCACCATCGCCGCCGCGCAGATAATAGCTCAGCGAGCGTGCGGCCATGGCGAAGTCGCGCTGCGCTTCGGTCAGTAAAATGCGGCGCCTAAGCACGTTCTGCTCGTTCTCGGTCAGCGCGATACGCGGCGCTGCGCCGAGGCGGACTTGGCGCTCAAGGCCCACCGCCCGCGCCTCGGCGATCTCGAGCAGTTCCTCGTAGACGCGGATCTCATACCCCGCCGCGACCCAGCGCCAATAGGCGCGCAAGGCCTCGTGCTGAACCTGCAGCTGCACCAGCAGGATGTCGAGCCGCGCCTGGCCCGTCGCCAGCCTCGCGTCCTCGACTTCGAAACGGCGATCGTCGATCCGCCGGTCGCGCAGTAGCGACAGCAGGCCGCCGATCTTGAGTTCGCCGAATTCGTTGGTGTTGTAGATGTTCTCGTAGATCGGGAAGCGCCCGTCCGAGAGGTGATAGCTCGAATAGAGTTCGGCCCCCATCGGCGCGAGCGGCTGACGCGCTTCCGCTTCGACGAAACCGCCCGAGAACGTGCCAGTGACCCGGTCATATGCTTCGCCTTGAAGCATCAAGTCGAAGGCGCCGTCGGCGGCAAGCTGATCGGCGCGCGCGGCCGCTTCGCGCTCGAAACTTGCAAGGATGCTGGGGAAGGTCAGGGCCGAACTGCGCAGCACTTCACCGGGAAGAAGCACACCCGTTTCAAGCGCCTCTTCGATCGGTTCGCCCACCGGCTCGATATTCTGTGCGCGCGCCGCTTCTCCGCTCGCAAGGGCAAGTGCGAGCGCCGGGCCCGCCAATATGCGCATTACGAACCCGGCTTGCATCGCCCTAGGCGCCTTGCCCCGCCGTGCTGGCCGAACTTGGAAGCTCCGGCGGGAAGTTGTTGAGCTGACGCCAGATCTCGTAGCCCACAGGCACCGTTTCGAGGAGGATCCACGCGCGCACCACGGTGCCGAACCGGGCATAGCGTTCCTCCGGCCAGCCCTGCTCGGCGCCGACATCTTCCGCGATCAGCACGCGAAAGCGGCCATCGGGCTGCGCGACCTGATCGACCGTGGCGACGACGCCTGGAAAGGTGCCGATCGCGACCGAAGGCCAGCCGCTGAACTGCACCGCCGGCCAGCCTTCGAACTCGATCCGCGCTTCCTCGCCCGCCTGGACCAGGGCGACGTCGCGCCCATCGATAAAGACCTCGACAACGCGGGTCTGAGCGGCCGGTACGAAGGTCGCAAGTACGTCGCCCGCGCTGACGAAGGTCGCCGCATCGCCGGCATTGATGGACTGGATAAAGCCGTCGCGCGGCGCGACCACGGTCTGTTCCGCCTGGCGCGCAAGGTTGGTCTCGGTCCGCGCGAGGCTGGCTTCGGCTTCGGCAACACGGGCGCGCATTTCGTCGACGCGGATCTGCGCCTGTTCAAATTCGCGACGCGCCGAGAGCCCTGCCTCGAACAGTTCGGACATCCGGCCTACGTCGATCTGCGCGGTGGCGAGAGCGCTGCGCGCCGCCTGCAGCTGCAACTCGACCTGACGCCGCTCGGCCTCCAGCCGTTCCAGCAGATTGGGGTCGATATCCGCAATGCGCGCAATCGGATCGCCCTGCTCGACCTGGCTGCCATCGGCGACATACCATTCCTCGATCCGGCCGGGCACCAGCGCGTTGATTTCCTGCTGGCGCTCGTTGGGATTGAGTGTCGTGACCGTGCCCTGGCCGCCGGTCGTCTGCACCCAGGGGACGTAGATCAGAAAAAGGATCGCGATAACGATCGCGACCATCAAGCCAACAAATACCGTGCGAAAGATGCGCGGAGTCCGGACGCTCTTGAGCGCGGTGAAATGGTCCATGTCGGACTGAGTCGTCGCCATGCTCTATTCCTCCGCCTCGAGCGGCGAACGCTCGGCAGTGCCGCGCTGTACGTCGGACGATTGTGAAATACGGTCCGGGCGGTGCGGTCGCAGATGATCCTCGTCGGTCGCGTGTCGGAAATCCTCGAAATCGTCGAAAGAGCGCTGACGCTCCGGCTCGATATAGAGAAACCGGTCGAAGCCAAGATCGGTGCGGCGACCGGAGAAATAGATCACGGTCGAATAAGCCTGTTCGCGCAGCTCGTTGACGGCGCTCGCGAGATGGTGCTCGTCGACAAGGTCGAAAAGCTGGCTCAGCACCAGAATACGCGGCTGTTCGAGCAGCGCATTGGCGAGTTTGAGCTGCTGCAATTCGACCGCAGACAAAGGCCAGCCGGTGTAGGCGACCGGAGTGTCGAGGCCCTTTTCCAGGCTCGAGATCGTATCGATCAGACCGACCGTTTCCAGCGCGCCCATCATTCGCTTGCTGGCGGTATTGGGACAGGAAAGGCTGAGATATTCGCGGATCGTCATACCGACGAAGGTCGATCGCTCCAGAACGTGGACATCCTTGCGCAGATTATAGGCTTCGATGTCCTGGAAATCGACCCCGCCCATCGTCACGAAACCCGATTTGGGGATCACGTGCATCTTCAACATGGATGTGAACAGCCGCTGCACGCCGTGATTGCTGGCCGACGCCATGATGATGGCACCGCTCGGGATTTCCAGATTGAACTGGGCGGATTTGTCGCGCGCCTGCCCGATCGCGTCCCAAAAGACGAGCGAGTGATCGGTTCCGCTGAGAGGTTTAGCACCCGTCGGCGTCTCCTGCTCCACTTCGTAGAACAGCGAGATCTCCTCGATCGCTGCGACGAGATCGTAGAAATAGGTGAGGTAGGTGCCGAACTGAGCCACGCCGAAGAACGCCACCGACAGGACAAGTTCGGCCGCAACGAGCTGCCCCAGGGTGAGCTGTTCCTGGATGACCAGCCAGCCGCCCAGACCGAGCAAGACTGCGCTCGCTCCGGCATATAGCAGCAGGAAGGCGAGCGTTTGCGCGAAATGCTGCCGAAAATGACTCTTGCGCTCGGTCAGCCAGTCCTGGGTGTAATCGTCGGTCCGCTTGAGCGCGTAGTCGACCCGCCGCTGCGACTTAAAGAAGCCGTTGGAGCCGCCGATCGTCTCGAGCCAGTCCGCGGTCTCATGCTTGGCATGGCTTAGATCGATGCCGGTGCGGATCGCGCGAGCGCCCCAAATCAGCCAGATGATCCAGATCAGCCCCGACATTACCAGCGTAAAGACGAGAAAGAGCGGGTGGTAAAGCGAGACCAGGACGAAACCGACGGCGACCTGAAGCACCACCGAAAAAAAGCTTATGAACAGGATCGGCACGGACGTCTGTACGATGATGACATCGAAATAGCGGTTGAACAGCGCCGAAGATTTACGATCGGCGAAAAACGGATCTTGCGCATAAACCGAAAGAAGCGAGATCTCTGCCACCATTCTTGCATAGAAGCGACGGGCGAACAGCTCCATGAGATGCACCCTCAAGGCATAGAGCAACCCATACAGGATCAGGAGCCCGAACAATGTCAGCGAAAGCACGACCAGCGGCGCTGTCATCGCCGTATTGGCGACGGTATTGACCAGCATTTGCACCGACAGAGGTGTCGCGAGCGATAGCAGGCTCAGACCGATCCCGTAAGCGGCCGCCAACCAATAGAAACTAGCTTCGGGCTTTAGGATCGAAAAGAAAACCCGGAAGAATTTTCGTAGGGATATCTGGGACCCTTTGCCCGGCTCGCCAGCGGCCATGATTTTCCTTCCGCCCGATCGGGGATGCAGTGCCGTCATCCCTACCGGGCGCACCGAACGAGTGTGTCCGTTCTCCTGTTCCAATTACCCATTGCAGCTGCACATTTCAACACTATCGACATCGGCCAAGCGATAGCTGATGGGTCGGCGCACGATGCCGCGAAAGTCAAAGCATATCGTTCTGATCGGCGGTGGCCACGCCCATGTCGCGGTACTGGCCGACTGGATCCGGCACGGACTGCCCGCGCAACGCGCGACCCTGCTGACCCCAAACCGGAACTTGCGTTATTCCGGAATGGTGCCGGGCTGGATCGCGGGACAATACGATCGCGATGCGGGCCTCATCGATGTGGGAGGTTTGGCCGAGCGGGCGGGGGCGCAGTTCGTGCTTGGCCGCTGCACCGGGCTCGAACCCGATGCATTTCGCCTGCGCACCGGGGGAGGGCAGGCACTCGAATTCGATATCGCTTCGATCAATACGGGGGGCATCGGACGCGCGCGCGGCGTGCTGGGCGATGACCGGAGGCTCGTCGATATTCGCCCGATCGAAGCCTTTGCCCGGCAGCTGGCGGCGCTTGGCCCGCAAAAACGGATCGCGGTAATCGGTGGCGGGGCCGGGGGGACCGAGCTCGCCTTCGCGCTGCGCAACTGGCAGGACGCTGACCCACGTCCCGAGATCGTGTTCGTCACCGGCAGCGATGGTTTGCTGCCCGAAATGTCGAGCGCGGTCAGACGCCGAGCGAGACGGAAGCTGACAGCGCAGGGGATCGAGACAATCGCCGAGGATGCGCGGCTGGAAGAGGGTCGGCTGATGGCCGGGGCATGCGACCTCGAACCGGTCGACCTGATCGTCGCCGCCCTCGGCAGCGCGGCGCCCGACTGGCCCGGCGAAAGCAGTCTGGCGACCGACGGAGAGGGTTTCATCTTGGTCGACCGGTTCCAACGATCGCCCTCCCATCCGCATATCTTCGCCGCCGGCGATGTCGCCGCGCGAAGCGATCGCGAAGTGCCGCATTCCGGCGTTCATGCCGTTTTCGCTGGCCCCGTGCTCGCCCGAAATTTGCGAGCGGCGGCGGCGGGAGAAAATCCGCATTCGGTCTATCGCCCGCGCTGGAACAACCTCTATCTGCTATCGACCGGCGACGGCGGCGCGATCGCGAGCTATGGCCCGTTCGCGGCGCAGGGCCGATGGGTTGCGCGGCTCAAACATGCAATCGACAGTCGCTTCATATCCAAATACGCCCGGCTCGCCGGGACATCGGTAACTTCCTGAGGTCCGCCGCCGTATAGAATGGAAAAGGGGGCCCTCTTGAAGAAAATTCTTATCATCGCCGCGCTGGCCGCACTCGTCACCGCCTATTTCGTCTTCGACCTCGGCGACTATTTGACGCTCGAGGGGATCAAGCGCGTCTCGGACGAAGCCCGCACCTACTATGAGGAACGGCCCGCGCTGGTGCTGGGCGCCTTTTTCGCGATCTATGTCGCGGTGACCGCGGCCTCGCTCCCCGGTGCGGCGATCCTGACCCTGGCCGCAGGGGCCTTATTCGGCCTCGTCACGGGGACGATTCTCGTCTCCTTCGCCTCGACCATCGGCGCAACGCTTGCTTTTCTGGCCTCGCGCTATCTCCTGCGAGAGCCGATCGAAAAACGTTTCGGCGAGCGGTTGAAGTCGATCAACAAGGGGCTCGAGCGCGACGGCGCGTTCTATCTCTTCACCTTGCGGATGATCCCGATCATTCCGTTCTTCGTCATCAATCTCGTAATGGGGCTGACGCGGATCCGCACCTGGACCTTTGCCTGGGTCAGCCAGATCGGGATGCTTCTGGGCACCATCGTCTACGTCAACGCGGGCACCCAACTGGCGCAGATCGACAGCACGGCAGGGCTGCTTTCGCCGGCGCTGATCGGCAGCTTCGTGCTGCTGGCCCTCGTCCCCTGGATCGCCAAGTTCATCGTCGGCATCATCCGCCGCCGCCGCGTCTACGCAGGCTATGACAAGCCCAAGAGCTTCGATCGCAACCTGATCGTGATCGGCGCCGGCTCGGCGGGTCTGGTTTCGGCCTATATCGCCGCGCAGGTGAAAGCGGGCGTCACGCTTATCGAGGCGAATAAAATGGGCGGCGACTGCCTCAATACCGGCTGCGTTCCGTCCAAGGCGCTCATCAAGAGCGCCAAGGTCGCGAGCACCATGCGGCATGCCGATCGCTACGGACTAACCCCGGTCGAGCCCGAAATACCGTTCGACAGGGTGATGCAGCGCGTGCTCGGCGCGATCGAAACCATCGAACCTCATGACAGCGTCGAGCGCTACGAAGGGCTCGGCGTCCACGTGATCGAGGGGTATGCCAAGCTGATCGACCCATGGACGGTCGAAGTCGCGCTGAACGAAGGCGGCACGAATCGCCTGACCGCGCGCGGCATCGTCATCGCCAGCGGCGCCGAACCCCTTGTGCCCGATATCGAAGGGTTGCAGGGATCGGGCTATCTCACAAGCGACACGATGTGGGACGCATTCGCCGGGATGGAGAAAGCGCCGCGCCGTGTCGTCGTGCTGGGCGGCGGGCCGATCGGCTGCGAAATTTCGCAGGCTCTGTCGCGGCTTGGCTCGCACGTGACGCAGCTCGAACGCTCGGCAGGTGTACTTGGGCGCGAGGACGAGGAGGTGTCCGATCTAGCCGCCCAAACCCTGCGCGATGCGGGCGTCGACCTCAAGACCGGGCACGAAGCGGTGCGCGTCGAGAACGGCGAAGTCGTCGCGACGAGCGAGGCCGGGGAGGTTCGCTTCGCCTTCGATACGCTGATTGTCGCCCTGGGTCGCAAGGCGCGGCTGGAGGGCTATGGCTTGGACAGCCTCGGCATCGACACCGCCAAAACCATCACCCACGACGAAACGCTCGCGACCAAATACCCCAACATCTTCGTGGCAGGCGACGTCGCCGGCCCCTTCCAGTTCACCCACACCGCCAGCCACCAGGCCTGGTACGCGACCGTCAACGCGCTGTTCGGCCAGTTCCGTACGTTCAAGGCCGACTACCGCGTCATCCCGGCGGTCACCTTCCTCGACCCGGAATTCGCCCGCGTCGGCATGAACGAACAGGAAGCCGCGGATGCGGGGACGGAATACGAAGTCACCCGCTACGATATCGAGGAGAGCGACCGCGCGATTGCCGAGAGCGAGACCCGCGGCTTCGTCAAGGTGCTGACGGTGCCGGGCAAGGACACAATCCTGGGGGCAACCATCGTCGGCGCCAATGCCGGCGAGCTGATCGCCGAATATACACTTGCGATGAAGCAGAAGATCGGGCTCGAGAAAATCCTGGGAACGGTTCACGCCTACCCGACGCTCGCTGAGGCCAACAAGTTCGCTGCGGGTAACTGGAAACGCGCGAACAAGCCGGAAAAACTGCTCGGCATCGCGGAGCGCTATTTCGCTTGGCGGCGGGGGTGAGATAATTGCCCAAATACTCTTCTCTGCAATACCCGTTCGTCCTGAGGAACGAGGACGCAGTCCGAGTGCCTCGAAGGACCCGCTCGAGCGAAGCCGAGAGCTTCTCGCGAGAGCTCTTTGACTGGAACCGAACTTGGAACTTTTCGACCAGTTTCGCGGGATAATCGGTATCGCCATCCTGCTCGGCTTCGCCTGGACGTTCAGCGAGGACCGGGGGAGCAGGCCCTCGCTGGTCTGGATCAGTGGCGCGCTCCTCTTGCAGGGCGTACTCGCGCTGCTGATCGTGCGCGTGCCGTTCGTCTGGAACGTGGTGACGCTCGCCAATGACGCGGTTGCCGCGATCGAGCGCGCGACGCTGGCGGGATCGTCCTACATGTTCGGCTATCTTGGCGGGGCGGAGCTGCCCTTCGAGCTGCGCGAAGGCGCCGACGCGCCGCTCATCATTGCGTTCCAGATCCTGCCGCTGGTCATCGTCTTTTCCGCGCTCGCGGCGCTGCTCTGGCATTGGGGCGTGCTGCGCTGGCTGGTGAACGGCCTGTCCTTCCTCCTGCGCAAATCGCTCGGGGTGAGCGGGGTGGTGGGCCTGTCGGGCGGGGCGAACATGTTTCTCGGTGTCGTCGAAAGCCCGCTGGTCGTGCGCGCCTATTTCGCTCGGGTCAGCCGGGCCGAACTGTTCCAGATCATGGTGCTCGCGATGGCGACGATCTCGGGCGCGATCCTCATCCTTTATGCAACTACCCTGCGAGAGACCGTGCCGGATGCGGTCGGCCACATGATCTCCGCCTCGCTCATATCGCTCCCCGCCGCATTGCTGGTCGCAAGGCTGATGGTGCCGGGCAATAGCGACGACCCGGCGACCGATGCGGATGAGGGCGAAGAGGACGAGCCGGGCCTTACCTATGCGAGCAGCATCGATGCCATCGTCAAGGGCACGATGGACGGCATGCAGCTGTTTCTCGCGGTCATCGCGATCATCATCGTCATTTTCGCGCTGGTTTCGCTGACCGACCAAGTGCTCGCGATCCTGCCGCTGATAGAAGGCGAACCTGTCACATTGAAGCGCATCTTCGGCTGGCTCTTCGCGCCGTTCATGTGGGCGATCGGCGTGCCCTGGGCCGAAGCGCAGGTGGCGGGCGGGCTGATGGGCACAAAAGCGATCCTCAACGAATATGTCGCCTATCTAGAGCTTGCTGCCCTGCCCGAGGGCACCTTCGAGGAGCGCAGTCTGCTTATCGTCACCTATGCCTTGTGCGGTGTGGCCAATCTTGCGAGCGTCGGCCTGCTCGTCTCGACGATCGGCACCCTATGTCCGGAGCGGCGGGCAGAGGCGGCGGGGCTGGGCATGAAAAGCTGGATCGCAGGCAATATAACGAGCGCGCTGACCGGCGCCTGGATCGGACTGGTCACGTTCTAGCGCTACAAATGCCGCGGCGCCCTGGAAGGAACATAATGCTGGACGCGAAACTCCGACCGCTCATCGATCCGTCGCTGAACGCGCTCGGCCGCACGGTCGCGGGGGCGGGGGTAACGGCGAATATGCTGACCTTTGCGGGGCTTGTCGCCGGGCTTGGCGGCGCCGTGGCGATCGCGCTCGGCAACGTGGGGGCGGGCCTCGCGCTGATCCTTGTCAACCGCCTTTTCGACGGGCTCGATGGCGCAGTCGCGCGGGTGCGGGGGCCGACACCGTTGGGAGGCTATTTCGATATCGTCGCCGATTTCGCTTTCTATGTCAGCGTGCCGGTCGGCTTCGGCCTGCTTGCGCCCGCCAATCTCCTGCCCGCGCTCGTGCTGGTGGCGAGCTTCGTTTTCACAGGCGTGAGCTTCCTTGCCTTCGCGGTTATCGCGGCCGAACGCGGCGTCGAAACCGAGGCACACGGGCAGAAAAGTTTTTTCTATTCGACCGGGCTGGCCGAAGGTGCCGAAACCATCGCAGTGTTCGTCGCAATGTGCCTGTTCCCAGGCTGGTTCGCGGTCATCGCTTGCACCTACGCGGCGCTTTGCGTGCTCACCGTCTTTCAGCGCAGCGCGCTGGCCATCGCGACCTTCCGCTAGCGTTGGCCGATCTGCTGCGCGGTGCGTTCGCGCAGTTCGGCGATGCGCGCGGCATTGACGCCGAGATCGCTGCGACCCACCCGGCTGACTGAGCGGAAATCGATCTGTTGCGGGCCGACACGCGCTACGACATCGTCCTCGAAGCCGAACCAGAAGGTCTCCGCCACGCCCTCGACCAGGCCGCTTTGCGCATCGGAACGGATGTCGGTCAGGCCCATATTGCCCATCGCCGCCGCCACCGCCGCAACCCCGTCCGCCTGGCTCGCCCCGCCCAGCGGCAGCGGCGACAGCTCGGCGTAAATGTCGTTGATGATCTGCGCATGGCTCTTGATGGCGAGTTCGGGCGGACTGCCTTCGTACATCTCGAGTTCGCCCAGCGGCGTCTGGTAGTCGTGAAGCGGATTGGCCTCCGCCTCTGCCCGCGCGATCATCGTGCGGCGCGAAAATTGCGGCGGGTCGGCGGTGTCGGTGGCGACATCGTGGATCGGATTGTCGCCGGCGGTGCTGCGCGCGGTCAGGAAGCCTGCGAAGATAACCCCGGGCACCACCAGACCGGCGACGGCGATCGCGATCGCTGCGCGGCGCCGCGGTTTTCTCAAGAAAGAGATGAGCAAAGAGATGAGCGCGATGGCAGCGACGATACCGAGCAGGATCGGCCCGGCCGTGAAGATCATGCTGACAAGGCCTGTGACCCAGCTCCACACACCAAACTTGGTGCCGAGCGCGGCCATGGCGAAATAGAGCGGCAGGAAGATGAGAAGCGCGAGAACGAGCTTCGAATGCCAGGGAAGGTTTCTCATGGCCGAGCCTTTTAGCGGGACGGGCCGCGTTGGCAATCCGCGTGGCGATGTCCACTGGGAACCAGGACCCGCCCCAAGCCGTTATGGCTTCGAAGGCGGACTGGTTGCCAATTGCTATTGGCGGGTTCGGCTTCTAGACAGGAAGCGGGATCCCAGTCGAACGGCTCGCTGGAGCGCAGGTTTGCGAGAGCCGTCTGGATCGGAAGAGGAAATTTTTGAACATGCGTAAGATTCTTATGAGCGCGGCAGCCGTGCCGGCCCTGTTGGCACTCGCCGCTTGCGAAGGCGCCCCTGCGGACAATGCCGAAGAAGACGAAGTCGCTGAAGTCGAGGCCGAAGAAGTCGAAGAAGAACCGATGACCGATGTCGCCTTCGCCGATCTCACCGGCGATGCAAGCGCGGGCGAGACCGTCTTCGCGCAGTGCCGCACCTGCCATCTCGTCGAAGAGGGCATGAACGGCGTCGGCCCCTCGCTTCACGGCGTTGTCGGCCGAGAGGCGGGCGCGATCGATGGCTTCAACTATTCCGATGCCAATGCGAATAGCGACATCACCTGGACGCCCGAAGTGCTGTTCGAATATCTCGAAGCGCCGCGCGAATATCTGCCCGGCACGCGCATGGCTTTCCCGGGCCTCAAGGACCCGCAAGACCGTGTGGATGTGATCGCCTATCTTGATCAGACCGACGAATAAGACAGCGAAGGCGCGCCGGTCCATTCCGGCGCCGCACCGGTCGAGAAGGAGCGAGCCTTCTTCCGCATAAAGATGAAGAGGGGCGGCGTGCCATTGTCACGCCGCCCCATTTTCTTGGCCGTTGCAGGAATGTTCGGTCAAATGTCGGTCAGGGGCGTATCGTGAACTTTACCGATCTTTAGGCAAGGACAACCTTCGATCCGTTCTGTCTCAAGCCCGACCCCTCACGCTGCCATCTGTCCGCGGGCAAGTTCGCATCGCGACCAGATCTCGCTCAGCGCTTCGGTCAACCGGGTGATGTCGCCTTCGTCATGCACCGGCGAGGGGGTCAGCCGCAGCCGCTCGGTTCCGACCGGGACGGTGGGGTAATTGATCGGCTGCACATAGATGCCGTGATTGTCCATCAGCCAGTCGCTGATCATTTTGCACTTCTTCGCGTCGCCCACCATTACCGGGATGATGTGGCTGGGATTGGGCAGGTGCGGGATGCCCATAATGTCGAGCGCCCGGCGCACTTGGGCCACCCGCTCACGCTGAAGCTCGCGCTCGGCGTTGCTTTCCTTCAGATGCCGGATGCTCGCGGCCGCGCCCGCGGCGACAGCCGGAGGCAGGGCGGTCGAAAAGATGAAGCCACTCGCAAAGGTGCGTACGAAATCGACGAGGTCGCGGCTCGCCGCGATATAGCCGCCCATGACGCCGAACGCCTTGCCGAGCGTTCCTTCGATGACGGTGATCCGATCCATCAGCCCTTCGCGCTCGGCAACGCCGCCGCCGCGCGGGCCGTAGAGGCCGACTGCGTGAACCTCGTCGATATAGCTCATCGCACCATGTTTCTCGCACACATCGAGGATCTCGCGAATCGGGGCGATGTCGCCGTCCATCGAATAGACGCTTTCGAACGCCACGAGTTTGGGAACTTCCGGGCCGAACTCGCTCAGGTGCCGGTCGAGGTCCTCGACGTCATTGTGCTTCCAAATCTTGTAGGGTGCGCGGCTATGCCGAATGCCCTCGATCATGGAAGCGTGGTTGAGCGAGTCCGAGAAGACAACGCAGCCCGGGATCTTGGCTGCAAGCGTTCCCAGACCCGCCCAATTCGAAACATATCCGCTGGTGAAGAGCAGCGCGCTTTCCTTGCCGTGCAGGTCGGCCAACTCGGCTTCCAGCTCGACGTGATGGTGGTTCGTGCCCGAGATGTTGCGCGTGCCCCCGGCGCCTGCACCGCATTCGTCGAGACAGGCATGCATCGCCGCGATCACCTTGGGATGCTGGCCCATACCGAGATAATCGTTGGAACACCATACGGTGACCGCCTGCGTTCCATCCTCGATGAAACGGGTCGCGTGGGGAAAGCGACCGCAATGCCGCTTGATATCGGTAAAGACGCGGTAGCGTCCCTCCTCGCGCACATCGGCCAGTTGCTTGGCGAAAAAGCCTTCGAAATCCATGAGTCCCCCCTCGATATCCCGATTGTCGTTCGTCTGTGTCACGGCGCAGTCCTCTGCCGTCTGAAGGCCCAGCCCCACAGCATCCCATCGCGAAAAGGGAGGGCCAGGAAAATATGTTCGAGCGCGCCCAGAGCGGCGAGAGCGGCCAGCAGGCTTGCGCCCACCATCTGCGCGCTGCCGGGCGCGGCAGCCATCGCAAAGCTCGCAAACCACGCGGCGCCGGCAAAGATGCAGAGGATCGATACCCCCAGCAGCACCGTCAACCGATTGCGTCCGAAATAGCTGCGCAGATAGGACAGGTGCGACGGCAGCATCTCGGTGGTCGAATTGGGCACGCCGACGAACAGGTTGATTTTGGAAGAGAGCCTCAGCGCGAATAGCAGCGCGAAGACCGTCGCGCCGATCTGATTCGCCGCGTTCCAGGAGAGCGAGATCAGCATCAATGCGGTCAGCGCGAGCGCGATTTCGTGGTGCATGACGGTGCCGCTGGCCCGCGTGAAGCGCGCAAAGCCGGTGAGGCCGGGCGGGCAGGGGGTGCGGCGCGGTCCGGCGACGGCGCCGGTCAGGAAGGCGATCTCATGCCAAGCCCACGTTAGCAACGCCCCGACAAAGGCAAGATAGACCCCGCCGACCGAAACCATCGAGGCCGAAACCAGGATCGCGCCCAGCCCGCCGACGCCGAGGACGCCGCCGATCGCGACGCTGCGCAGCTTGGCCCTCGCCGCGCCGCCACGCTCGTCGTCCGAGACGGAAAGCGCGATCAGCCCGGTCGCGGCGAACCAGATGGCGACCGTCACCACGATTGGCACGATATGGCCGCTCCAGTCTACCATGTGGGCTGCAGCCGAATAATGTCGGGCAGGGGGTTTGTCCTGGCGCGCTGGAAGTACATCCGCGCGAAATTGTAGCCCGCGCCCGCCATGCCGGAAATGCGTTTCGCAAGGCCGCCGATGCCCCCTTGCGCCTTGCCGTCCTCGATCCGGTCAGCGGCTTGGCGCAGCGCTTCCATCCGCGCGCGGAACTTCGGGTCGTCGATGTCGAGCTCGACCGGATAGACCTGCCGGGCGATCTCATTGCAGATCCGGAAAACCTCGTAATCGTACTGAGTCGGATCGACGCCGAGCGCCTTATGAAAGACGGGCCTGGCGTGATCGCGCACATACATCGTCGCGTAGACCGAGAGCAGGAAGAAGCGGATCCACAGCTTGTTGCGGCCCTTCAGCAGCGCCGGATCCGCGCGCATCAGCATCGCGAAGGCTTCGCCGTGGCGGAACTCGTCGTTGCACCATTCCTCGAACCAGTCGAAAATCGGGTGGAACTTGTTTTGCGGGTTGCGCTGGAGATGGCGGAAGATCGTGATGTAGCGCGCATATCCGATCTTTTCCGAGAGATAGACCGCGTACCAGATGAATTTCGGCTGGAAATAGGTGTATTTCTTGGTCTTCGTCAGAAAGCCGAGATCGACGCCGATGCCGGCATCCTTGAGGCTTTCATTGATGAAGCCCGCGTGACGGCTCTCATCGCGCGCGAGCAGCTTGAACAGCTGTTTGACGTCCGGGTTCTTCGTGCGCCGCGCGATCTCGGCGTAAAGCACACAGCCGGAAAATTCGCTCGTCATCGAACTCACCAGGAAGTCGGTGAATTCCGCGCGCAGCTTGGGCTCCAGCCCCTCGATGATGCCGGCGAAATCGTCTTTGTGGCGGAAATGGGTCTTGTTGGGATCGCCCACCATGTCGGCGATCAGCCGATCCCATTCGGCGCGCACAGGTTCGACGTCGATCGCGTCGAGAGCGTCGAAATCCGTGGTGTAGAAACGCGGGGTGAGGACGGTGTCCTGCGTCGCGAGGGCCATCGCCTCGTCGCTCGTCATCATTGCGCCGGACGCGGACGCGGGCGCTGCCTTGATCTGGGTCTGCGCGTTCATTTGATCCTCCCGGCGTTGAAGCTGACTTCGTAGAGTTCGGCGAAATCGAAATAGGCGGCGGCCTTAATCAGCGCGCGCTTTAGCGGCCCGGCGCGTGTCACGGTGGCGCGGCGTTCGAAGACCTCGCGGCTGCCGAAGGGAATGGCGATCGGGCGGCCGTGAACGCGGACCTTGTCGCCCGCTTCCATGGTGATTTCCTCGGGCAGTTCGACATGAGCGTGGAAATGCTCGGCGCTCTGTTCCACCGTGATCGTGCAGGTCGTGTCGAATTGCCGCGCGGACGTTTCGTCCGCATGTGCGACAGCCGATCCCTGGGCTATCGTGTCGTTCATCGTAATCCATCCTCTGAAAGGAAATTGGCGAAAGTCTGGCGATTGCCAGCGCCGAAGGAGGCGAGCTCGACGCTGCTGCCGGTGGTGCTGTCGAGCAGGGTGAGCGCGCCGTTGTCCCATTCTATCAGTTCGAAGGGCACCGCGCGGCCGAACCCGTTGATGCGCCGTTGATAGACGAGGCTGCGTACCGTCGTTCGAACGAAGCCGCCCGTGCCCGCAGGGAACCGAGCGATGACTTGATCGGTGAAGGCATCCTCGACACGCACCGTGCCGTCCGCTTCGTCGAAGAAGTGGAGCGAGCGGGTCGCAGTCGCCATCGTGCCCGCCGCTTCGCGCGCTTCGTTGGGAATCGCTTGGCGTTCGAAAAAGCCGAAGGTTACCGCCGTGGTCAGCGCCAATACGCTGGCGACCAGCGCACCCATCATGATGAGCGGCACGCGGTGGACGACGATTTCGTCCTCTTCGTATTCGCGCACGATCATGCCGGAGCTCCTTCGAGATCGGCTCCGCGCAGGCCTTGGCTTTTCGCGGCAGCGGAAGGCCCCTTATCCATGCGCCCGGCAGCGGGTTTGGCGGCGGCGGATTGAGCGGCAGGCGTCGCTGAGCCTTGCGCCCGCGTCCCGCGTTCGATCACGGCGTGGCGCGCGCATTGTTCGGCAAGCAATTCGGCGACCCTGGCAGCATCCGGGACCACGCGCAGCATCGGTTCGGGCCGGGCGAAGCGCCAAGGGCGCACATGTGGCCAGAGCAGCGCATAGCCGAGGAGCCGCTCGTCCCCGCCGAGTGTCATCGCGATATCGCCATGCCCTCGGCGTCCGCGCAGGCGCAGATCGGCCGAAAGCAACAGCTTCAGCGGCAGCGTGACCCGTGTTTCGATCGCCATCCCGATGCGCAAGATCAATCGCGTATCGGTCAGGATATAAAGCGTCGTGCGCCGGCTGATCCAGGCGAGCAGCGTGAGGATCGCCACGGCCGCAACGCCGAGCACCGCGCACACGATCGCCGTGGTCGTATTGCCGAGCGCGAGCGAGATGCCGACGAGTGCCGCGAAATAGAGCGCCACCTTGTGGGTGTGAAACGCGTGCCGCGCGAGCAACGCCAAGTCGGGGCGGCCCTTCCACAGAACCTGCTCCCCCTCGACCGGCGTGCCCATCGGATCGCCCAGCGCCAGCGGCGCAGGCTCTGCCATGCTCTCGGCGATGTCGGGGGCGGTGGTTACAGCCATGGCTGCGACCTTTCAGGCGTCGCGTACATATAGCCGCCGCCGAAATAGCCCATGATCCGATCTTCCTCGCGCCGCGTGATCTGGCCCGGCGTGGCGATGGTCGGAACCGCATCGAACTGGTCGGCCCGGAGGGCGGTCACGTCGATCAGGGCCTGCTTGTCGTCGCGCAGCGGTGTGAACCCGCCGAGGAAACCCGTCCCCTGGACCGCGGCGAATGGCATGGGCACGAGCACCTGCTTGCCCGAACCGGTCGTCACTTCGAGATAGCGGATGATGTGCTCGGACTGGTCGACCCAGACGTCGCTTACCGTGCCGGCGAGTTGCTTGTCGGCACCGTAGACCGGCAGGCCGACCGGGTTGTCGTCATGGTCTGCGATCTTGATGTCGTGGCTATCGGCGAGCGGGACGATGCGCAGCGCGCCATCGAACGTGAGATCGGGATAATCCTCGCGCGGGGTCCAGGCCGCCGGACCCATTCCGTCGGCCAGGGGATCGCCGGTCGGCACCCACGGCGCGCCGCCTCCGCCGAAGCTTTGCTTGGCAGGGATGTTCTCAACCTTGGAGAGCTCGTCGCGCGGCACGTCTTCGGGGATGTAGATGCCGCGATCATGCGGCAGGTCGAAGACCTTCTTGTCCCAGTCGAAAAAGCTTTCGACCGGCTCGATGCGGCCGGTCTGTTCGTGTTCGAGCGGATAGCCCTCGCGCCGGCTTTCGCGGTTCAGGTAGAGCACGAGCCCGACGAAGAAGATGAAGAACAAGATGAATGCGAGCTGCGCGACATCCAGCGTTCCGATGATGTAGACGTTACCCATGGTGCTTTCCTTTGCGTGGGCGAAGATCCGGGCGAAAGACCTCCGTGGCGAACCGCGCTATCCCCGCGCGCGGCATCATGTCGGGAACTCGCGCAGGCCGAATGGCTGGTCCGCGCTATCCCGCGATTGAGTGGACGAAGTGCGATCGCGGCCGACAAGCGGTCCGATCGCGGCTAGACCTGCGATGAGCAGCAGGATCTCGAAGACATAGACGCTGGTATAGCCGGTCGCGCGGCTCGCCCCGATGATGAGCGGCGCGGTGCCGGCGGCATCGCTGGTCGCGGCCCAGGCGATGATGTCGCGCATGGCGCCGCCGATCGCGATGCCGGCGCCCGCGCAGGTCGCCTGGACAGCGCCCCAGGCGCCGAGCGCCAGGCCGGCGGTCTCGCTCTTCGCAAGCGCCATCGCCTCGATCAGCGTGCCGACGGAAAATAGGCCAAGGCCAAGCCCGATCAGCAGCGCGCCAGCATAAAGCATCAGCGGTGAGCCGAAGGGCGCCGCAAAGATGACGAGGAAAAAGGCGTTGATCCCGGCAACGAGGCCGAGCCCCGCGATCCGCAAGGGGTCGCCGCTGCGCGACAGCGCCCGGCCCGAATACATGAAGCCGGCAAGTGCGCCGAGCGCCCAGGCGCCGGTCAAGCCGGTGGTCGCGCCGACCGAAAGGCCCAGCACTTCGCCGCCGAAGGGTTCGAGCAGCGCGTCCTGCATCGCGAAGCCCGCCGCGCCGATGCCGATCCCGGTCAGCAGCCGCGCATTGCGCCCGTCGCGCACGAAGGAACGCCACAAGGCGCCGAATGACGGCGCGTCGGGATCGGGCCGTGTGCGTTCGGGCGCGCGCGCTTCCTGTTTCCACAGGGCGACGATGTTCAGAGCCATGGTCAGCACCGCGGCGCCCTGGATCACCTGGACGAGGCGGGTGGGCGAGAAGTCGATCAGCAGCCCGCCGATGACGAAGGCGGAAAGCATCATGCCGACGAGCAGCATGACATAAAGGAGCGCGACGGCGCGCGGACGCTTGTCCGGCGGCGCGAGATCGGTGGCGAGCGCCAGCCCCGCGGTCTGGGTGACGTGAAACCCGGTGCCGGTCAGAAGGAAGGCGGCGGTCGCGGCGATGAGGCCCATGTCGAACGTGCGCGCCTCGTCCAGCAGCAGCAGCGCAAACGGCATGATCGCCAGCCCGCCGAACTGCATCATCGTCCCGAACCAGATATAGGGCACACGGCGCCAGCCGAGCGCGGAGACGTGCCGATCCGAACGATGGCCGATCAGCGCGCGGAACGGCGCCACCACCAGCGGCACCGCGATCAGCAGCGCGATCAGCCAGGTCGGCGTGCCAAGCTCGACCACCATCACCCGGTTGAGCGTGCCCGAAAGCAGCACCATCGCCATCCCGACGCTGACTTGGAACAGGGCAAGCCGCAGCAGGCGCGACAGCGGCAGTTCGGTGCTCGCCGCATCGGCAAAGGGTAGCGCCTGCGCGATCAGGCGCGCCAGGGGATAGGAGGGGCGGCTGCGTTCGCTCATTCGCGGCGCACCATTTCCAGCGCCTGGCTGGTGTAGAACCCCGAAGAGACGCGCTGGGTGCGTCCGATTTTCCACCCGGCGATCCGGCCCAGTCGCGCCCGCAGCTCGGTTTCGCAAATGGGCACGATGGCGGGCGAGCGATCGCTCTTGGGGAAGACCTTGCCGACCGAATGTATCGCGCCGAGCAGGCGGGTGTGGGGGGCGAAGGTGAACAGGATCGAGCGCGAGGTGCGCGCGCACAGCTCTTCGACCGCGTCGACCAGATCCTCTGGCGCATAATGAATGAGCGAATCCATGGCCACCACGTGGGCGAAGCGCCCGTGATCCTCGTCGAGCATGTCGCCCGCGTGCCAACGAACCTTGCCATGGCCGATGAAGCCCGGCGCCCGCTCGCGTGCCACTTCGACCAGGCCGCCCGCGACATCGACCGCGGTGACGTCGGCGCCCTTGCAGGCCACCGCGACCGCCAACGCGCCCGTCCCGCAACCGGCATCGAGCACGCGCGTGCGACGCAAGTCCTGCGGCAGCCAGCCGACCAGCAATTCGCGCATGGCCTCGCGTCCGGCGCGCACGGTCGCGCGAATGCCGCTGACCTTGGCATCGGAGGTGAGGTCGATCCATGCCTGCTTGGCGGTGCTGTCGAAATAGATCGCCAGCGCCTGGCGGCGAGCGTCGTAGGTCGTATCACCAGCCTTTTTATCGACGGGTTGTGGATCGACGGATGTGGGATCGATTGCGCGCGTGGCCATTATTCGAACCCCAGGAAATCGAAGATGTCGCGGTCTTTCATCGGCGCGGCGGTGGAGGGATCGACGCCGGCCCACAGCATTGCGGCAAGGCGCAGATATTCATCCTGCGCCTGTTGCACCTCGGGGCTGTCCTCCATTTCGAAGAGAGTGCACTTCTTTAAGCGCGAGCGGCGGATCGCGTCGACATCGCGGAAATGCGCAAGGCGCTCCATGCCGATCTTTTCGCAGAAGCGGTCGATCTCGTCGGTCTCGCGGCTGCGATTGGCGACAACGCCGGCGAGCCGCACATCGTAATTCTTGGACTTCGCAGCGATCGCTGCGACGATGCGGTTCATCGCGAAAATACTGTCGAAATCGTTCGCCGCCACGACTAGCGCGCGTTCGGCATGCTGCAGCGGCGCGGCGAACCCGCCGCACACCACGTCGCCGAGCACATCGAAGATGACGACATCGGTGTCCTCGAGCAGGTGATGCTGTTTTAGGAGCTTGACGGTCTGCCCCACAACATAGCCGCCGCAGCCCGTTCCCGCCGGCGGTCCTCCCGCTTCGACGCACATCACGCCGTTATAGCCTTCGAACATGTAATCGTCGGGGCGCAGTTCCTCGGAATGGAACTCGACCGTTTCGAGCACGTCGATCACGGTCGGCATCAGCTTTTTGGTCAGCGTGAAGGTGCTGTCGTGCTTGGGATCGCAGCCGATCTGGAGCACGCGGTGGCCGAGCTTCGAAAAGGCGGCGGACAGGTTCGACGAGGTGGTCGACTTGCCGATCCCGCCCTTGCCGTAGACGGCGAAGACCTTCGCGCCCTTGATCTGGTCGCCCGGGTCGAGCTGGACCTGGACCGAGCCTTCGCCGTCCGAGGGAGCCTTGCGATCGATGGTCGTATGTAGATTCATGGCTTTAGTCGATCCCCGTTGTCATTCTGCGACGAAGACGCCTTCGAGGCGGTCTTCGAGTTCGTCGTTGGCTTCGCGCAGCGCGTAGAGGGTGGCCGCGTCGGGCTCCCACAAATGGCGCTCGCATGCTTCGAGCAAGCGCCCGGCGACGCGCGCGCTCGCCTTCGGATTGAGCTGTGCGAGCCGAGCCCGCATCTCTTCGTCGAGCACGAAGGTCTCGGATATTTTCTGATACACCCAGGGCGCGACCTCGCCCGTCGTCGCCGACCAGCCGAGCGTGTTGGTCACGTGCATCTCGATATGGCGTACGCCTTCGTAACCGTGATCGAGCATCCCCTCGAACCATTTTGGGTTGAGCGTGCGGGTGCGGGTTTCGAGATCGATCTGTTCGGCGAGCGTGCGCACTTTGGCGTTCCCGCGCGTCGCATCGAGAATATAGACCGGCGCCTCGGACCCCTTGGCCCGCGCGATCGAACGGCTGACGCCGCCAAGCCCGTCGACATATTGATCGAGATCGGTGACGCCGACTTCGATGCTCTCAAGGTTCTGATAGGTGAAATCGACCTGCCCGAGCGCCGCGGTAAACAATTCGCGGTGCTGCACAGGTTCGCCGCTGACGCCATAGGCATAGCCCTTATGCGTCTCGAAGGCGTTGGCGAGATCGTCGGGATCGGCCCAGGCGCCGCCCTCGATCATCTGGTTGACCTGCGCGCCATAGGCGCCTTCCTGGTTGGAGAAGACGCGCAGGGCCGCGGTTTCGAGATCGATGCCATGCTTCTCGGCATGGGAAAGCGCATGTTTGCGTACGAAATTGGTCGCCGGATCCTCGTCGGCCTGCGCTGCGAGCAGAGCGGCTTCGGCCAGCATCCGGGTCTGCAGCGGGAGCAGGTCGCGGAAGATGCCCGAGAGCGTCATCACCACGTCGATCCGCGGGCGGCCCAGTTCGGCGAGCGGGATCAGCTCCGCCCCGCACAGCCGCCCGTAGGAATCGCGCCGCGGCTTTGCGCCAATCAGCGTCATCGCCTGCGCGATCTGGACGCCTTCGGACTTCATGTTGTCGGTGCCCCACAGCACCATCGCGATGCTTTGCGGGAAGTCCGCCCCGCGTTCGACATGGCGCGCCAGCAGCCGCTCGGCCTGCACCGCGCCCTGCTTGCAGGCATAGGCGCTCGGCACCAGGAACGGGTCGAAACCGTGAGTGTTGCGGCCCGTCGGAAGAACCTTCGGATTGGCGACGACATCGCCGCCAGGCGCCGGCTGGACATAGCCGCCGTCGAGCGCGTGGATGAGCGATCCGAGCTCATCCGAGGCATCGAGTAACGCAGCAAGCTCCTCGCGCTCCTGCGCTCCCTCGCTCGCCTCTTCCATCGCATCGAGCATTGCCTCGCGGCGCTCGCCTTCCGGGTTCGCGCCAAGCACGTGCAACCCATGCGGGATCAGCGCCTGTTCTAGTTCGTAGAGCTGCGACGCCAGCGCCGACATGTCCGTGCACTCGATGTCGAGCGCGTCGCATTGATTGGTGATGATTTCGGCCAGCTCGGCGCGCTCGTCCGCGCTGTCGCTTGCCCGCCAGCGCTCGACGCTCGCCTTCAATTCGGAGAGCCCCTTGTAAAGCCCGGCTTGCGCGAGCGGCGGGGTGAGATAGCTCACCAGTGTAGCCGCGCTGCGGCGCTTGGCGAGCATGCCTTCGGACGGATTGTTGGCGGCGTAGAGGTAATAATGCGGGAGATCGCCGATCAGCCGCTCGGGCCAGCAATCGCCGGTCATCCCGCACTGCTTGCCCGGCATGAATTCGAGCGCGCCATGCGTGCCGAAATGCAGCACCGCATGGGCCGAGAGGTCTTCGCGGATATAGCGGTAGAAGGCGCTGAAGGCATGGGTCGGGGCGAAATGACCCTCGAACATCAGCCGCATCGGATCGCCTTCGTAGCCGAAAGCGGGCTGAATGCCGACGAAGACATTGCCGAAATGCGCGCCGAGCACATGGATGTGGCCGCCATCGGCCTGCTGCTTGCCGGGGGCGGGGCCCCATTGCGCCTCGATCTCGGCGAGATGCGGTTCGCGCCGGACATGCTCGTCGGCGGGGATACGATGCGCGACATTGGCATCGGCGCCGAACCTTTCCGCATTGCCGGTGAGCAGTTTGTCGCGAAGCGCCTCGACATTCGCCGGCACCTCGACATCGTAACCCTCGTCGCGCAGCCGCAGCAGCGTGCGATGCAACGATTCGTAGACGGACAGGAACGCAGCCGAACCGGTCGCGCCTGCGCCCGGCGGGAAGTTGAACAGGACGATGGCGAGTTTGCGCTTGGCCCGCTCCGAGCGGCGCAGAGCGATCAGCCGCCCCGTGCGCGCCGCGAGCGCTTCGCAGCGTTCGGCATCGCCCGCCATCACTCGCACCGGGCTGCCCGCTTCGCTGGCGCGTCCGCCGAACACCGATGGCGCGATCGCGCCGTCCAGTTCGGGCAGCGCGACCATCATCGTCGCCTCGAGTGGCAGCAATCCCTGTCCGCGCGCGCGCCATTCGGCAAGCGACTGGAACTCGATCGCATGCGCCGCGAGATAGGGCACGTCCATGTCCCCCAGGACCTCGCGCGCCGCCTCGGCATCGTTATAGGCCGGCCCCCCCACCAGGCTGAATCCGGTGAGATTGACTATCGCATCGACGCTCGGCTTGCCGTCTTCCATGAAGAAGGCGTCGATTGCGGGCCGGGCGTCGAGGCCGCTCGCAAAAACGGGCACGACCTTCATGCCCGCCGCCTCGAATGCGGCGATGGCCGCGTCGTAATGGCCGGTGTCCTGCCCAAGAAGATAGGAGCGCAGGAGGATCAGGCCGACCGTGCCGTGCGGGCCATCCCGCCGCGGTAGGAGCCGCAGGCTCTCCGAAATCCGCTGGCGCGTGCCGGGGTGGTAGACCCCGGTTTCGGGATATTCGAGCGGCTCGTCGGCCGCAGTCTCGCCGCGCCGCGCTTCGCGTTCGCCCGCGGCGTAGCGATCGATCAACGCGCGGACCATCGCGGTGACATTCGCTTCCGAGCCCGCAAGCCAATATTGCAGCGTCAGGAAATAGGCGCGCACATCCTGCGCGGTGCCGGGGATAAATTTGAGGATCTTCGGCAGGCGGCGCAGCATCTTCATTTGCCCCGCGCCCGAGCTCGCGCCCGCCTTCTTCGATCCGCGCAGCTTCTTCAGAAGCGCCAGCGGACCCTTGGCCGGCGCGTCCATGCGGTAGCCGCCCATGCGCGTCAGCTTCACGACCTCGCCCGCCGACATCATGCAAACCATCGCATCGCAGGCTTCGCGGCGCTCTTCGAGCGTGGGCAGGATCGCGCGGACGTGATCGTCGAGGAACAGCATGGTCGCGATGACGATGTCGGCTTCTTCGATCGCGATCTTCGCGTCTTCGAGCGCGGACCCCTCGCGGTCCCAGTCGGCAGCGGCGTGGAGCGTCAGCTCGATCCCGTCATCCGCGAGCATCGCACCGGCACGGTCGACCGCGCCTTTCAGATGATTGTCGAGCGTGATGATGGCGACGCGTACGGGCGCGTCACCGGAGGCAAGGGGTTGGCTCGCGCTACCGTGCATAATGCGCCTTCGCATCGTAGAGCGTATCGAGATCGATCTGCGCGCGCCCTTCCTCGGCGGCGAAGGCCTCGGTGTTGCGCCGCGCCTTGCCGCGCACAAAGAAAGGGATCTTCTTGAGTTCGCGCTCCGCCTCGGCGGTCCAGATGCTCTCAGGATTTGTCGGCGTCGCCGGGATAACCGGCTCTTCGGGCACGTCAGCATCGAGCCGCGGCGCTTGGGGCGAATGCGCCGCGTGGTGCGATGCGCCCGCTTCGTCGGAGAACTCGAAATCCTCGCGGAACATGGTGAGGAGGTGCTCCTCGAGGCCCATGACCAGCGGGTGCACCCAGGTGTCGAAGATAACGTTCGCGCCTTCGAAGCCCATTTGCGGCGAGTGGCGCGCGGGGAAGTCCTGCACATGGACGGGCGCCGAGATCACCGCGCAGGGAAGACCCAGCCGCTTGGCGATGTGCCGTTCCATCTGCGTGCCGAGCACCATTTCAGGGGCGGCTTCGGCGATGGCGCGTTCGACCTCTAGGTGATCGTCGGTGATGAGCGGTTCGACACCGTAGAGCTTCGCCGCCTCGCGCACATCGCGGGCGAATTCGCGGTTGTAGCAGCCAAGCCCGCACACCTCGAAACCGAGCTCGTCCTGCGCGATGCGCGCGGCGGCCACTGCGTGGGTCGCGTCGCCAAAGATGAAGACGCGCTTGCCGGTGAGGTACGTCGAATCGACGCTGCGGCTCCACCACGGGAGCCGGGAAGAGGTGTCGCCGAGGGCAGGCGTGGGATCTGCACCTGCCAACTCGGCGACTTCAGCAATAAACGCCTTTGTAGCGCTC